>NZ_JBLLNT010000006.1:0-314086 GCF_048059015.1 Thalassospira sp. | reverse complement strand
TACCGCCGCCATTACCGTTGCCACCGCCGGAATTGCCGTTACCACCGCCATTTCCGTTGCCGCCACCATTGCCATTGCCGCCGCCGTTACCGTTGCCACCGCTATTGCCTTGGGCAAAGGCCGACTTGCCGGTCAGGTCGAAGTGGGAGAAATCGACAGAAACAGGGGTTACTGCCAATGCAAAGGCGCCAAAACCGAGAATACCTGCAGCCGCAAGTTTGGTGCGCAGACTTTTCTTTTGTTGGATCGACATTGTTAACTCCAGTCAGTGCAGTGAATTTCGCGTTGATTTGCAAGGACAACGCCCGGCAGTTTTGTTTTCTTCCCGACCGGGCAAAAAAAATCGCGATTATTTTTTTTCAACTGTGATGGAAGAAACAGTCCACCCCCGTCGTTATATGCACAATAGACCCATAAAAATGTAACGGGGTTTGGTTTGGACACCGCAACACGTAAAGAGCTGACAGATCTTCTGCCGCGCGCATTGCGCTTTGCGCGGTCACTGACCCGCGACGCTGTCGCGGCAGAAGATCTGGTGCAAACAGCCTATGCCAAGGCCGTCGAACGGATCGAGCAGTTCGAACAAGGCACGCGGCTTGATAGCTGGCTTTACCGTATTATCCAGACGAGCTGGATAGATGAAAAACGACGCGATCAGCGTCAGGGAAATGTGATTTCATTTGAAGATGCACGTGACATCACCCTTCCCGGCCTGAAACATGGCGGCACAGACCGTATGTTCCTGCAGGCTGCCTTGGCATCCCTTGCAGAAGAACAACGTGCCGCCCTGACACTGGTGCTGATCGAAGGATATAGCTACCGCGAGGCTGGCGAGATTTTGGATGTTCCCGATGGCACGGTCATGAGCCGTGTGGCGCGGGCACGCAAAGCACTTGCCACCCTTCATGATGACGACAGCCAAAGCACACCAAACGGCAGCATTCAACGAGGTTCGCCATGACCACAGAACTTAATGACAAGGACTACGTTTTGTTGTCCGCCTATATCGACGGCGAACTGGCACCGACAGAAAGCCGCGCCCTTGAAGACCGGATCGCCGAATGCCCGGTTCTGACCCGCCAGTTCAATATCATGGCTGGTCAATCGGTGGTCCTGCGCAATCAGTCCGAACGCCTTCTTCATGATCGGGTCTATCCCGATCTGGTCACGAATATCGAAAATATTCTTGATGAAAAAGAAGTCCCGTCTCGGCGTTATGTCGCCAAAAGCGACATTGATGCACAGATCCCCAAGGCCGCAAACAGCAACACGGCGATCTGGACCGGTATCGGTGCAGCAGCAGCCGTTCTTTTGGCCTTTGTTGGCGGCAACTGGTTTAACGAAAACTTGGCCCATGAGGACGTGGTAGTTGCGGCAAATGCGCCAATGGATGCACAACTCAGCGCATTCTCGCCGATCAACAATCCGGTGCTTGATCAGGAAATCAGCCTGACGCTGGAAAAAACCCTAAGCGGTGAAATCCGTCATGTTGCCCTTGCGGCACGCGAAACCACCAGTGACGAAGTGCTGATCGAGCCGCTGCGCACATTCCGTCAGGGCGGGCGTTTCTGCCGCGAATATCACGTCAGCTATAGCCAGACCATGACGGGCACCGCACAAGATGGTTTTTATGGCCGAGCCTGCCGAACAGGTGAAGGCCAGTGGGAAACGGTTTACCGGTTGATCCCGGGCACCGACCTTCCCGACCTTGAGACACCAAAACAGAAGCTCTAGGAGATGATGACAACGACGAGGGGGGCTTCGGTGTTGTCATGTTTTTATGCATCCCCACATAAAGAGCGAAACACAAAGCCGACCCGAAAGACACGATGAGCAGGATCAGGACGATGCGTTTGCCAATTAACCCGCGCCGCTTTTTGGCGCTTTCTTGCGTTTTAAGCCTTGGACTTGTCGGGGGCTGTCAAACACTCGATGACTTTGGCAACTCGCTCAATGCACTGAATGACGGCCTTGGCCAATATGCCGAGAAAACCGAAAATACCGGCCCGTCCCTGGCCCCGGCTGCCCTACCGAAATTTGGAATTGGTGACGCCTTTGTTTATGACAACGGGCGCGCGATCTATGTCGAAGACATCAAATCCGATCAGCTGGTCTGGAATGGTGGCGGTGATTACATTTTTCAAACCACTGCTGACTTCACCGGCCCCAACCTTGAATGGTCATACACCGACAGCGAAGATCGCAAACGTTCAGGTTCAGCCACCATCAAGGATGGCTCGGAAAGCATCTGGCCGCTTGAGGTCGGAAAGCTTGTCCGGGTTTCGACCAAATCGGACAATATCGATCCCGCCACGGGCAAGATCAACGAGTTTGATCAATGGTTGACCTGCAAGGTTCCAGCCACGGAAACAGTTACGGTTCCCTCGGGCACCTTTGACACCTATGTCATTGAATGCGCGCGCTATTACAAACAATGGTGGATGCAGACCACCACCTGGTGGTACGCGCCCAAGATCGGCTTTTATGTCAAACGTGATCGCAGCTGGAATTCCGGTTCGGAAAGCAGCGAAGCACTTCTGACCTATGGCCCTGCCCCGGCAAAGATTACGGATGCTGCGCAAAAGCAGCTGGCCGATACCGTTCAGACAGCACTTGAAAAGAACAATTCCGGTGATACGTCACGATCCAGCCAATCGTCACTGCGTTTCTCGGTTACCCCGCTTAAGACCGTTCAGACGGACAAGGGCGTTTGGTGCCGCACCTATCGTCAGCAACTGACCGCTTACAACCGCACAAGCGAGCAGATCAAATCAGCTTGCCGCACCGATAGTGGCTGGGTTGTTGAAGACGATGTCGCGGGTGAAACCGCTGCGGCCAACTGACCAGGAAAAAGCCCCGCGCATCAAATGCCGGGGCTTCTTTCTTGGTACCGCCTGGCATCAATTCAATATTCCGCCTGCCCCAGAATACGCGAAAGTTCACCTGTCTCGCGCAGTTTTTCCAGTGCCGCGTTAAAGTCGCGAATGATGATTTCTGCGTTTGGGTGGCTGCGCCCGACAACGAAATGAAGCGGCATGTCAGACAGCCCTTCTTCGATATGGTCAAAATCCTCGACCAAAAGCCCTGCGGCCTGAATGGCGGAATGGGCTTCGGGGATCGGTGAAACCACACTATCGACACGGCCTGCTGCCAGAAGCTTGAAGCATGTTTTCATGTCGGGCGGCGAAAGACGGGTTGCCTGCCCGTTTGAAAGAAGCAGCCCTGTATTTCCCAGTTCCGCATAGCCAAGCGGCAGGCATAATGTCTTGCCGACCAGTCCGGTATTGTCTTCAAACCCGTCACTTTTATTAGCGTACCAGCCATAGGCCGTCAGGTTCGTAATCGGGTCCGAGAAAATCACGGTTCGGTCGCGTGCGCGGGTAAAGGCATAGGGAAAAGTACCGTCGGCCTCAGCCAGCGTGGTCATTTCGAAACCCTTAAGCCATGACCGCCAGATGATTTCGACCGTGTCATAGCCAGCAGCCTCGAAGCTTTTGCGCACAACTTCGGTAATGATGCCACCATCGGCAAGCGCACGATCGGCAAAGGGTGGAAAGGCGTCGCCTGTGACCAGTCGAAGTTCTTTTGTCTGTGCTTCGCCGGAAACCAATCCAGCCAGCAACAGCACCAATCCTCCCACCATGCGCAACCGCGCTTTTTTCATATCCAGCGCTGTCCTTGACGTTTTCTTCCCCTTACAGGTTAGACAATAGGACGTGGCTTTCAAGACAACAATATCAATGGATGGTTGATTCTTGCATCCGCAAAAAGAAAAACCCCGGCACGTGCGAACCGGGGGTTAGTCATACAACAGGTTTGTGGCGGCCAATCAGGACGCCTTTTTGCGCACGAAATTTCCGTTCTGGTAATCGTCAAAGGCCTGCATCAGTTCCTGTTTGCTGCTCATGACAAACGGGCCATAACGTACAACCTGCTCATGGATCGGACGTGCGGCAATCACCAGCATCCGCCCACCTTGCGCGCCGCCCTTTAGCGTAACGCCATCGCCATCTTTAAGGATCGCCAGATGGTGTGTCGGAACATCTTTGCCCGCAACAATCGCGTCACCGATAAAGACGTAAACAACCGCAGTGTGCCCTTCTGGAAGCGGAACAGAGACTTCTGCATCGACATCAAGCATCACATCAACAAAGACCGGATTGGTGGAGATGCCATTGATCGGCCCGGTTTGGCCATACATCGAGCCAGCAAGCAGACGAAGCTGCGCACCATCAGCTGGTGCAAACTCGGCCAGTTCGTTCGGTTCCATGTTCTGGTAACGCGGATCAATCATCTTGTCCTTGGCTGGCAAGTTGATCCAAAGCTGGAAGCCCTGCATCAAGCCATTTTCCTGCTCCGGGGTTTCGGAATGAACAATGCCGCTTCCGGCCGTCATCCATTGTGCGCCACCAGATCGCAAGACGCCTTCATTACCCATGCTATCTTGATGGCGCATCGCCCCTTCGACCATATAGGTCACGGTTTCAAAACCGCGATGGGGATGTTCGGGAAAGCCCGCAATATAGTCGTCAGGCTTGTCGGTCGAGAGTGAATCAAGCATCAGAAACGGATCAAGCATATCAAGCTGCGGCGTCCCGATGGACCGTTTGAGCGACACACCTGCCCCATCGGACGTATCCATGGCTCGCAGAACCCGTTCTACACCGCGTGCATTCTTGATTGCATCTGACATCATCAATCCTCCTGTCTGGCCGACATCCACGTCGGACGGAATTTTTATGTCTTCTAATGTGGCACAAAACTGTCGCCAAACAAGACGCAATCAGGCACCTGATTGTTTCCTAAAATGAACAATCAGGTGCCTGAAAGACGGGTTTTCAGATGCTTTTCCCTTGGCTTATGCCGGTGCAGCCTCGGGGGCGGCATCCGGTCCGGAACCGTCGATGGCCTTTTCAAAGGCGCTCAGACGTTTATAGATCGACAGGAGCTCGACAATGGTTGTCCAGGAATTCACCAGGAACTGGAACGAGTTTGAGACCTGACCAAACGCAGTCAGGACCTGCTGCAGGACACCAAATGTGAAACCGATTGTCGCACCGGCCACAATGGTCGGCACCAGAATGATCATGGCAAAGACCACATCCGTCTGCAGATAGAGCGACCGCACCACGTTGAAATAGGTGTAGTGCAGATAAAGCCGGAAATAGTTGTGACGCACGTGGCTAAACAGTTCGCGGATCGTTACGGGTTCTGCACGCGCATGGTCATCCTCGCCATAGACCAGCTCCTTACGATAGGCCGCCTCGACCCGCTGATTATGGAACTCAAGGCCCGGCAGTTTCTTACCGGCAAAGGCCAGAATACCTGTGCCAAATACTGCCCAGACAATCGCTGCGGTAAACAGCGGAGCCGGAATGGCGCCAACGATTGGAAGTTCGGTCACATAGCTTGAAAGCGACCACAGAAGTGGCAGGAACGCGATCAGTGTCATCACCGCACTGACGATGGAAACACCCAAGCCTTCCATGATCGAGGCAAAGCGCATGGTGTCTTCCTGCACACGCTGTGCCGCACCCTCGATGCTGCGCAGCTTCGACCAACGATCCATGTAATAGCCATTCATCGCCGTGCGCCAACGGAAGATCCAGTGACTGATGAAAAAGCGCGTCAGAACAAACAGGAAAATCGCACAAAGCGCGATCGATCCAAACACCAGCATCAGGTGATAAAGCGTTTCGACGGTAACTTCGCCGGTCCCGGTCAAGGCATTTTGAACATTATCGAAAAACGGACGACGCCAGTTGTTGATCGCAACCGAGACCTGCACATCAAAATAGGTCATCAGCAAAATCAGGGCTGAGCCAAATACCGACCAGCGTTGCCAGGGATGCGGTGCCTTGGCCATCCAGAAGCCGCCAAATGCCAGAACCGAAACCGCGTAATACGCACAAAACCAAAGGAAGGTCGGCGTCGCGAAATATCCCAAACCGACAACGGCATCATCTTCTGGCTTGGCAACCCCAAACCCAAGATACTGCCCCCACTGATCCGCCCCAAGATACCAAAGCGCAACGCAAAGCGTTGTCCAAACCAGCGCACTTAGGAAAAACAGTCGTGGCTTGGGAAAAAACGACTCAAACACAGCACACCCACTCCAAATCTTATTGAATTTTGACAGGGTTCGAACCCTGAGCTTTTTCCGGGACGGACCCGATTAATCGGGCCCAACCCGAATTTGTTGGTCCGCCAATAGGACCTTTTTAGGGCAGTTTATGCAAAGCCGCTACATTACAAAAACCCGCAGTCTAAAGACTGCGGGTTTCATGAAGCTCTTGATCATAAAGGTTTGTTTTGATCGTCTTGGCCTAACCTGCCAACTTTGCAGAAAGTTCTGCGACATGCTTGCCCTGGAAACGGGCGATCTCAAGCTCGTTCTCGGACGGCTGGCGCGAACCGTCTGCACCGGCAAGCGTTGATGCGCCATAAGGCGAACCACCACTGATTTCGTCCATATTGGTCAGGCCAGCACAGCTATAAGGCACACCAACAATCACCATGCCATGGTGAAGAAGCGTGGTATGGGTCGAGGTAATCGTAGTTTCCTGACCACCATGCTGGGTCCCGGTCGAGGCAAAGACCGAACCGATCTTGCCGATCAGTGCACCCTTGGCCCACAGACCACCGGTCTGATCAAGGAAGTTGCGCATCTGACCCGACATATTGCCAAAGCGCGTCGGCACGCCAAAGATGATCGCATCATATTCCGCAAGATCGGAAACTTCGGCCACCGGGGCAGCCTGATCAAGCTTTGCGCCTGCTGCCTTGGCAACGTCTTCGGGCATGGTTTCCGGAACGCGTTTGACATCGACATGCGTGCCCGCCACACCACGTGCGCCTTCGGCAATCGCATTGGCCATGGTTTCAATATGCCCATACATCGAATGGTAAAGTACCAGAACTTTCGCCATTTCACCCTCCCAGGTTGAAGTTGTTCAGGACGCGATGATGACTGCAGATTGCATCACTGATAATGCCCAGCTTCGAAACAGTCTGTTCATCGAATACAGTAAACGCGATCACTAGGACCGATCAGGCATCAGGATTGCGTGCCAGATACTCGACCGCCTGATCAGGGAAATCGGTGAAGATGCCATCAATCCCGGCATCATCGAAAATTGCCTTAAGCGCGATATCCATATCCCCGGCCCATTTCGGAAGCTGATCAGCGCGCAGCGTATAGGGATGCACCATCAATTGTGCACGCTGGGCCGCGATCAGGGTTGGCGTCATGATCGCCGTGCCATTTTCGCTCAGCCCTTCGATGACTTGTGGCAACCATGGGCCGATGCCATCAACGACCTTGGCCATTTCAAGTACACCCTCATCGGATTTCAGGAAGTCGTAATCCGTGCCTTCGGGCGCCCCCCAGCGGTTTTCACCCAAAAGCTGCACAAGCTTGCCCTGATAGTTCAGCTCCGTTCGGATGCGCTTGGTTTCGGCCCAGTCAAAGCACTGCAGAAACGCATTGGATGCCGGGTTGTTATAACCCCATTTTTCAAGCACCGAGACCACCGCCTTGGCAATATCCTGTCCTTCGGCGCGATGAAATTCGGGATTCTTGATTTCGGGATAAATACCAACATCACGTCCCGTGGAACGGTTCAGGCCCTGTATCAGTTTGATTTCTTCTTCAAGGGTCGGGACCTTGAAGATACCGAACTCCATCGGGAAGCGGTTTTCATAGACCTGCTTGCCGCTATCGGCCTTAAACCGTTCGGTGACAGTCAGGCTTTTGATTTCATCAAGCGTAAAATCAATCGCGTAATAGCGCCCGTCTTCACGCTTGCGACCGGGGAATTTGGTCGCGACGTCGGTCGTGGTATCAAGGTGAATGTCATGCAGGATCACCGGCACGCCATCCTTGGAAAGCACCACATCCTGCTCGATATAATCGGCCCGCATGCCATAGGCCAATGCCTTGGCCGCAAGGGTATGTTCCGGCAAATAGCCCGATGCCCCACGGTGGGCGATAACAACCGTTTCCTGTTTTGCATCCTGTGCCACAGCAACGTTCGCACCGAAAATTGGCGCAACAAACATGCCTGCAACCAGTGCACTGGCGATCAGACGGTGACAGAGATTTTTAACCAACATCGCGACGTTCCTTTGATACCTGCCCATGCGGGGTTTTCAGGACTATAGGCGCGGTTTCACGCCACAGAAACGCAAGGCCACGTTTCGTATGTATTCTTCATGAAACTGTTACATCACCGACTTAACGTCTCGCGGCAAATTTGGTTCCTGCACCACAGCGTGCACAAATGTCTTCTGTCTACTGGAAAACGGTGTGACAGTTACCAGATACAGATAGGCATAGTTAAATTTTGCAGTGAAAACAGTGCACTCAAGCAACAGCGTCTTTAGCCGAAACAAAATCAGGGTTCTCTCTGTAACCATCGCCATCATTGGTTTGATGGTCAGTGCCGCTGCAAGCTGGCAGATGAGCTACAACAACCGCGAAATTATTGATAATGCTGTGAACAGGTCGGCATCGACCGCGGTTTCGTCGATATCTGATCGGTTCGGGCTCTATCAATACGGGTTGCAAGGCGCAAAAGGTATTGTTCTTACCGCGGGTGAAAACGACCTGACGCGCAAGCAGTTTGTTCAGTACAGCAACGTCCGCGATATCGATACAGAATTCCCCGGTGCCCGTGGCTTTGGCTTTATCAGGCGCGTCCCCGTTGCAGACGAAGAAGCCTTTCTCGAACGTGCCCGCGCTGATGACTTTCCAGACTTTTCCATCCGACAGCTCAACCCGCATGACGATGAGCGCTACGTTATCCAGTATATCGAACCCGCCGAACGCAACATGCAGGCAATCGGTCTGGATATCGGATCGGAAACCAATCGACGCAGGGCCGCTGATGATGCCATGAAGACAGGACTTGTTCAGCTTACCGGTCCGATCACACTGGTTCAGGCCACCGGCAATCCGAAACAATCCTTTCTTATTCTGACCCCGCTTTATCGACCGGACCAACCGCTTGAAACCGAAGAACAGCGCATCAATGCCGCCTTTGGATGGAGCTATGCACCGCTTCTGATGGAAGAGGTCCTTGCTGACATCGACATCTATGATCAGACATTTTCTCTGACCATGACCGATGTCACCACGCCGGAAAATCCTGTAACGTTTTTCCATAATTTCCCGGCGAACAGTCTGGATCTTACCGACTTCGCGACACGTATCGAGATGTCGCTTTTCGGTCGGGTATGGATTGTCGATTTTGCCGTTACCCCCACTTTCATCAACAGGCTCAACCTGTTGCCGCATCGCCTCGTACTGGTTGCGGGATCGCTGGCAAGTATCGGCCTGGCACTTTTGTTTGCCGCGATTGCATCTAGTCAGCGAAACAAAAACATCGCCATGAAAGACCGTGCCGCGCTGGCATCGATTGTCGAAAACTCGTTTGACAGCATCATTGGCTGCGATCTGGATGGCAGGATTACAAGCTGGAACCCCACCGCATCTGCGATGTTCGGATATAGCCGTTGCGAGGTTATCGGCCTTCCGTTCGATACGCTTCTTGTACCCCCGGCCCAGCATGGCGAAGAAAAGGATCTTAAGCACCGTCTGGCCCAAGGCGTCCCGGTCGAAAACTTTGAAACCCAGCGTCTGCGCAAGGACGGCACGCTGATTGATTTGTCTGTCACCGCCTCGCCGATCAAATCAGAATCCGGTGACATTATCGGTTCATCGCAAACCATGCGCGACTTTACTGCCCAGCAAGAAGCGCGTCGGCGGATCAATGAAATCAATGCCGAGCTTGAAAATCTGATTTCCAAGCGGACCGAAGAACTGACCAACGTCAACTCGCTCCTGATCAATATCCTGCGGGCTGCGACAGATGTTGCGATCATCGCAACCGATGAAGCCGGGAAAATTACCGTATTCAATTCCGGCGCAGAACATCTGTTTGGCTTCGCGGCCAACGATGCCATCGGCAAAATTCACATCTCGATGTTGTTTGCGAAGGGCGAGCTTGAAGAATACGCCGCTGAACTTTCTGCGACGGAGGGGCAGCGGGTTACCGCGCAACAGGCATTGTTCCACCTGCCGATGAAAGGCGAAACCACGACACGCGACTGGACACAAACCCATCAGAGCGGTAGCGAATTTATTGCGTCGACCGTGATCTCGGAACTTAAGGGCGAGCACGGCGATCATCGCGGACTGGTCTGCGTATCCATCGACGTAACGCAGAAATACAACATTCGTCGTCAGTTGGAGGCGACCCGCAACCAAATTCAAACCGCTGCCGACGTCGCGGAAATGGGCGTATGGTCATGGGAAGTAAACAGCAATACGCTGCGCTGGAACGCCAATATGTTCCGCATCTACGGCTATGCGCCATCAGAACAAACCGAAGAAGTCGACTATGCGAAATGGCAAACACGCGTCGCCCCTGAAGACATCGACCGTCTCCAACAGCGTATTGACGCGATGCTCGCCGGGACGGGTGACTTTAACACCACATTTGCCATCCTGACCCCGGATGGAGAAAGACGCATCATTCAGGCTGGCGCGGATGTTGAACGGGATGAAGATGGCAATGCGTTGCGCGTCACCGGATTTAACCGTGACATCACTGATCAGGTCCAACGTGAACAGCTTCTTCAGCAGGCAAAGGAAAGTGCCGATCGCGCCAATGTGGCAAAATCGAATTTCCTCGCCAATATGAGCCACGAAATTCGCACGCCGATGAACGCCATTCTTGGCATGCTGCAACTGACCCTTAAGACCGAACTGAATGCCACCCAGAATGACTATCTCAACAAGGCGCAGATTTCAGCAAAGGCGCTGTTGCGTATCCTTAATGACATTCTGGATTATTCCAAGATCGAGGCTGGAAAACTCGAACTCGATATTCACAGTTTCGACCTGCTTGAGCTCCTTGAGGAGCTTGGACATATTCTTTACGGCAACCACGTTCGAGACGATATCGACCTGATATTCGATGTGGCACCCGACCTGCCATCAAATATCCAAAGCGACAGCCTGAAACTCCAACAGGTCCTGACCAATCTTGCGAGTAACGCGCTTAAATTCACCCATGCTGGCCACGTTTGCATTTCGGTCAAACCCGTTGCGTCCGGGACGGGAAAATCGCGCATTCGCTTTGCAATCGAAGACACTGGCATTGGCATATCAGACGAACAACTTTCGCGCCTGTTTACAGGCTTTACCCAAGCCGAAGCATCAACATCACGTCAGTTTGGCGGCACCGGGCTTGGCCTGACCATCAGTGATAGCTACGTCTCAGCCCTTGGCGGGAAAATTAACGTTCAAAGTACCGTGGGGGAAGGCAGCACCTTCTCATTCGAACTTGATTTCGATGTTGCTGATCAAAATGCGCCTGCCCTCCAACCGGCGAAAATGCCGTCTGCCAAGGAACCCTTCTTGTTCCTTGTCGCGAACGATCATGCAGCAGACGTGTATCAGCGACTGTTCAAGGCACAGCAGCTTGACGTTACCGTTACACGCACGGCAGATGACCTGATTGCGCAGCTAAAACTAAACGAAGGCAAACCAACCAGGCCCATCAAGCTTGCCATCGACGAACATGGTCTGAGCGATGCGGACATGAAAAGCCTGACCAAAGCCCTTGCCCCGCTTGCCGAAAGGAAACTTCATGTGCTTTGCCTGACCCGGCGTGAAAGCAAGCTTGGCGTAAACATGAAGGTGCATGAACTTCAAAAGCCGTTCTTGGCAAAGCACCTTGTCTCCGCACTTCAAAACATGTCGTACGAAAATCAGCAACCTTGTGCTGCCGTTGGCGTTGATACCGGCCGATTAAGCGGCCTGCGCATTCTGGTTGTCGAAGATAACAGCCTTAATCAACAGGTCGCCAAGGGCCTGTTGCAAAATGAGGGTGCCGAGGTCGATCTGGCTGCCAATGGTGTAGAAGGCGTCGCCAAGGCGCTGAGCAGCGATCATCACTACGACTATGTGATCATGGACGTTCAAATGCCCGGCATGGACGGCCTCGAAGCCACCCGCGAAATCCGCAAAGCCAAATCCGCCTCGGAACTGCCGATCATCGCGATGACCGCCAACGCTTCACAATCTGATCGCGAGAAATGCCTGGCAGCAGGCATGAATGACCATCTTGGCAAACCCATCAATCTTGACGAGTTTGTCGCCTTGATGACCGCCGACAGCCCAAAGGATCCAGAAACGCCGATCAACCGTCTTAGCGGTTAAGTGCCCGTTCCAAAATCACCGCTCAAAGCTTTATGCAGGACTAAGCAACTCGGAAGCTATTTCTGCAAGGAAGTCGGGCAACACGCCATAGGCATAAGGCGCATAAAGCCGTTCATGTCGCTGATGATATTCGCGCCCCCACGGACCGATATTTACGACCGGATATTGCAGGGCATCGGCAACTGGTTGATCAACCAGTTCACTGATCGGGGTATTGGCCGCGATGAAGGCGGTCGCATCCATGTGGGGGGCATGGCCGAAAAAGCTCATATCGGAAATCCCCATGAAATATCCCCGATCACAAATCCGGGTATCATGACGGGTTTCAATCGTCTTTCGCGCTCGATGAACGGCGTCCATAAAGTCCCGATCGAGATCCTTGTTGGGATCAACAAGCACCGCTGGATAATGCAATCCGGCAATGCCTACCACCACCGCAGGCCCGCGCAAATGGGCCTCGTTAAGCAGGGCACGCACCAAAAGGCAACTCTGGTTCAAGGGGTTGTTTTCTTGCGCATTTTCAGTTGACACAGCATCAATCCGCTCAAGGGCTTCCTGCCCGCCAGCGGCAAAGGCCATATCGCGCAATTCCGCGACCGTGATGACACGCAAGTCCGGCATTAATGGCAGCACAGCACCGCCATTGGCAGTTACATAGTTCACCGCATTTAGCTCAAACCGTTTAAGCGCACGTTTGCCTGCCTTGCGCACAATCTCGGTAAAATCAGCCATCAGATCAGCGCAGCTTTTGCCCATCACCAGCCAGTTAAACGCCATCCAGACATGTTCAGGTGTCGTGACCTCGTAATTGTCGCGCATATCGCGGGCTTCAAGGCAGACCGGCGGCGGGGCTGTTTCATGGGGGCTGCTATCGCACAAATCACTATTTGCTTCTATGGCCGTCATGATTTCAGATGCAATTGCATGGGCCGACACACCGTCAAACGGATATCCGACATGGGTGGGCAATCCAGCCACCAAGGCAAAGGGCAGAAGCTTGCCAATCGATCCATGGAAAATGGCCCGGCCGATTTCGCCATTGCCCGGATCGCTGCTGGCATCGAGATTGATGCCACCGACAATATCGAGCTCCCACCGCCCTGCCAGTTCCGGCAAAGCATTGCGCAAACTGCGCATACCACATGAATTGCGTTCTTCATCGGGTGTGAGGAACAAAACAACATTGCCCTCGCGATCCCCGATCTGACTGAAATGCTCCAAAAAGGCGATGCCAGCTGCATCGCCGCTTTTCATATCAAGCAAGCCACGACCGGGAATGAAGTCACCAGATTGCAGATCACGTAAGGCAAGTTTTTCGGCATCTGTGGTCTGCGCACGCCCTGAAAGATCAGCGATCAAAGCATCGCATAACTGATCGGACTTGAACGCCAAGTGTTTGAGATCATGGTAGTTTTCAATCGACACCACATCAAAATGCCCGGCCATCGCCAGTGTCTTGCGCCCTGTCCCGCGAACAAGGGCAACAATGTTTTTGGCCATCTTGCTGCCGCCCGCAACCGGGTGGCTATCAATGATCGCGACGTGATCAGGGTGTTCCTGAAAATAGGGAATTTCACCAAGAATTTCGATGATCAGGTCGGTGATATCCGCCTCGCCCGCGGTTCCGGTAACACTGCCAAAGCGGGTCAGTCTGTCGGCAATTTCGGCGGTCCGGGCATAGGGGGCCCATTGTTGTTCTGACGTGGTCATCGCAATACTCCGTAACGATTTCCATCATCATATGCCGCGCCGGAATCAGTTATAACGTCAATTTGGTGCAATTTTCATAGCAAAACTGATAAAATCATCAGAACCATTTTCGAAATCATCAACACAGAGCCTACCGATGGATGACCTTGATCGCCGCCTGATTGCCGAACTACGGATCAATGCCCGCGCGTCTGTGCCGAAACTTGCCCAATTGCTGGGTGTGGCGGCCGGAACGGTCAAAACCCGCATGGATCGGCTGACCGAACAGGGCGTAATTGCCGGTTTTACGGTGCGTCTGCGCGATGACGCCGCAGACGGCACCATTCGCGGTGTGATGATGATTGAATTATCAGGCAAGAACGTCAAAGCAATGGTCGCGACCCTGCGCAAGAACCTTGGCTTTGAGGCCCTGCACACCACCAATGGTCAATGGGACCTGGTTGCCGAAATTCAGGTGCCATCACTTCCCGATTTCCATCAGACAGTGACCACCATCCGCGCGATGGAGGGTGTGGCAAAAACCGAAAGCTATCTGTTCCTTGGTCCGGCCTGATTGCCAAACCAAATCCCTATCGGTTCAGTTCTCCGGTCATGCGATCAAGCCCCTCAAGGGTTAGGGGGAACATCCGGCCTTCCATCAATTTATGCAGGATCTGGATCGACTGATGATGCCGCCACCAGTTTTCCGGCTGCGGATTGATCCAGGCGGCATGTTGGAAATGGTCAAGAAGCCGTTGCATCCAAACGGCCCCTGCTTCGGCGTTCCAATGTTCGACCGCACCACCGGGATAGGTGATTTCATACGGGCTCATGGTGGCATCACCAACAATCACCAGCTTGTAATCCGCCCCATAGGTATTGATCACATCCCATGTGGAAACCTGTTCGTTCCAGCGCCGTGCATTATCCTTCCAAAGCCCTTCATAGGGGCAATTGTGGAAGTAGTAATACTCAAGATGTTTGAATTCGGTTTTCACTGCCGAAAACAGTTCCTCACAGACCTTGATGTGATCATCCATCGATCCACCAACATCAAACAGCATCAACACCTTGACCGCGTTGTGCCGTTCCGGGCGCATCTGAACATCAAGCCAGCCCTGACGTGCGGTTGATGTGATGGTACCGGGCAAATCAAGCTCGTCAGCAGCGCCGGTCCGTGCCCATTTGCGCAGGCGACGGAGCGCCACCTTGATGTTGCGGGTTCCGATTTCGACACTGTCATCAAGGTTCTTGAATTCCCGCTTGTCCCAGACCTTAACGGCGCGGCGATGGCGGCTTTCATGTTGGCCGATCCGCACCCCTTCGGGGTTATAGCCATAGGCACCAAATGGCGACGTTCCCGCCGTACCGATCCATTTATTGCCGCCCTGATGACGGCCCTTTTGTTCTTCAAGACGCTGTTTAAGCGTCTCCATCAGCTTTTCCCAACCGCCAAGCGCCTCGATCTCGGCCTTTTCTTCTTCAGTCAGGAATTTCTCGGCCAGTTTCTTAAGCCATTCCTCGGGGATTTCGGTTTTCTCGACCTCGTCCATACCCTCGGTCAGGTCAACAACACCTTTGAAATGTTCGGAAAACACCCGATCAAATTTATCAAGGTGGCGTTCATCCTTCACAAGGGCGGTACGCGCCAGATAATAGAAATCCTCAACCGAATAGCCCGCCAATCCCTTTTCCACCGCCTCAAGCAGGGTCAGGTACTCGCGCAAACTGACCGGCACGCGGGCGTCTTTCAGCTTATAGAAAAAGCCGGTGAACATCTAAATTAACGCCCTTCGCGCCGCGCCATAAAAGCCAACCGTTCAAACAGATGCACGTCTTGCTCATTCTTGAGCAACGCGCCATGCATCGGTGGCACGGCGGTTTTGGCATCCTTGGCGCGGAGTGCCTCGGGCGGCAGGTCCTCGGCCATCAGAAGTTTAAGCCAATCAAGAAGCTCGGATGTTGATGGCTTTTTCTTGAGCCCCGACACATCACGCATGTCATAGAATAGGTTCAAGGCTTCGGCCACCAGACGTTTCTGGATGCCGGGATAATGCACCTCGATGATCTCGGCCATGGTGTCGGCATCGGGGAAGCGGATGTAATGGAAGAAACAGCGGCGCAAGAACGCGTCGGGCAGTTCCTTTTCATTATTGGACGTGATGATGACGATCGGGCGGTTGGTTGCCTTGATGGTTTCCTGTGTCTCATAGACAAAGAATTCCATGCGATCGAGTTCCTGCAGCAGGTCATTGGGAAACTCGATATCGGCCTTGTCGATTTCGTCAATCAGAAGGACCGGCGCGTCACCATCCAATTCAAAGGCTTCCCAGAGCTTGCCCTTGACGATGTAATTGCCGATGTCATGGACGCGCTCATCGCCGAGCTGACTGTCACGCAGGCGCGATACTGCATCATATTCATAAAGCCCCTGCTGCGCACGCGTGGTCGATTTGATCGACCATGTGATCAGCTTCTTGCCCAGTGACTTGGCAATTTCTTCGGCCAGAACGGTCTTGCCGGTGCCCGGCTCCCCCTTGACCAAAAGCGGACGCTGCAACGTGATCGCGGCATTGACGGCCACCATCAGATCTTCGGTTGCGACGTAATTTTCCGTGCCCTGAAACTTCATTTTTTGCCCTGCAACACAAGTTGACGTTTGCGTTAACCTAGGGTGTTAGAGCGGCTTGGGCAAGGGGGCAAAATGTACAGGAAAAGGTTACTCGCCGTTGCGGTTAAGCGCCTGTGCGGGACTTTCGCTGTACCATTCACGATAGGACCGCGAAAAGTTGCTGACATGGGCAAAGCCCACCGCAGCGGCAACCTGTTTGACCGTCAATTCACCTTGGTGAAGCAAGGCGCGTGCACGGCTCATGCGTTCGCCGCGAATGAATTCTGCGCAGCTTTTACCAATGTCCTGACGAAACAGGCTGTTTAAGCGATTGGGTGTCATGTGATTGTCCGCCGCCAGTTGTTCGACAGATATTGCCGCCGCCGGGTTTTCTGAAACCTGGGACATAACCGCCTCGACAACAGCTTTTTCAAGCTCGCTTAGCTCAGTCGGAAGGCTGGTTTCCTGCGATTGCTGACAATGAAGATCAATGATTTCGGCAAGGAAAAGGGACGCCAGACCATCAAGCTTGAAAGCGCGCCCGGGACCGGTCACGTTGCCTGAAAACATCGCACTGACGATGCTGCGGCTTCGATTGCTCAGCGTCAGCGGGCGAATATCAACAACATCCTGCGCCGTTGACATGAAAGGTGCCAGGCTTTCGGGCACATCATCACCAAAACGCTGTTGGAATGCATCAAGCGGGATGGCCACGCCGACATGGCGGATCAATTGATTTTCCGGAAGAATGTACCGTGTGCCGCACGGATCAACGCGTTTGATCAGACCGACACCGGGCGTCATATGATAACGATTACCAAGCGGACACTGGATTTCAAGATTGCCCATCACAATTGCAGATCCGCCAATCCAACCTGGCGGTAGCGAGTTCTGGACATCAAACACGGATGTCTCACGCACCCGTAATTCTGCCCGGTGCAAAATCATCCCGTTACCGAAATCTAGCCGCTCCAGCCGCCCTTGGACACCGGGCAGCTCAAACAAATCACCATCAGCAAGCCTTAGCTCGCCAATACCTTCCGCGCGGTCATCGTTTGAAAGATCGGCAAATTCATCTTCCGCACCTTTCCCGGACTCTTGCATAACTGCTATTTCCTGAAAACTTGCTCGCGCCACCTTCTCAACACGGTCAGCTGACGCAGGAGGCTGTGTCCGCTGCGTCCGTAACACAATCGCGCCCACACACCTTATTACCGCTGTTTAACAAAGACTTACGTTAAACCTAGCCTAGGCTGTCGATCACAATAGCGCAAGGTTTGTCCAACTGGGTTCTTGCCGCAACGGCATTGATAAACTATCGGTCGTGAATGCCCTTGCCCTCAAGGATGCGGTCACGGTACTTTTCAATCCGGCTGATCCGGGTCGCGGATTGCTTTGCCCCACCGATATAAAGCCCATAGCCCCGCTGACGCCCCGGCGTCAGGGCATCAAAGGCGGCTTTAAGTTCCGCGTCCTTGGTAAGGCGGGCCTTAAGTTCTTCGGGCAGTTCAATCACCGATGACTTTTCGATTTTCAAGCCGTCCTGTTCGATCTTGATCGCTGCTGCGACGAATGCACGGATCTGATCGACGGCATCATCTATTTCATTGATCGAATTAAACCGCATTTGCCGACCTGAATTGGAATTTGGCCCGGGTGGGGTCAGGAGACCGTCCACATCATCAAGCAACGCGCCCTTGAAAAACATCAGGGCCAGAAAGCCCTTCATTTCCTGAATGATCGCGATGTTATTGCCATCCTGCATATAGCACGGCTTGCCCCATTTAATACCTTCATCAAGACCGCAGCCCAGCAAGATGGCGCGAAGGTGCGCGGCTTCAGCCGGCCAAACTTTGCTGTAGGCAAAATAGCTATCTGGTGACAATGCCATGCTGGATGCTCCGTGCTGGGCTTTGCGATTTTAAGGCGAAAGCACGCTATCAGCACACACGTGATAGAAGCAACCGGGAAGTGAGGATGGGGGTGCGTCGCGATCAGGCTGCCGACATCATCCTGACAAGTGGCTGGCTTTGGCGTTCGACTTCTTCCTTAAGCCCTGCCACATCCATGTCTTCGTCCTTAACAAACTCGATGAACATCATGTTCACATTGTTAAAGACAAGCTCGCCCGTTGCTTCGCAATCGACATCCTTGCGCACAATGCCGCGCGCTTGCAGGGCGCGGAACAGATCGCAGACCTGTTTGGAAAGGCGATGATCAAGGGCGGTATAGCGTTTGGAGAACGGCGTCTCGGGCTGTGCGATCGAAAGTGACATCGCCGTGCGCCACATTTCTTTGGAAAGATAGGTCAGCGAATGGTCGTAATATTTGCCGATCAGTTCGGATAAGGCATGCCCGACATTATCAAGGTCGCGTTCGATGATTTCATGCCCGGCTGCAAGGACTTCTTCGACCTCCATCGAGACGGTGGCCATCAGCATGTCGCCCTTGTTTTTATAATAATTGTAAAACGTTCCGACCGACACACCCGCCATTTCGGCAATGTCTTCGATGCGCGCACTGTCATAGCCGACCTTGCGAAACAGGGTTGTCGCAGCCTCAAGAATTCGGCGGTTTTTATCGGCTTTCTTTTGGGCGCGCAGTCCTGACATTGTCACTCCGGGAAAACTGAACGGGTTCAAAATTTATATTGACTCAAAAAATGAACGCGTTCAATATTTTTTCAACGGCACCGAAATGAGTGCCGACTTACCCAATAAAAGGGAGGCCTCAATATGAAATCAGGGAGAGCCTATGTTTCGTCACGTTGCTACGGGGAAAACCCGCAATAAGCTTTTAGGCGGTGCTGCGACCTTTATTCTGGGCGCGGTTGCATTCGCACAGGGCGCAAGCGCCACCGAAGAATTGAACGCGCTGGTCTGGTGCGACCATACCGATCCGGCCTTGATTGAGCCGTTCGAGAAACAACACGACGTCAAAGTCAATCTCAAGGAATATGAAGGCACGGGTGCGGGCCTTTCGATCATTGAACAGTCCCGTCCGGGCGACTGGGATGTGTTTGTGATTGACGGCGTTGATGTCCATCGCGCTGTTGAAATGGGTGTGCTGGCCGAAATCCCGGCCGATGCCCTGCCGACGTCTGATCTGTTTCCCGAAGTCGTGATGGCGGAAAACAATGTGGTTGATGGCAGGACCTATGCCGTCACCGAAAAGTTCGGCTACAACACCATTTCGTTCGACAAGACCAAGGTCGATCCCAAGGACATGGAAGACATGTCGGTGATCTGGTCGGACAAATATGCCGGACGTATTGCGATTTATGACTATTACCTTCCGGTAATTGGCCTGGTTGGTCTTGGCCTTGGCATTGATACGGCTGATCTTGGTGCGGACGATATGGACGCGATCAAGGACAAGCTGTTTGCAATGAAGAAGGTCTCCAAACAGGTTGGTGAGGTTGTCTCATCCCAAACGGCTCTGGCCACAGGTGAGGTCGATATCCTTGTTGGCGGCGGTGAATGGATCACGGCGGTTCTGTCTGAAGACAAACCGAACCTTGATTGGGTCATCCCGAAACAAGGCGGCCTGCGCTGGGCACAGTCGATTGGTGTGATGAAGGATTCAGAAAAGCCCGACCTCGCGCTGAAGTTCGTTCAATACATCATGAGCCCCGAAGGACAGGCACGCCTTGCGACCTCGTCCTGCTTCTGGGGGATGCCCGCCAATGCCAAGGCGGGCGCAAACCTGAGTGATGCGCAAAAAGCGGCCCTTCGCTGGGATGATCAGGAAGGGTATCTGAAGAACTCGCAACTTTATCCGATCCCGGATGCCGATCTGGATGCCCAGATGCAGGATGCCTGGGTCGAGATGCTCCAGCAGTAAGCAATCCCTTGTCTACTGCCACCCACCATTGCCCCGCTTTTTGCGGGGCAATGGTCCCGATATGCGCTAAGCTTGCCATTAAGACGGCGCCCCACTCCCACGTCATCGACTGACAACACGCATCAGCGCGGGCCTATTGCGCGCGTGTTGCCGACAAAGGACACCGTGATGGCTGAAGTCACCCTTGAAACACGCGAGAACCGCCGCGCATGGGGGTTTGTCACCCCGGCATTGCTGTGGACGGTCGCGTTTTTCGTGATCCCGTTTCTTGTCATGGCCGCGATCAGCCTTGCCACCCGCAAGGGCCGCGACATCGTCATGACCTGGAATTTGGATAACTACATCACGTTTTTTGAAAAGGCCCATTTGCTAAAGGGCCTGTTTGTCTCGCTTGAGATCACCTTTACGGTCACCATCATCTCCGTGATCCTTGCCTATCCACTGGCATGGATCATTGCCGAACGCGTACCGCAGAAATGGCAACGCATGGCGCTGATCATGGCGATCCTGCCGTTCTGGACGAGCTATGTAGTGCGGTCCTATTCATGGCTTCTGGTTCTGGCGAAAAATGGCGTGATCAATAACGCGCTTTTATATCTTGGCGTAATTGCCGAACCGCTTGAATTGGCCAGCACCCGCTCAGCCACCGTTATCGGATTTGTGCATTTCTTTGTGATGCTCCTGACACTCACGATCTATGCCAATCTGGTGCAGATGCCGCCAAACTATCGCCGGGCTGCGGCCGATCTTGGCGCCAACGGGTTTCAGGTATTTTGGCATGTTGTCCTGCCACTTACCTTGCCGGGTATCATGGTTGGCGCGTTTCTGACCTTTGTTTTATGTATTGGTGATTACATCACCCCGCAGATTTTGGGCGGCAATAATGAACTTGCCCTGCCCCAGGTCATCATGTTGCAGCTTGGCAGGCGGGCTGATTTCCCGATGGCAGCGACCCTTTCGATCATTTTGATGGTGGTGGTCACCCTTGCCTATATCAGTTGTGCCCGCTGGCTTAAGATGGAAAGGACGTGATCATGATTTCCTCACGCATTTCCAAAACGCTGTCATGGGCCTATCTGATTGCGCTTTATGGCTTCATCTTCCTGCCGGTTGCGGTTCTGGTGCTGTTTTCATTTCAGGATGGCCGCCTGCCTGTTCCGCCGTTTAATGGTGCCACCCTTAAATGGTATGGCGAGGTGTTTGCCGATGACCGGCTGATGTCGGCCCTTGGCAATTCATTGATCGTAGCCATCGGCTCCTCCACGGTTGCCTGTGTGCTGGGCTTTTGTGCGGCGTACGGGTTGGCACGTTATATCCTTCCGGCGTCGCGGTTACAGCGCGGGCTTCTGGTTGCGCCCATGACGGTCAGTTACCTGATCATTGCCCTTGGATTGCTGTCGACCTTTAACTGGGTGGGTGTGTCGCTGTCACTTTGGACGGTGGGTGTTGGCCATGTGGTGATCAATTTGCCACTGTGTTTTGCCATCATTTACGCATCGATGGGCGACCATCAAAAAAACATCGAACGGGCAGCACGTGATTTGGGGGCTGCTGAATGGCAGGTCATGACACAGGTTTCCGCCCCGATGTTGATGCCATCGATCTTGGCGGCTTTTTTCCTGTCGGTGACGTTTAGCTGGGATGAATTCATCATTGCCTTCTTGCTGTCGCGCTTTGACGTCACCCTGCCTGTTGAAATCTGGAGCATGTTGCGTTCGGGCCTGAACCCGAAAACCAACGCGGTCGGAAGTGTTGTCTTCCTTGTATCGGTTGCGCTGCTGCTTCTCCTTGAACTGATTGTCTTTAGAAGGACGGCAAAGAAATGACCGCCCCAGTATCGATCCGTAATGCCACCAAGATTTTTGGCGATTTCACCGCCCTTGATGATGTCAGCCTTGAAATTGCCGCTGGTGAATTCATTGTCCTTTTAGGTCCGTCGGGCTGCGGCAAGACCACCTTGCTCTCGCTTCTGGGCGGTTTCCTGTCGCCGACCAAGGGCGTGATTGAAATTGCCGGGCGTGACATGGGCCAGGTCCCGCCATCCAAGCGCCCGACCACCACGATGTTTCAGGACTACGCCCTGTTCCCGCATATGACGCTTCGCGACAATGTCGCCTTTGGCCTTAAGATGCGCAAAGTCGCAAAGTCCGAACGCCATGCCAAGGCCGAAGAACTTCTGGACATGGTCGGGCTCAAGACATCGGCCAACAAAAAGCCCCACGAACTTTCCGGCGGTCAGCGCCAGCGCGTTGCCCTTGCCCGTGCCTTGGCGGTTGAGCCCGATGTGCTTTTGCTTGATGAACCTTTGGGTGCGCTTGATCTGAAACTGCGTCGTCAAATGCAGGATGAACTTAAGGCCATCCAGAAACGCGTCGGCACCACGTTTGTTCATGTCACCCATGATCAGGAAGAAGCCATGGCGATTGCAGACCGCATCGTCGTGATGAATGCCGGTAAAATTGAAGATGTCGGACGGCCCGAAGATATCTATATGCGACCCAAGACCCTGTTTTCGGCAAGCTTCATGGGCGAGGTTAATTTCATCCCCGGAACGCTTGAGGCAATTGACGATGATCAGGCCACGGTCAAAACCGCCCTTGGCACCGTGGAGCTGCCCAAGACCGCGATGGGCAGCGCAGACTTTGCCAAAGGCACCGCGGTCACCCTTGCCATTCGCCCGGAACATTTCCGCGCCAGCACCGGAACCGGTCCGCGCATTACCCTTGGCAAGGCCAAGGTGGAAGACGGTTCATTCTTTGGCACGCATCACCGCGCCCATGTAAGCCCGGTCGATTACCCCAACAGGATCATCACCGCCCACATGCCGCAATCGGCAATCATTGAACCGGGTGCCTGGGTCGAACTGACCCTTGATCCCGCATCGGTTGTTATCCTGCCCGGCCATCCGAGCCGCGAACAGCTTGAGGCCGCAGCATAATGAGCACGGATCGCGCAAAGCCCGAAGACTGGTACAGTCTGAAAAAACTTGGCGATGACGTCACCTATATCGGCGAGCCGTTTATCGAGGAATTCTATCGCTGCAACATCTGGCATGTGCGCGGACGCGATGGTGATATGCTGGTCGATAGCGGGATGGGTGTTGTGTCCTTGACCCAATGGGTGCCGCTTGTAACGGAGCGCGCGGTTCAGGCAGTTGCCAGCCACACCCATTTCGATCATATCGGCTGCCATCATGAGTTTGAAAGCCGTGTCTGCCACCGCTGCGAAGCGGATCTTTTGGCTGCACCAACACGCCAAAACACACTGGCCGATCCCTATGTGACCGACGAGATTTTCACAAAACTACCGCCTGCCCCTTATGCCTCAACCACCTATGCGGTCAGGGCCGCCCCGGCAACGCGCATTGTTGACGACGGCGATGTGATTGATCTGGGCGATCGGCATTTTGAAGTGATCCACACACCGGGCCATTCACCGGGCGGCATTGCGCTTTGGGAAGCGGCAACTGGCATCCTGTTTTCCGGTGATATTGTTTATGATGGCCCGCTGATCGAAGACACCTATCACGCGAATGCAAAAGATTACGTGCGATCAATGGAACGGCTTTATGACTTGCCGGTCCGTATCGTTCATGGCGGACATTTCGCCAGCTATAACGGCGACCGCCACCGCGAGATTATCAAAAACTGGCTAAGCACACGGACCTGAACACAGGCATTTAAATCCGCCCCATGCCCCGGACCGTCACCACCAAATGATCAGGAAGATTTCCAATGGAAAACGCAGGCAAATATTACATCAATGGCAAATGGGTTGAGCCGATTTCGTCTCAGAAGATGGACGTCATCAACCCGGCCACCGAACAGGTCATCACGCAAATCACGCTGGCCAGCGAAGAAGATGTCGACCTTGCGGTTGCCGCGGCCAAACGTGCTTTTGTGACCTATAGCCAAACGACGGTTGAGCAACGCCTTGGTTGGCTTGAAAACCTGCTTGCGATTTATAAGCGCCGCTATTCCGAAGTGGCCGATACCATCACCGCCGAACTTGGCGCGCCAACCACAATGACCCACGAACAACAGGCATCGTCGGGTACGGCCCATCTTGAAGACTTCATCGTCGCGCTGAAAAAGCTCAAAACCGAAGAGACCCTTTATAATGGGGAGCTTCTTTTGCGTGAGCCGATTGGCGTTTGCGGCCTGATCACGCCGTGGAACTGGCCCATCAACCAGATTGTTCTGAAAGTCATTCCGGCATTGGCAACGGGCTGCACCTGTGTGCTTAAACCATCCGAATTCACCCCGCTCAATGCGGTTCTTTATGCCGAAATGATCCACGAGGCCGGTTTCCCAGCCGGGGCCTTTAACCTTGTGCAGGGGGCTGGTCTGGTTGCCGGGGCAACGCTTTCGCAGCATCCCGACATTTCCATGATGTCGTTTACCGGATCAACCCGGGCGGGCAAGGCGATTTCGCGTGATGCAGCGGAAAACATCAAACGGGTGACGCTTGAGCTCGGCGGGAAATCGCCAAACATCGTATTTGACGATGTCGATATCGAAGACCGCATTTCATGGAGCGTAAACGCGGTTTTCAACAATTCCGGCCAGACCTGCGATGCACCAACACGGATGTTGGTACAGCGCTCGATCTATGACGAGGCGCTTAAGGTCGCCAAACGCGTTGGCGAAGAAGCATCGGTTGGCGACCCGACCAAGGAGGGCGATCACATTGGCCCGCTTGTCAGCCACATCCAATTTGACCGCGTGCAATTACTTATTCAGGCCGGTATCGACGAAGGTGCCACCGTTTTGGTTGGCGGTGTTGGCAAGCCCGATGGCACCAATGAGGGCTATTTCGTCAAACCGACGATCTTTGCTGATGTGAACAACAATATGCGCATTGCGCGTGAAGAAATCTTTGGCCCGGCAATCTCGATCATTCCGTTTGATACCGAAGAAGAAGCGATCAACATTGCCAATGACACGCCCTATGGTCTTGCCGCCTATATCCAGACACCTGATCAGGAAAAGGCAAACCGTGTTGCGCGCAAACTGCGTGCGGGCATGGTGCTTTTGAACGGTTCCTTCCCGCGCGCCGGAAGCCCGTTTGGCGGCTACAAACAATCGGGCAATGGTCGTGAAGGTGGCCTGTTTGGGCTTGAGGACTTCATGGAAGTCAAAATGATCCATAAGCTTTAAGCCAAGGACACACCACCAAACCAACCGGAGACGTTTCATAAGGCGTCCCCAAACTTCTTGGGCATCACATGATCAGAAAACTGCTGCTGGCTTTAACGATCTTGGGCTTAATGGGTTTGGCCTCTCCCGCCACCAAAGCAAGCGATACGGTCATTACGGCCAGCAGCATGAGTGATCAGTTTGATACCGCATCGGGTGCTGTTGCCCTGCCAGGTGGTGAATGGACACTGATCGGCGAAGACAGCCCGGAAAATGATACCTCTGAGCAATTCGTGCTGGCCAGGATTGGCAAAGACCAAGATGACAATTCACATCTCGATGGATTGATCTTCCTGACAGTCTCGACGAAATCATCAGTCACCGATTGGTGCGAACGCAACAAGGATGCTTTGCACTTCGCGCCAGTGTCTGGCACCGATGCCAACGTAAAGGGGTGTCTTGCGATCAATGAACTGATCACCCGGTTTGACAATCTGCGCGGCCAGCATCTTTCAATCGCCACGCAAACCCTTGATCAATCTAATGTCATCCGCCCCGATACCATGTATTTTGCCACCTTCCGGCTCGCCAATGACAGCAAGGCGATCTCGGTAAGCTATGGTTTTGATTTCCGCCAGCGTGCGAACGCCATGATCCCCGACTATGCACCGGCGCAATCCGTGCCATTTCAATCTGCCCATTCCGATGAAGCACGCGAACGAAATCTTGAAACTGTCATTGAATGGGCGCGCGCCTATGAAGCATCGCTAACCAGTCGTTTCTTTGACTGATCACAACAACTCAACCTATCCGATGGAGCACCTCCCTCTTTCTTTGGATAGTTTACCCTTTCCTTACAGACACTTAAAACCAATGTCAGACGTGAGGAAAGGGACACATAATGATCAAAAAACTCGTCGTTCTAGCAACTGCGGCATTACTGGCCGGTTGCGTTACTGCTGTCGATAAATTTGAAACTGAAATGCCTGTCGGGTCCGTCGTTTCCGGCAACATCTCCTCGGAGCAAGGTGAAATCTATTTGCCGCCAGGAAACTGGACCGTTATGGGGAAAACAATCGACCGCAATAATAGCTATCAAGCATTCGGCTCGGTCGTGCTGGGCCGTATCGGCCAAGACAACAAGCTTGACGGTCTTGTTTTCTATTCGACAGCTTTAGAAACAGGTATGCGCTACGGCTTTATCGCAACTGGTTCGTGTGATGCAGAGCAAGGGGACCTGTATCATGAGAAGTCCTCAAATCAGGAATTTGGCAACCAAGGTTGCGTGCGTGTTCAGGAACTCGACACCGACTTTGCAGCAGCGAAACAGGCTCACTTCAGTCAGACGGAAAGCTACCTTACGACGCATAACATCAAGCGCCCTGAGACAATGCTTTATTCGTTCTATCGCGTGGTGCGCAAAAACAAGTTTCTGAATGTGGCATACGGCTTTGATTTTCGCCAATCCGCTCAGGAGATGCTCCCGGACTTCGAACCCAAAGAAGCCTTTACGTATGATCGTCAGTTTGGAACGGAGCTTTGGAAAAGCAATCTAGAGACCGTCATCTCATGGTCGAAAGAAAAAGAAGACCTCATTCGGGCAACCTATCTGGATTGATGCTCTAAATTATGCTGCCTTATTGATGCATTCAAAGGCCTCGGCACGCGCCGGGGCCTTTTGCGTTTTAAGATATCCTACCGCGTAACCAAACCTTCCCATCCCCATATGACATAAGGGTGGTAATGAACGGTTCGGGCACTATAATCCCATCGTTAATCGATAAATCTAAGGGTCCGATCAACGGAACCGTTATGGATTGGGAGACTACCGATGAATGCAATGTCCTTTTCTGATATGGGGCTTGCAGCCCTGAAAAGGCGACAGTTTGATGCGGCGATCAATATGCTGCGTCAGGCACTTGGCGAAGATATGGAGAATCTGGACGTGCGGTTTGGCTTGGCGCGTGCACTCCATGAAAAAGGTTCGATTGTCGAAGCACTCGGCGAATATCGCACCGTGCTGCAATCTGATGGGGGCCATGAAGACTGCCTGCATCACATTGCACGCGCGCTTTTGCAAAATGATGATCCGCGTGCGGCGCTTAACCATGTCGATATCGTGCTTCGTACCAACCCGA
The DNA here is from genome assembly GCF_048059015.1 of Thalassospira sp. GTDB lineage: Bacteria > Pseudomonadota > Alphaproteobacteria > Rhodospirillales > Thalassospiraceae > Thalassospira. Next base: position 286,438 of record NZ_JBLLNT010000006.1, on the reverse strand, counting down.
CCGACCCGGAACTGCTTACGCTCCGCGGTCAGGCCCTATTGGCGCTTGAGCGCAATGAAGCTGCACTTTCTGCCCTTCAAACCGCAGGACATCATAATCCGGGATCAGAAACCATTCACCGGCTGATGGCGGCCTGCCATCGGGCGAATGACGATATCGAAAGCGAACGTCGCGCGGTGGAGCAGCTTCTGCGCATTGATCCATCCTCCTTGACTGCATCAAACGATCTGGGTGTGATCAATCTGCGCGAGGGCCATTTGATCGCAGCGTTCGAGGCATTTGAGCAAATCCTGTCGCAAGACCCGGAACACACCCAGGCAACGCTTAACCGTGCCATTGCCCTGACTGTGATGGGCGGCATGGATCATGACGCGATCTGGGGTCGGGTGATGGAGATTTGTGATGAGATCGACGACCTTGCAGACATCCGCGCCCTTGCCGATGAGCTGGCAAAACTTCCCGATGCCAAGCGCAAGGGAAGCGATCAGGCAACAGCACTCATAAATCATGCGGCGCTGACACCAGTCGCGATCTGATCAGAGCCAGACTGAAACGCAAAACGCCCGCGCATGTGACGCGGGCGTTTGCTTATGAGGCGTAATGTCTTTGTGATCAGCTGGCGGAGGCCGTTGCCTTCGCTCCAGCCGGTTCAGCAGAACGGCTTTTAACCCAGCCCAGAATGCCAACAACGCAAATCAGCGAGGCAACACTACCAACGATAAAGGGTAAGTCACTGTTAAGCCCCGCCAACACACCGCCCATCAAAACGGCGGCAGCTTCTGCAAGAACATGCACCGAGCGATAAATGCCAAGTGCCTGTCCCTGCTCATGTGCACCTGCGCCGTTGGAGATGAAAAGACTGGTGGTAACTTCACACCATGCAATCCCGAATGCCGCCAGACACATCGGCACGAAAATCCACACCAGACCTTCGGGCAGAACAAAGGTCACAAGACCAGTCGCCAGAAGCAAATGGCCAAGGATGGCAACACCGCGCAAGCCCATCGGACGCTGCGCACGTTCCACCGTCAGTCCGGCCAGGATCAGCGGAATGGATATGATGGCAGAACACATGCCAAGGAAACTGCTGGTCACGTCGTAATTCTGCACGAGGTAAACCCCAAAGAAGCAGAAGAACAAATAGATCGCGACGTAGCTAAAGAACGACACCGCATAGCCCGGCAACAATACCGGGTCAGTCAGGGTCGCCCAAACCGACCGGGTCGGCACGGCTTCATCATCACTCGCCCGGCCACGACGGCGGGCATATTCCGGGATATGCAGGATGACGGCCACGACCAAAAGGTTGAAGCCATACATGCCCGCAGCAAAGAAGAACGGCCAGGAAACGTTAAAGGACGGATGAATAGACGGGTCGGAGAAAAAGCCGCCCATCAACGGACCAATGATCCAGCCAACATTGATCGCAACCGTGATCAGGCCAAAGTTACGAACCTTGTTTTCAGGCTTGCTGATGTCTGAGGCGATCGATTGGGCAATCGCCATATTGCCTTCGCACAGACCCGACACAAACCGGCCAATCAACACCATTGGCAGGTTGGCATTGGCCACCCCGATGGCAACCACGATATAGCCACTGGCCGCCCCAAAAAGGGATGCCATCAAAACAGGCTTGCGCCCGACCTTGTCCGATAGACGCCCAAGCCACGGTGCCCCGATAAACTGCCCGATCGGATACAGCGCCATCGCAACACCCAAAAGGATCGTTCGGTATTGTTCGGGCACGGATGGATCAAGGAAACCCAGTTCGGGTTTCAAAAACATCGGGCCGAAAACCGGGTAAGGAAGACTGAAACCGGCAAAGCCAAACAGGACAGTCATAAAGACTGCCGACATTGCCTTGTTTTCCTGCGACATGGGGTACTCCGTGGGGCGTTTATCGTGTTAGTTCGCTGTGGTGGTGCGAGGGTATAGGTGCGAGAACTCGGGGCGATGGTGGATGCCTAAAATCCGGTAAAACGGATATCGGGGACGGCATATTGGGCGGCAAGTGCGCGGACCTTTTGACGGGCATCGTCAACCTGCCAACCCGCACCAATCATAAGATCGGCCAGACCATCACACAGGATATTGAGCGCATTTTTGCGAAGCTCCTGCCCGTAATGGCGATCGGTGATTTCCGACAGCACCAAAACATTGATCCCGTATCCCAACCCCCAACTGCCAAGATTAAGGTTACGGCTGCGGCTGGTCATATCGGACGCAATGCCAAGCTCGGCCTCGCCTTCGGTCAGGAAGTTCTGAAACATGGTGGTGATGGCATTGATCTGATCAAGCTGGGCCTGATGACGGGCATAGGTAGCACGTTTCCAGATCGATGGCGCAAGGGCAAGATATTCGGCCTCGAACAATTGCGGATGTTCGATGGAAAAGCTCAGATCCAGCAGATTGGCGATGATGTATTTTTCAATCGCACTGCCATCGTGATTGCGCGCAATGTCAAATTTCTCAGCGCGCTTTGCCCCGGCCATAACGGCCAGCCCGATCAGAAGATCTTCCTTGCTGGCGAAATGGCCATAAAGAGTGCCGACCGAAATGCCGCAGGTCCGGGCCAGATCGGACATCTTGAGCTCGAAAAAGCCGAGATCAGCGATCAGTTCACCGGCCCCGTCAAGGATCAGTTCTTCGCGTTTCTGGCGTTTTTCCATGCGGTTTTGCGCGACCATGGTCAATCGATCTTCCATCTGATGGATCATTTATGACGTAAAATCGAATTTGGTTCATTTTTTGAAAATCAACAAGCAACCATTTTGCATGGGAGGGTCACGCGAACACTCACGGGTTGCTCGGCATTTAGCCAAGCCCTTGAAAACCCAGATGTCTGACATGAAAAAACAGGCCCGGCGATGTTACACCGGGCCTGTTTCAATCGCTTGGTGGCGCGACCGGGGGATCAGAAAGTTTGTCTATCAGGCTGTCTGTCGCACAAGGCGTGATGTGATTTTGCCCACCGTTCCGGCACTGAGCAGAACAAGGGTAAAACCAATCGGCCATGCGACGATAAAGGCATTGGCCCAGCGCACCGGATAGTTCGCATCAATGCCGGTATTGATCAGTGTGACTATCCCGGTCATCAGGAAGCACAGCCAAAGCGACATGAAAAACGAAAACACGAAGCGTTGCATTTGAGGGGGAAACATAAGCGTCCTCATAGTTTGGTCTGTCATTGACACCAAACATTCCCTATTCTTGTTTTTGGGAATAGATCAAATTATTGAAATAGAAATTCTCAAAAATGGAACACCTAAATCATCTTGATGATCTGGCGATCTTCGCCCGCCTTGTCGAAGCCGGGAGCCTGCGCCGTGGTGCGGTGCAGATGCGCATCCCGGTCGCAACACTCAGCCGCCGTTTGCAGAAGCTTGAAACTGCCCTTGGTGCAAAGCTTTTGGAGCGCGGTGGTGGCGGCTTTACCCTGACCCAGGCGGGCAAGGAATATTACGACCGGATCAATCCGATCATGGCCGAGCTATCGTTGCAGCTTGAAGAAATCGATCAGCGCCAAAGCGAATGCGTCGGGCTTTTGCGCTTGGCCCTTCCGGTCAATCTGGCCAATTACTGGCTGCCGGAATTCTTTTCTGATTTCATGAAACGCTATCCGCGCATTGATCTGCACCTAACGCTTTCCAATGCGCTGCTGCCCGAAGAAGACTTTCCCTTTGATGTCGCAATCCGGGTTGGCAAGCAGACGCAAAATTCCCTGATGGCACGACGGGTTGCCGGCACGTGGCTGGTGCCCTGTGCCGCACCAAGCTATATCGCTGAACGTGGCAACCCAACGTCACCTGATGATCTGGCCAATCATGACATGATCATATCGCGCCCGCTTCTAACCTGGCGGTTTTATCATCCGCAAACCGGGGCCGAGGAAAGCATTGCCGCCCATGGCCGGTTCAATGTTGATGAGATGGAGCTTGCCATCCATATGGTGCGCGCGGGTCATGGCATTGGGTTATTCGCCCATAACATCATTGCTGATCATTTGAAATCCGGCGCGCTGGTGCCGATCATGCCCGATTGGAAGACCGAGATGCGCGATTTCTATGTCGTCTGGCACGACACCGAATTCATGCCCAAACGCCAGCGGGTCTTTATCGATGAATTGGCCGCCTTTGCCACCCGACATCCACCAGACGCGATGATTTCTGATTAATACCGCAAGATCGGTCAGGTATTGGCGCGCAGACCCAGGCAAGATCACAGGCATTACCAAATTGCCAGGACACCCGTTGGTCAAAGGATGAAAGATACCGTGAACGCGACGATGAAAACCGATTTACAAAAGCGCTTTGATCGGGTGATCCGATATATCGATGATCATGCTGACCAACCGCTTCCGGTCGAGGAATTGGCAAGTATTGCCGCCTACTCACCCTTTCATTTTCATCGGCAATTCACCGCCCTGTTTGGCATTGCGGTCAGTCAGTATATCCGCCTGATCCGCATGCGCCGTGCCGCCCACACCCTTGCCTTTCGCAAAAATACACCGGTGCTTCAGATCGCACTTGATGCCGGGTATGAGGGGCCAGAGGCCTTTGCACGCGCCTTTCGCCAGATCCATGATCAAAGCCCGACCGAGTTCCGGGCAAAGCCCAACTGGGATGATTGGCAAAAGCCCTATGCCATGCTTGATCAGGTCAGGAAAAGCACCATGCCAACCACCCAAACTGCCGATGTCACCATTCTTGATTTCCCCAAAACCGAGACCGCATGCCTTGATCATGTCGGCCCGCCTGAGCGGATCGGAGAAACCATCCAGAGCTTCATCGCCTGGCGCAAAACACATCATCTGCATCCGTCAAAGCATGCGACGTTTAACATCATCTGGTGCAATCCCGATGATACCCCGCCCGAAGATTTCCGAATGGGACTGGCGGTTGCCACCAACCAAAAGCTAACTGCTGATGATGCAGCCACGGGCCTTTATTCCCTGACCATCCCGGCCGGGCGATGCGCCAGACTGCGCCATATCGGCAGTGACCAGATGCTGGGCGAAAGTGCGCTTAGGCTTTACCGCGACTGGCTGCCCCAAAGCGGTGAAACCACCCGCGACTTCCCGCTGTTTTTCCAGCGCGTGGCGTTCTATCCCGACGTCGCGGCACACGAGGCGATTACGGATATCTTTTTGCCGCTGGTATAAGCCTTATTTGGCCGATAACGGCGGCATGCGTCGTTCAACCGGCTTTGATTTGACGATTGCCGTGTTGGTTTCTGCCTTATCAACGATCTGGTCCAACAAACCGTCCAGTTCTTTCATCGAACGGATGTAAAGCCGCGCAACAAAGCAATCCTCGCCGGTCACCTTGTCACATTCGCCAAATTCCGGGATTTCGGAAATAAGCTGCTGAACGATATGCAGCTTTCCGGGTAGCGGGCGAATGCGCACGATAGCCTGAAGCGGGTAGCCCAAGGCTTCGGGATCAACATCAATGGTGAAACCGCGAATGACGCCACGTTCTTCAAGTCTGCGCACACGTTCTGCGACGCCAGGTGCAGACAGGCCAACTTTGGCCGCCAGTTCCTTTTGCGAAATGCGGGCATCGCGCATCAGGATTTTTAAAATCTTCTGATCGATTTCATCCATGACCTTACAAATCCCGGAAATTTCCGCAAATAGCTTTGATTAAACAGGCTACATGGGGAAACCACCTTTCTCAAGCCATGTAAAACACGCAGTAAAAAGCGGAAAGTAATCCGATCAAGCGTTTTGGACGGAGCTTCCGATGAATGAACAATTGCGCGGTACGGCGGAAATGACCGCTGCCATGACAATCCTTGGCACCATTGGCTGGTTTGTTGTCATGTCAGACCGCCCGGCGATGGATGTGGTTTTCTGGCGCTGTGTATTTGGCGCGGCCGCACTTTTGGTGATCTGTGGCGCGATGGGGCTTTTGCGCGGGCTTGTGAATATGCGCATGCTGCTTTGGGCTTCCTTTGGCGGGATTGCGATCGTTACGAACTGGTATCTGCTTTTTCAGTCCTATTCGATGGCATCAATATCAGTCTCAACTGCAGTCTATAACACGCAGCCTTTCATGCTGGTCCTGTTTGGTGCCGTTTTCTTTGGCGAGAAACTGACGGCAAACAAGTTCATCTGGCTTGGCATTGCCTTTGGCGGATTGCTTCTGATCATTGCCGGAAAGCCAAGTGGTGGCGTGGGTGGTAGTGATTATGCGGGCGGCATTCTGATGGCGCTGGGTGCGGCATTCTTTTGGGCGACGGCGGCCATCATCACGAAGAAACTCTCGGGCACACCACCACATTTGATTGCCCTTGTGCAGGTCTGTGTTGGCATTTTGATGCTGGCACCGTTTGCGAAATTGCACGATCTGCCAAACACAACCGCAAGCTGGAGCGCCCTGATCACGATTGGCGTTGTGCATACTGGGATCATGTATGTGCTGATGTATGGCGCAGTTCAAAAACTGCCGACCCATTTGCAAGGATCACTCAGCTTCATCTATCCGGTGGTGGCAATCGTTGTTGATCTGATTGCCTTTGGCTATCGCCCCGATATGGGCCAGATCATCGGCGCTATCGCCATCCTGATCGCTGCAGCAGGCATGAATTTGGGTTGGCGCATCATGCGACCACGTACACCAAAATCAATCCAAAACTGATCCGCGCGCATTCATCAGACAAAAGAAAAGGGCCCCGATTGGGGCCCTTTTTATAATCAGACTTTTTGTCTCATGGTCGCTTAGCCAGCGACATGCGCCTCGATGGCAGCCAGTGCGGCATCGGCCTGGGATGGGTCGGAACCACCACCCTGAGCCATGTCCGGACGACCACCGCCGCCTTTGCCGCCGAGCTTATCAACGCCGATGCGGACAAGATCAACCGCGCTGAATTTCGCGGTCAGGTCTTCGGTCAGGCCGACAACGATGGAGGCCTTGCCACCATCACCAGAAACCAGTGCGACAATACCTGACCCCATCTGATCGCGCAGTTCATCGACCATGCCTTTGAGTTCCTTGGCCGGGATGCCATCAAGCGCGCGAAGGGCGAGTTTCACGCCATTCACTTCCTTGAATGCATCACCGCCCGAAGCACCGCCGGAACCGGCCGTTGCGAGCTTCTTGCGCAGATCCGATACTTCGCGTTCCAGACGACGACGTTCTTCCTGCAATGCCTTCACACGTGCCGGGACGTCTTCGGGAACAGCTTTAAGATCGGCTGCGACCGAGGCCAGAACGTTTTCACGGGCTGACATGTAGTTGGCTGCATCCGCACCGGTCAGGGCTTCGATACGGCGAACACCACTTGAAACCGCACCTTCGGATACGATTTTGAACATGCCGATATCGCCGGTGCGCTTAACGTGCGTACCACCGCAAAGCTCAAGCGAGTAAGCGTGTTCGTTGCTTTCCGGAAGGCCCATCGACACAACGCGGACTTCATCGCCGTATTTTTCACCAAACAGCGCCATCGCGCCGAGCTCAATCGCCTCATCCGGGGTCATCAGACGGGTGGAGACTTCGCTGTTTTCGCGGATCAGGCGGTTAACGTCAGCCTCAATCACCGCTGCTTCCTCGGCCGTTACGGCCTTCGGATGCGAGATATCAAAGCGCAGACGATCCGCTGCGACCAAGGAACCCTTCTGGGTGACGTGATCACCAAGATGCTTGCGCATGACAGCATGCAGCAGGTGGGTAGCCGAGTGGTTGGCACGAAGCGACGAGCGACGGGAATGATCCACACGGAATTCAGCCGCATCGCCAACCTTGACCTCGCCTTCGACGACTTTGCCAAGATGCACATGCAGGGCACCGAGCTTTTTCTGGGTGTCGGTGATTTCAATGATCGCGCCGTTTTCGGTTTTGATCACACCGGTATCGCCCTGCTGACCACCGGACTCACCAAAGAAGGTGGTCTGGTTGGCAAGAACGGCAACATCATCACCAGCAGATGCGGCTTTGACTTCGGCACCGTCCTTGATCAGTGCGGTAACAACACCCTCGGCGGTTTCGGTTTCATAGCCGAGGAATTCGGTCGCGCCATCACGGTCATTGATATCAAACCAGACTTCTTCGGTCGCGGCTTCGCCCGAACCCGACCATGCGGCACGTGCCTTGGCCTTCTGTTCTTCCATGGCGGTCGAGAAACCGTCTTCATCGATGCCGATTTTGCGTTCTTTGAGCGCATCAGCCGTCAGATCAAGCGGGAAGCCATAGGTGTCATAAAGTTTGAAGGCAACATCACCCGAAAGGGTCGCGCCAGCTTCCATGCCATCAGTCGCGTCATCAAGCATCTTGAGACCGCGATCAAGCATGGTTTTAAAGCCCTGCTCTTCAAGCTTAAGGGTTTCTTCGATCAGTGCCTGTGCACGGACCAGTTCCGGGAATGCACCGCCCATTTTGCGAACCAGTGCCGGGACCAGTTCATACATCACCGGATCCTGGGTTCCGATCATGTGCAGATGGCGCATCGCGCGGCGCATGATACGGCGCAGAACGTTACCGCGACCGGCATTGGACGGAAGGACACCATCAGCAATCAGGAAGCTGGTCGAACGCAGATGGTCGGCAACCACGCGGTGCGACACATTGTGCGGACCATCCGGATCGGTATTGGTCGCATCAGCCGATGCTTCGATCAGCGCGCGCATCAAATCAATGTCGTAGTTGTCGTGCTTTCCTTGAAGGACAGCAGCAATACGCTCAAGCCCCATGCCGGTATCGATCGATGGTTTTGGCAGGTCTACACGCTCGCCATTTGCCATCTGCTCGTACTGCATGAAGACGAGGTTCCAGATTTCAATGAAACGGTCGCCGTCTTCTTCCGGGCTGCCCGGAGGGCCACCCCAGATGTGATCGCCATGGTCAAAGAAGATTTCCGAGCACGGACCACACGGACCGGTATCGCCCATCGACCAGAAGTTATCAGAGGTCGGGATGCGGATGATGCGGTCATCGGTCAGACCGGCGATCTTTTTCCAAAGGCCGTGGGCTTCGTCATCGGTGTGATAGACGGTGACCAGAAGCTTGTCTTTGGGAAGACCGTATTCCTTGGTGATCAGGTTCCAGGCGAACTCGATCGCGTCTTCCTTGAAGTAGTCGCCAAACGAGAAGTTGCCGAGCATTTCAAAGAAGGTGTGATGGCGCGCGGTGTGACCGACATTTTCAAGGTCGTTATGCTTGCCACCGGCACGCACGCATTTCTGCGAGGTGGTCGCGCGTGAATAATCGCGATGCTCTTGACCGGTGAAAACGTTCTTGAACTGCACCATCCCTGCGTTGGTGAACATCAGGGTAGGGTCATTGCGCGGCACCAGCGGGCTGGAGGAAACGACTTCATGGCCGTTCTTGCGGAAGAACTCCAGAAACGTGGTGCGGATATCGTTAACGGTCTGCATATCTCTCCAACCCGGAAAACGCGGAATAAAGGCACCCGCCATTCTGGCGGATGGACTGCCCTATTTAGCGGCTCGGCCCTGCCCTGTCCAGTCAGCCATAACAGCATTCCCTCACAAATCTCACATTTTCACTACATAACGCTCTTGGAAATACGGAGTCTGTCGACAAACCTTTGCTGTCCTGTCCCACAATACTTTTTTGAATGTCTATTCCACCAGATCGAGGCTGGATGAGGGATACAGTGTGTCTTAAGATCAATCGACAAAGAAAAGCGCTTAAATGCCTTCGCTGAAACAAAGATAATTTCAGCAGGCTTCAGGATCGATATGGTTTGCTCCAAAATGCGCTGAGATAGCCTTATATCCTGTTCCGCTGCCTTGATCGACTGCCCATACTCGGCTGGGCGTTGATAAGCATTAATAAAGGAAAAATAGGTAAACGCGTTTTTGCAATCATGCCATCCGGCTTTGATCATTGCCGCGTTCAAATTTCTGTAAATAGCATGTCCTGCAGCTGGCCAGATCCCATTTTCTTTACTCAAAATCTTCCTCGTATTTATCCACTTCCTCTCGCAACAAGAAAGGTTAAATTGGTTGCCTTCGTACCAATATTGAGCACTTTTATGAACAGTGCTACTTCGGGGAAAATAATGGCTCTCCGCAACCAGTAGAAGTCCTCGTCCATCCGCAACTGGAAAACCTTGCCCAACGAATGGCAACATCTGCGGATAATTCTTAAAATGACTTATTTGCAAAAAATTATCGTCAAATTGCTCCGAGGACATACCCTGAGCGCTTTCACGAATGATTGCGTTTGCTGAAATGATGCTATTCCTTTTTTTGTGCACCTTTTTGTCTAAAAGGCTTAGGTGGTTTCAAGCTTCGTCAACTGTGAAACTCAGTCGCTAGCACTGTCCTGAATGGTTTTGCCGAGATTTTCCATATCACGGCCAAAGCCTTCGGCGGTTTCGCACGCGCCCAGTGCCAAGCCAAACCCGACAACCATCATCATGGCCAAAAGACGTTTTGCGATTACAGACATGCTTTCTGTTTGCTCCGACTATCATCGGGCGCCAAATCGCCCGTGTTGTTGTTTATAGGCATATTTTGGCGTTTGGATCACGTCCATGCAACCGATATCGAATTCCCGGATGCGCAAAAAGGACGCCGTGATGGCGTCCTTCTTTCTGCAGTCTGATATCTTTTGCCCGAGCCTTGTCTTTTACGTCGTTACATTGGCGGACGACGGCCGCGCAGTGCATTGACCAGAAGCGAAATCGCAAACAGCGCGATAAAGACAAAGAACAGAAGCTTGGCGATGCCAACAAAGGTTCCGGCCAGACCACCAAAGCCAAGAATGGCGGCGATCAGTGCCAGGACCAGACAAAATACGGCCCAACCTAACATGATGTTACTCCTGCGATTATGAAGTGAACGGGGTTAGCCCGATCAGGAAGCGCTGTCCTGAATGGCTTCACCGGCATCTTCGACGTCCTCGCCAAAGCCTTCGGCGGTTTCACAGGCAGCAAGGCCAAGGCCCATGCCCGAAATCATCAGGATCGCCAGAATCTTTTTCGTCAGGTTCGACATTTTTGTTCTCCTGTTTGCTCATGATGTGGTGCTCACAGGAATTCAAACGGCAACAACTATGAATTGTTCCAGCAACCTTCTGTTTTGACGGAATTTTTGGCGTACTGAAGCCAAAATAAAAGCTGTATTTCAAAAGACTTATGGGCAATCGTGATCATTTTGGGGCACGTGACCAAAGCATGGAGGCAACCGCCACAGGCTGCCTCCATCTCGTTCAATTCGGGATCAGGATGCTTTGGGCGCAAGCGACAGAAATGTGCTGATTTCATCAATGATCTGGCGATGGATTTGCGCACGATCAGATCCCTCCGGGTCCGAACAGATCGGATCATCTTCCATCTTTGCCAACAGTTCCGCAGCCCCGGGTACACATTCACCAAGGAATGTCAGGTGGTTCGCCGGGGCAAAAACGGCGTAGCGCGGATTGCCGAGTTTGGCGCGTAACCCACTGCCGGTTTCAGAGATGTCCGCGGCCTTCCAGCCATGCTCCTTACCCAGCCGGATGAACAACATGTCAGGATCGATATCCTTGATGCTTGCATCATTGACCGCAAAGGTCATGCCCGCTTCGATGGCGATAAATTTGGAAATGCGGGGATCCTTGCCGCCCGCCTCAAAACCATCTGGCAACTGATCCATGTGCACACCGCCCTTTGCCAGAAAGGCGCAATCCTGAACGCTGTTGCCAAACGTCTGGCAGTAATCGCGGTAAGTATCGCGATCAAAGCGCAGTCCGGCAAGGTTCAGAACCGTTGTCCCGCCCAGTGAGAAACCGGCTGCGGCGATCTGGTCGGTATCGATATAGGGCGCGAATTCCGGGTTTTCGAGAACCTGATCTAGGGCCGCATGGATGTCCTTGGCGCGCACGCCAAGCTCCGTCGTGCGGCGCGGTGATGAGTCGCCAGAAGTCGTTCCGGGATGATTGACCGCAAGCACCATGGCACCGCGCATGGCCAGCTCGGATGACAGCCAGCCAATCGCATCCATGTTCCCGCCTGATCCATGCGACAGAACAACCAAGGGATGCTTACCCGGTTCAATCGCCGCCCCGATATAGGCATCGATGCTTTTCCAGATCGCACTTTTATTGACCGGTGCTCGATAGATAAACGTATCCGCCGGATACCAGATTGACGCCGCCAGCGGACGAGAACGATGGGCCGCATCAACATCAAAGCGATCATATCCGGCAAGGTCACCACCGGCATGCGCCGGGATAGAAGACAGACCGGCAAACAGGCCAAAGGCGACGGTCAGGGCAGAAGTTACATGTTTCATGATTTCAATCCGTGTTTTAAGCTTCACCGGCTTGAAATTGCACCTGTTTTGCGATCGTTCGCGTCCTCGAACCGGTTTAAGGACGTGCAAAACCGGTTTTCGCACCATCTGATTGGGAAATGCCGCCACCGCCATGATTGCACTGCCCGTTCCCATGATCGTTGCCCTGTTGTTGGGCTTTGTGTTTGTCCGATCCGTGCTGTTTGCAGAAACGTCGCGGCTGTTGGGCGCGCTTTTGCTGGCCTGTGCGGTTCAAAGCATCACGGTGTCGCTGGTGCATTATTACGGTGTGCTTGAATTGCGCCTTGTGCAGCCGGTTACAGCATCGATCATCCCGGCCTTGGCATGGGTCGCATTCCTGGAGGGGGGCATTCGGCCGCATTTTCAGGCAACCGACCTTTGGCATCTTTTGGCACCCATCACGATGATTGCGGTGGTGCTGTTTGCCCCCATGCTGATAGATCCGCTTTTGGGCGGGATATTTGTTGGTTATGCGTCGGCCATTCTTTTAGCATTGCATCGCCAAGGCAACGATCTTGCCCATACGCGCTTGGCGGCGGGACCGGTCCCAGCGCTAATCTGGCGGGTGATTGCGGCGGCCCTGATCATATCGGCGTTTAGTGATGCGCTGATATCGATTGCCCTACAGGTGGGTGCCGCTACCGCACCGGGCATCATTCTTAGCATCTTCTCATCGCTGGCCTTACTCGCCATCGGCTTTTTGGCGCTGTCCCCCGACATTGCAATCGCGCGAGATGATGAGGGCAATGAGGGAGCTGAAATTGCCCCAGTAGCACCCAAGATCGAAACCGATATTCCTGTCGCTGACATCATGGCTGCACTTGATGAAATGGTCCGGCGCGAGAAGCTTTATCTTGATCCTGACCTGACCCTGGCGCGCATGGCACGACGGCTTGGTTATCCGCTGAAACAGGTTTCAATCGCGATCAATGCGGTTACGGGTGAAAACGTGTCGCGCTATATCAACAAATACCGCATTGAGCATGCCTGCGCGGAACTTGGTGCAGGGCAGAATGTGACCACAGCGATGCTCACCAGCGGCTTTAACACCAAGTCGAACTTCAATCGCGAATTCCTGCGCATCACCGGCAAAACGCCCAGTCAGTGGCAGCAACAGGCAACCATGTAAAAGCCCGGCGGATTGGAACCAGCCGGGCTTTTATTTCAGTGCGGGTGCTGGTTAGTCGAGAACCGGGCGCATGAAGCTGCGCTCATAGGAAATGATGCTGCGATTTTGGACTTCCATATTGAGAACTTCCTGACATTCGGCGTCATCGGCCATGCGATTGCGGTAATCTTCGTATTCGGCAAGGCTCGGGAAGCTGAACAGGGCGTAGGCCACGTTGCTGGCCCCTTCATGGGGCAGGAAATAGCCGTGATGGGTGCCGCCCATCCGGTTGACGATCGGGATCCAGCGTTTGGCGTAGGTTTCAAATTCAGGGATTTTGTGGCTGTCGATGATGTATTTCAGATAACACGTAATCACGGGTGGGGCTCCGTCTTTGGGTGGCATTCGCATCAAGCATGCGAAACGAAAAAGGCGGGATACACATGCACCCCGCCCTTTGAAATTATTTCGAAAAATCAATCAGATCAATCGTCATTGACCGGATCGTCTTCGCTCATATTGGTCATGGCTTCGGCGATCAGACCCGCACTTTCGCGAATGCTGGTTTCGATTTCCTTGGTCATTTCCGGATTTTCACGCAGGAAGGTTTTGGCGTTCTCGCGGCCCTGACCGATACGGGTCGAGTTATAGGAGAACCACGAACCTGATTTCTCGACGATGCCGGCCTTCACACCAAGATCAAGGATTTCACCCATCTTGGAAACGCCTTCGCCATACATGATGTCGAATTCAACCTGCTTGAACGGCGGTGCCATCTTGTTTTTGACGACCTTGACGCGCGTCTGGTTACCAACGACTTCGTCACGATCCTTGATCTGACCGATACGGCGAATGTCGAGACGAACAGAAGCATAGAACTTAAGCGCGTTACCACCGGTCGTGGTTTCCGGGCTTCCGAACATCACGCCAATCTTCATACGGATCTGGTTGATGAAGATGACCATGCAGTTCGAACGCGAAACGGAGCTGGTCAGTTTACGCAGCGCCTGGCTCATCAAGCGCGCCTGCAGACCAACATGGGTGTCGCCCATTTCACCTTCGAGTTCCGCACGCGGAACGAGGGCCGCGACCGAGTCAACCACGAGAACATCAATCGCACCGGAACGCACCAGCGTATCGGCGATCTCAAGCGCCTGTTCACCTGCATCAGGCTGGGAAATCAGAAGTTCGTCGGTATTGACACCAAGCTTGCGGGCATAGCCCGGATCAAGTGCGTGTTCCGCATCGACAAATGCACAGGTACCGCCAAGCTTCTGAGCTTCGGCAATCGTGTGCAGGGCCAGGGTCGTTTTACCCGAACTTTCCGGGCCATAAATCTCGATGATACGGCCACGCGGCAGACCACCAATGCCCAGTCCAATATCAAGACCAAGTGATCCGGTTGAAATTGCGGAGATATCAACGGCGCTTTCCCGCTGACCCAGCTTCATAATCGAACCTTTGCCAAATGCCCGTTCGATCTGCCCAAGGGCGGCTTCGAGTGCCTTCTGCTTATCCATAGTATCCTTATCCACCAAATGCAGCGCGGTCTAAATCATTGCTCGAACTCTCTTATTCCACAGGGCCGGGTAGGATGCAACGCAGGCGGTTCCCCGGACCTAAATGCGGAACGCCACCGCTAGAAGAACCTGCTGCCCTAACAGATTGAAAATCCTGTACACGTCAGCAGAACGATTCGAGCCTGTTACGTTAATCTGCCTCGATTTTGTTTGTGTTTGACGCCGTTTCGCTAGGCACTGCGTGCAGAGCGATGCGGCGCATCGGTCAAACGGTGTAACACCGCGAAACGGCGTCAAACACAAACCCAGAGGGCCGAGACTTCCTTCGCCCCTGCTGCGTCATGTTTTTTGACCGTAGCCCCGCTACGCTCTGCAAATCATTCCTTGCAGGATCGAAGGAGGTCTTCGGCAAAACGACGCAGATTAACGTAACAGGCTCGTAGAACATAATGCGAACACTCTCATAAAATTTTGGATGTTGCAAGTTTGTTCTCATTTGCGCAGGTGAGATTTTCTTGGTCGCAAACACAAAAACCCGACCATCTCTGGCCGGGTTTGGGCAATCGACACGATCAATGCACTCTGATCAGGTGGTGATTTTCAGATGTTCGTGGGTATGTGCGTGGCCATCTTCGCCGTGATGATGGGTTTCGACATGGAGCTCACCGGGAACAGTATAAAGCTGCCCGTGGCGGACACCGGGTTGCGCCAAAACCTTGTCAGCAAAGGTACGAATTTCATCAAGTTTGCCGCGCAGCGTCACGCTTTCAAGGCAGGTGTCATGATCGATGTGAAAATGAACTGTCGAGACCGTCAGGTTGTGATGTTCGTGCTGGGTGCTCATCAACCGGGATGCCAGCATGCGTTCTTCGTGGTCATAAACGTAATTCAGAACGGCAATGCCAACCCCGTTCGGGTCTTCATCAAGTTTGGTGTTCTGAAGCTTTTCACGGATCAGATCGCGGAACCCTTCGGACCGGTTGGTGTAACCACGTGCATCGAGGAAGGCGTCAAACGCCTCCATCAGATCATCTTCGATGGATACAGTTACACGGGTCATCTCAATTCCCTTTCAGAATCATCAGCTTGACTCGTATGAACAATTTTGAAAAGTTCATACGGTAATTTTTACAGACCTAATTTCCCAAAGGATAGCAGATGTTTCAATCAAAGTTCGCACGCGCACTGATAATTGGTGTGACCGGGTGCCTTTTAGGCGGTGTGGCAAGTGCGCATGAATTCATCGCCAGCACAACGCCAACCACCGCCAAGCCCGGTGATGCGATCACACTAAGGATGGATTCCACCCATCAGTTCGGCCTGCCAGAAGAAGCCGAAGCGATCAAACATGTAAGCGCAAACCTGATCACCTCTGATCAGAAAACAGCACTTGAGGTGACAACAGATCCAGACGCCCCGCGCCTGATTGCAACCTTTGCCTATCCCGATCAGGCCGCATGGCTTGGCACCCATCGCCTGCCGGTGGTCTGGTCACAGACGCCGGATGGCTGGAAAGAGGGTGGTCTTGATCAGCATTCAGATGCCATCACCGCATCACGTTATGAGAAGTTTTCCAAACACCTGATCGGAGCATCGAGCAATGATGGTGTGGTGACCACGGCGTTGGGCAACAAGCTTGAAATCGTGCCACTTGCCGATCCGCGCAAAACCGCCATTGGTTCGGACGCCGAATTCCAGATTCTGCTGGATGGTCAACCGCTAACGACCACGGTTCTTGCAACCTATGCCGGCTTTACCGAAACCCCGTCTTCCTGGGCCTATTATAGCGAGACGCTTAGCGATGAGCGCGGAAGCGGTATTGCCAAGGTTCGCATTTCTGCACCGGGCCTTTGGATTGTGCGGGTTGCCACCGACATCAATGATGCCGAGGAAGGTGTACGGATGCATAACCTGCGCGCGACACTGACCTTTAATGTGGGCGATCAGGGCTAAGCTTGATGTCACGTGCATTTGCGCTTTGGCTGCTTGTCATGCTGGTCCTGCCATTTGGCGGACCAGCCCCCGCCCTTGCCCATGGGGCGGGTTGGCAGATCGACAGTTCGGCAAAAACTATCCTGTACCGGTTTGGCTATACGGACGGTAGCGCAATGGCTTTTGCCGAAGTCGTCGTCACCAGCCCGGATGGAAAAACCTGGCAAAAGGCCCGAACAGACCGAACCGGTCATTTTGCCTTTGGCCTGCCACCGCAATCGGCTGACCAGATCGATCTGGAATGGCAGATCAAGGTCGCGGACGGTATGGGGCATATCGTGCAGTTAAGTTATGTGCCAACTGCCAAGGATGATGCTCCGCCGCACACACAAACCGGATTAAGCGGCACAGCAGATCTGGTTGATCTGCCGATTTGGGTGGAAATCCTGTTCGGGTTTAGTTTGCTGGCCAATCTGTTTGGCGGGCTGTTCCTGTGGCGCAAACGCGCTGCTCAAAACGCAACACCCACGCCATCAGCTTAAGAAAATTAGTGCCACCCCGGCAAAGGCAAGACAGGTGCCCATAACAGCCTGCAGGCCGACCGGTTTTCGCATGATCACCCCTTCATAGACAATCAGCAAAACCGGCGGCAATGCCATCAGGGTGGATGCAATCCCGACATTGGCGTTTTGTACCGCCAACATCGAAAGCCACACACCAATCGCAGGCCCGATCAAGGCACCAAGCAACAGCCACTTGCCCACATCCGGGGCGATACAGGCCGTCACTGTACGGCGTACACGGCCAAGAATTACCGCCAATCCCCACATGGCGATCACCGCGACCAATGTTCTGATCCATGTCGCGGATAATGCAGAATAGCCATCAATGAGCGCATATTTCGCCGTGATCAGGTTGGCCACCTGCCCGACCGCACCACCAAGGCCAAACAGAATGCCGACAATATAGTTGCGGCCCTCAAGCCCGACCGGGCGGCCCTTTTTACCCAGAATAACAATCAGAACCCCGCCAACCCCGCAGGCAATGCCGGTGATTTCAAGCGGATGGAGTGTTTCATCAAACAGAACCCATGCCAAAACAGCGCCCATGATCGGCACGGTCGACATCAAAAGCATCGAAAGTCTGGCACCAATCATGACAAACGCCTGAAACAGCATCGCATCGCCGATCACAAGACCAAGCACGGATGAAAGTGATAACCAGCCGAACTGTTCCCAGGTCACCGCATTGGGCCAGGGTTGGCCTTCCAATACCCAGTGCAGCACGGTCAGACAAAAGATCGAACAGGCCAGACGCCCGCGATTGACCGTTTGCGCACCGGCCTTTCCGCCGATATTGGAAAAGATCATGCTGGAGCTCGCCCAGCAGAGCGCAGCAGTTAAGGCGGCAGCCTCGCCAATCAGGGGGAACATGGGGCGCGTTTCCTGTTGTTATTTCATTGCCGGTTGGATCCGGCATTTGGCCGCGGTGGCAAGCCATTCCCCATAAGCGCATTTTCGCATCTGTTTGCAATCTGAATTATCGCGTCAGGCATCAGATGACTGCAACTGCTTGCGATTTCTGTGCACCGCCGTATGTTCATGAAAACAAGACAACAAGGACGCGAAGATGAGCAAGGCCAGTCAGGACGATCAAAACGGCAAACCGTTCAAAGGTATTCGCCGCCATCTTCATGATGGTGAAGTCGTGATCATGGATTTGCCGATCTCGCCCGTCTCGATCCTGATCCCCGGCGCAATCAAGATCATCTGGATTGCGGCGCTCATCTATGCGTCCTATCACTGGCGCGAGATTTACGATTTCCTGATGCCGCAATTCAAAAGCCTTCTGACCGGACCAGAAGCCTTTGCCGCCCTTGACCAGATTTGGGAAGAATACGAGTTCGTTTTCTCGTTCGCGCTGATCGGTCTGATTTTGGCAGGCATCATGATTGTCTGGAAAATCATTCGCCGTGCGCTGGGGGTTTCAACCCGGGCTGCGATGGACAGCATCCTTTTGCCGATCACAGCCATACGCGATCTGTTTTTCTTTGAGCGTGTGATTACCAATAACCGGATCGTCACCAGAAGCGGCGTTCTGCGCAAGGATCAGGATGACCGTGGCTTTGAAGCCATCAAATCAACCCAGATCAGCAAAAGCGTGATTGGCAATATCTTTGATTATGGCGATCTACACATTACCGATCGTCTGGGCCACAGCTTTACGCTGCGCCAAATCACAGCCCCCGAAGGTGTCGCAAAACAGCTTTCGGATTATTTTGGCCGCGTACGCCCGGAACATCATACCGGGGAGCCGATTGATATCACCCATCGCGGCCATGAAGGAGTGATCGAACAGGCCCAGACCAAACAGATCAACAAGCCTGAAAGCGACGTTTTCTGATTTCTTGAGATAGCCGGGATGGCAGCTTACTGCGTCTGTTCAAAGAAGCTGCCACCGCTTGCATGGAATTCCTGCAGGGCATCAGAGATGGCGGGCAAAAGCCGTCTGTGTTCGGGCCGGATCCAGGCAAAGACATTGCGGCGCATCAACATGGTGATGGCGGCACTATCAAGCCTGCCTGCGAATTGACGAATAGATTGGCTGTCAATCAGGATGGCATCAACCCGCCCGCCGATCAGCATATCGACCATGATCTCGTAATTGGGCAGGATCATGATGTTTTCATAGGTCCCGGAGATATCAAGCTGCCATTCCATGCCGCGCAAAACGCCAAGTGCGCGGCCATTCATCTGCTTGATGGTTTGAAGGGTTGGGTCGTAGCTGACCAAAAGCCCCTCACCTTCGATCACCGGGATCGGAATCCGCAACATGCCGAGCAGTTCATAATCGCCAAAATTGATCACGCGCATCAACTCGCCATCAATCTGACCATTGATAAACATACGTTCTGACTGGGCTGCAGGCAGATAGGACATCTTTGCACAGATATTCTGGGTGGCCAGAACTTCGGTGAATTTCTGACCAACCTGATGGCCAAGAATATCTTCGGTGGCCCCGAATAGCAGGCAATCATCTGCGTATGCGACCGGTGCAGAAAACAGCAATGCACCACCAATCACAATTTCACGCAGCATGCCAAATACAGCCATACGGGTTGCTCCTGCTTTGCCCATCATTTTACATGGCGTTGGTGCAATTGAAGTTCAATTTGCACCCGACATAAAACAGGCAATCAGGATTCCGTTTCTGGCAGCGTTTCAAGCGCTGTGCGATAGATGTCCGTCCCGTGATTGAAACGCGGCAGAAGCGGTTCAAACTCCTTGCGAAGCCAGCTGTAATTGGTCAGCGTCTCAACCTCGATCGCGTGATAGCCATCGGGAACCCCGCCGGTTTGCAGCAATGAATTGTCATCGATCAGAACACCGTCCAGACGGCCTTCCTGCATCATGCGCATCATCATATCTGCCCCGCCCGGAACCGTGACAATATCGGCATAGGGCGACAATTCACGCAAACCCCAATCAGCCCCCAGCCATACACCAATATCCTGATGGCGAAGGTCGCTGATTTTCCGGATGTTGCTGTCTGCGGTTACCAGAACGCCCTTGAACTCGCCGACAGCAGGGCCGTGGACCAGGTTCATACCGACATAGGTTCGAAATGTTGAGACACCGGCAAACACGCCGTCAATTTCCCCGCGCCGCAAGGAATTTGCTGTGCGCTTGTTGGGAAGCCAAACCGTATCAACACATAGACCGGCCTTGGCCATCGCCCGGCGATATCGCTCCGCCGCGCGGTCATGATCCTGCATTTCGGGAAATGCGATCTTCAGACAAATTTCTTCTTCGGCCTTGGCCGAAGGCAGCAATTCAAACGACAGTATCAATGCTGCCAATAAAATGACAGCAACCATACAGGATCGCAGAATCCCTGTGGGCTTTTTCAGCGCCATGGTTAACACCCCCAAGTCACAATCCCACACGATCCGAAAATCGGCAGAACTGCTTTAGCCTTCCTGATGTGCCCGCCGTCATTAAGTGCGGTCGGGTCATATTCATTATCGTCTTTTTGGTCGGCATTTTTGCCGTTGTGGAAAAAACTATAGGGCGAGCTTTGCAAGAAGCGCAAGCGCTTGTGAGCCCCCCTATACGTACGGAAAACCCTTAGTAACAGTGCAGCATTTCAAATAGCGCACTAACGCCATGAATTGATTTACTGAATTAAAAGTGCGTGCCGCACCGCACCCGCAAGCCATACGCGCAGAAGGTATTATATAATGATGTAAGGGATGATAAATCGCCTATTGCGCGCGCGCACGCCACGCGATGATCCTGTCGCGAAACAGTTCGGTTCCCTGGTCAAATTGCGGCATCAGATCGCTATGTTTGGCTTGAAGCCAACTTCTGACCGGAAGCTTGCGTACCGGGATTGTTATAAAGCCCTCGGGCGCGCCGCCAAGCATCTCAAGCGAGAAGCTGTTGATCAGCATACCGTCAATCCGACCACGCCTGAGCATATTCATCATCATGTCCGGCCCACCGGGACAGCGCACGATATTGCCATAACCTGAAAGCAATTCTTCTGACCAGGTTGATCCGAGCCAGACACCAATTGATTGGGTGGTAAGCTCTGACAAAGCCGTGACTGTTTCTTTGCGGACAACAAGAAGCCCGTCGGGGTTCCCGACCAGGACATGACCGCGAATGACCGGCACATCGACATGATCGGCAAATTCATCAAGAACAGCAAAAACACCATCAACCTCGCCCGCCTGCATGGCGACCACGGCGCGCGCGTTTGGCATCGTGATCGGATCGACGCACAGGCCGACACTACTCATGACCTCGCGATAGATCTCAAGACCAAAGGCGTCCTGGGTTGCTTCGGGCAGGGCGATGCGCAAACAGCTATCGTCATTCGCATGTGCTGCTGGCAACAGACGAATGGATAAAAACACCGCCAAAACAATGATGAGTACCGTCACGCAGTTACGGACGGTTTTGGGTTTTGACCCACGCGCCATTTGATTCCCCACGACAGGATTTTATTATTATTTTGTCCCATCCAGACCTTGTTTCGATCTGTTTGGCGTGGAGCTTAATGCGCAAATTCACGTTTGGCTAGCCCGGCAACCATTAATTGCATTATTATAATAAAAACAACCCGATATCACGTTGTGCATGCATCAACGCAGTATCGGCCTGTTTTGCAATATCTCGACGCTTGCCGATTATTCGTGGCTTGCGATCAGATGCTGAACTTCCGGCGGTTCATCGCCGCGATGCAGGGCATTGACCTTGACCTGCACGTCGCGGTCGGCACCGGTGACCCGTTCATGATGGCGAAGATGTTCGACCCATGATCCTTCGGACCAGCTTTCGACATAAAGGCCATCAATCCCACTGTCTTCGTAAAGTTCCCAGTGATAGGCGCCGTTGCGTTTGCGGGCCTTGCGCATCTGGGCCATCAATGCGCGAAATTCATCCAGGTCTTCGGCATTGATGCGATAGGAAATGCGGATCATCACCGGACCACGATCGACTTCCAACGCATCACGCACCACAGGTTCGGGCCAGTGCATGGATGGCGCAAGATCAAGATCGGCCCCTTGATTAAGCTCAATACGCATGGTCGCAAACATCAGGATGATGGCCCCAATGGACGCCGCAATCAGGGCAGCTTCGATGGAATATTGATCGGCAACCCACCCCCAAACCATGCTGCCGCCAGACATCGCGCCAAAGAACAATGTCAGGAACACCGAAAGACCGCGTGCACGCACCCAATCGGGCAAGGCGGTTTGCGCCGAAACATTCAGCGATGACAAAACCGCAATCCACGACGCCCCGGCAATAAAGGATGCAATGACCGCCGCAGCAGGCACCTGAACAACTGCAAAGCTTGCCATCACCAAGGCCGTCCCGATTGTGCCCCCGGCAACGGTTTTATCCGCACCAAGGCGCGCCTTGATTTTCGGCAGGATCACGGCACCTATGACGGCCCCCGCCCCGACACTTGCGAGCAACACACCATAAAGCTGCGCGCCACCATCAAGGACTTCGCGGGCAATCAGTGGCAACATCGCCCAATAGGCGCTGGCAAAGATGAAGAACGCCACCGCACGGATCAGGGTCGCAATCACAGGCGGGCTGTTAAACACATAGCGAAGCCCGGCCCGCATGGCGCCAAACACCCGTTCGCGCGGCATGGAATGGGAAGCCTGTTCTGGTTTCCAGAAAAACAGCACAATCAGAATGCCGACAAAGCTGATCGCGTTAAAGGCAAAGGGCGCGAACAGCCCGACCGTGACAATGATTAAGCCTGCCAAAGCCGGACCAATCGCACGGCTGACATTGATGCCCATGGAATTAAGGGCAATGGCCGCACCCAATCGCGGCTTGGCAACAAGGCCCGGCACAATCGCCTGCCAGGCCGGTGCCATCAAAGCCGCACAGGTCCCCATCAAAAACGTGATCAGGATCAGAACTGGCGGTGTGACCAGCTCAAGATACACCAGTGCCGAAAGCCCGGTCGCCAGAAATGCCATGATGATATTCACAACAATCAAAAGCTTGCGCCGATCCAAAAGATCGGCCAGCGCCCCGGCAAAGATGGCAAAAAGGAATACCGGTAAAGTCGTTGCTGCCTGCACCATTGCGACCACCAACGGCGATGGCGAGAGTTCGGTCATCAGCCACCCGGCCCCGACATCATGCATCCATGTACCGATGTTCGAGACCACCGTTGCGATCCATAAAAAGGCAAACGCACGATGGCGGAACGGCGACCATGGCCCTGTTTGAAGTGTTTGCGTCTCGTTCATGATAACTGCTTCCTGATCTGCGTTTGATGAAGGGGATTGATGCGCCGGTCCGGTTTGATTTGGCCCGGCGCATCAGCCGATGTCAGGACTGTTTATTTTCCGGCGTCACGGCACATGTGTTACTTGCGGCACTGTCCTTCGCCACCACACCAAACGATTTGCCATGCAGGCAATGGGCGGCAGCTTCTTGAACCGACATTCTGTCCTTGGCCCAGTTCACCGCAGTTTCACCGGCCAACATGCCAAGCAATCCCAGAAGGGCGATGACAGGCGGTGCCGGGGATCTGGTGCCAAGCAGCGCATAAATCACGCCAACACCAAGCCCGATCCCGAGTGACAGGACATAGGGGGAAATGTTCATCATCTCGCCCCCTAAACCGCGAAGCAGGAACAACCCAGCGCACCCCAGAAGGATTTGCTATCCGCGACCGGGATTGGATTATTCCAGGCAATGCCGTGATCATGGCCATGAACACCACAACCGTGCGAACACCCGTCATGACAGGCGCGTTCATGCTTGTGTGCTTCGGGGCGCTGGGCCGGGCTTTGATGATGCAAAACCGGGCTCCAGGATGGCGACGCAGGCGGGAGTTCCGGCGACAGGCTTTGATAATTGCCTTCGCCATAGACCACCTTGCCACCCACCATGGTCAGCACCGAATTGATCCGACGGATTTCTTCGGGTGCGACAGCCATGTAATCAGAAGACAGAACCGCAAGATCGGCATATTGCCCCGGCATAAGCGTTCCTTTGACGTCCGCTTCACCCGAGAACCATGCCGACCCCTTGGTCCAGAGCATCAGTGCCGTTTCACGATCCAGAACATTGTCATTGTCATAAAGCGACATGCCCCCAACAGTCTTGCCCGTCGTCAACCAATAAAGCGCAACCCATGGGTCATAGGACGCAACACGCGTCGCATCCGTTCCGGCCCCAACCGGCAAACCATGTTCAAGCATCTTGGCAATCGGCGGGGTCGCCATTGCCGCATCCTTGCCATAGCGATCAACGAAATATTCGCCCTGGAACGCCATGCGGTGCTGGATGGCGATGCCGCCGCCCAATGCCTTGATCCGTTCGATATTGCGTTCGGAAACGGTTTCGGCATGGTCGATGATGAAGCGGGTTTTGAACGGATTCTTGCCATTCACGCGTTCAAACACGCCCAGGAACCGGTCGATGGTTTCGTCATAGGTCGCATGAATTCGAAACGGCCATTCACGATCGGCCAGCAATTCGACAATCGGCTCTAGTTCGCTTTCCATCACTGGTGCCAGATCCGGGCGCGGCTCAAGGAAGTTTTCAAAATCTGCGGCCGACCAGGCCAGGTTTTCACCCGCCCCGTTCATGCGCAGCATATCGCTTGCCGCCCCCGGCTCGGTCAGTTCGACCCAGCGTTCGTAATCATTGAGTTCCTTACCGGCCGTTTGCGCAAACAGGTTATAGGCAATGCGCACGGTCAGTTGATCATCATCATGCAGGCGTTGAATGACGTCATAGTCATCGGGGTAGTTTTGCCCGCCACCGCCAGCATCAATGACGCTGGTAATGCCAAGACGGTTCATTTCACGCATATAGTGACGGGTTGAATTGATCTGATCGTCGATCGGAAGTTTCGGCCCCTTGGCAAGCGTCGAATACAAGATCAAAGCCGACGGTTTGGCCAGAAGAAGACCGGTTGGATTGCCTTTGGCATCCTTTTCGATCACACCACCTGGCGGGTTTGGTGTGTTTTTACCAAAACCAAGCACCTTGATTGCGGCCTGATTAAGCAATGCCTGCCCATAGAGATGCAGGATAAAGACCGGCGTTTCAGGGGCGGCGGCATTGATTTCATCAAGGGTTGGCAGGCGGCGTTCGGCAAACTGGAATTCCGACCAGCCGCCAACGACGCGCACCCATTGCGGGGCGGGTGTGACGGCCGCTTGTGCCCTTAGCATGCGCAGGGCATCAGCGACTGACGGCACATTTTCCCAGCGCAATTCCATATTGAAGTTCAATCCACCACGGATGAGGTGGGTGTGGCTGTCATTCAGACCGGGAATGACACGGCGTCCACCGCCATTGATCATTTTGGTTTTGGCGTCTGCGAGCTTGCGCATTTCGGCTTCAGAGCCGATGGCCAGTACCTTGCCACCGGCAATGGCGATGGCATCAACTTCGGGGTTTTTTGGGTCAAGTGTGGTGATGCGGGCGTTGTGGATGATTGTTTCGGCGGTCTTGCTCATCTCGGTACTCCCAATATGTGTGATGGGTAGTGCACTGAGTGCTGTGCTTGCGCAGGCACCCTGAAGAAATGTCCGGCGTTTCATGCGTGTGACCTTTCAACGCAAAGCCCCACACCCGTCGTTTACGCACACGTGATCAGTGTGCCCCTTCGCTTGGAAACGACGTCAAGAATTCGACGTGACATAGGGCCTCGAAAGAAAAAACGCGGCAGATTGGGATATCCGCCGCGCTCCTTGTACCGATCAGGAAGCTGCCTTCGGCGCAATGCGCGGGCCGTGCTCAACACGCTCTGGTGCTTTGTGAACCATGGTGTAGGCGTAATCGACGCCCATGCCATAGGCACCGGAATGTTCCTTAACCAACGCCATGACTGCATCGTAGCTGTCGCGGCGTGCCCAATCGCGCTGCCATTCCAGAAGAACCTGCTGCCAGGTTACCGGCACGACACCGGCCTGAACCATACGGTCCATCGCATAATTATGCGCATCAACCGACGTACCGCCCGAAGCATCAGCAACCATGTAGATCTCATAGTCGCCTTCAAGCATGGCCGAGAACGCAAAGGAGTTGTTACAAACTTCGGTCCAGAGGCCCGATACAATGACCTTCTTGCGACCATTGGCAGCCAGTGCATCGCGAACTTTCTGGTCATCCCAGGAATTCATCGAAGTGCGTTCCAGAAGCGGGTTTTCAGGGAAAACCGCCAGAAGTTCCGGATAGGTGTGGCCAGAGAAGCTTTCGGTTTCGACCGTGGTAATCGTGGTCGGGATATCAAAGATCTTGGCAGCCTTCGCCAGACCGACGGTGTTGTTCTTAAGGACCTGACGGTCGATGGACTGAACACCGAATGCCATCTGCGGCTGGTGATCGATGAAGATGATCTGCGAGTTCTGCGGGGTAAGAAGTTCAAGTTTCGACATGATACGGCTCCTGTTTAAAACGTAGATTTTGTCCTGTGATCCCCACCCGGTTTGTTCTCTGCTCGGGTGATGAGGAGATAATCGCACATTCCAAATTTGAAACAATTATGCTATTTAGAGACAAATTATCCCAAATTTGAGACAAATAAACATGGACCGTTTCGCCGAACTCCGCGCCTTTGTTGCTGTTGTTGAGAATTCCGGTTTCACTGCAGCGGCGCGTGCGACCCGCCTGCCGCGCTCCACTGTCAGCCGATTGATCATGGGACTGGAAGAACGGCTTGATACGCAGTTGCTTCAACGCTCCACACGCAGTGTCGCGCCGACCAGCACCGGACAGGTTTATTATGAACGCGCACGCCGCGTGCTTGATGATCTTGAGGAAATTGACGATGCCGTGACCTCGACATCGGCAACACCATCGGGCCATTTGCGGATCAGTGCGCCGCTTCCGTTTCAGGGGATCAATTTCGCCCAGACCGTGGCGAACTTTGTTAAGACCTATCCCGATGTTACGGTTTCAATGGATCTGGAGACACGGTTGGTGGACCCGGTGGCCGATGGTTATGACTTAATCATCCGAATTGCCCGCCCGGATGATGAAACCAACCTTGTTGATCACCGTATCGCGACGCTGAAATACGTGACCTGCGCGTCACCGGCCTATGTAAAACAAAACGGGATTCCCGAAACGCCCGCTGATCTTCGCGATCATAATTTGCTGGTCTATGCCGACCGCAACCGTGTTCGAAACTGGGTGTATCAAACGAACACCGGTCCGGTGGAAATCAGGCCGGGCAATGCGATGAAAACCAACAATATGGAAGCGCTGATGGTCTGGGTTGAAAACGGCTTGGGCATCACCGTATTGCCGGAATATGCGCTGCGCGATGCGTTCAAATACAAACGCCTGGTAAAGCTTTTGGAAGATTACACCCTGCCGGAAACCTGCCTTCAGGTGATCTATCCGCCGACCCGGCATCTGTCATCGAAGGTGCGGCTGTTCACCGACATGGTGGCCGAGGAATATTCAGCGCCCGAACTGTAATTAGCAGATGTCAATTGCGTGAAAAATGCGGTTTCGTTGGAAAAGTCATATTATTTGCATTTCAAATACGCATTTTGATCTGTAGAATGAATTCATGCAGTTAAACCGTTTCACCGATTATGCGCTTAGGGTCATGATGCATCTGGCGACCGCCAATGGGCGCCTGATGTCGACGCGCGAAATTGCCGCCATTCATGATGCGAAATATAACCATCTGGCGAAGGTCACCCAGTGGCTTTCCAATGAGGGCTATATCGAAACCATCCGCGGGCGCAGCGGTGGGATCGCCTTGGCCCAAAATGCGGATCAGGTCTGTATCGGCACGCTTGTGCGCAAGCTCGAAAGCCAGACGGCCTTGGTTGACTGCATGCGCGATGATCATGGCAATTGCCGTTTGGCCGCTGCGTGTGGCCTTGCTTCCGTTCTGAAGGAAGCTGAAGAGTTGTTTTTCAAGTGCCTGGATCAGTACACTTTGGCCGATGTTATAAAACGGCAGAGCGGCATGTTTGATCTTTTGGCCAGTCTGAACTCAGAATAACTCCCATTATATCAGTTCATTAGAACGGTTCATCGCACAAGATACCGCATTGCGATAAAATAGGTATTTACAATGCATATTTATGGGAATATATGCATTTAGAATACTTATTAAGAGGCTCCCATGAAACCACCTGATGAACTGCCCCCGCACCGCATCACAGAATTGCTTTCCGTTTTCTATGGACGCGTCCGCAAGGATCCCGAACTGGGCCCGGTCTTTAATGACATTGTCGATGATTGGCCCGAACATCTGGCCCGGCTTGAAGACTTCTGGTCATCCCTGATGCTGGCATCGGGCCGCTATAAGGGAAATCCGCTTGTCATGCATAACCTGCATTCCGATCGCATTACCCCGACCATGTTTGATCGTTGGCTGGAAATCTGGACCGCCACGACAAACGAAATGATCGCGCCTGAGATCGCCATGATCATGCAAACAAAGGCCCGGCGCATTTCAGCCCGCTTGATCGCCGTAATGTATGAGCCCTGTCACGGGCATCAGCATGCCGATCCCTTGCCACTCCCCCCGCACCATCCCCGATCATCCGCACAAGCACGTTAACGACACCTAACCAAGCTTGCACTCCCCATCGCGACCACCACCGGCACTTATCCCAAAGTGCCGAACCGCTACCCTTGTCTTTAATCACAGCCTGAAAAGAGAACCGTCATGTCAGACCCCCTTTCTGCCCGTACCATTGAACTGGTGAAATCAACCGTCCCGGCCCTGTCCGCACGGGGGCGCGACATCACCAAAGTGATGTATGGCAAACTGTTCCAGGACGATCATATCCGCGCACTTTTCAATCACTCGAACCAGGGTGAAAACGGATCACAGGTGCACGCACTTTCCGCTGCCCTGATTGCCTATGCCCAGAATATCGACAAGCTTGATGCGCTGGTGCCAGTCGTGGAGCGTATCGCGCATAAACATATCGGCTATCACATCCTGCCAGAGCATTACGAATATGTTGCCCGCGCCCTTCTTGGCGCAATCGAAGAAGTCCTTGCCCCCGATATCACCGATGAAATCCTTGGCGCGTGGGGTGAAGCATATTGGTTTCTGGCCGACATCCTGATCAATCGGGAAGCCGACATTCGCACAAGCCTTGAAAGCAGCAAGGGCGGCTGGAACGGATGGCGGAAATTCATGATCTCGGCCAAACATTCCGAAAGCGATGTCATCACGTCCTTCACACTGTCGCCTATCGACAACCTGCCGGTCGTGGCACATCGACCGGGGCAGTATCTGACGCTGCGGCTTGCGCTTGAAGATGGGCGCGTGATCAAGCGGAACTATTCGATTTCATGCGCGCCCAACAATGATCACTACCGGATTTCGGTAAAACTCGAACCAAACGGCCAAGGCGGATCACAATTCCTGCATGAGGTCGCGCAGATTGGTGATGTAATTGAACTGACACCACCGGCTGGTGACTTCTACTTGCCAGATGAACCTGAACGCCCTGTTGTTCTGTTATCGGCTGGTGTTGGCCTGACGCCAATGGTCAGCATGGCCGAAACCATCGGCGCGCACTATCCCGATATCGAGACCTATTATGTTCATGGCGCGCTTAACAGCAAAACCCACGCAATGGACAAGCATGTCCGCCAAATCGCCAAACAACACGGCAAGATGTCGGTCATGACATTTTACAGCAATCCAACGACGCAGGATGTCTGTGGCCAAACCCATGATCAGGATGGCTATATTTCGCCTGAATGGCTTTCGGCCAACACGCCATTTCATAATGCCGATTTCTATTTGTGCGGGCCAAAGCCGTTCCTGCGCATCATGGTCAATGAATTGGCCGCGCGCGGTGTTGAAACTGATCGCATCCATTATGAATTCTTCGGTCCGACCGATGAAAACATTGCGGCCTGATCCAAAAGCCAAGGCGCCTGACAACAGGCGCCTTGGCCCCGTCCGGGCGCGCGGGGAACAAGCGCCGTTTCATGGTGTTACATAAGAAGCAGCACCCTGTTGAAGGTATAAACTTTGGGCGTGGCTGCTGGCATCATTGATGATGGAACGCAACACATGCCCTTTGACCTTGGCCAACAATCACTTACCGTCATTATCGCGACCTTTGCGGTCTGCACATTGATCATTGGTTTTGCCGGAACGCGCCTTGCCGGCATTGCCGTCAAACTGGCCGAGCGCACCCGCATGGGCCAAATCATCGCGGGTGCGCTGTTTGTCGGCATGTCAACCAGCCTGCCGGGCAGTGTTTTATCGGTCACCACCGCATGGCAAGGACATACCGACCTTGCGATTGGGAACGCACTTGGCGGGATTGCAGCACAGACAACGTTTCTGGCGATTGCTGATCTGTTTTATCGCAAGGGCAATCTTGAACATGCCGCGGCGAGTGCCACCGGCCTTGCGCAAACCACCTTGCTGCTTAGCATGCTTTCAATACCGCTTTTGGCCTATGCCGGGCCGGAATGGATGGTTTTTCACATTCACCCGGCGTCTATTTTGCTGTTTATCATTTATGGGTTTGGTCTGAACCTGCTGTCGGAAATTCGTGATGAGCCGATGTGGCATCCCAAGAAGACGGATCTGACCGAAGAAGACGCAAAACATGATGGTGCTGATCACCATCCCGAAAGCACAGTCCGGCTTTGGGCAGAATTTCTTGCCTTTGCCCTGCTGACCGCTCTTGCCGGTCATGTCATTGGGCAGGCTGGTCTTGCGATCGTTGCCGTAACCGGGATCAGTGAAACGGCCGTGGGTACCTTCCTGACCGCAGTTTCAACATCCTTCCCGGAATTTGTTTCCGCCATTGCGGCGGTGCGCATCGGCGCGGTCAATCTGGCGGTGGGCGACATCATTGGTGGAAATGCGTTTGATGTTCTGTTTTTAGCCGCATCCGATTTTGCCTATCGCGATGGATCGATCTATGCCGCCTTTAGCGATCAGCACGTCTTTACCATCGCGCTGGTCATCCTGATGAGCGGAGTATTGCTGTTGGGCATGCTCAACCGCGAACGGCGCGGTATTGCCAATATCGGCTGGGAAAGTGTTGCCGTGTTGGGTCTTTACGGCGGATCGGTCTTTTATCTCGCGGGCTAGTCATTGACGGACAAAACGCCCGCCTAAAACCAGCCCTACAAGACTTCCTTGACCTTGGTCGCGAGGTCCTTGAGCGAGAACGGCTTGGGCAGGAAATGCACGCCGTTTTCTTCATCAAGCTCGTCGCGATAGGTATCTTCGGCATAGCCCGAGATAAAGATGACTTTAAGTTCCGGCTTCTTCTCGCGCAGCATACGCACAAGCGTCGGGCCATCAATGCCCGGCATCACCACGTCCGAAATTACAAGGTCGATGGTCTTGTCGGTGTTATTAAGCACCTCAAGCGCGTTGTCGCCATTATTGGCTTCAAGCACGTCGTAGCCTTTGCTGCGCAGTGCACGTGCGCCGAAGGTCCGCACCGCGTCTTCATCCTCGACCAGAAGGATCGCGCCCGTTCCGGTCAGATCACGTGACGGGGTTTCCTCGATCACGGCCTGGGTTTCGGCAAGTTCGGCCTCGGACGCCTCATAGCGCGGCAGATAGATGGTAAAGGTCGTGCCTTTGCCTTCTTCGCTGTTGACCGCGATAAAGCCACCGGTCTGTTTGACGATACCATAAACCGTGGACAGGCCAAGACCAGTGCCCTCGCCGCGCTGCTTGGTCGAGAAGAAGGGCTCGAAAATGCGGGTCAGGTTGTCTTTGGGGATGCCAATGCCGGTGTCGGTGACCTTGATGCCGATATAATCGCCCGGCGGGATGACTTCAGTGCCGGTCGCGGTCGGTTCATCAACGATTTCGGAACTGGTCTGAACCGTGAGCGTTCCGCCCTCGCCCGCCATGGCATCGCGCGCATTCACAACAAGGTTGATGATGACCTGATCAAGCTGACCCGGGTCGACTTTTACAAGGCCGATGTCGCGGCCATGGCTGACCTTAAGATCGATCTTCTCACCAATCAGGCGGCGCAGCAGATTGGACATCTCGGCCAGCGCATCGGTGATGTTGATGATTTTTGGCTGCAATGTCTGACGACGCGAGAACGCCAAGAGCTGCCGGACAAGATTGGCAGCACGATTGGCATTCTGTTTGATCTGCATGATGTCGGCAAAGCTCGGATCACCCGGCCCATGGCGCGACAGCAGAAGATCGCAGAAGCCGATCATCGCGGTCAGAAGGTTATTGAAGTCATGCGCCACCCCACCGGCAAGCTGACCAACAGCCTGCATTTTCTGGGACTGGGCAAATTGTTCCTCAAGGTTCTTCTGTTCTGTCGTGTCAAGGAAGTTCAGAAGCAACGCACCGGCTTCACCCGAACGGCCCGCCACACGTTGCAGATAAATTTGCGCTGCCACACCGCGTGCACCGGCAAGGCGGGCTTCGATCTGACCCCCCTTGCCCATACCCATAACGGCCTTGGACAGATAGCGTGCCACTTCGTCGCGGTCTTCGGGCAGGATCAGCTCAAGGATCGAACGACCAACAACATTTGCGTGGTTCTGCCCCGCCGTAACGATAAATGCGCGGTTGGCATCGGTAACAGTGCCCGACATATCGGCCAGAACGATGGAAAGCGGGCTTTCATCAAAGAACCAGCGCACCCGACGTTCTGTCTCTGCCAGGGCATGTTCCCATTCATGAGCCGGCATCGGATCAGGGAAGATCACGGCCTGACTGCGCACAGGGCCAGTGCCCGGCGCATTGATCGAATGGGTGACAAAGCAGCGGATCGGCTCGCCACCGGCGACCTTGAATTTGACTTCGCCATTGATGCCGTCACCAACAATCAGATCAGCTAGTTCGACCGATCCATTGTTAAAGTCTTCGGGCTCTCCACCCAGCCAGCTGGCCAGACGACGGTTGAGATAAAGAATGCGGCCTTCTTCATCCAGACCACAGACCCCGACCGGCAGACGTTCAATCATCTGATCGGCATGCTCAAACCCGCCTGCGGCAGCCGCGACTGGAAGGTTCGATGCCATTTCGGCTGCCTGCGGTGCGCTCAGCGCAAAGGTCGGCTGGCTTTCTTCAGGCGCGATCAGAAGTGATGAACCGCCATCAGCCAGAAGTTCACCATCCACACCATCGACCGTCCAAAGCATCTGACCGGCGCGCGCATTGGCCGCAGTTACAGAAATACGCAGTGCTGCGCTGCTGTTCGAAGATGCATCCTGATCAGGCGCATCAGACTTGGAAGAGGCATCATCTGCATCGGCATCAGATGCGGTTTCATCGCCAGCATCTTCGCTTGCGGCATCATCAGTCGCTTCGAATTTTTCTGAACGCGACAGATCAACAAACATCTGCCCGCCTTCGCCGCGCATGGCGCGCGTGCGGAGTTCCGCCAGCTCGTCACTGCCGATCCCAAGGAACGACAGGCGCGCTTCAAGCGCGGAAAGCATGTCTGATCCCGGTTCGATACCGAGTTTCTGGGGAAAGGCCGGGTTGGCATAGATCGTGCGGCCATAGGCATCGATCAACGCCACACCGATATCGGATTTGGCAAGGCCCGCAACCAGCGGTGCCAGTTCGTCATGCCCGCCATTTCGCCAACGTGCGGAAAGCGACAATGCAGCAACGGCAATAATCGCCACACCGGTGACCATGGCACCGATGATCCACATCAGACGCGCATCAAGGCCTGCCTTTGCCAGAACATCCATCAGGACAAAGACAAACACAAGAAATGCGACACTTACAGCAAGGATGAGCCCCCGAAACAGCACGCGACCGCCTTTAACGACAATAACTTATCAAAATAGTCTATACTTTTAGCTGCTTATCGCCCGACTGGCTACCGGCAAGTTTGATCCCCCCGGTTCGCCAGATATCACGCCATCTTCCAAATGCACGAAAGGCAGGCACCAGAACGGCCCTGCCTTTCACAAAGATTTTTTAGCAAACAGTCAGCACATGCAGGCTGCGCCGCGTGGCGTTAGCTTGCCAAACGTCTGATCTGGCCGTCATCAAGCGTCGTGCCATCAAATTCGACACTGACATTGTCATTGGTGACGTTGCGGATGGTTGCGCGAACGGGTTTGCTGATGCCTGGCATATCGATCTCGATCTTGCCACCAACAGCAACACTATCGCTTGTGACCAGAAGCGCCCCCTTTTCCGAGACGTTTTCAAGACGACCGCGCAGGGATTTCCCACCATAGCTATAGGCAATATCGGCCTTGGATGGATGGCGTTTTGATGTTCGGCGATCCACATCAGAGGTCGAGGTACGAACAACTTCCACCAGAACCTGACGCAGGTCGCGCACCGCTGCGGCGACCTTGTCGGCCAGATCACCAACTTCGGATGCCAGGCGACCGGTGCCGGATGCCTCGGCGGAGACTTCGCTGATGCGGCTGGAAACTTCGCGCGACGCAGACGCGGTTTCATTCACATTGCGTGCGATTTCCGAGGTAGCCGCACTTTGTTCTTCGACTGCGGCCGCAATTGCGGTCGAGACTTCATCCATTTCGTGGATTTTCTCGGCAATCGTTGCCACGGCCTGAACGGCAGTGTCCGTGACGGCCTGAATTTCCGCGATCTGACGGGTGATTTCCTCGGTCGAACGGCTGGTCTGGGTCGCAAGGTTTTTGACTTCTTGTGCCACAACCGCAAAGCCCTTGCCCGCATCACCAGCACGTGCAGCCTCGATCGTTGCGTTCAGCGCCAGAAGGTTGGTCTGCTCGGCAATGCCCGAAATAAG
The DNA here is from genome assembly GCF_048059015.1 of Thalassospira sp. Classification (GTDB taxonomy): domain Bacteria; phylum Pseudomonadota; class Alphaproteobacteria; order Rhodospirillales; family Thalassospiraceae; genus Thalassospira. The sequence continues at coordinate 251,369 of NZ_JBLLNT010000006.1, read as the reverse complement.
TTCAACCACTTCGCCGATGCCACGCACACTATCAGCCAGTTGGGAAACGGTTTCTTCTGTTGACCGGCTTGCGGCAACGGCGTCTTCACTTACCCGATTGGCACGCGCGATTTGACCGTTAATTTCACCAAGCGATGAATTGAGCTGATCACCTGCACCCGCAACGGCCTCAACAGTTGCCAGGGCCTGCTCAGACGCCGCGGCCACGGTTTGCGAATTGCCCTGAACAAGGTCGGCAGACTTTGACATACGCTGGGCCGCACCGGCCAATTCGTTGGTTTGACCGGAAATGGTTTCGACCACACGGCGGGTTTCGCTTTCAACGCGCTCCGCCATCTGCATCAACGACTGCTGGCGTTCCTGTTCCGCCTTAAGACGGTTGGCTTCCTGCTGTTCGCGCATTTTGACGTTGTTCATACCGGTTTCACGGAACACATGCATCACGCGCACAAGATCGCCGATTTCGTCGGTCCGGGTAGACTGGCTCAGCGTCATGTCATATCGGCCATCGGCCAGCTGTGCCAGCATGCCGACACTCTCCGACACCGGTTTTGAAATACGGCGATGCATCACCCAGGCAATCAGCGCACAAACAATAATTGATGCGATGGTGACAACAGTGGTCAGAATGAAGATCGACTGAACGTTGTTTTCAAGACCGACAAGCTTTTCAACCAGTTCGGCTTCGACCGAAGATGCGTAATCCTCGGTCTTCGTTACAGCATCATCCAAGGCCTCCGACATCGCGTCGGCTGCTTCATCGAAACTCGACATCATCTTGTTGCCAGAGGCAGGACCACCGTCGATATAAGCCTGCGCCATGGTCTTGCCGGCGGAATAAAATGCCGGGAATGCGGCTTTTACACCCAAAAGGGCCTTAACCAGATCGGGCTGATCAAGCTTGGTGGCAAGTGCTTCGGCATCTTTGAGGTTTACAGCAAGCCCCTTGGCGGCGGCTTCGGCCTCGTCAAAGCCGTCATTAAGTCCATCAAGCCCACGAGTTGCCGAGATGTCGGTCAGCCACTGCTGCACCTGAACGATGTTGTATCGCGCATCTTCAATCGCCTTGATCAGTTCAGGGATATCCGTGCTGGCAACCACGCCGATTGCAGCAGCCTCATGCGTCGCACGGCGGCCATCGGAATTCACGATACCTATACCAATGGCTACCGCAATCAGCATCACGACGATGATCGCGTTTGACAGGGCAATTTGCCCGGAAATCCTTAAGTTCATAAACTTATTCCTATCAACCCGCGCAACATGCGGCACCGGCAAAAACCAAATTCAAACCATATGTATAGTATCTATGGTTTTATTTGAAAACCATAATTGTGCAATACAACATTTGGCGGATACAGGGATTGATCTGGATCGTTGCAATCAAAAATTATTGGAATGCCAAACTAGGCACAATTTGGCGGTAATGCAGATCCAAACTGGGAGGCTGGCGCAATCAGCCGAGCTTCTTGCCTTTTTGGCGGAACACGAAGGAGATGATCTCGGCGACGGCCTTATAGTGTTCTGGCGGGATTTCCTGATCGACTTCAACCGTGGCAAACAGTGCGCGGGCAACCGGCGGGTTTTCCATGATCGTGATATTGTGTTCTTCGGCGACTTCACGAATTTTAAGCGCGATATTGTCCTGGCCCTTGGCGACACAAACAGGGGCCGCCATGGCGCCGACATCATATTGCAGGGCAACCGCAAAGTGCGTCGGGTTGGTGATGACAACGTCGGCCTTTGGCACGTTTGACATCATGCGCTGCTGGGCGCGTTCCATCCTGATCTGGCGGACCTTGGCCTTGATTTCCGGGCTACCTTCGGTCTGCTTGTATTCGTCCTTGATCTCCTGCTTGGACATTTTCATCTGCTTGTTGAATTCATAGCGCTGATAGGCAAAGTCGAGCCCGGCAATCACCGCCGTCAAGGAGATGGTCGCAATCAGCAAAATCACGATCATGTCGTACAAACGCTCAAGCGTCAGACCAAGGGAAAGCTGTGGATACAGCTCGATATCGACCAGTTCGGGGATGATCACCAAAGACAGAACCACGCCAACCAGAATGATCTTGGAGACGTTCTTGATGAACTCGACCATGCTCTTCATCGAAAAGAGGTTCTTGAGACCCTTTAACGGATTGAGCTTTTCAGGTTTTGGTTCGATGCGATCGATTGCCACCACAATGCCGTTTTGAACCAGATGCCCGGCCGCCGCAAAAAACACCAGCAACACAAACGGGATACCCAGCACCCAAAGCATGCCAAGAATGACGTTCTCAAACAGGTCCGGCATGCCCGCCAAGCTGACATCAATGCGATGGGGATATTCGATGAAAGCCAGAGACAGATCACGCACGCCTTCGGCCATGACGGGTCCCATCATGGTCATGACAAGACCACCGCCGAACAGGATCATGAAGTTACCGACTTCCTTGGAAACCGGCACCTGACCTTTCTTTCGCGCGTCCTCAAGCTTTTTACTTGTGGGGTCTTCTGTCTTTTGGCTGTCGTCTTCTTCTGCCATTGGCAAACCCATGTTTGGCGATCTGGGGCACGCCTACGCCCGAAATCACCCTACGGATTGAGAAACGCCTCAAGCCCGTTCTCGAAATATGCAAGATAGACCATCATCATGGATGGCAGGGCCAAGGTCAACAATACCAGCGCCAGACCGATTTGAACCGGCATGGCGACAAAGAATACTGGCAATTGCGGCATCAGCTTATTGAGCAAACCCAAGGCAATCTGCAGGCACAAAGCCACAATCAGGAACGGTGCCGACATTTGGGCGGCGATGGTGAAGCTGTCATTGATCGCGTTGGCAAAAAACTCGCTCATATCACCAACCGGCAAGACTCCGCCGGGCGGAAACAGCGTGTAGCTTTCAAAAATGGCCTGGATCATCAGGTGATCCATCCCGGTGGCAAACATCAAAACCAGCCCAACTTGCAGCAGGAAGTTACCCGTGACCGCACTTTGCGCACCAGAAAGCGGGTCGGCGGTAAAGGCGTTCGCCATCGAGGACAGATAGGCAATAATTGACCCGGCAGTTTGAAGGCCCGCCATCATCACTTGGGCAAACAGCGCAAAGAACAGCCCGACCGTGATTTCATAACCAAGGGCAAGCAGCAAAGACGGTGCATCCGCCGGTTGGGGCGGAAACAAAGGCCCTGCCAAGGGTGAAATCACAATCGCCACCCAAAAGGCAAATAACAGGCGTGCACGGGCCGGAACCGCGCGCGATCCAATGCCCGGCATGAAGGCAAAGGCCGCCCCCACCCTGGCGAAACTCATCAGGACGACATAAACATTCAGGGTAAGTAGTTCTTGAAGATCCATGCTGTCTTCGACTGCCTTACGTCATGCGCAAAGAATGCGCCCCGGTTTCGTCGCTAATTGGGCAAGCCAATGAAATGGTCGACCATTCGGCCCATGAATTCGATCATTTCGGTCATCATCCACGGTAACAGGACCAGAAGGGCGATAAAGATCACCAGGATCTTTGGCACGAAGGTCAGGGTCATTTCCTGAATCTGGGTGAGTGCCTGGAACAATGCGATGATCAGACCGACACCAAGCGCAATCAACATCAACGGCGTGGTTACTTTGAGCAGTGTCCACACCGCGTCATAGGCCACGTCCATGATTTCAGCTTGATCCATCGGGTCTTCCTGTGTCGCGATCTCGTCACATGGGCGATCATTATCCGCCCTTGTCCTTCATACAGGATATGTCACGGGGAACGCCATGATTTCCTGCATTATCAAATGGTTCTTTGAGGCGGGACTTAAAAGCAAAAAGCCGCACGATGATCGTACGGCTTGCGCATCAAATAGGCTTCACACCGATCAGACCGGCATGTTGAGAATGCTCTGATAGGCTTCAACGGCCTTGTCACGAACCGAGACCACGGTACGCAGGGTAACCTCGGCCGCCGATACCGCCGTGACCACTTCGTGGAGTTCCGCATCACCGGTGATGGCCTTTTGGGTCATCTGTTCGCTGACAGTCATGGTTTCGCGTGCATTATGTGCCACGCCCTTGACCATGTCGGCAAAACTTTCCCCCGGGTTCACAGATGTGCCAGTGCCGGTTACGGTTTCCGTAACGGTATTCGTCTTGCCCGCAGCCGCATTGCGGTAGGCAGAAATGGCATCGTTGAAGCTGGCAACCATCGGTCTTAATCCTTAAACGTCGTCCGTCCCCAAGATATCGAATGCTTACTGCAAGATATCAAGGGTCTTAAGCAACATGCTGCGCGATGACTGGATCACATTGAGGTTGGCCTCATAGGAACGCTGTGCTTCGCGCATATCCATCATTTCGACCAGCGTTTCAACGTTCGGGGTCTGAACATAGCCCTGATCGTTGGCAGCCGGATGGCTTGGTTCGTATCTCATACCAAAATCGGAGCGATCAGGCATTACCTTATTGACCTTGACCATCTCTACACCGACTTCGCGGTCCATGACATTCTTGAAAGTCAGGAGTTTACGGCGATACGGGTCCTGGTTCGGTGCGGTCGGCAAGCTGTCCGCGTTGGCAACGTTTTCTGCAGCGATCCGAAGACGCGTACCCTGAGCACGCATACCAGCAGCAGAGATTTTGAAAGCCTTGTAAAGTTCCATTTTTCTAACTCTCTACTTACGGGTTACACGCGGCCAAGGGCCGAGATGAACATGGATTTCTGCTTTGCGTACAAACGGGTCATGGTCTGATAATCGACCTGGTTCTCGTTCATTTTAACCATCTGTTCTTCAAGGATGACGGCGTTTTTGCCCGGCGCGACTTCATAGTTCTTACGCACTTCTTCGTCCTTGAAGTTCTGCGGTTTGTTCAGACCCTGACTATGGCCCGGCGTGGTCGCCTGCATCGCAAGGATGAACTGGCGGTCGCGGCCGATGGTTTTCGGGTCGAATTCCTTAAGATCGTTGGCGCGGTAATTCGGCGTATCGGAGTTGGCGATATTCTGCGCAATGACTTCCTGGCGCTGTGTCAGCCAGTCCATCTTTTCTTTCATGTTGGCGAACATGCCAAGTTTGCCGATATCCATTTCCTGCTCCTTGTCTCGCACTGCCGAGTATTGATGGCGCGGGTAAAGCCGAAGTTAACGTCACGCCCCGTTGGGACCGGGATCATCGTTTAGGCTGAATTTGCCGCCCCGTCTGATCCTGCCAAAAGAAATGCATGTGCCGTGCCAAAACCGAAAAGCACTTTGAATTTGCCCACATTTCATTTGCATTACTGCGGGTACTAGACCCCGCGTTTGAAAGCGGGCATATTGAGCCGGTCTGACAAATTTAGTTTTGTCATCTATCGAAACCGGGACACTGCATGCTCTATCTCACACGAAAAGTTGGCGACTCCGTTGTCATTGACGACAATATCGAAGTCACCGTCGTTGAGGTCCGTGGCAAGACCGTAAAGCTTGGCTTCACCTTCCCCGAAGATGTTCAGGTTCTTCGACGCGAACTCTATGACCGCATTCAGGACGAAAACCGTTCTGCGGCAGTCAGCGAAGACATCATTCGCCATCTGGGAGGTGTTGGCAGCCCGGCCAAGGACACCAACAAAGAAGAAAGCGACGCTGACGCAGACGCCGGCGAAAAGTAAAATCACCGGGCCAAGTCAGCCGATGCTGATATCCCACGGCCCGCCCCTTCTGCCTGCATTCAGGCACCGTCATTATCTGGGCAGGTAGCCAGGATCATGACCCGATCTGCTCTCAACCCTGTTTTATGAATTATCGGCTTTGATCCGGACATGGTGCGTTAACAACGATTTGTTGACCATCTTTGTTCTATGGTCGACGCTGTTTGGGCAGAAAGCCCATTAGACACGGCAACACGTCCTGAATTGAAGGACCGGATGAGCGGGAAAAAGCCCACCTTTGACATTACCGATACCCCGGCCAGCAAGACGGAAAATCTTGCAGCGCCCGGTACGCACGACCAAAAGGCGGTCGCACTTCGGTATCAGCATGGGCGGGACAATGCCCCGACATTGAGTGCAAAGGGTGAAGGCAGCGTTGCGGAACAGATTTTGCAAGTTGCCTTTGCCAACGGGATCAAGGTCCGTAAAGACAGTGATCTGACAGAAATTCTGATGGCAGTGGATGTCGAAAGCGAAATCCCGCTGGAGGCTTTTGCCGCCGTCGCCGAAATTTTGAACTATATATATCGGATCAACCGGATTTACGGCGGTCCGTCACGCAGCCATTCCGATCCAACCGATCAGGTCATGGCGGCAACATCAAATGATCGAAACGGGGAAGACCAATCATGAGCCCTGAACAATTCATGCCCGATCAGTTCAAAAAGGATCTCAAACGCGTCCTGTCCCTGATCCGGACCAGCCAGCGGTACCTTGAAGATGGCAAGGTGGTGGAACTTTCCGCCCTTGAAAGCCGCATTGCTGATCTATGTGATCAGGCGCGCTCCATGGGCCCGGCCCAGCGCCAGGAAGTCGCCCCGCTTCTCGCAGCCCTGACCGATGAATTGGGTCAGTTTGAGAGCCACATGCAAAAAGAATATGCCGATATCCAGCGCCAGCTGCGCGGTATCAGCAACACCGCGCAGGCGACCAACGCCTATGCGCAGGCAGCACGCACGAAGTAACCTGCGCCGGTGGAATTAGGCTTAACTGGCTGATTTCAAACGTGCCGGGCATTATCCTTGGACGTGTCACAGCTTGCCTGCATGCCCGTGGCACGTTAAACAGAACTGCAAGATCGCCGGTCGCCGCGCCAGATGGCACAGGAACCGGGTGATCCAAACAGGTTGTTCACGGGGAAAGCTACCTGATGGAACTAAGCGCCTATTTCCGGTTTGTTGCCGCCCTTTTGTTTGTATTGGGGATCATTGGTGTGTTTGCCTTGCTGGCACGCCGCTTTGTCCCGGGTGCGCGCAACATCAACCGACGGGGCGTTAAACGCCGCCTTTCGGTGGTTGAAGTCATTCCCGTTGATACCAAACGCCGCCTTGTCCTGCTTAAGCGCGATGATACCGAACATCTGGTGATGTTGGGCCCGACCGGTGACACGGTCATTGAGCGCAATATTGGCACCCACTTTACCGATCTGATCAGCACAGATGATCTGAACGGACTTGAGGACGCGGTCCCCAACGCAGATATAACAAACACCGCGGATGACGCCGTGGAGACGAATGACAGGAAGTCGCCTGCATGAGCGATCAGAACACCTCGATGCCCGGCACTGAGATGACCAAACCGGCCAGGACCGGCTGGCGCGCACCGCGCTGGTTAACGCTGTGCGCGATCTGGTCGCTGATCCCCTTGATCGCGATCCTTGCTGGCGGTGACACGGTTCAGGCACAGACATTCAATTTTGATCTGGGCGATGGGCCCGGTGTGACGTCATCTGGCCGCTTGATTCAGTTGATCGGTCTGATCACGGTTCTGAGCATCGCACCTGCCATCCTGATGATGGTGACGTCTTTTACCCGTATCATTGTGGTTTTGAGCCTTTTGCGGACCGCCCTTGGCATTCAGCAGTCGCCACCAAACCAGGTTCTGATCAGCCTTGCGATGTTCCTGACCCTGTTCATCATGATGCCGACCTTGGAACGCGTCTGGGACGAAGGTCTGCAGCCGATGATCAACGGCAATATTGACGAGTTTGAAGGGTTCGAACGATCCGTCCGCCCGGTTCATGATTTCATGATGACACAGGTGCGCGAACGTGATCTTCAGCTGTTTGTCAATCTGGCCGGTGTTGAAGTTACGACGCCTGAAACCATTCCGCTGCGGTCCCTGATCCCGGCCTTTATGATCAGTGAATTGCGCCGCGCGTTCGAGATCGGCTTCTTGCTGTTTATCCCGTTCCTGATCATTGACATGGTGGTGGCCAGTATCCTGATGTCGATGGGTATGATGATGCTGCCACCGGTGATCATTTCCCTGCCATTCAAGCTGATCTTCTTTGTGATGGTGGATGGCTGGTATCTGATTGCAGGGTCGCTTGTCGAAAGTTTCGGAAATTAGCGACCGCATCTGGGATGCTCATATCAAAAAAAGCCGCCAGGCATATGCTGGCGGCTTCTTCATTCCCTAGACTTGGGCTTTGCGCCCAGCTTTCCCGTGCTCAACCTTTGCGGCGGCCGGTTTTGAAAACATCCTGCTCAAGCGGTTTAAGGCCAAAGCTCCCGCGACGCGGACCTGGATTATCAGCAACGTATTTTTCCGCCGTCTGGCGTTCACGATCGGTCATGCGGGCATGGATCGCGCCCATTTCGCGCTGCGCCTGACTGCCTTCTGTCGGAGCGGACATGCGCAGCCAGTAATAGGCAAGGACATTATCCTGCTCGACACCGCTTCCAATCGCATAAAGACGACCAAGGGCGGCCTGACCGTTTGCCGATCCCTTACGAGCGGCGCGTTCATACCAAGTCGCAGCACGGATCATATCAACCGGCACACCCAGACCATGTTCATACATCACCCCGATCAGGTGATAACCACCGGGATGGCCAAGCTCGGCTAAATCCATCGCCAGATCAAGCGCGCTTGGATAATCCGGCTCGCGATGGGGCACGCCAAAAATCAGGATTTGCGTCATCTGATATTTCGCAGAAACGTCGCCCTGATCACAGGCATGCGTCAACATCGTCCAGCCGCGGTTAAACAGCTTGAGATCCGATGAATGGCAGAAATACATCGCAAGGTTGGCCTGCGCATAAGCGTCACCTTCGCTTGCGGCCAGTTCAAACCAGCTGATGCTTTCGGCGATATTGCGTTCAGCGCCCAGACCAACACCAAGGGCGTAGCCAAGGGCAGATGCCGCTTCGACACTGCCAGCACGGGCCGCACGCATGTTGTATTCAAATGATTTGGATGGATCACGGCGCACACCGCGTCCTTCAAGATACAGATAGGCAAGAACACTGGCAGCGGACGGGTCGTTCAACTCGCTCGCGCGTTCGAAATATTCAATTGCCTTCTCGTCATCCTGGGGAACGCCCCAGCCGTTCAGATAGCAAACACCAAGGTTATAAAGGGCTGCGACCGAGCCGAATTCAATCGCTTCTTCAAACCAATGCGCTGCTGTTTCGGCGTTTTCCTGAACACCAAGGCCCTTGGCATAAAGATATCCAAGATTGTTGGCCGAGATCGATCCACCAGCAGAGGCTTCTTCGTGGAACCAATAGGCGGCTTCACGGTACCATTGCTGACCTTCGCCAAGATCCTCGCCAACGCCGAGTCCCTTGGAACGCATATAGCCATAGCAAACGGCCGCAAACGCACGGCTTTGGCGGTGAATTCTGGTCAAGAATGCGGCGGGTCGCGGACTCATCACGCGGCATCCCGTCGCCCTGGAAATGCTTTTGGGCAAGCGAAAGCTGGGCAAAAATGTCTTTTTCGACATTTGCTTCATCGTAATAGACCATTTTAAGTGCACGATCCATCACAGCACTACACTCTTTACCCTGTAAAAACCCAACAGATACTGGGCACTAAGCCCGCTTTTACGCGAAATCGGTGCCACGATACATTTATCGAAGGTTAATTTATAGCACTAAGCTGCGATTTTTCCAACTGATCACGATAGGTTGCGAGAAAACCTTGGAAGTCTTCTACTTCGTCAACCTTGTCCGCAAGCGTGCGATAATCGATCAACCCTTGTGTCGGGGATGACGTGATCAGGCTAAATGCCTGAGCATAGGGGCCTTGTGCCATGGCATCGCCATAGCGACGCTTAAGCATATTAAGTGTGCGTTCCTGCCCTGCCATGGCAAGATTGACCGCCCAGTTCAGCAGATAATGCCCCCGCTCGTCCGAAACGGTGCCGGTTTCATCAATCGGGTCTTCACCAACCAGACGCTGGAAAGTTTCAGCCGCAGACATGTAGTCCCGCGTTTCACGGTAATGATCAACACGCAGCAATTCGGCATTGCGCGACAGATCGCCTTCAAGCGATGCAATGGCTTCAACGCCGCGATCCGTATCAAGCAAGGCGCGTGCACGCAGTTGGCGGCGCTGGGTTGCAAGTTCCTCGGACACACCGGGATCTTCGGTCGCATCAATCACGCGAATGGTTTCTTCGGGCTTGCTATCAAGCAGGTAAACAAGGGCCAAACGCGCACCAACACGGGCCTTTTCGACGCCGGAAAGGCGGAAGTCGACCTGGTGCTCCAACAGTTCCTCAGCGCGTTCAAACAGCTCTACATCGACCATACGATCAGCAAGCTTGCGAATAAGCTCATCGCCCTTTTCACCTGCCGGGGTCAACTCGCGGAACTCGTCATAAAGTGCAATCGCCTTGATCGCCGAGATGTTATTGATCTCGTCACCCAGATAGAGGTTCTCAAAGGTCGTATGCATCATATCGGTGGCTTCGGTTGCCACCGGGCGGTTCGGGAAGAAGATTGCCGCCTGACGCAGGGTATTGAGGCCTTCACGGAAGTCCTTGTTTTCGATCTGAAGTTCGCCAATACGTTTAAGCAACGCCATCTCGAACGCATCACCACGCCATGCAAAGCGAAGTTTCTGCAACTGATCAATCGCGTCTTCGGTCGTAAGGCGTTCGAGGCGCATCAGAAGTTCAGTACGATCAAAGATCGCATGTGCGCGGGCCTTGCGGTTATCACCCTCAGCCACCTGATCCCAGGTCGCGACCGCTTGTTCGAGCTCGCCCGCTTCTTCTTCAAAGATACCCTTGAGATACTGAACATCCATGATCTTGGATTTACTCAAGCCCGGGGTGACCAGCATCTTTTCGATTAGGTCCATACCCGCTTCCGGATTGCCAACAATCAAGGCCTGCTCGGTTGCCAGCGGGCCAAGTCGACTAAGAAGTTCCGGCGGGTAGTAATCAAGGATATGCACGCTTTCAAGCAGGTCGCGCGCGCCTTCATTCGGTCGCCCGCGCGCGGCCAGCGTCACAGCGCGCCACAGGCGCATTTCCGGAATGGCACGCAGGCGTTCATCGTCAAGAAGACGCTCTGCCTCGGCATATTCGCGATCAAGAAACTTCACCGCAGCCTTAAGCGCACGGAACTGAAGTTTCTGGGCAATCAGCGGATCGTCGCCTTCCATCGCGGAAACAACTGCATCGGCTTCTGGTCCCAGACCATTGGCAAGGTAATATTGCGCCAGTTCAATACGCGCCTTGTTGCGGTGTTCATCGCCACTTTCGGCAATATCGCCACGCAATTGGCGGATGGTACGGCTGAAATTATCAAGTCCACCACGGCGCCAATCATCAAGATCAAAGATCAGACCTTCGCGGCCATCCCCGGTACTTGCACGAACACCTGTGGCGGATGCCAAAAGACGCGCGCCTTCTGGCGAGATGTTAAGACCATCCGCAGCGGTGACAATCACCGCCTGCCCGTCATCACGGTCTGCGACCTGAACACTGTCATTCATCGGAGCAACAACGACGCCCTGAACCGAAGGCAGAACTTCAAATTCCGGATAGCGCAGGGCAACTTCGATGCCATAACCACTTTGGGTCGTGGTGACAACACGCAGGGTATCGCCGACCTCGGGGTCATCAATCGGAATGATCGGACCAACATCTTCGAGCGGCACAATCAGGCGTGCGCGGGTCTGCTCATCAAGCTCAATCGACGGCCCAAGCTTTTCAACCGGCTGCATACGCCCTTGTTGCAAGGTAATGCTCCAATCGCCAGCACCTGACCGTGTCGTATAAAGGCCAATGCCCTCAGGAATGGTCATGCGAACAATGGTGGCGTACGGGCTATCGATTTGTTCGATCACACCAACGATCTGTGCTGCTTCCTGACGAACCGTGTCCATGTCGAGATTTGCACGCACATCAAACGCCAGCCACAAAAAGCCTGCGCGTGACCAAGCCGCTGCACCACCATCCTGACCAAACGGGAAACCAAGGGTCAGCTCTGTCGTGGTCTGCTGGACCGTGACAGGCAGGTCGCCAATGCTTTCACGCACCGCCGGGGTACCATCACCTGTTGTGTCACGGTTAGCAGCAGCTTGCGCATTTGCGGCCTGCGCCAATGCTTCTGGCGAGGTTGGATCAAGGTTTTCGTCAACGACCGGAGTTGCAGGTTCGGTTGATGGCGCATCTGCGCTCTGCGTCGCAGGTGGTGCGGACGGAGCGGTTGGTGCTGCAGGTGCGGCACTTTCAGGGGGTGTTGGCGCGCTGGTGGTTGATCCGGTCTGTGGCGCTGTAGAACGGCGCTCCGCAGCTGTTGTCGCAGGTGCGCGCTGTGCGCCCATGATGTCAACAACGACCTTGTTGCCTGACCGGAAATGGCGCAATTGACGCGCAGGCATGGTTTCGACCACCACGTCTAAGGGGCTGGAACTGCCCTGTGTGATCCGGACACCTTCAGGCAGGCGACGGGAAATATCGGTCGCATCAATTCTTGCCGGTGCATTAAAGGCGATGGTTTGTGATCCTTGATCACCCTCAAGCGCATAATCAGTGCGGTTCGGCCAATCAAACACCAGACGATAGAATGTCGGATGACGTCCAACGCGGACATCAAGTGTTCTGACATCCGCGGTGTCTTGCGGGCTTGCGACCGTCTCGACAGGTGTTGTCGGTGCAGGGGCAATTTGCGGGCTGTCAGATGCTTGACGCGGCGCAGGTGGGGCGGGCGTTGGTGCCGGTGCTGCTTGCGGTTTATCGAGGATATCAAGCACGACGTTGCTGCCGACATTGAAAGCGCGCACTTCGTAATCATCGCTCAGCACAAAGGCGATGGTGCGCCCATCCGGATCAAAGAAGCCATCAGAGATATATTTGGAAACCGGGTTTAAAACGCCGCGCAAGGAGGCGACCAAAGGTTCGTCAAAACGCACAACAAGCTGGTCGCCGATGATTTCAGCGCTGTAATTGACCGGCTTGTTCCATTGCAGAACAATTCGTCCATAGCCGTTATGCAGCCCGGAGCGGATAATAACAGGATCCACAACCTGGGCCGTTGCTGGACGCGTACCGCTGTAAGGCAAAATGATTGCCGTGGAGGTCGCAATAGCAACCGCCAGCAGGACGCGCACGGCAAGTTTCGCCATACTTACGTGCCTCCGATCCCGCTTCCGCTATGAGGCTCGATTACAATGTCGACCCGGCGCGCCATTGTAAATCGCGCCTCCTCATCGAGGAGTTTGGGAAGCTGGTCGTATCTTGATGCCGCAAATCCGTAAATATTTATGTAATCTGTGTAACCGGATCGCTTTAATTCGTTCGCGACGGCTCCGGCACGGGCCAGCGACAATTCCCAGTTTGATGCATATTGTCCCCGACCGCTTAACGGACGCGGGTCTGTATGCCCCTGGACACCAATTCGGTTACCGATGTTTCGCAACACCCCGCCCAACACGAACAAGGCCTGTTGCGCCTTCGGCGTCATGTCCGAGCTTCCTGCGACAAACAAGATATCACCGGGCAGCGAAATCACCAATTTATCTGCATCACGCGACATGCGCGCATCGCCCAGAACCGGGTTGTCATCAATCGCGTCGTCGATCACCGCACTCAGGTAATCAAGATTCATCGCAGGTTTGCGATAAACACGCGGAATATTGAGATTGGCAACAGGCTCGTCGCTTTCTTCTTTTGGTGATGGCTTGATGCTTTGTGAAAGCGCATCCACAACCTCGTCCCAACGGTCAATCTTGACCTTGGACATGGCAAACAGCATCACAAAGAAGGTCAGCAGCAGCGAAATCAAATCCGCAAGGCTGAGCATCCAAACCGGCGGCCCACTTGGTTTGTTATCGCGTTTGATTTCGTCACTCATCAGCCACCTCCCCCGGCTTGCGGGCCGAGCGGGATCGGCTGATTAACAACAGGCTGATTTCGCACCGGGCAGCGGAATGCTCATGCGCTGGGGAATAAATTGCCCGGCTGACGGCGCAGCACCGTTCGTACCACCAGAGGAACCATTGCCTGATGGCGTCAGCGTCGGCTGATTGGATGTCCGTTCGATCGGCTCAGGCGGTTCTTTTGGCCCGAAGTTCCAGAAGAAACGGAAGGTCGCAATAAACGGGTCTGCACCCGGATCAATCCCGACATAGAGATGATCTTGTGGCGCACCGACATCAATCAGTTCGCGGGCGAATGAACCTGCACGCGCGATCTGAAGGTTGTTTTCGATTTCAATCGTGCCCTTGGAACCAAGCTGACTGCCCATCACCATTTCCATATCGTAAGACGCATAGCCTTCTTCATCGGCCAGCACCTCTGCCAGCTGTTCCATGAAGTTTGCCTGTCTTTCGCGGATCAGGATTGAATTGGGATCAAACAGCTGATCGACATGCATGATGATTTCCATCAGCTTGCCGGGCTGGATCACCTCGACACGGACGACCTTGATCGCTGTATCAAACAAATGACCAAGTTTTTCCTGGGTGTCTTCAGCTGCTACAACCGGACCTTCGATTGAGGTCACGGTTTGCAGACTGGTCGTTGGCGGAAGAATAGCCGCAAAGGCAGAGGATAAACTTTCCTGCACTTCGCGGGTTTTGACCTCTTCAAAGGTCGAGATGGTATTGAGCAGAATGAAGAAGGCCAATAGCAGAAGATAGAGCGCCAGAAACAACGCCACAGCCCCGTTCGCAGGGGGTGTTGGTGGTGTAGGTCCGTCGTCCTCTATCTCCGCCATGTCAACGCCACTTAGTTAAACATCGCGTCGATGTCAGCCTGTGAAACGCCTTTGCCTTCAAGCTGTGGACCGTTCAGCAGAGCCTCTTCGCCTTCGGCTTCTTTTTTCTTTCTCGGATTAGCAGCAGCATATTTGGCAATTTCGTCACCAAATGCAGTAACCAGACCTTCAACACGCTCTTCAATAGATTTAAGCGCCTTGATGACCTTGGTCGTACGCTGTCCGGTAATATCCTGGAAGTTACAGGCTTCATAGACGCGCATGGTGGCGTTGGTAATGATCTCGGCCTGTTCTGGCGGCAGGGATCCTGCGAATTCCTCAAGCGTATCCATCGCATCGAGAATTTCATGGGTTGCCCCGGCCGTTGCATCCACAATCGCATCGAGTTCATCGGTGGCGTTCGGGATGTATTCAGCCTTGATATCGTCCGGACGGAGTGACGCGATTTCCGATTTCATCTTTCGAATGATGCCGGAAAGCTCGTCAAGTTCGCCAAACAGGCGTTGCTGGTCTTCGGTCGGCTTTTCACCCATGAAGCGTGAAAGCTGATCCATCAGCTCAGAGAGCTGCTCAACTTTCAGATCATCGCCTTCAAGTCGCTTGCGAAGATCGTTCAACAGCTTCCGAAGTTCGTCCTTGGACGCTTTGGACATAGCGGTATCGCGGGACTGATGCCCCGCGCTCCTGATCAGAAATCACCAATAACCGTCTTCATTTTACCCTTCAACGTTTCAGCGTTGAACGGCTTGACGATGTAATTGGATACGCCTGCTTTTTTCGCCATGACAACGTTCTCGGTCTTGGCTTCAGCAGTAATCATGATGAAGGGAAGGTCCTTCAACTTGGCATCAGCGCGGACTTCCTTCAAAAGCTGAAGGCCCGTCATCGGCTCCATGTTCCAGTCAGAAATAACAAGACTGAACGGAGCTTCACGCAGCTTGCGAAGCGCCATGCTGCCATCGGTTGCTTCTTCAATATTCGTAAAGTTGAGCTGCCGCAGAAGGTTACGGATGATACGCAACATCGTTTTGTAATCATCCACAATCAGGATCGGCATATTCGGATCGACGGCCATTCACAACTCCATCAGCTATCTGATCTCCCACCCTTGTCACGGTATCCTATACGATGTGACAAGGCCCCTACATAATCGTGATGTACATATTTAATATTGGTTAATCAAGGTTTTTAACCCAATATCAAACCCCGCCATCACATTGGCTCTTCTCATTAAATTGCCAGTTCGGTCACTGATGAAACGACAATCGCACCGGCAATTCTTCGTCATTTTGCCGCCTATTGCAATGGCAGCATGTTGATGTCTTGTTTATAGGCCAATTCAGCGGTCAGAGCGCGCGCACGATCCGGGGTCATCTGCGACAGCACGGCAGCGGTATTTGCCTCGCGCATACCCAAGGCAACCTGCAGCAGGATATCCATATCAAGATCATTCCAGATGCGCGCTGCATCCTTTGGCTTCATCTTCTCATAGACACTGATCAGCTTCTTGATGCGATCGTCTTCTTGGACTTCCTTGGTTTCAACCAAACCTTCGATGGCTGACTTCAAGGATTTCATTTCTTCGATTTTGGCATCAATACGTGCTTCTGCGGCCGCGATCAGGCTTTCGCGCTCATCAAGGCGTTGCTCCTTGCGGTCAAGTTCACCACGGCGCACGGAAAGGTTCTGAAGCAGATCAATCTCTTCCTGGGTAAACAGGGTGGGATCGCCACCAAGCGTTGGCGGCACGTCAGACACATCCCCCTCCATGGTCATGCCAGCCGGATCATCCAGCCCCGGATCACCATTTTCAGGGGTCGCAGCTTCTTCAGCGGTGGGTTCGGTCGCCGGTGCTTGTGCTTGCGCCATTTGCACCATGCTCACACCGGTTTTCTGAACGGTTTCGGTGTCACCCGATCCACCCGAAAACAGGTTGACCACCCGCATCGACAAAACCATCAGGCCGACCAAAACGACCAACGGCAAAATACGCACACCAGACATTCACTCACCCAAGCATTACGGCACTTTGTGCCTATGCTCCTTCTCGCTTGATTTCTCGTTATTCTATCAGAATGACGTCACACTCTTTAGATAAAAAGAAAACTCATAATCTCAAGGCCGCGAAAGATACGGCAATCTCGTTTCAAAGTCCCTAGCGGACAGAGCGAAGGGCTGCGAGCAACTCACGTTCTGCTTCAGATCGACCGGCATCTTCATCCTGATCATAGAAGTCAGACCCGCTTGATCCATTGCCCAGTGACGGCTCCTCGCGATCGAAATCACGATCATAATCGCGGTCATAATTGTCATCTGCCGGGCCTTTGGATCCGCGCTCGATCTCGCCCATCATACGTGCGGCAAGTTCTTCGGCTCGGGTTTCAACACCCACCGTATCGCGATCATCAATGATATCGGGACGATCCTTGACCGCGCGCATCATACCACCAAGGCCGCCTGCACCGGCTTTCTTCGGCGCATTTACACTTGGCGCATCATCGACCTTAACCGATGCTGCGCCAGATGTACGGCGACCGGCATTAACGTCACTGGCGGCCTTTTCCAGACGATTGGCGATGCTTTCACCGCGATCGACCATGAAGGTCAAATCTTCGTTCAAGGCACCGGCTTTTTCGATATCTTCACGCAGCTTCTCGCCCGATTGCTCGGCCATTTCCTTTAGCGCCGTGATCGAGGTTTCCGCACGTTCGTTGGCCGCATTAAACGCGGTCAGAAAATTCTGCATGTCTTCGCGGCTACGACGAAACGCCGCAAGCTTGCGGTTCAGGATAATCGCATAGACGATCGTTGCTGCCAGCAGCACGATCATCACCAGATCCAGATAGAACGCGAAGTCCATTACTTCTCTTCCTCGTTAATGCGCGCGCGATCTCGAACCTGAATTGCGATCCTGTCACCCTTGCGCCCCATCAACCCCTTGAACAGTGGAACATCACCGCAGCGTACTTCGACAGGTGACGTCGGACCGGTATTAAGGACCAGACGGTTACCAACTTCAAGATTGATCACATCGCCCAGCGCCATCACCTGTTCGTCAAGCACTGCTAACAGGTTAACATGGGTCTGCCACAGTTCATTTGCGAGGTGGTTTTCCCAAATGGAGTCACGACCGAACTTCTCACCCATGAACATCTGCAGCAGAAGCTCACGAACCGGCTCCAGCGTCGCATAAGGGATCAGAAGCTCAAGCCGACCACCACGGTCTTCCATATCGATGCGAAGCTTCGCAACAATTGCGGCGTTCGCATGTCGGGCAATGGTGGCAAAACGCGGGTTTGTTTCAAGGCGCTCGAACCGGAAGGTTACCGGGCTCAACGGGTCAAACGCCGCCGAAAGATCGCCCAGAACCACGTGGATCATACGTTCGACAAGGTTACGTTCGATCGTCGTGTAAGGACGGCCTTCAATACGCATTGCCGCTGTACCACGACGACCACCAAGCAACACGTCCACGATCGAATAGATCAGCGCTAAGTCAACCGTCAGCAGGCCATAGTTATCCCATTCCTCAGCCTTGAATACGCCAAGCATGGCGGGCAGCGGGATCGAGTTCAGATAATCACCGAAACGCAAAGACAGAATGTTATCAAGCGACACTTCAACGTTATCAGACGTAAAGTTACGCAGTGAGGTCGACATCATACGCACGAGACGGTCAAACACGACCTCGAGCATCGGAAGTCGTTCATAGGCGACCATCGACGAGTTGATGATCGCCTGAATACCCGATTGGTCGCCTGCACCCGAACCATCGTCAAAGCCAAGAAGACTATCGATTTCGTCCTGGTTCAGAACGCGCGCAGATGTGCCGCCGCCCATGGCGTCGGCCATATCGTCACCGCCGCCATCGTCACCGTCATCATCGCCGAGCATGGATTCCCATTCGGCGGCCATATCCTCGCCGCCGTCGTCTCCACCATCCCCGTCTCCCGCCATGGCTTCCCATTCAGCGGCGAGAGCATCATCATCGTCTTCATCAGCCATTTGCGATTGCTTCCTGAGTTTGGCATTCGCACTGCTACAAGCTTATTGTACCAGCATTTCCTTAAACAGAACGTCGTTAATTTTGGCCGGTTTCGCGGCAGCACTGACGCGGATCAACAATTCTTCACGCAGTCGGAACATGCCTTCGGATCCGGACAGATCTTCGGGGCGCAATTCCCGAAGGTAAACCTGGAAGTTGTCAACAATGCGCGGCATCATCTGTTCGACCTGCGGCAGCATCGCCTGATCATTGACTTCCAGACTTACCCGAATTTTCAGATAGCTTTGTTTGCCACCACTTGTATTCAGGTTCACCAGAATTTCTGGCAAATCGACAAAACCGACATTTTCGGGAACGCCGGGCGCGTCTTCGATTAAGTCTTCAGAAATGACTTCCTCGGTTTGCGTACCATCACCGCCCGTGAGCATATCAATCACCGGCTGCAACAGCCCTGTGAAATAGGCCGCAGCCGCACCGCCCAGCAGAAGCAATACCAGCAAGATGACAACGACCAGCATCTTCTTGCTTCGGCCACCGCCACCAGAGTCCATTTCTATTTCGTCGACTTCGTCGCCCATCTCTTCGCAATTTCCCGCGCTTAAGGTTCTGTCGTCATACCATCCCGGTATATTCAGCAAACACTGTGCCGGATTAAAAGCCATAACGCTATCATGTTAAAAATCCGTTGCGCTTGAAGCCTCTAACCAATCCAAAGCCGGATTAACTTTTGATATCCCTTATATTTGATATCGCAGCATCTGCGGTAAAAGGCCTGCCGAAGTGTGATCGGAATAAATTGCCGCTTCGAATGAACGCTGTTCGACTTAAACCAGATCAGGATCATCGCACTCGGAAAACTTTTTCCAGCAAGCGGCTTCACGAAACGAACTCTCTGGGTAAATCACCAGGATCATGCCCGGCAACAAATGCCGAACTTACATTTTAGTGTTAATTTTCAATATGATAAATGAATTGGCACGCCATTCGCATTTCTGCTGGGGAAGTTACAGCCCCCAAAGGGAAATCGACTATGGAAAACGTATCATATATTGCGCTGTCCCGTCAGAAGACGCTTCGCAGCATGATGGATAACTTGTCGCAGAACATGGCAAACATGAACACGACCGGTTACAAAGAACAGCGCATGATGTTCACCGATTGGGTCGCGAAAAACCGCGATGCCCCATTTCGTGGAGAACGCGAGATTTCCCTGGTTCAGGATATTTCCCAGTACCGCAATACGACGGTGGGCAATATTGAACATACCAACCGACCGCTTGATGTGGCGCTTAGCCAGCCTGACATGTTCTTTGCGGTCGAGACCCCGACAGGTACGCAATTTACCCGCAACGGTAACTTTACCCTCGACCCGGGCGGACAGCTGATCACCAATGATGGCTATCCGGTCCTGAGCGATGCGGGGCAGCCGATGTTCTTTAACGAGGCGGATGGCCAGATCGAAATCAAGGGTGACGGCACGGTTTCCACCGATATTGGCGAAGTCGGTAAGCTGCAGGTTGTTACCGTTGATAACGTTCAGAGAATGATCGTCACGGGTGACACCCTTTATCGCGCACCGGTGGAACTGGACGATGACGGCAGCGAATATGAAGTCGATGTCGAAATCGTTGAAAACCCCGGCATTGTTCAGGGCGCACTTGAGAAATCCAACGTCAATCCGATCAGCGCCATGACGCAGATGATTGATGTTCTTCGCACGTATCAATCCGTTACGCGGTCGCTCGAAAGTGAAAACGAGCGCCAGCGCAACATGATCAGCAAACTCGGGGATGTTCGCGCCTAATCGGCTGCTGCCCCCGACCATATGAGAATTCAAGCGCAATGGTTTGCGCAATCGAAGGAGAAGACAGATGCGGTCACTTGATATCGGCGCGTTGGGCATGCAGGCCCAGTCCACCAACGTGGACGTCACGTCGCACAACATCGCCAACATGACCACCACTGGCTATAAACGCCAGCGCGCGGAATTTCAGGATTTGCTTTATCAGGATATGCGCCGCGCTGGTTCGCCATCTTCTGATACTGGCACCATCGTTCCGACAGGTGTTCAGGTTGGTCTTGGTGTTAAAACGGCTGCAATCGGTCGTTACATGGGTCAGGGCACACTGACCCTAACCGAGAACGAGCTTGATATCGCCATTCAGGGCCGCGGTTACCTTCAGATTGACCTGCCGAGTGGTGAAACTGCCTATACCCGCGATGGTACGCTCAAACTTGATGCGAACGGCGCATTGGTCACCAAGGATGGTTATGCTGTTCAGCCGGGGATTACGGTTCCGGCCAACGCCACCTCGGTCACAATCAACACCAATGGTGAAGTTTTTGCCGAAATTGATGGTCAGGTTGCCCTTCAGAACCTGGGCCAGATTCAGCTTGCCACCTTCATCAACCCGCCGGGCCTTGACGCCCTTGGTGACAACCTGTTCCTTGAGACCGAAGCATCTGGTCAGGCAAATACCGGCGCACCTGGTGCGGTTGGTTACGGTACCGTTCAGCAGGGATATCTTGAATCATCGAACGTTAACGTGGTTCAGGAAATCACCAACCTGATCAAGGCACAGCGTGCCTATGAAATGAATTCCAAATCAATCTCGACCACTGACGAGATGATGAGCGCAGTCAGCAACCTGCGATAATGCAAGGCGCTGATACAGGCTTTGATTTTGCGCAAGTCGCGGTCATATATATCGCGAACTTGCGCAAACTGTATTTACGCGATGTATACCGTTCCGTGGTATAGTAGGCGCATGAAGATAAAGAAAATAATCCTCTCGCTCGCGATACTGTCTGCTGTATCTGGCATGAGCCTTCTTGGCGGCGGTGCACATGCGCAATCCTCGCAAGGGTTCAATTCGCGCAACAATGCTCAGCAACCAGCGGCAACGATCCTGCTGAAACCGGAAACACTGGTTGACGGGCAGTATGTCACGCTTGGGGATCTATTTTCCGGCATTGACCCGCAGCAGGCTGATATCGCCGTGGCCCATGCGCCGCAACCGGGCAAGCAGGTTGTTCTCGATTATCGCTGGCTTTATGGCATTGCCCAGCGCAACAACATCAACTGGCGTCCGCGCACGACAGCTGATCAGGTTCTCGTGACACGCGCCAGCCAAACCATCACGATGGATGAAATCCGCGACGCCATTCAAGTCGCCATGATCGAGCAGGGTGTGCCACGTCCGTTCACCATTGATCTATCAAGTGAAAATCTGCAAATTCACCTGCCAACCGATGCCTCGAACGAAATCGATGTCAGCTCGGTCGAGATCAATTCACGCACCCAGCGGTTTGTCGCCAGTGTCACGACCGGTGCCCGTACAGCCCAGCAGCGCACCTATCGCATCAGCGGCAAATATTACCCGCTTTCGACCATACCGGTTCTGGTGGAACCGGTATCACGCGGCAGCATTATCCGCCCTGATCAGGTTGAATACCGTGATTTCCGCAGCGAACGGGTTCCCAATGGCGCGATCCGAGACATTAATGACGTGATTGGCAAGGAAATCATTCGCCCGACCAATCCAAACGAACCGTTGATGTTCCGTGATTTTACAAGCCCGATCCTGGTTCGCCGCGGATCTTTGGTCACCATCCGCCTTGTAACCGCCAATATGTCACTGACTGCACGTGGCAAGGCGCTTGAAAATGGCTCAAAAGGCGATGTTATTCGCGTTATGAACCAAACAAGTAACAAGACGATCCAGGTCGAAGTTGTTGCGGAAAATGAAGTCCGCGCTTTGCCTGCGATGTCCCAGTAAACCCAACAAAACTGCCACCCCGGTACCCGGCAAGCTTTTCCTCTATTTCATGCCAATAACTGGCACGATCCTTGCGAAGATAACCGCAGGAACCCAGGAGGAACTTATGCCCGGTAAAAACAGACAAATTTCTTGGCGACGCATCGCCCTTGTCAGCGGATTGATTGGTGCCACCGCACTGCTTTCTGGCTGCAACGCAATGAAGCGACTTTCAGAAGTTGGCGAACCGCCGAGGCTTTCGAGCATCGATAACCCGACACAGTCGGAAAACTATCGCCCGGTCAGCTTGCCGATGCCCGCACCACAGGTCGCGGAACGCAATCCGAACTCGCTTTGGCGTTCCGGCGCCAGATCCTTCTTCAAGGATCAGCGCGCCAATCAGGTCGGTGACATCCTGACGGTCGTTGTCGAAATGTCCGACAATGCCAACCTGTCGAACAACACTTTGCGGTCGCGCACGAATTCCGAGGACTTGGCCGTTCCAAACCTGTTTGGCCTTGAAGCCGAACTGACCGGCGTATTGCCCGAAGCAATTGACCCCACAGCAATGGTCGGCATGAACAGCAACTCGTCAAACCGCGGCAATGGCACACTCGACCGTACAGAGGCGATCAGCCTTCGTGTCGCAGCCCTTGTAATTCAGGTTTTGCCGAACGGAAACTATGTCATTCATGGCCGTCAGGAAATCCGCGTGAACAGCGAAGTTCGTGAAGTCCAGATTGCTGGTGTGATCCGTGCTGCAGATATCAGCTCTGCGAACGAAGTTGATTACGACAAGATTGCAGAAGCACGTATTTCCTACGGCGGACGCGGGACGATCTCGGATGTTCAGCAACCGCGCTATGGCAGCCAGATCCTCGATATTGTCCTGCCGTTCTAAGCAAATATCGCATTCCTGACTGATCCTGCTTCTGGGTTCCTGTCAGTCAGAGCGACACGTATAGAAGACCACCTACGGGTGGTCTTTTTGCATTTGATCATGGCTCAGAAACGGAAAAAGCCCGACCTTTACGGCCGGGCTTTAGATCTTGGCTATCCCTAACCAGCAATCTCCCACTATGCCATGTCATTGCATGACCGGGATCGGCTTTGCCTGATCCTCTATCTTTTTTACACCCGTCGCGATCAATCGTCGCGGCGTGTGCGCTCCATCCGTTCGTGGCGTTCCTGAGCTTCAATGCTCAGTGTCGCAATCGGACGAGCTTCAAGTCTTTTCAAGCTGATCGGCTCGTCGGTTTCTTCGCAGTAACCATAAGATCCGTCTTCAATTCGACGCAAAGCAGCATCAATTTTTGAAATAAGCTTGCGCGCCCTGTCACGTGTACGCAGCTCAAGCGCCCGATCAGTTTCAGCCGACGCACGGTCGGTCAGATCCGGCTCTTGGAGCCCGCCATCTTGCAGGTTCGCTAATGTTTCCGAAGATTTGTGCAAAAGCTCTGCCCGCCAGGTCAGAAGTTTCTGCCGGAAATATTCCCGCTGGCGCGGGTTCATGAACTCTTCGTCCTCTGCAGGACGATAGTCAGGTGGTAAAGTGATAGTCATGTATGCCCTCTATACAGGACTCATCGATCGCGCGGCAATATAGAGGGAGCACGCCAAGCGTGCAAGCCGATTGAACAAATAAATCCTGATTTACGCTCTAACCGGCAGAAATCTGCGATTTTTCACTGTAAAACACTGCAAATTTAACTATCAAATGAGCCCTGAAACTTCCAGTTTCGCAAGCTCAATGCGCGCACGCATGTCAATCTCGTCAAGAACCGCAGAAAGTTCAGGATCGTCAATTGCTTCGCGTTGCTGATCGACAAGACCGACAAGTTGCTTCAATCGGTCACCAGATAGCTGACCACTTAGCAAACCGTCGCGAACGGCTTCAAGTTGCTCAAGCAGGCTTTTGGCGCGCAGCATCGCGGCCTTCTTCGGGGAGTCCAGCGCATCGCCACTTTGCTGAAGAGCCAGCAATGCATCAAGCGCACTGACCGAGCCGGTGCTATGCACCCCACCCGAACCGCTTGCACCACCAGATAAGTCAAGTGAACGCATGGTATCGGCAAAACCGCTACCGCCAGACCCACCAGTCGCTTTTTTGCGGGATGATCCGCTCGTACCGGCAGCCTTGGAACCGCTAACCTTCATGACCCGTTTCCGTTCTATTGTGGTAAACTCAAGCAATATTCATATGCAATCTGATCGCCTGTGAAACCAAGGCCGATCACCACATGGCCGATAAAGGCCATGCCTGATGGGATTGCATATCATGAGTCTCCCTTAATCCCGGCAAGCGCGCAACGGGAAAAAAATGCCGGGTTGCGGTGGTTCAACGCCAAATGTGCCAGCAGGGCTTGAGCCAAACCGCAGGAATGCAAGGAATCCGGCGAAGAGTATGGAGACATCCAGGTTCCCCCGAACTTGGCACGATTTTCGCTAATGTGTCGGGTAACGCGATTGAACATATCCATCGCCCATTTGCCGGATGCCATGCATCCCAAAGTAAAGCGGAATGAAAAGTATGATCACAGGTCTTGGCAAAATAGCACGCAAAGCGACGATGACAGTCGCACTGGGTATGCTCGCCCTGACGCAGCTTGCCCCTGCCCCGGCACACGCACAGTCCCGTATCAAGGACATCGCCGATTTCGAAGGCGTACGTGACAACATGCTGGTTGGCTATGGTCTTGTGGTTGGCTTGAACGGTACCGGCGATGATCTGGGCGATGCAGAATTTACCCGTCAAAGCATGGTCGCCATGCTTGAACGACTGGGTATCAATGTCCGCGAACAGATTGAAGACCTTGAATCAGATAACATTGCAGCCGTTATGGCAACCGCAACCCTGCCGCCATTTTCGCGTCAGGGTGCACGTATTGACGTTAACATCAGCGCGATCGGCACGGCCGAAAGCCTTCAGGGTGGTACGCTCCTTGTGACCCCGATGGTTGGTGCGGATGGCGAAGTTTATGCTGTGGCCCAGGGCAACCTTGCGGTTGGCGGTTTCTCGGCCGGTGGCGATGCGGAAACGATTGTCAAAGGCGTTCCGACCTCTGCACGTATCGCCAATGGCGGGATTGTTGAGCGTGAAATCGACTTTAACCTAAATTCCATGCAGGACATGTCCGTGATCCTGCGCAACCCGGATTTCACCACCGCACGGCGCGTGTCCGATGCAATTAATGCCTACCTTGGTGAAGTGACTGCACGCGCAAGTGACCCGGGTACTGTTCGCCTGGCCATTCCGGAGCGTTACGAACAAAACGTCGTTGCCCTTCTGACCGATATTGAACAGCTCCGTGTTGAGCCCGATCAGATCGCGCGTGTGGTGATTGACGAAAACACAGGCACCATTGTCATGGGCGAGAATGTCCGCATCAACCGCGTTGCGATTGCCCAAGGCAACCTGACCATCCGCGTCACCGAAAGCCAGCAGGTTTCGCAACCGTCGCCTTTCTCGGAAACCGGCACTACGCAGACGGTCGACCGCACCAACATCGAAGTTGATGAAGAAGACGACAATCAGCTCGGGATCATGGATGGCGGTGTCAGCCTGCAGGAACTTGTTAATGGCTTAAACAGCCTTGGCGTTGGCCCGCGCGACATGATCACGATCTTGCAGGCAATCAAGACGTCTGGCGCCCTTCAGGCTGAAATCGAGGTGATGTGATGATGACCGACGGCTCCACCGCATTGATGGCGCAAGCCCAGGCCAGCGCACAATACGGATCACAGAACAACATCGCCGCGCGGATGAATTCGCTTACCGATGGTCACATCAAGACCGAGGCCGAAGCGCGAAAAGCCGGTGAAGAATTTGAATCGATGTTTCTTGGCCAGATGCTGAGCCATATGTTTGCAGGCATCGAAACCAACGAGACGTTTGGTGGTGGCCACGGCGAAACCATGATGCGTTCGATGCTGGTCGAAGAATACGCCAAAGAGATGACCCACGCGGGTGGCATCGGAATTGCAGATGCTGTTACACGCGAAATCCTCAAAGTCCAGGAGGGGTAAAAAATGACCACCCAAGATCTGGTTACCGAACTGAAAAGTGTGACTTATGACCTGATGTCCCTGCTGGAACGTGAAACAACGGGCTTGCGGTCACTGACCTCAGATGAATATGAGCAGTTCCTGTCGGAAAAATCTGCCCTGTCGATGCAATATGAGCAGATCGTCGTCAAACTTCGTGGCCGCGGTGAAGAACTCCGCGCCATGCCAGAAGAAGACCGCGCCGAACTTCGTGCGCTCCAGGCAGAATTCCAGGAAGCAGCACGCCGCAACATGAATGTGCTTCAGGCGGCAAAGGCGACCAACGAACGCATGGTTCAGGCGATTGTTCGCGCAGTTAATGACAAGTCGAAGGAAGACTGCACGACCTACACACGTTCTGCCAAAACCAGCAAAGCATCGCTCGGCGGTTATGGACGCACGATGAACAAAACCGGTGGCGCATATAGCGTCAATGAAACGCTCTAAGAGTAAAGGCGCGTATCATGTCACTTACCCAGGCACTCAACACAGCGATCTCTGGCCTTAACACGGCCCAGTCCCGCATTGCGATCACGTCGTCGAACATCTCGAACGTGAACACTGCTGGCTATTCAAAAAAGATCGCCGGTCAGGAAACCCTGACCCTTGACGGTATTGGTGCCGGTTCGCAAGTGGCCGACATTTACCGCAACGTCAACGAAGGTCTGGTTCGCGAGCTACGCGTTGACCTTGGCAAGGCAGGCCGTGAGGAAGCACGTTTTGAGTTTTTCCAACGCGTTCAGACTTTGTTTGGCACGCCGCAATCTACTGCAGCGATCAGCCAGCGCATCAACGATCTTGCAGATGCGTTTGAACAGCTGGGCGTAACACCAGACCAGAACTCACCGCGCATCGAGGCGATTGAAAGCGCAATTCAGGTCATGGAATCGTTTGAAAAGCTCTCAAGCCAGCTCCAAGACATGCGCGACGACATCGATGATCAGATTACCGATGAAGTCAACTCTGCCAACTCGTTGCTGAGCGAGATTGCAGATCTCAATACCGGCATTATTCGCCTCAAAAACCTTGGCCAGCCAACAACTGAGTTGCAAGATCAACGTGATCAGAAGCTGAATGAGCTCGCCAAGATTATCGATATAACGACTTTCACACGTAGTGACGGCTCGATGGTGATCTATTCGGCCAATGGCGCGAACACGCTTCTTGATCGCACCCCCAGTGAATTGACATTCACCCAGACCGCCGGCTTTGAGCCTGGCACTGGCGGATCTGGCATATCACTTGGTGGCACGGACATCACTGACACACTGCGCACAGGTACGTTGAAGGGCCTGTTTGAAATGCGCGACTCTGAAATCCCGGCACTGAACGACCAGATCAATGAACTGGCCGGTGAACTTCGTGATGCGATCAATGAAGAACACAATAAGGGCACGGCCTTTCCGCCCCCCGCGAACCTTTCTGGCAATCGCACAGTTGCAACCAGTGACCCGCTGACCGCTACAGGTGCGTTCAGGGTAGCGGCACTTGATGCAGACGGCAATCTTGTCGCGACCGACAGTTACGCAGACATCACCCTGCCAACCACTCCAGCAACAGTCCAAGGGATAATCACCGCAATCAACAGCTCAGACGCAGGCACTTACCTGACTGCGTCGCTGGTCGATAACAAATTGGTGATCGAAGGCCAGAATGGCAACCGCGTCGCGATCAATGAACTGGACAGCCAGATTACGACCAGTGACGGCCGCCAGCAGGGCATGTCGCACTATTTCGGTTTGAACGATTTCATTGCAACAGCCAAAAGCGCTGACACGATTACGTCCGCACCGCAATCAAGCTCGACGACGGCGATTGGCGCAACAGCAAGCTCATTCACTATCACAGCAGGAAGTGGCGTTCTGGTAGGCGGTATCACCGTTAACTACACAGCGACAGACACACTCGAGAACATCAGAGATAGCATTCGTACGGCTCTTCAAGGCGCTGGCATGACAGCCGCTGCAGCTGAGGAAACGGCGTTCCTGGTCGAGGACGGTGATCGCTTCCGCTTGGTCATTGACTATACAGCCAACATCACAATTAATGACTCTGGGACTTTGGCGACAAAAATCGGCTTCACCGAAGATCAGCCGAACTTGGCCGGCAATATGAACGTTGCTCCCGCTATTCAAAATGACCCGTCGCGTATTGTTCGTGGCCAGATGAACGCAGACACCTATGCGACGTCTACTGCAGTCGTTGACCCAAATTCGGCAATTCCGAACCTCGGGCCGCTGGTTCCCCCTCCGCTCAACTATACATTGACTGTAAGTGGTGACTTTACCGACGTTAACATCACATATGACAGTAACACATCGCTGCAGGATATTGCAGACAGCATCAATAATAGTGCGACACTGACTGACAACAACATTACAGCAGCAGTTGTATTTGACAGCCAAATTGGTGGCTACAAACTGAATGTCGTGGACGCAGATGGTGATGCTTTTTACTTCAGTGACAGCGGACTTCCGAATGCGGACGCTTTGACAACAGTGATTGGACTTGGGATCAACTTTGGCGTTCACGAAGGCGACAACAGCTCAGCACTCGCAATCAGTAACGCGTTTGAACGCTCGGACATCAACTTTGAAGCTGCTGGCGGTCTGTCTGGTGAGCGCACCTCACTGACTGATTACGCCGCAGGCATCGTTGCAACCGCTGCAACCAAAACACAGGTTGCAGAGAGCTCGTTCGAATTTCAATCAAACCTGGTTACAGACTTGAGCGTTCGAATTCAGAACGAAGCTGGCGTCAACCTTGACGAAGAAATGTCAGACCTGATTATCTTTCAGCGTGCGTATACGGCATCAGCCCAAGTTATCAGCACGGTTGAAGATATGTTTGATGCATTGCTCAATGCAGTTTAAAATGAGCAAAGGAAAGTGAGAGCATCATGGTAACGCGTGTCGCAACATATACGAACCATACCCTTCTTTCGGATCTTGCGATCCGAAATGCAGCACGCGTGACTGATCTTCAAAACCAGTCCTCGAGTGGTTACAAATCGCGTGATTATGCTGGCATTGCCAATAGCACGCAGCGCCTTTTGAATCTTGAAGGCGAGTACACCCGTGCGGAACAATATCTGCGTAACACAACGCAGGCTAAACTGCGCTTGCAAAGCATGGAAACCGCTGTAGACAGCATGATAACCATCGCTACGCAGATGAAGACACTCCTCATTCAGGCAAGTTCTGCACAGCAAGCTGGCGATGTAAACGTACGCGGCCAGGCCACTCAAGCCCTGCAGCAGGTTGCAAACCTCCTCAACACCAGTCTTGACGGAAGATATCTTTTTTCAGGAGG
Source organism: Thalassospira sp. (assembly GCF_048059015.1). Lineage (GTDB taxonomy): Bacteria > Pseudomonadota > Alphaproteobacteria > Rhodospirillales > Thalassospiraceae > Thalassospira. Next base: position 221,631 of record NZ_JBLLNT010000006.1, on the reverse strand, counting down.
CCGGTCGGAAGAGCCCGCCGTTGACTTGGAAAAAATGTCGGCACCGGATAACTACATCAGCGACGACAGTAACAACCTCACAGGCTCCACAACGCTGGCAAGTCTGAGCGTTACAACCGGGCAGCTTCAAATTGTAAGCACTGATGTAAATGGCAATAGCTCCACGTCGACGGTCAACTATAACGCAGCGACGGACGACATTTCGGATATTCTTGATGCAATCAACAGTGTGACAACAAACCGTGCGATTGCGTCCTTGCGCGGCTTGGGAGACTCAGACACTAACCGCCTCAATATTGAGAATGTCGGCAACGGATCTATCACAATCACCGAGACAGGGACTGGTGACCTGCTGACTGTGCTGGGAATGGAAAAGATTCCGAACCCAAGGATAGATACTGATTACTACAACGGCGACAAGCAAATCTTGGATGTACGTGTAGATGACGAGTACAATGTCTCCTACGGCATTTTGGCTGACAATCCTTCTTTCCAGAAACTGATTCAGGGACTGGGAATGATGGCAGCAACAGAAGATGAAGATGCGCTTGTGGTTGCCATGGGCTATATTTCCGAAGCGATTGAGGACTTGCCGAACGTACAAGGGCAAATCGGACTGGATATCTCGAATATTGAGCGTTTTGAAGCCCGCCACGAAGACTTCAAAGTGTTCGCATCCCAAGCAATCAGCGACATTGAAACGGTTGATGTGCCGCTGACACTTGCTGAGCTTTCCCAGTATGAAACAGCATTGCAAGCCAGCTTTATTTCGATTTCTAGAGCTGCAGATTTATCTTTAGCTAACTATTTGCGGTAATTATCTTTTGAATTGAAAAGCGTAAAGTTAGGATGCAAAGAGCCTAAACCTGACGCTGAACATTTATTATAACGTTCGACCTCCGGAGAATTGCGGGTATGGAAACCGAAAACGTCGCAGACAACGAGACACCTGAATCCGTCACAGTGGAAACACGCTTTGGAGACATCGAATTCAGCTGGGACAAGGGCATCTACATGCCAGTGGGGCTGCTAGGGTTCCCTGACCACCATGTATTCGGACTGGCCAACATCCCAAACGCCGCACTTGATCAGTTTAAGCTTTATCAAAGCCTGACAGACGCAAACCTTTCTTTCTTTGTTGCCCCTTACAACATGGAAAGCGAGATTTACGATGACAAGGATTTGATGGTCGCCCAAAAAAGTTTGGCGATTACACCTTCGGATATGGCTATCCTGATGGTCGTTACGATCCGAAGCGCCCCGGGCGGCAAAGGCATAAAAATGTCGACGAATGTTCGCGCGCCGATCATCGTTGATACTGGACGCCAAGTTGCATGGCAGCATGTTATGCACAATGATCGCTATCCAGTGCAGCTTGACCTGTAAAACTAGACAATGAAAAAAAGCGACAGCCCGTCAGGCGACAAGAAAGAAAACAGTCCGCACCCAAGTTCGAATGTGAATTCTCCGCCGGCAGGAGCGCCGATCGGAAATGATGAGATACAGGAACTTTTAGTCACTGCGCGTGGCCTCCATGCAGCTGGTGATCTGACGAATGCCGTCGCGATTTATTCCCGTGTCCTGTCGATTGATCCCCAACAGCCGACAGCAATGTACTTGCTGGGAGTTGCTTTTCTTCAATCCGGCAACCACCAGAAAGCAATAGATTTTCTTAGGGGCTCGCTTTCCGTTTCTCCGCAAAATGCAGAAGCAAACAACAACCTCGGCGTCGCGTTTTTTGCGTCGGGTAACAACGCAGCGGCTGAGGCAGCATATCGCAGAGCGATATCGATCAAACCAAGTTACGCTGCAGCCTACAAGAACCTTGGCGCCCTTCTGGCAACGACCGAAAAGCTCGACGAAAGCCTGCAATGCTACCAGAAGGCCGTCGATCTGGCCCCAAATAATCTTGAGGCACACAAGGCGATTGGTGATCTCTGGTCGAAGCTGCAAAACTATGAGAATGCGCTACAGGCCTACCTGAAAGCAAATGCGCTTGCGCCGATGGATGCTGACATTCTCACGTCACTGGGCATAACCTTGCAGCTATTGTCTCGCTACCAGGAAGCCATCAAACTGCATAGTCAAGCAGTAAACATGGCGCCTGACGAAGATCGCCATTGGTCTGCATTCAGTGACTGCGTTGCCGGAATGACCTTCACTGAGACGAATGACAACTTGGAAACATCGCTGCTGCGACTGCTGGAAAAGACTGATCTCTCACCCGCATCATTGATGTTCCCCATCGTCAGCGCCTTGCGCCATCGAAAGGAATTTGCAGACCTTCTGGATCACTCAGCAGATCTTCCCGACGGCCCCGACCTACTGAACCAAGTCCGGAACATCGTCGGCTCCAACCTTTTCATTAGCTTGCTAAAACGGGTCCCGGTTGCCGATCTGCGCGTAGAGCGTCTACTCACAGGTATGCGCCGAGCTCTTTTGTCCAAAGCATCGCGTGACGAAAGCCTCTCAAACGAGCACGCGTTTATCGCAGCACTTGCACATCAGTGCTTCATTAATGAGTATGCTTACTTCATCGAAGATGAAGAACGTGCCGAACTCGAGAAGCTGATATCAAAGGTTGAAACCGAACTTAGTAGCGGCATTGAAGTTCAAGAAACTTTGTGGATGCTGATCGGCTGCTACGTGCCGCTTAAGGCTGCTTCTTGGAACAGCTTGATCAAGTATCCGTCCAAAAACAGCTCAGCGTCCGCTGTTTTTGATTTGCAGATCACAGCCCCGGCAACAGAAAAAGCCCTCGGCGAGACCATTCCTACTTTGTCTGAAATTGCCGACCCCACATCTCAGACAGTTCGCGCGCAATACGAAGAAAATCCATACCCAAGATGGATTCATACTTCCAAGCTGACAGCCAAACCAATCAAAGAGGTTCTTTGCTCAGCACCTTTGTCATTTGATCTTAAAGGTTATACTCCGCCCGCAAAACTGGAAACCCTTGTAGCTGGTTGCGGAACAGGGCAACACGCAATTCAAGCAGCCTCGCGTTTCACCAACACAAGTTTGGTGGCAGTCGACCTCAGCCTGAGCAGCCTGTCTTATGCATTGCGCAAAAGTCGTGAAATGAACGTCAGCAATATTGACTACATTCAGGGCGACATACTTGAGCTTGAAAAATTGGATCGACAATTCGATGTCATCGAATGTGGTGGAGTTCTTCATCATATGGCAGACCCAATTAAGGGCTGGAGCGTTTTGGTGAATATCTTGCGCCCTGGTGGACTAATGAAGATTGGCCTTTACAGCGAAAAGGGCCGACCGGACATCATTGCGGGAAGAGAATTCATTGAAAAAGGCGGTTATGGCTCCACCCCTGACCAAATGCGCAAATGCCGGCAGGATATTATTGCTGCTGCCGAACAAGGGGACCCAAAACTGATCCAACTCTGCATGAGAGGTGACTTCTATAGTCTTAGCCCATGCAGAGACCTCATTTTTCACGTGCAAGAGCATCGATTCACCATCCCGGAAATTTCCGATGCTCTCAAGAAATTGAAACTTGAGTTTATTGGCTTTGAGACCCCGACCCCCCAACCACTTGTCCAGTTCCGGAAAGAACACCCATCTTGCGCCAAAAGCATCGAACTCGACCTTTGGCACAAGTTTGAAGAGCGCTATCCCGATACCTTTAGAGGGATGTACCAGTTCTGGTGTCGAAAGCCGTCCCGGTAAGATTTACCGGGCAACTTAATCGGCAAATTTTGCTGAGTTAACTGCACCAATGGCTTAAACATCCAGAAATAAACACAAAGAAGCGCCCAACCATGATCGAAGAAACTGGCACACCTCTTGCGTAAATATCCTTCAGATTGTAGACTTATGTTCAGAAGTGCCTTCTGAGCGATGGATTGCACCAATTTTGTATGCCTGGTGCACTTCAGGAAAGCTTCGGTGACAAATGACAGATCGCCGCGCGCAACCCAAGTAGGAATAGAAAGATGGCTCTCAATATCATTTCTAACTATGCAGCCAACGTTGCTCACCGCAACTTGAGCAATTCTGACACCATGGCAACTCGTTCGCTCGCCAAACTCTCGTCGGGTACGCGCGTTGTGTCTGCCCGTGACGACGCGGCTTCCATGGCAATTGGCGCTCGCCTGAACTCCCAGGTTGAAGCCCTCAAAACTGCGACCGTAAACGTTGGACAAGCAAACTCGATGCTTCAGATTGCAGATGGCGGCATGTCCACCATCAACGACATTCTGACCCGTATGAAGACGCTGGCCGTTCAGGCATCGTCGGACAACCTTTCCAACACCGAACGTGGCTTCCTGAACGACGAATTCCAAGCGCTTGACCTTGAAGTTTCGCGAGTCGCTGACTCAACCTCCTTTAACGGCGTTCAACTTCTTTCCGGTCAAACCACCTTTGGTGTGGACCCGACGGCTGTTGGTACGAACATTGAAGCTGCCGACGGTATTGCAGCATTCAAAATCAACAGCGACGCAGGCCTTGTTGCGGGTGATACGATCTCGATCACCTTCGACAACGCCACCAACACCATGACGCTGACCAACACCAACCAGGCGAACTTCTCGCAGTCCATTGACTTGGATGACATTGGTGTGACCGCTCTGACGGGTGCGCAGACCGCTGACGTTGAGTTTGGCGCTCTTGGCATCACGCTGACTCTGAACTCCGCGTTTGCGTTTGGTACTGATATCACCGCCAACAACACCTTTGATGTTGCGGCACAAACTGGTCCGGCTTCCCTGACCTACCAGATCGGCGCAGGCAACAACGCGGCAGTTGACCGTCTGACCTTCAACCTGACGTCGGTTAGCTCTGCTGCTCTTGGTGTTGCTGCTCTTGATATCAGTACCCTTGCGGGTGCCCAGGCGGCGATTTCAGGGGTTGATACCGCGATTGACACTCTTCAGACAGCGCGCTCAAATGTCGGCGTTGGTCAAAACCGCCTCGACTTTGCGGCCAAGAACCTGGCATCCTCGCAGGAAAACAACGAAGCAGCTCGCTCCACCCTGATGGACCTCGACGTTGCTGCCGAGATGACACAATTCACGTCAAAACAGATCCTTGTTCAGTCTGGCGTAGCCATGCTCGCCCAAGCCAACCAGATGCCGCAGAACCTTCTGCGTCTCCTGCAGGGCTAATGGCAGTTACCAAGCAGCCAATGACTGGGACATTTTAGACTTAGGGGAGAGATTGGAAACGAGCTCTCCCTTTTTCATTTCCAATGTAAGTCCCCACCCAAACGCGAGCTCAAGCGAGAAGTTCAATTCGCAAAACATTGGAGTTTTGATCCAAATACCGTCATTCCTGCCAACATTCCTCAACCAAAACATCGCACCATCGGCACCGCGCCCACGCCAACCAATTGTAATTATTGATTAATTTTTTATTCACTTTTTTATAGACAACAACCCCATACATCAGTATATTTCATTTACTAACACACCAGTCGTCTTTGATCAGGAAGATCTATCGGGCGACAAGTCTGGCGATGTGCCAGTCCTCGAACAGCACTGAGTTGTTCTGAGCTATCCATGTAGGAGAAATAAAATGGCTCTTAATATCATTTCCAACTATGCCGCCAACGTTGCTCACCGTAACCTGAGCAATTCTGATGAAATGGCGACTCGCTCCCTCGCAAAGCTGTCTTCTGGTTCGCGCGTTGTTTCTGCACGTGACGATGCTGCTTCGATGGCAATCGGCGCTCGTTTGAACTCCCAAGTTGAAGCCCTCAAAACAGCGACGGTTAACGTTGGTCAGGCCAACTCGATGCTGCAGATCGCTGACGGCGGTATGTCCACCATCAACGACGTTCTGACCCGTATGAAGACCTTGGCTGTTCAGGCAGCTTCTGACAACCTGTCCACCACTGAACGTGGCTTCCTGAACGACGAATTCCAAGCACTTGACCTCGAAGTTTCGCGCGTCGCTGACTCTACCTCGTTCAACGGCGTTCAGTTGCTCTCTGGCCAGACCACCTTTGGTGTGGACCCGACGGCTGTTGGTACGAACATTGAAGCTGCCGACGGTATTGCAGCATTCAAAATCAACAGCGACGCTGGCCTTGTTGCTGCGGATACGATCTCGATCACCTTCGACAACGCCACCAACACCATGACGCTGACCAACACCAACCAGGCGAACTTCTCGCAGTCCATTGACTTGGATGACATTGGTGTGACCGCTCTGACGGGTGCGCAGACCGCTGACGTTGAGTTTGGCGCTCTTGGCATCACGCTGACTCTGAACTCCGCGTTTGCGTTTGGTACTGATATCACCGCCAACAACACCTTTGATGTTGCGGCACAAACTGGTCCGGCTTCCCTGACCTACCAGATCGGCGCAGGCAACAACGCGGCAGTTGACCGTCTGACCTTCAACCTGACGTCGGTTAGCTCTGCTGCTCTTGGGGTTGCTGCTCTTGATATCAGCACGCTCGCAGGCGCACAGGCTGCGATTGCTGGCCTTGATACCGCAATCGATACATTGCAGACCGCACGTGCAAATGTGGGTGTTGGCCAGAACCGCCTTGACTTTGCAGCTAAGAACTTGGCTTCGTCTCAGGAAAACAACAAATCGGCCCGTTCAACTCTGATGGACCTCGACGTTGCAGCTGAAATGACCAAATTCACCTCGAAGCAGATCTTGGTACAGTCTGGCGTAGCGATGCTTGCTCAGGCGAACCAGATGCCGCAGAACCTTCTGCGTCTCCTGCAGTAATCCGGATATCCGAATTGAGGTGAGGGGACTTCCCCTCACCTCATATCCGGTTTATCCTTTGCCAAGCGTGGCATAGGAGGGTCAAATGGAAATTATCAGCACATACTCTTCCAGTAATGCACCGGCTCAGAACGCCAAGGCTTCTGTATCCGCCCCTTCTGCGCCCGCAATCACTGCCCCGAAGACAACCGTATCTTCTGTAGACTCTGGCGTTAAGTCTTACGACAACACGCAAGCTGCCAAACTTCAGAAAGCTTTGGATAGCCTTGATATACCGGAGATCTCTAACGGCGATGCCCGAGTTGAACTGAACTTCAACCAAGACACGGGCCGCGTCGTAGCGAAGGTAACTGATCGCGCTAGTGGCGAAGTCCTCCGCGAACTTCCGTCGAAAGAACTGCAACAATTGTTCTCCCAGATGCGGGAATTCCTTGGCAGTATCGTTGACGAAGAAATTTAACCAAGAGATTGGGCACTCTCGGCACGTTTTTTGCTGCGGCTAAATAGTTGAAATACGCACTAATGCCGCTAAACTTTGCCAGTGATTAGCGCCCAGGGAGCTAAACCGATGAGCAGCCTGAATCTTAACAATATCTATGTTGGTGACAACGGTCGCGTACAGCTGTCCGGTGGGTCTTCGAACATTGACTTCGTTGACACCGTAGACAAGATGATTGCTGCGCGCCGCATTCCGGCTGACAATCTTGAAAAACGCATAGAAGCTAATGACGAAAAGCTGACGGCTCTTAAAGACCTCCAAACGCTCATTGGCACGCTCAAAGACTCGATGGCAAACCTTTATGGAGCCACAAGTTTTGACAACTCGAAGAACATCTTCGAGTCCAAACAGATCTTTGCGTCTTCAGATGGAACCGATGCAGGTTCGCTGATCGGCGTTTCCGCGACTAATGCAGCGGAAACAGGCAGTTACACTTTCGAAATCGATCAAATTGCGAGTAAGCACAAGGTCTCCAGCACCACCCAAGCTGTTGCAGCCAGTGCTGACGTCACTGGCATCTCTGGAACCGGTACCTTCACTGTCACCGGCGGTGCCGGCAGTTCGACGATCACAGTAAATGCTGGTGATACACTGCAGGACATCCGAGACAAGATTAATAACGTCAAAGACAGCACTGGCGTACAGGCTTCTGTGGTCAAAGTGTCCGATACGCAGAGTACGATTATCTTCACATCTACTGAAGAAGGTGTTGTGAACCGTATGTCGTTTAGCGACGACACTGGCGCAGTCCTGCAAAACCTTGGTGTCCTTACCGACCCGACGACCATTAACGCCGCCAATGTCATTGACGACGGCAATGATGCGCAAATCCAGCTTGACGGTATTGCTGTCACTCGAAGCTCAAATGAGTTCTCGGACCTCATCGACGGCCTATCGGTCAGCCTATATGACGCAGAGCCCGGTACCAAGGTCACAATTGAAGTCGAACAGGACCTTAACCAGGCAAAGTCCGCAATTCTTGACTTTGTTGACGCCTATAACGCGGTCCAGTCTTTCATCAACGAAAAAACCTATATCGATCCGGCGACGTTTGAAGCTGGTGAAGACTCTGTTCTTTTGGGCAACTCTGCCGTCAAGAACATTGAGTTGGCCCTTCAGACCATTGCAGGAACCTTCGCCGATGGCGTAACGGACCGGGTTGGCAAAGATGACTACACTGTACTTGCAGAAATCGGCATCACATTCTTGGGCTATGGCGCAAGTGAAGACCCGAACCTGGAGAAAACTCTAGAGATCGACGAAACAGCGTTGAATGAAGCTTTGCTGAACAACCCAAGCGAAGTCATGGAGCTGTTCCAGTTCCGCAGTACATCGGATAATTCAGATGTTACAATGACTGGTTTTAGCAGCAAGACTGGCGCAGCAACCTACGACTTCACTATTGACGCAGCTGCAGGTGCTATCAACAGCGTGACATATGATGTCACGAAAAACGGCGTCACGACTGCAGGCTTGGTCGCAACAGTAACCGGTTCTTCATTTGTAACCGAAGATGGTCTTCGTCTGTTTTACAGCGGCGATAAAAACGCAGCAGACGCAGCAACCATTACGACAACAAATGGCATAGGATCACAACTTTACTTCGAACTTGATTCTATGTTGGACGAAGAAAGTGGCGTCCTTACTCAGGCTATTGCGGATCTGGAAACGCAAAACACCTCGTACGAAGAGAAAGTCGACCGTATCGATGAACGTCTTGCCCGACAGCGAGAAGTCCTTATGGATCAGTTCATTGCAATGGAATCAGCACTTGCTCGCATGAAAAACATCCAGAGCTCTCTCGATGAGTTGATGGCTGCTGGCAAAGAAAATAATTAACATTTCTCTGTCATACATGCACACTATGGAGACGCACCGCAGACCAAGGAGTGTCGTATGAACGAACACGCCGCCCAGACTTACAAGCAACAACAGGTCAACACAGCGACGCCCGCCAAGATGGTGTTCATGCTGTTTGAAAAGACCATATCCCGCTTGCAGGAAGCTCAACACGCTATCGAACGCAATGATATTCAGGCCCGCTGCAATGCCAATTGCAGCGCGCAAGAGCTTCTAGCCCACCTCTCAAATACTCTTGATACCGAGCAAGGTGGAGAGATCGCGGCTAATCTCGAGCAAATCTATTCGCATTGTCTGCTGAGATTAATGGATGTCGACAGACACAACGACGCCCAAGCTGCGGCAGAAGTCGTGACATTGTTGACTCCCCTTCGGGATTCTTGGGCCGAACTTGCTGAAAGAAGCGACGGAGAGTTGAGACAGGCTGTGATTTCTGCCCAGCAGTCAAACTCTACAGTAGCCAAGGAGCCTGTCAGAACACCGATTGTCAGTGAGCCAGAGGCTTCTCCTCCGCCACGGCCGGGCTTGTCGATATCAGCTTAATGCAATCCCCCAGAATTGTGACCTTCCATGAAAAAGGCCTTCGTTTAAGCGAAGGCCTTTTTTGGTGAAAAATGAACATATATACCGTACGCGCCAAAGATCATTGGTCCATTTTTGCCGTCGCCTGAATGTCAAAAGAGACGGCACTTTTTGCCCCTTACCCATACGTTTCTGTAAGATGCTGAAAATCTAAGGGTTTCGTTAACTTTTAAAACTGGCCCGTCGATTGCACATGTTCTGACACTGTTTCCATAAGGACCGAAGTCATGAACAGCTCTGCGATTACAAACAGCATAATGCCGACCGTCTCTGTTCCGGGCGCAACCGCTAGCGAAAGCAAGGGTTCGGGCTTTGGCGACCTGATGGCATCAATCACAGACAATTGGTCTGAACGCAACAGCCAGGTCAAGTATGACGCGGCAAAATCTGCCCAGAGCAAGTGGGATAACAATCGCGCTGATCTGGATGAAAAGCACAATCCTGCCGATCACGACGATGCGGACTATTCCGCTTCGAACGATTACCGTGATGACGAGCCTCACCGTGCAGAACGTTCTGATCGTGACGATCACGCCCAGATTGAGGATCATGCGTCTGACGAAAGCCGTGATATGGATGCAGGCCATCGCGATGAAGAAGTTTCGGATCGTGATACCCAGCATGCAGATAACGCAGACACTTCCGAGAACGATGGTGCAGAAGCACATGCCAATGATGACGATGGCAACGGATCTGGTTCAGAACAGTCTCAATCTGCAGCCGCCGAGGAACAGTCAGTTGATGAAAATGTCGTCGCATCAAACCCGAACGGCGCAGCAGACCCAAATCAACCGGCGCAGACCGTTCCGCTTCCGGGATCGCAAGCAGCAATTGATCTTGCAAAAGCCAAGGCCGCGGCCAATCAGCCAATTGCTGGTGCAAACGCGGCCCAGAATGCCGCGAACGCAAACGGTGCTGCCGGACAAGCCGCTCAAGCCAGCACGAATGGCTTGCTGAATTCTACCGCATTGTCACAACCAGTTGCCGCATCTTCGGCAAAGATGGCTCTTAATGGTGCAGAAGCAGCAGCGACGGATGATGTAACGTCGGATCAATTCCTGTCACGTGTCATGGACACAATGACTGGTGATGGCAAAGCCAAGGCCGATGCCACCGGTATCAGCAATGCAACTGCCAACAGCCAGTCGACCAACGGGAATGCGCCACAAGCTGCTACAGCCAACCCGGCACAAACTGCCCAAGCAGCTCAGCAAGCAATGGCAGCCGCAGCTGGCGCACAGAACATGCAAAACAATCCCAATGCAGCGCAAGCAACTGCTGCGAACGGGAGTGTAACCGCAACTGGTGGCACCGAGGCGACAGCGCAGGTCGCCAATGGTCAGCCGGGTAGCACCAACAGCCTGCATCAGACCAACACCGGTGGCCAAACGGCGCAGACCGCGCGTCAGGCACCGGGACAACAGGTCCAGCAGCAAGTTGCAGTTTCGATCAAGAACGCCGCAAGCGACGGTGTTGACAAGATTTCAGTCCAGCTGCGTCCGGAACATCTTGGACGCGTGGATGTGAAGATGGAGATCGGCCACGATGGCCGTATCCAGGGCGTTATTCAGGCAGATACACGCGAGACACTGGACATGTTGCGCCAGGACTCACGTGCATTGCAGCAGGCTCTTAAGGATGCCGGCCTGAATGCAGACAGTCAAAGCTTCACCTTTGAACACAGAGATCAAGGTGGCCAGAGTCAGGAAGGCAAAGGCCAATCACGGATGACCGCCGATCAGGGCAGCAGCCCCGATGACGGCGACATCCTGAGCGGAGCCGAACTCGCCGAACATGTTGGCATTGGCTATGGGATCAATCCCAACGGCCTTGTCGATATTCGGATTTAGGAAAAGGTAGAGGGACAATCCCATGGCCATTTCATCCCTGACCAATGTCGGTCTTGCAGCGTCAGATACGAACGCCGCGTCAAGCAGTTCGGCCAGCCAACTGGCACAGAACTTTGACACGTTCCTGACGCTTCTGACCACACAGCTCAAGAACCAGGACCCGACCTCGCCGATGGAAAGTGACAAATTCACCGACCAGTTGAGCCAGTTCGCCCAGGTTGAGCAAGGCATTCAGAGCAACAAAAATCTTGAAAACCTGATCGCGATGCAAAGTCAGCAGCGTCAGCTTTCCGCACTGTCTTATGTCGGTGCCGAAATCGAAGCCGTTGGGGATACCAACTGGCTCGAAGAAGGTGGTGAGCTCAAATACAAATACAACGTTTCGCCAGAAGTTCCGCGTCTGCAGCTGCAGATCCAGGATCAGGAAGGCAAAACGATCTACTCTGAAGAACTTACCGACGTTTCCGGCCTCCAGAGCTTTACCTGGGACGGCAAAAACAATAGCGGCGTTGAACAAGCCGAAGGTGCCTACACGCTGGTTGTCAAACCGTTGGCTGCAAACGGCGATACCTTCAAGGACGAGAAGGGCAAAGCCGCTTCTGTCGCGATTGGTATCATTGGTTCTGTCGACAGTGTCGATATCGACGATGACGACATTTATCTCCGCATCGGTGACGTCTCCGTTCCGTTCTCCACCCTCACCAACGTGAAACTCGGTGCGAGCGGAACAGAAGACACTGCCGGTGACGGTTCCGGAAGTGACGAGCAGGACGAAGCTGCCTAAGGGCATTCATCCGGATTTGATCAACACCCTGTAAGTGCAGGAGAAGAAAAATGAGCCTTTTTGGTGCAATGATTTCCGGTGTTTCCGGCCTGAATGCGCAGTCTCAGAACCTGGGCGTCATCTCGGACAACATCTCTAACCTCAACACAATCGGCTACAAGGGAACCATCGGGCGTTTCTCGACCCTTGTGACTGAATCTGCTTCGGATACCCGCTACACCCCAGGTGGTGTGCGGTTCCATCCGACAGCGCTGATCAGCAAGCAGGGGTTGCTTCAGGCAACTTCGTCGACGACTGCGGCCGCAATTTCCGGTGATGGTTTCTTCATTGTCCGTGATAACGCGAACCCGGGCACCAACGACGAGCTGTTCTTTACCCGTGCTGGCGATTTCAAACCTGATGATGATGGTTATCTGCGCAACACTGCAGGTTACTATGTTCAGGGTTGGGCGACTGATCGCGAAGGTCAGTTGCTTGACACGAATGGTAACGTAACCACGTCCAACAGTTCTGCTGTCACCGATCTTCAGGTTCTCGACATCAACTCGATCCTGACCGCAGCAGCGTCAACGACCTCGATCGAATTCGGTGCAAACCTTAACGCCGACGAGACGGCGGTAACGGGCGGCACAGCAACGTCGACCACGACTGGTCTGGATTATGACACCACTGACTTGACCACACTGGCCGGTATTAACAACGGTGACCAGTTCTCGATTACCCATAACGGTACGACCACCAACATCACGATCAGCACCGGCGATACACTCGAAGATCTCGCCACTGCGATTAGTGCTGTAACTGGTATCGCTGCGACGACAACGACGACGGGCACCAACGATACCCTGACCTTGACGGCAGCATTTGCTGACCAGGGCGTTACCTTTGCCAACGTCACCGGCACGCCTTTCAGTGCAACTGGAATCACGGTTCCGGGCGTTCCGGGCACGCTGGCGCCGACCTATGTTGCTGGTAACCTTGCAACTGGTACTGTCGCCGAAGACAACACTATGCCAGTTACAATTTATGACTCGCTTGGTTCGGCTCATACGGTCAACCTTCAGGTTGTCAAACTGGGCCAAAACCGTTGGGGCTTCGAACTTACCGGCAACACGACCACTGGCGAACTTGACGTCACGGATCACCCGAACGGATTGATCCAGGCGGGTATCATCACCTTTGACGGTTCTGGTAACCTTTCGACCTTCACTGGTGTTGCAGCTACCATCGGTGCTGTTACGGTTGGTACCACCGGTGACCTGACAGATGCAGACATTACCGCAGAATGGACCAACGGTTCGGATGACAGCACCATCTCGCTTGATTTCGGTACGATCGGTCTTGGTAACGGTATCACCCAGTTTGCAGCCGGTGCAGATGCCAACGGCAACCAGGTCAACTACACTACCCACTTCATCAACCAGAACGGTGCGCAGGCTGGTACCATGGTGAACTACGCCCTGACGGAGGAAGGCTTCCTCCAGGTCGAATTCGCCAACGGTGTCAAACGTCCGGTTTACAAACTAGCAATCGCAACGTTCGAAGCACCCGATGAAATGGAAAACCACACTGGTAACGTTTACCGCCAGACCCGAGAATCCGGTGACTACCTTCTGCGCGAACCGGGCCTGAACGGTGCGGGTAACGTTGTGGCCTCTGCCCTTGAAGGCTCGAACGTCGATCTCGGTGAAGAATTCACCAACATGATCGTCACACAGCGTGCCTACTCGGCAAACACCAAAACGATTACCACCACTGACGAAATGCTCGACGAGCTGATCCGTATCAAACGGTAATTGATATCTGTCTCAGGGCGTTAGCGCGCCTTGAGACATATTGCATCAATAGAGACTCGCCCGGCACTTGTGCCGGGCTTCTTTTTGGCCACATGACTCACTACATAAAGTGCAGGCCAACCCGATCTACAAAGACTCAAATGATTCAAATCACTGACGAATTTGAATCAGACGACTGGGCAAAAATTGCCGGTTGTTAACCTGTTCTTCAGCATGGAGAACTATTCGTTGTAGATGCTGGTCGTATTCCGTATGGACCGACCTGCATCGGGGACAGTGGTAAATTTTCGTATCGGAGCAGTCGAACGTGGGCGGCTTGTTACAAACACTCAAGAGTTTAGGACCTACACGCCTGATGGCAGTCGGCGGTGTAGGCATATTGCTGCTTGTGTTCTTTGCCTTCCTGATCCTGCGTGTTTCTGCCCCCAATATGGAACTGCTGTATCGTGATCTGGACCCGGCCGATGCCAGCCAGATTGTGAACCGTCTTGAAGAACAGCAAGTTCAATATCAACTGCTCAATAGCGGTACTGAAATTCTTGTTCCGGGCGACCAAGTCAACCGCATGCGCCTTTCGATGGCGGAAAGCGGCCTGCCAGCTGGCGGCTCGGTTGGTTATGAAGTCTTTGACAATGCAGATGGCTTTGGCGCCACCAGTTTTGAGCAGAACATCAATCATGTTCGCGCCCTTGAAGGGGAACTGGCCCGCACCATCGCATCCATTCAATCCATTCAGCAGGCGCGCGTTCATCTGGTTCTGCCAAAACGGCAGATGTTTTCACGCGAAACCCAGCAGGCCAGCGCATCAATCGCGGTCAAAATGGCGGGTGGTGAACTTAAACCCGAACAGGTTGTTGCCATTCAGCACCTTGTTGCGGCCGCTGTTCCGCAACTTGATCCGGGCAAGGTTTCCATTATTGACGAGCGCGGCCGTTTGCTCGCGCGCGGTGATGGTGAAGAGCAATCTTCGACCTTCCTGACTCAAACCGCTGATGAAATGCGCATCCGCACCGAAAGTCGCCTACGCAATACCATCGAAGATTTGCTGTCGCGGTCGCTGGGTTATGGCGAAGTGCGCGCAGAAGTCTCGGTCGAGATGGACTTCAACAAGATCACGACTGCTGATGAGCGCTTTAACCCGGATGAACGGGTCGTGCGTTCCAGCCAAACGATCGAAGAAACCGCAACCAACTCGGAGACCGAGGGTACCGACCCGGTCACCCTTCAGAACAACCTGCCTGATGCCAACTTTGGTGGCGCAGGTGGTGCTGGTACGCAAAGCCAGGAAAACCGTTCAGAAGAAACCGTCAATTACGAGATTTCCAAAACCACCACCACGCAGATCAAGGAAATCGGCGAGATTTCCCGTGTGACGGTCGCGGTCCTGGTTGATGGCACCTACACCACCGATGAAAACGGTGATCGTCTTTATCAGGAGCGTGCGCCTGAAGACCTTGAAAAGATCGCTGCCCTTGTCCGTAGCGCCATTGGCTATGATCCCCAGCGTAGTGATCAGGTAGAAGTCATCAACATGCAGTTTGCCGATACCGGCGATCTGTTCCCGGATGAAGAAATCGAGACGTTCCTTGGTCTTGATAAAGCTGAGATCTTCCGCATTGCAGAGATGCTGGTTCTGGCCATCGTTGCCATCCTCGTCATCCTGCTGGTGGTTCGCCCGCTTCTTACCCGTGCGTTCGAAACCCTGCCAAGTGCAGCAGACATGGCACAGCGTCAGCTCTTGGCTGATGACATGACTGCTGACGGAACCCCGGCCCTTGAAGGCCCGGCACCGGTTCCGATGGCACCTGGTATGGATGACGGTGAAGAGCTGATCAACCTGTCGCAGGTTGAAGGCCGCGTTAAGGCATCGTCGGTCAAGAAGATCGGCGAGATTGTCGAAAAGCACCCGGAAGAAGCACTTTCGATCATTCGCAACTGGCTGTATCAGGAAAGCTGAGATTCCTTGCAGTCGCAGGCTCATTGGCAGCTTACAGGCTGCCTAACTTTTGTCGCTTAAGGCAGTTTAGCAATTCGATATGACGGCCATTGAAAAGTTCACTTTTGCACTGAGTTTCGACGATGCCGACAACGTAATCCGTTCGGCAGGCGACGATGATGAGCATTACGAACTGGGTAGAAAGAAAAAGAAGAAGAAAGACGACACGCCCCCACCGCCGCCGGCGATCTACACCGAAGAGCAAGCAAGTCAGATGGTGGCCGA
This sequence comes from Thalassospira sp., assembly GCF_048059015.1. Classification (GTDB taxonomy): domain Bacteria; phylum Pseudomonadota; class Alphaproteobacteria; order Rhodospirillales; family Thalassospiraceae; genus Thalassospira. The sequence continues at coordinate 205,331 of NZ_JBLLNT010000006.1, read as the reverse complement.
GGCCGAAGCCAAAGCCCACGAACAAGGATTTTCGGAAGGCCACCGGCAGGGTTTTGAGCAGGCTCACCAGGAAATCATGGCCTCACTTGAAAAGGCTGTTGGTGATGTTAAGTCTGAAATCGCTGTAAAACTCGATCATATTGACGAGCAGCAAAAACGTGCGAACGCCAAAATCAACGAAGATGCTATCCATGTGGCACTTGGCGTTATTCGAAAATTGGCTCCGGCCTGGTCCAAGCAATATCAACTGACTGAGATTGAAGACATTGTCCGTCAATGTCTTGCCAATCTGTTTGATGCGCCCAAAGTCATGATCAAGGTCAACCCGGATCTGGAAAAGGAAGTTGCTTCAGCTGCGGAACGCATCGCTGTCTCGCGCGGCTTTTCTGGAAAGGTTGTCGTCGTTGGTGAGCCCGACGTTGCAGTTGGTGATTGTCAGGTATCGTGGGGCGACGGGACAGCCGTGCGAGACAGTGGGCGTGTTTGGTCTGAAATCAATGCGATCATTGATAACGCATTGAGTATGCATGCTGGTGAACATGGCCTGTCGCAAAGCGACATGGGCGATGAGAAAGTTCAGGAGTCCAGAATTCCCCAAGAACGTCCAGCCATGCCTGCACAACCAACGGCCATACCACAGAGCCCTCCTGAACAATCCGAACAAGCAACTCAGCAACCGTCTGCCCAGCCAAGTTCTGCTCAAACCAGCGAACCGCACGAGGCACAAAATGCACCACCGGCACCCCCAGCGCATGGGTCTGCGACCAATGCTGACATGGATGCCGAACTGGCTGAGTTACTAAATTCACCACAGGCGCCGGAAGGTACCACTTCACAGGCCGTAGCCGAGCCGCAAGAAGGCGATGGCACCGATGCACGGAATGTGCAAACATCAACTCATGATGGGATGGTGCTACCCGACAAGACATTGGAAAACCCGGAAATACAGGCCCAACCATCAACTGCATCCGCACAATCGGCACCAGAACCGAAGGAAGATACAGAAATTGTTGGCCAAGCCGGCGCCGCGTCAGAGACAAAATCCACGCAAGTCGCTGACGAACAACCGAACGATGCTGACGAAATGGCTGCTGTGAAGCATCCAACCAAAGACGCAGGAGACGAAAATGGCTGATGATGACGATCTTGAACTCTCGGAACTCGATGACGATGAAATCGAACTAGAGGGCGAAGGAACCGAACTTCTCGCGGCACCGGACGGTGGTGGCGAGCAGATGAAGACCTCCAAGGATCTTGAAGCCGTCTACGATATTCCCGTCCAGGTTTCAGCAGTCCTTGGAAAAGCAACCATGCAGGTCAGCCAATTGCTGAAACTTGGTCGTGGTGCTGTGGTAGAGCTTGACCGTAAAGTTGGTGAAGCTATTGATATCTATGTGAACAACCGTCTGGTCGCGCGTGGCGAAGTGGTGGTTGTGGAAGACCGTCTTGGGGTGACCATGACGGAGATCATCAAATCAGAGAAAAGCTAACGTAGTAAAGGATACGCGACTATGGCCGAAGGGGGGACTAAAACGTCGTTTGACATTGCGACAGTCGGGGGACTGGTCATTGGTTTTGCACTGGTAATTGCTGCGATTTTCCTTGGGGGTTCGCCAGCAGCATTTATCGATATTCCTTCGGTGTTCATTGTTATCGGCGGTACGGCAGCGATTACAGCTGTCAGCTTTGCACTTGGTGAGTTCCTCGGATCAGGCAAAATCCTGATGCGCACGATCTTCCACAAGTCGCGCAACCCGGCAGACGCGGCCCTGCAAATCCTGCAGCTGGCCGAAATCGCCCGCAAAGGCGGCGTCCTGTCCCTGCAGGGCCACCTGGATAGCCTGCAAAGCGAAGAATACCTCTGGAAGGGTCTGTCACTGGTCGTTGACGGCACACCGGCCGAGGAAGTCGAAGCCATCATGCGCAAAGACATGAACGCCACAATCGGTCGCCACCAAAAAGGTGCGAACATCATGCGTAAAGCCGGCGATGTTGCCCCGGCGATGGGCCTGATCGGAACGCTGATCGGTCTGGTGCAGATGCTTGGTAACCTTGATGATCCTTCATCCATCGGTCCGTCGATGGCTGTTGCGCTTTTGACCACCTTCTATGGCGCGGTTCTGGCCAACATGGTCTTTATGCCGCTTGCCGGTAAGCTTGAGCGTAACTCGGGCGACGAAGAACTTTTGAACTCGGTCTATATGGTCGGAGCCGTTTCCATCGGGCGTCAGGAAAACCCGCGCCGTCTGGAAATGCTGATCAACTCGATCCTGCCGCCGTCAAAACGCGTCAGCTATTTCGATTGATCGTAAACGTGAATACCATGGTGCTGATGTCCCGCCTTTCTGTTGGATATCAGCGCTAGTTGGAACTGATCGGAAAGAGATGAGACTATGCAGGTACTGATCGTTGGTGGACTGGGCGGACAGATAGGCGCAGCCAGCAAGATCGCAATGGCGCGCGGCGCTTCGGTCCAGTTGGCCGAAAGCGTGACGACGGCGCTTAATATCCTGCGTGCGGGCAACCGGATTGATCTGGTTATGGCTGACATCGCCCTTGATGTCGCCGCTCTGATTGATGCGATGGCAAATGAACGGATCATTGTCCCGGTCGTCGCGTGCGGCATTGGCAATGACGTCAATGGCGCGGTCAATGCGATAAAGGCAGGTGCTCAGGAATTCATCCCCCTTCCCCCTGAAGCCGACCTGATTGCCGCCATTTTCGAGGCCGTGACCGAGGAAAGCCACGCGCTGATCCATCGCGATGCCCGCATGGCTGAAACCCTTCGTCTGGCGTCCCAGGTTGCCAATAGTTCCGCATCAATCCTGATTACAGGTGAAAGCGGTACCGGTAAGGAAATCATTTCGCGCTATGTTCACCGCAAATCGAACCGTGCCGACAAACCATTTGTCGCAGTGAACTGTGCTGCCATTCCCGACAACCTTCTTAAATCTGAACTGTTCGGTCATGAAAAAGGTGCCTTTACCGGCGCACAGGCCCGACGGATTGGCAAATTCGAAGAAGCCAATGGCGGCACCCTTTTGCTTGATGAAATCAGCGAAATGGAAGTACGCCTTCAGGCCAAGCTTCTGCGTGCCATTCAGGAAAAGGAAATTGACCGATTGGGTGGCAAAAGCCCGGTAAAGGTTGATGTCCGTATTCTCGCGACCTCCAACCGCAATCTTGAGGCAGAAGTCAATGCAGGCAATTTCCGCGAAGACCTTTATTTCCGCCTGAATGTCGTCAATCTTGATATCCCGTCCCTGCGTGAGCGTCCTGATGACATTCCGGTTTTGGCCGAGTTCTTTGTAAAGAAATATTCCGAAGCCAACGACGTTCCGCTTCGCCCGATCAGCCCGCTTGCGATCCAGCGTCTGCTGTCCCATCACTGGCGCGGCAATGTGCGTGAACTTGAAAACACCATGCACCGTGCTGTCCTGATCGCGGGCCCCGATGAAATCGGACCGGAAGCCATCATGCTATCGGGATCGGGCAGCAGTGAGCCCGCCCGTACCCAACTCGCGCCAGAGGCACCAAGCCCGGCACCGGCACCTGCTGCACCAGCGCGCGCAAGTTCGGCCTATGCCAATGCGAACGCAGCTTATGGGGCGGCGTCATCGGCCTATCAGCAAACCAATCCGACACCGCCCGCAGCAGCGCCTACACCTGCACCAAGTGCACCGGCATCGGAAGACCATTCTGACAGTAGCGCGGATGCGGGTAGTTCAGGCAATGATAGCTCCGTCACCGCAGCATTGGTCGGCCGAACTGTTGCCGATGTTGAACGCGATCTGATTATCGATACGCTCAAGCATTGCTTTGGCAACCGGACCCATGCGGCAAACATTCTGGGCATTTCCATCCGCACATTGCGCAACAAACTGCGTCAATATAGCGACGAAGGACTTGCCGTTCCGGCACCGGGTGACGGTCACGACTGAACATGACATCCGGTCGGAAGCGCCCCATATCAAGGGATAAGAACAAGGCGCATCGGACATAGAGCAACCAACAGGATAACAAGCAGACACCATGGCCGAAGGTCAAGAAATCACACCGACAGGATCTGGCGGCTCGGACGGCCCCGGTGGCGGTGCGCCCGGAGGTGTAAACTTCGGCGCACTGCAGTCGCGTCTTTCTTCGGCAATGAAACGTGGCGATATCGCCATGGCGCTTGGCTTCATCATGATCCTTGTGGTCATGATGTTTCCGATGCCGCCATGGCTGCTTGATTTCATGTTGGCATTGTCGATCAGCTTCTCTGTGCTGATTCTGATGACGTCGCTGTTTATCCAGAAACCGCTCGAATTCAACTCGTTCCCGACCATCTTGCTTGTGGCAACGTCATTACGACTTGCGCTGAACATTGCAACGACGCGCCTGATTTTGGGCCACGGTCACGAAGGCACACATGCAGCCGGTGCGGTGATCGAGGCCTTTGGCAGCTTCCTGATTTCCGGGAACTTCGTGATCGGGATTATCGTTTTTGCCATCCTCGTGATCATTAACTTTGTCGTTATCACCAAGGGTTCCGGGCGTATTGCCGAGGTTGCGGCCCGCTTTACCCTTGATGCAATGCCCGGTAAGCAGATGGCGATCGACGCCGATCTGTCATCGGGTCTGATCAACGAAGAACAGGCCAAGGCGCGCCGTAAGGAACTTGAAGATGAAAGCTCCTTCTTCGGCTCCATGGATGGTGCATCGAAGTTCGTTCGTGGTGATGCTGTCGCCGGTATCCTGATTACCTTCATCAACGTGGTTGGCGGGATCATCATCGGCACTGCGCAGATGGGCTTGTCACTTGGTGAAGCGACCGAGATGTACACCATCCTGACCGTTGGTGATGGTCTGGTATCGCAGATCCCGGCCCTGATCGTATCGACCGCAGCGGGTCTTCTGGTCACCAAGGGCGGTCTTGACGGCGCAACGGAAAAGGCTGTCTTTGGTCAGATCAGTAACTATCCGGCTGCCCTTGGCGTTGCCGCCGCCCTGATGGCGGGTATGTCGCTTCTGCCAGGCATTCCGATGATCTGGTTCCTTGGCCTTGCCTGCGGGCTTGGCTATCTCGCCTATTACATGGGCAAGCGCCAGAAGGATGCAGTTGCGCAGGAGCAGCAAAAAGAAAGTCAGGCCGCTGCCGAAGCCGCCGCCCCACCACCCGAAGAACCGATCGCCAATTCACTTCGCATGGATTATGTCCGGCTTGAACTTGGCTATGGCTTGTTGTCTTTGATCAGTACCGAACGCGGTCAGAAACTGACAGATCAGATCAAGGCACTGCGCCGTCAGCTTGCCGGTGATATGGGCTTTGTCATGCCGTCTGTCCGTATTCAGGACAACATGCAACTGCCTGCCAACACCTATGTTTTGCGCGTCAAGGAGATCGAGGCAGGCCGTGGTGATTTGCGCCCGAACATGTTGCTTGTGATGGACCCGCGCGGCGAAGAAATTACCCTTTCGGGTGAAAAGACCATGGAGCCGACCTTTAACCTGCCCGCGATGTGGATCGAGCAGGGCATGAAGGAAGAGGCCATGTTCCGTGGCTATACTGTAGTTGATCCGCAAACAGTGATCACGACCCATATTACCGAGGTCATCAAGGACCACATGCCGGAACTTCTGTCTTATGCAGAAACCCAGAAGCTGCTTGATGAACTTGATGACGATCAGAAGAAGCTGGTCGAAGACATTGTACCGGGTCAGGTATCGGTCGGTGGCGTTCAGCGCGTTCTTCAAAACCTGCTGACCGAGCGCGTGTCGATCCGCGACCTCCCGACCATTCTGGAAGGCATCGCAAATCCACCGCCTTCACCCGCAATCCAACCTTCATGACCGAGCATGTGCGTTCGCGCCTTGCACGTCAGTTGTCGGATGTGAATACCAATCAGGATGGCGTCATTCCGCTGGTGACCATGTCACCGCAGTGGGAACAGATCTTTGCCGAAAGCCTTGTTGGTTCGGGCGAGGAAAAACAGCTTTCGATCCCGCCAAGTCAGCTCCAGGAATTCATCAACAAGGTCCGCACCACGTTTGAGCGGCTGGGCATGATGGGCGAAAGCCCGGTCCTGCTAACCAGCCCGGGCATCCGTCCCTATGTGCGTTCGATCGTTGAGCGTTTCCGTCCAAGCACGGTGGTCATGTCGCAAAACGAAATTCATCCCAAGGCACAGCTTAAAACACTGGGGCAGGTATGATGAATGATGTGATGCGATACACCCGGCCTCAGGCAACCAACATTCGGGGGGACTTGGATGCGTCTTAAGACCTTTACCGCCCCGACCATGACCGAGGCCATGGCGCTTGTAAAAGAGCATATGGGTTCTGATGCCATTATCGTCTCGACACAAGATATTCCCGGAAGTGGTGTACGTCTGACAGCGGCGCTTGATCGTGATCCTGACCTTGATGAGGATTTCGGCCCGGCCCCTGCCCTTCAGGAACAACTGGACGTAGCAGAAGCTGCCCTGACGCGGCACAATTTGCCTGATCGGTTGCGGATCCGGCTTTGTGATCTGATGGCCCGCGAAACCGCGGCGGCATCGGCACAGCAACTTTTGGCCGGCGCGCTTGATGAAATCTTTGATTTCGCGCCCTTGCCGGAAAAGAACACCCCGCGTGCCTTGGCCTTTGTCGGCCCACCGGGATCGGGAAAAACCCTTGCTGTTGCCAAGACCGCAGCGCGTGCGGTGATGAAGAAACGGAAAGTCACCGTTCTTTCAACCGATTACAAGCGTGCTGGTGGCAATGCGCAATTGATGGCGTTCACCAAAATCCTGCGTGCCGAGCTTTTGTTGGCCAAATCCCCTGACGAGCTTAAGGCGCAGTTTGCCGAAATCCGCGATGCCGATGTCATCCTGGTCGATACCGCAAGCTGCAATCCCTACAAGGGAACAGAGATTGGCACGCTTTGTGAATTCATGAAGGCAATACCAAGCGAAACAATTCTGGTTAATCCAGCGGGAATTGATGCCTATGAGTCTGCTGATATCGCCAATGCCTTTGCCGATGGCGGCGCAACGCGCGTGATGATATCGCGTCTGGATGTTGCTGCCCGCCTTGGCGGTGCGCTATATGGTGCAGATTCAGGAAATCTTTCCCTTTGCAATGTCAGTATGACAGCCCAGGTTGCGGACGGACTAACCGCGCTCAGTCCCCTTGCCTTGGCAAAACTTCTGATACCGTCCCATCGCGCTGACACCGCGAAACCGAGCTTCTCCGAGGTCGTGAAATGACTACCAAGTCTGATGCAACAGCCAAAAATGCCCCGCGCACCAGAGGCCGCAATGTTCTTGCAGTCGCGTCTGGTAAAGGCGGCGTGGGCAAGACCTGGTTTTCCATTACCCTGACCCATGCGATGGTGCTTGAAGGCCACAAGACCCTTCTGTTTGATGGCGACCTTGGTCTGGCAAACATTGATATCCAGCTTGGCCTGATGCCCAAACACGATCTGGGCGGCGTTATTTCCGGGCGTATTGGCTTAAAAGATGCCGTGACCCATTTTGAAGATGGCGGCTTTGACATCATTGCCGGACGCAGCGGTTCGGGCAGCCTTGCCAACCTTCCGGCAACGCGTCTGCAGGCGCTATCTGACGATCTTATTCAGACCGGCCGTATATACGACAAGGTCTTGATCGATCTTGGTGCCGGTGTGGATCAGGGTGTCCGTCAGATGACCGGTCTTGCCAATACGGTGATTGTGATCACCAATGGCGATCCGACCGCCCTTACCGATGCTTATGCCTTTATCAAGGTTACCCACATGGCCCGCCCGAAAACCGATATCCGGGTGGTGATCAATATGGCGAAGGACAAAAAAGAAGGTCAGGCGATCTATAACAAGCTCCTCAAAGCTTGCGAGGGCTTCTTGAAGATTTCCCCGCCGCTTCTGGGTGTTGTGCGTGCTGACCCGCGAGTTTCGGAATGCATCCGCAACCAGACCCCGCTTCTGACCCGTCATCCGAATTGCGATGCCGCCCACGATATAGAGGCCATCGCCCAAATCCTGCTTGAGGAGTAAGTCGTCATGACCCTCCCGCCACAGGCCATATCACCCGGCGCATCCGTCGGTGGGCAAGCCTCGGCGGGCGGTGCAGGTGGCGCCGGCGGACAAGGTTCTGTCCCCGCACAGGTCAATGCAACGGTTACCACCGCAACCTCGCCACAGGTTGCCGCAGCACTGGCAAAGCTTCCGGTCGAAAGCCTTCTTCAGGCATCAGTGCAATCGCAATCGGGCAATCAGCTGACCCTTGCCACCGCCCTTGGCCAAGTGACGGTCAAGGTCCCCACCCCGCTTCCGGGTAATCTGGGCGATCTGATCTGGGCGCGAATTCCAACGACCAATTCCGGTAACACGGCAGCTGACGGCATGCGCCTGCAGCTTTTGCCGCAAACCATGACGGCGGGCACATCCCCCGGCTTGGCCAGTGGCAATGTCAGCGCAACCACCCTGACACCGGGCCAGACATTTAGTGCCGTTACCACATCTATCCTGAATATGCCCAACGGCACGCAATTGCCTGCCGGAAGCCAGACACAGGTGATCTTCCTTGGTCAAGGCACCGTGACTGCGCAACAGGCCGCAAATGTTCTGGCTGGCGGCACGGGTGCAGCTGGTGCCGCCGGTAGCACAGCTGCGCCCGCAGCGGGCCTTTCGCCGACGATTGCGGCCCAGACTGCGGGATCATTGCCAACTGGCACCCTGATGCTAACAGGTACCGTCCTTCCGCCTGATAGTGCCGAAGCCCGCATGCTGCCGCAGGGCTTTACCGCCCTTCGCACATCTGCCGGTATTGTCGGTATCAAGCTTCCGGTTCCAGCCCCGACCGGTGCGACACTCTCCTTTAGCGTTGATGCAGCAGGCAGCGGACGTGTCGCGACTTCTATGCCAATGACCGAGGCCGATCTGATTTTGCGTGGTCAGAACGCCGCCCTATCAAAGGATTGGAGCAGCCTGCAAACAGCGATAAGCGCGCTTCAGCAGCATGATCCGGGTGCTGCGATGACGTTGTTAAATAACTTGCCCCAAGTCGGTCCGAAACTGACCACCACCATGATGTTCTTCTTTGCCGCCATGACGGGTCCGGGCGGCAATCTGCGTAATCTGATTGGTGATCGTGCCGCCAATAGCCTTGCCGCCTTAAAGGAAATGGATGGCGGTGGGCTTAAGCGACTTGAAGGTGACTTCGCCCAGCTTCGCACCATGGCAGCTGACGAGCGTGCCGATGGCTGGCGCGTCATGGCAATGCCGTTCAATATGGGCGACAAGATCGAACAGGTGCAACTGGGCTGGCGCCACGGGGATCGCGAAGACGACCCGGATAAAAAGGATGATCAAGGTACGCGCTTCTTGCTGGATCTGTCCTTTAGCCAGGTTGGCCACACCCAGCTTGATGGATTGGTCAAAGGCGAAGACAGCAAGTTTGATCTGATCATTCGAACGGAAAATCCGCTGCAATCGCATAACCGCGATGACATTCGTGGCATCTTTCGCGAGGCATTGCAGATTGCCGGATATACCGGCCATATCCTGTTTCAGGATGGATCGCGCTTTGTGGACATTGGCCCAGCCGTTGAAGAAGCAGGCGCCAATTCCCATCACGGTATTGAAGCTTAAAACACCTGCCAATATTCGGCAGGCAAATCCAGCAACCGCTGCGACATGCCGGGATTCCCAATCACGAACTGCGTGCGCTTGGTGACTTTGCTGTCTTCAAGCACCTGTTTGATCATTGGGTGATTATTGAAATAGGCATCAAACGCCCCGTTTTTCTGCGCGCGTTCCAACCCCTGTTGCAAGATATCGCGGCGTACATGATCATCCCGGTTCACATACAGGAAATAATCAAACGGATAGATCACCTGAACCGTTTGATCGATCACAAGGTCACGGCCCTTGGCCTGTTGTTGCTTGATCTCGACAAAGGCTTCGTGAAGGCCACGGTTGAAAATATCAAACCGGTTGTTTTCCAGCATATTCCAAAGATTGGCGTAGCTGCTGGCAACCACGTTAAAGCCGTTCTCGCGGAACACTTTGGTATCGGGCCAGTCGGTCCCCGACCCCACCGCAAATTCCTTTAAATCATCAAGCGTTTTAACCCGTGACAAGGCAGGCACCACATCCGGACGGGTGATAAAGATGCGATTGCCCAAAAGGCCGCGCGTCATGGGAAAATCGACCTGCAGATATTGACGTTCGCGTTCCGGGGAATGGCCGGTGAAGAACACGTTGATTTCGCGCCCTTCCTCCATCAGTAATAACAACCGATCCTGCGGGGTTCCCTGCAAAAGAACCAGTTCAAGCTGGTGATCCCCATCGGCATGTTCAAGGGCAAGTTTGACGACACCGATTTCGTAATCAAACACGTCAACATCGCCATGCAGGATCGCAAGACGAAAAACCTCTGCCTGACCGGATGTGGGAACCAATCCGATGGACATAAGCAACAGCATCACAGCCAGAAGGATGCGTTTTTGCACGTTGATGGTCGATCCTTGTGACATTTCATCCCTGTTACAAGTGGGGTGTCATCGTGCCACAACAAGGATTACGAACATAGTTTCGCGCTGTCATCGCCCTGAAATGAATGCTTTTCCTGTCTGCGTCACACGCGTATCCTGATATTCTGTAACAGATTAGAACGGTTGGAAGACATGCTTGAGATTTATCAACGTCGTAACCTGATCCTGACCGAACCAAATCCGGGCCCGCAGATCGACTATGTCGTGACGTTGCAAAGCAACCTGACCGGGGCAAAGGAAGTCTTCCCGGCGCGCATGACGCTGCGCTATGTGCCTGACCGTCTGATCCTGAAAACCGACAGCCTTGCGGAATATTACGCCGAAGTCTCAAGCATCGCGTTCGAGAATTTCGAAAGTGCGGCTGTACTGCTGATGGAAGATTTCAATAACGAGCTGGTCCCGCGCTGGATCAGCCTGCGTCTGGACAAACAGACCGCAGACAATGATCAGATCTTCCACCACGAAACCGCCCTTGAGGACCGTCAACCCAAATGGGGCAACCCGCGTCTTCTTGACCGGCTGGAGCGTTACTAACCTTATCCCTTAGCGGAACGGGTTGCCATGCACCCATTGGGTTAGCGAATAACGTACGCCTGATGTCGTCGGGGCAACCCGGTGCAAGACAAAGCTCGGAAAGAAGATGGCCGAGCCCCGCTCCATCGGCGCATCAATGATGTTGCCCGCCGGGTTAAGCTGCAACTGACCGCCTTCATATTGATCGGGTTCTGAAAGCTGGATCACCATGGTCAGTTTGCGACGCCGCGCGACTTCGGATGCGCCAACATCACTGTGCCAGTCATAATGGCCGCGCTGATCCCCGGCATAGCAGGCAATCTGCGCATCTTCGGCAAAGTCGGTCAGCGAAAAATCAAACACATTGCGGTTCACATCAGCGACCATATCAATGATACGGCGCGATACGACCGGTTCCTGTTCTTCGTTGAACCAGGTGATCTTTGATCGGCGGATATGGCTTGCGCTTTGTCCCTGAACCAAACCGCCTTCATCCATTTCATGGGCAAACCCGTCGATCAGGCGATCGCAGGTCGCTGCGTCCAATGCATTCGGGACGATGGCAAACATTTCTTCTGGGAACATTGACGACATACTCCATGCCGCGCAGGACCGGTATTAGATGCCCCGGCCCCAAAGACAATTCTTTTGCGGTAAGATGCTATAGGGCCAATCCATGCCCGATACCAGCAAATTTGATGCATGCCATCAGTGCAATTTAACCAAGCTTGATCACCCGGCCACCGGCGGCTTCCCCGTCTTCTGGATCATGCGTCACCATCAGGGTCGGCAGGCCATTCTTGCGCGCCAGATCAAACACAAATGTTCTGATCTGATCGCGAAGGCCGCTATCAAGCTTTGAAAACGGCTCATCTAGTAACAATGCACAGGGTTCTGACAGCAACACCCGCATCAGGGCAACACGCGCGCGCTGCCCACCGGACAAGGTCGCCGGATCACGATCGGCAAAGCCACCCATATCCGCACTTTTAAGCGCCTTCTCAACCCGTTCGCGGCGGTTGGCCCGCCCCTTGATCGATGCTGGCAAAGCAAAGGCCAGATTGCCGCCAACCGAAAGATGGGGGAACAACAAATCATCCTGAAACAGAATACCGACATGACGATCCTGGGGCGGCAATCGATCAAGCGATGCACCATCAAGCACCACCTGCCCGCTCACATCAAACGCGTCGGGCAAGGTCCCGCAGATATGCCCAAGCAGGCTGGATTTCCCCGACCCGCTTGGCCCCATTAGGGTCACAACTTCGCCCGGCGCAATGGTCAGATCGACCGCAACCAGTTCGCGTCCATCAAGGGCAATGCGCACATCGCGAAGCTCTAACCCAACTCTGATACCATCAGGCATCCATCATCCCCTGCTTTGCGCATTCATGCCCCGCCGATGGCGGAACAAAAATGCCGGTATCAATAATGCACAGGCAAAGCCGGCAAACGGCAACACCATTTGCAGCAATCCATAAATCCCGATCATCCGGCGATCACCGCCCGATGCCAGCGCAACTGCCTCGGTCGTAACCGTGGCAAACCGCCCGGCTCCGATCAGAAGTGTTGGCAAATACTGCCCGACCGTCACAGCCAACCCCACCGCCATGGCAGTCAGTACCGCGCGCGTCAGAAGTGGCAATCGCACCTTCCAGAAAACGCGCGCAGACGATGCGCCCAGACACAGGGCGGCCTGGCCAAAGCGTGGATCAAGTGCACGGAACGGATCAGACAGCGACAAAAACACATACGGCAAGACAAACACCAGATGTGCCAGCACCACCGAGGTTAATGTCCGTTCCAGATTGATCAGGGTGAAAAACACCTGTAGACCAAACATGAAACTGATCTGCGGCACCAATAACGGCAAATAAATCAGCCACATCGCACGTTTGCGCGGTCCGTGCCCCATGCGAACTTCATTTTCCAAGCACGCCAGCACCAACGCCACTGCAATCAGAACAGCCGGAATGCCAATCAACAATGTCGCCCAAAGGTTCGATCCAATCGTGCCAAATTCCCGCATCCAAAGGCGCAAGCTAAACCCGCGCGGCAATAAATCGGGAAAGGCCCAAAAGCCCGCCACACTCCAGATCGTCAGGATTACAAGCCCAAGCACCACCGCGCCGGCGGCAATGATGGCCAAGATGGCACCGGTTTGACGCAGGCCCATATCGCGTTTGAAGCGATTCCCGTCTTCGGCCCAGTGCTGCCCAAGGACAGCGACAACCTTTTCCCCTGCAATCCAGATGCCCATGGCAATCACAACCAGGATCAGCTGCAATACAGCTGCACTTGATGCCATAAACCGCATACTAAGATCAGGGTCCGCCAACCATCCAAGAATGCGCACAGCCAAGGGCGGCGGCGTGGTTGGTGCCAAAATCATTGCCACATCAACGACCGAGGTCGAATAGGCCAGAACAGCCAGGATCGGCAGACGAATTTGGCGATAAATGATCGGAAGGGTTGCCTTGAACCATCCGGCAATCCGACCATAGCCAAGGGTCGCCGTGATCTGGGCTGTACGATCTGTATCAGCCTGTGGCAAGGCCGCCAGTGTCATGAGAAACAGAAACGGGATTTCCTTGGTCACCAACCCGGCCACCATGGCAAGACCAAGCGGATCATGGATGATCGCGATATCAATGGGCCGTTCCCAGCCGGTGAATTGCGCAATCACGCGCGCAATCCAGCCTGATGGCGCAATCAGGAACGCCAAGCCAAATGCTGCCGTCACATGGGGCACCGATAAAATTGGCGACAGGATGCGTTGCATCGCACGGAAAATGCGCGTGCCCTGCCATGCGGCACAAAACAGCAAAACGATCGAAACCGAAATCGCCGTTGCCAAAAGGCCATTTAGCAATGAAAGCCGGATGGAAGAACCAAGCCCCGGCTGGGCAAACAGCATCCGCCATGGATCAAGACTAAGCTGATCGCCCCCCAAGGCGGGTAATATCCCGAAGGCAGGCAATAAAGTGCCGATCAGCCCGGCAGATACCGGGCCGATCATAAGCACAATTGTCAGGATCGGGAAAAATCGCAGCATGCGCGATTATTGCACAACGCCGTAAAGCTTCTGCCATTCCGTTTCGACAAGCGACATCCAGCTTGGATGCGGTTCAGGCAGAACCGTGCCACGCTCGGCCGGTGACAGGGACGCAATGCCAAGATCAAGATTGGCAAAGGCATCTTGCATATCTTGCGGAAGCTTATCCATCGCAAGCACCGTATCAGCCCCCCAATATTGCGGGTCCTGCTTACGCAGCTGGGCTTCTGGGGACATCAGGAAATCGGCCAGAACAACCGCACCGGCCTTTGCTGACGCGTTATAGGGAATGGCAACAAAGTTGGTATTGCCAAGCGTGCCACTATCAAACACGTAGGAACGCACGGTATCGGGGATTTCAAACGCCTCGATTGCGGATGACACTTCGCCGGAGCTAAAGGAAAACGCAATGTCGACCTCGTTATCAGCAAGAAGGGTACGCATGGATGCACCATTTTGCGGATAGGCCTGGCCGCTGCGCCACAAAAGCGGTTGCAGGTCTTCAAGATAACCCCAAAGTGGCGCCAATACCGCATCGGCATTGGTTTCGTCAGCTGGTTGCTGAAGGACTTTGGGATCTTCGACCAGTTCAGTCAGAATCTGTTTAAGGAATGTCGACCCCATATAGTTGGGTGGCTGCGGATAGGTAAAACGCCCGGGATGCTTGACCAACCATTCCAGCAACTCCTGTGCTGATTTAGGCACATCATCATGTTTGGCGGTATCGTAATAGAAACTGACCTGCGCCATGCCCCACGGGGCTTCAAGACCGTCAGTCGGGATGGTGAAGTCATTAATGACGGTTGGTTTGCCTTCAACATCGACATAGGCAAAGTTCGGCGTGTCTTCGGCCCACGGACCAAACAGCAACTCGTTGCGCTTCATCGCGGCAAAGTTTTCGCCGTTAATCCAGATCATGTCGACAGCCCCGCCGTCATTCACCCCGGCGGTCTTTTCCGAAAGAACCTTGGTCACGGCATCGGCTGTATCGGTCAGTTTGACCTGAACGACTTCCACGCCATAGCGTTCACGCACCTGTTCACCAGCCCAGGCGATGTAATCATTAATGCGCGGCTCCCCACCCCAGGCATGCCAATAAACGGTTTGGCCATGCGCCTGATCAAGAACCGATTGCCAATTGCCAACATCAGGTGCGGGATCGGCAAAGGCCGGAACCGAAACGGTGGCGGTGGTAACGCCTGTGGCCAATGCCAAAGCTGAGACTAAGCTGCGCATTTTTGAACGCATTCCGGACAATCCTTTTCACCTGATGACCAACCACCATCTTCCCGTCACATATGGGGATCAGTTTGGTTAGTTGTTTGATTTTGTTATCGTCATTTTTTCCGCACTCGAAAGGTAAAATCAATTCACGCTTGCGTTAGAGTGCGATGAATCACACGATAAATCCGTTGCGTTAAAAGCCACCACCACACGCCAGACCTGTATTGGGGTTCAAATCATGTTCGAATGGATGAGCGATCCGCATATGTGGATGGGTCTTGCCACCCTAACCGCATTGGAAATTGTTCTGGGCATCGACAATATCGTCTTTCTGTCCGTGATCGTTTCCAAGCTGCCGCAACATCAGCAAGCATCCGCACGCCGGATCGGGCTTTTGGCGGCCATGGGCATGCGTTTGGCGCTTCTCGCCGGGATTGCCTGGGTCATGCAACTCACAACCCCTCTATTTAGTGCCTTTGGACAGGAAATCAGCGGACGTGATCTTATCCTGATTGTTGGCGGGTTATTCCTGATCGCCAAGGCATCCAAGGAAATCCATCACACCATTGACGAACCCGAAGAACACGGACCGGGTAAAATCATGTCAGGCTTTGCCATGACCATCGTGCAGATCATGCTGCTTGATATCATCTTCTCGCTTGATAGCGTGATTACCGCAGTCGGCCTTGTTGATCACATCTCGATCATGGTGATTGCGGTGATTGTCTCGGTCCTTGTGATGCTGGCAGCAGCCAAGTCGATTGGCGACTTTGTTGAAAAGCATCCCTCTGTCAAGATGCTGGCTTTGTCATTCCTGATCCTGGTTGGCTTTGTGCTTCTTCTTGATGGTGTCGAAATCCATGTGCCCAAGGGTTACATCTATTTCGCCATGGCCTTTAGCCTGTCGGTCGAAACGCTTAATCTTTTGAACCGCAAACGCAAACTCAAACGCCGCGCAGAAGAGAACGCCTGATGAAAAAAGTTGCCCCGCCCCAATGCCTGCAAAACGCGTTCGAGGAAAACAACCTTGGCCATGTCGAGGTATTCGAGTTTCCCGATGGCACCCGATCGGCTGCAGATGCGGCAAATGCGATTGGCTGTGACATCAGTGATATTGGCAAATCACTGGTCTTCATGACCGAGAAATCCCGACCGATCCTGATCATCATGAATGGTGCGGATCAGGTGGACTTAAACAAGGTCGCAAGCCTTCTGGGATTGTCGATCCGCAAGGCAGATGCGGCAGAGGTCCGCGAGCATACCGGCTACGCCATTGGCGGCGTTCCACCCTTTGGTCATGCCCACCCGGTTGAAACTCTGATTGATGAAAAGCTTCTGGCAAAGGACACGATCTGGCTTGCCGCAGGCACGCCCAAAACCGTGTTTTCGCTCACACCCGATGAATTGCGCGACGTGACAGGGATTGATACCGGGGTGAAGATTTCGGCCTAATAACTTTAGCGAGAAAAAATTGTCATAATTCCACTTGAACGTGTTGATAAGCTGTTGTCTAGTCCGCTGAGACATCAGAAAAACTTCGAAAAAATGGTCATTAATTTTACGGTATAGCGGACAATGAATTTACAGCTGACGAAACTCCTTTCAATTTGCGCTTTAGCAGTTCTTACTGCTTGTGCATCTCCGGCCGAATTTCAAAACATGGTCGTCACAGACGGCATCGACACGGTCAAATCTGAGAACTCGGCTTGGAATCGGAGTATTACTGTTGCTCACGTCGATGGCGGCGAAGAGACGAACCCTTTGTGGACATCTGAGATCAGCAGCGACGCCTTCAAGAAGGCGTTGATCGCTTCGTTAAAGAATGCAGGCCTTCTCGGTGAAGATGAAGGCGCCTCCAACTACAAAGTTCGCGCGACGCTTCTTGAAGTTGATCAACCTTTGTTCGGCCTCAATTTCACTGTCGAAACCCGAATTCGATATGAAGTGATCGATAACAACACTGAAAGCGTGGTTTTCGATCAGGAGGTACCGGCGAGCCATACCGCAACGTTCGGAGATTCGCCGTTCGCAATTCAACGACTAAGGTTGGCAAACGAGGGCGCGGCTAAAAACAACATCGCGGCATTTATCGAAAAGCTTTTGGATGAAGGTCCGACCCCAAGTACTACAAACGTAGTCGTCAAATAAGCCCATCATCGCGGGTTGCCGAACGTGTGCCGATCTCGTCAAGCTCGTCCTGTTCTTTCTTTTCTTCTTCCGCGCGTTCGGCATCAGCCCGGTTGCGTTCGGCGATCTCGGCGGTTTTGAGTTCCTTGAACGCATCGGCGACGACATCGCGGAAGGTGTCGATTTTTTCTTCCTGGGCGGCGATCATTTTGGTGATGGCTTCGCGTTCGGCAATCACCGCATTGGCAAAGCCACCATAGGCAAACCCGGCAAGTTCCGGGTTTTCTGCCGCGATCTTTTGTTCGGCAATGATCGCCTGTTCAAGGGCAGCCTTTTCGGCCTCAAGATTACCCAGCACACCAAGCATCTCGCCCAGTTCGCGTTGCTTTTCATCAAGGGCCCATTTGCGCATCCGCACAAGTGTCTTGAAATTCTTGGCCATGGGTTAGCTCCCCTGACCGGAATGGAAGATGTCACGCATGGAATTACGAGCCGCCATCTTTCTTCTCGCGGCGAAGGGCGCGTTTGGCTTCGTTCAAGTCCCGACCGCCATCGCGTTTGGATCGACTGTTGACGGTTGGCCCGGTTGACGGCGGTGGTGCGGGACGATCGCCCATCATCGCACCCGCCTGCGGTGCAGCGGCGGCTGCACGTGCGGCGTTTTGCTGGGATTGAAGCCCCTTGGCAATGCGCGGGTCTTCGGGCTCAGGTGCCAAAAGATCAAGCCTGCGAGCAAGCTCCATATAGCCTTCGTTCAGGCGTGTGCATTCGGTTTTACGCTGTTTGAGGAACTCTTCAATCAGCGGGAAGTAATGGATTGCCTCATCGACCTTGGGGTCGGTTCCCTGACGATACGCACCCAGTCGGATCAGTTCGGCCATATCGTCATAGGTTGCGAGAAGCTGACGCGCGCGGGCAACGATCTGGTTTTCTTCCTCGCTGTTGCAGCCGGGCATGGTACGCGACACGCTGCGCAGAATATTGATCGCCGGATAGCGGCCCTGTTCGGCAATGCTGCGATCAAGCACCACGTGGCCATCAAGAATACCGCGTACCGCATCAGAAATCGGTTCGTTATGGTCATCACCATCAACAAGGACCGTGAACAGCCCCGTGATCGATCCCTGCCCCGGTCCACCCGGCCCTGCACGTTCCAAAAGACGCGGCAATTCGGCAAAGACGGTTGGAGTATAACCTTTGGACGCAGGTGGCTCGCCCACCGATAGACTGATTTCACGCTGTGCCATGGCAAAGCGAGTGACTGAGTCCATCATGCAGAGCACATCACGCCCGACATCGCGGAAATATTCCGACAGAGCCATGGTCATATAGGCCGCTTGGCGGCGCATCAGAGGTGGTTCATCGGACGTTGCCACGACAACGACCGACCGGCGCAGACCTTCTTCGCCCAGATCATCTTCGATGAATTCGCGTGCTTCACGGCCACGTTCGCCAATCAGACCAACAACCGACACATCCGATGTCGTATGGCGCGTCATCATCGACAGCAAACTGGATTTACCAACACCCGACCCGGCAAAAATGCCCATACGTTGCCCCCGGCAACAGGTCAGGAACGTATTCATCGCCCGGATGCCCAGATCAATCTTGCCAGCAACGCGTTGGCGCGAATGGGCCGATGGCGGCATGTTGCGAATGGGATACGCACGCGTTCCTTCGGTCAGCGGTCCCTTGCCGTCGACAGGCTCACCAAATGCATTGACCACGCGCCCCAACCAGCTTTCATCGGGATAGACCTGCGGTTGGGTATCGCCCAGTTCGACCTCGCAGCCGATACCAATGCCATCAAGGATGCCAAACGGCATCAAAAGAGCGCGTTCATTGCGGAAACCAACCACTTCGCAAATGACCGGTTTGCCATCGCGGCGTTTGACCTTGCAACGGTCGCCAACCGACAGTGCGCCTTCGACACCGCCAATTTCAACAAGCAGCCCCAACACAGCCGTGACCCGCCCAACAACACGATAGTCAGGAATACGACGAAGTTCGGCAATGATGTTACGACCAATCTGGAACACGTATCAGATCTTCTCAGCCTGCGGTTGGAACCTGGTTATTCTAGCACGGGTAATTCGCAACGCCGAGTGGCGAAGGGGTGGCAAATCGCGCCGCGTCGTACCAAATATATTGTCATAACCGGTATTAAAAAGCCGTGTAGACGACAAAACGCCAAAAATTTTGTTTGCGCGCGACCGTCTGGTTAACGCCGCAAACCGTTGGGAAAACTCGCATTCCGCCCTCGAGTCGCTTCTTGAGACGAAAAAAAGTTAACAAGTTGCGACTCGCCTGCTTGCCACGAGTCGCAAAGCAACGTATCGTTAACGGAATGGGGATCCAAATCCCAAACGACAATCGTTGGGGCGCTTGTCGCATAATCGAATAAACACGGGCTAATTGCGGAACACTGTAACGGAGCAGAGACATGCGGGTGCTGCTTGTTGAGGATGATAACACCTATGCTGACAGCATCGAATTGATGCTGAAATCCGAAGGCATGGTGATCGATACGACGGATCTTGGGGAAGATGGGCTCGAGATCGGTAAGCTTTACGACTACGACATTATTCTTCTGGACCTGATGCTGCCGGATATTGACGGTTATGAGGTCCTCCGACGTTTGCGTGACGCACGCGTCGATACGCCGGTTCTGATCCTCTCAGGTCTGACCGAAACCGAAGACAAGGTCAAAGGCCTTGGCTTTGGCGCGGATGACTATCTGACCAAACCGTTCGACAAGGTCGAATTACTGGCCCGTATTCAGGCGATTGTTCGCCGTTCGCGTGGTCATGCACAATCGATGATCTCGACCGGAAAGCTTAACGTCAACCTGGATGCACGCACCGTCGATGTCGATGGGTCGCCGCTGCATCTGACCGGCAAGGAATATGGCATTCTTGAACTGCTGTCGCTGCGTAAAGGCACGACACTGACCAAGGAAATGTTCCTCAACCACCTTTATGGCGGTATGGACGAGCCGGAACTCAAGATCATTGACGTCTTTGTCTGCAAACTGCGCAAGAAAATCCAGTCTGCAACCAAAGGCGACAATTACATCCATACGGTCTGGGGCCGGGGCTATGTCCTGCGCGACCCGGATACCAACAGTGCTGCGGCCTGACACGTGACATGTCCTTTGCGCATCTTGCGCATGGATCTGACAACAGTGCCCGCTCCACAAAAAACGCCCCGGCCTGCACCGGGGCGTTTTTGTTTTTGAGCTCACCCGATCACGGCAAATGAATTAACGGGTGAATAAAACCTTCTGCCTGAAGCCAGTCGATCGCTTCAAACAGCGGAATGAACATCAGGAACACCAGCCCATCACGTAATGTGCGCCACACCAGTTTCGGGCGCACTTCGATGGTGTCGGCATCTTTCCAGCGCGAAAATGCAGGCCCAAAGCGCGGAACACGTTCCTTGTAACGGATGAATGGCGCACCAAAGAGTTCCTCAAGCGCGCGTTCTTCGCGCAGGATCACCGGCAAAAAGATCGCAACTGCACCAGCGGCAAAAAGCACCGCAATCAGCATGCTACCGGTTTGTGCACCAATGCCGGCCGCCCCGATAAAGCTGAACAGATAAAGCGGATTGCGGCTGATCGAATAAGGTCCGACATCGGTTAGGGACTGCGCCTTGCGCCCGCCGATATAAAGCGTGCACCAACCCCGCCCCAGGATCGCAACGCCAATCATGCCAAGGCCCGTAACCTCAACCCATTCATGCAGGGCGAGCGGCCCGCTTACCAGTGAATGGGTCAATGGCAATGCAAACAGTAAGATCACCGCGAACAATGCGATCACAAACTTGCGTCGGCGCTGAAGCTGTGTCAGCGCCGAGCGTGAAGCATTTGTGCTATCAGATGATGAGATCATGGTTCTATCCGACGTTTTTGTTTAACAAAACAGTCGGTCAAGAACCGGCTGCCGGCTACTTCTTGTCGTCCGGCTTGCCAAAACGTGAACGGTCAAAGGTCGAGGACGGGCGCGTGGTGCCTGATGAACCACTCGTGCTTCCCGTACCTGTCGTTGGCCGTGGCGGTGTTCCACTGGTGCCGGTCCCCAGTGGACGGCGATAGGTCGAACCGGTAGTCCCGGTTGTTCCTGTCGTGCCCGGACGGGTCGTTGAACCTGTACCAGTCGTTCCTGACGGCTTGCTGAACGAACTACCCGTTGTGCCAGTTGTACCTGTGCTCCCCGGACGGGTCGTCGAACCGGTGCCGGTCGAATTTGCCGGGCGGCTATAGGTGCTGCCTGTCGTGCCCGTTGTTCCGGTCGTTGTCGGACGCGTGGTTGATCCCGAAAGCCCGGTTGTGGTCGGACGTGCGCCCAAACCAGTCGTGCTTGTCGGACGCGGTGCCGTGGTACCAGCAGTTCCGGTCGTACCCGTACCAGCCGCATTTTGCATATGCTTTGGTTTCGGGAAGGCAAAGCCACCTGCGGCCGCCCCACTGCTTGCAGCAGCCGTACCGCCAGCCTGCGCCTTTTCAAGCGCGGTCAGATCGACATCCGGTGCGCCTGGACGGTTCAGCTGATAAATGCCACGTTGACGGGCAAGCGGTTTGAATTTGTCCGAAATGCCCAGAACCGTCTCCGCACCACCAAGGAACAGGAAACCGTCATCAGGCATCAGCGCCGAAATACGGGCCAGAACATCGCTTTTGGTCGGCTGATCGAAATAAATCAGAACGTTACGGCAATAGACGACGTCAAACTGTCCAAGCGGGCGGAAATCTTCCAGAAGGTTGAATTCCTTGTATTGAACCTTGGAACGGATATCGGCGGAAATCTGCCACTGGTCTTCTTTCTTCTGGAAGTATTTGACCAGAAGACCAATCGGAAGGCCCCTTTGGACTTCGAACTGGGAATACAGACCGGCACGTGCCTTGGTCAGGATTTCACGCGAAATGTCTGTGCCGATGATTTCAACACGCCAGCCAGCCAGCTGGGTTTTAAATTCATCAAGGATCATCGCCAGCGAATAGGGTTCCTGGCCCGAGGACGCCGCAGCACACCAGATACGCAGGGTGCGCTTGGAGGCACGCTCCTTGATCATGTGCGGCAGAACCACATGGCGGAATTGATCAAACGGTTTGGTATCGCGGAAGAAGAAGCTTTCATTGGTCGTCATTGCATCGACGACTTCTTCGACCAGATTGCGGTCACCACCGCGCAACGCACCGATAAGTGCGGTCAAATCTTTCAGGCCGCGCTTACGCGCAATCGGCATCAGCCGGCTTTCGAGCAGATATGTCTTATCCTCGCTCAGAACGAGCCCGGATTTGGACTTTATCAGTCTGCTTACGAAATCGAAGTCTTCCGGCTTCATCATTATGGGTTACCGACCCCCCGCAAATTTCTTGATATAGGCCGCAATTCCGCCAACCGGCAAAACCGCAGAACAGATACCGGCATGTGCTGCCGCACCTGGCATCCCCCATACAACGCTGCTTTGTTCGTCTTGGGCCACGACCATTCCCCCGGCATTCACCACGTCGCGACCGCCCAACATACCATCCTGACCCATTCCGGTCAGTATCGCGGTGAGAATATTTCCACCATAGCTCGCCACCAGACTGCGCAACATCGGATCAACCGACGGGCGGCAGAAGTTTTCAGGCGGGTTCTGGTTCAACATCAAATGGCGTGAGCCACCCCGACCTTCAACCGTCATGTGGTAGTCGCCCGGTGCAAGATAAACCTGCCCGCCAACAACCGGCATGTTGTTTTGCCCTTCCTGACATTTAAGCCCGGTCAGGCGCGTAATATGTTCTGCCAGAATGGTGGTAAAGGTCGCTGGCATATGCTGTGTGATAAAGATCGGCTGACGCACACCAACAAGCCCGCGCAGCACTTCAAACAATGCCTGCGGCCCGCCGGTCGAACTGCCAATCGCGATCGCCTCAACATTCAATCTTTTTTCCGGCAACAACGAAACCGCGCCACGCATATTCGGGCGCTTTGCCGGTGCAGGTGCACTGCCACCACGCATCTGTTGCGCACGTGCGGCCTTTTGCGGCGCAGGTGCGGCTGGCGCGGCGCGCTTTTGCGCCGGGGCTGATACCCGTGCGACAGGCGCTGCCGATGCGCTGCGTTGGACACTTGCGGTGTTTGTGCGCGATCCACCTGCGGCAACGGCAGCATCACGGATCAAACGACCCGGATCGCGTTGCGATGCTGATGAACGGTTTGTGGTGCTTGTCGCGGCCGTGGTCGCAGCAGCCTTTGCTGCGGGACCGGTTGTTTCACTTGGTGCGCTTGCAGCGGCTGGTGCCTGCGGTGCAGGGGCTGGCTGCTGGGGCATCTGACGCATTTGCATGGATTGCGGGCGCGGATGCTGCTGCATCGGGCGCGGGCGCAGCTCTGCGGTAAAGCGTTTGCGCTGAATGCGACCTTGTTTGTGAAGCTGCTGATGTTCGACCGACATCTCAGCCCTAAAGGCTGCGGCCTTGCCATCACTGGTACCGGCTCCAGCATCGCCAGATACATCACCGTCCTTGGCAGGTTCGGCATCAGCAACATCAACAGGCTCCGGCGCGGCCACTTCGGCCGGTGCCGGGCTTTCGGGCATCACAGATGCTTCTTCTGCCTCAAGCATCTTGCGACGCTGTTCGGCCCAGGCTTTGACTTTATCAAGAAGTTCGGCGCGGAAACCTTCGCCGACATTCAGATCCTTTGATGAGCTTGGCTTGGGGATATAATCCACAGCCCCTAATGTCATCGCCTGGAAACTGATATCGGCGTTTCGCTTGGTAAGCGTGGACGCCATGATCACGCGGACTGTCGGATCCATTTCCAACAGTTTGGGCAAAGCCGTCAACCCGTCCATCACCGGCATTTCGATATCAAGAACAACGACTTCGATGCCGCCGCCTTCCATCACAGCCAATGCTTCTTCGCCATTATTGACCGAGCCGACGACTTCGATTTCTTCGTCTTCGGTCATCATGCGTGTTACGAGCCCGCGCACAATGGCGGAATCGTCCACGATCAGGACTTTGTATGGCGAATGGGTAGGCGTCTCTTGCACGTGGCAGCGTCCCCGCTTGAGTCTGGAGATCAGTTAAAAAGGCTGGCTAGGCGCGAAGCACAGGTCAGCCTAGATCAGGCCGACCTGTTCAAACTTTGCCTGAATGATCTCGCTATCGAACGGTTTCATGATGTACTCGTTCGCACCAGCGGTAATGGCTTCCTGAATGTGTTCCAGATCGTTTTCAGTTGTACAGAACACAACAACAGGCTCATCGCCTCCCGGCGTTGCGCGCAGTTCGCGCAAAAATTCAATTCCGCTTTTAACTGGCATGTTCCAGTCCAGCAGAACTGCCTCAGGCATGGATTCAAGGCATTTTTCCAATGCCTCTTGTCCGTCTACTGCCTCCACAACCGCAAATCCGATTTCTTCGAGGATGCGGCGCGCCACCATTCGGATGACTTTCGAATCATCGACGACGAGACAACTCTTCATCGACTTCCTTCTCGCTTACTTAGGTCGTTAAGCCACAACGGCAAGTTGCGGGCACATTACGTGCCCGCAAAATCGATTTATCCAGCCTGCTTGACGGACGAATTAAAATCAAGCAATCGCGGAACATCAAGAATTACCAGAAGCTTCTTGTCGAGGCGGAAAATGCCGTCGCTGAATTCGCGCCAACGCGGATCCAGGGTTGCCGGATTTTGCTCGAACGCCTTTTTCGGGACGCTGAGAACCTCGCCAACCTGATCAACCATCAGGCTATAAAGCTCGCCACCCTGGTCAACAACGATGCTCATGCCCGGATCTTCGCTTTCCTTGTCACGAAGACCAAGACGCTTGCGCACGTCAATTGCGGTGACGATACGACCGCGCAGGTTCAGCGAACCCGCAACTTCAGGCGGTGCCAGCGGAATACGGGTGATGCGTTGCGGACCAAGCACATCCTGAACCGTCAGCACCGGAATACCGAAAAGCTGTTTGCCGATATTCGCGGTGACGAAATCCTGGCTGTCACCGCCAAGGTCAAGCGCACCGGCTTTGTCGTGGCTCGGGACGAGTGCGTTCTTATCGCTCATAAAACTATCTCCCGATTACATGCTGCTCAAGGTCTGGACGAGGGTCGAGACCAGTGCATCACGGTCAAACTTCGCGACATAGTCGCTAAAACCGACCTGACGACCGCGTTCGAAATCTTCTTCGCTGGTATGCGAGGACAGGGCAATGATCGGAACCTCACCCCACAGCTCGTCATCCTGCAGCGCTTCGGCGAATTCAAAGCCGTTCATGCCCGGCATTTCGATATCGCTGATGATCGCGTCAAACAGTGTACCACGGTTTTTAAGTTCCATGGCCTGTTCTGCGTTTTCAACTGCAGTCACACGGAAACCGGCGACCGAAAGCATCGGTGTCAGAAGGTTACGGAAGAACGGACTGTCATCGATCAGAAGAACACGCTTCTTTTCGCCGCCATTGTCTTCGGTACCGAACCAGTCACTAAATGCCAGCTCAAGATAGTAACCGGCATCAATCAGATCGGTTGCCTTGCCATCGATCACGGCAGAACCAACCAGACCATCCTGATCTGCGGTCAACTCGACATTGAGAACATCATCGACGATATCGACGATCTCATCGACGACAAGACCCATGGTACGTTCACGATCCTGGAAGACCAGGGTCGGCTGACGTCCTTCGGACTTCATCTGATAGCTGCCATCAATAAAGACCAGCGGCATCAGCTTGCCACGATACTGAACCAGCGGACGACCGTTGGAATGTTCGATATTCTCGACATCGATTTCTTCAAGTCGGGCAACAAGTGCCAGCGGAACCGCACGGACTTCGTTGCCACCAGCCCTGAAGACCAGCATCGAGGTGGTTTCGCGATCCGAAGCATCCGATTTCGCCTTGCCTTCCACGCCTTGCGAACCACCAACGGTGATTTCGCCGGTGCGGGTCGCAATGCCGTTCGGATCAAGGATCATGATCACGCTACCATCGCCAAGGATGGTGTTACCCGAGAACAGCGACAGATCGCGCAGGATCGGTGCGACCGGCTTGACCACGATTTCCTCGGTGTCAAAGACGCGGTCAACGATGATACCAAACGAATAGGTACCAACCTGTGCGACAACGATGAATGCTTCTTCATCGACTGCATCGTCACTTTCCTGACTGGTATCAAGCCCAAGGATTTTCTTGAGTGTAACCAGCGGCAACAGACGGTTGCGCAAGCGCAGGACCGGCGTGTCGTGAATGCGTTCGATCGAATGTTCGGAATTGTTCGATGCACGAACCAGTTCCAGAACGCTGATCTGCGGAATTGCAAAGCGTTCGCCGCCACTTTCGACAATCAGAGCCGATACGATGGCAAGCGTCAGCGGGATCTTGATGATAAAGGTCGAACCACGGCCTTCGACCGATTTCAGCTCAACCGTACCACCGATCTTTTCGATGTTGGTACGCACAACGTCCATACCCACACCACGACCGGATACCGAGGTAACCTTTTCCGCGGTCGAGAAGCCCGGCTTGAAGATGAACTGCTGGATCTGCTGTTCACCCATACCTTCAAGTTCGCTTTCGGTGGTCAGCCCGTTGGCAATTGCCTTGGCCTTGATACGCTCAAGGTTCAGACCACGACCGTCATCGGAAATCTCGATGATGATGTGACCACCTTCGTGATACGCGTTCAGCGTAACCGTACCGGTTTCAGGCTTGCCCGCGTCACGACGGCCCGGAATGTCTTCCAGACCATGGTCAGCAGAGTTTCGCACCATGTGGGTCAGCGGATCCTTGATCAGTTCAAGAACCTGACGATCCAGTTCGGTGTCAGCACCGATCATCTGCAGATCGATCTTCTTGTTCATCTCAAGGGCAAGGTCGCGAACGATACGCGGCAGTTTCGCCCAAGCGTTACCGATCGGCTGCATACGGGTCTTCATCACACCTTCCTGAAGGTCGGTAGTGATGTGCGACAGGCGCTGCAACGGAACGGTGAATTCACTGTCATCCTTGCCACGAACCATCTGCAGGAGCTGGTTACGGGTCAGGACGAGCTCGGAAACGAGCGTCATAAGGTTTTCAAGCAGCTCGACATTCACACGAATGGTCTGGGCTGCAACCGAGCTTTCCTTGGCTTCTGCGCGCGGGGCTTCTGCCTTTGGCTGCTCGGCTGGTTTCTTTGCCGCGGCAACGGCCTGTGATTTCGCAGCAGCAGGCGGTGCAGCGGCAGGGGCCGGTGCCGGCTTTTCTTCGGGTTCCGGGGTTTCGTCCGGTGCAACGAAATCGGGATCGTATTCTGCGGCGTCAAATGCGGCCTGCAGTTTTTCGTCATCCGTCATCGGCACTTCTTCGGCCGGTTCTTCTTCGGCCGGGGCGGCTTCGGCTGCTGGTGCAGCACCCCCCATGATCGTGCCAGTATCGGCGAAGTGGTTCAGACGCGCAATCAGATCGGCATCATTGCCATCCGGTTCTGCCTCGTTCTGTTCAAGCTCGCCAAGGAGATATTTAATCGTATCGATGAACTCAAGGACCAGCGTCACCGCATCTGCAGTAACGACCAATTCACCATCACGGATTTTCCCCAAGACGTTTTCGCCGGCATGCGCCACCGCTTCGAGGCGTGGCAAGCCGAGGAAGCCGCAAGTCCCTTTGATGGTATGAACCAGACGGAAAATGTTGGACAGAATGTCCGGATCATTCGGGTTCTGTTCCAGCTTCACCAGCTCGACGTCAAGTGTCGAAAGGCTTTCTGAAGTCTCGGTCAGAAATTCACTTAATAGATCGTCCATATACCCCCTCCAAATCTCCAACAGACATTCGCTTGCCGGAACTGGAACTCCCATTTACACGCGGATGGCGAGAAACACATGCTACATCGGTTACTTACGTAGAAGCTAGCACACGTTATTACCAGACCCGCAGGTCAATTTTTTATCCGTAGATCAATGCAATATTTCCATCCTGTTGCAAGACAGAAAGCGCCCCACCCGTCCGATTAGCCAAATTCCGCACGAAAAACGCATGTACCGTACGCGGATCAAGTGCATCGGCGGATACTTCTTTTTCCAATACGTTCATAACCTCCGGTCGCAAAGCCGCGCGCTTTCCTTCAGCAATTACTGTTGTTTGACCGGAGTCGTAGGAAACAGAGATATCGCCACCAAATGGCAAGGCTTCACGGGCGAGCATAACCATGTTGAGCACGACTCGTCCATGCGATGGATCAATCGGAAGGTTCGGCCAATCAAGGTCTACCTTGCCCTCGGCCGCATAGGTCTGGGCTGCTGCGTCGCGCATGGATGCGGTATCGACACTGTTACCCGCCCGCCCAAAGGCCAGACGGAACAATTGCAGACGCCGTGCCGCTTCAAGGCCACTTTTGCGCATCAGCGCAAGCGCCTCGTCATCGGCAACGCCGTCTTCGCCCATCAGCTCCGCCCCGGCATTGACGGCCCCGACCGGACCGACAAGATCATGACAAATGCGCGAACTGATCAGCTCGATCAGCGTCATTTCAAGGGCGATGTCCTGAACCATTACGCGGGTTCTCCAAGGTATTTCGATTTTTCTTCACTGCATTGCGTCCCCAAAACGCAATACCCGACCCCTCAATCACCCTTTGGTCATGGAAATGACGATCACCGCGCAACCACAGGTCTGGCCGCCGCGCAAAGGGTTGATCCGGAAGGCTCAAGATTGACCGTGATATGTTAAGAGCTTATTTAGCGGCAGCGAAAATTAAGCCCAAACTGCCCGGCAAAATTTGCCGCCTGCCCTTCTTTGGCACCTTGTTTGGCCGGTGCAAATACACTGGCAAATTGTACCTTTGCCAAGAACGGCTTATATATAGACCAGTTACCTTAAAGACAGAGTACCCCATGGATTTCCTGCTGACCCCTGGCACCATCGTTCGTCATCCCAACCAGCCTGATTGGGGACTTGGCCGTATTCAGGCCGTCGACGGAGACCGAATCGCGGTCAATTTCGAAGAAGCCGGTCGCCAGATCATTCGTCCGCGCTATGTGGTTCTCGAAATCGTCGAGGCTGCTGCCGGTTACGAATAGGCGATCGACGGACAGCCGACCACCAAACGACGTTGCTTGGCACACGAATTGCTCAGTTCGAATTGTTAATGAATTCGGCGTATAAAATGGCCCCTATCAGACGAGATAGATGAGCCTGACCGATGCGCAACAGTCTAATTGAAGGTCTGGAAACTCCATGATTGCAGCCAATAAACCACCACGTGACAGTTTCAAGCAACGCCACCATGTCGCAGCGTTTACGGTGCTGGAACATTTTGCCCAAGGGCTTGTGCATTTTGCGCGCAACAACGGCGGATCGATCACCGAAGAACAAATCCTGAAGGCGGTTGACGGCCTTCGCGACAAGGAAGACCTGTTTGACGGGGCCTGGGCCGTACTTGAAAGCGACCTTGAATCTGTTAAGGCCCGCGAACATGCCGCTGTCCGCCATGATCCGTTCGGGCGTTTGCTGGTATCGCGCTTTGACCACCTTCTTGAAGGCAGCCAAGCAGGCGATCTGGAACATGGCGCGCTGTCGCGCAACATCCTGCAGCCGTTTTTCAAGGTCATCCGCATGATGGTCGGCATGGATATGCTTCAGGAAATTGACCGCGAAATTCACGCGATCATCGAAGCCCATGCCGACGAAGACGACGAACTGCGCGATCCGTATGAATATTGGGATCACCTTGGCAAGGAACCTGCGGTCAAGATCCGCATCAATCTGGTCTTTGCCCGCATGGCGCTTCATTTCCGCGATTACGAACATCGCAAGAAATGGCTGCTGCAGCTGGTCAATGACAACCTTGTTCATGGCGACACCCCGTGGGAATTCACCGAAGAACACTGCATCCGCCTGCTTGATGCCCTGTTTGGTGATGTCCGCGAGATGTTGGCTGTTCCCGAACATGCCGCCGAACTGGTTGCCAAAATGGGCAGCGAAGATGTCGCAACCCTTCGCACAGTGATCAAATCGATCGATGCCGATATGGCAAAGCACGCTGGATAAGCTGCATTTACCTTGCGGTTACCCAACAGCGACCTAGATTAAAGCCGCGCCCGTTTTTTCTGGCGCGGCTTGTTCGTTTTCACCTGACGGAAAGGTGATAACGCGCGATCTAAACATTCTGGTCAAACGACCCTTTGCTGTGCGACAGTCGCATGACAAAAATATAACGCCCCGCGAACCAGGACGCTGTTAGTTCAACGCCATGACCAAACCGCTGATCGACAAATATGGCAGGCATGTTTCGTACCTGCGTGTTTCCGTAACGGACCGCTGTGATTTCCGCTGCACCTATTGCATGGCGGAAAACATGACCTTCCTGCCAAAGTCCGAAGTTCTCACCCTTGAAGAACTTGATCAGCTTTGCACGGCCTTCATCACACGCGGTGTGCGCAAATTGCGCCTGACCGGTGGGGAGCCGCTGGTACGCCGTGGCATCATGGATCTGATTTCCGATCTGTCGCGCCATCTTAAGACCGGCGCGCTTGATGAACTGACCATGACCACCAATGGCAGCCAGCTTGCCACCTATGCCGATGATCTGGCCCGCCTTGGTGTAAAGCGCCTGAACATCTCGCTTGATAGTCTGGATTCCCAGAAATTCACCGAAATCACCCGCCGTGGCCGCCTTGAACAGGTGCTCGCCGGTCTTGAAGCTGCCAAGGAAGCTGGCATTCGCATCAAGATCAACACGGTGGCCCTTCGCAATTTCAACGAAGATGAAATGTCACGCCTTGTCGCTTGGTGCGGTAAGGAGGGCTTTGATCTTTGCCTGATCGAAACCATGCCGCTGGGTGACATTGATGGTGATCGCACCGATCAATATCTGCCGCTGACCGTCGTGCGCGAACGTCTGGAACAGGAATACACCCTGATCCCGTCCCAATACGTAACGCCGGGCCCGGCCCGCTATACCACGGTGGCCGAAACCGGCGGACGCTTGGGCTTCATCACGCCGCTCACCCATAATTTCTGCGAAGGCTGCAACCGGGTACGCGTGACCTGCACCGGCACGCTTTACATGTGCCTTGGCCAAGAAGACCATGTTGACCTGCGCGCCGCCCTTCGCACCGGCGACCCGCGCGCGCTTGATCAAATGCTGGATGCTGCCATGGACCTCAAACCCAAGGGCCATGATTTCGTCATCGACCGCAAAGGCCAGAAGCCGGCCGTCGGTCGCCATATGAGCATGACGGGCGGCTAAAAAAACTCCGGCAACCTTGAAGCTGCCGGAGTACTTTTCGTTTATCGCATCGATAAACCGCGTCACTGCGGATCAGAATCACGCAGCAGCAGATCAATCGAAAGACCGGGACCGGGCGTCCCGTTGGTCAGGACCGGTTCGCAATGCTCGTTAATGCGTGATGCGATGCGCTGGCGATAGCCGCTAAAGCGTTTTGATTCCACCACATCCACAGCATGATCCAGATGCACCTCCACCCGAAATACACCGGGTGTTGCAGTCGCATTGATGGATCGGATCAGGCCGGTCACCGCATGACCAAGATATGATCCGGCAAAGCGTTTGCCAATGCCAAGGTCTGACACATTGGTCGGGATATTGCGACGTGCCATGGCAATCGCCGTGTTCCAATCGCGATAGCCGTGGCTTTGGGCCAGAAGTTCGAGCGACCCGGCATGCGAGATCGATACATCGCGTGCGGCCAAGGCTTTGCGCAGGCGTTTTGCCTGTGCCTTGAACTGCTCGGTCGCGTCCGTGTCGATTTCGGCACGGTTCAGTTTGAGCGTATTTGAAGTCATAAATCGTCTCCACGCAGGAGGCCGGGGGTCCGCATTGCCGGGCCGTACCCTGATCGGGAAACGGGTCCGTTTTCGTCATCATGCGTCACTTTACCAAAGGTCAAACCTTGCGGACGGCGGGTGTGCGCAACCCAAGGCTGGGTAATTAGCTTAATATGTTGCCCATGGCAAGCATCGGCACAGGATCAACCAATCATACATTCGCCTTTGCGCAGAAATTGACAGCCCCCGTGACAACAACATATACCAGATAAAACAGGTTTAATCGGGGCCTGATGCAGGCCATCGATCAATTATAAGGAATAAACGCCATGGCCATGGAAGCCTATGAAATCGAAAGCATGATCAAGGAAGCGCTGCCCGATGCACAGGTTCGCATCGAAGACCTGCGCGGTGATGGCGATCATTATGCTGCAATTGTTGTGTCTAAGTCCTTCCGCGGCAAAACCCGCGTGGTTCAGCATCAGATGGTTTATTCAGCCCTGAAAGGCAAAATGGGCGGCGAGCTGCATGCCCTTGCCCTGCAGACCTCTGCACCGGAATAAGAAGACCATCCAAGACAAAGCGCACTGCCACCAGCCAAGCGCTTTGAACAGATTTCACGGGCGTCGGAGAACATTCGACGCCCGTCTTCGTTAAAATCAAAGACCTTTCAGACGGCCATGCGTGACTGCCTGAATTCAGCCCCACTAACTGACCACGGCTCATCAATATGTCATCTCAGGATAAGCCCGCACTGATCGGTGCCGGACCACTCGCAGGCCTTGCCGCCTTTACCATCTGGGGCATTTTTGGCCTGTATTTCAAAATGGTCTCCTTTGCCGGGGCTGTTGAAATCCTGTCGCACCGGATTGTGTGGTCGGCGGTTTTGACCTTTATCCTGATCTTTGCGCTGGGCCGCCGCAAGCAGCTTTGGGTTTTGATTTCATCTGCCAAAACCATCGGGCTTTTGTTTTTAAGCAGCCTGCTGATTGCCGGGAACTGGGTGGTCTATATCTGGGCGGTTAATGGCGGCCATGCGCTTGAGGCAAGCCTTGGCTATTACATCATGCCGCTGATCATGTTGATCCTGGCGCGCATCTTCTTTGGCGAGAAACTTAACCGGGTTCAGATCCTGTCAGTGGGTATTTGTGCGCTCGGTGTCTTGAACCTTCTGGTGTTTTACGGCCAGCTTCCCTGGATCGCGCTTAGTCTTTCGATGCTGTTTGGCTTCTATGGTGTGATCCGCAAATTTGTCCCGGCCGATCCGATTGCCGGGCTGTTTGTTGAATGTGCGCTGATTACGCCAATTGCGCTGGGCTATATGATCTGGCTGAACAGTCAGGGCGCGATGGCATTTGGTCACACGACATTGACCAATGATTTGCTTTTGATCGGGCTTGGCGTTTGCACGACGGTTCCGCTGGTGCTGTTTGCCTTTGCCGCGCGTCATATGAAATTTTCGGTGCTGGGTTTGATGCAATATCTGAACCCGACCCTGCAATTCTTTGTCGCTGTAATGATCTTTGGCGAAACGTTTACGTCTGCCCATATGGTGACCTATGGCCTTGTTTGGTTTGGCCTTGGCATCTTTACCTGGGACAATATCAAGACCCGTGGACGGGCCAAGAAGGCCGCACGTGAAAAAGATGCGCTCGCCTGATTGGGCTGATCTGATTTTTGATCCCATCTGCCATGATCGGCAAAATCGTGCCAAGAGTTGACAGAACCGCAGGTTCCAGCCATATCTTCGGCCATAAAAGTTTAACCCGTATTCGCGGTCGAGAGATCACCGCACAAGCCAAGGACAATCATTATGACCGACAATCCGGTATTCGAGCGCATCCAGAAGGACATCGACGATAACGACATCGTTCTGTTCATGAAGGGTACTGCGATGTTCCCGCAGTGTGGTTTCTCTGCTGCTGTGGTTCAGGTCATGGCTGAACTGGGCGTTCAGTTCAAAGACATCAACGTTCTGGTTGACCCGGCAATCCGTCAGGGCATCAAGGACTTCTCCAACTGGCCGACCATTCCGCAGCTTTATGTCAAAGGCGAGTTTGTTGGTGGTTGCGACATCGTTCGTGAGATGTTTGCTTCGGGCGAACTGGCCCAGCACCTTAAAGACAAAGGCGTTGCTGTCGCAGCCTAAGGCGCGCAAACAACCCTGATCAAAAACGCGCTTGGTGTTATCGCCAGGCGCGTTTTTTTTGTGCCTGATTGCTTTCCTTACCCTCACTCCTTTGACGTTCATAAGTTACTCGTCGCAAAACTATTCCTTGATGCATTTCATACTCTTCCCCATCTTTGAGGGATGCGATCCGATCGCGTCACAGGGGATCTTCGGGGATGAAACACGCAATCAAATCAATTGCCTGTCTGGCACTATTGGTCTTTGCGGCCGGTATGACGGTGCCAAGCACACCAGCTTTGGCACAGGCCGCCGCCCTTGCCGCCATGTCAGGCAGCACTGATAGTACCGATACCCCGCCAACCGTTGCCAGCGACGTCGCTGCCGACACATTTAGCTATTACGAGTTCCTCGACGAAGGGGTCGCACGCACCCAGGAACGCATTGCCCAAACGCAGGCCGGGCTTGAAAGCTTTGGCGCGGAATGGGATGCGACCGCAGCGTTCCTCTCAACCGATGTCGGATCACAAGGCCTGATGCGCCTGATCATGTTTACCATGATCTTTGTCGGTGTCGGGATCATTTCCGAACTGATCTATCGCCGGGCAACCGCGCCGATGTGCGCCTTTGTCGAAGCACAGACCCCGACCCTGTTCGTCAATAAGCTCAAACAGATTGCAGTTCTATCGATCCTGTCGCTGCTGTCCTTGACCGTCTTTGCCATCGGATCAATCGGGACCTTCATGATCTTCGACTGGACCGAGATCATGAAGAAGGCGCTGATGTCGCTTTTGATGGCGTTCTTCATGCTCCGCATTCTTATGATCGCCCTGCAGTTCCTGTTTGCCCCGCAGGCAGATGGGCTTCGCATGATCAATCTTGATCCGCTGGCCGCCAAAACCCTGACCAAGACCATTGCGATTGCCGCTGCCATCTCGCTGTTTGCGTTCGGGCTTGCCGGTGTTTTCAGCGCGGCTGAAACCATGGTGGCAAGCGACATCATCCTGTTTGATATGGCTGTCATCATCACGGTGGTGTCGTTCTGTATCGCCAGTCTGTCGCTTGGCCGGTTCTTTGCCACCCATACGTCCGGTGATCAGGTTGAAGCCATTGCCCTTCCGACTTCTATCGCGCGGCTTTGGCCAGCCATCGTCTGTGCCTGGCTGATTGTCACGGGTGCAATTGCCATCATCGGGGCGGAACGCGGGCTTAAGGCGCTTTTGGCAATCGGCTTTGCCTGCCTGTTTGATGTGATCTTGCGCAACATCATCGAAAGCCAGCATCGCAAAAAGGCCCAGATCGCCGAACAACTGGCCGAAGAACAAAATATCGCGGCCGAGGCCGCCGCAATGGAGGCCGAAGAAGAATTCGAGCCAGTCCAACCCAAAATGCCAGTCTTTACCAGCGTGCTAAAGCGTGCCGTACGTCTTCTGGCCCTTGTGTTTGTTCTGGCCAGCATGTGGCGCATCTGGGGCTTGGATCGATTGGCATTGTCGACCGATGCCGGGATTTTTGCCCGGATCATTGATGCTTCGACCGAGATCATCATGGTTCTGCTGATTGCCGACCTCGTCTGGTCGCTGATCCGGACTTACCTTGATGAACGCATGAGCAATACCAATCAGGGCAATGCTGGCGATGAAGGCGGCGGAACGGGCCTGTCACGGATTGAAACGCTGCTGCCGTTGCTTAAGAACTTTGCCCTGACCGTGATTATCATCATGGTCACCATGCTGACCCTGTCATCGCTTGGCGTTGATATCGGGCCACTGATCGCTGGTGCTGGTGTGGTTGGTCTGGCGATTGGCTTTGGCAGTCAGGCCCTGGTGCGTGACGTGGTGGCAGGTGTGTTTTTCCTGCTTGATGATGCGTTTCGGCTTGGGGAATATATCGAGGTCGATAATCTGCGCGGCCGGGTCGAAAACATTTCCATACGATCCATGCAGCTCCGCCATCATCGTGGCCCGCTTCAGACCGTGCCGTTTGGCGAGATTAAATCGATTGTGAACCACAGCCGCGATTGGGTGATCGTCAAACTGGAATTCCGCGTGCCGTTTGAGACTGACGTCAACAAGATCAAGAAACTGGTCAAAAAGCTTGCGGCACAACTCCTCGATGACCCGCTGATCGGGGATAGCTTTATCGAGCCGCTTAAATCCCAGGGCGTTCGCCGGATGGAAGAATTCAACATGGTGATCGGGCTTAAATATACGTCAAAACCCGGCGAGCAATTCACCATCCGCAAGACCGTCTATCAAAGCGTTCTGGCGATGTTCAAGGAAAACGGCATTCAGATGGCATCGCGCAACGTCAAGGTCGATGTGCCAGCCGATGCAACGCACGAACAGAAACAGGAAGCCGTTGCCGCCGCGGCCCAACAGGCGTCCGAGCAATTGAACAAGCCGCCTGCCTGAGTGGATTTGGGGCATGTTGGGTTGACTTTAACAAATGCGTGGTGATGGCGTTGAACGGTATCACCACGCATTTCCTTGAGCAGCAGCGCCCAAGGTAATCAGACTTGAAAAATAGCGCACCGGATCAAGAGTATTGGACCTGCTTTTGTTCAAGGCGTCCGGTACATGCAACCCGTATCGGGCATATAGCGATTGAAGCCTGCCAGACGCGATCATTTTCCAGATCAGATCATTAATCTGGTCAACACTGACCGGCGAATTCGGTAGCACCAGAATTTGCCGGTTATAGCTATGATCGGGCCGGTCAAAGTCAATCTTGAGCCTTGAATATACTTCCGGTTTGGAAAGCGCAATCCACTGTAAGAAGGCCTCGCTAACGATGCCCTTATCAACCCGCTTGTTTTCTACCAGGCGAAGCACGCTTTCTTCGTCACTGACAAGGGTCACATTGGGCATCTGACTGAGCAGATCGCTATCATAATTGGCAAATGCGTAGTGAAAACCGCGCACTGCGGCTATTTCTTCGGTGACGGACGGATCGCGTTCATATCCCCCAAGCGTGAAAAACAGGTCACGGCCATTGGTAAGATTAAGGCTGGGCCGCGCACCGCGGTCACCCCATCCCCATTTGGCATCGCTATAGGCGATGATATGTACATCCATCTCGTCGTAACTGACCATCAGGCGTTCTGCCGGGTAATCGTCAACCTGAAACCTGAACTCGCCCTGCATGCTGTTAAGCGCATCGACCACATCAAAGACCAAGCCACGCTTTGCCGACTTTTCAATGACCATCGGCGGCTGACCTGTTGGCAATGCTACATTCACAACAGTTTGCCCGCTTGCACCGACTGCAAAAAACAAAGCAGCCATCATCCCTGTGACGGCTGCAAGCAACGGGCGGCAATTTCGGGCAAGATCCATAGAAACGATAGCCTTTCGAACCACAGAATTGGAAAGCGAATGCTACATCAGAATATGACCAGTTTCATGTATCCTCTGTTAAGCGCGATTTAAAGAGTACGCTTTCGTGCAAACCAACAGCCACATAGCGCACAAACAAAAACGCCCGCTGTTTCCAGCGGGCGTTTTTGTATCGTATCGTCGCGAAATCCGTAAGGATTAACGCGAGTAGAATTCGACGACCAGGTTCGGCTGCATCTGAACCGGGTACGGAATTTCTGCGAATTTCGGAACGCGAACGAAGGTGCCTTTGAAGGCTTTCGCGTCAACGTCGAGATATTCCGGAACGTCACGTTCTGCGAGGGTTGCAGCTTCCATAACCATCGGGATTTCGCGCGAAGCAGCTTTAACTTCGACAACATCGCCTTCTTTAACGAGGAAAGAAGGAATGGTTACTTTCTTGCCGTTGACAAGAATGTGGCCGTGGTTAACGAACTGACGTGCAGCGAAAACGGTCGGAACGAATTTCATGCGGTAAATAACCGCATCAAGACGCTGCTCAAGAATACCAACGAGGGTTTCCG
This sequence comes from Thalassospira sp., assembly GCF_048059015.1. GTDB lineage: Bacteria > Pseudomonadota > Alphaproteobacteria > Rhodospirillales > Thalassospiraceae > Thalassospira. The sequence goes on along the minus strand of NZ_JBLLNT010000006.1, from coordinate 167,096 downwards.
AGGTATCACCCGGACGACGCGATGCTTCTTTGAAGTAGCGCAGGAACTGTTTTTCAGAGATCGAGCCGTAGTAGCCTTTGAGCTGCTGTTTAGCGAACAGCTGGGTACCATAGTCGGTCGGCTTCTTACGGCGGGTCGCGCCGTGCATGCCCGGTGCGTATTCGCGCTTGTTCAGCGGCGACTTTGCACGGCCCCAAAGGTTAACGCCAAGGCGACGGTCAATCTTATGCTTTGCAGCAATACGTTTCGACATTTTGTAACTCTCTTTTTTTAAAGATCACTTATTGTCCCGATAGTTTCCAACCGCCCGAATAACGGACATGCGGAACGGGGACGAAAACACCTGTTTCGACCCACTTTCTCGGAAGTGAGGCGCAATATAGAGATGATTGATCAAGAGTCAAACATTAATCGACGCATGCAAGCCCTGCATTTCTGCCGCCTTGGGCTGGTTTGATCTCTGATCTGTTTTTCCCATATCGCCCGATTTTGCGCAATGGCAGTTGATCGCCCCGATAACCCATTGGCAAAAAACATCACAAAATTTGAAACCCGCATGAGTGTCCTTGCGTAGCTTCGCCTGAAATGCGTGCTCAAACAGGCAAAACCGATGACAAAGTCGGCTCTTGGGAATGACCGAAAACCCTATTTTACGTGGCGGAAGCACGCGCAAAAACAACGAACGCCACGGAGGCAACACTGACAAGGACACGTTTTACATGTTTAAGAGTTCCATGATGGTCATCGCAGCATCTGCCGTCGCACTGAGCCTTGGCGCCTGTGCCGGCAATATGAATTCTGATAGCGCAATGTCGGGCGAGAAAACCGTAATGGTTGGCGGTGCACCGATGTATCCGTCCAAGAATATCGTCCAGAATGCGGTTAATTCCGAAGACCACACCACCCTTGTTGCAGCCGTTCAGGCAGCCGGTCTGGTCGACACCCTGGCAAGCCCGGGCCCGTTTACCGTCTTTGCGCCCACCAATGCCGCCTTTGGCAAACTGCCCGATGGCACGGTTGATACCCTGCTGAAACCTGAAAACAAGGCGACCCTGACACAGGTTCTGACCTATCACGTTGTGCCTGGCACTCTGACCGCGGCCGATCTGATGGAAAAAACCAAGGCAATGGGTGGTATGTATGAAATGACCACCGCATCGGGCGGCACCATCACCGCTGAAATGAAGGACGGCAATCTTTATGTCGTCGATGACAAAGGCCAGTGGTCACAGATCACCATCGCCAATGTCATGCAGTCGAACGGCGTGATCCACGTGGTGGACACCGTTCTTTTGCCGGGCTGATAGCGTCTCAACCCGGATGCCCGCAAAAGACAACACCCGGCCATGTAGGCCGGGTGTTTTTACATTGGATATACGGAGAACGATCAGTCCTTGGCTTTGAACTTTCCGCCGCGCATGGCAACGATCATGCCCCGCAGTGTCTGAACTTCCTGATGGGTCAGGTTCGCGCGGTTAAAGATGTTGCGGATATTGCGCGCCATGTTCGGGCGTTTTTCTTCAACCCGGAAGAAACCCGATGCATCAAGTTCTTCTTCAAGATGGACAAACAGGCGTTCCATATCATCCTTGGTCGCCGGGAAAGTGTCGTTCATCATCATCTGATAGTCAGGCACATCCACACCCGCCTGCCACCATTCATACCCGATCAGCAAAACTGCCTGCGCCAGGTTCAGCGACGTAAAGCCCGGGTTCAATGGCACAGTCACGACCGCGTCCCCCATGGCGACATGTTCATTGCGAACACCGGTGCGTTCCGGGCCAAACATCACGCCGACCTTTTCACCACGCCCGATCACAGCGCGCATTTCCGGTGCCAGCCCCTTGGGGGTAAAGACCGGCTTGATGGCATCACGGGTGCGTGCCGTTGTGACGTAAACCCGGTTCAGATCGGCCAGTGCATCTTCTTCGCGCTCAAACACCTTGGTGTTGTCGATGACGATATCGGCACCCGATGCATTGGCGGTTGCCCGTTCATTTGGCCAACCATCACGCGGCCGCACCAGACGCAAATCCACCAGACCACAATTGAGCATCGCGCGCGCGGCCTTACCGATATTATCGCCAAGCTGCGGTTCGATCAGAATGATTACGGGCGGATTGGCAATGCCACCTGTTTCAGGTTTCGCGGTGCCGACGGGCTCGCTCATCGCGGGTTTCTCCGGTCTTTCACATGGGGTTGTCACGGGCCGTGCCCGTCAATATTGGCGCTTCTTTAGCAAAAGCCAACCGCTCGCGCCAGTCTCCTTGTCCTGTCGCAAAGCGTGTCATGGCTTTGATACGAAAACAGCCGGGTCAAAGATGATCCCGGCTGCTTGGTAATTTCTGTTTATCTTGGTCGCAGCTTAGCCGTGCTGGCTGCGCACACCCGATTTGAACAGTTTATAGGTTATGGAATCGCGAAGTGCGTTATAGGACGCCTCGATAATGTTGGTGGAAACACCGACCGTGGCCCAGTGATTGCCATCCTTGTCGCGGCTTTCGATCATAACGCGGGTCACAGCACGCGTGCCGTCGCCACGGGTTATGATGCGGACCTTATAATCGATCAGCTCAATCTGTTCGACCGCTTCGCGATATTCCGGAACCGTGACCAAAACCTTGCGAAGGGCAGCATCAAGGGCGTTGACCGGGCCATTCCCCTCGGCCACCGACATGAACTGGTCTTCGCCGACCACGACCTTCACGGTCGCTTCGGACATGGTGATGACCTGTTCGTCCTGCTCATCCACCCAGCGGCGTTCATCGATGACGCGGAACGATGTCACACGGAAATAACGATCAAGCTCGCCCATGGCCTTGCGCGCCAGAAGCTCAAAGCTTGCTTCGGCACCATCATAGGCGTAGCCATCAAATTCGCGCTGCTTGACGGTTTCAACCAGTTTGCCGACCGCTTCGGATTTCGGATCGACCTCGACCCCGATCTCGCGGAAGCGTGCCAGGATATTGGAACGGCCGGCCTGATCGGACACAAGGATATGGCGCTGGTTACCAACCAGTTCCGGTGCGACATGCTCGTAACAGGCCGGGTTCTTTTCCACAGCCGAAACATGAAGCCCCCCCTTATGAGCAAAGGCGCTGTCACCGACATAGGCCGCCTGACGCAGCGGTTCGCGGTTCAGACGTTCGTCAAGGATATGCGAAATCCGGCGCAAATGGGTCAGCTGTTCATGGGAGATGCCCACGTCATAGCCCATCTTGAGCATCAGGGTCGGGATGATCGAAATCAGGTTGGCATTGCCGCAGCGCTCCCCCAAACCATTGAGAGTTCCCTGGATCTGACGCGCACCGGCACGGACCGCCGCAAGCGAGTTTGCAACCGCGTTTTCCGTATCATTGTGGCAGTGAATGCCAACATTTCCACCCGGGATCTGGGTGCAGACATCAGTCACAATGTCAAAAATCTCGTCGGGAAGCGTGCCGCCATTGGTGTCACACAGAACAACCCAGCGTGCGCCCGCTTCATAGGCCGCCTTGATCGCTGAGAGCGCATAGTCGCGGTTGGCCTTATAGCCATCAAAGAAATGCTCGGCATCGAACATGACTTCAGAAACTTTGGTTTTCAGATGGGCAATTGAATCCGAAATCATCGCAAGATTTTCATCAAGCTCGATCCCGAGCGCCTCGGTTACCTGAAAGTCCCAGCTTTTACCGACCATGCAAACAATTGGTGCATTTTGCGCAAGACTTGCCAAGCCCGGATCATTTGATGCCGAACGACCCGCGCGACGGGTCATGCCAAAAGCGGTCAGTTTGGAGTTTTTAAGCTTCGGCGGATTGGCAAAGAATGCATCATCGGTCGGGTTTGCGCCGGGCCAGCCGCCTTCAATATAGTCAATCGACAGTTCGTCCAGTGCCTTGGCAATCGCGGTCTTGTCCGCGGCCGAAAAATCCACGCCCTGGGTCTGCTGCCCATCACGCAAGGTACTGTCATAAAGATAGACGCGCTTGTCTGACATTATTCATTCCAACTGATCGATATTCTCTCTTTGGCCTGAGGCATCAGGCCAGGCGGGCGTTTTTTCGCCCGCAAACGGGTCTGGCAAATTGCCGTAAAAGTGCCAATAGCGCAACAGCATTACGCAAAATGCATAAAAGGCGGCAATTTCCACTCCTTTTCGCACCTGCACCCACCTTAAGGATAGTGAACCTGTCCCCTTGAATGATTGTAACCCCCACCTATCAGTGCTTAACTCTACTTTACATTGTAAAGAGCATTACTCGTTTTCGTTCACATTGAGGCTCTTTGCCGGGTAATCATGCCGCTGTCTTTAAGGACACGAACGATGGCACAGGAAGCCGCCACCAGCGTTGATATCTTGATGCTTGCCGGATTGACTTGGGAACGTACAGGCAAGGATTGTTGGACTGCGTCCGATCGATTTGCCAATTACACCATTTTCCGTGACATCGATCAGCGATGGTATGGCGAATGGGAACGCGATGGCGCGAGTAAACGCGCGGACTGGTCCTGCCCGATCCTTGAAACATTTGCCGAATACATGGTTGACCACGCGCGCCGCAAACCATCTGATATCGCGCATTAACTGTTTCCACCTGACTTTCAAAATCAGATCACTGCTTTGCCCGCCTGGTTCGCCAAGCGTTAACGATGATCCGTGGTTTATCGCAGATTGAAGCGATCTGTTCTTGCGTTTGTGGTCATACCTATTATGTGATGGGGCATCACAAAGTTACATAACGCAAGGCAATCTAATGACGAACGCCATTCCCATGCAGATCGACATTGTCTCGGACGTGGTCTGCCCGTGGTGCATCATCGGGTATAAAAACCTCGAAGAGGCAATCAGCCGTCTTGATGGCGAGATCGAGGTCAAACTGCGCTGGCATCCGTTCGAACTGAACCGTGACATGCCGCCAGAAGGCCAGGACCTCGCCGAGCATATCAACGAGAAATACGGTCTTACTGCCGACCAGAGTGCTGACAACCGCGCACGCATCACCATGATGGGTGAGAATGTCGGCTTCCCGATCCATTTCGGATCAGATTCCCGCATCTATAACACCTTTGATGCCCACCGTTTGCTTTATTGGGCGGGCAAGGAAGGTGAATATGGCCAGCAGACCGCACTGAAACTCAATCTGTTTGCCGCCTATTTTCAGGGTGGCGACAACCCGTCTGATCACAGCGTTCTGAAACGCGCCGCCGAAGAAGTTGGTCTTTCAGCGGAACGCGCGGCCGAAATCCTTGCCAGCGACGAATTCGCCAAGGAAGTCCGCGCAGAAGAAGACGAATTTGGCGATGCCGGCATTAGCTCGGTCCCGACCTATGTCGTGAATGGCAAATTCGCCATTTCCGGCGGTCATCCGCCAGAAGTGTTCGAGCAGGCACTCTCTGAAATCGCCCGTCAGGGTGATGAGATCCTGGCCGAAGCCGAAGCAAAGTCAGAAGACACACCTGTCTGATCAAACGTCTGTATCCAGATTTCAAAATCCCCGGTGCCTTCATGGACCGGGGATTTTTGTATGTCTCGACACCTTGCCATTGCTGATCTAGGCTGATTTCGCCACTAGATAAAGGAAATCGCCCCATGATCAGCCTTTCAGAATCGGGCAGTATCTGCCCGGTATATTGCTATCCTACGCCGCCCTTTTGGTCGGTCTTATCAGCCCTGGCCCTGCACTTTTGGGATTGATGGGTGTCTCGCTTGACCGCGGTCGCCATGCAGGCCAGCGCTTTGCCCTTGGCATCGGCACCGGATCATTTTCCATCGGCCTTTTGACCCTGACCGGGCTTTCAGCCGTTCTTGCCACCTATGCAGATGCCATGACCGCCATTCGTATTTTTGGCGGGCTTTATTTGCTGTGGATGTCGTATCGCGCATTCCGCACCGCATTTCACAAGGCACCGGTTGCCAATAGCGAAACCGTTTCGGAAGCCACAAAGCAAATCACAGGTCGCGGATATTATCTGCGCGGCCTGGCACTCCATCTGACCAACCCGAAAGCCATCCTGACCTGGATTGCCATCATCTCAATAGGGTTTAGTGAAGGTGCGCCGCTTTGGGTGGGGGCTGCCATCGTGATTGGCTGTGGCTTGCTGTCGACCGGCATACATCTGCTTTATGCCACCGCCTTTTCCACCGCACCGGCGATCTCGATCTATCGCCGGGCTGCGAACTGGATCAATGGCGTGTTGGGTGTGTTCTTTGCCGTGGTTGGTTTGCGCCTTCTGGTGAACCGCTAGTCTGTTGGATCACACCGAAAAATCAAAGCCCGTCCTGAACGATCAGGACGGGTTCTTTGTTTCGGCGCTTTCTGCTTCTGCCTGTTGTGCTGCCTCTTCCTCGGCAGCGGCCTCTGCCTCGGCTTCTGCCTGCTCGGCAACCCAGACACCGGCGGTTTCAACCGTAGCCGGTGATGCTGTCGGAAGAACGCCCAGATAGCTTTCGGTTTCATCTGCCGGGATCGCGGCACGGCGTGTCATGCGATAGGCGGCATAGACAGCAATACCGACAAACGTAACCCCCATCACCAGCCAGAAGGTCGGCGCACCTGATTGCTCCATCGCCCAACCGGCCAGAAGCGGGCCAAGAATTGCACCAATCCCGAACGTCATGACAAGGCCACCGGATGCGGCAGGCATATCTTCAAGCGACAGGAAATCATTGGCATAGGCCAGAAACAGCGCATAAAGCGGCGCAGTCACCCCACCTGCAAAGAAGGCCGCCCCCATCAACATCCAATATTGGTTACTTTCACTGGCCATCCAGCCAAGACCGCAGGCCACAGCCCCGATCAATGCGGCAGAGCAAATCACTTTGCGTCGATCAATCCGGTCGGAAAGCCAGCCGATGGGATATTGAAAGATCAATGCACCGCCGAACATAATCGCGACAAACATCGCAATTTCATTGGCGGACAATCCAATCAGCGACCCAAACACCGCCCCCATACCCGATTGCGTCGCGTAAACACAGCCCAGCAGGAAAATGCCCACAGTGCTAAGTGGCGCGTCCTTAAACAGTTGCAAAAGCGGCATCGGCCGGGCGGCTTCTGTAACCGGAACAGTCGATACCGACAGCAGGATCGGCGCAAAGGAAATGGAAACAAGGATCGATGCGCCAATGAAAAGGGCCGAAGTCGATGCGTCCCCCAGTGTCAGCAACCCCTGCGCGCCAATGATGCCAAGGGTCTGGGCAATCATGTAGGCCGAAAGAACCTTGCCGCGCGTCTCGTTGGTTGACGCATCATTCAGCCAGCTTTCTGCCGTCACATAGATGCCCGACATGCAAAAGCCCACCAGAACGCGCAAAATCGTCCATGCCCACGGTTCTGTCAAAAGGGGCAAGGCAATCAGGGCGGCCGACATGAAACTGCCCAGGGCGGCAAACACGCGGACATGCCCAACGCGCTTGATCATGCGCGGGGTGACGCGCGCACCCGACAAGAACCCGGCAAAGTAGCCCGATGCAACAATCGCAAGTTCCGCTGCGGAAAACCCTTCGAGCCCGCCTCGCAGGCCGATCAGGGTGGAATGCATGCCATTGCCAAGCATGATCAGCACTACACCAAGCAGGAGTGCCCAGACACTCGACAAGACATTGATCATGGGACGTCCTTTTCTTCGCAGCGGTGGCGCGCGCAAACCGATGGCAGCTAGCCATCAGACCTATTTACATTAAAGACAGTGTGGCACAGCAATTGCGATCCGGCCCAGAATATTCGCGCCAAATGAAGGTAGATTTGCCCACTTGGGGGAAGTTGAGGCTATTTTTCGCTAAACCAATACCGTCCTTACGGACGATCGGTGATTTCCGCCTCGGTCAGGCGGCGGGTCGTGACACCGTTTTTAAGGTCAAGCCAGCCGGAAAAGACGGTCAGCCAGATCGCGACCAACATCACAACAGCAATCTGCTGATCCATCACCCAAAGCGTTCCAGTGGCAATCACACACCAGACCAACGGAACAGGTAATAGCACCCATCGCCAAGTGCCACGCGCCATCAGGACAAAGCCAAGTGTCGCCAGCACTGTCGGGTCCGCAGCACTGCCAAACAACTCTGCCTGGATCAATTCCCTGCCCTCAGTCAGTCCGGCAAACGGATATGCGATAAAGGCAAAAGCGATCAGGCCAATACCGATCCAGCATGACAAGTCCCCGCGCCAGCCAAAGCGCAGTGGCAATGGACGCGCCGCAAAGACGCAAAACAGCAAAATCTGGGCAACAAAGAATGGCAGCAAATAGGGCACCATCCAGTTAATCGGCTGATAGTACTGCCAAAGGAAGCCGTAGCTCATCCAGCTCCAGATCAGGGCAAGTAAAACAAGGATAACCCGGTTTCCACGATGCCCGTGACGCAGGGCCAGTCCGACGCAAACCATGCCCGCGACAAAGGCGCTGATCACTGCCAGCCACCAGACGCTGTTCATGGTTTCAAACAACCGATAATAAACGCGCGGCGAAAACAGCAGAAAATCTGCCAGTCCGTAGCTCCACCATTCGCTCATACCGGGGTCCTCATCCTGTTTTGCCTTGTTTTAAACGAGAACGCTGATCACAGCAGCAATCTGTTCGCGCATTTTTTCATCTGGCATCGGCCCCAAACATGCCCGCATGTTTTCCGCCGCGTGGGCCGGGTTTGTGGTGGCCGGGATCGGACAGGTCACTGCCGGATGGGCAATCAGATATTTCAAAATCAACTGCGCCCAGCTTTCCACGCCAAGCTCGGCAGCAAATTCCGGAAGCGGTTCGCCCTCCAACCGCTGGGTCAGGCTCCCCCCACGAAACGGCCGGTTCACAATCACCGCAATCCCGCGATCATAGGCAAGCGGCAGCAAGTATTCCTCGACCTTGCGATCGACCGGATTATAGGTCACCTGAACGAAATCAAGCCGTTCATTCATCATCACGGCAATCAGGTCCTCGGTCCGACGACCATGTGACGTTGTCACACCGACATGACCCAGTTTGCCTTCGTTTTTCATGTCAAACAAAAGCGGCAAATTGTCATCAATGCCCAGAAGGTTATGGACCTGCAGAAGATCAAACTTCTTGGTGTTCCAACGCTTTTCGGTTTCGGCGATCTGGTCGGCCCCGTTGCCCGATGTCCAGACTTTGTCAGTTGAAAACACCCGGTCATGCGCGCCCAGCTTATCAAGGCAGTAACCAATCACTTCCTGGGCGGAGCCATACATTGGCGAGCTGTCAATCATCCGCCCGCCTGCATTAAAGAAGGCCGACACCACATCGGCACATTGATCACGCAACGCCATGTCATTGCCGACATTAAACGTGATCCAGCTGCCCAATCCAACTGCCGGTATTTCTTCGCCGGTGGACGGGACTGGTTTGCGCAAGATATCTGGCGCATCGGCAGGATTAATCAATGTTGCCGATGCTGGGCTTTGCGAAGCCAACAGCCCAAATGCACCAAGGGCGGCGGATCCCTTCAAGAATGTGCGGCGGTCAAACTCGGACATTGTTCACAGCACCTTTGTTTGGTTCTGACCAATAATCTTGGATGATCCATCATGAATTGGGCGAAAATCGGCCCATGCGCAACCTTTGGTAGGCTTGAGAATACAGGACCTTTGAAAATATCGCGCAGATAGTGGCTGATTTGCCCTTGACCTAGAGTACACTCAAGCACCTAGCCTGATGCAGGACTGAATGATTTCAACATAAAGGTAACCGTCATGATGATTGGCGATGTGGCAGAAAAAAGCGGCTTCTCTGTCCACACCCTTCGGTATTACGAAAAGATCGGCCTTCTACCCGAAGCGGACCGCGATGCGGGTGGCAGACGGTCTTATGATCGCGATGTTTTGCGCTGGCTTGAGTTCCTCGGCCGGCTCAAGGATCTCGGTATGCCGATCCGCGACCGGGTTCTTTACGCCCGGATGCGGGCCGAGGGTGACAGCACAATCGAGGCCCGCCGCGAACTTCTGCAAACATACCGTGATGAGCTCGCCAAACGTGTCGCAAGCTTATCGGAAACGCTTGATGTGCTTGATGCCAAGATCGCCAGTTATGACACGACGGGACGCCCCCTGCACGGAGCCCCGAAATGAGCACCAAACAATCCGCCCTTGAAGCTGGCCGCGATATTGTCGCCCGGCTTAACCCACCGCTTGAAGGTCAACTGGCCGAGAAGTACAACGATCTTGTCCCCGACTTCGCCGAAAGCCTTGTTGAATGGGCCTATGGGCGCCATTACGCGCGACCGGGACTTGATTTGAAAACCCGTCAGCTTTGCACGATCTCGGCCTTGACCGTTTTGGGCGGGCAAACCGCCCCACAGCTTAAGGTCAATATTCGCCATAGCTTGGCTGCGGGTGCATCACGCACCGAGATCATCGAAGCGATCTGGCAGATGGCGGTCTATGGCGGGCTGCCTGCGGCGATCAACGGATTGAATGCCGCCCAGGAACTGTTTGATGAAATGGATCAAGCGGCCTGATCGTCATTTCGCCAAAGAAAAAGGCCGCAGCGAATACTGCGGCCTTTTATCATTTTCAGATCAGGTCAAATCGGCTGGGCGTTAAACGCGTTTCCAGCTCGTACCTTCCTTGAAGTCTTCAAGGATGATGCCGCGCGCCAGAAGATCATCACGGATCTTGTCGGCCGTCGCGAAATCCTTGTTCTTTTTGGCATCAGCACGCTGGGCAATCAGGCCTTCGATCTCGGCGGCTTCATCAGCATCTGCAGATCCGGTGAACCAAGCTTCGGGATCGCCTTCAAGAATGCCAAGCAGTTTGGCGGCAGCCAGGATTTCACCTTTGGCTTCTGCGCGTTCAAACTTGGTTTCCGCCTTGTTGAAACGGGTCACAAGGTTATGGAATTCCGAAATCGCAAGCGGCGTGTTGAGATCATCACACAGCGCTTCCAGAACCGCGCGCGGCACCGGCATATTTTCCGGGGTCACATCAGAACTCTGGCGAAGGGCTGTATAGAAACGATCAAGCGCCTCTTTAGCCTGACGCAGATTGTCTTCCGTCCAGTTGATCGGCTGATGGTAATGGGTGCCCATCATCGCCAGACGGATCGCTTCACCCGGCCAGTTCTCCAAAAGCTGATGCACGGTGACGAAGTTGCCCAATGACTTGGACATCTTTTCACCTTCGACCATCAGATGGCCGTTATGCATCCAGTATTTGGCGTAGCTTGAACCCTTGTTCGCGCAACAGCTTTGCGCCAGTTCGTTTTCATGGTGCGGGAACACCAGATCCGAACCACCACCATGAATGTCAAAATTCTCGCCCAGATAACGGGTCGACATGGCCGAGCATTCGATATGCCAACCCGGACGACCACGGCCCCATGGACTTTCCCAACCCGGGATATCGTCGCTCGATGGTTTCCACAGGACGAAGTCCGCCGGGTCTTTTTTGTACGGCGCAACTTCAACACGGGCACCGGCAATCATTTCCTTGCGGTCACGACGCGACAGTTTGCCATATTCATCGAACTTCTCGACCGAGAACAACACATGGCCTTCGGCAGCATAGGCAAAACCCTGTTCGATCAGGCTTTCGCACATGGCGATCATTTCGGCGATATGTTCGGTCGCGCGCGGTTCGATATCGGGCTTGGCAGCATTAAGCGCGCCCATATCATCAAGATAAGCCTGATGCGTACGCTTGGTAATCTCGGAAATCGGCTCGCCGCTTTCCTTTGCACGTGCGTTGATCTTGTCATCCACATCGGTAACGTTCCGAACGTAGGTTACTTTCGGATAGATGTGGCGCAACACGCGGACCAATGTGTCGAACACGACAACGGGGCGCGCATTGCCAACATGGGCATAATCATAAACCGTCGGGCCGCAGACATAGAGGCGCACGTGATCGGGATCAATCGGCTCAAACACCTGCTTTTCGCGGGTGAGCGTATCGAAAATACGAAGGGTCTTGTTCATCTTAAATGTCCGTTTGGCTGTGGTATCGGGTCAAATGCATGCATTTTCCGGCGATCAAAGCAGATGCTTAGACCGCCTTGCCACACAACCGATCACGGGCCTTTTCAGATCCAATCAAAACAAGCATGGTCGACATTTCCGGACCATGTTCGCGCGCGGTCAGTGCCTTGCGCAGCGGCATGAAAAGCTGTTTGCCCTTGCGGCCCGTCGCATCCTTAAGCGCGGTCGTCCAGGACTTCCAGCTTGTGCCGTCAAGCTCACCTTCTGGCAGCATGTCGGCTGCCTGTTTGACGAACTCGGCATCTTCGGCATCGATTTCCGGGATCACGGTCTGATGGATAACATCCCACCATTCCAGTGCCTCGGCCACGCGCCAGCAGTTGCCGCGTACGGCATTCCAAAACATCTCATCGGCATCTGCCATGCCCGCCGCATCAAGCTTTGGCTTGGCAGCATCAAACGACATGTCGTGAATGACTTTTTCGTTCAGGCTGGCCAGTTCTGCCGGATCAAATTTCGGCGTTGAACGGCCATAATGATCAAGATCGAATTTCTCAAGCACCTGGGAAAGGCTTGCCGGTTCGATCTTGTCAGACGCACCAAGGCCGGTCAGAAGACCAACCAGTGCTTCGACCTCAAACCCGTCATTGCGAAGTTCACGCAGCGACAAGCTGCCCAGACGTTTGGAAAGCTGCGAACCACCCGGGCCAGCCAGAAGCGGCATATGGGCAAATTCCAGTGCACCCGGCTTCCCGCCAAGGGCGAGATAGAGCAAAATCTGCGAAACCGTGTTGGTCACATGGTCTTCGCCGCGGATGATATGGGTAACACCCATCTCAAGATCATCAACGACCGAACCCAGCATATAAAGAAGCGACCCGTCTTCGCGGATCAGCACCGGATCAGACACATGTTCGGTATCGAACGAGCAAATCCCGCGCGTCAGATCATCCCACTCGACCATGCCGTCGGTCAGAAGGAAACGCCAATGCGGCTTGCGGCCTTCGGCTTCAAGTGCTGCGATCTCATCATCTGACAGGGTCAGTGCCTTGCGGTCATAGATGAACGGCTGGTGGCGCTGACGGGCGGCTTTACGCTTCCAGTTCAGTTCACCTTCGGTTTCGTAGCAGGGATAAAGCAGTTCGCGCTTTTTAAGATCACCAATCGCCGCGTCATATTTATCCTGACGCAGGCTTTGACGTTCTTCCTGATCCCAATCAATGCCAAGCCATGCCAGATCCTCGCGGATTGCATCGACATATTCGTCCTTGGAACGAACCGGATCGGTATCGTCAAAGCGCAGGATGAATTTCCCACCTGATTTACGGGCATAAAGCCAGTTCATCAGGGCCACACGGGCGTTACCGACGTGAAGAAGCCCGGTCGGGCTGGGGGCAAATCGCAGAACAGGTTTTGTCATTTCAAACTTTTCAATCACGTAACAAGGTTCGTGAAACCATTGGTAATCGGATAGCGACGGTCACGGCCAAAGGCACGCGGGGTAATCTTCACCCCCGGAGGCGCCTGACGGCGTTTATATTCGGCCCGATCCAGCAAACGCCAGACCCGGCGTACGGTTGCCTCATCATGACCGCTATCCACGATATCGCGAACAGACCGCTCACCTTCAATCATCTGATGAAGAATATCATCAAGGACGTCATAAGGCGGCAGACTATCTTCGTCTTTTTGATCCGGGCGCAGTTCGGCAGATGGCGGCTTGGTGATGATCCGTTCAGGGATCACCATGCCATCGGGCCCCATCGCACCGGCGGGTTTATGTTCATTGCGCCAATGGCACAGATTGAACACGGTCGTTTTATAAAGGTCTTTCAGAACCGAATAGCCACCACACATATCGCCATAAAGTGTCGCGTAGCCAACCGACATTTCGGACTTGTTGCCCGTGGTCAGGACCATGTGGCCAAACTTGTTTGAAAGCCCCATCAGGATAATCCCGCGCGAACGGGCCTGAATGTTTTCTTCGGTGATGTCGGGATTGCGACCTTCGAATGCCGGGGCCAGCATCTGTTCGAACGCGGCCATGGCCGGCCCGATATTGATGCTTTCAATCCCGGCTTTGAGCATGTCTGCACAAATTTCCGCGTCCTCAAGGCTTTCCTTGGACGTATAGGGCGACGGCATCATGACAAGACGCACGCGGTCCGATCCAAGTGCGTCAACCGCAACAGCAGCCGAAAGCGCACTATCGATCCCGCCCGACATGCCAATCACGACGCCGGGGAAACCGTTTTTATTCACATAATCGCGAAGGCCCAAAACCAGCGTCTGATAAATCGCATCAAGACCGGTCGGATAGGCGGCCTTTGGCGCATCCGAAGCGCACGCCCATTTGCCTGCATCATCCTTGACCCACTGGGTCACGACAATGTCCTCGGCAAAGGCCGGCAATGCGACACCAAGCGATCCGTCGCCATTCAGACCAAACGATCCGCCGTCAAAGACCAGCTCGTCCTGACCGCCAACTTCGTTGCAATAGATCATGGGTGCGCTGGTTTCACGCACGCGATCTTCGATCAGTTTGCGGCGCAGATCGCCCTTGTCTGCTTCAAACGGCGATCCGTTCGGCACAAGGAACAGCTCCGCACCCGCATTGTGCAAATGGGCAACCACATCTGGCGTCCAGACATCTTCGCAGATCGGCACACCAATCTTCACGCCTTTGAACGATACCGGCTCTGGCATCGGACCCGCGGCAAAGACGCGTTTTTCATCAAACACGCCATAGTTCGGAAGATCATGCTTGGCGCGGACATCAACGATCTTGCCGTTCTCGATCAAAATAACCGCGTTAAAGCGCGCACCATCAATTTCCCACGGCGTGGTCAACAGCAATGCCGGACCGTTCGCGCGTTTGGCGGTATGTTCGCAAATATGGGAAACGGCTTCGTGCAGATGGCGCATGAAAGCAGGCTTCATCACCAGATCTTCTGGCGGATAGCCAGACAGAACCAGCTCGGAATAGAGCACAATATCCGCAGCCTGAGCAGCAGCAGATTCCCAGGCAGCCACAACCTTGTCCCGGTTCCCGGTGACATCACCGACAATCGGGTTGAGCTGGGCAATCGCAATGGCAAGCTTCTTTGTCATGATGTTGGAATAGGATCGCCCCTGCGCGCTGTCAATTGCCGAATGGGCAATGCAGCAATTTGCGGGTGTTTTTGAGGTCAAAATCCGGTTGCGAGATCGATATGTGTACCGGGGATTTTAAAGCGCCAATGCCGCGTCAATTTCTTCCTGGCTCATGGTTTTGGCCGAACCGTGAATGATCCCGCTGGCCACATCCATGAATTTTTGCAGTGACACCGTGATCGCATGGGCCGTTTCACGCAGCAGATCTTCGTTGCCATCGGCAATGATCATTTCAAGCTGGGTATTGGCGTGTGCAACGATGGTATTAAGGTGATTGATCGTTTCTTCGAACGGCTGACGGAATCGCGGCGGGACGTGGTCATAGGCCTCAATCGCCAGTTCCTTGTCGGAAAAGGCACTATCGCGGAAGTGCTCCTGATAGGTTTTCGGCGCCCATTCCTTACAGTCTTCGATCATGTCGGGCATGTCTGGAACCATCTCAAGAAGCATCACGATCTCGTTGAAATGGTTCAGGTAATCAGTCGCCAAAAGCGTCGTGGAGGAAATGTTGGTTCCCTCTACTTTCTTTTGCCATGCGGTGAAATCAGCTTCGTCCACCATTCGCGTTGCGACCTCATTATCCTTGGTGCGTGTACAGGATTGCCCTGTATTTGTTTATACTTAAGAATATTTGATCGCCTTTGGTAGAGGTTTTTTACAACAACGCATCAACTTTACATACCAAAGGCCACCTGCCCTGCTGCAAAGGTGGCAGACACAAGTGTTTCATCACGCAAAGATGTTGATTGTTTGTCGCCAAGCACCGTTATGGGTGCGCGCGTCTGATTCCGATCAGAGAATGTCGTAAATTTCCTCGGCCGGAAGGGCTAAAAGACGATCCGCCATTTCCTGTTTCAGGTAATTATGACGCTCGGTTTCTTTTGGCGTTTTATCGGCCTTGGCCCCCAGTTCGATGAACTCGTCGCGCACATGACCACCGCGAATAACCATCTCGACCGTGCGATCGCCATCGACAAAGCGGAAGAAATAACGTTCGCGATGGGTGCCATCCCGAAATGGCTCGCCAAGGGTTTTATCAACGTTATAGCGCCCTTCGGTCACGCCACGGGTGACCAACTCAAACGCATCACGACCGCCGGGACCACCGAAACTTGTATCAACGCGAAGATCACGGCGCGAAACCGGGCCGGTTTTGGCAAGTTCGGTCAAGCCGCGCTGCATGACCTTGAACGCGTGTGCAACACCGCCGGGGAACCCCGGACCGTGATAACGCAGCATATCGTCAAAGCTGAATTCCAGATCCACACCATTGTCGCGGATTGAAACCGAATTATGTGCTGCGGTCATCTTGTTCCCCCATATGCGATGCCAAAACAAACAAGGCGCCCAGTTCCCCGGACGCCTTGTTGCAAATTAATCGCAATTGCGAAAACAATCAAGCAGAAGCAGCCATCTGCTCCGCACGAACGCTGTCGCGTTCTTTTTTGATCATTTCGGCCATCAGGAATGCAAGCTCAAGTGCCTGGCCACCATTCAGGCGTGGGTCGCAATGGGTGTGGTAACGATCCGAAAGTGCTTCTTCAGTGACTTCACGTGCGCCGCCGATGCATTCGGTAACGTCCGTACCGGTCATCTCGAAGTGAACGCCACCGGCATGGGTGCCTTCGGCCTTATGTACATCAAAGAAGTTTTTAACTTCAGACAGGATCGAGTCAAACGGACGGGTTTTGTAACCGGTCGATGCCTTGATCGTGTTGCCATGCATCGGATCACAAGACCAGACAACCTTGCGGCCTTCGGCCTTAACACGCTTGACCAGACGCGGCAGGTTATCAAACACCTTGTCCGCCCCCATACGCGCGATAAGGGTCAGACGACCGGCTTCGTTTTTCGGGTTGAGGATGTCGATCAGACGGATCAGATCATCTTCATCCATGGTCGGGCCACACTTCATGCCGATTGGGTTTTTCACCCCGCGCAGGAACTCGACATGGGCATGATCGGCCTGACGGGTACGATCACCAATCCACAGCATGTGCGAGGAGCAATCATACCATTCGCCGGTCAGGCTGTCCTGACGGGTCAGGGCCTGCTCATAGCCCAGCAGAAGTGCCTCGTGTGAGGTATAGAAATCCGTCTCGCGAAGCTGCGGCGCGCTTTCTGCGGTAATGCCACATGCCTGCATGAAGGCAACAGCCTCATCGATCTGCGTGGTCAGCTTGCTGTAACGCTCGGCCGCCGGGCTGCCGTCAACAAATGACAGGTTCCAACGATGGATCTTGGTCAGATCGGCAAAGCCACCTTGCGCAAAAGCACGCAGCAGGTTCAGGGTCGCAGCCGACTGGTTATAGGCGCGGATCTGACGCTGCGGGTCCGGAATACGGGCTTCTTCGGTGAACTCGATGCCATTGACCACGTCACCGCGGTAGCTTGGCAGTTCGACACCATTGATGGTTTCGGTATCAGCTGAACGCGGCTTGGCAAACTGGCCAGCCATACGGCCAACCTTGACCACCGGGCAGGACGCACCAAAGGTCAGGACAACCGCCATCTGCAGCATCACCTTAAAGGTGTCGCGAATGTTGTTCGGATGAAATTCCTTAAAGCTTTCTGCGCAGTCGCCGCCCTGGAGCAGGAAGGCATTGCCTTCTGCGACTTCACCAAGCTTTTCTTTAAGTGCGCGTGCTTCGCCAGCAAATACCAAAGGAGGATAGCTGCCGAGCTCTTGCTCTACGGCCTCGAGGGCCTGTGCATCCGGATAAGATGGCACCTGCTTAATCGGCAGGTTGCGCCAGCTATCAATGCTCCAGCTCTTGCTCATTTGCTTCCTCTCAATCCGGCATGTTCATCATCATGCCGCCATTATAACACAAATCCAGTTTTATGGCGGTGTTCCGCCTTGTCATCCGGTCATTTGGCCGGGCCAAACTTGATACGGGTTTTGCCAGCGCATTTCCACCCCTTCTCGACTTATGGACAATAAAAACTCGCAAATTTTTGCCAAGACACCCAAAAATCACGCAAAATTCCACCCATAACCGTCAATTTATGCAAATGGCACCGGTCATTACCATTCAGTCATACCAAACAACGTAGTGCGAATCCGGCCCTGCGCAATCATCAGACCATTTGCGCATTTGCGCATTTACGGTCACACTGCGCGCACCCACCACCAGTTGCCCGGATCCCCGATGACCATCGAAACAATTGCGATTATCGCCTGTGCCTATTTTGTGGCTGCGTTCGTCAAAGGCGCGACCGGGCTTGGCTTTTCGACATCGGCCTTACCGATCCTGGCCCTTGGGTTGGGGCTTAAGGCAGGGATGCCATTGGTGATCATCCCATCGCTTGTCAGCAATTCGATCATCATGGCACAAGCCGGACATTTCCGCGAAACCGTCAGCCGGTTCTGGCCGATGTTTCTGGCGACCATTCCGGGACTTCTGATCGGCTTGGCGGTGCTTGAGATGGTCGACAGCATTCTGGCTGGTGCCGTTTTGGGACTGGTCCTGATGAATTACGGGGCGATCACGCTGTTTCGTCATGGCAAACCAATATCGGACAAACTGGCGCGCCGTCTTGCCCCGGTATCGGGATTTGCCACGGGCCTTGTGAATGGCATCACCGGATCGCAGGTCATGCCCGTGTTGCCGTTCCTTTTATCCATGCGGCTTGATCCGAAACGCTTCATTCAGGCGATCAATATTTCCTTTAGCCTATCAAGCATCGTGATGGCCTTTGGCCTGACGCGCATGGGACTGATGACAATGGAAACCGTGTGGATAGCGCTTGGTGGTCTGATCCCGGTTTACGTCGGAACGAAACTTGGCAGTGCCGTGCGCAATCGCATGGATGCCGAAACCTTCCGCAAGGTTGTACTGATCATGCTGATTATTTTTGGCGTGATCCTTGTTGCGAAATTCATGACCAACTAAGGCCATCACAAATCCCCCGCACGGGGGAGATGGCCGAAAAGCGCGTGCAATCAATCGCATGGAACCTATAGTGGTTCAGTAATTCCAAAGCACACCCGCACAGCGCAAAGCCTGGATACTGATTTGATGACACGCATTTTCACGATCGCCTTTGCGGCCACCACCCTGTGGCTTACCACCGCAGCCCCGCAAACCGCACATGCCCAAAGCATCACGGCGATCGATGCGTTTTTGCGGACTTTGAAGCACATGCATGTCCAAGCCATGCAGTTCTGCGACAGCAATCGCAACATCATGTCCGCCAGCGACCTTGCCAAGGCAAGCAAGGAAAATGACGTCTTTGAACTTTTGTGCATGCGCGCACTTTCAGGGCGGAGCATTGCCAATACCGGCTGGAAGTTTTACCACGAAGGCGAACGAATTGAGGGCGGAACATCCGATTATCTGGCCATGTTGAAGGGCTTTAACATCGACGGAAAACTGTTCTACACCGTCATCGGCCATCGCAAGATCAAACAACATATCGGCCAACCGAACGCGCGCGTTTTCTATCAACCCCGCGCGACACTTTATCGCTATGTCGATGGCGACATGCAGCGCATCTTTGAATTCATCGATCCGCAGACCATGAACTGGAACAGCCCGGCCCCCGAAAAACCGGATTTCTCGGCGGCAAGCAAACAGCATTCTGTGGCAATTGATGACGTCTGGAATGCTGTCCTGCTCAAAGAATTCGGTCAGACCGTCAGCTTCATCTCCTTGACGCAATAGCGATACCGATCCTGACTGGTGATCACTGACAGGTTTTGATATCAACGCGCTCATGAAAACCATCGCACGCCCCGCCTTTGCCGAGACCGAAGAAAAGAAATCCCGTTTTCTGGCTGAACTCGTTTTTCATGACGATCTGGCCAAACGGATTGATGAGCTGCGTGTGCTTCATCCCAAAGCCAACCATCACGTAAATGCCTATCGCTACCTCAATGACGAGGACCAGCTGATCGAACATGGCAAGGATGATGGTGAACCGTCGGGCACATCGGGCATCCCGTGCCTGAAAGTTCTTCAGGGGCGCGATCTGATCAATGTTGCAGTTATTGTGACCCGCTATTTCGGCGGCACAAAGCTTGGCACCGGTGGATTGGTGCGCGCCTATAGCGGGGCGGCCAACGCGGTTTGTGACGTCGCCGAAATCATCGAATATATCCCGCAGGACGAAGCCGAACTGTTTGCCGGATTTTCAGATGCCGGATCGCTTGAACAAGCCTGCGGGCAGGACGGCATCACTATCCTTGATCGGCAATATGAAACGGCGGGTACGCGCATCAAGATTTCTGGCCCGCGCGGTTTGCTGGGCGAGCTTGAAGAGCGCTTTCCATCCACCTGATCAGAGCTGATCACACTTTACGTTGGGTGCTTTCACGCTGTTGTAGCTCAAACCCGAGATCGATGATCTTTTGGTCCGGCGCCTCGTCCTCAAGGGCGGCAAGGATCATTTCAACGGCACGTTTGCCAATTGCGTAACGGTCCGTTCGAATTGACGTCAGCGAAGGATGGCTTGCTGCCATCATTTCAAGGTCGTTAAAGCCAATGATGCCCATTTCGTCGGGTACCGAAATTCCGGCTTTCTGACAGCCAAACAAGGCGCCAAGGGCAAGGTCATCGTTGTTGCAGAATATAGCATCGATATCCGGGCGACGTGCGCGAATTTGACTGATCAACTCCACGCCCAGTGAGACACTTGAAGACGTGGTCGTTGTCACGATCAAATCCGGGTCATAGCACCCGACAGATTGCATGGCCTGCTTGAAACCTTCGAGACGCCGATGCGAACGCGGATCCATTCGTGCGCCCAGAAAGCCGATATGCCTGTAGCCCATCTCATACAGGTGGTTGCCTGCCGCGCGGCCGCCTTCGATATGTGAAAAGCCAACCATCATATCAATCGGGTCATCGCCGATTTCCATGATCTGAACGACCGGGCAAGGCGCATTTTCAAGAAGTTCGCGCGCGGCATCGGTTTGGTCGGTACCGGCGATGATCATAGCCGACGGGCCCTGACCAAGGAAGGTCCGCACCAGACGTTCTTCGTCCGCAGCGATATATCGGGAGTTACCCAACTGGACCTGAAACGGCCCCTCTTCCAGGTCGTCATAGATCGCGCGCAAACTGTCGGCGAAAACGTTGTTGGTCAGCGACGGAACAATCACGCCTACAATATTGGACCGGGTAGAAGCCAATGCACTGGCATGGGAATGTGGAACGTAATTGAGCTTGTCGACCGCATTACTGATTTTTCGCCTGAGGCGATCAGACACCTTTGACGGATCGCGCAGTGCGCGTGACACCGTGATGGTGCTGACACCGGCCTTGTCGGCAACATCAGCAATTGTTGGCCGCCCGGCCCCTTTGCGTTTTCTCATGTTGTTACATTTATTACGTCTTTTCGATCCCGACAAGAGCCTTGTGAACTAGGCTGTTGACATAATGTTAGCGCTAACATTATGTTAGCGCTAACATTACAAATAACAGGGCTTTCCAAAGCAGGAACACAGCCCTGAACAAGTATTCGGGTGGAAATATCTGTATGCAGTCTCGGGTTCAATATGTCGTGGTTATGGGTGTCTCAGGTTCGGGAAAGACCGAAGTCGCACATCGCATAGCCAAAGCCACCGGCAGCCACTGGCTCGACGCAGACGATTATCATCCAGTTGAGAACATCGAACATATGCGTCGCGGGCAGCCGTTGAATGACGATATGCGCTGGCCATGGTTGGGTGCGATTGCAATGGGCGCAAAGGCCAGGACAACCACCGACGAGGCAGGCTCATCGAATTTGGCCGAAATGCCGATGGTGTTGATTGCCTGTTCTGCGCTCAAGCGACGCTATCGCGATTATCTGTGCCGAAAATTGCCTTCGGTCACTTTTTTGTTTTTGGACGGCACACGTGAGGTGATCCAGACACGGCTCGAAAACCGGGTTGGTCATTTCATGCCGTCCGCATTGCTAGACAGTCAGCTTGCAGATCTTGAACCGCCGGGGCCGGACGAGAGCTGTGTGACTGTCTCGATTGATGCCCCGATTGAAACCGTTGTTGCCGTGGCAATCGACCGTCTTGCGGCACATAAAAACAGCGATTTTTCCGTTGTCAAAGATAACACCGCCGGAAAACCGGAACTCCAGGGAGAAGACAAATGACCAAAACCCTTAAATCGCTCGCAGGAGCAACCTTTATTGCAACCCTCATCGCAGCGACACCGTTTGCTGCGAATGCACAGGAATTTACGCTTAAAGTCCAGTCCAGTGACGCTGCTGGCGTTCCGAACTTTGAACTCGAACAGGAATGGGCCAAACGCGTTGGCACCATGACCGGTGGCCGTGTTGAAGTCGAAATGCTGCCGGTGAACTCGATTGTCGAGCATGCAGAAACCCAGGACGCCATTGCCGCTGGCATTCTTGATGGTCACATTACCGACACCAGCTATTTCACCGGTAAAGACCCGGCATTTGGCCTGATCGCCAACCCGGTTGGCGCATGGTCGGCACCGTCAGAAATGCTGCGCTTTGTTGAATATGGTGGCGGCAAAGAACTGATGAACAGCCTGCTCAACCCGCGTGGCTTGCAGTTCATCGGTGCTGTGACACCGGGCCTCGAAGCATTTGTTTCGTCTGTCCCACTTGACGGCGTTTCAGATCTTAAGGGCCTTAAAATGCGTGCTCCGGAAGGCATGGTTCAGCAGGTGTTTGCTGCTGCCGGTGCAGCCCCGGTGAACATCCCGCAGTCCGAAGTCTTTACCTCACTTGATAAAAAAGTGATCGACGCTGCGGATGCGACCGTGTTCTCGACCAATCAGGCAATGGGTCTGCATGACGTTGCCAAGCATCCGGTCTATCCGGGTTTCCACTCCATGCCGATGCTTGAAGTATCGATCAACAAGACCAAGTGGGATTCCATGCCGGCTGATATCCAGGCGATCCTTGAAATGTCGGTCCGTGATCTGGCCCATGACATGGATGCACGTCTGGCAATGAAAGACATGGAAGCAGTGGCCAAGGCCCGTTCGGAAGGTGGCGTCACCATTCACAACTGGTCGGCTGAAGAGCGTGCAAAATTCCGTCAGATTGCCACCAGCCAGTGGGAAACTGTTGCAGCACGTTCAGAAGATGCACAGCGCGTTTATGATACCCTTGTCGCGTATCTGAAGGCTCAGGGCCTGATCTAAGTCAGATTGTCTCCGGCCGATAGCGCGGCGTTCCCGCGCTATCAGCTCTGTGATGCAATACGACCCGGCACCCCCCGATTTCCGAGACGTTTTCGGGATGGCGGCCTCCCTGCCGCCGGGTTGTATTGTACCTTGTCACAAGGAATATTCGGCATGTCCGACGCTCCGCATCCCGCGCCAATCCCCGAATTGGAAGAGGTTAAAGAAGAACCTCTTGCCGTTTCAGGTCGACTTGGCAAGTGGATCACAAAGACCTCAAACGTATTTGCCTTTGGCTTCTTGCTATCGATGGCAACGCTCATCTATGAAATTATGATGCGTCATATTTTCAACAGCCCAACCCTTTGGGCGCATGAAACAACGACGTTTATCTGTGCGGTTGGCTTTGTCTTTGGCGGGCTTTATTGCGCAGCACGTGACAAGCATATTCGTGTCGTGATCCTATATGACATTGTCGGCCCCAAAATGCGCAAGACACTGGACGTTGCGATTTCCATTGTCTGTATGATTGCTTCCGGCTTTTTTGCCTGGGCGGCCTGGGTGATGGTCAAACGAGCAGCCTTTACGCCCGGCGGTGAAATTCATCTTGAAACGACCGGCAGCGCCTTCAACGCGCCTTACCCCGGCACTCTCAAGGTTTTCCTGTTGTTGATACTGATTGTGATGACTTTGCAGTTTCTCGTTCAGGCGATCAACTATGCCCGTAGCGCCCCGATCATGCCCGCGTCACACACATCGAAAGAGTAAACCGGGTATCTGCAGCATCCCCATCGCAACATCATCGCTGATATCAAAAAACCAGTGATTGCCTTTGACCCCTGATGCCACTCTTGGTCGAACTGAGCGGCACGACAGGATAAATCCAAATGTTTGATTTACAGTCCCTTGGCATTGAATACGGCACGCTTGCCATGTTCGTCATGCTGCTTGGTTTTCTTCTGACCGGCATGCCGCTCGCGTTTGTGACGCTGTTGATTGCCCTTATCTTTACCCTTGGCTGGTTTGGCCCGATGGCCGTTCCGCTGATCACCAGCCGGGTCTATTCATTCGTTTCATCCTTTGTCTTTGTCTCGGTCCCGATGTTCGTCATGATGGCGGCCATCCTTGACCGATCCGGGATTGCACGCGATCTGTTTGACGCGATGCGCCTGTTTGGCGGACGTCTTAAAGGCGGTGTCGCGGTTCAAACGATCTTTGTTGCCGTTATCCTTGCTGCCATGAGTGGCATCATTGGTGGCGAAATTGTTCTGCTGGGTCTTTTGGCCCTGCCCCAGATGCTGCGTCAGGGCTATGACAAGAACCTGGCGATCGGCGTTGTCTGTGCCGGTGGGTCGCTGGGCACCATGGTGCCGCCCTCGATCGTTCTGATCATTTATGGCCTGACGGCGAACGTATCGATCGGTGATCTGTTCACTTCGGCCTTCTTGCCGGGCTTCATGCTGGCGGGCTTTTATGTCGCTTATGTTTTGTTCCGGTCCTACACCGGCAAAAACATCGCCCCGCCTCCACAGACCGAAAAGATCCCGACATCCGAAAAAGTCCGCCTGCTTAAGGGATTGTTCCTGCCGATCCTTGTTGTGTTCTGTGTTCTTGGATCAATCTATGGCGGGATCGCGTCTGTCACCGAGGCATCGGCTGTTGGCGTTGCAGGTGTTATCTTATCAACTATCCTGCGCCGCGAATTTTCGCTCAACATGCTGAAAGGTGCTGCCATTCAGACGCTGTCGACCTGCGGCATGATTGTCTGGATCGGGATTGGTGCATCGGCCCTTGTTGGTGTTTTTAACCTGATGGGCGGGATCAAGTTTGTCTCGGGCCTGATCACCGGTATTTCCGATGATCCGACCACCATCATCCTGTTCATGATGCTGATCCTGTTTGTGCTCGGCATGTTCCTTGATTGGGTGGGCATTGCCCTTCTGACCATGCCGATCTTTGTACCGATCGTAAAACAGCTTGGCTTTGATCCGGTCTGGTTCGGTGTGCTGTTTGCCATGAACATGCAGGTAAGCTTCCTGTCTCCGCCATTCGGGCCTGCGGCGTTTTATCTGAAATCGGTGGCGCCTCCGGACATATCGCTTGGCGATATCTTCAAGTCGCTTCTGCCTTTTATCTGCCTGCAAGTTTTGGCCGTGGCACTTCTGATCATCTTCCCGGGCCTCGCCGGGGGCTAAACCCGAAGGGCGGAGCCAGTTGGCTCCGCCCTTTTCGTATCGACACCCCAAACCCGTTATCCGTTCCGATAAAGATAGCTATAGGCATTGATCGCCGGAACGCCGCCAAGATGGGCGTAAAGCACCTTTGATCCTTTGGGGAAATATCCCTTGCGTACCAGGTCAATCATTCCCTGCATGGATTTGCCCTCATAAACCGGGTCGGTCATCATGCCCTCAAGGCGACCACATAGGCGGATCGCTTCGTTGGTTTCTTCTGATGGCACGCCATAAAGCGGATAGGCGTAATCTTCGATCAGGGTGATATCGCGATCCGATATCCCGCCTTCGAGCTCCACCAGATCAGCCGTTTTTTGGGCAATTGCCAGAACCTGCGCGCGGGTTTGATCCGGCGTTGCCGATGCATCAATGCCAACCACCTTATCCGCCCGGCCATCAGCGGCAAAACCAACCGCCATCCCGGCATGGGTTGAGCCGGTCACGGTACAGACCACGACATAGTCGAACTTGAAACCAAGTTCGGCCTCTTGCGCGCGAACTTCCTCGGCAAAGCCGACGAAACCAAGCCCGCCATATTTGTGTACCGATGCGCCAGCCGGAATGGCATAGGGCACGCCGCCATTGGCCTTAACATCCTCAAGCGCTGCTTCCCAGCTTTCGCGAATACCAATATCAAACCCTTCATCAACCAGTTCGATCTGTGCGCCCATCACCCGGCTCATCAGGATGTTGCCAACCCGGTCATAAACCGCATCATTGAACGGCACCCAGCTTTCCTGAACCAAACGGCATTTCATACCGATCTTGGCGGCAATTGCTGCGACCTGACGGGTATGGTTGGATTGCACGCCACCGATGGTGACCAGCGTATCAGCCCCGGACTTGATCGCATCGGGGATGATATATTCCATCTTGCGAACCTTGTTCCCGCCAAAAGCCAGACCGGAATTGCAATCTTCGCGCTTGGCATAAAGATCCACATCGCCGCCCAAATGGGCCGACAGGCGCGGCAGGGATTCAATCGGGGTCGGACCAAAGGTCAGCGGGTACTTTTCAAACTTTTTCAAATTCATCGCACTCTCCTGATAACGGATTGGAAACCGCATTCAGGCTAGCGCGCAGTGTTTGAAAGGTGCTCTCGTAGTTCGGATTGATTTTTAGCCCTCAGATCATCAAACTGAAATCAAGGCATCTAAAATTTCATTTATTGACAAATTTCCGGAAGGTTCTTTCATGTCTTTTGAGCCAGACAAGATCGACTACAAGATTTTGCGCCTGTTGCAGCAAGATGGCCGCATGGGCAATGCGGAAATCGCCAAACAGGTCAATGTCAGTGCAGCGACCTGTCACCGCCGAACGCAAAAGCTGTTTGAAGAAGGCTATGTCAAAAACATCCGCGCGCAGATCGCCCCGGAAAAGGTCGACCGCGGGGCCTTGGTGATTGTTGGTGTGGTCTTGGATCGTTCAACACCGGAAAGCTTCGCCGAGTTTGAAGCAAACTGCCGCACCATGCCGTTCATTCTTGATTGCCATCTGGTAGCGGGTGACTTCGACTATTTTCTGAAAATCCGCGTGCGCGACATGGCCGATTTCAATCATCTGCACGGCGATCAACTGATCGCCCTGCCCGGCGTGCGCCAAACCCGAACCTTCTTTGTCATGAAGGAAGTCGTCGATAACGCGCCATTGCCGATTTGATTCCAAGTTAAATTGTAAAATCAGACAACAAGCGAACTTCGAGGCTTCTGCCAGATACTCTTTTTCTTGGCGAGCAAGGGTACAGCTGCGGCAAAGCAAAACTGGACGCTAGATCAGCAACAATTTTCGTACCATTTTGCAAATTAGCTAGCGAACTTACCGGAACTAAACTCTAGCCGTAAGTCACATTTTTCTTCTTCAGTATATTGAAGCACTTGACTGTGACAAATGCCCTCCAAATTCGGTCCAGATGTTAGCATGAATCGTCCCTTTTCGGCATAAAACATGGGATTTACTTCCGCGCGCACCGCATCTGCAAACCAGTTGGCTGCTTTGGTAGCTTGAACAACTAATAAATTACACTCGTCGACCCACTTATTGTATCGTTTCAAATCATCGTGATAATTGTCGTTAAACCCATTTGCCTTGTAAAATTTAATAGGGCGCAGGCCGTTATGGCGCTCCTCGCTGTTTTCGGAAAATGTCTGAGCGGCCGCATTCAGAGTGTTAGCGAAAACGCGAGCAGCGATTTGGAGTTCCTCAAACTCAACGCCCCACAACGTGGACTCTACTTTCTCATAGAACTTGTAGGCATTGTTTGGAGCCTCCTTATCCCATAGCGCGTCGGGACCTAAAGCCCAGCTAGTCCAGTCTTGCCAATTATCCAACCGACATAAAATCACTGCTTCATCAATCAAGCTGGTAACAGCAGTTTGCTTAGCAGAATGAATTAAATCTGCTTCAGAACTGAGAGTTTCACGTACCCACAACTCATGGCGCGATTTTGTTTGATACAAACGCTCAACCGGCCAATCTTCCTCGTTCTCGTCAATCTCTGTATGATGGGTCGGACAGAGTAAGATCAAGTTGTGGTAACAATTCCGCTCTTCAATTTCTAAAAGACTTTCTCCGCGAGCAGCTGTCTTTTTCTCCCCAACAATATGAGCTTGCTCACCTAACGTATACGATGCGGACACAGACTCCTTATCTGCACATAAGTCCCTCCTGCAAATTGCACACTTGCTCCCAGCCCGCCCCCAAAGAAGTTTGATATCTTTCTGACTAATCGCCATCAGTTTCCCACCTAAAATAACCTTGTAGCAAAGTCTTATAACATCTCATCTCAAGACACACATCGTTCCGGTTTTCACATTCAAAACTACAGCAAACTCTTGTCTCAACAAAAAAAGAGCAGCCTCATTAGAGACTGCTCCTCGAAAAAAATTCTGCTTTGCAGCATTAGTTCAAGTCGGGAAGCGCATCGTCACAAATTCCTCAGCCGCAGACGGATGCACCGCCACGGTCTGATCGAACTGCGCCTTGGTCGCGCCCATGCGGACCGCAATGCCAATGCCCTGAATGATCTCGGCCGCATCCGGGCCGACCATATGAGCACCAAGAACGACGTCGGTGGTTTTATCGACAATCAGCTTCATCAGCGTTTTTTCATCACGGCCCGAAAGCGTGTGGCGCATTGGCTTGAAGGTCGATTTGTAAATCACGACCTCACCACCCTTCGCACGCGCTTCTTCCTCTGAAAGGCCAACGGTACCAACCGGCGGCTGGCTGAAGACGGCGGTCGGGATCGCCTGATAGGTCATGTGCCACGGCTTGCCACCATAGATGCTATCGGCAAAGGACATGCCTTCCTTGATCGCGACCGGGGTCAGTTGCACACGGTCCGTCACATCGCCAACAGCATAGATGTTCTCAGCAGAGGTCTGAAGACCCTGATTGATTTTAACCGCCCCGCGATCATCAATTTCAACGCCAGCATTTTCCAAACCAAGTCCCGACGTATTGGGCGCGCGACCGGTGGCAAACATCACCTGATCGGCCTCCATGGTCGAACCGTCGGTCAGGGTCAGTGACAGGTTGCCGTCAGAAAGCTTTTCAATCGCCGTGACATTGGTCTTCACGCGAAGATCGATGCCCTTTTTAACGATCTCCTCGGCCAAATGGTTGCGGATGTCGTTATCAAAGCCGCGCAGGATTTGCTCGCTGCGATAAAGCTGAGTCACTTGTGAACCAAGACCGGCAAAGATGCCCGCGAACTCGACCGCGATGTAACCACCGCCAACAACGACAACGCGTTTTGGCAAGTCTTCAAGATAAAACGCCTCGTTCGAGGTGATGGCGTGCTCTGCCCCCGGGATATCGGGCTTGGTCGCATGACCACCAACCGCGATCAGGATGCGTTCGGCGGTCACTTCGCGATCACCAACGATCACGGTGTGGGCATCCTTAAATGTTGCGCGGTGCTCAAACAGCTCGACATTCGAGCCTGCCAGAAGCTTGTGATAGATACCGTTCAGGCGATCAATCTCGGCATCCTTGTTGGCGATCAGTGTTTTCCAGCTAAAGCTCGGTTCGCCCGGAAGCGTCCAGCCATAGGCAGATGCGTCTTCGAAATCCTCGGCAAAGTGCGCGCCATAGACCAGAAGCTTTTTCGGCACACAGCCACGGATGACACAGGTACCGCCAACGCGACTTTCTTCGGCGATGGCGACCTTTGCGCCATAGCCCGATGCCACACGCGCGGCACGCACGCCGCCCGATCCGGCACCGATCACAAACAGATCAAAATCATAGTCCGACATGCGGATATTCCTATTTTCATTCGTTGAGACGATATGGCGCCAAATGTAGGGCGATAATTCCCAAAGTCGAGGCAAAACCAAGCAAGTCGGGCGTAAAAATCGTGTGAGTTCGCGTGATCACGGCGTCAAACACAGAACTTCACCAACCTGAGATAGCTTTTCTAAACTTTCGCGCTATATGATGGAAAGACGCGATGGGGATTGCGACAACGACACAGGAATACCTCTATGAACGACCATATTCACGGTCAGGATGCGTCTTTTGACAATGCACCGCGCTACGCTGATGAGCGTGGCGGCAATACGGCCCTTGTCTGCTACGGGCTTATGATCGCAACCCTGTTTACCGCCTTTGCCACCGGTTTGATTGCGTTGATCGTTGCCTATATCGCGCGCGAAGATGACAATCACTGGACCAACAGCCACTATATTTTCATCGTCCGGACATTCTGGATCAGCATCTTCTATGCGATGATTTTGGGCCTGTTCACCTTCCTGATCGGCTGGATCCCGCTTCTGGGCTGGGCGATTGTTGGCTTGATGGGTCTTTACACCACCGCATGGTTTATCGGGCGTAATGTGATTGGCCTTTTGCGCGCACTGAACGGTCGTCCGATTGACGATCCGCGCAGCTGGTTCTTTGGTTAATCGCTGATTATTGCGGTGCAATCGGGACGAAGTCACTTTGTCCGATTGCACCGGACTCCCTCGCCCGTTAAAGTCGGTCCCAGGACAAATAAGTGACACGGACAGGGAGTCGCACCGCCATGACATTGGCGTCGCAACCCGGCGATAAAATGCGCTGGGAAAACCTTCTTTCATCGCATCGACTTGAATTCAGGGACGGCAAGGTTCGCCTGCCCGAAGGTGCCCCCTATCCCACCTCGGATGGCCGCAGCCCGTTTCAGATTGATGTGGATCGGGTGATTTTTTCATCATCCTTCCGTCGTCTGCAAAACAAGACGCAGGTTCATCCGCTTTCCGAAAATGACCACGTCCACACCCGCCTGACCCACACGATCGAGGTCGGCTCGGTCGGGCAATCTTTGGGTCTGATGGCAGGCGCCCATATTGTCAAAAACCTGCCCGCGGGATCTGAAACCACCGTGGCCGATATCGGCTATATGGTTCAGGCGGCCTGTCTCGCGCATGATATCGGCAACCCGCCGTTCGGGCATTCCGGCGAAGATGCCATCAATGAATGGTTCACCACATCACGCCTTGCCAAGGATGAGTTGACATCACGCCTTTCCGGCCCGGAGCTTGAAGACCTGCGCCATTTTGAAGGCAACGCCCAAGGCCTGCGGATCATCAGCCAGCTTGAAATGAAGCGCTTTGACGGTGGGCTTAACCTGACCTATGGCACACTTGGAAGTTTCATTAAATATCCGCGCAGTACGTCGGTGCCCGATGCCCGTCGCAAGGAATATACCGGCCTGAAAAAGCCCGGCTATTATCAGGCTGAACGCGACATCGCACAGGCCATCGCCAAGGTCTGCGGGCTTTCCCCGCTTGACGGTTTTGATGGCGCATGGCGACGCCATCCGCTGGTCTATCTGGTCGAGGCCGCGGATGACATTTGCTATTCGGTTGTCGATCTTGAAGATGGCTGGGAACTGGGCTGCGTCAGTTTCGAGGAAGTCGAACGCGCACTGGCCCCGATTGCCCGTCATCCGGACAAATATTCCGGTGATGCCGAACAACGCTGGAATGATCTACGGTCCGAGGGCTGGTATGCCGAGAAATCGGAAAATGACCGGATCGGCTTCCTGCGCGGCAAGGCGATTGGCAATCTGGTCAAGGCCGCTGTTGATGCCTTTATCGAACATGAAGACGCGCTTCTTGATGGCACGCTTCAGGGTGATCTTCTGGCCAACACACCGCTTGGCCCGCATGCCAAGGCGTGTAAAAAGCTCGCAGTCGAGAAGATCTATAACGCCCCGCATGTCCTGCCGATCGAAATGGCCGGGTTCGAGGTCATTAACGGCCTGCTCGATAGCTTTGTGCGTGCTGCCATTGATATCGACGAGCATAAAAATCACGACAAACGCCTGCCACCGCAGGCCGATCGGATTGACAAGCTTCTGTCTGGCAAGCTGTCAGAAGCACCCGATCTGTATAGCCGACTGATGCGGGTCATGGATTACATTTCGGGCATGACCGACCGCTATGCCGTGACCCTGTTCAGAAAGCTTCAGGGCATTACGATTTAAGCAAAAAACCCGGCCTGAAGGCCGGGTTTTTCGTTAAAGCGGATACGTTTAGATAATGTAGTGAATGCCGCACTCGGTCTTGTCCTGACCGGCCCAGCGGCCCGCACGGACATCGGTTGAGTTCGGATCAACGCGGTCAGTGCACGGCATGCAGCCAATTGACAGGAACCCTTCCGCCTGCAGCGGATGGCGCGGCAATGCACGGTGTTCAAAGATGTCTTCGATGTCCTGACGCTGATAACCTGCCAACGGGTTGATCTTGATCCGCGTACCTGCCGGTTCAATGACGGGCAACGCATCACGTTCACCACCGTGGAAGCGTTTACGACCGGTCAACCAGGCGTCATAGCCCTCAAGCGCACGCTGAAGCGGCTCCACCTTACGCAGGTAGCAGCATTTTGCAGTGTCGGACGCAAACAACATGCCGTTCGGGTCTTCGGCCTTAAGCTTTTCCTCGTCCGGGCGCATGATCCTGATATTGGTCAGACCCAGCTGATCCACGAGCTGTTCGCGGTATTTGTGGGTTTCACCAAACAGCTTGCGGGTATCAAGGAAAATCACCGGCAAGTTCGGATCAACTTCCGCGACCAGCGCTAAAAGCGCTGCGGCCTCGGTCCCGAAGGATGAGGTCATGGTCACGCGACCATTAAACTCTTCATGCACCATCGGTTCGATCAGCGATACACCCTGCAAATGGCCATACTGGTCCAGCAAGCGCGCCGCACGATCGGTCGCTTCTTCGACAGACATTGACCCACCGGTCAGAATGTCTTCTTCACGCATAACATTCATGGCAACCATCTCCGCCGATCGATGTACTCGTCGGTCTTTTGCAGCAGGGTCTGCATGTCAGCGCCGGCTGCTTTCCATTTTTCTCTCTCATCGGACAATTCGCGCAGGCGCTTGTCCCAGGTCGGTACCAGCCAATTTTCAATGGCACGTCGAATACGTCCGGCCAGTCGGGGGCTGTGGCCGTTGGTCGATACCGTAATCATCAGGTCACCGCGCAGAACCCGCGCTGGCGAAAAAAAATCACAGTATTCCTTTACGTCTTCGACATTGGCGATTGTGCCAACCGCCTTGGCAATGGCGGCCAGTTCAGCAGCCTTTTCTTCGCCAAGGTCGACAATGAACATGATTGATGCCGCATTGACATCGGCCGAATTCGGCAAATAGCGGTGCAGCCGATCACCGGCCTGATCAACCAGTTCTGGTATCGGGTGTTCTGAATAAACGGTGACGTATCTTGCCCCATCACCGTCAAACTGGCGCAAACGGTTCAGGGTTGCCTGACCGTTCCCGACCAATGCGACCGAAAGTCGCGTCAGGTCCAGATTGATGGGAAACATCGTCGATCCTTTAATGCGGGTTTCTCTCTGTTGTCCATGACTATGAGTGTGGAAATCAAAACATTCAATACATTTTTTATGTGTTTTATATTTATACCACACAATATTATGTGTTTTATATTTCAGTGTGAGGTGATCCACGCTGGCACGTTTGCGCGTAAAGCTTTTCCTGCAATTTTTCGAAAATCGCCCTATATTGGGCCAAATTTCAGCACACCGCGTGCCCCAAAAGACAACGACCAGAGAGCGTCCCGATGTCCAGCAGTGCCCACGCCACCCTGTCAGAACAACTCACCAGCCAACCGCAAGCCAACAAGAATGTCGCCATGTGGCTGTTTTCTTGTGCCGCACTTGTTTTCATTATGGTGGTGATCGGCGGTCTTACCCGCCTGACAGAGTCGGGTCTTTCAATCGTCGAATGGCGTCCCTTTACCGGGATCATTCCGCCAATGACAGATGCCCACTGGATGGAACTTTATCAGAAATACAGCCAGTATCCCGAATTCCAGAAGGTCAATGCCTGGATGTCGGTCGAGGATTTCAAATCCATCTTCTGGCTTGAATTCATCCACCGTCTTTGGGGGCGTCTGATCGGGATTGTGTTCTTTATCCCATTCGTCTGGTTCCTTGCCAAGAAGTCGATTGATGGCGCGACCAAGTGGAAGCTTTGGGGTCTGTTCATTCTCGGCGGCCTGCAGGGACTGATGGGCTGGTACATGGTGATGAGCGGCCTGGTCGATCGCCCGGATGTCAGCCAATACCGCCTGACGGCGCATTTTGGCCTGGCACTCGTGATCTTCATCGCCCTGCTTTGGGTTGGTCTGCAGCAGCTTTCACCGCGGACCGTTGGCACCAACGCATCCAAGCGCAGTTGGCAATTGCTTTGCCTGATCGTCTTTACCGCCCTTTCTGGCGGCTTCGTCGCCGGGCTTGATGCAGGCTATGCCTTTAACACCTTCCCCTTGATGGATGGGCAGCTGATCCCTGATGGCCTGTTTGTATTTGATCCGACCTGGCTTGCCCCGTTCGAAGACCATATGACCGTGCAGTGGGATCATCGCTGGCTGGCAAAGATTACCTTTGCTGCCGTGATCTTTTTCTGGTGGCGGGCTGGCAAATGGGATTTGAGTGCGGGGCAGCGCATGGCTACCCATCTGGTTTTGGCTGCGGCCTGCCTTCAGGTGGCGTTGGGGATCTCAACCCTTCTGAGCGTTATTTGGCTGCCGCTTGGTGTTGCCCATCAGGCCGGTGCTGTGGTGCTGGTTGGGACAGCGACCTACGCCGCCTACAAACTGCGCCGCGTGAATTAACGCTGATAAAAGCCTAAAACGATAAAGGGCAGCCGTACGCTGCCCTTTTTTCTGCCCGAAACGCCCGATCAATTATCGGCCTTATGCAGGGCCTTTTTGACCCGATGGGTCGCAATCCAGATCAGCGCCAGAACCACTGGCACAGCCACACCGGTCGCCACCCGATCATTGATCGGAACGCCTGCATCCTTCACCGCCTTAAACAGGTAGCCCAGAAGCCCGACGGCATAATACGTAATCGCCGCCACAGACAGGCCTTCAACGGTTTGTTGCAAGCGAAGCTGCAACTTCACGCGGCGATCCATACTGGCAAGCAAATCTCGGTTTTGCGCCTCAAGCAGGATATCAACCCGGGTGCGCAGAAGGTTATTGGCACGCGCAACACGTTTGGACAAAACCTCCAACCGGTCACCGATATTCTGACAGGTCCGCATGGCCGGGGCCAAACGGCGTTCCATGAACTCCGTGATTGTTTGAACGCCTTCGACACGTTCTTCGCGAAGTTCGGTCAGGCGGGCCTGAACAATTCGGTAATAGGCGCGCGCGGCACTGAACCGGTAATTAAGCGACGCTGCCATTTCTTCGGTCTGGGCGGCCAGATCGGTTAATTTGGACAGGGTTTCTTCGTCATTGGTTTGCGTCTTGCTTGCCATTTCGGCGGTGATTTCCGACAGACGCGTATCGATCTCGGACACCTTTGGCGTTGCGCAATGGGCCATCGGAAATGCCAGAAGTGCCATCATCCGGTAAACTTCGATTTCCTTGAGACGCTGCACCAGACGGCCAGCTTGAAGCTGCTCCATCCCCTGATCCTTGACCAGCATGCGGCCAAAACCATCCCCATGCAGACGAAAATCGGTCCAGACCTGTGCCGTACCGCCCAGAACTCGGCTGCCCGTCAGACCGTTATGATCAAACAGACGCGATATTTCATCCTCGGTCCGATCCGTTTTCTCAACCACGATATGAAGGCCAACCATCAACTGACCCGGCGTTTCGGAAAGCCAATCCTGTGGCACAAGATTGATCACCGGATCCTCGAACGGGTTATCAAACGGCTCCATGCGTTTGAACACATAGACCGTGAATTCTGCATGGCGCTCCCAAATCACCGAGAAACCATCACAGGCGGCCTCAAAATATTTCTGATCGGGTGCAGGGGGTGTCAGGCTAAAGCGTTTGCAGAAGGCGACGAAATGTTCGCGAACATCATCATCAAGCTCTTCACCGGCGTGAAAGGCGATGCAGGAACATCGCGTCGGGCTGGTAACACCGCCAAACGGGCGGGCATGAATTTCGTTATGAAGGGCAACACGCTGGGGATGTTCAACAAACATTGCCACGGGCTTTCATAATTGGCCATTGCGGTCTATATAAAACGCTCAGGGAAGGTTTTTGACCGGACCCTGACAGTACCTGTATAGACGAAAGTTCAATGTGACAGAAAGCCCTTAAAACGTAAGGGAAAATACTGTCACAACTGCTTTAAGTTTTCGGGGAAAATCATTTTCTCTGGCCGGAGTTTTCCGGCCCTCAAGGAGGTTCCATGACCGATCTTCGCACCACCGATAATCTGTTTTTCGCCAAGGGTGATCTTGATCGCGATCGGCTTGAAACGCAGGTCAATGATGCGCTTGGCGCGGCAGAAGACGGTGAACTTTTCCTTGAATACCGCCAGTCCGAAAGCCTTGTCTGGGATGATGGTCGCCTGCGCAGCGCAAACTTTGATACTGCTCAGGGCTTTGGCCTGCGTGCTGTTGCCGATGAAGCAACCGCCTTTTCGCATTCCAACGAACTTTCCAATGACGCGGTCGCGCGTGCTGCTGAAACCGTTAAGGCGGTTGGATCAGGCCGTTCGGGCAAGGTCGATCTCGGATCGATTGGCACCAACATCTCTCTTTATTCTGATGTGAACCCGCTGGGTGAAGCCACCTTTGAAGCAAAAGTCGATTTGCTTGCACAGATTGATGCTTATGCCCGGTCGCGCGATCCGCGCGTGGTGCAGGTTTCCGCATCCATTTCCGGCAACTGGCAGGCTGTTCAAATCTGGCGTTCGGGTGGTCAGCGTATTGGCGATATCCGCCCGTTGGTGCGCTTCAACGTCTCGGTCGTCGTTAAACAGGGCGATCGCATGGAAACAGGTTCACACGGTGAAGGTGGCCGCATCGGCTATGACGGTTTCTTTGACGAGAAAACCTGGAAGAAGGCGGTAGATGAATCCCTGCGTCAGGCAATTGTGAACCTTGATTCCGTTGCGGCACCAGCTGGTGAAATGACCGTGGTGCTTGGTCCGGGTTGGCCGGGCATTTTGCTCCACGAAGCCATCGGTCACGGGCTTGAGGGCGACTTTAACCGCAAAGGCACCTCGGCCTTTGCCGGTCTTTTGGGTCAGCGCATTGCATCCCCGGGTGTCACGGTTGTTGACGATGGCACGATCAATGATCGCCGCGGGTCGCTTTCAATCGATGACGAAGGCACGCCGACACAGCAAACCGTCCTGATCGAAGACGGCATCCTGAAGGGCTTTATGCAGGACCGGTTGAACGCGCGTCTGACCGGTGTGAAATCGACCGGCAATGGCCGTCGTCAATCCTATGCCCATGCCCCGATGCCACGCATGACCAACACCTATATGCTGGGCGGTGACAAGGAGCCGGAAGAAGTGCTGGCTTCGGTCAAAAAGGGCATCTACGCAGTCAACTTTGGCGGTGGTCAGGTCGACATTACGTCGGGCAAGTTCGTGTTCTCCGCATCAGAAGCTTACCTGATCGAAAACGGCAAACTTGGCGCACCGGTCAAGGGCGCAACCCTGATCGGCAATGGCCCCGATAGCCTGACCAAGGTTTCCATGATCGGCAATGACATGGCGCTTGATAACGGCATTGGCACTTGTGGCAAGGATGGTCAGGGTGTGCCGGTTGGCGTCGGGCAACCAACTCTTCGCATTGACGGGCTGACTGTTGGTGGAACTGCGGTTTAGAACAATACAACTTTGGGATAGAAACGATACTATTTTCAAATAGATAATCTATTCTCAAGTATACGAAACCTATCCGTCATTGCGGCTATTTACCCACCCACTGCATGGCTTACATCGCATCTCGATAGTCCATAATCTGTTGATATAGGATTCAATCAGATTATGGACTGCTGCGCCGCTTTGACAAAGAGCAGCTATTGAAACCCAGTTTCTAAAGACCGCCATGATCTGCGACATTTGGGGGATAAGCTTGAAACCGAGCAGATGGCGGCACAACAAGGCAGCAACTGCCCTGTTGGCGGCACTGGTGATGGGTGCTCCCAGCGCCTTCGCGCAACAAAGCGTGGATGTCCGGACGGACGAAGCCCGCCAGTTTTCAGAAGATTTTGACCGGCTAACAGACGTCACTGCACGTGCAAACTTGCTGCTGCGTACTGATGATGGCGGAGACATCACCTACGCAGACATCCTCGCAAACCCAGATGATGTTGTCCTGAATTTCCGGTGGGCCAAAGCCCAGCTGGCGCGCGGGGAAGTGCGCGGAGCATCAGCAACCCTTGAACGTATCTTGGTAATTGATCCTGATTTGGCGCCGGTGCGGTTGTATTACGCAATCGTGCTCTATCGGCTCGACAGCCTAGATGAAGCCCGTGCTCAGTTCGAACGCTTGAGCCAAATGAGCACCTCGCCTGAGGTCTCTGC
Organism: Thalassospira sp.; assembly: GCF_048059015.1. Lineage (GTDB taxonomy): Bacteria > Pseudomonadota > Alphaproteobacteria > Rhodospirillales > Thalassospiraceae > Thalassospira. Next base: position 128,895 of record NZ_JBLLNT010000006.1, on the reverse strand, counting down.
AGACATTGACAAGTATCTCTCAGCGATTGAGCGTCGTCGTGAAAGGCTAAGACAGTCTGTAACACTCACTGTTGGCACCCAGATCGATAGTAACCGAAATGCCGCACCAAACGACAAGATACAACTCCTGACTGGCACACCGACGGCGGTCACATCAACATCTGACAAACCGCAGAACGACACAGCCTACATCGGCGCATTGCGTTATGACGTAAGCTATGACCTTGGTTACCAAGAAGGGCACGAACTGTTTGCCAGTGTCACAGGCTATGGCAGCGATCAGGTACAGTTAGACTCTCTTGATCTGGGATCGTTCTCAGTCGATCTTGGATCGCGCATCCGCGGCGGCTATTGGGTCCTGACGCCATATGCCAATCAAACGGTACAATCGCTCAGCAAAGAGAAATATCTGACATCCAGGTCAGGGCATCTTCGTCTTGACTGGAACCCAAGACCCTTCTTCAATCTGAACGGTGATGTCAGCTACGCTGATGAGCGATATCAAAATACAAGTGAGTCCACGGCACTTCGCCTTCATTCTGGCCAGCGATATGGAACGAGGGTTGGCGCAAACTATACCTGGACGCCCAACAATCGCACGACAATCAACTTCAGTGCGGGAAAAAAGGAAGCCGCGCGCAACTATTACAGTTATGACAGCTTGAGCACTGAGTTGATCCATGCTTATCTGTTTGGTGGGGGAAGTTACATAAGCGGAAGCATCCGCCACGGCATTGATCGTTATCGTGATCCAGACTCTTTGGTAACAGGCACAAAGCCCCAACACCGCATGGATCGTGCAACACGAACAAGATTGACCTATGGCGCACCACTTTCGCAGTTACTGCCATCGAATGTGTTTGGGGATAGCAAGACGGCAGATCAGATTTATAGCCTTTTGGCACCAATCAATTGGTCCATCACAGGGGAATATCTGAACACCAAATCGAACATTCCCAACTACGAATATCACAATGCGCGGGCGCAATTTTATCTTACCCGCCGATGGGAGTTCTAGTGATGCAGAACCAAGTAGCGACCACCACTTCGCAAGTTAAACTGATGCGCCGGATGCGCGACGTTGTTGGCGCAGCTGCTTTTGCGCTGACGATTATATTCGCCCAGCCCGCAACTGCGGAAGTCACGACTGAAATGGCTGGCGTCTCGGCTGCTGTTACTGGCAACGTTCAGCTTGCGAAGGCAAGCGGCGAAGTCGGTGTTCTGGTTGAAAGCGGAATGCCAGTGTATCTTGGGGATCGCATCACGACCTCTCCCAACTCGGGTATGCAGATTTTATTGCTTGATGAGACGGTGTTCACGATTGGCCCTGATAGCGACATCGCAATTGATGAGTTTGTCTACGATCCAGCGACGGGTGATGGACGCATTGTTGCTGATATGGCGCGTGGGGTTATGCGCTTTGTGACTGGTAAAATCCCGCTGAACAACCCGTCAAGCATGGACATCAACCTTCCTGTGGGTTCAATCGGCATCCGCGGGACAATCGGATTAATTCGTTCGGTATCAGCTGAACAAGCCAATCAAATTGTGCCGGGGGCCTTTGACATATCGACACCCGAAGCTGCTAGCCAACAAGTCTTTATGGCAATCAACCAGGGCCCGGGCCTTCAGCGAAATGATACAACGTCGCGGCCCGGCGCATTTGCGGTGAACGATAATCTCGGTAACAGCCAAAACGTGACAGGTGAAAATTTTGGCGTGTTTGTAAGCACCAACATTGTCACGACACCAACCCGCTTCCCCGAAGACATCTCGACATTCGACTTTTCTACCAAGCTCGTCCGTACAGCAGCACGCAGCAGTGATGGCTCCAATACTAATGGGACCGGGACGGGAACGACGAGCCCGCAAACCACCACGCTCTCGTCAAGCCAGGCACAACAAGCCAATACCCAGACCGGCTCTACCATGGCAGGCAGCCTCGACGTTGCATTGGCTCAAGTTGGTTCGACGCATGCGTCGTCAAGTGTCAGCGAGATCACCCAGATTGTTGGAAACGTTGATAGCACAACGAGTAGTTCCGACGATCCCTTTACCTATGATGGCTTGCGTCAAATCTCGACAGGGTCTGCTACGACCGGCACAATCAGTGTTGATGGCTCAAATGTCGATTATAGCTTTAGCTCCACTATTGATTTCGCAAACAGAACCATAGCAATTCAATTTTCAAACGTAACCCAAACGGGTTCGGGTCTTACCGGCAAGGCTGGGATATTGGATGGCAGCTATAGCCCCACCACCTTTGACTATACTAGTTCGAGCGGCAATGTAGAGTTCGCGAGCAGCGATTTCACTTATGACCCGAACTGCGCGACACTTGGTTGTAGTGCAACGGCGACATTTAGTGACGCGTACAACGTAGAGTTCAACCTTTCCACGACGACGTATTCGTCTGGCACGGACGGTAGCGCAACTTTGAATTAGGTCGGGTTTAGCAAGCAACCAGAAGCAAGTGAATAAATGCGTTTAACCCGACAAACCGCACTACGCTTACTGCACTACGTGGTACCGATCTGCATTTTGCTAACCTGCATCTTTATGCGTTGGCAAAATGTCCCGTTTGTTGATCAATTCCGGATGACGGTGTTTGACACCTATCAACAAATTTCGCCACGCACATACAAAGATGTTGGTGTTCGAATTGTCGACATTGATGAAAAAAGCCTTGAAGAGATGGGCCAGTGGCCTTGGCCACGCACTGTACTCGCGGGCTTGATATACAAGCTACGTGCGGCAGGAGCACAGGTTGTCGGGTTCGATGTGGTGTTTGCCGAACCAGACAGGACTTCACCTGCACGTGTTGTTGGTGACTGGCCACGGAGCAGCGCCACCGACCAGATTGAGAAACTTGCGAAAACACTGCCTGATCACGACGAGCTTCTTGCCCAGTTCATTTCTGGAACAGGGCAAATCGTTACGGCCATTCAACTTACCAACAAGAAGACTGAACTCCCCCCACGGCAGGTCGGTAATTTTAGTGCATCCGGCGAGGCTGGTCGCAGCCTTTCCGATTTCATTCCTGTGCTTCCGGGTGCGGCCAAAAACCTTGATGTGATTGAAGCGGCAGCAAGCGGCAATGCAATTCTGAATGTGGCCCCGGAGAAAGACGGGATCGTTCGGCGCGTTCCGTTGTTGGCAGCACTTGATTACGAACTACCTGCGATCGGCATGCCGATCTATCCCACCTTGTCGATGGAAATGCTGCGTGTCCTGCAAAATGCGCCAAGAACGATGAATGTTCGCATGTCTGGAGCCAGTGGTGACGCGCGATGGACAAAGTCCGAGGGTATAGAAGCAATACGGGTCGGCGAGCTCACCATTCCGACCGATAGCAGCGGCTACATGTGGGTGCACTATAGTGGTCACCAGAAACAGCGTTACATCTCAGCCTCAGATATCATCAATGATCAGCTACCTGCAGACACATTTCGCAATACAGTCGTTTTGATTGGCACTAGTGCAGAGGGGCTTCTCGACTTATGGTCAAGCCCGCTTGATCCTGTATTGCCCGGTGTTGAAATCCATGCCGAAATGCTGGAACAGATGCTGACTGGGCACTTTTTGGCGCGTCCCTATTGGGCTGCAGAGACAGAGACATTCGTTCTTCTTTTGATCGGGCTGTTCTTTGTATTGGCAGTCCCACGGTTAGGCGCTGTGTGGCCCGCAGCCATCGGAGCCACTCTTTTAATCAGTGCGTCTATGGTTTCTTGGTGGGCTTATGAAAGCAAACTACTGTTGATTGATCCGGTTTATCCCGTGATCAGCCTCATAGCCGTTTATATCTCAACAAGTTCGATTGGCTTTATCCGAACTGAAGGTGAGCGACGGCTCATTCGGTCTGCTTTCGCGAACTACCTGTCCCCGGCCCTCGTCGATGAGCTCTGCCTACATCCCGAACGTGTACAGCTCGGTGTTGAAGCACGAGACATGACGTTGATGTTTTGTGATGTTCGCGACTTTACCGTGATATCAGAGGGTTTCAAATCCAACCCGCAAGGGCTGACCCGTCTCATCAACAGGCTTCTGACGCCTTTGACCGACTGCATATTAGAGCGCAAAGGTACGATCGACAAATACATGGGTGACTGCATCATGGCGTTCTGGAATGCACCGCTTGATGTTAAAGACCATGCGCATCACGCCTGTCACAGTGCACTTGCTATGCGTTCTGCACTTGATCTTCTGAATGCAGAACGTTTCACCGAAGCCAAAATGGCAGACGAACCATTTCTCCCTCTGCACATCGGCGTTGGCATTAACTGCGGCGATTGCCTTGTTGGCAATATTGGTTCTGATCAACGGTTTGATTATTCCGTACTCGGAGACGCCGTCAATCTGGCGGCACGATTGGAAGGACAGTCAAAAAATTACGGAATTGATATCGTAATGGGGGAAGAAGTCGCAAAGCGTGTTGAAAATGACTTTGCTATTCTTGAACTTGATCTCATTGCCGTGAAAGGCAAGCGCGAAGCCGTTCACATTTACGCATTGCTCGGTGACAAAGTCCTGTGTCAATCAACCGACTTCCGTGACTTTAGGGTACTCCACAAGTCGATGATCGATGCTTACCGCCAAAAGAAGTGGGACGAAACTGTTCGACTAATCACAAAGTGCAGAGCGACTTCTTTAGGCACCGGCGCTTTGTATGAACTTTACGAGCTTTATCTGCACCGCATAGAGGTTTTCCGAGAAATCCCACCGCCAGCGAATTGGGACGGCGTCTTTTTTGCGACCGATAAATAAAGGCGCGGACGCACGGGAGTTTTACCTCAAAACATTGGACAATCGGTTCGAAAACTCATCCAATTGCGGTCTTGATCGCGAACTTCGCCACCATCTTCGATCCCCCCGATGCTGAGGCCCCAATGAATTTCTCATCTGATAATGTCACGCCGATCTGCCCAGAAATCCTTGCTGCCATTGCCGCTGAAAGTGATCGGGCTGCCCTGCCCTATGGCGCGGATGGTCAAAGCCAGATGCTGGATAGCGCGTTTTCTGAACTGTTTGGGACTGATGTGTGTGTTGTCCCGGTTGCCACCGGAACGGCCGCAAACCTGATTGGTCTTTCGGGGCTGGTATCACCGTTTGGCGGGGTGGTGTGTCATCACCACGCCCATATCAATAAAACGGAATCAACCGGCGTTGCCTTTTACGGCGGTGGGGCGAAGCTTTTGGGGATTGATGGCCCCTCTGCCAAGCTTGAAGCAGCAACACTTGATCAGTTTCTGGCGTCCCACAGCCCCAATGGGATGCATTCGGTTGACCCGGAATGTGTCGCCATCACCCAGACGACCGAGTTTGGAACACTTTATTCTGTCGATGAAGTCCATGCAATTGGCGGGGTCTGTCAAAAGCACAAGATGCGCCTGTTTATGGATGGTGCGCGCTTTGCCAATGCCGTTGCAGCCCTTGATTGTCATCCGGCCGATATCACCTGGAAAGCTGGTGTCGACGTTTTAAGCTTTGGCGCGACCAAGAATGGGGCATTGGCGGTAGATGCCATCATCCTGTTTGACCCGGAACTCCGCCGTCATACGGAAAAAAGCCGCAAGCGCGGCGGACATCTGTTTTCCAAGCATCGCTATTTGGCCGCACAGCTTCTAGCCTATCTCAAAGATGATCTTTGGCTGCGTAACGCACGGCACGCCAACAATGCTGCCAAGGCATTGCAACAAAGCCTTGAAGCACTTGGCGCAAAGGCCGCCTTCCCACCCGAAGGCAACGAGCTTTTCATTCACATGAATGACGATCTGGCAGGATCACTGCGCGATGCCGGTATCGTGTTTCGCCCATGGGCTTCCATCGGGCCAGATGCCTATCGGTTTGTCTGCGCCTGGAACAGCCCGATTGATCTGATTTCTGATTTGCCCAAGGCCATATCCGGCTAAGCCGGGTTTGCCATCATCGGCCTTTGCATGTGATAAGAATTCCAATCCCGCCCAAACGGCCCGAAACCAAAAAAGGGGCCGTCCGCCACCAGTTATTTGCGAGTGAGATAATGAATTTTGCTTCGGACAATGTATCGCCCTTTTGCCCGGAAGTTCTTGAAGCCCTTGCCCAAGAGTCCAAATCCAACGCGCCTGCCTATGGCAGTGATGACCTGAGCCAGCAACTTGACGCAGCTTTTTCCGACCTGTTTGACAAGGAAGTCGCCGTGATCCCGGTTGCGACCGGAACAGCTGCGAACTGCATCAGCCTGTCGGCATTGGTGTCACCGTATGGCGGGGTGATCTGCCATCACGAAGCGCACATTAATGAGGATGAAAGCACGGGTGTTGCTTTCTTCACTGGCGGCGCAAAGCTTTTGCCGATGGATGGCCCTACCGCAAAGCTTGAAGCAACCGAACTGGATGCTTTCATCGCCGGTCAGGTGGATCGTGGCGTACATTCGGTGTCCCCGGAATGCGTTGCCATCACGCAGGCGACCGAGCTTGGCACCGTCTACGCCCTATCCGAAGTTACCGCGATTGGCGAGGTTTGCAAAAACCGTGGCTTGCGCCTGTTTATGGATGGCGCGCGCTTTGCCAATGCGGTTGCCCATCTTGGTTGCCATCCGGCCGACATCACCTGGAAGGCCGGTGTCGATGCGCTTAGCTTCGGGGCAACGAAAAATGGCGCGATGGCTGTTGATGCCATTGTACTGTTTGATACCAGCCTGAAAGGCCGGATTGAACAGGCCCGCAAACGCAGTGGGCATTTGCATTCCAAGCACCGCTACCTTGCGACCCAACTTCTGGCCTACGTCAAAAATGATGTCTGGCTAAAAAATGCCGGTCACGCCAATCAGGCGGCACAGGCACTTTCAGATCTGTTGACGGCGCGTGGTGCAGAGCTTGCCCATTCTGCTGATGGCAATGAGTTGTTTGTGAAACTCGATACCGATCTTGCCGCCAAGCTACGTGCGGCCGGATTGATGTTCCATGCATGGCCGTCACTTGGCAAAGATGTCTATCGCTTTGTCGCGGCCTGGAACACGGATATCGGGCAAATCACCGAAATGAATACTACCTTGGGGTAGTCAAGTCACACAGCGGGGCGGGAACGAATCAAACGAATCATTAAAATTCAAAGGGATATGAATCGTTTAAATGCACATCCCAAAGACGTGATATTCGCCTTCCGCCCTGCGAGCCCCGAAAAAAATGCACATCTCCCATACGCAAATGTGGGGGTAAATTTCATAAAAATAACAAACACTTGACTTAAATTCATCATTCCAGCCCACTGATCAAACTACGTAGAACCACGCAGCAAGCGTTGACGATACGTAGAAACCCTGATTATTTTCCCTCGTCGATTGCCAACATATTTTTCTGTTGGATCGGGTAAACCCCGTCCGTTCCAATTAAGGCGCTGTCAAACGTGACCTGTAAAAGATCAGGTAGGCAGCATCGATTAGTACGGACCAGCCTTGAGGGAGGCATTTTAATGAAAGCGAATTTCGTCAAAGTGGCGATTGGTGCAGGCCTGCTCGCAGCGACCGCACTTGCTGCTCCGACCGCCGCTTCGGCAAAAACCCTGGTATATTGCTCGGAAGGTAGCCCGGAAGGCTTCAACCCGTCGCTTTACACCGCAGGTACCACCTTCGATGCGTCCTCGCGTCAGGTGTTCAACCGTCTGGTACAGTTCAAGCGTGGCACCACCACCATCGTTCCGGGTCTTGCGACCAGCTGGGACGTTTCGGCTGATGGTCAGGAATACACCTTCAACCTGCGTAAAGGCGTGAAGTTCCATTCCACCGACGACTTCACCCCGACCCGTGATTTCAACGCTGATGACGTGATCTTCACGTTCATGCGTCAGTTCGACAAGAACCACCCGTATCACGGTGTTTCAGGCGGCTCTTACGAGTACTTCAACGGCATGTCCATGCCGGACCTGATCAAAGACATCGTCAAAGTTGACGACTACACCGTTAAATTCGTTCTGAACCGTCCGGAAGCTCCGTTCATCGCCAACATGGCAATGGACTTCGCATCTGTACTGTCGGGCGAATACGCCGACAAAATGATGGAAGCCGGCACTCCGGAAAACGTCGACCTGAACCCGGTCGGCACCGGTCCGTTCCAGCTGGTTCAGTATCAGAAAGATGCGGTCATCCGTTACAAGGCATTCCCGGAATATTGGGAAGGCAAAGCGGCAATCGACAACCTGATCTTTGCCATTACCCCGGACAGCACTGTTCGTTATCAGAAGCTGAAAGCCGGCGAATGCCACGTCATGCCGTACCCGAACCCGGCTGATCTGACCGAGATGGATGCAGATGCATCGATCAACCTGATGAGCCAGGAAGGTCTGAACGTTGGTTACCTCGGTTACAACACCGAGAAAGAGCCGTTCACCGATCCGAAAGTGCGTAAAGCACTGAACATGGCGATCAACAAAGACGCCATCATCGAAGGTGTTTATCAGGGCGCTGGTTCTGCTGCCAAGAACCCGATCCCGCCGACCATCTGGTCTTACAACAACGACACCGTTGATGATCCGTATGATCCGGAAGCAGCAAAAGCAATGCTTGCAGAAGCTGGTTACCCGGAAGGATTCACCACCGACATCTGGGCCATGCCGGTTCAGCGTCCTTACAACCCGAACGCTCGCCGTATGGCTGAACTCGTTCAGGCTGACTGGGCGAAAATCGGTGTTCAGGCCGAGATCGTTTCCTACGAGTGGGGCGAATACCTTGACCGCACCAAGAAAGGTGAACAGGGTACCTTCATGCTCGGTTGGACCGGTGATAACGGCGATCCCGACAACTTCCTCGCAGTTCTTCTCGGCTGTGACGGTGTTGGCGGTTCGAACCGCGCTCGTTTCTGCAACGACGAATTCGAACAGCTGATCCAGCAGGCTAAAACCACTTCGGACGTTCTTGAGCGTACCCGTCTGTACGAAGAAGCTCAGCTGGTCTTCAAACGTGAAGCACCGTGGGCAACCATCGCACACTCGATCGTTTTCGAACCGATCCGCAACGAAGTTGTTGATTACAAGATTGATCCGTTTGGTGGTCACATCTTCTACGGCGTCGACATCAAAGAATAAGACGACGTAAAACCTAGTCGAAGAGGCCCGGAATTCCGGGCCTCTTTGCAATTCCGTAATAGAGAGAGACGTCCACCCGTGTCCTACCCGCGCGTGGATGCATAAAAAGGCCCGATGGCATGCTAGGATTCCTGTTTCGCCGTTTGGGGGACATCATCCCGACCTTCTTCGGTGTCACCCTTCTGGTATTTTTCCTGATCCGCCTCATTCCCGGCGACCCGATTTTGATGTTGGCTGGTGAACGTGGTGTCGATGCGGCAAGATACGCAGAACTTCAGGCACAATACGGCTTCGACCAACCGATTATCGTCCAGTATTTCGATTACCTCATGGGGGTATTCCAAGGCGATCTGGGCAAATCGTTTGTGACCAAAAAACCCGTCCTTGACGAGTTTCTGGTGCTTTTCCCTGCAACTGTTGAACTGGGCCTGACCGGCATTCTGTTCGCGGTACTTCTGGGTGTACCGTTTGGTGTTCTTGCTGCCATCAATCGTGGAAAATGGATCGACCACCTGACCATGTCAGTTTCTCTGACCGGCTATTCGATGCCGATTTTCTGGTGGGCACTCCTTCTGATTATGTTCTTCTCGACCACGCTTGGCTGGACGCCGGTTTCCGGGCGCTTGTCGGTGATGTATTACATCGAGCCGACCACAGGCTTCATGTTGATCGACACATTGCTGAGCGACGAGAAAGGCGCATTCATTAGTGCACTGCGCCACATGATCCTGCCAACAATTGCGTTGGGCACCATTCCAATGGCTGTGATTGCGCGTATGACGCGCTCCTCCATGCTGGAAGTCCTGGGCGAGGAATATATCCGCGTTGCCCGTGCCAAGGGTCTGTCACCGCTTCGTGTCGTCATGGTCCATGCCCTGCGTAATGCGCTTATCCCGGTCATCACGGTTATCGGCCTTCAGGTTGGCGTTCTTCTGGCCGGCGCGATCCTGACCGAGACGATCTTCTCCTGGCCGGGTATCGGCAAGTGGATCATCGAAGCAATGAACCGTCGCGATTACCCGACCATTCAGGGCGGCATTCTGATGATTGCCTTCCTTGTCATGGGCGTGAACCTGATCGTCGACCTTCTATACGGGATTGTTAACCCCCGTATCCGTCATAAACGCTAAGGGGACTGCGAAAGATGAGCGAGAACAATACCCCGTCCGCAGCCCCGGCAGCTACCGTATCGGAGCCGATGGGCGCACCGCCCAGCCCGCTGCGTGAGACTTGGGACTATTTCAAAAAGAACCGTGGTGCCTATGTCGGTCTGATCGTGATTGCGATCATTCTGTTCCTGGCCCTGACCGCACAATGGATCGCACCTTATGATCCGATTGCACAGGACCGTACCGCGTTCCTTAAACCGCCAATCTGGATGGAAGGTGCCGACCCGCGCTACATCCTTGGTACCGATGCCGTTGGCCGTGACATCCTGTCGCGTCTGATCCATGGCGCACAGCTGTCGGTTTCGATCGGCGTGTTCGTTGTGATCCTGTCCATGATTGCCGGTATCGTGCTTGGCATGGTCGCTGGTTACTTCCGCGGCTGGGTGGAAGTCGGCATCATGCGTCTGATGGACATCATGCTGGCCCTGCCAAGCCTGATCATGGCGCTTGCCATTGTCGCCATCCTCGGCCCGGGCCTTGAAAACGCCATGCTGGCCATCGCGATTGTTCAGCTGCCGCATTATGTGCGCCTGACCCGTGCATCGGTCGTCTCTGAACTGAACAAGGAATATGTCATCGCATCGCAGATTGCCGGTGCAGGTCATATCCGCCAGATGTTCGTCAATATCCTGCCGAACTGCATGGCACCGCTGATCGTTCAGGGCACACTTGGTATTTCGAGTGCGATCCTTGACGCTGCTGCTCTTGGCTTCCTTGGCCTTGGTGCACAGCCGCCGCTGCCGGAATGGGGCACCATGCTGTCCGAAGCTCGCGAATTCGTGGGTTCGGCCTGGTGGGTGATCACTTTCCCCGGCCTTTGCATCCTTGTCACCGTGCTTGCCTTCAACCTGATGGGTGATGGTCTGCGCGATGCCCTTGATCCCAAGATGAAACGGTAAGTCATGGCTCTTCTCGAAGTAAAAAACCTGACAGTCGAGTTCGGCTCCGAAGACAAGCCGTTTCGCGCTGTTGATTCTGTAAGCTACTCTGTCGATCGCGGCGAAGTCCTTGGCATCGTTGGTGAGTCGGGTTCCGGTAAATCGGTTTCCTCGCTGGCCGTCATGGGCCTGATCGACTTTCCCGGTCGTGTAACAGCAGACTCACTGACCTTTGATGGTCAGGATCTTTTGACCATGCCAGCAAAGCGCCGTCGTGAAATCACCGGCAAAGACATCGCCATGATCTTCCAGGATCCGATGTCAGCCCTTAATCCGTGCTTCACCGTTGAAGCCCAGATCATGGAAGCGTTGAAAGTCCATGAAGGTGGCAGCAAAAAGCAGCGTCGTGAACGCACGCTTGAACTGCTTAACCAGGTTGGTATTCCCGATCCGAAGTCGCGCATGACCGCCTATCCGCATCAGCTGTCGGGCGGTATGAGCCAGCGTATCGTCATTGCCATGGCGATTGCCTGCAAACCGCGTCTTCTGATCGCTGATGAGCCGACCACGGCACTCGACGTGACCATTCAGGCGCAGATCATTGATCTTCTGCTGAAGCTGCAGGACGACAGTGACATGGGCCTGATCCTGATCACCCATGACCTTGCACTGGTGTCAGAAGCTGCCAATCGCATTCAGGTCATGTATGCCGGTCAGCTGTTTGAAAGCGGCCCGGCCGACAGCATCTTTGCAGCACCGCGTCATCCTTATACCCAGGCATTGCTTGAAGCCCTGCCTGAGCGTTCCGAGGGCCATGACCGCCTGCGCACCATCCCCGGCGTGGTTCCGGGTCAGTATGACCGCCCGACGGGCTGCCTGCTGGCACCGCGTTGCCGTTACGCCAATGAAAGCTGCATCTCTGCCCGTCCGGATGTGACGGACTTTAACGGCCGTGATGTTCGCTGCTTCTATCCGCTTAATGATCAGGGCCAACCGACCGGCCTGACCACCGGCCAGACAACCGGGGAGACCGTATAATGAGCTTTCTGGATACCAAACCCGGTGTTCCGCTGCTGGAATCCGACAACCTTGTCCGTCACTACGAAGTCAATCGCGGCTTTGGCAAACCCGGTGCAACGGTCAAGGCGCTTGATGGCGTGTCGTTTAAGCTTGAAGCACAAAAGACCCTTGCGGTTGTTGGTGAGTCAGGCTGTGGTAAATCCACACTTGGCCGCCAGCTGACCCTGATTGAGAAACCAAGTGCCGGCGAACTCCGCATCAATGGCAACAAGGTGGGTAATCTGGGGGATAAGGAAGCCAAACTGTTCCGTCGTACAGTTCAGATGATCTTCCAGAACCCTTATGGGTCGCTCAACCCGCGTAAAAAGGTTGGTCAGATCCTGGCCGAGCCGGTCCAGCTTAATATGGACCATCTTGGTCGCAAGGAACGAGAAGAACGCGTGCGTGAAACCATGGCCAAGGTTGGCCTGCGCCCGGAATTCTTCCAACGCTACCCGCATATGTTCTCTGGCGGTCAGCGTCAGCGTATCGCCATTGCGCGTGCGCTTATTCTGGAACCGAAAGTCATCGTCGCCGATGAACCGGTTTCTGCTCTTGATGTGTCGGTCCAGGCTCAGGTTCTCAACCTGATGATGGACCTTCAGGAAGAGATGAATGTCGCATATGTTTTCATCTCTCATGATCTTTCTGTCGTCAGACATATTGCAGATGACGTCATGGTGATGTATCTGGGTCGCGTCGCCGAAAAAGGACCGACCGACGAGATCTTCGCCAAGCCATTGCATCCCTATACACGGGCGCTTCTGGCATCGGCACCAAAGATCGATCCGGCACATCGTGTAAAGGCAGAACCGCTCACTGGCGAATTGCCTTCACCGATCAACCCGCCATCGGGCTGTGCGTTTCATAAACGCTGCCCGTTCGCGACCGAGGAATGCGCAAAGGTTCGCCCGGAACTGCGCAGTTTCGAAGGCCGCGAAGTGGCGTGTCATCGGGTCGAGGAAATCGCCTGAGAACAGGCGATCACCCGGAAAGCTTAAAGCTTATCCAGGTAGACAAGGGAGCAAGGGGGCGCGCTTTAACCAGCGCGCCCCTGCGCATTTCTGAAGATATCTATTTGAAGAAATCAGGCCGTCGTGCGCGACCGGTCGGTGAAAGCAAGCAACACACCAGCTGCCACAAGTAACGTTCCTGACACCCGGTTAAGCACACGCATGTGGCGCGCGGACTTGATAAAGCCCTTCACCTGACCACCCAGCAGCCCATAAGCCAGCAAAACGCAGCTTTCCATAACGATGAATGTAACCCCCATCGTTGAGAACTGCGGACCATACGCCACCGCCGGATCCAGAAACTGCGGGAAGAAGGCAGTAAAAATCAGGATCGCCTTGGGATTGCCGATCGCCGTCAGGAATTCCGTCTTGGCCAGATTAAACGGGCCCGGATTAACCATCAGTGCGGCCTGACCACTGGTATCTTCCGTGTCATTGACCTTGGCAAACCAGCTTTTGATGCCAAGCCAGACCAGATAAACCGCCCCAACCCATTTGATGACAAAGAAGGCTGTTTCACTGGCCGCAAGCACAACGCCAAGCCCGGTTGCCGTGACCATAATCATCAGGGCAAAAGCCACAATACGTCCGATACCGCCCACCGCCGCAGACGATACGCCATAACGTGCGCCATTAAACATCGCCAGAAGGTTATTGGGGCCGGGTGCCATCGCCAACGCGATTGCCGCCCCGGCAAAGAGAAGCCAGGTATCGAACTGCATGGGGCTATTCCTGTGTATCGGGGTGTGTTGCCGTGGCAGGCATCCAATCCCCAGTTGGTAACGCGGTGATTTCGCCTGAAAATCAGTCGCGCGTCAATGCCGCAATCATCTCGGATGCTGCGGGCCATTTCGCCGTAAGTGCCGCGCGCTTGCCCATCGAAAAATCGACAAAATCAAAACCCGGCGCAACCGTGCAGCCCAAAAGGGCAAACTTGCCGCCCGGCTTAAGGCGCGCGCCCTGCCAGACATTCTTTGGCACCACCATTTGCGGCTTTTGCCCGGCCAGCAAGTCCTTGCCGATTTCGACCCGTTTATGGGTGCCATCGTCAAACAACTGAAGCTGCTCAACCGGATCGCCCAGATAATGATGGAAAATCTCGTCACTGGTCAGGATATGCATGCCCGAAAAGGTATCGGGTGTCAGAAGATAATAAATCGCCGTTCCCGTGCTGCGCACGCCCAGATACCGGTTGCCCGGATTACAGGTTTCAAAGGCGCGAAATGTCTCGGCGTAATAGCCACCTTCCGGATGGGGTTGCAGCCCAAGTTTTTCAATCAGATCGTCGATCGTGATGTTTTCTGACATGTTCGGGCTCCCTGTAACTATCGGCGATTATTACGCGCTATCATGACGAAAAAAGGGGAAAGGCGCAAACCTTCCCCCTGAAAAATCAGTCCGATATCGAACTTGCTGGAGCAGCTATCAATGCGACTTGTGCGCATTGTGCTCCATATTTCCGTGATCCATGCCAGCCGGGCCTTTGGACATCGCATCCATGACATTGATCATGACCGGAACATCGCCAGCCTTTTCAAATTCAAGCGTGACGCTAACCATTTCACCCTGTTTGAGCGGCGCCTTCAGGCCGATCATCATCACGTGGTAGCTGCCCGGTTTGAACATGACTTCGCCATGCATCGGCACATCAACGCCGCCTTCAACTTCACGCATTTTCATCACGTTGTTTTCCATGATGTGGGTGTGAAGTTCGGTTTTCTCGGCCAGGTCACTGCGCACGCCCACAATGCGATCAGCCGTCATGCTGTTGTTGGTTACGGTAAAGAAGGCCGCGCCGTTGCGCACCTTGCCAATCGATGCCTTGGTCCAGGCATCCTTGATTTCGATATCAGCAGCAAAAGCCTGACCAGCAACAAACAGCGACGCCAAAGTCGCAATAACAGCAAACAGTTTTTTCATGGGGTTTCATCCGTCGTTTGGCCACCGATCGGGCGGCCTGATTTCATCAATTGGTTTGTATGGGATTGGAAATCAGACGAATGCAGGGGGTGCGCGCGAATGACGAATACGCGGCATATCATGGCCGCTGGCAATGCCGTTGGCTGAGGCGTAGGAAACAATATGGGCAATCTCGACCGGTGCCACATAGGGTAAGTCGACCGAAACCATCGCCCCATGATGGGTCGCACAAAGCGAACAGAACCCATGCCCGGCCATCTGGCCACTGTGATCAGTGTTCGACAGATCGTCAGTCAATTCACTGCCATCAGCAGCAACACGTTTGATACCATCTGGTGTACAGATCAGAAGAATGTTGCTGCCCGGTCCGGGTATTGCGGCTTGCGCACCAGAGATGCCAGTTGCCTGCCCTGACATCAGAGCCGGGATCACGCCAGACTGCGTCACACCCGTGAGCAGAATAACCAACGCCATCAGCCATGTCTGGACGACACGGGCTACCGAAAGGCCGCCAAAATGGCGGGTATGGCGTATGGTTGAAAGCATGGCACCGATATGCCCGAATTAATTACATGCTGCAATGACATTGATCATTGCGCATATGCGATTTTGGACTAACTATCTGGCAGATTTCATATTATGGAACGAATGACATGCGCCACCGTGCTTCGATGCGTCCCGTCGCCCTGCCCCATGCCGCCATGCCAGATGCTGATTGGGGGGATGCATTTGTCATCACCGTCGAACAGCCCAACCTGACCGCCCGCGAAGCCGCCCGCCATGTCATGGCATCAACGCCGGGCTGGTACGACTTCCTTCTTGGCTTGCGCAACATTATCGTCAAACCACTGGGCCTTAAGACAAACCTTGATACCGTTGGCAATGAAGAGATCAAAACAGTCGGTGTCTTCCCGCTGGTGTCCGAGGACGAAAATTCCGTCGTGCTTGGGCTTGATGACCATCATCTGAATTTCCGGATTGTTTTTGAAACCGAACCGCTTGATCACGACCGCACCTTGGTACGCAGCATCACGCTGGTTCGGCGCAACAACCGATTGGGCAAGGCCTATCTGGCCGCCGTAATGCCGTTCCATAACCGGATTGTGCCCGCGATGCTGAACTCTGCCTACGCGGCATAAAAACCAAAGGCCGGACTGATCACAGCCCGGCCTTCTTGATTTTCAGATCACTATCGCGATCAGATCATGTCGCGCGCCTGAACCAGCTCATCAAACTTGGCCCCGTCAAGGAAACCAAGTGCGACGCAGGCTTCTTTCAGGCTGCTGCGATCCTTGTGCGCCTTTTTGGCGACGGCCGCGGCATTGTCATAACCAATATGCGGCGCCAAGGCGGTAACCAGCATCAGGCTTTGCTCAACATACTGATCGATTTTTTCCTGATCAGCTTCAAGACCATCGATGCAGTTATCGGCAAAGCTGACCGATGCATCGGCAATCAAGCGCACCGATTGCAGCAGGTTATAAATGATCACCGGCTTGAATACATTGAGATCAAGATGACCATTTGATCCACCAACCGTCACGGCCACATGGTTGCCCATCACCTGCGCGCAGACCATGGTAAGCGCCTCTGCCTGGGTCGGGTTGACCTTGCCCGGCATGATCGATGATCCGGGCTCATTGGCGGGCAGGACAAGCTCACCCAATCCACAACGCGGCCCGGATCCCAGCAAACGGATGTCATTGCCGATTTTCATCAGTGACGTCGCCAGAACATTCATAACGCCCGACATTTCAACGCAGGCATCATGCGCGGCAAGTGCTTCGAACTTGTTTTCTGCCGTTTCAAAGGCAAGCCCGGTGATCTCGGAAACCTGCTTGGCAAATTCGACATCAAAGCCCTTTGGCGCATTCAGACCGGTACCAAGTGCCGTTCCGCCCTGTGCGAGCTTACGAAGGCGCTTAAGCGCATCCTCAATCCGGTCCAGCCCAAGGGCGACCTGCGCAGCATAACCCGAAAATTCCTGCCCCAAAGTCAGCGGCACGGCATCCTGCATATGGGTGCGGCCGATTTTAACGATATCGGCAAATGCTTCGACCTTGGCATCAAGTGCGCTTCGCAAATGACGTAGTGCTGGCTTCAGAGTGTTTTCAATCTCGACCACGGCCGCGATATGCATGGCCGCCGGAAAGCTATCGTTGGAGGATTGCCCGCGATTGACGTGATCGTTCGGATGGACCGGGTCACGCATGCCCATCGGCTTGCCCAGAATTTCACACGCGCGGTTGGCGATCACTTCGTTGGTATTCATGTTGGTCTGTGTACCTGATCCGGTTTGCCAGACCACCAACGGAAAATGATCCAGAAGCTTGCCATCGGCAACTTCACGCGCAGCGGCCTCGATCGCCTCGGCCAATTCGACGTCAAGATTGCCAAGCGCTGCATTGGCGCGCGCCGCAGCAAGCTTTTGCACACCAAATGCCTTGATCAATGCATCTGGCATCCGTTCGCCGCCAATCCGGAAATTCTGTTTGGATCGCTGGGTTTGCGCCCCCCAATACCGGTCTGCGGGAACCTCGATGCTTCCCATGGTGTCCTGTTCGGTACGGGTGGTCACTGGATTGGTCACGATCATTATCCTCCGTGTCAGAAACAATGCTGACCGGGGCGGGAACCCGGTTTGCAGTCACATTTCAAGCTGCGATCAGGAATATGGTTTGGAAACAGGTATTTCGCAATCATAAATGCGAACAAATCTTATTTGCATTTATGATTGCTTTGTGAAGCTTACGCTGTCACGGACATATGATCCTGCCAGGCAAGGATTTTGATGCCTGCGCGCTCGAGCTGGGATGTGATTTCTGCTGCGGGCTGCCGGTCGGTAATGATCCCGGTCAGGTCATCAAGCGGGGCGACATTTTCCAGGTAGCGCTGATCAAACTTGGTGTGATCGACCATCAACCAGGTTTCATCAGATCGTTCCATCATCGCGCGCTTTACCGCCACCGCCCGACGATTGACATCGCTAAAGCCCTGCCGCGACACGCCCGATGCGCCAATAAAGGCGATATTGGCATGGAACCGACGCAAATATTCGACCGTGTCACTGCCATAGACGGCATTTTCACGACGATCAAACTGCCCCGGACACATCAACACATCATCGTAATCCACAAGATCAGCCATGCCATGCACCACCGCATAGCAATTGGTCAGAAAGGTGCGCGGCAAACTTGCGCGGCGCGCAGCAAGGAACGGGGCAATTTGCGCAACGGTCGATCCGGCATCGATCATAGCAACATCACCGGACCGCACCATGTCAGCGGCCAGCATACCGATCCGCTCAAACCCGGCGACTGCTGTTGATTGACGTTCGGCCAGATCGGGCTGATGTCCCATCGGTCTTGCAGATGCCCCGCCAAACTCGCGCTTGATCAGTCCATCGCTGCTTAGGGCATCCAGATCGCGGCGAATTGTTTCGGTCGCAACGTCGAATCGTTCCGCCAATGTGGCAACTCTCACATGCGGATGAACCTGCAACTCCTGCAAGATGCGTTGTTGTCTTTCTTTTTTTCCCAAACGCAAAGCCACATTCCCCCAAAGAACGGCTGATTTCGTAGCGATCAGCGGCATCGTATCAATCTTGGCTGAAATCTTTTGTTACAGTTTTGTGTTGATTTTCCAACTTTTGCGAAACCATAATGTTGTTAAAGGCAACAAAAAGAACAACAAAACCACATTCAGAATGGCGCAAAGCCAACGTTCACAGGGAAGAAAAGGTTCAAAAGCCGTGTTTTCACATCCGAAAAAAACCGACAGTTTAAAATTCACCACCCTGCTTGCCGCAATTGGCATGTTTGGCATGACCGCCACCCCGGCAGCAGCAGCTGATGATTGCATCGCACGTGGCGATCTTGATCAGATTTATTGCGACATGGACGGCGATCTGGTTGCTGATGCACCTGCCGCTGATCAGCTTGTCGATCCCGACACCCTTGTCTTTGCATACACCCCGGTCGAAGACCCGGCTGTTTATGCTGACATTTGGGAGCCGTTCCTTGAGCATCTTGAAAAAGTAACCGGCAAAGACGTTCACTTCTTTGCGGTTCAGTCGAACTCCGCCGAAGTCGAAGCAATGCGTTCAGGCCGCCTGCATGTTGCTGGCTTCTCGACCGGCCCGACCCCGTTTGCCGTTAACCTTGCCGGTGCCGTTCCGTTTGCCCTGATGGGTGGCGATGACGACCGTTTTGGTTACACCCTTCAGCTTTACACCCGCGTTGACAGCGGCATCAACGAAGTAGCCGACCTTAAAGGCAAGCGCGTTGCGCATACTTCGCCGACCTCGAACTCGGGCAACCTTGCACCGCGTGCATTGCTTCCGGGTCAGGGCATCGTTCCGGAACAGGATTATGAAGTTGTCTATTCCGGCTCGCACGATCAGTCGATCCTTGGCGTTGTCGCCGGTGACTATGATGCAGCCCCGGTTGCGTCCGAAGTTGTCGAACGTATGGCTCAGCGTGATCTCTACGACCCGAAAGAAGTCAAGATCATCTACGAAAGCAAGCGTTTCCCGACCACTTCGTTCAACTATGCGCATAACCTGAAACCGGAACTGGTCGAAAAGATCAAAGAAGCCTTCTTTACGTTTGACATGAAGGGCACCGCCCTTGGTGAAGAATTCAAAGGCGTCTCGAAGTTCCTGCCGATCACCTATCAGGATGACTGGGCGGTTATTCGTGAAATTCAGGCTGCCAACGGTGTCAAATACACCCCGGATAACCTGAAGTAATCCGCATTTCCCAATCGACCTCACGAATGCAGGGCCTGCACATCGCAGGCCCTGTGCCACCCATTTTTTCCGGGGTAACGCAATGCTGCGTATCAAAGAACTTGTAAAACGCTATGGCGATGAAAAGGCAGTGTTGAAGAACCTGAACCTTGAAGTGCCTGGCGAAAGTGTCGTTTCGATCATTGGCGCGTCCGGTGCGGGTAAAAGTACCCTTCTGCGCTGTATCAACCGTCTGGTTGAGCCATCATCCGGCTCCATCGAACTGAACGGCACCGAACTGACCAAACTTGAAGGCAAGTCCCTTCGCCTTGCCCGTCGCCGGATCGGCATGGTGTTTCAGGGCTTTAACCTGATTGACCGCCTGACCGTGATGGAAAACGTCCAGTCGGGCCGCTTGGGTTACCTGCCAGCGTGGCGTGCCGTCACCCGTAATTACCCACAAGAAGACATCGACCGCGCGTTTCACCTGATGGAGCGTGTTGGCATCGCTCATTACGCCGATAAACGCGCCGATGAGCTTTCCGGTGGCGAGCGCCAGCGTGTTGGCGTGGTCCGCGCCCTGATGCAGGAACCTGAAATCCTGCTTGCAGACGAGCCGACCGCATCGCTTGATCCGAAAACATCGCGTCAGATCATGGAGCTTCTGCGTGCGCTTGCATCCGAGCTACACCTGCCGGTTCTGATCAACATTCATAACGTGAATGAAGCCAAGGAATACACCCAGCGTATCGTTGGCATGCGCTTTGGCCGCATCATTTTTGATGGCGAACCGGTCGATCTGAACAATGACGCCATGGACGAAATTTATGCCGGCGTTCCGGCCGAAGAACGCGGTGGTGCCGAAAGCAGCAATCACCTGCGCGAGGTAGCCTCAAGATGAGCAGCACCGTTCAAACAACGGGCCGCACATGGAAGAAGCCCCCCTTTATCGCCAACCCTGTGTTGCGCTGGGGACTTCTGATTGCTGTGGCGACCTATGTATGGTGGGCTGTCACCAGCCTGCCATTTGACTGGGACCGCATTCAGGACGGTGTTCCACGTGCGATCCGCATCTTCAAGGGCGCTTTCCCGCCAAGCTTCATCCGGGGTGAGCTCCTGTTTGACGGCTTTATGGAAAGCATCAAGATCGCCATCGTTTCGACCCTGCTTGGTCTGGCGTTGAGCGTTCCGATTGCCTTTGCATCGGCATCAAACATCGCGCCGAAATGGCTTTATACCATCGGGCGCGGTGTGATCATTGTTGCCCGTTCCTTCCACCCGGTCATTGTCGCCATCCTGTTTGTCAAAGCAGTCGGCTTTGGTCCGCTGGCAGGCATTCTGACCCTCACGATCTATTCCATCGGTTTCGTTGCCAAAATGCTGGCCGAACGGATCGAAGAAATCGATTGGGGTCAGGTTGAAGCCATCCGTGCTGCGGGCGGGGCAACTTTTGTCACCCTGCTTTATGCCGTGATCCCGCAAATCATGCCCCGTCAGATCGGTCTTTCGATCTATCAGCTTGATAGTAACCTGCGCGCATCTGCCATTGTCGGCATTGTTGGCGCGGGCGGGATCGGATCAACACTTCTCAATGCCTTTGGGCGTTACGACTATGACTTCGCACTGGCGATCACGCTGTGCATCATTGGCATCATTCTTGTCAGTGAAGCGATTAGCGGCCGGATCAGGAGGAACCTATGGTAGCCACCCCCCCTACCGGACCGGACGCAATCGCCCATCGCGAATGGTCACGTTACACATCCAAGGAACGCTGGCGCCGTTATGGTCTGATGGCCTTGGTCGCGCTGGCTGTTGTCTGGTCGCTTTCGACCATCAACATCATCTGGCCATGGCTTTGGGATGCACCCCAACAGATGGGCGATCTGTTTTCCCGCATGTTCCCGCCGTCTCTTGAAGGCTGGAAAGACATTGCCTGGACGCTGCTTGAAACCGTCAATATCGCAACGATTGCGACATTCTTTGCCGTTTTCCTGTCGCTTCCAATAGCCCTGATCGCAGCCCAGAACACCACGCCCAACAGCTTCACACTGTGGCTTGGCCGGTTCATTCTGGTGTCGTCGCGTTCGGTCAACACCATCATCTGGGCACTGCTGTTTGTTGCTGTGTTCGGGCCGGGTGTTCTGGCCGGTATCCTTGCGATCATTTTCAGATCGATCGGCTTCCTTGGCAAATTGCTGGGCGAAGCGATCGAGGAAATTGACCGCGCGCCGATCGAGGCACTGGAATCCGTTGGCGCATCGCGTTTCAAAATTCTGGTCTATGGCGTCATCCCGCAAGTCATGCCGACCTTCTTCGCCGTATCGATCCTGCGTTGGGACATCAACCTGCGTGAAAGTACGGTTCTGGGTCTGGTCGGTGCAGGCGGTATCGGCATCATCCTGCAAGGGGCGATTGATACCTTTGCATGGCAAACGGTTGCCACGATCCTTCTGGCAATCATTGGTCTGGTCATCCTTGGCGAAGCAATCTCAGCTTACCTGCGCAAAAAGGTGATCTGACGTGGATAAAACATACGACCTTCTGGTCGTAGGCGGCGGCATCAATGGTGCAGGTATTGCACGTGATGCCGCCGGTCGCGGGCTTTCTGTTCTTTTGGTCGAACAGCGCGACCTTGCCTCGGCCACGTCTTCTTCCTCGACCAAACTCATCCATGGCGGCCTTCGATATCTTGAACATTACGAGTTCCGACTGGTGCGTGAAGCGCTTCAGGAACGCGAAGTTTTGTTGGCTGCTGCCCCACATATCATCTGGCCTTTGACATTCGTTTTGCCCCATCACCGGGGTCTGCGCCCGAAATGGATGCTGCGTGCTGGCTTGTTCCTCTATGACCATCTGGCAAAGCGCAAACGCCTGCCCGGATCGCGTGCGGTGTCGTTTAAGGGAACAGCCGAAGGCGAACCGTTGAAACCGGATTTCGCCGGTGGTTTTTCCTATTCCGATTGCTGGGTCGATGATGCACGTCTGGTGGTGCTGAATGCGCAGGATGCCGTGGCACACGGTGCCGAAATCCGCACACGCACGAAATGCAAATCACTGGTGCGTCATCATAAACACTGGAACGCAGAACTGATCCGCGAAGATGGATCAAGTTACGGCGTCAAAGCACGTGCTGTGGTCAATGCTGCCGGCCCATGGGTCACGGGCATGGTTGAAAATGCCGGACTTGGCGATAAGGCGGCTGGCCTTCGACTGGTCAAGGGCAGCCATATTGTTGTCCCGCGCATTCATGACCATGAATATTGCTATATCTTTCAGAATGGCGATGGCCGCATTGCCTTTGCGATCCCCTATCAGCAGGACTACACCCTGATCGGTACGACCGATGTTGCCTATGGCGGCGATCCGGCACAGGTCAAAATCAGTGATCAGGAAATTGAATATCTGCTGGATCTGGTGAACGGGTATCTCGCCACGCCGCTATCACGCGATGATGTGGTCTGGGATTATTCCGGTGTTCGCCCGCTTTATGATGACAAGAACGCCAATGCATCGGCGGTCACGCGCGATTACGTGTTTGATCTTGATACCGGGTCGGGTGAAACCGAACCGGCGATCCTGTCGATCTATGGCGGGAAAATCACGACGTATCGTCGTCTTGCCGAACATGCGATGCAAAAACTGGCCCCGGTTCTGGGCAATTCGGCCCCGGATTGGACGGCCAATGCGACCTTGCCGGGCGGCGATATTCCCGGTGGTGATTTTGATCGCTATCTTGATGCTTGCATCGCGCGCTTTGACTGGGTACCAAGCGCGCTCACGCGCCGTCTTGCACGGTGCTATGGAACAGCTTTGGAACAGATTTTGGGACAGGCCAAATCACTCAGTGAACTGGGTGCCGAGATTGCCCCAACTCTCTATGAAGCTGAACTTCACTACCTGATGGCCAATGAATGGGCGCGCAGTGCAGACGATGTTCTGTGGCGCAGAACCAAGCTTGGCCTCGGGATGCAGCCTGATCAGGTCGAAGCCATTGAAAACTGGTTTGCCGCCCAAGCCCGGCTTGGTCAGGCTGCACAGTGATGACTGACTGAGGTGACTGCGCAGCCTAGAGTCAGAACCTAGCTGCGCAGGCCATCCCATTTCACGAATTCATGGGCGATGAAATCTTCCATCATTGCGCGCCACATGCGTTCGGCCATGTCTTCGTCAAATCCATCCGCACGGCATTGCGCCTTTACTTTCGTGATCACGTCTTCGATGCGGTCTTCGTCACGTACGGCATCGCGCGATTGTTTGATGCGCGCAGCCTGTTCAATGTAATTGAGCCGTTCGGCCATCAGTGCGACCAGAAGCCTGTCGATCCTGTCCACATTGGCGCGGACATCGGTCATGGTTTCACAATGGTTGGCTTTAACGGTCATAGTCCAGAACCTTCTTTCATTCAAATTCACGCACAAAAAAGGGCAGTGCGAACACTGCCCTTTCTGTCGATGTCGGGAACGCCTTAATAGGCATATTCCTTAAATACCGGATCAACGGATCCGTTCCATTCGGTTTCGTATTTATCAAGAAACTCTTCGGCAAGGGTGCGGCCACTTTCGGCAACGTCTTCCAGGCTTTCCAGGAAGTGGCTTTCATCATCACCATAGCCATCCATGCGCCCACGTGCCTTAAGGCCCTGTTTGGCGATGGCCAGAACGTCCTTGGACAGATCCTGTACCGTGCCGTTCTTGAACTTGGTGGCAAGGGCCGTGCACGGAACGTCATTGCGAAGCGCTTCGCGTTCTTCGACCGACATGTCCTTGACCAGATCCCAAGCCGCGTCAAGGGCCGCGTCATCATAGAGCAGACCAACCCAAAGGGCCGGCAATGCACAGATGCGTTTCCACGGGCCACCATCCGCACCGCGCATCTCAAGAAACTTCTTAAGACGCACTTCCGGGAAGGCGGTGGTCATGTGATCAGACCAGTCATTCATGGTCGGACGTTCGCCCGGCACCACATCAAGTTTGCCATCCATGAAATCACGGAACGACTTGCCAGCGGCATTGATGTATTTGCCGTCGCGATACACGAAATACATCGGCACATCGAGCATGTAGTCGACATAGCGTTCAAAGCCGAAACCTTCTTCGAACACGAACGGCAGCATGCCGCAACGATCCGGATCGGTGTCGGTCCAGACGTTTGAGCGTGAAGACAAGAAACCACTTGGTTTGCCATCAACAAACGGCGATGCGGCAAACAGCGCAGTCGCAACCGGCTGCAGAGCCAGAGACGCTCTGAACTTCTTGACCATGTCGGCTTCTGAACTGAAGTCCAGATTGACCTGAATGGTCGAGGTGCGCAGCATCATATCAAGGCCAAGCTTGCCGACCTTTGGCATATATTCGCGCATGATCCCGTAGCGGCCTTTTGGCATCCAGGGCGTTTCTTCGCGCGACCATTTCGGCTGATGACCAACACCAAGCATATCAATGCCAAGGTCACCGCAGATTTCGCGCAATTCATGCAGATGGGTATGCACTTCACCACAGGTCTGGTGAATGTTTTTAAGCGGTGCACCGGACAATTCGATCTGTCCACCCGGTTCGAGCGAGACAGAACATTTGTCCTTGGTCAGGGCAATGACATTGCCGTTTTCAATGATTGGTTCCCAATCATAGCGTTCAGCAAGTGCAGTAAGCAGCGTCTTTACACCGCGTTCACCTTCATAAGGAATGGGGCGAAGGTCTTCACGGGTAAAGGCGAATTTTTCGTGTTCGGTACCGATGGCCCAGTCCGCTTTTGGCTTGCAGCCGGACTCGAACCATTCGACGAGTTGGCGCCGGCTTTGAATTACCGGGCTCTCGCCAGTGGAGGCGCTGACAGTCATAAGGGCTTCCCCTAATCTCTCGTAACTGGTCGGGCAGACCAATCGCCGATGCGATCCTGAAACACAGTCAATGCAGCAATCGCTGCCGTCTCCGCACGCAGGATGCGCGGGCCAAGACTAACAGGCGTTGCAAAAGGCTGTTTGCGGATACGTTCAAGTTCGTCGGCGCTAAAGCCGCCTTCGGGTCCAATTACGATTGCGTGGTTAACAACATTGATATTGTCGATAACCGAGCCAGCGCCCTTTGCCAATAGCTGACTTAGCACTTCACCAATTGGTGACCCGGAACCGGTTTCGTCGCAGAACAGAACATGGTGATTTTTGCCTTCATTTGCGACCCAGTCCAAAAGACGCATCGGTTCGCAAATCTCTGGCACAGTCAGGCGTTCGCACTGCTCGGATGCTTCGATCACCTGTGCCTGCAACCGATCAAGACGCACCTTATCAGTAATGCCATGCTGGGTGATGATGGGCTGAAGTTTTTCAACACCAAGCTCGACCGCCTTTTCAATCAGGAAATCCAGCCGCTGCTTTTTGATCGGCGCAAAGACAAGAGTCGGTCCAAGTTCCTGACCTTGCTCGCGTAATTGCTGCTCGGCTGTAACCCGCCCCTTCTTTTTGCGAAGCTCGCTGATCGTGCCAAGCCATTCCCCATCAAGGCCGTTAAAAAATTTTACCGGCGTTCCGGGCTTGAGGCGCATGACATGTTCAAGGTAATGAGACTGTTCAGGAGCCAGTTCGATCTCGCAACCGGGCGTGATAGGATCATGGACGAAAAGGCGTTGGCGCGCGCGGGTGGCGTCTGCGGTCATGGATGTCCCCAATGGTGTCCCGACCGTTCGCCGATCGGATTTTGACAAGTTAATGCGTTAGATAGGCCAATTATGACACAGGTCAACCAACCAATACAGAATACCAAAAACGATATGCCGGTTGATGGCTGGATTGATCGGTTTATGCCTGTGCCGGTACGGCCCTATCTGAAGCTCCTGCGCCTTGATCGCCCGATTGGCACCTGGTTGTTGCTTCTGCCCTGCTGGTGGTCAACCGCAATGGCGGGCGGCATCACCGATGGCATTACCGCCAAGCAGATCGTGATCATGATGGCTTTGTTTGGCGTTGGTGCGCTGATCATGCGCGGGGCTGGTTGCGTGATCAATGATCTGGCCGACCGTAATTTTGACGGCAAGGTCGAACGCACCATTACCCGCCCACTGCCAAGTGGTCAGGTCAAAGTTTGGCAGGCCTTGCTGTTCCTTGCCTTCATGATGCTGCTGGGTTTGGGCATTCTCGTCCAGTTCCGCATCGAGGCGATCATTGTCGGGCTGTTTTCCATTCCGATCATCATCACCTACCCCTTCATGAAGCGGATCACCTATTGGCCGCAGGCTTGCCTTGGCTTGGCCTTTAACTGGGGTGCGCTTGTTGGTTGGGCCGCCGTAACCGGATCAGTTGAACCGGCCGCCATTGCCATGTATGCGGCGGGCTTTTTCTGGACGCTTGGCTATGACACCATCTATGCCCATCAGGACAAGGATGATGATGAAAAGATCGGTCTGAAATCACTGGCACTGCGCCTTGGCGATGCGACGCCCAAATGGGCCAAGGGGTTCTATACCCTTACCACGCTTTTGCTTGGCATTGCCGGGATGCTGGCCGATTTGCATTGGTCCTATTTCGCACTCCTGGGCTTGGCGGGCATTCATCTGGGCTGGCAGGTTGCCACGGTTAAGCTTGATGACGCGGCAAACTGCCTGAAACGGTTTAAGTCAAACCGCGATTACGGGCTTTTGGTTTTGGCGGCTATCGTGATCTCGCATCTGATTGCAATTGCCTGACAATCAGACCCTTGGTCTGGTTTCACGAACCATACGTACCATCTGTTTGATATCACGAAACGAATAAGGGCGCGTTCATGACCGCACCGCTTGCCTTGATGATTGCTGGCCTGATCCTTGCCGGGGTTGGTGCCCAATGGTTCGCATGGCGCGCAGGCATTCCGGCCATCGTGATCCTGTCGGCCCTTGGCTTGGTCTTGGGACCGGGCACCGGCCTGATTGATCCGGTGGCCGATTTTGGTCCGTTGCTTCAGCCCCTTATTGCGGTTGCCGTTGCCGTCATCCTGTTTGAAGGCGGCCTTGCGCTTGATTTCCGGGAACTGCGCCACAGTGTTAGTGGCATATTACGCCTGACCACTGTCGCCCCGCTTCTGGCTTGGCTGCTTGGTGCCGGGGCAGCCCATTACCTTGCCGGTCTTAGCTGGCCGGTCGCGGCCCTGTTTGGTGGCATCATGATCGTAACGGGCCCAACCGTCATTGCCCCGCTTTTGCGCCATGCGCGTCTGTCAAAGCATCCCAGCACGCTTTTGAAATGGGAAGGCATCGTCAATGATCCAATCGGCGCGCTGTTTGCCGTGCTGGTTTACGAAATCATTGTCGCCAGCCAGCTGGGCAACGGGCTAAGCGGTGCGATTGGCCATCTGGCCTTTAACATCATCGTTGCCCTTGCCATCGGTCTGATTTTAGGTTTCTGCACGGTTCAGGTGTTCCGTCGTGGCTGGATCCCGGAATTCCTCAAGGCACCCTTGGTTTTGGGCGTATTGCTGACCTGCTTTGCCGGGGCCAATATCGTTCAGGAAGAAACCGGTCTTTTGGCCGTCACCGTGCTTGGTCTTGTTATTGGCAACGCACATCTGATGGCAATTGATGAAATTCGCCGTTTCAAGGAGACCCTCACGGTCATTTTGGTTTCAAGCGTCTTTATCATTCTGACCGCGACACTGAAATGGTCGATGGTTGAAGAACTCACTTGGGGCCATGGCCTGTTTGTTGCCGCGATGTTGTTTGTTGTCCGTCCGGTTTCGATCATGGGCGCGCTTAGCTTTTCCAAGATCGAATGGCGCGAACGGCTTTTGGTCGGCTGGATTGCGCCGCGCGGCATTGTCGCGGTCGCGGTGTCCGGCCTGTTTGGCACAGAACTTGTCCATCTTGGTTATGCCGATGGCGCCCTTTTGATCCCGCTTGCCTTTGCCATGGTGTTTACGACCGTTGTTCTGCACGGCTTTTCGATCCGGCCGATGGCGCGTTATCTTGATCTGGCGGTCAATGGTCCGCCCGGTGTGTTGATTGTCGGTGCGCATCAATGGACCACCGATTTGGCCCTGCGTCTGAATGAACTTGAAATACCGGTCGTGATTACGGACTCGCGCTGGCATGCGCTGCGCACCGCGCGTGAAGCTGGCCTGACCACTTTTTACGGCGAAGTCCTGTCCGAGGTATTTGAACATCACCTTGATACCAGCGCACTTGGCAAACTGATCGCAGCAACCGACAATGATGCCTATAACACGCTGGTCTGCACGGACTTCGCGCCGGAATTTGGCCGCCGTTCGGTATTCCAGACCGGCATCCACCGTGGATCAGAAGATCGCAGTCGCCACAATGCCAGTCAGACGCTGGGCGGTTTGCCGCTATGTTCCAAGCCACTGACCACCGATGACATCCGCTACGATTATCGAAGCGGCGTTTCGGTGCGTCAGACGCGTTTTACCGACAGTTTTGGCTGGGATGACTTCACGGCCCTTCACGACGAAGTCCCGACCATCCTTGCACTGGTGCGCGGCAATCAGCTTTTCATCGGATCGGAAATCCCCAAAGCCAAGGCAAAGGACGTGATTTTGTATCTGGGTCTGAGTGATCCTGAATACGGATCGTAAAGAACCGCTTGCCGACGCCTCGCAAAGCAGATAAGCCCCGCAGATATCCACTACCAGAGCACACCAAACACCATGACCGACAACATCTTTGCAGACGCCTTGGTTCCAGATGTCGATGATCCACAATTCGCTGATCTGATCGAGACATTTACCGTGCCTGCACGCGTGCCACTGGCACCCGAGATCGAGATGTATCTGGCAACCCACATCACCCCGCTTTGGCAGGCGACCGAAGATATCTTGGGCGTGCTTGATATCCCGCCGCCCTATTGGGCCTTTGCATGGCCAGGTGGTCAGGCAATTACGCGCTATATCCTTGATCATCCTGAACTGGTGCGTGGCAAACGGGTGCTGGACTTCGCCTGTGGGGGCGGCATGCAGGCGATTGCCTGTGTTCAGGCCGAAGCCGCCGAAATTCTTGCCAATGACATTGATCCGGTCGCAATCACCGCAACGCGCCTGAATGCCAAACATAACGGTGTGTCATTTGCGACAACGACCGAGAACTTTGTCGGCACGTCCGCGCCGGAAAAGCGTTGGGATGTGATTTTTGCCGGTGACGTTTGTTATCAGCAGGACATGGCAAATGCGGTTCTGCAATGGTTGATGGCCGAAGCACGTTTGGGCACGCGGGTTATTCTGGCCGATCCGGGCCGAACCTATGCCCCGACCCATAACATTGACGAGCTTGAAACGTATGACGTGCCCGTCGATGTCGCGGTTGAGGATGCAGAAACCAAGTTCACCCGGATCTGGCAATTGCTGCCAGATCGGGCGACCAATGGTTAGGCGTGTGCTTAGCTTGCAATACTGCGGATGCAGTCATTCAGTTCGGAAATCCCGTTAAAGACATATTCGATGTTCTTCGAGATTTCCTGGGTCACAGCGGTTTGTTCTTCGACCGCAGATGCGACCGCATCGACATAGCCATTCACGCTATCGGCTGACAGGGCAACACCATCAATCGATGTCACCACGGTCTTTGTGATATCCATCATCGCATTGATCTGCGTTTCGATATCGTTGGTGGCTTTGGCCGTCTGGTTTGCAAGGTTTTTGACCTCGTTGGCGACAACCGCAAATCCCTTGCCCGCGGCACCGGCACGGGCGGCTTCGATGGTCGCATTCAACGCCAGAAGGTTAACCTGCTCGGCCAGATCGCGGATGATTTCGACAACACCCGCCATTGATTCAGATGTCGCTTCAAGGTCGCCCCTCACCCGACGCGCATCGGCAGTCTTGGTAATGATGTCACCCATCGCGACCTGGGACCGGTTCATACTTTCGCTGATTTCGCGAATGGCGGTCAGCATTTCTTCGGACGCGCTTGCGACGGCTTCGGCACTCATGTTTAAATCTTCGGCAAGGATCTTGGCCTTTTCGCGTGCGACGACCTGTTTGGTGATGTCGGTTGCATATTTGACAACCTTGAACGGTCGGCCATCGACATCAAATACCGGGTTGTAGCTCGCCTGAATCCAGACTTCCTTACCGTCTTTGCCAAACCGTTTGAACTCGGCAACCTTGTATTCACCGCGCCGTAACTCTTCCCAGAATTCCTTGTATTCAGCACTTGTCGAATAATTGAAATCGACGAACATGCTGTGCGGCTTGCCGATGATATCCGCCAAGCTATAGCCCATGGCGCTCAGGAAATTGTCATTGGCATCAAGGATCGTCCCATCCATCTTGAACGCAATCACGGCCTGTGATTTGCGGATTGCAGCGATCTGACCTTCGTAATCGGCTGCCTGTCGTTTCTGGGTGGTGATATCGGTCGCGTATTTCACGACCTTGAACGGTTTGCCCGACATATCAAGGATCGGGTTGTAACTGGCTTGTATCCAGACTTCCCGGCCAAATTTATTGATGCGGCGGAACTCATCGACAAAGGCCTCGCCAGCGCTCAGGCGTGACCAGAAGGTTTTGTATCCTTCGGTTTCGGCAAAGGCATCATCAATGAACATCCGATGGTTTTTGCCCTTCAGCTCATTGAGGTCATATCCCATCACGCGCTGGAAGTTGTCGTTGGCATTGATGATCGTGCCATCCAGTTTGAACTCGACCACCGCAAGGGATTTGCCGATGGCTGCAATCTGACCGGCATGATCCGCTGCTGCGAGCTTCTTGTCGGTGATATCGGTTGCCACCTTGAAGACTTTGTATGGTTTGCCACGTGCGTTCAGGATCGGATTATAAGTCGCCTGAATCCATATTTCCCGACCATCTTTGGCAAAGCGGCGGAACTCGGCCGAGAAATACTCACCGGCCTTCAGCCGCGCCCAGAACCGTCCATATTCACGTGTTTTGATTTCTTCCGGATCGACGAAGATGCTGTGATGCATGCCCTTCACTTCTTCAAGCTCATAGCCCATCAGGTTGAGGAAGTTGAAGTTGGCGTCAAGAATCTGCCCTTCAAGAGTAAATTCGATGGTGGCCTGCGAAAGCTTGATGGCATTTACGATATGTGCGTCGCCAGATCCGAAGCTGAACATTTAGTGATGTCTCCTAGAGCACCTGAGATGACCCGCGTACAAACGAATGAACTTTGCTTGCAGATCCTTGCTTTGAGCGATCTCTCGTCAGGCGACATGAGGTGTGTCAGAGACAGAACGGGCTTCGCCAGTCAGCGATAAAACATGCCCAACACTTCACAGAACCATACGCAACCGCAAGATACGTTCGTATAGTTATGCGATACCAATATTCGACCATATCCCCATATGTGGAGGCAAATGCGAATGTACGAAATTATTTGGATGGTGCTGGAAGAAATCATT
Source organism: Thalassospira sp. (assembly GCF_048059015.1). Lineage (GTDB taxonomy): Bacteria > Pseudomonadota > Alphaproteobacteria > Rhodospirillales > Thalassospiraceae > Thalassospira. The sequence continues at coordinate 96,739 of NZ_JBLLNT010000006.1, read as the reverse complement.
CCGGTCTGAGGACAATATCAGACCGGAGTAACTTGGGTCAGATGATCAGCTTGCAATGCTTTTCACGCAGTCATTCAATTCGGAAATTCCGTTGAAGACATATTGAATATTCTTGGAAATATCCTGCGTCACGCTGGTCTGTTCTTCGACGGCGGAGGCAATTGAGTCAACATAGCCACTGACCGCTTCAGCAGATGATGAAATCCCCTCGGTCGAGGTGACAACACGTTTGGTGATGCTCATCATCGCTTCGATCTGGGTTTCAATTTCGTCAGTTGCCTTGGCGGTCTGATTGGCAAGGTTTTTGACCTCGCCCGCCACCACAGCAAAGCCTTTGCCTGCTTCACCCGCACGTGCGGCTTCGATCGTGGCATTCAAGGCCAAGAGGTTTACCTGTTCGGCCAGATCACGGATGATCTGAACGACACCCGCCATCGATTCCGATGTGGCTTCAAGGTCAGCTCTGACCTCGTTTGCTTCTTCGGTTTTGCCGACGATCTCGTTCATCGCGGCCTGCGAACGATGCATGCTTTCGCTGATTTCCTGAATGGCTGCCAGCATTTCCTCGGACGCGCTGGCGACTGCTTCGGCACTGGTGCTTGACGTTTCGGCCAATCCCTTGGCTTTACGCCGGGCCTGAATTTGCCGGGTGATGTCCGTGGCATATTTGACGACCTTGATCGGGCGTCCATTCATATCCATTACCGGATTGTAGCTTGCCTGAATCCAGACTTCCTTGCCGCCTTTGCCAAAGCGGCGGAATTCGGCCACCTTGTGTTCACCCCGGCGAAGAGATTCCCAGAATTCGGCATATGCCGGTCCCTTGGCTTCCTCGGGATCGACAAAGATGCTGTGATGTTTGCCGACAACTTCATCAAATTTGTACCCCATAGCGCCAAGGAAATTGGGGTTCGCATTGCGGATGGTACCATCCATTTCAAATGAAATGACGGCTTGGGATTTGTGAATGGCTTCGATCTGACCCGCAAAGTTCGCTGCCTGAAGCTTCTGGGCGGTAATGTCGGTCGCATATTTCACGACCTTGAACGGACGCCCGGCCATATCCATGATCGGGTTGTAGCTTGCCTGAATCCAGACTTCCTTGCCGTTCTTGCCAAAGCGCTGATACTCGGCTGCCAGATGCTTACCGGATGCCAAATCCTGCCAGAATTTTCGATATTCCTCGCTTTTGGCGTAATCCGGCGCAACAAACATACGGTGATGCTTGCCTTTGATTTCGCCCAGCGAATAGCCCATTGCACCAAGGAAGTTCTCGTTGGCACTGATGATTGTCCCATCAAGCTCGAATTCGATCACTGCCTGTGCCTTGCTGATCGCCTCTATCTGACCGGCGTGATCCGCTGCCTGAAGCTTCTGAGCTGTGATGTCACTGGCAACCTTGAAGACCTTATAGGGTTTGCCACTGCCATTCAGGACCGAATTATAGGTCGCCTGAATCCAGATCTCCTTGCCACCTTTGGCAAACCGCTGGAATTCGGCGGTAAAGGACTCACCTGCCTTCAGGCGTTCCCAAAACTTTCGGTATTCGTCACTTCTGGTAAATTCCGGGTCAACAAACATGCTGTGATGTTGTCCGCGAACTTCTGAAAGCCCATAGCCCATCAAATCCAGAAAATTCTTGTTTGCATCAATAATCTTGCCATCCAGCGAAAACTCAATCGTCCCCTGCGATTGCTTGATCGCCTTGATGATATGGCTGTCGTCCGAACCTGAGCCAAACATGGTAGTCTCCCTGAACCATGAAGCGTGAAAAACGCACGCGCGCGTTCGACGCATGAAGCATGCGCCGCCGGACTCTCCCAAGTATTTACCCATAGTTTGATGCTCGTCTCGTACCCCGAGCACCTTGTGCTTGCCGCGACCAACCAGTCATTCCAAAATGACTTTGCTGATCAGCCCGCTCTTACGGCGGGGCGCCGACATCACAATAAGCCTTTGATATTTAAAAACTTACTTGTCAGCTTCGCACAAGAAAAAGTGTTATAAAATTCTTCGTAAGTATATATGGGGTTGTAGAAACCAGTTTACAGGGTCACCCCTTTTTTTGCGTACCATCTACACGTAAGGATGACCGAAATGCTGCGTCATCAATGGCGCGGAGCAATAGTTCCGGTTTAAAAACCAGCCCTGCTTCACGCATGAATTGCGCGATCATTTCCAATTGGGTTTTGATCGGATAACGCCGCCCTTCGCCCCGTATCGCGGCAAGTGCAAAGATATCGCCTTTGGCATATGTATGACCGCACGCGGATTGATACATCCCGACATGTTCCGGGCTTAGGCCGCAATCAAGCGCGATATCGCGTCCATGCATCTGCACATAGCTATAATGGGCCGGAACAGATTCCGTGACATGCATATGGCTTAGCTGTTGTGGCGTCAGCCAAGTCACGGCAATCCTGACCCGTGTGCCCGGCGACGGTGCAAGGGTCGCCGGGATTGCGCCATAACTGGCCATATGCGCTGAATAGACGATGTCATGATGCGACATCCATCCAAGCGTAACCGGTATGTCATCAGCCAAATTTTGGTGGGTGAATTTACGTGTCAGCTGCACCGGCGCGCGATTTGATCCCACTGCCAGAACCGGTGTGCGACCGATCAAAGCAGAGTCAAGATCATCGGTTGATATCGCCTCAACCCGCCCGGCACGAAAGCGAAAGTCGTGATCAGGTGCGGCGTAGGGATACAAAAACGCGCGCAGGAGGTCCTGCGCGCGTGGATGCTGTTCGATCTGTTCGCGCAACACGGGATCCGTGATGCCATGCGCCTCAGAAATCGAAAACATGTTCAGATCGTTCCGGCTTAGCCTTCAACGACACGGTAACGGTAGTTGCAGTCGTCAACATGCTGCCATGCCAGCTTCGACCATGCTTTTTCAGCATCACCGAACGTGGCGAACGGGCCATGACGTTCTTCGGAACCGCCAACCGGGTTTTCAAATTCGGTGCTTTCATATTCGCCACCAACAACCCAGTATTCTTCAAGGCGTTCGATGCGATAGCGCGAGTTCGCGTCATCAACCGACTGCCAGGCCATTTTCGACCATTCCTGTTCCGCGTCTTCGAAGCTGCCAAACGGACCAACTTTGGTTTCTTCGCCGATCGGCTTGTCGAAACCGGTATCCTGATAGGTGCCCCCGATAACCCAATATTTGGCCATCTGTGCGTCCTTCATGCTTTTGGTGAGTTGCCATGCCGCGTGTTGTGGGCCACGCGACTCAATTCTAGCCCATGTATAACCAAATGATGCGTCAACCAAAACCGCAAAATTATGCAACGCAGCATCCCGGTTTCATGTAGGAAGCAATCGATCCAGTTACAAATAGCGTATTTGACAACAGCAAGGTTGTCCAAGCCCGCCTGCGCGCGTATGAAGACAATCAGGTTTCAAAGCTTTAGATGACAGGTGCCATGCCCTATCAATCCCTTCGTGACTTCATGGATGCGCTGGAAAAAACCGGCCGTCTTGTCCGTGTCACAGAACCGGTCTCCCCCAATCTTGAAATGACGGAAATTCAGACCCGCCTTCTGGCCGAAGGTGGCCCGGCGGTTCTGTTTGAAAATGTTGTGGGCGATGACGGCAAGAAATACGACATGCCGGTTCTTGTGAACCTGTTTGGCACCGTGGACCGCGTTGCCGCGGGCATGAACCGCAAACCCGAAGAACTGCGTGAAGTTGGCGAAACGCTGGCGTTCTTAAAACAGCCAGAACCACCGGCCAGCATCCGCGAAGCATTTTCGATGCTCCCGCTTGCCAAGACCGTCATGGCGATGAAACCCATAACGGTTTCAAAGGCACCGTGTCAGGAAATTGTCCTTCAAGGCGATGATATTGACCTGACCAAGATTCCGGTTCAGTCCTGCTGGCCGGGTGAACCGGCGCCACTGATCACCTGGCCGCTGGTGGTGACACAAGGTCCGACCGCTGGTGAAAAAGGCGGTGACAAGCGTGATGTGTTTAACCTTGGTATCTATCGCATGCAGGTGCTGGGCAAAAACAAGACCATCATGCGCTGGCTCAAACACCGTGGCGGTGCGCAGCATCATGCGCGCTGGAAACAGGAAAAACGTGATCCGTTGCCAGCCGCCATCGTTCTCGGCGCTGATCCGGGAACGATCCTGGCCGCTGTGACCCCGGTTCCCGACACGCTTTCGGAATATCAGTTTGCTGGTCTTCTGCGCGGTGAAAAGGTCGAGCTGGTTGACTGCAAAACCGTTCCGCTGAAAGTCCCGGCCACGGCCGAGATCGTGCTGGAAGGCTATGTATCGCTTGATGAATACGCGCCCGAAGGGCCGTATGGCGATCACACCGGCTATTATAACTCGGTCGAAGACTTCCCGGTCTTTAACGTCACCGCGATCACCATGCGCAAAGACCCGATTTACCTGTCGACCTTTACCGGCCGTCCGCCAGATGAGCCATCGGTTCTTGGCGAAGCACTGAACGACGTATTCGTCCCGCTTCTACAGCAGCAATTCCCGGAAATCGTTGATTTCTGGCTGCCACCCGAAGGATGCAGCTATCGCATCGCGGTGGTGTCGATGAAGAAGGCTTATGCCGGGCATGCCAAGCGCGTGATGATGGGTGTCTGGTCGTTCCTGCGCCAGTTCATGTACACCAAATTCGTCATCGTCGTGGATGACGACATCGATGTGCGCGACTGGAAGGATGTCATGTGGGCGATCTCGACCCGGATGGACCCGGTGCGCGATATCACCACGGTGACGGACACGCCGATTGACTACCTTGATTTCGCCTCCCCGGTTTCCGGCCTTGGCGGCAAGCTTGGCCTTGATGCCACCAACAAATTCCCGGGCGAAACCAACCGCGAATGGGGTGAGAAAATCTATATGGACGATGACATCATCGACCGTGTTGATCAAAAATGGGATCGCTATGGCCTGCCCGGATCGGGCAAGAAAATCTGGCGGGATTAAAATGACACAGGCGGGTTTCAAACCCGCCTTTTCTTTTGACCGCTACATTCAGATCAGTTTCTGAAAAACATCCAGTGATCGCCATTCTCGGCGGGCTTTTCGGAATAGAAGAATTGCGGCGCGTCACACATGAAGTCATCAATGCGGATGGCAAAGTTGCACATATCCTTGTCGCCGATGATTTCATCCATGAATTCGATGCTGTTTTCCTGCCAACTCATGACAGGCGGTGCGGTTTCGTCATAGATGCACAGCGCATATTGTTCGGACTGTTTGAACGGAATGTAGCGGATTTCGCTTTGCGCCTTGCCGCCATGATTGGTCACAAACAACAAAGCAAATTGCGGTCCCCCGGGGCTGTCGAGATCCACCCAGCCTGCGATCCGGTCCACCACATCATCACAGGTAAAATCCCCGGTCAGCATCTGATGGCGGTAATTGCGCGCATATTGGCCGCCCTGAAAGCGCATCTCGGTATAAAGCTGCGCACTGGAAACCGGATCGGGTTTGCCATCGGCATTAAGCTCCCAAACGCCATCCTCATTTGGCGCGGTCTCGGTCGGGGCGTCATCTGCAAAGGCAGGATTGCCGGGCTGTGTGGCTATGAAAAGCGCACAGCTCATTGCCAATGCTTGCCAGATTTTCCGTCCCATCGCGCTTTTCCTTTGGTCCCAAACAGATCAGAATAGTAGCAGCAACAAAGCACAATTCGGCAAAAGATCAATCCCGATCAAACACCAACCTGCATTTGGCGATATCCCTGCGATCAGCTTATGCGAATACAGGATGGAATTGTGAAGTCACCCGTCGGCCGCGCCATCTGGTTTATTGAAAGTATGCTGGAAACCGAGCCCGAGCTTGAACTTGGCCGGATCGCCAATCATAGCGGCGTATCGCGCCATCATCTTGTTCGGGCCTTTGGCACCAGCACCGGGCTTTCCGTAATCCGTTACGTCCGTAAACGCCGCTTGAGCGAGGCGGCTAAACGGCTGTGTAATGGCACCGATCAAAACCACGGTATCCTGAGCCTGGCACTCGATGCCGGGTATAATTCGCACGAAGCCTTCACCCGGGCATTTCGCACGCAGTTCGGGATCACACCCGAAGCTGTGCGGACACAAAAATGCATCGAAAAGCTTGATCTTCAGGAGGCCATAACTGTGTCAGATGATTTGATCATTGATCTTAAAGCACCGCGCATCGAAACTCATGATGCGCTTGAAGTCGCCGGACTTTCAGCACGCTTTACTTTTGAAACCAATTCAACCATCCCGGCCCTTTGGCAGCGCTTCATTCCCTATATCGGCGAGGTCCCCGGCCAGATTGGCGGAGAAACCTATGGCGTTTGCTATAACGGCGACAATGAAGGCAGCTTTGACTATATGTGCGCCGTTGCCATCGCCGCATCGGCAGACCTGCCATCGGAGTTTAAAACCGTAAAGTTGCGGGCAGGAAAATACGCCGTTTTCCGTCACGAGGGACATATTTCGGGCATTCGGGCCACCTGTTACACCATCTGGAACAAATGGCTTCCGGAATCAGGGCATAGCGTCGCACCTGCCCCGGATTTCGAACGCTACAGTCCGGACTTCAATCCGGAAACCGGCAGCGGGTTTGTCGAAATCTGGATCCCGCTGGTCGGCTAATCCTGTCATCACAAAAAACTTAAAAGCCGCGCGGCAAGTGCCCACGCGGCTTTTTGTGTTTCCAGATCGTTTGCACCCTTTGCGAAACCGGCCACACCTGCCTATAACGTAAGGATAAACAATTCCGAGAAAAGGGAGCTTCCATGCCCAAGACCGACATGACACTTGATCGCATCAATGATCTGCTGACACGTGCGAAAAAGGCTGGTGCGGATGACGCAGATGCCGTCTATGTCGAAGGTACATCGCTTTCGGTTGCCCAGCGTCTTGGCAAAATGGAAAAGCTTGAACGTTCCGAAGGGGCCGATCTTGGCCTGCGTGTTCTGATCGGCAAGCAACAGGCTGTTGTTTCATCATCTGACACCAGTGACGCAGCCCTTAACGAGTTGGTCGAACGCGCTGTCGCCATGGCGAAAAACGCGCCCGAAGATCCTTATTGCGGCATTGCTGATCCGTCCGAACTTGCCGAGACATTTAACGTTGAAGCGCTTGAACTGTGCGAACCGGGCGAAGTTGATCAAGACAAACTGATCGAATGGGCCAGCGCGTGTGAAGAAGCTGCGCGCTCTGTCGAAGGCATCACCAATTCCGAGGGATCGGAAGCCGGTTGGGGCCGCCATCAGATCACGCTTGCCGCGACCAACGGTTTTGCCAATTCCTATGCCGGGTCCGGAAGCCACATTTCGGTCTCGGTTCTGGCTGGTACCGGCACGGCAATGGAACGCGACTATGATTACGACAGTGCGGTCTTTTCGACCGACCTGCGCGATCCGGTTGATATCGGTAAGAAAGCCGCAGAAAAAACGCTGCGTCGCCTGAACCCGCGCAAGGTCAAAAGCACGCAAGTTCCGGTGATCTATGATCCACGCGTTTCCGCATCCCTGGTTGGCCATCTTTCCGGTGCGATCAACGGATCGGGCATTGCGCGCGGCACCAGCTTCCTGATCGATGCGATGGGCAAGGAAATCTTTGCCCCGCATATCAATATTGTTGATGACCCGCACCGCAAACGCGGGCTTCGTTCCAAGCCGTTTGATGCCGAAGGTGTCGCCAATGAAAAGCGCTATCTGATTGAAAACGGCGTTTTGAAAACCTGGATCATGGATCTGCGTTCAGCCCGTCAGCTGGGTCTGAAATCAACCGGCAACGCATCGCGTGGTGCCGGAAGCCTGCCGGGTCCCTCGACCACCAACCTTTACATGGAACCGGGCACCATTTCGCCCGAAGACATGATCAAGGACATCAAATCGGGTCTCTATATCACCGAAATGATCGGCAGCAGTGTTAATGGCGTCACCGGTGACTATTCGCGCGGTGCGTCGGGCTACTGGATTGAAAATGGTGAGCTTGCCTATCCGGTCTCGGAGATCACGGTGGCTGGCAATCTGAAGGACATGTTCAAAACAGCCGTTCCGGCCAATGACCTGACCTTCAAATATGGTACGAACGCACCAACCATTCGCATTGATGGCCTGACACTAGCCGGGCAGTAACACCGCCAGATTGTCGATGCCTGATATTCAAAGACGCCCGGTTTTGTTAAACCGGGCGTCTTCTTGTTTGCTCGTGGTCCTACTGAGCCCAAAGGCTCAGCAAGCTTGATCAGGCTGCACGGATCGTGCTGACAAAGTTGTCGGTCGCCCCTTTAAGGGTGGTGAAGTTCTTTGACAGCATGCCAACAGCACTTAGGACGTCATTTGATGCTGTCCCCGCCTCGCTTACCGCATGCGAAACGGTCACGATGTTGGAACTGACCACCGTGGTGCCGGTTGCCGCCTGTTCGATGTTGAACGCAATTTCACGGGTTGCAGCGGATTGTTCTTCAACGGCTGAGGAGATCGCAGCAACAATACCTTCCATCTGATTGATGGTCTTGCTGATGCTCTCGATCTGGGCCGCAGCCGAACCGGTTCGTTGCTGCACATTTTCGACCTGGGCACGGATTTCGTTCGTTGCCTTCGCCGTCTGAGCCGAAAGATTTTTGACCTCGTTGGCGACAACGGCAAAACCGGCACCAGCAGCCCCTGCACGGGATGCCTCAATCGTGGCATTCAGGGCCAGCATATTGGTCTGATCGGAAATGTCGGAAATCAGTTTCAGAACATGATCGATGTTGTTGGATGATTCGATCAGTTCCTGCATGCTGACAAAGGTGTCCTTGGCCTGCTGGACAGCAGTTTTCGCAACCTCGGTCGAGAAGACAACCTGTCGGTTAATCTCCTCGATCGAGATATTCAGCTCCTCGGTCGCGGACGCCACCGAATGCACATTCCCACTGGCCTGTTCGGTTGCCGACGCGACAGCCGTGGTTTGCTCGGACGCGGCTTGGGCAATTTGTGACATGCCGTTTGCGGTTGCCTGCAACTCGACGGCGGCGGCTGCTACCGCTTCGATAATCTTGCCAACATTGTCGTTAAAGCTGTCCGCCGTCTGGTTCATGAAAGCACGCTGTTCTTCCTTGGTGCGGATTTCCTGCAGACGGGCTTCTTCTTCAAGCTGGTCATTGCGAATGGCATTGGCTTTGAACACCTCGACCGCAGATGCCATTTCGCCGATTTCATCCCCACGGCCGCGGCCCGGCACATCAACACTAAGATCATGATCAGCCAGTTTGCGCATTACCACCGAAATCGCGATGATCGGTTTGGACAGGCGGCTGCCCAGCATCCAGGCGATGAACATCCCCATAATCACACCCGCAAGTGACGCGATCAGGATTTCTTTTTCGGCCAGTAGGATTTCGCCAATGACCTTTTCAAAGATGCTGTGTTCGATCGTGGTCAATTCAGCACGAAGCGCCTCGGCATCAGCCGTGATTTCGGCCCCGGCCTGCTTCATGGACCCGTTGATGGTTTCGGCAATCGCCAATTCATCGGCACGGATCGATGTAAAGACTTCTCGATAATCCTTAAATACGGTTACAGCATCACTCAGAATGTCTTTGTCGGCATCAACCACCATGTAGGAATCAAGGTCCGCCAGAAGCGTTTCAAGCTTTGCGAACTCATTTGCCGTTTTATCGCCAAAACTATCATCCTGACGACCGATCAGAATATTGCTGTAAAGCCGTGCCAGAAGAGCATGCTCACGCGCAGCAACCGCTTTTTTGAGCATCTCGATATCGCCGCGCTCTTCGGCGTGACGCACAATCTCATCAAGATCGGCAACAACCTTGATCCCGTCTGGCTCCAGACGATCAAGGATCACCGCATGGTAACGATCCGAAAGCGTTTTGGCTGAAGCAAAGCTTGTCATATAGGCATCGAATGCTTCGGTCATATGGTGGATGCGGGCACGATAGTCGTCAGAGAGAAACCGTTCTTCCGCTTCGGCCATAAGCGGCGCGATTTCAGATGCGAGTTCAAAAACCCGATCGGCTTCTTCCTGATGACCCGTATTGGCGAATTCGCGCGCATGTGCGCTAAAGCGCAGGAAGCGACTTTCGATCTGGGCAACCAGAGCTGCCTCTTCGACATGGACGGCATATTCATCCACGTCATGTGAGACCTGTACAAAGCTGTAATAGGCAAATGCCAGTGCGGCGATCAAAACCGTAAGCACCGTGGCAAAACCCAAAAGGATTTTTGTACGGACGCGAAGATTGCCCAAAAAGCCATCGCCGGATGCACCAGCTGTTGCAACCATCATGATACATCACTCCAATACGCATCAGATCAAACATCAAGGTATGGGATCGCATCCTATACACTCGCTTAATGCTGCATCATCCCCATTTAGGGAGTGAATGCAGATCGTCAGACGGATTACGAATATGGGCTGCTGTCAAAATCACGATGGTCATACCTTAAAAGTCGACCTGTACCCCGTGTTAGCCCATTTAATGATGTGGTTATGATATGGCATTCTTAAAGGGGCTATAATCCTTATTTATCAAAACATTCTGATATTATATTTAGGTATATACATTAACTATTCGAAAGAGCACTTATTTGACTTTCCCGATCCTTACGACGGAGGAGTTGTCTTAAATCGTTCCAAAAAGTGGGCTACGGTCTGGTGATTGTTACCAATGGCGATAAGGATCGATCTTCTTGAAGGTCCATTGCTGAAATTAATACAATCATTGCTTGTAAAAGCAAAAGGGAAGCCCCTTATATTAAAGAACAAAAATAAACTGTGGGAGCGATCCAGTTTCTGGCGGTCGGTAAAATGAGTTTACCGTCCAGCTGTGTGTATTTGCGCGCAAGCCCGCGCACCTAGACATCGCTGGGTGATGCCGTCAGGAAGGGAGACACCTGTGTTTCGGATCGCATTCAAATTACCCGCTATTCTGACGTTGCTTGTGCTTTTGGCCGCAAGTGCCATTGGCGGCGTACTCAGTTTTCAGGCTTGGCAAACCCAAAAGCATTCGGTTGAGGAAAAGCTTCTTGCGCTGACAGAAGCCCGTGAAGCAGCACTGTCGGATTATCTGACATCCATTCTCGAAGATTTGGTCCTTTTGGCCAACAGCCCCTTCACCCATCAAGCACTGGCAGCGTTTTCGGCCGGTTGGAATGATCTTGGCACAGATCAGACAGAAACCCTCAAACAACGCTATATCGAAGACAACCCCAACCCATTGGGTGAAAAGCATCTTCTGACCGATGCCGGGGATGGATCGGTCTGGAGCGAGGCCCACCGCACCTATCATCCCTATCTGCGCGAAGTGCTGGAACGGCGCGGCTACTATGACATTTTCCTGTTTTCGCCCGATGGAAAGCTGATTTACAGCGTTTTCAAGGAACAGGATTTCGCAACCGACTTCATTGATGGCCCGTGGGCAAGCACCGATCTTGGCAAAGCGTTTCGTGGGGCAATGGATAAGGCAGCCCTGATTGGCGAGTCTGGTGACGCACGCCTGACCTTCCACGACTTCAATCCCTACGCGCCAAGTTATGATGCCCCGGCAAGTTTCATTGCCACCCCGATCATGGGCGAAGATGGCAAGGCCGAAGGTGTGCTTGCCTTCCAGATGCCGATTGATCGTATCAATCAGGTGATGCGTGTATCGGCTGGTATGGGTGAAACCGGCGAAACCTATATCGTTGGCAAGGACCTTTTGATGCGCAGTGCATCACGGTTCTCCGAAGAATCCACTGTCCTTAAAACCAAGGTAACGCCCGACACTGCAAGCCGCGCGCTGGAAGGCCAGAATGGCGTCCTCGAAATCCTCGATTATCGCGGGATTCCGGTCATCTCCGCCTATAGCCCGCTTGAATTCCTTGGCACCAACTGGGCCGTGATCGGCGAAGTCGACAAGGACGAAGCCATGGCACCGGTCAAGGATGCGATGCTCCATACCTTGGTCGTGGTTCTGGTCGTGGTTGGCGTTGGTGTCGGTTCGGGCCTTTTGTTTGCCCGATCCATCACAGGTCCCATTAACAAGATTGTCAAAAACCTTGGGGATTTGGCATCGGGTAATCTTTCCACAGATGTATTCGGGACAGGCCGTCGTGACGAAATCGGCGACATTGCCGAAACGACGGAGGTGTTTAAACAAAACATGATCCGCAATCAGGACATGGAACTTGCAGCCAAAGTTGCCGAACAACGCGCGGCCGAGGAAAAACGAAGCCATATGAATGCCCTTGCCGACCAGTTCGAAAGTTCGGTCGGATCCATCGTTCGCGTTGTTGCCGCCGCCGCAAGCGAACTTGAAGCTGCGGCCCAAACCCTGACCGCAACGCTTGAGGAAACCAACAGTCAGGCCGGGACGGTATCGGCCGCGGCAACACAAGCCAGTGCGAATGTCGAAACCGTCGCCACCGCCTGCGAAGAAATGGCAGCATCGGTGCGCGAAATCGGCATGCAGGTTAGAACCGCTGGCGAGATCACCGACAATGCCGTACGTAATGCCGATAGCACGCGTGAAACCGCCGAAGGACTGGCCGCCTCGGTCGAGGAAATTGGCAATATTGTTGGCCTGATCCAGGAAATCGCCGAACAGACAAACCTTCTGGCGCTTAATGCCACGATTGAGGCCGCACGCGCTGGCGAAGCTGGCAAAGGATTTGCCGTTGTTGCCTCCGAGGTTAAAAACCTTGCCAATCAAACGGCAAACGCCACAGACAGCATCACAAGCCAGATCGATAAAATTCAGGCCGTAACGCAAACCATGGTCGCGGCGGTTACCGATATCAGTGGTGTGATTTCACAAAGCCATCAGACATCTGCCGCGATCTCATCTGCGGTTGAACAACAAGACGCCACCACAGGAGAAATCGCACGAAACATCGCACAGGCGGCTGCTGGCACCAGTGAAGTTTCCCATGCGATTATCGAAGTCAACACAGCCGCCAACGAAGGTGGTGCCGCCGCTGAACAGGTCCTGACCAGCGCGCGGGAACTGGCCCATTCTGCCAACAAGCTCGGCAAAGAGGTTGATGCCTTTATCGCAACGGTGCGGGCGGCTTAACGGCAAGCCCAGTTATTCTTGCGCTACATAACATGCCCTCGGCAGAGAACATCTGCCGGGGCTTTTCTTGCCTAGATTTCCTGTTTGAGCACGATGGATGTTCGCACTTCCAGACAGGCTGGCAACAGTGCGACCGCATCGCGCAACGCATTCAGGCGCTCGGCGTTATCAACCCGAACTTCGACAATCATGTCGGGATCACCGGCCAAGGAAAAACAGCCACGCACTTCGGAATAACCCGAAAGATGTTTCACCACATCATGGGCTGGTGTGTGCTTTAAGCGCACAAACAAAAAGGCCGATAAACCGGCTTCTGACCCGGGATTGATTTTGACCTCATAGCCGGTGATGACACGATCCGCTTCAAGCTTTTCCAACCGATACCGGATGGTCGAACGGGCAAGACCGGTTTTGGCCGCAATGCCCTTTAAACTCTCGCGGCCATCGGCACGCAGAACCTGCAATATTTTCTGATCGGTATCATCAAGATGGCGCATCAAAATCCCCACTGACCACATCACCCCAGATTATCAGCATGCGCCATAAAATCCAATCTTTGGCCATAATGGCGAAAGTATTGGCCAAATCACAAACCTAAACTGGCATCAGACTTCACCGCAACGAGTGCCAGACAATGCCCCAAAATAACTTCCACAGCTTTAGCGAACAGCAGGCCAGTGACCTTTTCGCCCAGCATTACGGGATCACCGCTACTGCCAGTAAACTGCCCGGCGAACGCGATCAGAATTTTCACATGAAGGCTGAGGACGGATCACAGTTCGTTTTCAAAATCCATGACAGCAATGCGGATGCAAGCTGGTTGGCGGCCCAGGATGCCGTTCTGGGCCATATCGCGAGATCGGGGGTTTTCCCTGTCCCCGCCATGATCCCCGCCAAGGATGGCGAGACCACCACGGCGATGACGGACCCGATAGGCAACATCCGTTTTTTACGTGCGCTTAGCTGGATTGACGGCACCGTTTGGGCCAAGGCGCGTGAAGATCACGATCTTGATTTTGCCCAGATCGGAACATTGTTGGGGCAGCTTGATCTTTGCCTGTCTGGTTTTGATCACCCCGCCGCCCACCGCGAATTTCTCTGGGATATCGCCCAAACGCCCCAACATCGTGAATTCGCCTTGATGATCACGGATGACACCCTTCGCGCCCAAGCCATCACCATCCTTGATCATTTTGAAACCGACATTGCCCCACGCCTTGACCGCACCCCACGGCAGGTCATTCACAACGATGCCAATGACTATAACCTTCTGGTCGATGAAAACCTGACCATCAATGGCTTGATCGATTTTGGTGATTTCATTGCCACGCACAGGATCTGCAACCTGGCTGTGGCACTGGCCTATGTGATGATGGATCAACCCGATCCCGTCGCACGCGTCATTGATGTCATCACGGCCTATCACCGCGCCAATCCGTTGCAAGAGGATGAGGTTGCTATCCTCTATGACCTGATCCGTTGCCGCCTGGCACAAAGTGCGTGCATGGCAGCCCAGCAATATGCCCGCGAACCGGATAATGACTATCTTCTGATCAGTCAGAAGGGCGTTACCGATCTTTTGAACCGGATGGAGGCGTTTAATCCTGCCATCATTCAGTATCGCTTCCGTGATGCCTGCGGCATGGAGCCCTACCCGGGATCACGCAAGCTGGTGAACTGGCTGACCGCAAATGCGCATGCCATCGGCCCGGTTTTGGACATGCCCATGACACCTGAAAACCTGCATGTGGTTGACCTGAATGGTTTGTCGCTGGATCAGGATGGAAAGCTTCGCGAAGCTGGTATTGTCACCGATGCGATTTTCAGTTCGATGACCGAAGCCGGGGCCGAAATCGGTGTTGGCAAATACCTTGAGAACCGCAAAGTTTACCAAGGTCCATTCTTCGAAACCGCTACCAAGGGTGAATGGCGCAGCCTGCATCTTGGCATTGATCTGTTTGTGCCCGATCAAACACCAATCTATACCCCGCTTGATGGCACGGTCGTTATATCAAACGACAATGCGCGCGACTTTGATTATGGCCCGATCATCATCCTTGAACATGTCACCGACGACGGGCAAAAATTCTTCACCAAATACGGTCATCTCAGCCGCACGTCCCTGCCGCTGAGCCCGGTTGGTAAAGCGATCAAAAAGGGTGAACTGGTGGGGTATGTCGGCCCCTATCCGGAAAACGGCAACTGGGCACCGCACCTGCATTTCCAGATCATGACCGATCTTGTCGGAATGGGCGCAGATATCTGTGGTGTTGCAGCACCAAGCGAATCCAATGTCTGGAGCAGCATCTGCCCCAACCCCAACCTGATGCTGGGCATGGCGATTGATTGCCAGGACATTGTCGAACGCGCACCCGTGCAAATCCGATCAGAACGGACCCGCCATCTAAGCCCGAACCTTAGTCTGTCTTATAAAAAGCCGCTGAAGATGGTGCGGGGTGAAGGCCAGTATTTGTTTACCGATAGCGGGGAAAAGTACCTCGATATGGTCAATAATGTTTGCCATATCGGCCATTCCCATCCGCGTGTGGTATCAGCTGCAGCCAAGCAGGCGGCCGCGCTCAACACCAATACACGTTACCTACACGACAATATCGTCAATTACGCCAATGAACTTCTGGCGACCTTCCCCGATCCGCTTTCGGTTTGTTTCTTTGTTAATTCCGGCAGTGAAGCCAATGATCTGGCACTTCGGTTAGCACAGGCCAATAGCGGGCGCCGGGAAATGTTGATTGTTGATCATGCTTATCACGGCAATCTGACATCACTTATCGACCTCAGCCCTTATAAGTTCAATCGCAAGGGCGGCAAAGGCTGCCCGGATCATGTCAAAATCTGCCGGATGCCGGATGGCTTCCGAGGACCGGTCAAATCAAGTGATCCAGCATGCGGATCGAAATATGCCGACCTTGCCATTGAGCAACTCCGTGCATTTGAAGCCGAAGGTCGTCCGCCCGCTGCGTTCATTGCAGAGTCCGTTTTGGGATGCGGCGGGCAGGTTGTCCTGCCGGATGGTTATCTGGCCAAGGTTTACGATGCTGTGCGCGCATCTGGCGGGCTTTGCATCGCTGATGAGGTTCAGGTCGGCTTTGGTCGTGTCGGCAGTCACATGTGGGGCTTTGAGCTGCAAGACGTGGTGCCCGATATCGTCACGCTAGGCAAACCGATCGGCAATGGTCATCCATTGGGGGCCGTGATCACGACCCGCGAAGTCGCCAATGCGTTTCATACCGGTATGGAATATTTCAATACCTTTGGCGGCAACCCGGTTTCCTGCGCGATTGGTCGCGAAGTGCTTCATGTCATTCGCGATGAACGCCTGCAGTCCAATGCCAAACTGGTCGGCGATTACATGATGGACGAACTGCGTGCCATGGCGCCGCAGTTTGATCTGATTGGTGAAGTGCGCGGTGTTGGGTTGTTTATCGGCATTGAGCTGGTCGAAGATAAAGTTACGCTCGAACCTGCAACATCGAAGGCCGGTCAGATCGTCAATCTGATGAAGGACCGCAACATCCTGCTTTCTACCGATGGTCCGCTTGATAACGTGATCAAGATCAAGCCGCCAATCACCTTTGACATGGATGATGCCAAAACTTTCCTGACATGCTTTGCCGAGTGTATGGCGATCATTTCAGCCTGATCAAACCACCCCGATGTAGCCCAAGGCGACATCGGGGTACTTCTTATTCGGCGGTCAGTTGCAACAATGGTTTGTTGCTCTCCGCTTCACCCGCATCCGCACCATTACACTGTGCAGCATAAAGATGCGGCACCATCAGACGCACCGGATAGGGTGACAGGCTGATCTCACAGGGCAGTTTTCCTGCACTTTCGCCATCAATCTGAAGCGGTGCCGGGCCGCAATGGCTGGTGATTGTCAGGCGTTCGGTGCTGACGACCGATACATCGCTTTGCGCATGCAGGCGATTTAACGTCAATGCCAATCCATAGCGCGACAACGCGCCAATGCTATTGCCCGGCATCAGTACAACATCGAGCATGTTGGACGTCAGTTTTGCGTCGGGCGAAATCACGAACGCACCGCCATAATGCTTTGCATGCGTCGCAACCACCCCGGCAACCCGGTAGTTTTCCCGGCCGATATTGACCTCGAAATCACGGTGGCGCGGGAACAGGATGTTGCGCATCCCTTCAAGAACGTACGCGCCCTTGCCGATCATGCGCTTCAGACGCAGGGACACATTGGCAACCGTATCGGCATCCGCCCCCATTCCGACCATCAGGAAAAATGCCCGGCCATTCACAAGCCCCGGCCGCACCCAGACCATGCCGGGGTTGTTGATATAGGCGGCAATCGCGCGCGCCTTGATTTCAAGCCCGACTTCGACCGCAAGGACATTTGCCGTGCCAAGCGGGATAATCCCCAATGGCGGGACTTCGTGCCCGTCGATCTGGGCATCAAGCAACCCGTTAAGCGCCTCATTAAGAGACCCGTCACCACCGGCAACAAACAGGCGCTGATGAGCACGCACCTTGCGTGCAAGTTCGCGGGCATGGCCGGGATGGGTGGTCTGTAACAATTCCACCCTGGTTCCGGCATGTTGCAGAATTTTGGACAAAAACCGCTGTTTGTTGCCCCCCGCGCGCGGATTAAAGATCACAGTCACATCGGTATGGGTCATTTAAACAAAGTTCCGAAATAAAACGGAAATAAATTATTCATGCGCTCTACCATATGAAAGAAAACATGTAACAGTTGCTTTACAGAACCGCGAAATTTCTGTGAACGGGTTATATAATCGCGCGTTTTATTTTAAACGGATACTGGTTGGGGACAGCATCCGGCACCAATAACCGTCGGGTTCCAGCCATCCTTTTGGCAGGATACGGAGGAGCGGCAATGACAGCGATGACGCTGCAACCGCATTACCGCACGGTCTGGATTTCAGACGTCCATCTGGGGACACGTGGATGTCAGGCAGATCTTCTTTTGGATTTCCTCAATGAAGTAACAGCAGACACCTATTATCTGGTCGGTGACATCATCGATGGATGGCGGCTCAAGAAAAGCTGGCATTGGCCGGAAAGTCACCACGCTGTTATCACGACAATCATGGATAAGGCCAAGAATGGCGCCAAAGTCATCTTTATCCCCGGCAACCATGATGAATTTGCCCGCGAATTTGTCGAGATGACCTTTGCCCATGTGGAAGTCAAAATGAATGACATCCACGAAACGGCAGATGGCAAACGCCTTTTGGTCATTCATGGCGATGAATTTGACGGTGTTGTCAAATATGCCAAGTGGCTGGCCTATCTTGGGGATACGGCCTACAACCTCGCGATCGCACTCAACCGTTACTATAACGGCGTTCGCCGACGTCTCGGTTACGGGTATTGGTCGCTTTCGGCCTATCTTAAAAACCGGGTCAAAAACGCGGTTCAGTTCATCTGCAATTTTGAAAATGCCGTCGCCCACGAAGCCGCCAAACGCAAGGTGGATGGTGTTGTTTGCGGCCACATCCACCATGCCGAAAAGCGCATGATTGGTGACGTGCTTTATTGCAATGATGGTGACTGGGTTGAAAGCTGTACCGCCCTTGTCGAAGACATAGATGGCAAGCTTGAACTGCTTCATTGGGCGGAAATGCGCCAGTTGGCCATGACCCATTCCAGTGCCGGCCGTGACGCGGCAACTGCCCCGTCGCTTGGTCTTGGCAAATTGATTTCCATGTTCCGTATCGCCCACGCTTCGGGCACGTCCGCATCGAACACGTCGAAAAAACGTAATGATGCACCGATTGGAAAGACTGCATGAAAATACTGATCGTAACCGATGCCTGGTATCCGCAGGTCAACGGTGTTGTCCGTACCCTTGAAACCGTACGCGGCGAGCTGGGCGAGATGGGACATGACGTTCATGTCATCTCGCCCGATCAGTTTAAAACCATCCCCTGCCCGACCTATCCGGAAATCCGGCTGGCCCTGTTTGCCAAACGCAAAATGGCCAAAATGATCGAGGCCCTGCATCCGGTTGCAATTCATATCTCGACCGAGGGGCCTTTGGGTCAGGCTGCGCGCGCCTATTGCCTGAAACGCGGCATTCCATTTTCGACCGCTTATCACACGCGGTTCCCGGAATATATCCATGCCCGCTGGCGCCTGCCGCTTTCGATCCTGTATCGCGGCATGAAGCATTTCCACGGCAAATCGCAATCGGTCATGGTCGCAACCGAAACACTTCGTCAGGAGCTGTCCGATTGGGGATTTGGCAATCTGCATATCTGGTCGCGCGGCGTGGATCTTGATCTGTTCCGGCCGCGCCCGGAGGCAAGCTTTGGCGATTTTCCAAAACCGCACTGGTTGTTCGTTGGCCGGGTCGCGGTTGAGAAGAATATCGGCCATTTCCTTGATCTTGATTTGCCCGGCACAAAATTCGTGGTTGGCGATGGCCCGCAATTGGCCGAGCTTAAAGGCAAATATCCAAATGCCCAGTTCCTGGGTAAAAAGATCGGCGAAGAATTGGCAACCGCCTTTGCCGCGGCTGATGTCTTTGTCTTCCCCAGCAAGACCGACACCTTTGGCCTTGTGATCCTAGAAGCCTTGGCATCGGGCACCCCGGTTGCTGTCTTCCCGGTTCAGGGACCAGCCGACATTGTGCGCGATACAAAGGCCGGCGCGATCGATGCCGATCTTCGCGAAGCTGCAATGGCAGCGCTTGAGCTTAAAAGCGAAGATGCCCGCGCCCTTGCCGAACAATATAGCTGGCGCAACTCCGCCAATCAGTTCCTGCACAATCTGGCACCGTTTTCCGGTGGGTTTGACGGGATTGAGGCGATCCGCATTTCGGTTGATGATGCCGCGCGTGCGGCAAAGCTCGCCCGCGGAAACTCGCACAGTGAGGAAGGGGCCGAAAGTGATGATGCCCTGACCGCACCAGTTGGCCAACCTGCGCAATAGCGCGGGTTGGCTTTACTCGCGTCAGCTGCTTGGGAATATCAAGCCTGATATAGGCTTTTACGCAGCGTGCGATAGGCCCAAAGGCCATTTAGTGCGTCGGTGCCGAGCCAGCGTCGGAATGGCCGCAGGATCAAGTAAACCGGGCGCAACAATCGAATGACCTTGCGCAATGGGACAAGCTGCGGTGCATTGTTGCCAGCTGCTGCGACATATGCCTGCCAGCCCGCGCGCAGAAGTTCCGGGCGTTTTTTAAACTCACGCTGGATTGAAAAGACAAACAACAGAATGTCACGCGCCTGCGCATCAACAATGGGCATCCGCGCATTGGGGTCTTCTTCAAAATCGATAAAGCCGATTTTCCCGTCATCACGGATCGTCATGTTACGCAGAAGCGGTGCGCCATGCGCCAATCCCGATTCGTGCAAACCGGCCAGCGCGGTACCCGCATCAATCACGCGGTTCTTAACCGCCCCCTCATCACCCTTATGAAGGTCTTCGTCAATTAGGGTCTGCAGGATACCGCCATTATCGCCAATCGCGATCCAGTTCTCACCGACATCAATCAGATCAGGGACCAGAATACCCAATGCACTGAGTTTGCGAAGCACGGCTGCTTCGCTTTCCAAGCCTTCCTTGCCTCCCGGCGAGACGGTTGGGCGCAGCATTGGAATGCCGGTGATGTTGGCACCAAATCTTTGCAGACGATGCCAGACTTTCTGCTTTGCCGGAACGGCCTGCTTCACCCAGATACGTCGATTTTCCCAGCGCAGCGCAAAGACGCGCGCGCCAACGCCCTGGGCTATTGTATGTTCGACAAGTGCGTGCAGTTGCTCGTTCATTATTTTGTCTTATATGTCGCAGTTGGCAATCTGCTGAGACGCAGACCATTTTTGTGTCCGTGAAACGTCGTCAGTTGCTTGCCGCCCATGTCCGAGCGTGCTAGCAACAGCGCGTATCTTTAAATCTTATTATGATGCCGTATCCATATAGATAGTATCAGTTCGATACAATCTGGAAATGGCAAAGAAGGCCGGGATCAGATCATTGCCAAAGAATTCGTTGGATCATACCGCAGAACATTGGGCTACCTGGCCATTGGTCAAGCGTATCGTCCAGGATGCGGTTGCGCCTTATTTTGGCAAAATCCTACTTGCTTTGATGTGCATGGCCCTGATGGCTGGTGCGACGGGTTTGTATGCATTGCTGATGGACCCGATCATCAACGATGTCTTCATCAATAAACGTGAAGACATGCTTGTTCCCGTTGGTGCTGCGGTTCTTGGCTCTTTCGCGCTTAAGGGCTTTGCGAACTATGGCCAGACCGTTTTGATGAGCTATGTCGGTGGTCGTATCCTCGCCGACATTCAGAACCGCCTTTACGAACACGTGATCCGGCTTGATATCGGCTTCTTCCATAGCACCAATACCGGGAAACTGATCACCCGCTTTACAAACGACATCACTGCGATGCGTGCCGCGGTTTCAAGCTCCCTGACCGGGTTTGGCAAAGACCTTCTGACGGCTGCCGTTCTGATTGGCGTGATGTTCTACAAAGATTGGCTGCTTGCGATCATCGCCTTTACCGTATTCCCGGCTGCAATCTATCCGATTGCGCGTCTTGGCAAACGCATGCGCAAGGTATCAGCGAATACGCAGCAGCAGATTGGCGAATTCGCAACGCTGCTTGAGCAGACTTTCCAGGGCATTCGCCACGTCAAAGCCTATGGCATGGAGCCCTATGAATGCTCCCGCATGGGGCGGATTGTTGAAACGGTCTTCAAGCTGAGCTTCAAGGCACAAACCGTCAGTGCCCGGTCGTCCCCCATCATGGAAACATTGGGTGGCGCTGCAATTACGGCCATCATCATTTATGGCGGCAGCCGCGTGATTGACGGCGCAAGTGATCCGGGCAGCTTCTTTGCCTTTATCACGGCACTTCTTCTGGCGTATGAGCCCGTAAAGCGTCTGGCAAACATAAACATCACCCTTCAACAGGGTCTTGCGTCTTCCCAGCGTGTATTCACTGTTCTGGACATTGAGCCGGAAATCAAGGATGCCCCGGACGCAACTAAACTCGCGGTCAAGGGTGGCAACGTTAAGTTCAACAATGTTGCCTTTTCCTATAGCCCGGAAATCGCCGCCCTTCGCGATATCGACCTTGATATCACGGCAGGTGAAACCGTGGCCCTTGTCGGCCCGTCGGGTGCAGGTAAATCAACGATCCTCAACCTGATCCCGCGTTTCTATGACATTGATAGCGGTGCGATCACGATTGACGGTCAGGATATCCGCAACGTCACACTCGATAGCCTGCGCAAGGCAACAGCCCTTGTCAGTCAGGAAATCACCCTATTTGACGATACGGTGCGCGCTAACATCGCCTATGGCCGGGCCGGTGCGACGGATGCAGAGATCGAAGAAGCCGCACGCAATGCCGCTGCGCATGAATTCATCGGTCAGCTTGAACATGGCTATGACACCATCGTTGGTGAACATGGTGTGAAGCTTTCCGGTGGTCAGCGTCAGCGCATTGCGATTGCTCGTGCGATGCTTAAAAACGCACCGATCCTGCTGCTCGACGAAGCAACATCCGCCCTTGATACGGAATCAGAACGCCATATTCAGGGTGCTCTGACCGAACTGATGAAGGGCCGCACAACGCTTGTGATTGCACACCGTCTGTCGACGATTGTTGATGCAGACAAAATCTGCGTGATTGCCAATGGCCGGGTGACCGAGCAAGGCAAGCACGAAGAATTGCTTGCACTTGGAGGGGCTTATGCGAACCTCTATAACTTGCAATTCTCTGAAGAAAACGGAAACTGATCCGGGCAATTTCGGGATTATCAGGCGTGCAGTGGCATAAACGGATCATCAAAAGCGACACCATGCGCAGCACATTGTGCTGGCTTGCAGCGACTTATGTGCGCCTAATCCGCGTTACAGGACGCTGGCGCACCGAAGGCGGTGATCATCCCGCCCACTACCTGACAGAGGGCAAACCTTTTGTCGTTGCGTTTTGGCATCAACGCCTTTTGATGATGCCCTATACATGGCGTTCGGTAGGTGGCGATCGACCTTTTAACATGCTGATATCATCACATCGCGATGGCGAGATTATCTCACGCACGGTCGCCCAGTTTGAGATCAAGACCATCGCCGGTTCAACAGGCCAAGGCAAAGGTGGCGCCGCTGCTCTGCGCCAGATCCTGAAAGCTCTCAAGGCTGGCGAAGTTGTTGGCATGACACCCGATGGTCCACGTGGTCCGCGCATGCGCGCGTCCGACGGCGTCATTCAGGCGGCCCGAATGGCAGGTGTTCCCATTTTCCCACTGACATACTCGTCTTCGCGGCGGAAAGTGTTTCGCAGTTGGGACCGCTTTGTCCTGCCGCTGCCGTTTTCCAGCGGTGTTTTTCACTGGGGCGATCCGATCTTTGTTGATCGCAAACTCGATGAAGCAGGCCTTGAAGCCAAACGTCTTGAGCTTGAAAACGCCCTGACCCGCCTGACGCAAGAAACCGACAGCGCCCTTGGATTGGAAATCATTCCGCCTGCTGGCCCGGATGAGCTGCCCAAACAAAAACGTTCAGCAATGGCTGCGGCGGGGGAAACTGGCAAATGAGCCTGTTTTACGCCTATCGCGCGGCAACCCGCCTGCTTGGCCCGGTTCTTCATCTTTATCTCAATCGTCGTAAAAAACGCGGCAAGGAAAATGCCGGACGGATTGGCGAACGTTTTGGCCATCCAAATGCCGTACGCCCAAAAGGCCACCTTGTCTGGATCCATGGGGCGAGTGTCGGTAAATCCCTATCCGCCCTTCCGGTGATTGATGCCCTTCGCAAACGCTATCCGACTGTGTCG
This sequence comes from Thalassospira sp., assembly GCF_048059015.1. Taxonomy (GTDB): domain Bacteria; phylum Pseudomonadota; class Alphaproteobacteria; order Rhodospirillales; family Thalassospiraceae; genus Thalassospira. The sequence goes on along the minus strand of NZ_JBLLNT010000006.1, from coordinate 72,913 downwards.
ATCCTGGTCACCACCGGGACTGTCACATCGGCTGAATTGATGCATGCCCGCCTGCCCGAAGGGGTCATTCATCAGTTCATTCCGATTGACCGTCAAGTCTGCGTTGCGCGTTTTCTGCATCACTGGAAACCTGATGCTGCGCTTTGGCTTGAAAGCGATCTTTGGCCGAACATCCTGACCAAAGCGCAAAAGGCAGGCGTCAAGCTGGCCCTTCTGAACGGTCGGATTTCGGAAAAAAGCTTTAAGGGCTATTCCCGTTATCCATCCTTCATTCGCCCGGTGATCAGTGCCTTTGATGTTGTCCTAACGCAAACCGATGAAGAACTGGACCGCTTTAAAAGCCTCGGCGCGAATGATGTCAAAACCGTTGGCAATCTGAAGTTTGCGGCACCGCCGCTACCCGCTGACGAGCCAGAGCTTGCCAAACTGCGTAGCCAAATTGGCGAACGTCCGGTCTGGTTGGCATCAAGCACCTTTGACGGCGAAGAACGGATTGCCGGTGACATTCACCGTAAACTGGCCCCTAATCATGCGGGCCTTTTAACCCTGATCGTTCCGCGCCACCCCAATCGGGCCGATGACATTAAATCGGATTTGATCGCCCAAGGCCTTCAGATCGCGCGCCGCAGTCGTGGCCATGACATCACGCCGGGAACCGATATTTATCTGGCCGACACGATTGGCGAACTTGGCCTGTTTTATCGCATCGCACCGATTTGCTTTATGGGCAAAACCCTGTGCGCAACTGGCGGACAAAATCCACTTGAACCGGCCCGTCTTGACTGCGCGATCCTGCATGGCCCGGATATGAGCAACTTCGCCACCATCAGTCAGGAAATGCTGGCAGCTGGCGCGTGCCGCCCCGCATCCGATGCAGAAGACCTTGGTCGGCAGGTCGCGGCCCTTCTGCGCGATCCGGCCACCACGCAAAAGATCGCCAAGGCCGGCTTGGCCTATGCCAATTCAAAGGCCGAAGTCCTTGATCGCACCCTTGATGCCCTGCGCCCGCTGATGGCCGCAAAGGATATCAAGGAGGCGGACGATGCGTGATCCGGACTTCTGGCGCAAAGACGGGATCGTTCCCAAGCTGCTCAGCCCGCTTTCCATGTTGTGGCGTGCCGGAACCTGTGTTCGGACACTGACCACCACCGCACGCCATCCCGGCTGCCCGGTATTTTGCGTCGGCAATTTCACGGTTGGCGGTGCCGGCAAAACCCCGACGGCTGTTGCTCTGTTTGATCTTCTGACAAGCCTTGGCCGAACACCGCATTTCGTTAGCCGCGGTTATGGTGGGTCGATTATCGGCCCGCATCAGGTCGACGCCAAGCGTGACACGGCTGAAAAGGTCGGCGATGAGCCACTTTTGCTGGCAAAGCATGGCCCGGTCTGGATTTCACGCGAACGGTCTCTTGGCGCGGAAATGGCGCGTGATGCCGGTGCTGATGCGATCATTCTTGATGACGGTCTGCAAAACCCGTCCCTGATCAAGGATTGCAGCTTTGCCGTGATCGATAGTCGCTATGGCATTGGCAATGGCCGCGTCATGCCTGCGGGACCGATGCGTGAACCGCTGATGACCGGGCTTGAAAAGGTCCGTGCGATCATCCTGATCGGCGATCAAACACCCGATTTCATCGCAAACCTTCCGGCATCGGTGCCTGTGCTTCGTGCTCAGGTGAATGCGACCAACGGATCAGACTTCGCCGGCAAACGTGTTTTCGCCTTTGCCGGGATCGGACGGCCTGAAAAGTTTTATGCCAGCCTTAAACAGACTGGTGCAGATATGCTTCAAACCCGCGACTTTGCCGATCACCATCCGTTCAGCGATCAGGAACTTGCAGAGCTTCGTACTGCCGCGCGCAACATTGATGCCGCCCTTGTAACCACGGAAAAAGACCTGATGCGCTTGCCATCGGATCGTCGCGACGGCATAAGCAGTCTCGACATTCATCTGGTGTTTGATGCGCCAGACCAGCTTGCCCAGATTGTGAAATCAGTACTTGCCGATGGATAAGAACAGCCAGCTCTATAAGACCCGCCAGAAATATATCTCCCACCCGCTTCAGGGATTTGGGGCGTATCTGGTCTATTGGCTCTTTGCCTTGATGCCAGTCGATATGGCGTCAAACTTTGGCGGTTGGCTTTTGCGCACCATCGGCCCCAAGGTTGGCCAGTCAAAGAAAGCGCGCAACAACCTTGTCCGCGCGTTCCCGGAAAAATCCGAAACCGAGATTGATGCGATCATTACCGGCATGTGGGAAAATCTTGGTCGGTCGGCTGGTGAAATTCCCCATATCCACAAGATGAAACCGGGCGGCGAGCGTATTGAAATTGTCGGGGCCGAACATGCCTTGGTCACCAAGGACGATGGCAAGCCGGGTCTGTTCTTCACCGGTCACATCGGCAACTGGGAAGTGTCGATGTGCATCGCCAGTGTCCTTGATATGCATATGATGAGTGTTTATCGCGCCCCGGATAATCCGTGGGTCGATAACCTGTTCATGCGTGCTCGCAAAACCTTCAAGGGTGAACTGGTCCGCAAGGGCCCCGATGGCGCGCGCAAGCTGACCCGCTTTATGAAAGACGGTGGTCATGCCTGCATGCTGGTCGACCAAAAAATGGCAGATGGCATTGCCGTTCCGTTCTTTGGTCGCGATGCCATGACCGCACCGGCATTGGCGCAATTTGCCATCAAATATGACGCACCGATTATCCCGGTCCGTGTGGAGCGTATCAAGGGTGCCAACTTCCGCATGACATTTTATCCGGCCCTTGATGTTGCAAAGACCGGGAACCGTCATGACGACATTCTGGCGATCATGACCGAAGTGAATGCGACGCTGGAATCCTGGATCCGTGAACGCCCTGAACAGTGGCTTTGGGTCCATCGTCGCTGGCCGAACTAAGCCATCCGTAATTGGCCGAACTGGCATTAACCGAATAAGAACCCTGTTCGCGCACACTCGCGTTTCGGACAATCATAAACGCTTTCCGGAGCTGCCTTTTCTTGCGCCGCGTTCTGATCATTTTAAGCCTTATCCTTGCCGGGTCGGTCTTCATCGCCTGGCCAACGATGGCGTTTGATCATGAAGACGACAAAATCAAGCAATCAGCCCGCGACATCCGCGTTCAGGTCGCCGATCTGGATCAGCAATTGCGCGAACATTTGCGCAAAGCACTTGAAGAATTTGGTGAACGGTCCGTTGAATGCGGCGAAGATCAATCACGTAAAAGCCTTTCCGAATGCGTTGAAGTTGACGCATCCGACCTGACGCAAACGACCATCACCGTCGCAACATCTGGCCCGGATGAAGAAGACTTTCTCGGTGATTTGTCTGATACCGAAGAACGCTTTGCGCTTTTCACCGATAAGATGAACCGCGCTAATGACCTTCTCGCGCGTGCAGGGGCGAAGCTTTACATGAAAAGCTTGGACGTCGCCCCGGAAATGGATCAGCTGCGCCGCGATGTGATTGTCCATGTGGAACGCAAACGCGCCAATGACCTTCGCACCAAGCAGGCATTGCTGATTGCCACCATCGTGCTGGTCCTGATGGCCATTTTCTCACTGATCTTCATGGTCATTCAGCGCTTCAGATAAGAACGTCGCCTAGTCGTCTTCACGTTGGCCAATGATTTGATTGCCATTGCGGCGCGCGTCACCAACCGCTGAAAACTTCAAACCATCCCGGCTGACTTTGGCGGCATGAACCCCGCCAAAGAACATGTCTTCGCTTTCCCAACGCTGTTGATTGTCCAAGCTCAAGCCATCAAGCAACGCATCGTCAAAGCCCGGCTCCACCGACAGCAGGTTATCCTCAACATGCAAACGTGGGGCAGCAACAGCACCATGAAGCGTCATGTCAAACGCATCCATGTTCAAAAACACCTGAAGCATCGTCGATCGAATGCGGTTTGATCCCCCCGATCCCAACGCCACTGATGTCCCATCATCGCCAAGATAAAGGGCGGGCGTCATCATCGACGTCATCCGCACCCCACAGGGCCATAAATGAAAACCATCTGGCGAAAGATCGGCTTCGCCCAGCATATTGTTCATCATGATCCCGGTCTGCGGCACAATCCGCCCGGACGATGACCCGTTTGAAATGGTCGCAGATGCAAGATTACCAGCTTCATCAACAACGGAAATATGGGTGGTGCCATTCTGGCTCAGTGGACGTTCACCAATCATCAGCCGATACCGTTCACACAGCTCATCGGCCAAAATCGCCGAGGTCGCGCCATATTCACCGCGCACCAGCCCGGTGGCGTGAATGATCCGCGAAATGGCCTCAAGATGTCTTGCAGACCCAAATGCCCCCAACGACATTTCACGCGCAAGCTTTAGGCCGAACCCGACCAGAACCCCACCCGATGCCGGTGGCGGGTTAAGGATGAAGCGCCCCTTGCGCCCGCCAACCAGTAGCGGATCACGTACCAAAACCCGATAGGCAGCCAAATCTTCGGCTGTCAGATATCCGCCAAATTCCTGACATTCGCGGATCAGCGCATGACCAAGATCACCGTGATAAAATCCATCCGCCCCAGTCCGCACCAAATAGGAAATGCTCTCGGCTAGATCGGGCTGTAAATGAAGATCGCCCTCACCAAGCAACGCAAAACAATCTTCTTGCGTTTGACCGGGCTTGCCATAAACAGCGCGACTATCGGGCGAAAACGCCAGAAGCGGCTCAACAATCCCCATCACATAGCGTTGAAACGCATCAAGTTTGATGCCATCACGCGCGGCAATGATCGCCGGTTCGGCGAGCTGCGCCATGGGAAGCTTGGCCAAGTCATCGTGGACTTTGAAAAGTCCCGCAACCACGCCCGGTGTCGCCACCGATCCATAACCGCCATGGAATTCCTGGGTTACGCCACCGGCAAAGGTCGCAAGCCTGCTTTCAAATTCCAGATCTTCGCGCGGGCGTTTTTCAAGCGGAGTTTCAACAAAGAAATCATAAAGCTTCGGCGGTTGACCAGCAGGCCGCGCCATCACAAAGCCACCACCGCCAAGGGAAGCCAGAACCGGTTCTGCCACACAGGCCGCCCACATGGCGGCAATCACCGCATCAAAGGCATTGCCACCTTCATCAAGCACACGGGCAGCCGCACGGGCAGTGACATCATGTCCGGCAGCAACGGCTCCGTGCGTCTTCATGGCATGCGTTTCCCATCAATTATTGGCGTTTGCCGCCTTTTGTGCTTCTTCCATCGGCGGCACCAGCAACTGGGCATCCACCCGTGCCGCACCGACATTGATCCGCCAATCGAGATGCGGTCCCGTTGCCCGACCAGATTCACCGATCTTACCGATCACATCGCCTTGCCGGACCACATCGCCAACTTTCACATCAATTTCCGACAGATGCAAAAAGGCCGACACCATGCCAAGGCCGTGATCAATAAAAAGCGTCGCGCCAGAGAAATACATATCTGGATGCGCCAGCGTCACGATCCCGTCAGCTGGTGCAACCACCGGCGTTCCGGTTGGCATGGCAATGTCTACTCCCCAATGTGGGGCGCGCGGTTCACCATTCAAAATTCTTTGTGACCCGTAAACACCGCTGATCGGCCCAAGAGCCGGCCAGATAAAGCCGTCTTCAAGGAAGTTTTCGGTAAATCGTTCGGTGCGCGCTTCGCGGGCCTGTCGGGAATCATCCTTGATCCGTTCCATCACGGCAGGATCGGGCGTCACCATTTTTGGCGGCAATCCATCAATCCGCTGAATGTTGAATTCACGATCGCCGATGTCATAGGCAAAGCTTTCAACACTGCCGTCTACATGCTTGATGCTGAGTTTTGCCGGACCTTCATAATCGCGCGGGAAACCAAGGATGAAGCGTCCGTCTGGCGCGATGGTATCGATCACCTCATCATCAAGCAGAACTTCGGCACCCGCATCGGTTTGCCCGAAGACGATCCCGCCCTGAACAAATTGTCCCTGATAGGTCGGCTCGGCCGCCTGCGCGGTCAGGCTTGCTGTCAAAATCCCGGTGGCCGCCAGAAATGTGGTGATTGCCAAACGCATTACAGAAGGCTCCCTTGCCTGTCATCGTCCTTGGGACGTGGATTTTTCTTCTTCGCCGGTTTTGGTTTGGCCGGTGTTTCGGGCATTGCTGTGGCGGTATCCGTCGCAGTCGTGGTTGGCTGGGTCACATTGACACTTGATGGCGAGATGGCAACACCTTCGCCCGCCGTCACCCGCGTAACACCATCCCCCATTTCAAGATCATAGCTCTGCCCGGCAAGGATATCGGCCGATTTACCCACCAGATTGCCCGCGCCATCACGCACCACGGCAAAGCCGCGCTTCAGAACATTGCGGTATGAATAGCTTTCCAGCAACCGGTCATAACGCGCCAATCCTTCTGCCTCACGCGACAGGGTGTTTTTCACAGCCGCCGTCATGCGCGCCCCCAGATCAATGATCTGCTTTTCCGAGCGCGCAACGTCGCGTTTGGCATCAGACGGGCGCAATCCGGCGACCGCGCGATCAAGGCGGGCTTGCTGCGTCTGAAGGGCGGATTTCATCGCCCCATCCAAACGCAAGGCCGCATTTTCCAAACGACCCCGTTTTTCTGAAAGCTGCTCACGCGGGCTGACCAGTCGCGCGCTTGCTTCATTCAACCGTGCACGGGCTTGCTGGGTAACATTCACCGCTGAACGCGGCAAACGATCGGCCCAGTTATCAAGTGTCTGGCTGCGTTCTTCAAGCATCCGCCTAGGATCACCAAGACCACGCGCAAGGCTTTCAAGGGCTGTTTTCTTTTCAAAACCAAGACGGCGCACAGCTTGGGTCAGGCGCAAGCCATCCTCTTCGACCTGACCAATCAAATCCATGCGCACAGGCACGGCCTTTTCCGCGGCCCCCGTCGGGGTCGGTGCGCGCAGGTCAGAGACAAAATCAATCAGCGTGGTGTCAGTCTCATGCCCGACGGCCGAAATCACCGGAATGTCGGATTCAGCCACCGCACGCGCAACGACTTCTTCGTTAAACGACCAAAGGTCTTCAAGCGATCCACCGCCACGCGCGACGATCAAAACGTCCGGGCGCGGGATTTGGCCATAAGGCAAAAGATTGTTAAAGCCACGCACGGCTTCTGCCACCTGCTCGGCCGCACCCTGGCCCTGCACCAGGACTGGCCATAACAAAACCCGGCGCGGGAAACGATCGCGCAGACGATGCATGATATCGCGGATGACGGCGCCGGTCGGCGATGTGACAATACCAATGACATTGGGCAGGAACGGGATCTGCTTTTTGCGATCAGGATCAAACAGGCCTTCGGCAGCCAGCTTCTTTTTGCGTTCTTCCAGAAGCTTTAAAAGCGCGCCTTCACCGGCGACTTCCATGCTTTCAATGACGATCTGGTATTTCGAACGGCCCGGGAATGTCGTCAGACGCCCGGTGACGATGACTTCCATCCCATCTTCGGGCACCAGACCAAGCTTGGATGCCTGCCCGCGCCAGCAGACACCATCAATGACCGCTTGTTCGTCCTTGAGTGCCAGATACATATGCCCGCTGGATGCACGTTTGAACCCGGAAATCTCGCCGCGTACCCGGACAAAGGAAAAGGCATCCTCGACCGTCCGTTTAAGCGCATTGGACAGATCGGAAACCGAAAATTCGGGACTATTTCCCGATTTTGCAGGGGTTTCGGGAACCGGGGCGTAAGGGTCGAACAAATCTTGCGTCATCAAGGGCACTTTATGCTAAAAGCCCGCTTAAATCATATGGCGGGATGAACTTTGCACTAAGCCTAGATCATCGCGCATGGACCATCAAGCAATCGGACAAGTCGAAGGATAAAGTCATGAAGGTTCTGGTCGTTGGCGGTGGCGGACGTGAACACGCATTGTGCTGGGCCATTGCGCGAAGCCCGCGCATTTCCAAACTCTGGTGCGCACCGGGCAATGCCGGGATCGCTGATAGCGCGGAATGCGTTGCGATTTCCGATGGTGATGTTGCTGGTCTGGTAAAGTTCGCCAAGGACAATGCAGTTGATCTGGTCGTTGTCGGCCCGGAAGCCCCGCTGGTGGCTGGCCTTGTTGACGCACTGGATGCCGAGGGTATCAGATCCTTTGGCTGCTCCAAGGCCGCTGCCCAGCTTGAAGGATCCAAGGGCTTCATGAAGGACATGGTCGCGAAGTTCGGTGTTCCGACTGCTGCTTATGGCCGTTTCACCGATCCGGCTGACGCCAAGGCCTTTGTTGAGAAGCAGGGTGCGCCGATTGTTGTCAAAACCGATGGTCTTGCTGCGGGCAAGGGTGTCACGATTTGTATGACAAATGACGAAGCCTTTGCAGCGATCGAAGAATGCATGGTGGGCGGGAAGTTCGGCGATGCCGGTGCTGAAATCGTCATTGAAGAATTCCTTAAAGGTGAGGAAGCCTCATTTTTCGCTGTTTGCGATGGCGAAAATGTCATTCCGCTGGTTGCTGCCCAAGATCACAAGGCGGTTGGCGAAGGCGATACCGGCCCGAATACGGGCGGCATGGGTGCCTATTCCCCAGCGCCAGTCTTTACCGATGCGGTCGAAGCCAAGGTCATGGAACAGATCATTGTTCCGACCGTCAAAGGCATGGCCAACGAAGGCCACCCGTTCAAGGGTGTTCTGTTTGCCGGTCTGATGATTGACGATGCAGGCAACCCAAAGCTGATCGAATACAACATCCGCTTTGGCGACCCGGAATGTCAGGTCCTGATGACCCGCCTGAAATCAGACGTGCTTGATATTCTTGATGGCGCTGCCACTGGCACCCTCAACACCGTCAAACCGGAATGGCATGACGAAACCGCGATGGTTGTTGTCATGGCTGCCAAGGGCTATCCGGGATCGTACGAAAAAGGCACCGAGATCAAAAACGTCCCGGCAGCTGATGCCATGGACAAGGTCAAAGTCCTGCATGCCGGCACCAAAATGGACGACGACAAACTGGTCGCAACCGGCGGCCGTGTTTTGGGTGTGACCGCGCGCGGTGCAACTGTCACCGAAACGCAGAAGCGCGCCTATGAAGCTGTTGATGCGATTGATTGGCAGGGTGGCTTCTGCCGCCGCGATATCGGCTGGCGCGCGGTTGCCCGCGAACAGAAGTAATCCAAGGCGTTTCGAACAGAATAAGAAAGACCGGGTCACGCGACCCGGTCTTTTTTTGTTTCTGCTTCCACCTTCTGCCCAACCCGATAGCGGATATGACAACGTCCATCACTTTCGGTTTCGATGTCGGCTTCAACACCAAATACCGTGCGCAGGTTTTCGCTGGTCAGGATTTCGGTCGGGGTGCCAATCGCGATCAGTTTGCCGCCATCCATCATCGCGATCCGGTCACAGAACATCGCGGCATGGTTCAGGTCATGCAACGCGGCAACCACGGTTACCGGCAGGTCATGCACGAGTTCGAGCAAACCAAGCTGATGATGGATATCAAGATGGTTGGTGGGTTCATCAAGCAAAAGGTAATCGGGCTGCTGCGCCAAGGCACGCGCGATATGGACGCGTTGCTTTTCCCCGCCTGAAAGCGTCTGCCACATCCGGTCTTTCATGTGATCCATGGCAACAGATGACAGCGCCTGATCAATGATGGCGTCATCAGCCTCTGACCATGGCGACAGCAAGCTTAGATAGGGTGTTCTGCCCAGTGACACGGCCTCGCGGACCGAAATCCGTTCCATCGTATCGGCCTGCTGTTCGACAAAGCCAATCCGGCGTGCCAGATCACGACGGCCAATCTTTTTCATCAAAGCGCCATCAAGCATTGCCTGCCCGCGTGATGGCGCGCGAATACCGGCCAGCACCGACATCAAACTGGTTTTGCCCGATCCGTTCGGACCGATCAGACCAAGGAATTCACCCGGCGTAACGGCCAGACTGATGTCACGGACGATCTTTTTAAATCCGGCAGACCAACTGATGTCACGCAGTTCCAAACTCATCGAAGAACCCTTCCATGGCACAAGATAAGTGCAAAGATCGGCGCACCAACAAGGGCTGTGATCACGCCAATCGGCAGCACCTGCCCATCAAGAATGATGCGCGACACGACATCAGCCAAAACAAGGAACACCGCACCAATCAGGGCTGAAACCGGCAACAGCAATCCATGACGTGTGCCGACAAAGAACCGTGCCGCATGCGGGATGACAAGTCCGACAAATCCGATAGAGCCGACGAGGCTGACCATCACCGCCGTCATTGAAGCCGCCGTTGCAATCAACACCACATAAACGCGTTTGACCGGCACACCAAAGGATGCTGCCGATTCCACGCCAAAGGTAAAGGCATCAAGTGCCCGAGCATGCCAAAGGCATACCAGCAAACCAATGATCGCAATCGGAAGGGCAAGATAAACATCGGGCCAGCGCACCCCACTAAGGTTACCAAGTAACCAGAACATGATCCCGCGTGCTTCGTCCGCCGTTGCGGCCTTGGTCACGATAAAGGATGTCAGGGCGTTAAAAAGCTGCGATCCGGCAATGCCCGCCAGAATGATGGCACTGGCGCCGCGTCCAGCCGGAATGGCAAGCAATGCGACAAAGCCAAAGGCAACAAGCGCCCCCACAAAGGCACCAAGTGACAACGACACCATGCCAGCACCAAAGCCCAGAATGGCGACACTGACCGCACCGGTCGAAGCCCCGGCCGAAATGCCCAGCAAATAAGGATCGGCCAAGCTGTTGCGCAAAAGTGCCTGAAGCACGGCCCCCGAAAGCGCTAGGGCCGCCCCGCAACAGGCCGCAACAAGCGCGCGCGATATCCGGTAATTCCAGATGATCCCGGCATCAATCGGATCAACGTCATAGCCCGCCTGCCAGACGTGGTTTGCGATGGTATGAAGAACCGTGGCAAACGGAATGGCGGTTTCACCATTGGCCGCAGCAAAGGCGATGACGGCGATCAAAAGTGCAATCGCCCCCATCACATAACCCAAACGCATCAGATATGCCCGGCTGGCAAAGCCAGTCGCACGGACCAGACCACTACCATCCTGTTGGGGATTGGCATTATGGGGACTGGACGTCTTTTCAAACATGGAACTCTCCGGGCATATCCGCATTCATGATCAAATCGGCCTAGTGGGTCGCACCAAGCTTTTCGACCGCCTTGGCAAGGGTTTCGATCCCCTCGATCGTGCGGATGGTCGGGTCCATCGATTGCGCATCCATGACGACGATATTGCCGTTCTGAACAGCTTTCATCTGGCTTGTGACCGGATCGGTTTTCAGGAAGTCCATTTTGACTTCCCAATCATCGGCCGGGAAACGACGGCGGCCCATTTTGCCAATGACAATGATGTCAGGATTGGCGCGTGCGATGGTTTCCCATCCAACGGTCGGCCATTCTTCATCGCTATCAATGATGTTTTTGACACCAAGCTTGGCCGCGACATAACCCGCTGCGCCATTTTTGCCCGCGACATAAGGATCGGCTTTGATCTCGGAGCTTGAGAACCAGAAAACCACCGACACATCGTCATTTCCGGTCGCAACAACCTGATCAAGTGATTGCTTTTCGCGCGCTTTGAGATCAGCGATCAGCGCCGTGCCGCGATCTTCGATGTCAAAGATCTGCGCAAGTTCGGTGATTTCCTGATAGATCAGATCCATCGAGAAACCCTGATTGCGCACACCATCACCACCGCCGGTATTATCTTTGCCAACGCAATCGGCAACTGCTGTGTAAACCGGGATGGAAAGTTCGTTGAACTGTTCGGTCGTGCCGACAATACCCTTGGGACCGACATGCCACTGATATTGCGTGGTCACCAGTTGCGGTTTCTGGGCAACAACGGTTTCAAAACCCGGATCATTATCGGCCAGACGCGGGACAGTCGCATTCACATCCTTGAACTGATCAAGCACCGGACCAAACCACACGCCGGTCCCCTTGACCTTGTCGCCCAGTCCCAGCGAATACAGAATTTCCGTCGTGCTTTGACCAAGCGACACAACCCGTTCAGGGGCCGCATCAAATTCCAGCACATTGCCGCAATTTTTGATCGTCAGGGGATAGTCGGTTGCAAGAACTGCAGATGACATTGAAACCATGCCAGCGGCAAACACCCCGACCGCCAGTGCATGTTTGTAAGATTGGATCGTAAAGATCACTTTGACTTCCTTTCGCGGGCACGCCTGTCAGCATAAAGGGATGACCTGGCGAGCCAATCAAATGTTATGTTATAACATAACATTAATTTTACTACCGTCAAGGGACTGGCAAAGGTGTCTGAAAATGGCGGGTAGCATCCGGGCGTTTTAATGTGAAAAGCGCACTTTTCTGCCAAAAACCGGACACAAGCCAACATTCTCCGGGGCACCCCGCCCGGTCCGTCGCTTATGTCGGCAGGTCTCCTGGCTCGCGGGTCACTGCGTTTTCTGGCCTTCCCGGGTTGGCTCCCAGTGGCATTGGTCAGAAAGACGCTCACCGCCTACAGTTGCGGGGGCAGCTTCGGTTAACGGGCCGATCAATCGACCCACATCGAATTCCCTTTATCCAAATCTGGATACCGACACCTGACGGTTAGATTAAACAAAAATACCGGTCAAGGGAATTGCCACATCACCAGCGATATTCCGACATTGGCCCATGCAAAATCCGCAATTGTTTGCACCTTGAATTTGCCATGTTTCATCCCGATTACCTCCACACTGCCCGGTATGCTTGGCCGGACGACAAAAATTTCGGAACAGGATGCACATGACGACTTCCGTGGAACGTAGACGCTTTTTGAAATCGATCGCTGCTGCCGGTTTGATCCTGCCTGGCATGTCGATCTATCAGGCGGCATTGGCCGAGGTTCCCGGTCTTGATCTGGGCAGCCCGCAGTCCTTTGACTTTGCCGGTCTGATCGAACGCGTCAAGTCGATGGCATCCGAGGCATACGAGCCACCTGTCGCGCCGAACCCGGAAATCGTCGGCAAGATCGATTACGACACCCATGGAAAGCTTCATTACAAGCGCGACCATTCGCCGTTTTCCGATGGGTCGGGGACCTATCCTGCGACCTTTTTCCATCTTGGCATGTATTTCGCCAAGCCCGTGCATATGTATCTGCTTGATAACGGGCAGGCGCGCGAGGTGATCTATAAACCAAGCTATTTCGACATGCCCGAAGACAGCATTGCCCGGAAGCTTCAGGAAAATAGTGGCTTTGCCGGGTTCCGCCTGCATGAAAATCACGCGCGTGATGACTGGAAAACCCAAGATTGGGCAGCTTTCCTTGGTGCATCCTATTTCCGTGCGATTGGCGATGAAGGCCAATATGGCCTGTCTGCACGTGGCATTGCGGTGAATACCGCGACGTCCGTTCCCGAAGAATTCCCCGATTTCCGCCAGTTCTTTATCGAACCGGCGAAAAACCCGGAAGACCCGGTGACGATCTATGCCCTGCTGGACGGACCGAGCATCACGGGCGCCTATAAATTCCTGCTTTATCGCGGCGAAGGGGTGACGATGGATGTTGAAAAACATCTGTTCTTGCGCAAAGACATCGAACGCCTTGGCATCGCGCCACTGACCAGCATGTTCTGGTATTCCGAGCAGAACAAATCATTCCGGTTTGACTGGCGCCCGGAAGTGCATGACAGCGACGGGCTGGAACTTTGGACCGGCGGGGGCGAGCGCATCTGGCGACAGCTTAATAACCCGGAAACCATTCGCGCGTCTGCCTTTGGCGATCACAACCCGCGCGGCTTTGGATTAATGCAGCGTGACCGCGATGTGAAAAACTATCTTGATGGTGTGCGCTATCACCGTCGCCCCAGCCTGTGGGTCGAACCGCAGGGGGATTGGAATGATGGTGCGGTTCAGCTGATCGAAATCCCGACCGACGATGAAATCCACGATAATATCGCCGCTTTCTGGGTGCCCAATGGAGCGGCCAAGGCAGGGAATAGCTATCAGTTCAAATACCGCCTGCATTGGCAGGCCCATAACCCGTTTCCGGTCAAGGAACTGGCAACCGCCACCTCAACCCGCATGGGCCGTGGTGGTGAGCCCGGCACCAATCGCCCGAAGGACGAGATCAAGTTTTCTGTCGAGTTCGAAGGCGACATTCTGGGCACCCTTGCCTATGGCGAGTTCCCGGAAATTGTTGTTTCGACCTCACGCGGGGAAATTACCCGCACCAAGGTCGAACCGATCATGGATACCCGCATCTGGCGCGCGGCTTTTGATCTTAAGGCAACGGGCACAGACCCGGTTGATCTGCGGATGTATCTGAAACGTGGTGATGCACCGCTTAGTGAAACTTGGCTGTTCCAGCATCTGCCAGCCCTTGGCAATCAGCAGCAGGGCTAACGATTAGATCAAACGTCGTTAGCCACTGATACCACTATTGGCGGCACCGTCTGGTGACTGGCTCAGGATGGCCATGACATCACGCATCGGCGGTGCGCCAAACATGCGGGCATATTCACGGCTGAACTGTGATGTGCTTTCATAGCCCACCGCATAGGCTGCACTTGCCGCATCCTTCATTTCGGCCAGCATGATCTGACGTGCTGTCGTAAGGCGCAGCCGCTTTTGATATTGAAGCGGGCTCATGGCGGTGACCTGCTTGAAATGGTGATGGAAGGATGACGGGCTCATATTTGCGTGATCGGCCAGCTCATCGACACGAAGCGGCTTGTCAAAATTATCCTTCATCAAACGCAATACTGATGAAATGCGCTGCATGTTGCTGCCGCCCATGGCAAGGCGGGCAATAAAGATGCCCTGCCCGGTGCGCAGCAGCCGATAATGCACTTCGCGCATCAAAAGCGGCAACATGACGGGGATTTCATCGGGATGATCCAGCAAATCCACCACACGCAAAACCGCATCGACCAGTGACTGGGTGGTTTGTTCGACAAAAAGCCCGCGCGTGCTGTCCCCCTCCAACCCGATATTGAGATCCATGTTGGTGACAAGCTCGCTTAATATCTTGGCATCCAGATCCAGTGACAGGCTACGATAAGGTACCTCTATACTGGCATTCGTGACATGCCCGACCAGCGGCAGATCAACCGATGCCGCCAGAAGCTGCCCCGGCTCATAGCGATAGACTTCCTGACCCAGCGTGACTTCCTTTGCCCCTGATATGATCAGGCACAGGCACGGCTTGTAAATCGTCGGCACCTTAAGGCTGGGACCGGTCGCGCGATATATCCCGACTGGTTCAATCGCAGTACGCACTGCACCGTCGGGATCACAGTATTTGTCAATTAAATTACAAAGCCGCTGATAGCTATCCATCACCAGAACCCTTTATTTCCATAGCATGCACTATACACCACCCAACCACGCATAAAAGGCCGCGATCCCGAATTTGGAGGAATAGGCAATCGGTTTCGAGTTCTGTGTATTCAGCAACGCCCGCTTTATCGACACAGTAAGCGCCATGACACAAACACATGGAGGATGTCATGTCGAACCCGATCAATTTTGTCGAAAACAAAACCGTCGTCATCACCGGGGCCAGCAGCGGCATTGGTGAAGCCACCGCCAAACTCCTTGCAGCAAAAGGTGCCAAGGTCGTTCTGGGTGCGCGTCGCACAGAGCGCCTTGATCAGATCGCGACCGAGATCGAAGCCGCCGGTGGTACCGCCCTTGCCCGTTCGGTGGATGTGACGGATGCCGAAAGTGTCGAGGCACTGGTCTATAACGCACACAACATGTTTGGCCGCGTTGACGCGATCTTTAACAATGCCGGTGTGATGCCGCTTGCCCCGATGTCCGCCCTTAAGACCGACGAATGGGACAACATGATCAATGTGAATATTCGCGGTGTCCTGAACGGTATTGCCGCGGTCCTTCCGATCTTTAAGGAACAAGGCGGCGGGCATGTGATCAACACCGCATCGATCGCTGCGCACATGGTCGTACCAAGCGGAGTTGTCTATTGCGCAACCAAATATGCCGTCTGGGCCATTTCCGAAGGCCTGCGTCAGGAAAGCACCAATGTCCGTGTCACCACCATTTCACCGGGCGTGGTCGAGACCGAACTGGGCCACGATATTTCCGATCCGAACAGCAAGGAGCTTCTGACCCAGTTCCGTCAGGTATCCCTGACCCCGGATGCCATTGCACGTGCTGTGCTTTATGCCCTTGATCAGCCCGCAGATGTCGACATCAACGAAGTCATTGTCCGTCCGACGGCATCGGCATTCTGATGAAGATCATTCTGCAATCCTTGTATTTTCTGTCCGTGCTGGTGGTGTTCGCATCACCAGCATGGCCCCAACAGGAGGCCGGTATGAACAAAAGCGCTGAAATCGCCCCGCACCCGTATGTCGGCATGTGGGTGACCAAGGATGGTCATATCCGTCAGGAACTGCGTGCCGATGGCCGCTATGACGAGGCCCGTGGCACACGTCAGTCAGCCTATCAGGGCGACTATCAGGTTTCAGGGAATTACATCACCTATCAGGATGACACCGGTTTTACCGCCGATGGCTATTTCGAAAATGATGTCCTGTATCACGGCGGCATGGTGATGTTCCGAAGCCCAAGTAGCAGCGCGACAAATGCCGAATGAATTTCTCGGCTGCTACGTGAGTCGGCAACAAATGCTTAAGGCCAGTTCAATTCGCCTTTAGGTGCTCAACGCACGTTTAGTTAGGCGACACCAGGCGCTGCACTTCACGGAAAACACTTTCGCGCAATTCCCACGGGCAGCCCCAATAGTCGAATATCCCGCCGTCTGCACTGTTTTGCCCACAAACAACAAACACGCCTGTACCAAAGAGTTCTTTGAGATGCATCGCCAACCACCCGACAAAACCGGAATTGTCAGCATCTGCCGGAAAGTGAAAACGCCAGATCGCGAACAACTCTGCATTGGCATCATTGCTTTTCACTAATTGGCTCCAAACTTGATCATCACGAACAAGTGCCAATGCTTCCGGATTGGCCTTTGCGGAGAATTCGGCCAAGGGGAACTCTTCGAACGCATAGGAATGGTCCAAAATCATCAAACGGCTTTCCTGAACAACACGTTCAAGCCTGACTTTCGTTTGCTCTGCGGTCTCGTGAGAAATATTGACCATTCAACTAAACCTTTGGGAATTTGAATTTCTGGTGCCGCAGATCTGCACAGGGATTAGTTGCTTGAATGCTTTGGTGTCATTCCAGCAGTCTGCGGCATTCGGGATTGGCTGAGACGCCTCTCTCTTGACTTAGAGAGTTTCATTTAGGTTGGGCGTGCCCGCAAGTGTTCGTCCAGTACTTAGACCAGAGCTAACTATGGCACAAGATTGAAAGCTGCCTGCCCTTGCGCTTTTTTACAATCGTTCAAGGGCGATAACGGTATCGATAACCGATCCCTTTTCACCCTTTGGCCCGGTTGCCATGCGTTCGAAATTATCGACCGCGATTTCACACCAGCGACCGGTATCAAGCGCCAAAGCCGCCAAGGCTTCTTGCGGGGTTGGGTAAATCGTGTCTTCCGGTGCCCATGACCAAGATGGACGCGATCCGTGGGTGGTGATCAGAAGCAACCCGCCCGTTGCGATCATGGCTGCGGCCTTGATCAAGACTGCCTCACGGGCAAACTCGACAGGGGATTGCAGAAACTGTGCAGTGACCAGATCAAACACACCTTCCGGCAGGCTTTTGGTCAGATCATGTGCTTCGAACGTGATCTGGCTTTCAACGCCATTACGCTTTGCATTTGCCTTGGCATAACCAAGTGCGGTTTCCGAGATATCGGCAGCGGTCACAGTCCAACCCTGCTTGGCAAGCCAAACCGCATCATCCCCCTTGCCACAACCAAGTTCCAGCGCGTGGCCAGTAGGACGATCTTTGACGAAGCGCTCAAGAATGGCGGATGGCTTGCCACTCGTTTTCGGCGACGCCTTTTCATAGGTTTCTTCCCAAAACTTTCTTGGGTCCATTTTTGGATCGATGTTCATGTCATGTCTTTCGGGGTTGTTGAGGGTGGCGTGCTCGCGAATCACGTAACATTAAAAGTTACATGATTCGGTGCACCTGTCAATTTCATGTATCTTTGAAAGTTACATGTGTTAGAAATGACTGGAAAATTGACTACCAGACAGGACCACCCCATGCGTCAGGACAACCGCCTTCCGCGCGTTTTACATGCGCTTTTGCATCTAAGCGGGATGAAAGACCCGGCCACATCCGACCAACTGGCCGAGATGCTCAATACCAATGCGGCTGTGGTTCGCCGCACCATGGCGGGACTTCGTGATCAGGGTATTCTAACATCCATCAAGGGGCATGGTGGCGGCTGGCAACTGGCGCGACCACTTGATCAAATCACACTGGCCGAGATTTATCAGGCGCTGGGCGCACCGACCCTTTTTGCGCTCGGTTGCGGCGATGAAGGATCGCAATGCTTGATGGAAAAGGCGGCCAATACGGCGACCACACGTGCATTGCAACTGGCGTCCGAGACATTCATCAACGTGCTGTCATCGGTCACCATGGCCGATCTGGCCGACGATTTTGAAAAGCGGTTGGCGGAGCTTGGTCTGTCAAAAGACAGTCTGGTCCATGAAGGCCCGCATAGGCATTAGGGCTTCGTGCTTAACGCAGTGACCCAAAGAAATCCTTAAGCAGTTTGGCAGCCTCAACCTCGCCAATCCCGCCATAGACTTCGGGGCGGTGATGGCAGCTAGTGCTTTCAAACACGCGCGGACCGTGATCGACACCGCCGCCCTTGGGGTCATAGGCCCCGAAATAAACCCGGCGCAGGCGGGCAAACGAGATGGCGGTCGCGCACATCGGGCAGGGTTCAAGCGTGACATACAGATCGCAATTGGGAAGCCGCGGTTCACCCTTGGCCCCGGCAGCAGCACGGATCACAAGAATTTCGGCATGGGCGGTTGGATCGTTCATTTCTTCGGTCAGGTTTCCGGCGCGTGCCAAAACTTCACCGGTATCAGCATCGACAAGAACCGCCCCGACCGGCACTTCGCCGCGACGGGCTGCTGCGCGTGCTTCTTCAAGGGCCATGTCCATATAGCTGTCTGCACTCATGATTTTTCCATCCCGCAATCGCCGTCGACATATGGCATGATTGTCGATCCTGGCCTGTTGTTTTTACTTCATTTTAGGACCCGTTGATTAGGGTCATGCCATTGACATATCAGAGTGCTATTTCAGGTGGGATCGGTCAAGCCATGATGATGCTGGCACGCATTTGCGCCAAATCTGTGACCAGAACCAAAACTGCCTGCGTGAAATGCATGGACCGTCGGCGTGAATTGCCGTTGCCCCAAACGGGTTACACAGGTAGTTTCCGCCAGAATTCATTCGCCATTCCGTCACCGACATCAAGGTTTAGTTCGTCATGACCACGCGCAAGCCGATCATTGGCATCACACTCGATTCCGAAGAACCGGGGGGATATTCCAAATTCCCGTGGTATGCGCTGCGTGAAAACTATGCCGGTGCCGTGACGGCCGCAGGTGGCATTCCCATGCCGCTGCCCCATGAGGTTGAACTGGTTCCCGATCTGCTTGATCTGATTGACGGGCTGGTTGTGACCGGTGGTGCGTTTGACGTTGATCCGAGCCTGTTTGGCGCGACTGAAAAACACGACACGGTTGTCACCAAGGATCGCCGCACCAAATTTGAATGGGCAATGGCCGAAGGTGCACTTAAACGCGACATGCCGGTTCTGGGCATTTGTGGTGGGCAGCAATTGCTGAACGTCATTCTGGGCGGATCGCTGATCCAGCATATCCCCGATCGCGTTGAGAACTGCCTGCCCCACGAACAGCCCAATCCGCGCGATGAAGCCGGCCATGATGTCACGGTTGAGGCCGATACCCTTCTGGCCAGGATCGTTGGCGATGTGAAAACACTTTCGGTCAACTCCGCCCACCATCAGGCGGTTGATGGGGTTGGCCCGGATGTCATCATCAATTCCTATGCGCCTGATGGCGTGATCGAGGGGATTGAACATCCGAAATACCGTTATTGTCTCGGGGTCCAGTGGCATCCCGAATTCCATATCAGTTCGGGCGATGCGAAGATTTTCGACGCCCTGATTTCCGAGGCCCGCAAATGAGCGACAAAACCGACAACCAAGACGACAACAAGCCCGAACGTATTGCCAAGCGCATTGCGCGTTCCGGTGTTTGTTCCAGGCGCGATGCCGAACGCATGATCGCCGAAGGCTTGGTGCGTCTAAACGGCAAAAAGCTTGATAGCCCAGCTGTGACCGTCACCGACGAGGACGAGATCATTGTTGATGGCAAGCCGTTGCCGGAAAAAGAAAAACCGCGTCTGTGGCGCCTGTTTAAAAAGCGCGGTCTGGTCACAAGCCACCGCGATGAACAGGGCCGTGATACAGTGTTTGAACATCTGCCAAGCTATGTGCCGCGCGTGATTTCGGTCGGTCGTCTTGATTTGAACTCCGAAGGTTTGCTTTTGCTGACCAACGATGGCGAGCTGGCACGTTATCTTGAACTTCCCGCCACGGGCTGGGCGCGCCGCTATCGTGTGCGCGTGCATGGCCGGATCGAGGAAGAAAAACTTAAACAGCTTGAAGACGGCATCACGGTTGATGGCGTGAATTACGGCTCTATCCAGGCCGAAGTCGACGTTCAGAAGGGCACCAATGCCTGGATGACCGTGACCCTTCGCGAAGGCAAGAACCGTGAAATCCGTCGCGTGATGGAACATCTGGGCTGGCCGGTGACGCGCCTGATGCGTGTCTCCTATGGTCCGTTCCAGCTGGGCAATCTCGCTCCCGGCGAATGCGAAGAAATCACCGGCAAGGTGATGAAGGAACAGCTCGCCGCCTTCTTCCGGGGTGATTACAGCAAGGTTTCAGAAAAGAAATCAGTTGCCCGTGGCGGCACGTCCCGCCCGAAGGCCCCGCGCACCGTCTTTGGCCAACCGGCCCAGCGCAGCCGCCCGCAAGGTGGTCCGAACGCAGCACCGCAGAATGCCGAAGCCGAGGAAAAGCGCGATACCCGCGAACGTTCCGGCAGCAGTGCGCGCAAAGGCCCGCGCATCGGTGCAGCCCCGCGTCCGGGTGGTCGCGGCAAACCGGCGGCGGCAGTTGATCGGCCGGAGCGTGAAGAACGCGAAGATCGTGGCAACGCACGCCCGACCAATAAGGGGCGCGGTCGTTACGGTGCAGGCGGCAAGGCATCCGATGACCGTTCGTTTGACGGCAAACCATCTGGTGGTCGTAGCAATACCCACCGCGAAGGTGGTCGCCCAGCCGGACGCGATTTTGGCCGTGATACCGGTCGCGATGCGGGACGTGATACCGGTCGCAGCACCGGTCGGGATATGGGACGCGATACTGGTCGTGATACCGGCCGTGGCCCAAGTCGGGATAGCGGGCGCGATGGCGGTCGCAGCACAGGCCGCGATACGGGTCGTGGACCAAGCCGTGACACGGGTCGCGAAGGTGGACGCGAGGGCAAACCGGGCTTCATCGAAAACCGTGGTCGTGGAAAGCCGATGGGCAAACCGGGTGGTAAACCGACCGGTAAGCCGGGTGGCAAGCCAGCGGGTCGTTCTGACACCGGCAACCGCACCAACAGTGCACCGGGTCGCAAACCGGCAGGCAATCGTCCGCGCGGCGGCAAGAAGGACTAATCAGCAATGCGGATTGTTGGCGGAAGTCATCGTGGACGGGTTTTAAGCGCGCCAGAAGGCCGTGATACCCGCCCGACCCTTGATCGTGTGCGCGAGGCGCTTTTTAACATCCTTTCGCACGCATCCCGCTGGTACGAGGATGACTTCCACCCACTTTATGACGGCATCATTCTTGATGCCTATGCCGGATCGGGTGCCCTGGGGCTTGAGGCCCTGTCACGCGGCGCATCAAGTGCGGTGTTTTTTGACACCGACCGCAAGGCGATCTCGGTAATCGGCGATAATATCGCGACACTTAAAGTCAGCAATCAGGCCAAGGCACAACGTGCGGATGCCACCAAACCGCCGCGTGCAAATGCACCTGCCAGTATGGTTTTTCTTGATCCGCCCTATGGCAAGGAACTGTTGGAACCCAGCATTGCCGCCCTTGCGAAAGCCGGCTGGATTGGCAGCAATACACTAATCATAGCCGAACGTGACCCGCGTGATCCGGAAATCGGCCTTGCCGGGTTTGATCTGCTCGACAGCCGCAAATATGGCCGTTGCCAGATTGATATTGGCCGCCTGAACGGCTAGTCACGGCATCCTGCAAGCACCAGCGTATTGCCGCAGACCAGCCATTCGCACCCGATGGCTGCCAGCATTGGTATTTTGTGCTACCTTTGGCGCCCATTGAAGATCAGTTGGTAGTGATGAAAGCCCTATCGCAAACAGCACCAGATAAGGAATTCGGACGTTTGCTGCGCCAATGGCGCCGCACGAGCGACATTAAACAGTCGCGTCTGGCCGATATTCTGGGTGTGACGCAGGCAACGGTTTCACGGTGGGAAAACGGCACACAACGCCCGGCCCCGCTACAATATGACCTGATTGATCAGATGATGACGCGCAAACGCAACTTCCGTCTGGATCAGGCGATCAAGCGACTTGTCACCCATTCCAATCAGCGTGTCCATCTGATCGAAGATCGATCGCACCGTCTTCTTTGTGCCTCCAATGCCCGTCAGGAAGAATGGCAACGTGATTGCAATTCGCTGATCGGGACGTCGCTTTGGCGTTTTGCCACACCGGAAATCGCCACGGCTGAAAAAAGCCTGCATGAGTTGGGCTGGCATGAAGATCAGGCCGATCATCTGACATTTCAGACATCGCGGCGCGATGGCGCACCAATGCGCATCGTCGATAGCTTTATCCTGTGGGAACGCTTTTTCCTGTCCGACGGGACGGCTGTGCGCCTGACCACCGGGTTTGATCAGGCACCTACGCATATCTGACGCGGCAGGGCATGGCCAAGCCCGCGCATATTTCATACGTGGATATACACAACCGTTTTCGGGTAGTTATAAAACGCAGCCTTTTGCTTTGCCGGTATTGGCATATCCGGGCTGAAAGAACGCCCCATAACGATATACAAATACCCCACGGAAACGCCCCATGCCGCCGATTGCAGCCATCATCATTCTTTACGGACTTGGATTAACCGCCTCGATGCAGGTGGGCCTGATCGGCCCCATCGCGCCTGATCTTCGTGCGGGATTTGGTCTGAGCCAGGCCGAATTTGGCCTTGTTGCGTCGCTGATTACCGCAGCCGGTGCGCTGACCGCCATTCCGACCGGCGTTTGGGCGGCACGTGCAGGTTTGCGTAAATCGCTTGTTCTGGGCTGCATCATGATGATTGCCGGGGCAACGATCTTTGCCACCGCCAATGTCGCGACCATGCTTTATGTCGGTCGATTGGTAACAAGTATTGGTTATCTTTTGATTGTCGTTGGTGCCCCAAGCTGGATGGCGGGCTTTAACAATCCCAAGCTGGTTGCGATGGCGATGGCGATCTGGGGCACGTTCATCCCGGTCGGGATTGCGATGGGCAACTGGGTTAGTGCGGCGATGGTTGTCTGGCTCGACTGGCGCTTGGCGGTTGCGGCCTGCACCGTGCCGGTCGTGATCCTGTTGCCGTTGCTTGCCATGATGGAAAAGCCTGCGGTAAGCACGGTTCGCAAATCGCTGATCGTTGGCGTAATGGGCGTTTTGAAATCACGCGCAGCCCTTCAGGTCGCACTCACCTTCTCGGCCTTTGCCGGTGCGACGTCAGCTGCCCTTGCCTTCATGCCCGCGATGCTTGCTGATCAGCTTGATATCGGTATTGCTCTGGCAGCAGGGATCATTGGTACCACCGCCATTGCCGGAAACATTGTTGGCAGTGTCGGGGCGGGTATGGTTTTGGGCCGCGACGTATCTGGTCGCGCGATCCTGATCCTGTTCCTGCCGATCATGTCGGTTGCGATTGGTACCCTTTTCATCAGCACCAGCATGTCGCTTAGCATCGCAGCCCTGATCATTTTCAACATCTGTCAGGGGGCTGTTGCCGGGACCTGCTTTGCGCTTTTGCCAGCCATTGCCAAAGGTGGTCTTTCAATGCCTGCATTGCAGGGCATGTTGGCCCAGTTTGCCGAGGTGTTTGTTGTGATTGTTCCGCCGATTACGGGGGCGATGATTGATCAGGATGGCTGGGCTGGTGCGGCGCTGGTTCTGTCTGGTTTTTACTTCGCCGGTTTCCTGATTTCGGTTGGCAAATCACCGCTCAGACGGCTGGCAAGTCGCCCGGCCAACTAGGACCTGCGTTTACCTATACGATACGATGGCTTGACCTATCCTGCGAAGCAGGCGACCCTCCTGCCCTCATACTTGGGCAGCGACGACTTCGCAGGATAAGGAAGCGGGATGCAGTGGATTAAGGCCATCTTTATCGGGACGATATTGATTGGTCTTTCCGTACTTGCGGGCTTTTTCATCTGGCTGGCCCCGGTGGGTGCGGGTTACAGCGCCAAAGTGATGTGCTCCGCCATCTTTGTGAATGGCCTGACATCGAGCCGCGCACGCGAAGAAGACGTTCTTGCCGATAACAACGTCCTTCTGTCACTCATCACCACCAATGTAGATTTGCGCAATCAAACCGTCAGCGCCCACGCATTCGGCTTCCGAAAACGGTTTGCTGTCTACCGCCCGAATCTTGGCTGTACCCTTGCCGATGATCAGGCGCATATTGCGCTGCTGCGCAACTCAACACCGGTCATTCGCCCGATCACGCCGCAACCACTTTTGACTGCGGCTCTTCCGGCCAATGTTGATCGTCGCGCGCTTAACAATATTCTGTTTGATGCGATGGATGAGCCGGGCGTTATCCCCGAACGGCGCACGCGTGCGGTCGTGATCCTGCATCAGGGCAAAGTGGTTGCCGAACGCTATGCCGAGGGCATTGATGCCGATACTCCCCTGCCCGGCTGGTCGATGACCAAAAGCGTGTTTAACGTTTTGATGGGCCGCATGCGCCATCAAGGCCTGATGCCCGATGTCCATGACCCGGTTCTGATCAATGAATGGCAAGCCCAGACAAACGATCCGCGCGCGGCCATCACCTATGACGATCTGCTGCGCATGAGAAGCGGCCTTGCCTTTGATGAAAGCTACTGGAACCCGCTTTCGGATGTGGTGCAAATGCTGTTCATCGAACCTGCAGCTGCGGGCTATGCGGTTGCCAAGCCGTTGGAGCATCAGCCTGGCGAAGTGTTTGGCTATAATTCCGGGGCCAGCAATGTGCTGTCTGCGGCGATCCGGAACCTGAGCGGTTCGCGCGCAACCTATTTAAACCGTCCGACCGATTTGCTGTTCCGACCGCTTGGAATTGATGATGCTGTGATCGAAACCGATCCGGATGGCTATTTCGTTGCCTCAAGCTTCATGCATGCCACCGCGCGCGATTGGGCCAAGATCGGCCAATTCATGCTTCAGGATGGTGTTTGGAATGGCGAACGCCTCCTGCCCGAAGGCTGGGTTTCCTATTCCACCCGACCGGCGGATGGTGACCCGAATGGCACTTATGGTGCGCATTGGTGGCTTGATCTGCCTGGCGGACGCGATGAAGACGGAAATCCGCGCGCCGATGCACCGACATTGCCAGATGATGCCTATTTCGCGCTTGGTCATGATGGTCAATCGATGAGCATCATTCCATCAAAGGATCTGGTGGTTGTCCGGTTTGGCATCACGCGTAAACGTGGCGCATTTGATCTGCGCAAATTCATCGCCGATCTGAACAATATCTTCCCGGACGCACCAACTGTTCCGGATGATATGCCACCAAGCGATGACATCAATTCCGATAACAGTGCAGTCGAGCCGTCAGACGGTTAAATCAGGCCAACGATAAAGCCTGCAAGCGCGCCAATACCCACCAATGCCCAAACCGGCACCACACGCCATTGCAAAACGGCAAAGGCAATGATGACGCAGCCGATATCAAACAGATCGTGAATAGCGCCGGTCCAGATCGGGTCATAAAGAACCGCTGCCAGCAATCCGACAACGGCGGCATTCACCCCCATCAGTCCGGCGCGCATGGATGGCACGTGACGCACGCGATCCCAGAAGGGCAGAAGCCCGACCACAAGCAGCCAAGCGGGCAAGAATATCGCGATCAGGGTAACAAGTGATGTCACCGCACTGATCATGACACCAGTGCCACCCGCCCCGGTATGAAGCGCTGCACCGAGATAGGCCGCGAAGGTAAAGATTGGCCCCGGTACCGCCTGTGTCGCGCCATAACCGGCCAGGAAAGTATCTGCATCGACCCAGCCCGGATCGACAACCGCATTTTGCAGCAGGGGCAACACAACATGCCCGCCACCAAATACCAACGCACCACTGCGATAAAATCCGTCGATCACGGCAAAAAGCCCGGTGCCATCAAGCTGTGCGGCGATAGGAAGGATCACCAAAAGCGCAAAGAACAGCACAAGGGCAACGATCGCACCCTTTGCCGATCGTACCGGATGGCCATCCATGCTGTCCGGGGCGGCTTGACCACGCAACAGGACAAAGCCCGCAATCATCCCGGCAATGATCACACCGAACTGGGCCAGAACCGTATCACTGGCGATCATGATGATGGCTGCAATAATGGCCATGGCTGCGCGCGGGACATCAGGACATAGGCTGCGCGCCATGCCAAGCAGCGCATGGGCAACCACCCCAACCGCCACAAGTTTCAGACCGCGGATAACGCCATCAACACTGCCAAGGTCAAAGCCGACAAACGCCATACCAAGCACAGCCAAAACAATGGCCGAGGGCATGGTAAAACCAAGCCATGCCACAAGCGATCCACGAATACCGCCAAGCGCCATGCCAATCCCCATGCCGACTTGCGAACTGGCAGGACCGGGCGCGAACTGACACAGGGCAACAAGATCGGCATAGCGCGCATCGCTCAGCCATTTGCGGCGCGCGACGAATTCTTCACGGAAATAGCTGATATGTGCGACCGGGCCGCCGAAGCTTGTCAAACCAAGACGCAGGAAGATCAGAAATACCTGCCACAGACCAACACCATCAGCAGGCAAAGACGCACCATTCGCATCTGATTTGGGATCGCTGCCCTTTTTATTTTCGACGGTCGGGTTCGACATTGCGGGTCATATCCCCATGATCACATGGCGCGTTTTGATTTTGCCTGACCATACGCAATCGCATCCAAGCGGCAAAGCCCAAAGCCCCCCCGCCACCATTCGTCATCAAACCATAACAAAACCCCTGCCACCGGGATCAACCAATGGCAGGGGTAAAAAGATCAAACTTTCTGGACACCTGATAGCAGGCACCAGCAGCGCTTAGCGGAAAGCAGGCTCGTCAAGCGAACGCAACTTGCGCGAATGGAGCTGGTTGACTTCCTGACGCAGGGTATCGATCGTATCAAGACCCACCTGAAGATGCTGACCAATCCGCTGGCGATAGAAGTTATTGGCCATGCCCGGCAGCTTCAACTCGCCATGAACCGGCTTGTCCGAAACACACAAAAGCGTGCCATATGGAACGCGGAAGCGGAAACCGTTCGCGGCAATGGTCGCACTTTCCATATCAACGGCAATTGCACGTGACTGGTTAAGACGACCAAACAGCTCGCTATAGCGCAGCTCCCAGTTACGGTTATCGGTCGTTGCCACCGTACCGGTGCGCATGCGTGCCTTCATCTCGCGGCCCTTAAGACCGGTGATTTTGGCAACCGAGTCTGCAAGGGCGACCTGAACTTCGGCAATCGGCGGAACCGGAATCCAAAGCGGCAGATCGGAATCAAGCACATGGTCATCACGGACATAACCGTGGGCCAGTACATAATCGCCCAGAAGCTGGCTACGACGAAGACCGGCACAGTGGCCCAACATGAGCCAGCAATGCGGACGCAGAACCGCGATGTGATCGGTTGCGGTTTTGGCATTTGACGGACCAACACCGATATTGACCAGCGTCACACCCAGACCGTCTTCACGGATCAGGTGATAGGACGGCATCTGTGGCAGCTGTTTGACGGCTTCACCGCTTTCTTTCCACGCTTTCGGTGCGTTTTTACGCACATGAACCTTCGGCCCCGGTTCGACAAACGCGACATAGGGGCTTTTGGGGTCTTCAAGCTGGGACTTGGCGAATTCGATGAACTCGTCGACATAGCGCTGATAGTTGGTGAACAGCACGAACTTCTGAAAATGCTCGGGCGCGGTTGCGGTGTAATGACGCAAACGGGCCAGCGAGTAATCCACACGTTCGCCAGAAAACAGCGACAGCGGCTTTGGCCCGTTATTGGCAACCGCAGCATAATGCACGCCATTGGCGATATCATCATCGGTACGGGCCAGATCGGGCATATCAAAGATCAGCTGCATCGGACGGATATCGGTCGGGCCAATGCTGTCGGTTGCGGATGCAACCAGGAACGGCAACGGGATCGGACGGTCCGAAACACCAACCACAACAGGCACGTCATGGTTTTTGAGCAGAAGTTCGATCTGCTCACGATAATATTCTTCAAACAGGTCGGGACGGGTCAGCGTCGTACCATAGACACCCGGATCGCGCGGTGCGCCAAATGACAGGGTACTTTCGACATGCAGTTTTTCCGGCGGCACCTCGATACCGAGATACGGATAATAGGCGCGCACAGGGGAAGATTGCTGACCCTGACCGAAACGGTCAAAGGCCTCTTGGACGGCATTGGCACCGGTCGCATAGATATCCTTGATGCGCGCAAGTGCCTTGTCAGCGTCGGTAAATTCAAACAGATCGCGTACCGATCCGTGGACTCCAGAAACCATATTGGATGCTCCTTTTTGTTATTGTTGTTTGGGTTCTTTCATCTGATCCAGGTGCGCGAAATCGCGCCCGATCAATAACAAAAGCCCTTGGAGCGAGAGATTTATCACCGCCCGCCCGCCTTCTGACAACCGAAAACTTTGTGACCTTTCTCAATCGGAGGGCGAATTCGCGATTTTGCGAAAATAAGCCAATTCCGATAAAGCCCGCTTTCCCGGTGGTTTCAGAAGGTTATGGTCTATATGTCGGATTTATTTTCAAGAATTCCAAATGACAGTTTTGATGCGCTGTTCATAACTTGGCCCAGGATCACGGCAATCTTTGGGCCGCGATGGGAAAGCAGATCCGGAATTCAGATAAAAAAAGTGCCGAAACCGGGGGACGGTTTCGGCAATTTCAGGGAGGTGCCTTAGACGTTGAGGGAAAAGACGGTCAACCCTGATATCGATCTTTATATGACCATTGGTCATTTAAGTCAAATCTATTTGACGCGCACCTTGTATGACGCCAGCGCATAACTAAGCTAATATGCCTGCGCTTTGCGCAATCGACTGCAATTTTCTAAGCCGCCGATGCGCCGCATCATCAAATGCCCAATGGTCACCTAAATTCACTTTACGCAGTCCACAGACAATTTCAGCAGCACGCGGGTCGCTTTCGACCAGACTTTCTATTTCCTTTTTTTCTTCGTCGTCATCAAGCGTCCCGCGCACATAGCCGAGAATGTCTTCCCTGCCATATATCGCAAGAACCGGGCTCATATCATGCGGCCTCCGCCACGTAACGCGATGCATGTTCGCGGGCTTCGATTTGACCAACAGACGCACGCAGCTTGCGGCGCGCCCGTCCGACACGGGATTTCACCGTTCCGATCTCGACCGACATTCGATCAGCAGCATCCTGATAGGACACATCTTCAACCGCGGTCAGCATGATGGCTTCGCGTTCCTGTTCCGGCAGGTCTTCAAGCACACGGTCCGCATCACGAAGTTGCAGACGGGCCATCTGATTGCTGCCATGACCATAGACATCACCAAGATCATCCCAGTCGACCTGCGGGCCGCGTGTCTTTTCGCGGCGCTTGCCGGAAATAAAGGTATTAAACAGGATCCGGTGCAACCAGGCCTTCAGACTCGTGCCTTCTTCGAACTGGTCCTTTTTACTGATCGCCTTAAGCAAGGTGTCCTGAACCAGATCCTGCGCCATATCCGTGCTGCCGGTCAGACGATATGCGTGACGGCGCAACGCGGGTACATGGTCTTCGATTTCATTCATCACTTGTTCAGACATCACAACCTCCTTGTTCGGATGCCCCAACCGTAACAAATGAAAATAATATTTAAAGTAAAATCGTATAGTTAACTTAGGCAATACAGTGAAGTCACAGCATATACACAACAACATCAAAACACATATGTGACACAATCTAGATAACTTCATTCATTTACATTATATACGGACTATAATTACTTTACATTACTTACACAGGTGACCGAAGATATGTCACCTCCGCAAGATAGTTGTTTTATGGAGGAAATGGCGGTAACGTCACTTACTCCAAAATTTTTGAACACATTGATTTTCAATGGCTTCAGGCGGTTTTGACACCCTCTGAAATTGACAGGAAACCCCACGTGGCAAGCCCGAAGAGAACAGAAAAACTCCAGATCATGCTCGATGACGAAGAGCTGAAGGTCATTGATGACTGGCGTTTCGAACATCGTATGCCGACCCGTGCCGCTGCCATTCGCGAACTCATTCGCCGCGGTTTGGTTGCCGAGGACATCGATGAACCCGATACCGAAGGCAAAAGCACCACTGATTTCCGCGTAGAACCGGAATAAAAAATCTATCTCCCCACGAAAAAGGCCCGGCAAATGCCGGGCCTTTTTCGTTTTCATCCGTCCTGACGTGAGCAGTTTTATTGATTTTGCCCATCAAGCTCGGGCTTTTGCCCTTCAAATATCTTGGCGATTCCCGCACCAAATCCCAAAACCAACACCCACAGTCCGTAATAACGAAGCGCGCGCGACGCAATAATCGCAATCAAGAACAACCAGATTGGATAGGACGCAGCCCCGGCCGCCAAGGCGGCGATTTGCATTGGCACAGGCGCAATACTAATGGCAAAGACCACCCAAAAGCCGCCCTGCTCAAACTTGGTTTCCAGTTCGTCAAACTGTTCCTGCCCGCCAGTCATGTCGATCAGCGGCTGTGCCAGATCATCAAACACAGCCCACGCCAACAGGTACAGGGCAACTGCACCGACAACGCTGCCAATCAGGGTCACGGTTGCGATGATGAAGCCGCGCGCACGCGATGCGGCCATGATCGGTGCAATGATCACCTCGATCGGAATGGGGATGATCGTGGTTTCCAAAAAGGACGCCACCGAAATCCCGCCAAGTCCCTTTCGGCCATCCGCAAGCCTGGACAGTTTCTGTTGCGCATATTGCCATCCACGCACGAGTGCCGATGATGATTTTTGATTTTGCTGCGCCATATATCGCGGTCCTTCCGCTTCGTATCCCCAGACAAGAACAGCCCGCCCATAACGGGCGGGCTGTCATCCTCGGACGTCATGTCGCCGAGTTCAGGTTGTGACGTCTTATTCGGCGGACTGACTGTCCGAGATAGCCTTCTGCGCATCTTCAAGCGCATTAAGCGTATTTACCTTCACGTCTTCCCACGTATCAGCAGAAGCATCCTTGGCGTCGGCCATGGCATCGCTCAGATCATCACTGGCGCTATCCCAGGCTTCTGCCAGCTCGTCAACGGCTTCTGCGCTGTCCTGCTTCACGCGGGCAGACACATCGTCATACTGATCGCCAAGCTGGTCTGATTTTTCATCAACCCATGCCAGGAAATCTTCCTTCTGCTCAAAGGTAAACTCCTTGGCTTCGTTATATTGGGTGGCAATCTTGTCACCGAGCTTGTCGGTGTCAGATTTCATCGCATCGTCGGTTGCCATTGTCCCGGATGTATCGCTTGATCCCGCATATGCAGGCGCTACCAGGCCAACAGACATAAGGACAGTACCAATCTTCAATACATTCTTGCTCAACATCACAACCTCCTTATTTGTGAAAGCGGCACGATTACTTGTGCGCTGCTTACCCTGAACAACGGTTGGTGCGAAAAGATGTTCCAATTGTGGTTATTTTATTTCGTGGAACCTTTGCCAAAAATGCGCGTTTTCAGGGAAAGCGTCCTACTTACGAAGCGGAACACAATGTGGCTATCAAAGCGCATTGATGTTCGGGGACGCGTAATAAGCAAAGGAGTTTACTTATGGCACATAGCAGTATGCAGACCGTTGCGAAGGAATTTCCCGTCGAAACCGGCGTGGACCGCAAGGATCGTCGCGAACTGGCCAAGATGCTGACCCAGATCATTGGTTCATCGCATGTACTCTATGCCAAAGTTCGTGGTGTTCACTGGAACGTTGTCGGTCCGGCCTTCTATTCGCTCCATAAAATGACCGAGGAGGAATATGAAGACCTCAATGACGCAATTGACGATATGGCAGAACGCATTCGTGCAATTGGCTTCTCGGCACCAACCGGGCTTAAGGAAATGCTGGAAAATTCCGTCATTTCTGATCAGACCAAACTTCTTCCCGCCAATGACATGGTCAAGGAGCTGGTTGAAGACCATGAAAAGATGGCGCGCCTGATCCGTGATGGTGTTGCCGCGGCAGAAGACGTCGAAGACGTCAAAACCGCCGACATGCTGACAGAACGCATCGGCGTGCATGAAGAAGCAGCCTGGATGCTGCGCGCGACCATTTCATAACCACATTTTGCTCGAAAGCTGGTGCAATGCGCACTGGCTTTCGAGCCATTCCTTTTACCTTTCCTTATAAGGGACCATCATTGTGAAAAGCTCTGATCTGACCGGTAAAGTCTGTCTTTTTCTGACCAAGGAAAAATTGCCTGAGGCATGGCGCGACAATGCGGCACTGCCGCTGCGCGAAGTGTTTGAAGATGCCGGGTATCAGACCGAGCTGACCCTTTGCGATGATCCCGACGCCATTTGCGATCAGATCACCAACCACACCAGTCCCGGCGATATCGTCGCCGTTGGCGGCGGTGATGGCACGATCAATGCCATCCTTGATGCGGTGATTGACAATAAGGTTGTTCTGATCCCGATCCCGCTTGGCACTGCCAATGATTTTGCCCGCACCCTTACCCTGCCCGATGATTTGATCGATGCGGCACGCGCATCCATTCATGGACAGATCAGGATGCTCGATGTTGGTCGCGTCAATGATCACAGCTTTATCAATGCTGCGAGCATCGGTGTGCCCGCCGATGCGCGCAAACGCATCAACCCGGATTTAAAACGTACCCTGGGCGCAATCAGCTATGCGGTTGCCAATTGGCAAAGCTGGCATGAAATGGATCCGCTGGACCTGTCGATTGCATGTGGCGATGAAGACGCCCTGAACATCAAACTGCGCCAATTGACCATCACCAATGGTCGTTACTTTGGCGGCGGCCTGCGCCCGAGTGAAACCAAAAGCCCGGAAGACGGTCTTTTGCATATGTTCGCCATCCGCGACAGTGTCGATACCCTAAGCGGCCTTGATGTGGCAGCAGGCCTTTTGTTTGGCTCGGTCGATGACAGCACCTATGCCATGACCATAGAATGCGACAGCATCACGGTCAAAGGCGAAGACGGCGCCCCCATTCTGGCCGATGGCGAGATCATTGGCGAACTGCCGGCAACATTTACCATCCGCGCAGGTGTTTTGCCGGTCTTTGCCCCCAACAGTTTTGTCGACCAAACCGATCAGGGTTTGGAGCCCAGCGATCAGGCCCCGCTGCCCCATCGCGCCCGGATCAATGACATTTTACGCGATAGTCTTGATTTCGCCCTGCGGCTTGAGGCGATCTTTCCCGTCGCACAAAACAGTGACCTTCGCGCACTGTGCCATGACGGCATACGTCATCTGCGTGACATTTGCCGCCAGCTTGAATTGGGCCTGCGCCCGCATGGCATCCCGTCCGCATCGCCGGATCCGGACCTGCATAGCCTTGAAGAATTGCGGGACCGTGTGATGGGCTGGCTACTTGAAGATGTCGATCAGCGCCTTGCCAACGGCCTGAAAGACCGAGCAGGACTTCTGGCGACCGAGATCGATGACCTTCCGGTCGATAAGTTACCTGATGATATCAAGACACCCATGCGTGGATTGGATCGGGTGATGAGCGATCTTAATCAGCGACTTCGCGACATCCTTAAAGCGCTTTAGAAACGACAAAGGCAGCCCGATGGGCTGCCTTTTTTAATTCTGCGTCATCTCAGCTTTGAGACAGATCAGTCCGCCAATCCAGCAAGGCTGCGCGCAAAGGATTTGGCTTCGAACGGACGCAGATCTTCGGCAAATTCACCGACACCGATCGCATGGACAGGCTTGCCGAACTTCTCGGCCAGCGCCACGACTACACCGCCCTTTGCCGTGCCATCAAGCTTGGTCACGATCAGACCGGAAACATTGGTCGCCTCGCCAAAGGTTTCAACCTGTGAATGGGCGTTCTGACCGGTGGTGGCGTCCAGCACCAAAAGCGTGTCATGCGGTGCGCTTTCATCGCGCTTCTTGATCACGCGGACGATCTTTTTAAGCTCATCCATCAGATGCGCCTTGTTTTGCAAACGACCGGCCGTATCAATCAGCAAAAGGTCATAGCCTTCGCGCTGGGCCTGATCGATCGCATCAAAGGCAAGACCCGCCGCATCCGCACCAGTATCGCGTGCGATCACCGGGCAATCGGTGCGCTCACCCCAGACTTTAAGCTGCTCGACGGCTGCTGCACGGAACGTATCGCCTGCCGCCATCATGACCTTAAGGCCCTGATCCTTGTAAGATTTGGCAAGCTTGCCAATCGTGGTGGTTTTACCCGATCCATTCACGCCAACCACCAGAACCACATGGGGCTTCTTGGTTGCGTCAATCACCAGCGGCTTTGCCACCGGCTCAAGGATTTTGGCGACTTCTTCGGAAATGAATTCCTGGATTTCGGCGGAATCGACTTCTTTGTCGAAACGGGTTTTGGCCAGTTCCGCGCTCAGCTTGGCAGCGGTCGTGACACCCAGATCCGATGTTATGAGAAGGTCTTCGAATTCTTCAAGCGCGTCATCATCAAGACGACGCTTGGTGAAGATGTCGGAAATCCCGGTGGTTAGTTTTGAGGAGGACCGTTTTAGCCCGTCTTTCAGGCGGCTAAACCAGCTTTTCTTCCCCTCTTCACTCATCCCACAAGCTCCGCAATTAGTTTTCCATCTTCAAGGCCGGTGACCTTGGCTTTTGCTATCGTGCCCGCTTCTATCACGCGATCAAGCAGAACGGGAGCAAAATGCTCCGTATGGCCGGTATTTTCCTTTTCAACCAACACATTCTCGGTCATGCCGATGCGTGATTTCAGGAAGGTGTTCAGTTGAACGTCACCTGCCTCGCGAAGGGCCGCTGCGCGTTCCTTGCGCAGGTCCTTGGGCACCTGGGGCATCTTTGCCGCCGGGGTTCCCGGGCGCGAAGAATACGGGAAGACATGCAGGTAAATCAGACCGCATTCATCAACAAGGCGAAGGGTGTTTTCCGCCATCTCGTCGGTTTCGGTCGGGAAGCCGGCAATGATATCCGCCCCAAAGGTCACATCCGGGCGAAGCTCGCGGACCTTATTGCAGAAATCAATTACGTCCTGACGCAGATGGCGGCGCTTCATACGTTTCAGCACCATGTCATCACCTGCCTGCAGGCTGATATGCATGTGCGGCATCAGGCGCGGTTCGGTTTCGATCAGACGGAACAGGTCTTCGTCGACCTCGACCGGGTCAATCGATGAAATGCGCAGGCGCGGCAGTTCCGGTACCTGTGCCAGAAGACGGCGCGACATCTGGCCCAATGTCGGCTGGCCCGGAAGATCGTGACCATAGGACGTGATATCAACGCCGGTCAGAACCACTTCGCCATAGCCATTGGCAACCAGTTCACGCACCTGGCTTACGATCTCGCCAATCGGAACACTGCGTGAATTACCGCGGCCGAACGGGATGATGCAGAAGGTACAACGATGATCGCAGCCATTCTGGACCTGAACAAAGGCGCGTGCACGGCCCTCAAAACCCGACACCAGATGGCTTGCAGTTTCTTCGACCGACATGATGTCATTGACGACAACACGTTCATGTTCGGGCATCAGGAACGTTTCGGCCTTCATCTTGGCATCGTTGCCAAAGATGCGGTCGATTTCGCCCATCTTGGCGAATTTTTCCGGGTTTACCTGAACCGCGCAGCCGGTCACGAAAATCTTGGCATCGGGGTTTTCACGACGCAGGCGGCGAATGCTTTGACGCGCCTGACGTTCGGCTTCGGTCGTGACCGCACAGGTATTGATGATGATCGCGTCATCCAGACCGGCATTTTTGGCATGGTCGCGCATCACCTCGGACTCGTAGGTGTTAAGGCGGCAACCAAATGTAACGACGCGCGGCTCTTTCATGCTCGGCATTCTGCGATCTATCTCAAGTTCGGGAAACATTCCGCCTGCGCAAATCAAATCAATGCGCCAAGTGCGGAACGCCCGGCAGGATCAATGACCGTGCCGGGCGCTGGTTACATACGCTTTTGAACGCTTCAATGCAAGTCTGCGGCTGTCATGGCTCGCATGCATCAGGCGCGCAAAACAAAGCGCCATTTTGATATCAAAAGTAGATTTCGCCCTACTCAGCGGCGAAATGGCGGTTACGCCCGTCTTTCTTGGCCCGGTAAAGCGCGCTATCAGCACGGTCAATCAGCTTCGCACCACCTTCGCCGGCAATGTATTCAGCAGCGCCGACCGATACGGTCATCTGACCATAGGAGGTGCCGGAATTCTTTGCCTTGATCTCGCGTGCTGCGATGCGCTTGCTCATATCCTGGGCCAGTGACATGGCATCTGCCAACGGCGTCTGTGGCAGCAGGATTGCGAATTCATCCCCGCCATAGCGCGCAACAATGTCACGACCCTTGATGTTGGCTTTCAGCATCGATGCGATCAGAACCAGAATTTCATCACCGATCCGGTGACCAAACCGGTCATTGACCGCCTTGAATTGATCAAGGTCGACCATCATCACACAGAACGGTTCCGGCGTGTCCGACTTATCATATTCGGCAGCGAGCATCGTCAGCTGTTCTTCGAAATGCATGCGGTTGGAAACGCGTGTCAGACCGTCGGTGTAGGACCGCTCGCGGGTTTCATCCAGCTCACGCTGCAGAAGGGCAACCCGGTTCAGATAGCTATCAAGACGCTTATGAAGGTTATCAATCGTCTGATGCATATCGTCGGTTTTTTCGGCGATTTCCGCGATGACCGGCGCAATTTCCTTATGCTTCTTAAGGGTCTTGGCCGATTTTTGCAGAAGTTCGCCATAACCGCGCAGACCGGTGCGCGCGGTCATCAGGCACTCGTCGCTGTTTTCGACCAGTTCTGAGAAATCTTCCATCCCGCGCTGCAGGAAGTCCGCCGCCTGGCGGTCAAAGATATATCGGTAATAAAGCTGAAGAAGCGTGTCTTCGGCCAGATCATCACCACTGGCCTGTACAGCGTCGATGACGCGGAGAATTTCGGGGTTCTCTTCGGCGAAATAGACGAACCAGACATGGTATAGTTCAGGGGTAGGTCGAAGGCCCCTGTCGCGAAGCGCCTTAAGCGTCGCTTCGGCGTAATCCCAATGGCGTGTCACCTGTTTTTCCGTCGTCGGCACAACGGTTGCTCCAGCTATTTTTAATAGTCTAATCAATAAGTTATGCATATACTGCACAACAATTGACCACAACATATCCTAATTCATCTCGCGGAGCCAGATATACGTCATAGTAAGCTATACCAAAGTACTGGTTCGTCCTCGACTTTAGTTCCCTCGGATCATCGTTCCAGCACCGCGCTCGGTGAACAGCTCCAGCAAGACGGCATGTGGTGCACGACCATCGACGATCACAGCGGCCTCAACCCCGTTCTGAACTGCATCCATGCAGGTTTCAGTTTTCGGGATCATGCCGCCCTGGATCGTACCATCGGCGATCATTGCATTTATGTGGTCCGTGTCGGCATCGCGAACAAGGTTCTTGTCCTGATCAAGGATGCCTTTTACGTCCGTCAGCATATAAAGGCGACGTGCGCCCACGGCTTTGGCAATCGCACCAGCAGCCGTGTCAGCATTGATATTGTATGTCTGACCGTCTTCACCAACACCAATCGGTGAAATAACCGGAATAATGTCGGTATTGATGAAGCAATCAAGCACATGCGGGTTCACCTTTTCAGGTTCACCAACAAAGCCGAGATCGAGAACTTTTTCGATATTGCTTTCCGGGTCACGCTTCGTGCGCGTCAGTTTGCGTGCCGTAATCAGGTGCGCATCCTTGCCACACAGGCCGACACCAATGCCACCAGCCGCATTGATGTTCGAGACGATTTCCTTGTTGATCTTGCCCGCCAGCACCATTTCGACAACGTCGATGGTCTGCTGATCGGTCACACGAAGACCATCAACGAATTCAGACTGGATATTGAGCTGCTTGAGCATCTGGCCAATCTGCGGACCACCGCCATGCACCACGATCGGGTTCATGCCGACCTGCTTGAGCAGGACCATGTCCTGGGCAAACAGACGGGCCAGTTCCGGATCACCCATGGCATGTCCGCCGTACTTGATCACGATCGTCTGACCGTTGAATTGTCGCATATAGGGAAGAGCCTCGGAAAGAACTTTGGCACGTGCCAGCGTCCGGTAGGCGCTGGATTCCGATTGATCTTCTTCAGAACGGATTTCTTCGTTCATCTCACTTCCCCATATCTAAGCGATGAACCCAGTGATGCTAAAGCAGTGTCGAAATCTCTGCCCGCAGCTCGGCAAGTCCGGTATTTTTCTCACTCGAAGTTGCAAAAATCTGTGGCAGGGCGGCCGGATGTTTCACCAATGCCTCAACCACTTCCTTGATGCGTTTTTCAAGCTGTCCCTTTTTTAGCTTGTCCGACTTGGTCAGCACAACCTGATATGGCACGGCCGACTCATCAAGCAGCTTCATCATATCAAGATCGGCCTTTTTGAAGCCATGTCTGGAATCAATCAGGACAAACACGCGACGCAGGGTTACGCGCCCACGCAGATACTGTTTGATCAGATTGTGCCAGGTATCAACAATGTCCTTTGGCGCCTGGGCAAAGCCATAGCCCGGCAAGTCCACGACATAGCATGCACCATCGAGATCAAAATAGTTGAGCTGCTGGGTGCGACCGGGCGTGTTTGACGTACGTGCAATGTCCTTGCGGCCCGTGATCGCGTTGATCAGGCTGGACTTGCCCACGTTTGAACGACCGGCAAAACAGATCTCGGTTTTTTCCTCAGGCGGGAGTTGCTCAAGCTGAGCCACGCCAAGAACGAAGTTAACCGGGCGGCTAAAAAGCTTCCGCCCGGCTTCGATCACTGAGTCTTCATGCTTCGGAATAGCA
Source organism: Thalassospira sp. (assembly GCF_048059015.1). Lineage (GTDB taxonomy): Bacteria > Pseudomonadota > Alphaproteobacteria > Rhodospirillales > Thalassospiraceae > Thalassospira. The sequence continues at coordinate 33,702 of NZ_JBLLNT010000006.1, read as the reverse complement.
GTATCCGACGGCAGGTTTTCTTGTGTCATTGTCATTCCTTCCCCGACTGTGCGGGGATTCTCCCCAAGGGGAAATTAAACCCATAAGGGGTAGATGGGGGGTTAAACCCCCATCTTGTACATGATGTAACGTTGCTGAGCGATCGACAGCAGGTTGTTCCATGCCCAGTAGATCACCAGACCAGCCGGGAAGCTTGCCAGCATGAAGGTAAAGATGAACGGCAGGAACATCATGATCTTCGCCTGGGTCGGATCAGCCGGCGCCGGGTTCAACTTCTGTTGCAGATACATGGTGATACCCATGATCAACGGCCAGATACCGATCATCAGCATCTGCGGCGGATCCCACGGGATCAGGCCAAACAGGTTGAACAGCGAGGTCGGATCGGGCGCAGACAGATCCTGAATCCAGCCAAAGAACGGCGCGTGGCGCATTTCAATGGAAACAAACAGAACCTTATAAAGGGCAAAGAAGACCGGGATCTGAACAAGGATCGGAAGACAGCCCGACGCCGGGTTGATCTTCTCACGCTTGTAAAGGGCCATCATTTCCTGCTGCTGACGCTGACGATCATCCTTGAACTGCTCGCGCATCTGGGTGATCTGCGGCTGCAGCTTTTTCATCGCGCTCATCGACTTGTACGACTTGTTCGCAAGCGGGAACATGATCGCCTTGATGATGACCGTGATGACCAGGATGGAAACGCCGAAGTTGCCAACCAGATGATACAGATACTGCAGGAACAGGAAGAACGGTTTGGTCAGGAAGTAGAACCAGCCAAAGTCGATCGCGAGATCGAAGTTCTTGATGCCGTAATCTTCGGCATAAGTATCAAGAAGGGTAACTTCTTTTGCACCGGCAAACAGACGGGTCTCGGCTTTGCCTTCGCTACCATTGGCAATGGTACGCGCAGCGCCCAGATAGTCGGTCTGGTATTTGTCGGCGTTTTCAGCAACATGGTGGCTAAAGCGCGTGGTCAGCTCTTCGTCCGCAGACGGCGCCAGCGCAACCAGCCAATATTTGTCGGTAATGCCAAGCCAGCCGCCGGTGGTTTTCTTTTCAACTGCACCATCATCAGCAAGATCGTCATAGTCGATCTCGGTCAGGGTGCCGTCGATCACGCCAAGCGGACCTTCATGCAGGATGTAGAAACCAGCGGTCTGCGGCTTGTTCTTGCGCGAAATCAAACCGTACGGATACAGGGTAACGTCGCCACCGCTGTTGTTTTCGACCGACTGGTTGACGGTGAACAGATAGTTCTCATCAATCGAGATTTCACGTTTGAAGGTAAGGCCCGCACCGTTATCCCAGCTCAACGTAATCGGGCTGTCCGGGGTCAGGGTGTCGGCACTTGCGGTCCACTGGGTGTCGCTGTTTGGAACGCTCAGCGACTTGTCTGCACCAACCCAGCCGAATTCTGCGAAATACGCATCATTGCTGCCGGTCGGGTTCAGAACATGGATCAGCGGGCTGTCAGGTTCTTCGGTTTCACGATAATCCTGCAGCTGGATATCGTCGATCACACCACCAACAAGACGAATCGAACCTTCGATGCGCGGGGTATCAATCGCGATACGCGGCGATTTCGCCAACGCATCTTCACGCTTAACAGTCGGGACAGCTGGCTGCCCACCCGGAACACTCGGTCCGGTTGATACCTGCGGCGTGTTGGTGCCGTTTGCATCAAGCTGTTCACGAACTTGCGCTTCACGAACCTGCATATCAGGTTCGGGCGCGAAGAAGAATTGCCACCCGATAAGAATCACAACTGCCGATGCAATTGCTACCCACAGGTTACGTTGTTCGTTCATCGCCTCTTTCCGCTTTTTTCAGCCAGCTTTGCCGACCGCATATTCTATTTACATGACGAAAGCGCCGGGGACCGGTTTTCACCATCCGACGACGCTTTGTTTTGTTCGCAGCCACATCCGGGCACGGGATCATAACCATGACCACCCCATGGATGGCAACGCATTATCCGTTTAATTCCCATCCAGCCGCCTTTTATTGCCCCATGACGGGCTAATGCTTCCATCATGAAAGCCGAACAGGTCGGCTGATAGCGGCATGACCACCCGATATAAGGCGATAAAAAGAGCTGGTAACCGCGAACTGCGATTTGAAGAAGACGGGCAAGGGGACCGGGTGCTGGACTAGGTAAGGTCATTTCGCCTGACCTCCTGCCTTCGTCGAACCGCCTGACTGGTTGGCACCGCGTCCTTTACGGGGACGGCGCGCCTCAGGTGCAGACGGCTTGGCATCAGGGACCCGACGCAGGGCAAAACGCATATCATCAATCAGCTTTCCAAAAGGCCGATCAATGGTTTGGGCACGACCGATCACGACATAGTCCCAACCGGGCAATGCGAGTTCGCTCATCAATTGCTCTGCCACAGCACGCAAACGCCGCCGAACGCGATTGCGGACGACGGCCTTTCCCACCTTTTTGGTGACGGTAAACCCGACTCGGGCGAGTCGATCTTCACCGGCGTATTCTGTATTCGGTTTGATCCCGGGGCGCGGGGCGCCCTGAAGGATCAATCCCTGTGTAACCCATTTTCGGCGGGTGCCCGCAACACGGAGGAATTCCGCACGCTTTTTAAGGCGTTCCACCGAAATGGTCACAACATTAGGCCGACAGACGCTTGCGGCCCTTGGCGCGGCGTGCGGTCAGCACACGGCGGCCACCGACGGTCGCGCTGCGGGAACGGAAGCCGTGGCGGCGTTTCCGTACGAGTTTGCTTGGCTGGTAGGTGCGCTTCACTGCACTTACTCCGTTCTAAATAAGGTAATCCGATAAAATTCGAGGTCCGCTGTATAGGGCTTCACACCAGAGCTGTCAACTCGTGACAAGGTGATTACCCCCAGAAAACCGGCAATGCCGCCGGGATTTTGTCCCGACGGCACCCGAAATGCGAATTCGTCACCACTCGATACGTTCGACATTGGAGAATGTCAACTCGGAACCGTCCGAAAATACGATCGTTCCCGACGAATCGGTGGACAGTTCAAGGGAGTGCCCCTTGCTTTTCGTGACTTCGCCCTCATCAAGGACAAGGGTCCAGTCACTCGAGTCGAGCTTGCCGCCATTATAGCCATTCAGCTCGATCGTATCCGTGGTCCAGCCGTTGGCACCGCCATCAACATGGTCGCTGCCCTCACCCATATTAAAGATGAACAGATCCGAACCACCGCCGCCATAAAGCGTATCGTCACCGATACCGCCCATTAGCGTGTCGTCATCATCCCCGCCATATAGCAGGTCATTACCTTCACCACCGCTTAGCGTGTCCTTGCCTGCGCCGCCATAAAGGGTGTCATCACCCTCTTCGCCATAAAGCTTGTCGTCGCTGCCTCCGCTATCAAGCGTGTCGTTGCCAGAACCGCCATAGAAGGTGTCCTTGCCCCATCCGCCGGTCAGGGTATCGTTATCCGCCCCACCGTCGAAATAGTTGTCACCACCATCGGCATTAAGAATGTCATTGCCATCCCCGCCATAGAAGGTGTCATCTCCGTAACCGCCATGGACGGAGTCGTTACCTTCCCCACCCCAGACAGTGTTCTTGCCGCCATCAACGTCGATATTGTCATTCCCGGTACCCGACGACACGGTATCGTTGTCGCTGCCTGCAGTGATGGTGTCATTGCCACTGCCCGTGTCGATATAGTTACGACCGCCACCAACATTGACCGTGTTGTTGCCGTCACCGGCGGAAATGATGTCATCGCCTGAACCGACACTGATCGAGTCATCACCCGACCCGCTCCAGATCGTGTTCTTACCCTCGCCAGCACTGATATTGTTGTTCCCGTCACCGGCACTGATCTGGTCATCACTGCTGCCTGCGGTGATGTTGTCATTGCCTGTTCCGGTCACGACATAGTTTTTGCCTTCACCGGCACTGACATAGTTGTCGCCATCACCGCCCAGGATCGTGTCATCGCCAGACCCGGCATACAGGCTGTCATCACCCGATCCGGTCTGGATATGGTTGTTGCCTTCATTGGCATAGATGATGTTGTCACCGTCGCTGGCATAGATGGTGTCATTGCCGCTGCCGCCGGTGATGTAGTTGCTACCCGCACCGCCATAGATGGTGTTGGTACCCTCGCCACCATGAATGGTGTCGTTGCCTGATCCGGCTTCAATATAGTCATTGCCACCGTCACCGGTGATGGAGTTATCACCGTCACCGGCATAGATCACATCATTGCCTTCGCCGCCCCAGATGGTGTCATTCCCATCACCCGACGAAATCGTGTCATGACCACCACCGGCGCCGATCGTGTCGTTGCCTGCCCCGGTTTCAAGGACATCGTTGTTTTCCGTGCCCCACAGGGTTTCATCGCCTGCGGCCACTTCTTCCATCGTGACTTCAAGGATCGCCGTTGTGGTTGCGGTGTCATCGCCGTCCTGGGACTGAACCGATACGGTCAGCTCAAACGTGCCGGAATAATCACTTGCCGCGGCAATGGTCAGACCGACCAGCTGGGCAGCACTTAGCGTCCAGGTACCATCCCCATTATTCGTCCCGGCCGACAAGGTCGCGCCATTCGGAACGCCAGAAATGGTCACCGTCATGGTTTCACTCGAATCGGTGACAGCGGCGTCGATATCAAGGGCAACACTGCTGCCCTCATCACCGCTCGCATCCGTAACATCAAGATACGGCGTATCAGCAACCCCTGCGACATCCACCGTGATGGTATCAGAAACGCTGCTGGTATCCGTGCCATCGGTCGAGGTCACGGTAATGCCCAGATCAAACGATCCGCTGTAATCCTCGTCCGCCCGAATTGTCAGACCTTCAAGATCCGCAACCGACAATGTCCAGGTACCGTCGCCATTATCGGTACCAGCCGACAGTTCAGCACCATCGGGCACACCGCTGATCGTGATGCTGAGAACCTCGGACGCATCCGTAAGACCCGCATCAATATCAAGTGCGATGTCGGTATCTTCATTGCCAGAAGCATCACTCACATCCAGCGTCGGTGCATCCGCAACACCGGCCACATCCACCGTGATGGTTTCCGAAACCGTCGCCGTGTCCTCACCATCGGTCGAAGTAACCGAAACGCTCAGATCAAACGAACCGCTATAGTCGTCTGCAGGCGTAATCGTCAGACCTTCGAGGTCAGAAGACGACAGTGTCCAGGTGCCGTCGCCATTATCCGTACCAGAAGATAGCGTCGCGCCATCCGGTACACCAGAGATCGTGATCGACAGAACCTCGGAGGCATCGGTCAGACCCGCGTCAATGCTAAGCGCAATCTCGCCCTCTTCACTGCCAGATGCATCTGCAACATCAAGCGTCGGCGCGTCAGCAACGCCCGCGACATCAACCGTCAGAGTATCTGTAACAGTTGCGGTATCCTCACCATCGGTCGACGTGACCGAAACGCTTAGATCAAACGAACCGCTGTAATCATCCGCAGGCGTAATCGTCAGCCCCTCAAGGTCGTCTGCAGACAGGGTCCAGGTGCCATCACCATTATCGGTACCAGCCGACAGCGTCGCACCATCCGGCACGCCAGAGATCGTGATCGACAGAACCTCGGACGCATCAGTCAGACCGGCATCTATGCTAAGCGCAATCTCGCCCTCTTCACTGCCAGATGCATCAGACACATCTAGCGTCGGCGCGTCAGCAACGCCCGCGACATCAACCGTCAGAGTATCGGTAACGGTTGCGGTATCCTCACCATCGGTCGAAGTAACCGAAACACTTAGATCAAACGAACCGCTGTAATCATCAGCAGGTGTGATCATCAGACCTTCGAGATCAGCCGAACTCAGCGTCCAGGTACCATCACCGTTATCCGTACCAGCCGACAGCGTCGCACCGTCCGGTACACCAGAAATGGTGATCGACAGAACTTCGGACGCATCGGTCAGACCGGCATCTATGCTCAGCGCAATATCGCCCTCTTCACTGCCAGATGCATCAGCCACATCAAGCGTCGGAACATCTGCGACACCGGCAACATCAACCGTGATGGTGTCAGTAACCGTCGCAGTATCCGCACCATCGGTCGAAGTAACCGAAACGCTTAGATCAAACGATCCGCTATAGTCATCAGCAGGCGTAATCGTCAGACCTTCGAGGTCGGAGGATGACAGTGTCCAGGTACCGTCACCATTATCCGTACCGGCAGAGAGTTCTGCCCCATCTGGAACACCAGAGATGGTAATCGTCAGAATTTCAGAGCTGTCCGTCAGACCCGCATCAATATCAAGAGCAATGGCTGAGTCTTCCGATCCCGATGCGTCAGACACTTCAAGCGTCGGCAGGTCTGCTTCACCAATGACATTGACCATGACCGTATCGGTAACGGTGGCAATGTCGACACCGTCTTGCGTGCTTGCCGTGATTTCCAGATCGAAGCTTCCGCTGTAATCCGTCGGCGGCGTTACAGTCAGCCCTTCAAGATCATCGGAAGTCAGAGACCAGGTGCCATCACCATTATCGGTACCCGCAGACAGTTCTGCACCGTCCGGCACACCGGAGATGGTGATCGTCAGAACTTCAGAGCTGTCGGTAAGACCTGCATCGATGTCCAGTGCAATGGCACTGTCTTCCGAACCCGAAGCATCGGCAACATCAAGCGTCGGCACATCAGCGACACCGGCTACGTCAACCGTGATTGAGCCGGTGGTGGTCGCAACGTCTTCGCCATCTGCGGAGGTCGCGGTAACACCAAGATCAAAGCTGCCAGAGAAGTCATCCGCAGGCGTGATCGTCAGACCTTCAAGGTCAGAGGACGACAGTGTCCAGGTGCCATCACCATTATCAGTACCCGCCGACAGTTCTGCACCGTTCGGAACGCCGGAGATGGTGATCGTCAGAACTTCGGAGCTGTCGGTAAGGCCGGCATCAATATCCAGAGCAATGGCTAAATCTTCCGAACCCGAAGCATCGGCAACGTCAAGTGTCGGTGCGTCAGCAACACCAGCAACATCAACGGTGATACTGCCCGTCGTGGTCGCAACGTCTTCGCCATCCGCTGACTGAACGGTGACGCTCAGATCAAACGAACCGCTGTAATCATCAGCCGGGGTAATGGTCAGACCTTCAAGGTCAGAAGACGAAAGCGTCCAGGTGCCGTCACCGTTATCCGTACCCGCAGACAGTTCGGCACCATCCGGAACACCGGAGATCGTGATGGTCAGCGTCTCGCTGGAATCCGTCAGACTTGCGTCGATATCGAGAGCGATAGCTAAATCTTCGGAGCCCGAAGCATCAGCAACATCCAAAGTCGGCGCGTCAGCTACACCGGCAACATCGACCGTGATCGAACCGGTGGTGGTCGCAATGTCTTCCCCATCCGCAGACTGGGCGGTAACGCTCAGGTCAAATGAACCGCTGAAGTCATCGGCAGGCGTGATCGTCAGACCTTCAAGGTCAGACGATGACAGCGTCCAGGTGCCGTCACCATTATCGGTACCGGCAGACAGTTCTGCACCGTCCGGCACACCAGAGATCGTGATCGTCAGAACTTCCGAGCTGTCAGTAAGACCGGCATCGATATCAAGTGCGATGGCTAAGTCTTCGGAGCCAGAGGCATCGGCAACATCAAGTGTCGGCGCGTCAGCAACACCAGCCACATCGACCGTGATCGAACCGGTGGTGGTCGCAACGTCTTCGCCATCCGCAGAGGTCGCTGTGACGCCGAGATCAAACGAACCGCTATAATCATCAGCCGGTGTAATCGTCAGACCTTCAAGGTCAGAAGACGACAACGTCCAGGTGCCATCACCATTGTCGGTACCTGCAGACAGCTCTGCACCGTCCGGAACGCCCGAGATGGTGATCGTCAGAACTTCAGAGCTGTCGGTAAGACCTGCATCAATATTCAGAGCGGTTGCAGAGTCTTCGGAGCCCGAAGCATCCGCCACATCAAGCGTCGGCGCGTCTGCAACACCAGCTACATCAACAGTAATACTGCCCGTCGTGGTCGCGATATCTTCACCATCAGCCGACTGAGCGGTCACGCTCAAGTCGAACGAACCGCTGAAGTCATCAGCAGGGGTGATGGTCAGACCTTCGAAATCAGAGGACGACAGGGTCCAAGTACCGTCACCATTATCCGTACCGGCAGAGAGCTCGGCACCATCCGGAACACCGGAGATCGTGATCGTCAGAACTTCAGAGCTGTCGGTAAGGCCAGCATCGATATCCAGAGCAATCGCTAAATCTTCGGAACCCGAAGCATCAGCGACATCCAAAGTCGGCGCGTCAGCTACACCGGCAACATCGACCGAGATCGAACCGGTGGTGGTCGCAATGTCTTCCCCATCCGCAGACTGGGCGGTAACGCTCAGGTCAAATGAACCGCTGAAGTCATCGGCAGGCGTGATCGTCAGACCTTCAAGGTCAGACGATGACAGCGTCCAGGTGCCGTCACCATTATCGGTACCGGCAGACAGTTCTGCACCGTCCGGCACACCAGAGATCGTGATCGTCAGAACTTCCGAGCTGTCAGTAAGACCGGCATCGATATCAAGTGCGATGGCACTGTCTTCGGAACCCGAAGCGTCAGCAACATCCAATGTCGGTGCGTCAGCCACACCGGCAACGTCAACAGTGATCGAACCGGTGGTGGTCGCAACGTCTTCGCCATCCGCAGAGGTCGCTGTGACGCCGAGATCAAACGAACCGCTATAATCATCAGCCGGTGTAATCGTCAGACCTTCAAGGTCAGAAGACGACAACGTCCAGGTGCCATCACCGTTATCAGTACCGGCTGACAGTTCCGCACCGTCCGGCACGCCGGAGATGGTGATCGTCAGAACTTCGGAGCTGTCGGTAAGGCCGGCATCAATATCCAGAGCAATGGCTAAATCTTCCGAACCCGAAGCATCGGCAACGTCAAGTGTCGGTGCGTCAGCAACACCAGCAACATCAACGGTGATACTGCCCGTCGTGGTCGCAACGTCTTCGCCATCCGCAGAGGTCGCTGTGACGCCGAGATCAAACGAACCGCTGAAGTCATCGGCAGGCGTGATCGTCAGACCTTCAAGGTCAGACGATGACAGCGTCCAGGTGCCGTCACCATTATCGGTACCGGCAGACAGTTCTGCACCGTCCGGCACACCAGAGATCGTGATCGTCAGAACTTCCGAGCTGTCAGTAAGACCGGCATCGATGTCCAGTGCGATGGCACTGTCTTCGGAACCCGAAGCGTCAGCAACATCAAGTGTCGGCGCGTCAGCAACACCAGCCACATCGACCGTGATCGAACCGGTGGTGGTTGCAACGTCTTCACCATCTGCAAACTCAGCAGTGACGCCGAGATCAAACGAACCGCTATAATCATCAGCCGGTGTAATCGTCAGACCTTCAAGGTCAGAAGACGACAACGTCCAGGTGCCATCACCGTTATCAGTACCGGCTGACAGTTCCGCACCGTCCGGCACGCCGGAGATGGTGATCGTCAGAACTTCGGAGCTGTCGGTAAGGCCGGCATCAATATCCAGAGCAATGGCTAAATCTTCCGAACCCGAAGCATCGGCAACGTCAAGTGTCGGTGCGTCAGCAACACCAGCAACATCAACGGTGATACTGCCCGTCGTGGTCGCAACGTCTTCGCCATCCGCTGACTGAACGGTGACGCTCAGATCAAACGAACCGCTGTAATCATCAGCCGGGGTAATGGTCAGACCTTCAAGGTCAGAAGACGAAAGCGTCCAGGTGCCGTCACCGTTATCCGTACCCGCAGACAGTTCGGCACCATCCGGAACACCGGAGATCGTGATGGTCAGCGTCTCGCTGGAATCCGTCAGACTTGCGTCGATATCGAGAGCGATAGCTGAATCTTCGGAGCCCGAAGCATCAGCAACATCCAAAGTCGGCGCGTCAGCTACACCGGCAACATCGACCGTGATCGAACCGGTGGTGGTCGCAATGTCTTCCCCATCCGCAGACTGGGCGGTAACGCTCAGGTCAAATGAACCGCTGAAGTCATCGGCAGGCGTGATCGTCAGACCTTCAAGGTCAGACGATGACAGCGTCCAGGTGCCGTCACCATTATCGGTACCGGCAGACAGTTCTGCACCGTCCGGCACACCAGAGATCGTGATCGTCAGAACTTCCGAGCTGTCAGTAAGACCGGCATCGATATCAAGTGCGATGGCTGAGTCTTCGGAGCCAGAGGCATCGGCAACATCAAGTGTCGGCGCGTCTGCAACACCAGCTACATCAACAGTAATACTGCCCGTCGTGGTCGCGATATCTTCACCATCAGCCGACTGAGCGGTCACGCTCAAGTCGAACGAACCGCTGAAGTCATCAGCAGGGGTAATGGTCAGACCTTCAAGGTCAGAAGACGAAAGCGTCCAGGTGCCATCACCATTGTCCGTACCGGCAGACAGCTCTGCCCCATCCGGCACGCCCGAGATCGTGATGGTCAGCGTCTCACTGGAATCCGTAAGACCTGCGTCGATGTTAAGAGCGATTGCACTATCTTCCGAACCCGAAGCATCCGCGACATCGAGTGTCGGCGCATCGGCGACACCGGCAACATCAACCGTGATCGATCCGGTGGTCGTCGCAACGTCCTCGCCATCTGCGGAGGTCGCTGTCACACCAAGATCGAAGCTGCCAGAGAAGTCATCAGCTGGAGTAATCGTCAGACCTTCAAGGCCAGAAGACGACAGGGTCCAGGTACCGTCACCATTATCGGTACCAGCAGACAGTTCCGCGCCATCCGGAACACCCGAGATGGTGATCGTCAAAACTTCAGAACTGTCGGTAAGGCCTGCATCGATATCAAGAGCAATCGCGCTGTCTTCGGAACCCGAAGCGTCAGAGACATCCAAAGTCGGGGCGTCTGCAACGCCTGCGACATCGACTGTAATGCTGCCCGTCGTGGTCGCAATATCCTCGCCATCGGCAGAGGTCGCAGTGACACCAAGATCAAAGCTGCCAGAGAAGTCATCGGCAGGCGTGATCGTCAGACCTTCAAGGTCAGAGGACGAAAGGGTCCACGTGCCATCACCATTGTCGGTACCCGCAGACAGTTCAGCACCGTCCGGAACACCGGAGATGGTGATCGTCAGAACTTCGGAACTGTCGGTAAGGCCGGCATCGATGTTCAGTGCGATGGCTGAATCTTCGGAACCCGAAGCATCGGCAACATCAAGCGTTGGTGCATCGGCAACGCCAGCCACATCAACAGTAATGCTGCCCGTGGTGGTTGCGACGTCCTCGCCATCAGCGGACTGGGCGGTAACGCTCAGATCAAACGAACCGCTGAAGTCATCGGCAGGGGTGATGGTGAGACCTTCGAGGTCATCCGAGCTCAAAGTCCAGGTGCCGTCGCCATTGTCGGTACCAGCCGAAAGCTCGGCACCGTCCGGAACGCCCGAGATCGTGATCGTCAGAACTTCAGAGCTGTCCGTCAAACTCGCATCAATATCAAGCGCGATTGCGCTGTCTTCGGAACCCGAAGCATCTGCAACATCAAGCGTCGGCGCATCGGCAACACCGGCAACGTCAACCGTGATCGAACCGGTGGTGGTTGCCACGTCCTCGCCATCCGCAGACTGGGCGGTAACGCTCAAGTCGAACGATCCGCTGAAGTCATCAGCAGGCGTGATCGTCAGACCTTCGAGATCAGAGGACGACAGCGTCCAGGTGCCGTCACCATTATCCGTACCAGCAGAAAGCTCTGCACCATCCGGAACGCCGGAGATAGTGATCGTCAGAACTTCGGAACTGTCGGTAAGTCCCGCATCAATATCAAGCGAGATGGCTAAGTCTTCGGAGCCAGAAGCATTTGCGACATCCAAAGTCGGAGCGTCGGCAACACCCGCCACATCAACCGTGATGCTGCCCGTGGTGGTTGCAACGTCTTCGCCATCTGCCGAAGTCGCGGTAACACCAAGATCGAAGCTGCCAGAGAAGTCGTCAGCCGGCGTAATCGTCAGACCTTCAAGGTCAGAGGACGACAGTGTCCAGATGCCGTCACCATTATCGGTACCGGCCGACAGTTCCGCCCCATCCGGCACGCCGGAGATGGTAATCGTCAGCGTCTCACTGGAATCTGTCAGACCGGTATCGATGTTGAGTGCAATCGCACTGTCTTCGGAACCCGAAGCGTCTGCAACATCCAAAGTCGGGGCATCAGCAACACCAGCAACATCAACCGTGATCGAACCGGTCGTGGTTGCGACATCCTCGCCATCTGCGGAGGTCGCAGTAACACCTAGATCGAAGCTGCCAGAGAAGTCATCAGCCGAGGTAATCGTCAGACCTTCGAGGTCAGAGGACGACAGAGTCCAGGTACCGTCACCATTGTCCGTACCGGCAGACAGTTCCGCACCATCCGGAACGCCGGAGATCGTGATCGTCAGTGTCTCGCTGGAATCCGTTAGGCCTGCGTCGATATCAAGTGCAATCGCTGCATCTTCGGAACCGGAAGCATCAGCAACATCCAAAGTCGGTGCGTCAGCTACACCCGCAACATCCACGGTGATCGAACCGGTGGTGGTAGCAACGTCTTCACCATCAGCTGACTGGGCGGCAACGCTCAAGTCGAACGATCCGCTGTAATCATCCGCCGGGGTGATCGTCAGACCTTCGAGATCAGAAGACGAAAGCGTCCAGGTGCCATCACCATTGTCGGTACCGGCAGAGAGTTCTGCTCCATCCGGAACACCAGAGATCGTGATCGTCAGAACTTCAGAGCTGTCGGTAAGGCCGGCATCGATATCCAGAGCAATCGCACTGTCTTCGGAGCCCGAAGCATCGGCAACGTCGAGCGTTGGCACATCGGCAACACCGGCAACATCAACCGTTATTGAGCCCGTCGTGGTCGCAACGTCTTCGCCATCCGCAGACTGGGCACTAACGCTCAGATCAAATGAACCACTGAAGTCATCCGCTGGCGTGATCGTCAGACCTTCAAGGTCAGAAGACGACAGTGTCCAGGTGCCGTCACCATTATCCGTACCAGCCGACAGTTCCGCACCATCCGGAACACCGGAGATCGTGATGGTAAGCGTCTCGCTGGAATCTGTAAGGCCAGCATCAATATCCAGAGCAATCGCGGAATTTCGGAGCCCGAAGCATCAGCAACATCAAGCGTCGGCGCATCCGCAACACCGTCAACATCAACCGTGATCGAACCGGTCTTGGTCGCAACGTCTTCACCATCCGCAGACTGGGCGGTAACGCTCAAGTCGAACGAACCACTGAAGTCATCAGCAGGTGTGATCGTCAGACCGTCAAGGTCAGCCGAACTCAAAGTCCAGGTGCCATCACCATTGTCGGTACCCGCAGACAGTTCCGCTCCATCCGGAACTCCGGAGATCGTGATCGTCAGCTTCTCGCTGGAATCTGTAAGGCCTGCATCAATATCAAGCGCAATCGCACTGTCTTCCGAACCCGAAGCATCGGCGACATCAAGCGTTGGCGCATCAGCAACACCGGCAACATCAACCGCAATCGAACCAGTGGTCGTCGCGACGTCTTCGCCATCCGCAGACTGGGCGGTGACGCTCAGATCAAAGCTGCCAGAGAAGTCATCGGCCGGTGTAATCGTCAGACCTTCAAGGTCACTTGAGCTCAGCGTCCAGGTGCCGTCACCATTATCGGTACCCGCAGACAGTTCCGCTCCATCCGGAACTCCGGAGATCGTGATCGTCAGTGTCTCACTGGAATCTGTCAGACCTGCATCGATATCCAGCGCAATAGCGCTGTCTTCCGAGCCGGAAGCGTGAGCAACATCGAGCGTAGGAGCATCGCCAACGCCAGCAACATCAACCGTGATGCTGCCGGTCGTGGTCGCGACGTCTTCGCCATCCGCAGACTGGGCACTAACACTCAGATCAAACGAACCACTGAAGTCATCAGCCGGGGTGACGGTCAGGCCTTCGAGATCATCCGAGCTCAAGGTCCAGGTGCCATCGCCATTATCGGTACCAGCTGACAGCTCAGCACCATCCGGAACGCCAGAGATGGTGATGGTCAGCGTCTCGCTGGAATCTGTGAGACCTGCATCAATATCAAGTACAATCGCGCTATCTTCAGAGCCAGATGCGTCAGCAACATCCAAAGTCGGAGTATCCGCCACACCCTCAACATCAACTTTGATCTCTTCCATCACAACAGCGGTGTCGTCACCATCCGTGGTGGAGACCAGAACGGTCAGGTCGATTTCGCCGCTGAAATCATCGGCAGGTCTAATGGTCAGACCTTCGAGCTGATCAGGCGTTAGCGTCCAGGTGCCATCACCGTTATCTGTACCGGCCGAAAGCGTTGCACCGTCCGGCACACCTTCGATGGTGATCGAGAGGCTTTCGCTGTCATCAAGCAGTTCGGTATCGATATCGAGCGCAATGGCACTGTCTTCCGAGCCACTGGCGTCGGAAACATCAAGCGTTGCACCATCAGCAACACCTTCGACCTCGACTGCGAAACTTGAGCTGCTGGTTGCGGTACTGCCATTTGCCTCGCGGCTGGTCGCGGTCACGCTGAGGTTGAAGCTGCCGCTATAGTTTTCTGGTGGCGTGATGGTGAGACCGGACAACTGCCCGGGCGTCAACGTCCAGGAACCACTGCCGTTGTTGGTACCTGCCGACAAGGTCGCGCCATCGGGCACCCCGGAAATCACGATGGAAAGCGTTTCACTGCCGCCATCAAGATCATTGAGCGATGCCGACACATTAAGCGAAATCGCACCGTCTTCCGATCCGGTTACATCGCCAGCAGAAAGCTGCGGCGCATTGGCAACCTTGGGAACTTCAACGACTTCCTCAACCTCTTCGACCGCGACTTCTTCTTCGACTTCCTCTACTTCCTCAACGACTTCTTCCTGAAGCTCCATGGCTTCTTCGACAGCGGTTGGAACAAAGTCGGGTTCGAGGGCCTCGCGTTCTTCCGGCCCATTCTCGTCACCACCGCGCAACGCATTGGTGTCGTTCGTCGAAAGCTGAACGTCGGGGAGCTCTACGGTGCTCGGATCAGATTTTAGAGAAATATCGTCATTACCGCTGCTGCCATCGGTCGAATCGAATTCGTCCGCGCCGGTATTGATCTCATTTTCGATCTCGGCGGCTTCGTTTTGGGCAATGGTTTGCTGTTCGGTGGCTTCTTCAGCCTGGCTGCGTTCCTCGCGTTGGGAC
Source organism: Thalassospira sp. (assembly GCF_048059015.1). Classification (GTDB taxonomy): domain Bacteria; phylum Pseudomonadota; class Alphaproteobacteria; order Rhodospirillales; family Thalassospiraceae; genus Thalassospira. The sequence goes on along the minus strand of NZ_JBLLNT010000006.1, from coordinate 18,572 downwards.
GCGGCGTTCTGGCGACGAAAAGCCTGTTGCTCTTCTGCCTGCGGGTTGAAGGCCTGGTTGCCATAATGGACAGAGCCCAGCTCCTGCTCCGGCGGGGTACCCGAATCGCCCTGATCGTCATGGAGCTCGACCAGCTCTTCGTTTTCGTTTTCCTGACCGTCCGCGCGTTGAAGATCGTTTGGCGCTTCTTCATTGTTGAAGTCGCCATTACCTTCGCCGCGAGAATTTTCAGTATCGCGAGGATCGTCCGCCATTAAACCCACTCTCCGAGAAGTATGAGATGAGTATACCCCAGCCCACACTTCTATACATTAGTATAGATTCCCTGAGTTCAACCAGGGATTTGTGCGGCCAGGCAGTAGAAATGACCAGTCATTTCCAGCGGGACCATTATGATGCTCATCGTTCCGTAAAGGCTTGATCAAGCGAGACATATACCGGTTTCAGAAGATACTGAAGCAATGTCCGCTCCCCGGTTTGAATGTCCGCCTGGACCGTCATTCCGGGTATGATCCGTTGAGCAGTTGCGCCCTCGCCAACAGAGTCGTCATGTAACGCAACCTTGCCTTTATAATACGGTTGGCCTTCCTCGTCTACAAAAGTAGAGGCAGAAATCGATACCAATTCGCCGGAAATACCACCATATCGTATAAAGTCGAACGCACTGACCTTGACCGTCACCGGCTGACCAAGGTGAACATGGCCGATATCCTCTGTTGAGATACGGGTCTCGGCAATCAGAACATCATCAACCGGCACCAGCTCCATCACGACCTGAGCAGGCGCAATCACCCCGCCAATCGTCGTGAATTGCAGCCCCTTGATATAGCCGCGCGTCGGCGCGGTGATTTCGAGGCGCGTGACGCGATCACGCGTTTTACGCAGTGCTTCACGGGTCTGGGCAATTTCACCGCCCAAACGGCCAAGCTCGGTAATTGCTTCCTCACGCTGGGTTTTTTCAAGCTCATTCAGGCGCAAATTGGCTTCGGCAATGGTTTCGCGTGCGCGTGCCTTTTCCGCAACCACACCGGAAAGGTTGCCCTGTGCTTCGTTCAATTCACGCTGGATATTCAGGAACAATACCTTGGAATTCAGCCCCTGCTCATAGAGGGACCGACGCATGGTCACTTCCTGGCTCAGCAGATCGACCGATTTGCGAAGGGTCGCTTCCTGTTCGCTCAGCTGGGCGAGCTCGGCATTACGTTCCTTGATCTGGACCTGCAGAATTTCGCTTTGGTTGGCGTCAAGCTCGGTCTGGATCGAATAGATTTCCTGCTGATTTTGCGCAAGTTCCGGATATTGCGCCATAAGCTTTGTGAAGTCGGGCTCCCGCCCCTCGGCCAGCGCGCGATAACGCTCGGATTTAAGCTGCAAATTACCAAGCTTGGTTTCCGTCTGAATAAGTTCTGCCTGCGCGCCATCGGCCTTCAGACGAATAAGAACCTGCCCTTTTTCGACAAGATCACCATCGCGCACCATGATCTGCTCGATAATGCCGCCTTCAAGATGCTGGATCTTGTTGACCGCACTGGTCGGCATGACCTGACCAAAGGTAATTGCGGTTTCCTTGATCTGAGTGGTTGCCGCCCAGGCAATCAGCGCCAGGAACCCGATCGACAACATCACCATGGCCGAGCGCACAAAGACGGAAATGCCACCTTCTTCAAGCAACACCGCATGCGAAAGATAGCGCGCCATCCGTCGTGACCGACGGAACCGCTCAATCGCAGTGTTCTGAACTGCTGCATCACTCATAGGAAGCCTCCGTCTATCACCTGTTGCTTGATCCGGGATGGCGGGCCATCGCCACGCAACTGCCCTGCTTCAAGAACAAGAATGCGGTCCGCCAAATCAAGATGACTTGGCCGGTGTGTAATCAGGAAAATGGTCGAACCACCACGCAAGCGGTTGATCGTATGCTGGAACGCACGGTCCGCACGCTGATCAAGGCCGTTGGTCGGCTCATCAAACAAAATAACCGGTGCTTCGCGAACAAAGGCGCGCGCAAGTGCCAAACGTTGCAGGAAGCTTGCCGAGAACCGCGATGAATGCTGATCCCCGACCCGGGTATCAAATCCATTCGGCAAGGCTTCGATTTCCTGCAAGATCCCGGCTGACATGCACGCCATGCGCAGATCATCCACAGATGCCACCGGATTTGCCAAACGCAAGTTCTGGGCAATCGATCCGCGGAAAAATTCGATATCCTGCGGCACATATGAAATCGCCTGACGCAACGTTTGCGGATCCATCTGACGGATATCTGCCCCGTCAATCAGAACAGCTCCGGCCTGTGGCTGATACATCCCGGCGATCAATTTGATCAGCGATGACTTACCTGCGCCGTTTGCGCCAACAACCGCAACCACCTGCCCCGGTTTGACGTCAAAATTAACGCCCACCAATGCCGGATCAGAATCCGCACTGTAACGGAAGCTGACACGCGAGAAGGAAACAGCCCCTTCAAAGCGGCGCTGATCGACTGAGCGCGGCACAAGGTCGCCTTCCGGCGCAATCGTCATCAAACGGTTGATCTGACGCACACTGCCCCGAAGCTGAGCCAAACGCGGCATCCCCAAGAAAGCCTGGTTGATCGGCCCCAAAACACGCCATGCCAACATCATCGATGCCACCAAGGCACCGACGCTCATTTGTGCGTTCATTACGCGATCGGCACCAAATGCCAAGACAAATGCGCCCGCACTGATCATCAGAATCTGGGCAGATGTATTGATCACGTTATTGACCATCGCCACACGGAAACCGGCATGGGCGGTATCGGCCGAAATGTCGCGGAACCGCGACAACCAGCGTTTTTCAGATGCAGTGTATTTAAGCGCAGACATCTTGCCGACCGTCTCGACAAGGAATTCCTGCCGGTTCGCACCATGACGACCAAGCTCGGACACGCGTCTTGCAACAATCGGGAACGCGACCAAGCCAATCAGAACAAAAACACCAATCAATGCGACCGGGATCAGGGCCAGCCAACCGCCAAGATAGAACATGACGATCAGGAAAATCGGCACAAACGGCATTTCCATCATCACCAGCGCCATCGGCCCGGTAAAGAATTCGCGCACACTTTCAAAATCGCGAATACGCGAAATCTGAACGCCTACCGGCGCGCGTTCGGTAAAAGCTGGCGGCAAAGACAAAAGCCGTTCGAAAATCGCCCCACTGACAAGCTTGTCCAGACGTGCGCCAAAGTGGCTTACGATCTGACTGCGCAGCGCGCGCAAGACCCATGTGAGGATCAGCACAATCCCGATCCCGATGGAAAACTGGATCAACATCGGGATGGACCGGGTTCCAATCACCCGGTCATAGATGCCCATGACAAAGATTGGCGTCGCCAACGCCATCAGGTTCAGCATCAGGGTCAGCAGCAACAGCTGATAGCCAAGCTTGGAAAACCGTTCGGCAATCCCGCCAAACCAGCCGCGCTTGTCATCTTCAAAGAAACGTTCGCGACGATCAGCCACGCTGAATTGATAAAGCTTGCCCGGAAGTGCGGTCAGCTTAATCACCAATTCACGGTCCGTGCCGCCATCAAACACGCGCACGCCATTATCTTCAGGACGGATCACGACCAGTGCCGTGCCATCATCTGGCACAAACAGGCACGGCATCATACGTTCATCAATCTGATCAAACGTCGTATCGATTTCACGCGATTGATAATTCAGATGCGCCAGCACATTTCGGAAATCCGTCAGATCAAGCGATTGATCCATATGCGGCAAGGCTTCGGCAACCTGACGCGGCAATCCGCGCCAGCCGAGCGCTTGAAGAAGCGGCCAAAGGCATGCGTCGAAATCGGACTGGGCGTCGGTGCTTGCCATGCCCATCCGGTAATTCAACGCGTAGTCCATGTTTTCAAGTTTCTTCATTGTGCCCCCGTCTTAAGCGGTGCACTGAAGGCGGATTGCGCCTTGGTCACGCGTTTGTTTGACCGCCGCAGCACCGGCACAAGATGCTGATCCACCAGCCGGTATTGTTTATTGGCAAGTGCGATCAAGGACGGACGGTGCGATACCATCACCAGCGTGCAGTGCTTTTTAAGCTCCAGCATCAGGCTGGCCATGATGTTATCACCGGCGATATCAAGCGAACTATTCGCTTCGTCAAACAGCACAATCCGTGGATAGTCAATCAGCGCACGGGCAACGGCAATACGCTGCTTAACACCGCGTGGAAGCGTTTCCGATGCCTGACCACCGACCTCGGTGTCATAGCCCTGGGGCATCCGCATGACGATGTCATCAAGGCCAAGGCGACGGGCAATCTCAATCACGCGCTCGACCCCGATTTCCTTGCGGAAGCCTGTGATGTTTTCAAGAATGGTACCCTTGAACATCACCCCATGCTGCGGCAGGTAAGCAATCTGTCGGCGGGTCAATTCAGCGGTGTAGTCATCGGGCTTCTTGCCATCGAGCAATATCTCGCCACGATCGGGGCGAAGGGCTCCCATCAGAAGCCACAGAAGCGTCGTCTTGCCTGTACCGTTATCGCCCGTGATGGCAACGGAATCGCCGGGCTCAATCACCAGATCAAGGTTCTCGAATATCTTTTTGCCATCGGCATGAGAGAACGCGACATTCAGCAACTCGATCTTGCCATCAAGAAGCGGCATATCGGCCGCACCGGGCTTGTCTTCTTCTTCAATCTCAAACAGTTCTTTTACGCGCTGGCGGGCAACACGAATGTTCTGGAACTGGGTCCATAGGCTCATGGCGCGCTGAAGCGGCTGGATCGAACGACCGGCCAACATGGTACAGGCCGCCAATCCACCAACGGTCAGATTGCCACCAATGACAAGCACGCTGCCGATTGACGCCACCAACACCATGGTCAGCATCGAGAAAGTCGCACTGGCATTCACCGCGGCATGGGCTGAGCGTGCAGCAACCAGATCATCGCTGGCGCACTGGGTTTGCAGCTGCTCATGGCGGCGGATCATCAGGTTTTCCATCGCCATCGATTTGATGGTGTGGATGCCTGTCAGAGTTTCGATGATGAAGTTATAACGACGTTCATCTGACTGGCTGCGCGCATCAAGCGCCTTGCGCAATTGCCCGCCAAGAACCATCGCAGTCAGGAAAAACGCCACCAGAATACCAAGCGGCACGATCACCAGCTGCCCACCGATGATCGCAATCAGGCCAAGGAACAAGACAATGAACGGCAGATCGACAATCGCGCCAATTGCCTGCCCGGAATAGAAATCACGCAGCATGTTAAGGCTGTTCAAGCGCTGCAAATGAAGGCCGGGTGCCGTACGGTCATAGTCAGTCAAACTTGCCGAAAGCAAATGACCGACAGCCTTTTGCGCACTTTCATGTTCGAATTTTGCCGCCGAAAGCGATGAGATATATGCACGCCCAAGACGCAAGACTGCTTCAAGAATCAGCGCGCCCATCACGCCCAAAACCAGAAGCGTCAGGGTCGGGATGGAATTGTGCGGCAACACACGGTCATAGACCTGCAAAAGCGTGATCGGCAAGGCAAGCGAAAGCAGGTTGATCACAAGAGCTGCAACCAACAAGGCAAAGCGGCCTGTCCGCAAGTGCGACAATGTACCGATATTTAGTCCCGGCCGACGTGTCATCTGGCAGGTAAGCTCCAGGTCTCTGCGCGTGATACCATCCAAAAGGCGGTGTATTTATACCATCAGATAGGATGCATAGCGGATCAACCCATCCAAAGCAAGAAAATCGTACCCTGCCTACAACCTGATATCTGTTTATACTCGCCGTACCTGGCCTTGGTTCATTCGCCCGACCTATATCAGCCAAGACTTAACAAACTCTATGCGCTTCCGCCATCTCCGCGCAACCGGTCGATTGCACGACGCTCTGCCTTGGTCGGTCGCCCGGCACCGGCTTCGCGTTCGGCAATCGGGGCTGTTCGAATGTCGGCTGCTACTTCCTTTTTCGGGACTCGTGGCGGCGAATGATCGACATAAAGGGTCTGGGCTTCGGGGGCCGGGCCGCGGCGCTCGCCCATGGCGACAACCTCGACCACACGCAAATGCGTTCCCTGAAAGAACTGCAACCGATCACCGGCAACGACCGTCACACTAGCCTTGGAAACCGACTGACCGTTCAGAACAATATGCCCCGACTGACAGGCCTTACTGGCCAATGAACGGGTTTTGTAAAACCGTGCATGCCAAAGCCATTTATCGATCCTGAGCTTCTCAGACTGTTCCTTCACCGCCGCCCATTTCCTGTAACTGTTTGATCATATTACATTTAGAACGCGAAACGGCGACCTGCAAGGGCCGCCGTTTCAAAGATTATGCTGCTACGATCAGCCTTTGGCTTCGAGCATTTCCTTAAGCTTGGCAAAAGGCGAATCTTCGTTGATCTGGTTGTTCTTCTCAGGCGCGTTACCACGACCGCCCGGTTTACCACCACGACCACCTTTGCCGCCCTGGTTCGGACGGTTACCGCCCTTGCCTTTCGGGCCACCTTTGCCACGTGCTTCCTGACGCGGGCCGCGCTGACCGCGACCTGCACCACCACCGCGTTTGCGGCGATCAACACGGACAAAGTATTTAACTTCAACCAGCTCGTCGCCATCTGCATCGGTTTCAGCCGCCGGGGCATCAGATGCCTCAACCGCTTCAACAGCCACAGCTTCGACTGCTTCAGCAGCAGGTGTTGCTTCTTCGGCTTTTTCTTCTACCGGTGCAGCAGCTTCGGCAACTGCTTCTGCCGGAGCAGCCTTTGCAGCTTCGTCAGCCTTTTTCTCGGCTTCCTTGGCTTCAAGCTCGGATTTCTTGACCTTGGTTACTTCTGCGCGCCAGCCAAGTGCGGTGAACACACCTTCTGCCTGCTCGACAGTACAGCCAAGAAGCGACAGCAGATCAGGATCAGGACGAACCTTGCCATCGTTTTCACGGGCTTTCTGACGCAGGAGCGCTGCAAAACGTTCAAGCATATCGACACGGGCAGCAAGCGGACCAACCGGCATATAGCCAGCAGCCAGATAGAAGCCCTTGGAGTTTGCACGATCGTTCGGAACCGACGTACGGCCTGCCGGCGGAAGATCCGGAAGCGCATCAAGTTCACGTGCCACCGCCCAAAGAATGCCGCGCAGCTCAACCGGATCGGGTTTCAGCGCATCAAGCACATGGACAGTTTCAACGCCCAGACGCACGCCAAGCTTGGCAAGCGCCTTACGGTCATCATCGGACAGATCCTTGACCAGGCTTTCGAGTTCCGAGCGCGGAACGCAGCCCAGACCTTCGTTCAGCTGGAACAGAAGACCACGAATTGGACCTGACAGCTGACAATCGCGCAGGCGGGTCAGCATCTTCAGACGATTTTCGATGTGGGAATTCACAAAATTCTGCAGGCGGGTGCGAACACGCTCGCGTGTCGGACCGTCAAAGAACTCGCTGTCAATCACCTGGACATCAGGGGACAGAACCGTGTCACCTTTTTTCAGCACGCCAACCTGCGCACCGTTCCAAAGGACATCAAGCTGCCCGTTCACCGCGAATTTGTCATCTTCATCGGTTTCAAGTTGTTTGACACGCTGGGCGATTTCACCGGTCAGCGCGCGACGGGCGGCACTGGCGATTGCCTTGCCTTCGAAAGCAGCATCGGTTTCATCAGCGATGAAACGGAATCCTTCAAGACGGCCGACAAATTCACCTTCGACCTGTACTTCACCATTCGCAGTGATGGTAGACATGAGTTCAGACTTGTCCTTGAGACTTTTCAATAAAACCGAGGTTCGTCTGTCAACGAACCTTTGGGTCAGGCGTTCATGTAGCACATCTGAGAGCTTATCCTCAATGGCCCGCGTACGTTCCTGCCAATGATAGGCATCTTCGAGCCAATGATGCTTGTGCGATACATATGTCCAGACGCGAATACCTGCCAAACGTGATGACAACTGGTCGATATCACCATCATAACGATCCAGACGCAAGACCTGTTCGCCCAACCAGTCGATTGGCAGTTTACTTCCGGGTTTCGCAAGATAGCGATAGATAGATGTTAGCAGCCTTGGATGGGCATCGGTATGGATATTTCTGAAGTCCGGAATCTGGCAGACTTCCCACAATAATTGCACCCGATCCGGGGCAGTTGCGATGCGCGCAACGTCTTCATTGTGGGACAAATGATCGAGCATGATTTCATCAACCGGCTCGCGCGCCAAAATCAGGGTCGGATCATCGGATCTACGACGCAATGATTTCTGCAGCGCATCAACGGTTCTGAACTCCAGTCGTGCGTTTCGCCAGAACACTTTTGCCAGCGGCTCGAATTCATGGGCTTCGATCTGCTCGATAATATCTGGATCGATGCCTGAAAGGTTCCCCGTCACACCAAATGTACCGTCATTCATATGACGTCCGGCGCGCCCGGCGATCTGTGCGGTTTCTGCCGCCGTCAGGCCCCGGTTGAACTTGCCATCAAACTTGCTCATCGCGGCAAAAGCCACGTGATTGAGTTCAAGGTTAAGGCCCATGCCAATCGCATCCGTCGCGATCAGGTGTTCGACCTCGCCATTCTGGAACATCTCGACCTGGGCATTTCGCGTGCGCGGGCTTAGCGCGCCGAGCACCACCGCAGCACCACCTTTTTGACGACGCACCAATTCAGCCACCGCATAGACTTCCTGGGCCGAAAACGTAACCACGGCGGACTGTGCGGGAAGACGCTGGATCTTCTTGGCCCCGTTATAGGTTAGGGTCGAAAAGCGCGCGCGGGTATCAAATTCAACATTATCGACCAGCTTGCGGATCACCGGGCGAATGGTTTCTGCGCCCATGAACATGGTTTCATGACGTCCGCGCGCATGCAAAAGTCGATCGGTAAACACGTGACCGCGTTCGGGATCGGCACACATCTGAATTTCATCGATTGCCAGAAAGTCGACCTGTTTGGCGACCGGCATGGCTTCGACCGTACACAGATAATAGCGTGCAGTTTTCGGAAGGATTCGTTCCTCGCCGGTGATCAATGCCACCGCGCCCTTGCCGACCTTGGCAACCGCGCGGTCATAGTTTTCGCGCGCCAGAAGACGCAGCGGGAACCCGATCATCCCGGTGGTATGCGCCAACATCCGTTCCATGGCCAGATGGGTCTTGCCGGTGTTGGTCGGCCCCAATATGGCAAGGATACGAGGACCGGTTCGGGTTGAAATCTGCATTAATCTTTTCCAATCGACAGCCCAATGATCCGGGCTATCGCAATCATTGGGCCTTTCAACACGCGATCTTGTGCTGTGTCAAGCTTTCTGCCCGCGTCCGGCCATGCGCAAAGCGCAGAACTTTGCGGTCTTCGCGCTGTATCAGTTTCAGGATTATCGATAAGCAGAAGATATCAGCCGATTATTCTTCTTCGACTTCAAGCAACCGTGCACCCGGCCCGTCACCGGCAAGCGCATCATAAGGGTTGCGCAGCGGGCAATCGGATATCGACAAACAGCCACAACCAATACATTGGCCCAACTGATCGCGAAGCCGGGTGAGCTGTTCGATCCGGTCATTCAAATCATCGCGCCATTGCGAGGACAGCTTTTCCCAGTCCTTGGAATTCGGCACGGTGTTGTGCGGCAATTTGTCAAAGGCATCGGAAATTTCGGCAAGGGGAATGCCGGTCTTTTGCGCGACCTTGATGATGGCAAGTTTGCGCAAAACCCCGCGATGAAATCGGCGCTGGTTTCCGTCAGTACGGATCGAGCTGATCAGACCTTTGCGTTCGTAAAAATGCACCGCCGATACAGCAATGCCACAACGTGCTGCGACCTCGCCAACACTTAGATAGCGCTGCAATGCCCCTTTTTCCGCCATTTCCTGCCTCTTGCTCCCTTTAAAATGCGCGTTTGAAATTCACGCTTGACCTTAACTTTAGTTGAGGTTCTAGAACCTTACTCATTGAAGAGAAATTAGCAAGGAGTCAAAGCCGTGAAAGAGACATTCAATGTAGCCGTCATCTATGGCAGTGCACGCGAAGGCCGCTTTTGTGACACGGTTGGCGCATGGGTCGTCGAAACGCTGAAGTCCGATCAGGACGTTTCAATCGAGGTGATCGATCCGGCATCGCTTGGTCTTCCGGCCTTTCATGTCGGCGCAGACCACCCGGCAGTTCAACAGTTGCACAGCGCACTGGCAGACGCCGATGCCTTTATCGTCGTCACGCCGGAGTATAATCACAGCTTCACCGGCGAGTTGAAGCTTGTGATTGATGCCGCCAAGCAGCAATGGAAACGCAAACCGGTTGCCTTTGTCTCTTATGGCGGCATGTCAGGTGGTCTTCGTGCCGTCGAACAGCTGCGGCTGGTGTTTGCCGAATTGCATGCGGTCACAATGCGCGATGTCGTCAGCTTCGCCCAAGGCTGGGACAAGTTCGATGATGCCGGTCAGCCCAAAGATCTTGAGGGCACCAATGCAGCCCTGCATCACATGACGACCGATTTGAAATGGTGGGCAGGTGCACTTCGTGATGCCCGCTATCCGCAAAGTAAGCCCCAACATCTAAAGGTCGTCGCATCATGAGTATTGCCGCAAATGATCGGGATGATGATGCCATCATCAGCATCAGTCACGTCACCCCCAAGCCCGGGATGAAAGACCAGTTCGTCGATATGCAAACGCAGTTTCAAACGCGCGTTGCCCCGGAAATTGAAGGTCTTCTTGGCGGACGGTTTTATGCCGCAGAAGATGGCAAATCCTTTGTCATCATGTCGCGCTTCCGATCCCGCAAGGATCTTGAAAGCTGGGCCCGTTCAGATCGGTTTGGCGAACATATGGCGCGCATCCGCCCCCTGATTGAAACGGCATCTCCCAGCCGTTTCAGCATCCTGTATCAGTCCGGCACGGTTTAATTCCCCGCCCCTCCCCGACTGATGTCGGGCTGATACAGCGACCCAACCACCTCGTGTCACCACACAACAAAGCGGGGCGACCATCTGGTCGCCCCGCCTGCCTTTTCAAACTCTTTCAGGGACCTTAGTGGTTGCGCATCTTGTCTGCATATTCCTTCAACTGACGACGCGCGGCCTGGAAACTGTTTTTCAGTGCGACATAGACATCCTCATGGGCATGGTCTGCACTGTCACGTTTCACCATGATTTCCTTACCGGGAACATTAATCCCGAAATGGACGGCAAAACGGTTTCCATGATTGTGCGACGCATGCGGGCGTTCCACTACGACATGACAACTGGTCATGCGATCGAAGGTTTCTTCCAGTTTTTGCACCTTGAAACGAATACGCTCATCAAGCGCATCAGACTGATCAACATCACGGTAGGTGATTTGAACGGGAACCTTCATGATACGGCCTCCTGTTTAAAGCCTTGGACGCAAAACAGGGCGTTGCACCCTGTCGTTTACCCCCGAAACCTTTGCAGTTTCGGGACTTTAGGGGGGCGCTATTGTCTGGTTGGTCGCCCCCGTTTAAAACCGTCTATATTTATACTTAGGATACAGGACTTGCGCTGCAAGGTGCGTTGACGCATATCAAGCGCGGTTTATGCTTTAGCCCGTTGAATTGTTGACCCTTCTGCCGCTTCTGGGGATGGGTCACAGACGCTTGAAACAAAGGAGAAAAAAGAGGTCATGACGGAAGAAAAAATGCGGTTCGAGGCCGAGGTCAGCCGCCTTCTCGATATCGTTGTCCATTCCCTTTATTCGAACAAGGACATCTTCCTGCGCGAGCTGATCTCCAACGCTTCTGATGCGTGCGACAAGCTGCGTTACGAAGCGATTGCCAAACCGGAACTGCTCGCTGGCGACGCTGAATTCAAGGTCCGCCTGCTGACTGATAATGTTCGCAATGTTCTGACGATTGCCGATAACGGGATCGGGATGAACAAGGAAGACCTGATCGATAACCTTGGTACGATCGCCAATTCCGGCACTGCCAAGTTCCTTGATGCTGTTTCGAAATCCGATAGCGCAAAGGATGTCGACCTGATCGGCCAATTCGGTGTCGGTTTCTATTCGGCCTTCATGGTGGCCAAACAGGTTGATGTCGTCAGTAAAAAAGCCGGTGATGATCAGGCATGGAAATGGTCATCGGACGGCAAGGGTGAATACACTATCTCCGAGACCGAGATGGAAGGTCGCGGCACGCAGATCACCCTGCATCTGACCGACGACTTCAAGGAATTCACCGAAGAACACCGTCTGCGTCACATCGTTAAAACCTACTCCGACCATATCGGTATTCCGGTGGTCCTGATGAAGGGTGACGGCGATGAAACGCTGAACGAGGCATCTGCGCTTTGGACCCGACCGAAATCGGACGTTACCGAAGAACAGTACAAGGAATTTTACAAACACAATTCCCACGCCTTTGATGATCCGTGGAAAACCATCCACTATCAGGCCGAAGGTGCTATTGAATATACTGGTCTTCTGTATCTGCCGACCATGCGCCCATTTGATCTTTATGATCCGCAGCGCAAAGGCCATCTGAAGCTTTATGTGCGCAAGGTCTTCATCACCGAGGGCGCGGACGAGCTTCTACCGCCGTGGCTGCGTTTTGTCTCCGGTGTGGTCGACAGCCAGGATCTTCCGCTTAACGTCTCGCGCGAGATGCTTCAGCACAATCCGGTTCTCACCAAAATCAAGAACGGCCTGACCAAAAAGGTCCTGTCCGAACTTGAAACCGCCGCCCAAAAGGATGTCGAAGGGTTTGATACCTTCTGGGAAACCTTTGGTTCTGTGGTCAAGGAAGGCCTGTACGAAGATCAGTCCAATCGTGACCGTATCCTCAAGATCGCCAAGTTCCGCTCCACCCATGGTGATGGCTGGACCACTCTTTCCCAATATGTTGAACGCATGAAGGAAGGCCAGAAAGCGATCTATTACATCAGCGGCGAAGATGTTGATGCGCTCAAACGCAGCCCGCAGCTTGAAGGCTTTGCTGCCAAGGGCATCGAAGTTCTGCTTCTGACCGATCCGGTTGATGAATTCTGGATGCCATCCGTTGGCCAATTTGAAGAAAAAGACTTCAAATCGGTCACCCGTGGTGGTGCGGACCTCAATGACGTCAAGTCCGATGACAAGGATGACGCCAAGGACGAGAAAAAAGACGATGCCACCAGCAACGCATCGCTTGATGCCCTGATCGCATCGATCAAACTGGCCCTCGGCACTGGCGTGAAAGACGTTCGCCAGTCAGACCGCCTGACCAGCTCGGCCTGCTGCCTGATTGCCGATGAAATGGGTATGGATCTTCGGATGGAACGCCTGATGAAGCAGCACAATCGTGTTGATGAAATCAGCCCGCGCATCCTTGAGATCAACCCGAAGCACAGCCTGATCAAAAAGCTGTCTGACATCGCGATCAAGGACGCCAAGGCACCGATCCTCAATGATGCTGCACTGCTTCTGCTTGATCAGGCGCGCATCCTTGAAGGTGAAGCACTGCCTGATCCGGTCAGCTTTGCCCGTCGCCTTGATCTGGTGATGGAAAAAAGCCTCTGATCACATATCGGCTTCATAAGATTTGAATACAGGAAATGGCGGGGGTCTTAATCCCGCCATTTCTATTTGATCTATCTGATCTGATTGTGCTTTTTCACGACAGCGCATAAGGATCGGAGGAACAAATTCATGGGAAGACTGGCAAATAAGACCTGTCTGATCACGGGTGCAGCACGCGGAATCGGTGCGGCAATCGCCAAGGCTTTCATTGATGAAGGTGCGACCGTGATTGCGACGGACAAGGATGAAGCAGCACTCCTTCAAACAGCCAAGGACCTTGGTTGCCAATCGCGCCTTCTTGATGTCGTCCGCCCCGACCATTGGGCAAAAATCGAAGACGACTTTCCGGAAATTGATGTTCTGGTAAACAATGCTGGCATCACCGGCTTTGAAGACGGATTTGTCCATCATGATCCGGAACACTCAACGCTTGAGGATTGGCAAGCAGTGCACCGGGTCAATCTTGACGGTACTTTTCTTGGTTGCCGCTATGCCATTCGCGCGATGAAGAACCGGCCAAGTGGCGCGATCATAAATATTTCATCGCGATCAGGATTGGTTGGAATCCCGGCTGCATCTGCCTATGCCGCGTCAAAGGCCGCCATTCGCAATCACACCAAGTCGGTTGCACTTTATTGCGCCCAGCAAGGCTATAACATTCGCTGCAACTCGATCCATCCCGCCGCCATCCTGACCCCGATGTGGGAACCGATGCTGGGCGATGGCCCAGACCGCGAAGCACGCATGGCCAAGCTGGTGGAAGACACACCCGTCAAACGCTTTGGAAAACCCGAAGAAGTCGCAGCGCTTGCTGTTATGCTGGCATCGGATGAGACGGCCTATATGACCGGTGCAGAACTCAATATCGATGGCGGATTGCTTGCCGGGTCGGCTGCGACCCCGGAAATCTGACCAACGTCGAATTAGAGGTCCGTGTTAAGCATATGTCATCATTCACACGCCATATTGCCTAAAGGAATGAGGATATTGGAACCAAAGAGATGATGAACTGGCAAAAACTGCTGTCACCCGCTCGTCTTGGCACGCGCCATTCCAGTGTTGGCGCCTTTGGTCGATCCGACTTCCACAAGGATTATGACCGGATCATCTTTTCGGCCGCCTTTCGCCGTCTGCAACGTAAGACGCAGGTTCATCCCCTGCCGGAAAACGACAATGTCCATACCCGCCTGACGCACAGTCTGGAAGTTTCGTGCATCGCCAGGTCGCTTGGCCTGATGGTGGGGCATCGTTTGCATGAAAAGGGAAGCCTTCCTGACACCATCGAACCGGATCATCTGGCCGCCATCGTTCAGGCCGCGGCCCTTTGCCATGACATCGGCAACCCGCCCTTTGGCCATGCCGGTGAATATGCTATCCGCCAATGGTTCGAGGACGCAGCACCGGAATTCACCCAAGGTCTGAGTGCTGCACAGTTTGCAGATTTGACGACCTATGAAGGCAATGCGCAGGGTTTCCGCCTTCTGACCAACAAACGGACTGGTCTGTATGATGGCGGCATGCGCCTGACCTATGCGACATTGGCAAGCTTCCTGAAATATCCGTGGTCAGCGGCTGGAAGCCCCTTCCCGCAAAAGAAGAAATTCGGCGCCTTCCAAAAAGAATTCAGCCTGCTTGAAGAAGTGGCCGAAGCCACTGGCTTGATCCGCACAAGTGATCAGGCATTTTGCCGCCATCCACTGGTCTATCTGGTCGAAGCGGCCGATGATGTTTGCTATGCGCTGATTGATATCGAAGACGGTGTTGAGCTGGAACTGGTCGATTTCACCGTGCTTGAAGCAATGCTTCTGCCCTGTATCGAGGGCGAGCTTCCCGCTGAATATCACCGCGAACCCAATGTCAGTCGCAAGATTTCCTTCCTGCGCGGCAAGATCATGAGCGGCCTTTTGGATGCGCTGGTAAACGCCTTTGTTGCCAACGAAGATGCGCTTCTGGCTGGCGAGTGGAAGGGTGATCTTTTGGCCTGTGCCGATGGCCCCTATAACGAGCTGATCGCCACCGCCAAATCCTTCTCGGAAAAGCAGATCATCCTAAACCGGCGCAAGGTCCAGATCGAAGTCGGTGCCTTCGCCCATCTTGAAACGCTGCTTGATACGTTTTGTAAAACCGCACTTGATGTTCATCACGCCTCATCTGAGGCGGAGCTTCCCTATCGCGCGGGTCGCGTGCGCGAATTGATCGGCAACGACGCCATGCCGATTGGCGCATCGCTTTATGACCTTTATCTTGTGATACTTGATTACGTATCGGGCATGACCGATGACTTTGCCGCCCGCCTTGCGCGCGACATTGGCGGCGGACAGCACTGATCGATGTGGCTTCTGGGTCCTTTTATTGCGCGCTATCGGCGCAGAACCGCATTCTTTGCTGCCGCCGGGCTGGCTGCAGTCATCTATGGATTGGTTGAACAAAGCACACGCCCGGAAATTCAGGACTGGTATTGGCCGGCAGTCGCCAGTGCTGTGACCTTTGTTCTGACCCGTTTCATCGTATCGCGCATCATTTCGCGCTTTGTCGGCGGGGTCCGGCGTCGGCTGCACTAGCCAACACGCATAAACGAAAGAAGGCAGGCCAGAGGGCCTGCCTTCTTTTTTGGATTTAAGCAACTGTCGTGCTTACGCCAAACAGGGTCAGTTAGTCCTGACCGCCACCCATGGCATTGCTGATTTTCTTGTCAGTGTTGTACTGACTAAGCGAATACACAGCCCAGATCGCAGCCGGGACCCAGCCAACAACAGTGATCTGCAAGATCAGGCAGATGATTCCGGCGATCGGACGCCCGATGGTAAAGAACAGCAACCAGGGCAGAAGAAGTGCGATCAAAAGACGCATGGATGAAATCCCCTTGTTAGTTCGACGCGCTTACATGCCGTCTTCGAAAGTTACGGTCACAACGCGGTTGCCCTGTTCAGGAACACCGTCTTCGGTCGCGACCGGAACGTTTGCTTCGCCGCTGATGCTAATGGCAAGCTTGCTTGCCGGTACACCACCGTCACGAAGCGCCTTGACCACAGCATCAACACGCGATTTTGCGAGGATGTCATTATACATCGCATCGCCTGCGCGGTCAGCATAAGCAACAAGGCTGATCATTTTCGGTTCGTATTTGGCATATGCTTCAACGATACCGTTCACGACCGACATTGCTTTGCCATCGATGGCTGCACTGTCAAAGCCGAAATAGACATTCATCGGAACCGGCATCGGCATAGCGGCCATCGGTGCCGGTGCGACGTCGAGTTCAGCCTGAACGATTGCCAGCGCCTGATAGAAAGCTGCACGGCAATTGTCGATGTCTTCCTGCTGAATGTTTTCTTCAAGTTCCTGCAGCCAGCAATCGAAGCTCGACTGGGCACGTGCTGCAGCAGTTGCTGCTTTCTCGCGGCCACCGGCATCAAGAGCTGCCATCAGGTCGCTGCGTGCGACTTCGACTTCGCTCATCGTGCCTTCCGGAAGCGTACGCTCGGAAATCATCTGCGGGCCAGTGTCCTGGCTCATCGCAGCCATTTTCGAACGGCTGGTGAAGTAACGCGCATCAGTCCAATCGGCTTCGTCATATTCAGCCTGGGCAAGATCGGCGTAATTCTGGTGAAGGGCTGCGTCGAATGCCGAACCTTCGTCGGCCATCGAACGTACCCCTGGAATGTTCATATTCGCGCACGCGCTCAGGAACGCAGCGGCGGAAACAACGGCAAGCAGTTTAGCTTTCATCGGTGTTACTCCTTGTCTGACCGACAATCAGGACCCAATCCCATTCAAATACCGGAACGTGATGGCATCTTCTCTCGATGACCTTTCATGTCCCGTTTGCAGGCCTTCTGGCCCATCTGGCTCCATGCCATTCTTGTAGTAAATCAGGTCAGTCAGACCCGACCCCGAATATCAACCTTGGATTAAGAATCCCTAGTCAAATGCCCCAAGACAACACGGAATGAGGATATACTTATCCTTATCCAGACATATATAGAAGCCAAATTCCTGAAAAAAAGCAGTGGGATAGTGAAAATTCACATTCCACTTACATCATTTGGCAGCGTAAGCACGCCACGACCTGCGGTTTCCTTGGCACAGCGCGCGAAACGACTGCGCAGAATCCCCCACCCATACCGCAAAATAAAACGGCCTGACGGATGACAAAACACCCGTCAGGCCAGAAAATCTTGTCGCTATAAGGTCTTAAAAGTTGATCAGTCCGAAGAACCGCCAAACAGACCCTTCACCGCACCGCCAAGGGCATCGGCCCCTTCTTTAAGCTTGGTGCCACCCGTGGTCGCGGCACCACCAACGGCCCCAACGACACCTTTGCCCAGATCACCAACGCCCTGCATCAGGCCATCAACATTGAGGCTCGATACGGCCTTAAAGACCGAGGTATTGATCGCGGTCAGGATTTCACCAGCAACCTCAGCCGGCGTTGCGCCACCTTCTTCCTTGCCAACATCTTCCAGATGAATTTCAGGCAAGGATGCCGACAGCTTTTTACCCTGCAAGAAGCCCGCCGATACACCGACATCACCGTTACGTACATAGACATCATCAATGATGATCTTGGTGCCCGAACCTTCGTCGCCTGCAGCTTCACCTTCGGCGCCACCGGCACCGGTCGGGCCCGATACGCGCTGAACAAAGCTTTCAACATTGCGCTGAATGGTCGCGATGTTGGAGCTGCCATTGCCAAGTTCATAAGTGACACTTGGGGCTTCAACAATCACTTCAATGATGCGGATCGTGTCACTCGTCAGCGTCGAACCGTCCAGACGGACAGAGATATTGCCGAGCGAGAACGCGTAATCGGTATTGAACCCATCCGGGTTACCGACAACCAATCCGTTGATTGCTGCCGTGTTTTGCGTTGTTTCAATCGCAACACTGTCAACCGTCACATCGGCCAGCGTCACACGTGTGCCAGCCTTTTCAATGGTGGTTTTGACGATGTCATCAAGATTGACATAGACATAAACAAGGCCGCCAACGACCAGAACGATGACCGCTGCCAAGCCGACTAGTATCTTTTTCATTGCCCGTATCCTGCGTAATTTGTCACCGAAACTGCGTGACATAGTCCACATGGGCACAGTTTCGATTTCATTCA
>NZ_JBLLNT010000005.1:0-264181 GCF_048059015.1 Thalassospira sp. | reverse complement strand
GCGGTTCGCTCAAGGCTGGCGGGTTCCTTACCCGTAACTCGCGTGCAGTTGAACGTAAAAAATACGGTCGCGCCAAAGCTCGTCGTAGCTTCCAGTTCTCGAAACGTTAATTCGTTTTCGGGCAACAGGCTCGCGATACTGTTTGGAAAAGCGTCACCTTCGGGTGGCGCTTTCTTTTTGCCCATCGGCAAGATCAAACACCAAAAAAACGGCGTCCTTCCGATGGAAAGACGCCGTTTTTATATTCGCCTATCGGGCGCGCTTAGCGCATAGAATGGTCTGGCGCGTTATTGCCAGCGATCAGAGAAATCGCGCGGGATCATAAGGATGTCGCGATCAACTTTGGTGACGTCCGTGCGGCCGCAGAATGCCATCGATACTTCAAGTTCCTTATGGATCAGCTCAAGCGCCTTGGTCACGCCGGCTTCGCCCATGGCGCCCAGGCCATAAACATAAGCACGGCCGATATAGGTGCCCTTCGCACCCATGGCCAAGGCCTTTAGAACGTCCTGGCCGGACCGAATGCCGCTATCGAGATGGACTTCGATCTTGTCGCCAACCGCATCCATGATGGCGGGCAGGGCGCGGATCGAAGACAGCGCACCGTCAAGCTGACGTCCGCCATGGTTTGATACGATGATGGCATCAGCACCAACATTCAGTGCTTCGAGTGCATCGCGGGCATCAATGATCCCTTTGATGATCAGCGGGCCATCCCACATTTTGCGGAATTCACGAATACGATCCCAATCAAGGGATACGTCGAATGCTTCGGCAGTCCAGGTGGTCAGCGATGACGCGTCGGCAACGCCCTTGGCGTGGCCGACAATGTTACCAAAGAAGCGGCGCTTGGTGCCAAGCATGCCCAAGCCCCACTGCACCTTCGTCATCATGTCAGCAACGGATTTAACGGTCAGCTTGGGCGGGGCGGACAGGCCATTTTTCAGATCCTTGTGACGCTGGCCCAGCATCTGCAGGTCGACCGTAATGACCGCAGCCGAGCAGTTCGCCGCTTTGGCGCGGTCAAACAGGCGCTTCATGAAATCATCGTCTTTAAGTGTATAGACCTGCAGCCAGAACGGCTTGGATGTGTTTTCGGCAACATCTTCGATCGAACAGATCGACATGGTCGAAAGCGTGTAAGGCACGCCGAACTTTTCGGCTGCACGGGCTGCCTTGATTTCACCATCCGCACACTGCATCCCGGTCAGTCCGACCGGGGCAAGGGCGACCGGCATTGAAACATCCTGACCGATCATCTGGCTTTTGGTGGTTCGGCCCGACATATCGAT
Organism: Thalassospira sp.; assembly: GCF_048059015.1. GTDB lineage: Bacteria > Pseudomonadota > Alphaproteobacteria > Rhodospirillales > Thalassospiraceae > Thalassospira. The sequence goes on along the minus strand of NZ_JBLLNT010000005.1, from coordinate 262,889 downwards.
CGCGACGCGCTGACGCAGATGAATGTCCTGAAAGTCGGTAGTGTTTTCACGGAATGTCTGCTCGGTCCAGCTTCCGGACTCTGCGTAATCATAAAACATGCGCGGCGTGCGCCGTTTATAGATACGTTTCAGGTCTTCTACGCAGGTAATCACTGGCATGAGCTCAACTCCGAATAAAATGCGTTTGGTATTGGTAATACCAGTTTCCGAGGATATCGCAAACCGAATTGAAAAATCAGCCTTTGTCTGATCGTTTTCACATGCCGGAAACCGCGATGAGGTCGTGTTTGGCAAAGAGTGTGAAAAAGGGGATCGGAATTTGCCAAGCTTGTGATAAGAACAAGTGCAGGAACGATAATTTCAGAATTCAAGGAACTCACCAATGGTTGGAACTATGCGACGAATTTTCAGAACATAGCTGTTTGAACCTCTATTGGATTTCCTTGTTCTTTTGTGACAGGCCGCTAATGGAGCGGTCTTTTTTTATGCCCATTTGACATGTGGCAGTTTCGATAACCCCAGTGAAAGGGAACACCGATATGCAGTACAGAAAGCTGCACGACGCCGATCTTGATGCCGCAAACGCATTCCTTGCCAAATATGCTGCAACCAGCATGGTTCTGCGCGGGAACCTGCCAACTGTCGGTATCGAGCGACGTCGTCATCCGCTTTCTGGAAGCTATTTCGGTGAAGTTGCCAATGATGGTGCGATCAGCGCGATCGTCGCCCAGTTCGGCAATGGGAATATCTTCGTCCAGTCGGGTGACCAGAAAGCCATCCCGCACAAATTGACCGAAGCCTTCCGTGCTGAACCGGTCAAGCCGGTCGCCGGTGTGCTTGGTGATGCAGATCAGGCCGCAGACATGCTCGATCAGCTCGGTCTGTCTGATGCGGGATTTGCGATCAATGCATCAGATGTTCTTTACGAGCTTGATCTGAAAAAACTGATCGTGCCGGTCAATGCGCGCGCGGACGATTTTCAGATGGTGGATGCCGAAAAGGTCGATCGCGATACGCTTTTGCGTTGGCTGCGCGCCTATGAGATCGAAGCATTGGGTGCCGAAGACACCCCGGTTCTTGACAGCAAGGTCGCGTCACGTCTGGTGCATGCGCTTGATGCGCGCACTATGTGGGGGCTGATTGTTGATGGCAAGCCGGTCTCACTTTCAGGCTTTAATGCAACCTTGCCCGACATGGTTCAAGTTGGGCCGGTCTGGACGCCGTCCGAACAACGTTCTAACGGCTATGCCCGTATTCTTGTCGCGAAAACGCTGCTCGCAGCGCGTGCCCGCGGGGTAACACAGGCTATTTTGTCGACGAACAGCGAAGCTGCTGCCAAGGCATATGAGGCACTTGGTTTCACCAAGATCGGTCGCTATCGCTTGGCTCTGCTGAAAAGCCCGGTTAAGCTCGACGCAATACTTGCTGTTTAACCCCTTAACGATTGAGGTCTGCTCTGATCCGCAGCCCGTTATCGCGCTTTGTGCTCAAGTGCCATCTGCCAGCAGTTACCTTGCTGCTGGCAGATTAAGGGATACTTGGACTGGTTCAACGAGTGCAGAAAACTAAGTATAAATCTGTCTGAACCACCTAAATCCGCGACCGGAGGTCACTGGCGAGTTATTCCTTCGTGAACCAATCAACGTTTGTTGCGTATATTGGTATGAACTGATTTTCTGGGCAGAAGCTATCGGTCACAGGCAAAAACATCAATAAGCAAACTTGTAGAGGACCTTTGCCAAGCCCAAGTGATTGTAATTACAGGGTGCTAGTCATTCATTTGGGGGTATACATGGCATCGCTTGGTTTAGCTGGGCTATATGGTGGTGGCGCATGAGAAAACTTCTGCGGTTGGTGGCTTGGGCTGTTACCTTAATTTTTACCATGTTGGGCACGTCGTATGCCCAGACGTCAGAGCCGATAAAAATCGGCGTTCTTCACTCGCTTAGTGGCACGATGGCCATTTCGGAAACCACATTAAAGGACACTGTCCTGATGATGGTTGAGGCACAAAACCGCAGAGGCGGGTTGCTTGGCCGACAGCTTGAGGCCGTGGTGATGGACCCGGCGTCAGATTGGCCGACCTTTGCGCAACAGACCCGTACTTTGATTGAAGATGAAGGGGTTGCCGTAATATTTGGCTGTTGGACATCGGCATCGCGCAAGGCGGTTTTGCCGGTTTTAGAGGAACTGGACGGCTTGCTTTACTATCCGGTGCAGTATGAGGGACAAGAAAGTTCACGCAATATCTTCTATACCGGCGCTGCCCCCAATCAGCAGGCAATCCCTGCTGCAGATTATCTGATGCGTGAAGACGCGGTTGGGGCGACGCGGATGATATTGTTGGGCACGGATTATGTATACCCGCGCACGACCAACAAGCTGATGCGGTCCTATTTGAATTCACGCGGCATTTCGAACGCCGACATCCTTGAAATATATACGCCATTTGGTCACAGCGATTGGCAAGACATCATCACGCAAATGGCGGCCTTTGCCAATCAGGGCAAGAAAACAGCCGTGATCTCGACCCTTAATGGTGACACCAATATCAGCTTTTACCAGGAACTGGCCCGCCAGGGTATCACTGCACAGCAAATGCCGGTGATGGCGTTTTCGGTTGGTGAACAGGAACTGTCGCGGTTGGATACCATGGGTCTTGTGGGGCACATGGCGGCGTGGAACTATTTCATGAGCGTTGAAGCCGTCGAAAACAGCCGGTTTATCCAGAATTGGCAAGAATACACCAAAGATCCTTCACGTTTGACCAACGACCCGATGGAAGCAACTTGTATCGGGTTCAAAATGTGGGCGCAGGCTGTTGAACAAGCCGAAACTACAGAAGTCCGCGCAGTGCGTCAGGCAATGTATGGTCAAAAGGTCCGTAACCTGACTGGTGGGACAGCAGTGATGCTGAATAATCATCACATTTCCAAGCCGGTTCTGGTTGGTCAAATACAGGCAGATGGTCAGTTCGTGGTTATCTGGAATACCAACGGTGAAGTGCGTGGCGACGCTTGGTCAGACTATTTGCCCGAAAGTGCCGGACTGACCGCAGATTGGACTTATCCTTGGCTTTGTGGTGGCTGCAAGACGCCAAAGTACGCCGATGAGTAGTCCGATTGAGGGAACGTTCGCACATGAAAAAGGGATGATCGGTTTTCAGGAAAACAACTGTTTTCGCGGTCTGATCAGTCTGGCGTGTGTGCTGGGGATGCTTGGCGGGATTGGTGCCGGGATCATGCCAGCACATGCACAAAACCAAACACAATCAGCATTACAAAACACCGCCTTGGTCGACTGGCCGGTTCAAGGACTGCCAGGCAATATTGATGATGTAACGATATTGCAGCTTCCGGCTGACCCCTTGAATGCGGCGAACATTTTACTGCACAAAATCGAGAACCAAGGCTATCCTCTTGCAGAGGTCAGGATTGGCGCGGACAGACTGATCGTCACGTTCGGCGAGATCGTCGAAGTGGTCGTTGAGGGCTACACATATGGTGGTGTGGTTAGGGTCGAAGACGAGCGGTTTGATCCGGGTGTTGAGAAGCTGATCCATGGATATGTCGATCATTTAGTCGGTACATCACCTACGACCGATCAATTGAGCCATGCGACCGCGTTGATTGATGACATACCGGGTGTTACGGCGTCCATCTTGCTTGAGCGCATTGATGATCTGGGTCATTACCGTGCGGTCGTTCGCGGCGCGCAAGAGCGGGGCGGCGGGGTTCTATCGGTTCGCAACACGCCAACCCGTCGGTTTGAAAGCCGAGAAGCTGCACTTCATCAGGAGTTCTATTCCACCTTTGTCGGTGGCGATATCCTGCGCGTTGATTTGAGCGCGGTCAACACTACGACCACGTCGCGTGGTTATGGTTTGCAGGTGTCGCACGAGTTTCCGGTCAATGCGTATGGTACATTCTTTGAGAGCCGCATCTCACATTATGACACGACAGGCGAAAACCAGTTTGAAGCTGAACAATCTGCGGATTCAACGTCTTCAACAGCGGCTGTTGTATTAGGCCATGCGTTCAGTCGGCATGTCGAAATTGCCGATTATATCTATGGAGAGCTTGATTTCCGTACGGAAGATAACGCCGGACTGGGGACGTCGGACTATGGTGTGGCACGTGCTGCGTTCTCCGAGACTTTGCACAATGATCATGGAACAACACTGTCATGGAGTGTTTCGGCCTCTGGCGGGCAGGAGTTTTCTGATCCGGACAAGCGATTTGGCGTTATCAAAGGCGGTGGCGGGTTGATTTTCTGGCTGCCAGAGCTTTATGAAACGGCCGAGGTCCGCATTGAAGGGGCGGGGCAAATCGGCAGCCGTGACGTTCCGGGCTTTGAGCTGTTCAGTTTCGGTGGCAACAGCAATATGCGCGGGTTCGTACCGTTCGAATATGCGGGCGTTCACGGAGCCGATTTGACAATTGAGCTGGCCGAGACGTTTCAACCGTGGGCCCCAAGCAGTCCGATCCTGACCCCATATGTGTTTGCTGATGCAGCATATGTTGCAAACCCGAGTGCACTGGCATCGGAAAGCAGGCCAGAAAGTAATGAAATCCTCAGTGCAGGATTCGGATCAAAAATGACGTTCTTCAACGGCTTTTCGATGGATGGCTGGTTGGCGAAACCGATCCATGATGGTGAAGACTCTGATCGATCAAACAATGTTGTGTTTTATCTTCAAGCGCAGTTTTCCTGGTAAAGGAGGGAGAGATGGCAACCATCCTACGCGCTGTTATCCTTGCTTTGATGGTGATGCTGATTGCCGACACCCCGGCAATGGCGAAAACCAAAAACCCGCCGGGCTGCAAAAATTCAAGCCCGACCGCACATAACCCGAATTGTTCTGGTGGCTCAGGCACGCATGTGCCTGCGTCGCCGGATAAACCGGCAGTCCAGATCAATACCGTCACCCATGGTAATAGCGGCTTTACGTCGCCTGCTGCAGTGTCCTCTGGAGACGCACCCGCACCCGCACCTGCACCCGCACCCGCACCCGCACCCGCACCCGCACCTGTAACGGCTGCGCCTGCTGGTTCTGGTGCGTCCTCGTCTGCAGTTGTCAGTGCCCCAAGTTCTGGAAGTGGCGCTGTACCATCATCAACCCCAAGCCCATCATCAACAGGAACGTCGACGCCCTCCAGCGGGGTCGTCATAATTGCGCCTGCTGCGGCGCCTGCTTCCAGCGGAACCAGCGCAGCTGGAGGATCATCAACCTCATCGGGTTCGGGCAGCGCTGCTGTTTCGGTGCCCGTAAATGGCGGGGCGTCGAGTGGACCCTCTGCGGCAGCGCAAAGTTCAGCTTTGTCGGCGGGTGCTGGGGCAGGTACTGGGGCAGCTACCGGGGCAAGTGGTGCGACCGGGACAAGTGGTGCAGCAAGTACATCCGATGGCGGGCACGGTCAGGTTTTGTCAGGCTATAACTCGAGCATTGTGCCTGCTGATCCGCTGCATTCATCCGATATCGTATCGCAGATGAATTCAGGCGGGGCTGGCAATGCCAACGGAAATGTCGAGGGTGTGTTGCCAACCCGTGTTGAGCAGATCGCTCCGACAGATGTGGTTGTTGGCCAATATTCCGCGCCGGTATCAGGGTTTGGCCATGAAGAGGGCAACACATTCGGTCTAACTGGCGAGCTTGGCTATAAATTTATTCATGTGCAGGAATACGACGGATTTCCGCGTTTTGATTCGCACAAGCCGCCTAAACCGGGCAAGAACCTTGTGCCGGGCTATCGTGCAGTGCTGGTATCAAGCGATGGTGTCAGCACATGTGTGATGTCAGGTATGGGGCGAAGAACCGTTGTGAACCAGAACGGGAACACAATCTCGCTCGGACATGCGGAAACCTTGCATTTCAGGTCTAGCTCAACCGCACATCTTCCAAGCAACCATCAAATGGCAAGCCATTGTCTGGTGTCGGTCAAGAAATAGGATGGTTGGACCATCGTGTTTTAGATGCGCGGCAACACTGTGCAGTTTAAGAAAACCCTGCCTCTTGGCGTGCGTTGAAAGCGCAGTTAAACTTGTTAGGTTGATGTGTTTTCGCCACATTTTTAACCGGATTGAGGTCTGCTCTGGCTTGCTGCCTGCAATCAGCATTTTTGTGCAAATTTCGACTGCTTGTGATTGCGATGATCACGGGCGCGATGATGGTGTTTGGCTTTTTGGGGGCGGCAAACGCCCAGAGTGCATCGCTGGATCTTTCCCAAGTCCTGTATCGGTTTGAAAACCGCGCACTGAGCCTGGGTAAGTTTGGTTCGGTTGCAGTTTTTCAGGGTAACCTGTTTGCGCAAGCCGCAAGTTGTTCGGGCAAACAAGCAGGTGCCTATGGTGCGGTGGATGGCATCGTCGGGGCAAAGACGCGTCAGGCGATTATTGATCTGCAACCTTGCCTGAACCCGTCGGTCCGCGCGGCAGTAGGGGCAGAGAATTATGGGGCGATCACGGTCGGGCTTTGGCGGTTATTGATGCCTGCCGATATGCCGCCACCCGATGTGATCGAGCGGGCCAATCATCTGACCTTCGCGCTTGAGGGCACAGATTACGACGTGATCCAGTTCAATTTCTGCCAGTCGGAAAACCCGCGCAGCCAAAAGACGTTTTTGGAAGGTGATCCTTATTGCCATACCAATGATCCGCGCGCCTATATGACATGGGGGCCGCGCGGGGCGACAGCCGGGGCAGGGGCCGAGGTTCAGCAAATCATTTTTGCGGCTGAACGCGCCAATCCCGGTCTTCTGCAAAAGGCCTTTGGTCCTTTTACCGAAGACATGCATCGGCTTGCCCTTGGCAATAACGATGCGGCCTTTGATGTGCTGTGTGCGATCTGGGTCAATGATGCAGAGCGTTCTGAATTTTCACGTCGTTTTTCTGCCTATGGCGCGCGCCCGGAAGTACAGGAAGCATATCGCCGTGTTTATGATGCGGCCAATGCAGATGGCGGCAAGATAGCGCGATTTTTCAAGTTATATAATGCTGTAAAACAAGACATAGGACGTGATCCGAGTGAAATTGATCTGGCGTTTTTCATTGACCGAGCAACCCACGGATCCGTGCCGCCAGGCGATATCGGCCCGCTGGTCGAAAAGATGCGTGCTTTTGTGAATCGCACGCGCAATGTTCCAAGCCCCGGCGAGCTTCGCAAGCAACTGGCAGCATGGCTTCCCAGCCATCACAAATATAATGATCGGCTGGCGCGCGATGCGATTTTCCTCGTAGATGACCCGGAAGTTGTCGTGTCCGATGCGCATCGGCGCATGTGGTTGCAGCGATCAGGGCTAAAGGCCAGCGATTTTGGGTTATCCGATTATCGCTACGTCGCAAGCTATCCGGTCGCAAGCCCAACCGGGTATGAGAAGATCGAGAAGTTCTATACCGTGTTGCCCAAGGATAAGCGCGCCTGTCCGGCAACTGTGCGTCGTGCGCGTAAGTAATGTATTGCTGCGCTTCTCAGCTGTGTTAGACAAGGGTAATTTCGAAATAATCCATGCGTTTTAAGTGGGGGCCTAGTGATCTATCGGCACGATATTCAGTTTTTACGCGGCATAGCTGTTTTGTTGGTAGTTCTATTTCACCTTCGAGTTCCGGGGTTTGCCAATGGATACCTAGGTGTTGACATATTTTTTGTTATTAGCGGTTTTCTGATGGCTTCGATCTATTCTGGAGGAGATTGGAAGGCATTCTTGCTGCGTCGTGCGAAAAGATTGTTGCCCGCGTATTTTGCGGTTGTTGGTGTAACCTTGCTAGTTGGAGTATTGTACTTAGATTTCGGAGCACTTAAAGATCTCGGGGAGCAAATTACCTGGGCAACATTATTTGTCTCAAATTTAGGTTATTGGACGCAAAATAGCTATTTTGCGAAAGATGATTTTAATCCTCTTCTTCATCTATGGTCTTTGGGGGTTGAGATCCAATTCTACCTTTTTGTTCCAGTTTTGTTTGCTGTGTGGCGGAGGTTTCCATTTTTATTATATGTAACTTTAATAGTTAGTTTGATATCGTGTTTGGTTCTTGTCGGCATATCACCTAAAACAGCGTTTTTTATGCTGCCTTTTCGCGTTTGGGAGTTCTCCATTGGGTGCATTGCAGCCTCAATGATAGCAGAGCGCAAATGGATATCGAGAAAGCGCGTTGACTTCTTCTGGTTCTTCTCTGTTTTTTCAATTCTTCTTTTGGTGTTCCAAGGAGACTTGAATGGGGAATCTTTAGAAATTTTGTCAGGACATCCCGCTGCGATTGCTTTCGCGATTACGATATTGACCGGAACGGCATTGTTTGTTGGGGGTAAGCAGAAGATAAATCCACCTCTTTCGAGAGCTATGGGTTGGTTGGGGGACCACTCTTATTCTATTTACTTAGTTCATTTCCCAATAATAGTGCTGTTTTTTTATCAGCCGTTTTCTGGGACACGAATACCTGAGCCCCAGGTGTTTGATCTATTTATCTTGTTAGTAGGGATAGTCTTTTCAGCATGGGTGTTGAGAAGGTTTGTTGAGCGCAACAATGAAAAATTGTTCTCGGCTTGGAGATGTGTTTTTGCAATTTTTGTGATCAATTTAGCAGTTCCTACAGCTTTGTTGGTCAAAGAGCACACTTATAGTAAATATGAGTTGAATGTACGGAATTCTATATTTGATAGGGCAGAGTATCGTTGTGGAAAACTGTTTCGAGTGCTGCATCCAACTTGGAAGGTGTGTAAACTTAACAGTGTGGTTTCCTCCAATAGAGCTTTACTGGTAGGAAATAGTCATGCAGACAGTATCAAGATTTCCTTTTCTAAGGTTGCGACAGACAAGAACTTTGAGGCTTGGTTCGTAGTTCAAAATCAGCCTCTGATGAATTCACCCGGGGCCCTGAAAACGAGAGATATTCTGGAAGAAGTGGAAGTCAGAGGGATTACACACGTGGTTCTCCATTACGACTCCGGAGGCATTGATACTTCTGTACTAGATGATTTGCTGCCGAGTTTGAAAGTTAACGGGGTTAGTGTCGACTTTATTGCGCCAGTGCCCGTTTGGAATGATAGTGTGCCTCGGATGGTCCTCCAATCAATTGCCGCTTCTGAGGAAGTGGATTCCCAGTCTTATGATGAGTATGTCCAGAAAAACTTGGACTGGTTTCAGTATTTCAAAAGTGACATGGCCGGAGATGCTAGGCTTCTAAACTCAGGCAGCGTATTTTGTGATCCAGTTTGTAAGTTTGGAGATGATAATGGAAAACTCTACTATTTTGATCAAGGTCATCTGACGTTGACCGGGGCGATGCTGTTGGAGCCATTGATCAAATTGGCGCTCGAATGAGCTTGCTAATCCAAAGATTTGAAAGACAACTGTTTTGTCTGTTGTGATAAATAATGATAGCTGTACTTGGTTGTCCTAACAGGAGTTGAGACTAAATGAGTGACGTTAAGGTCAAAGTCGGAATTCTCGGTGCCAGTGGCTATACCGGGGCAGAACTGGTTCGCATCCTTGCGCATCATGCTGCTGCGGACATTACCCTGTTGACCGCCGACCGACGAGCCGGGCGTCCGTTCGGGGAAGTCTTCCCGCATCTTGCCCATATCAATCTGCCAACCATGATCTCGATCGCGGAAGCAGACTGGTCGAATGTGGATGTCATTTTCTGCGCGCTGCCGCACGGCACGACGCAAGAAGTGATTGCAGCCCTTCCGGAGCATATCAAGGTCGTCGATCTGTCGGCTGACTTCCGCCTGTTTGATCCTGAGACCTATAAAGAATGGTACGGTGCGGAACATGCCGCGCAGGATCTTCAGAAGAAGGTCGTCTATGGTCTGACCGAACTGCATCGTGAAAAGATCAAAAAGGCACGTGTCGTCGCCAACCCGGGTTGCTACCCAACTCCGGTTCAGTTGGCCCTGACGCCGCTTTTGGAAAGCAAGCTTGTCCATGCGCAAGACATCATCATTGATGCCAAATCTGGTGTTACGGGTGCTGGCCGTGCCCCGAAGGAAGGCACGCTTTATGCCGAAGTGACCGAAGGCATTCATGCCTATGGCACTGGTGGTCATCGCCATGCACCGGAAATCGAGCAGGGCCTTGCTTGGGCCTGCGGAAGCGACGTTGTTGTGAACTTCTCACCACATCTGATGCCGATGAGCCGCGGTATCCTTGAATCCATCTATGTCAAAATGACCGATGGCACAACGGCCGAGGATATCCAGGCTGCCCTTGAAAAGCGTTATGCGGCTGAGCCGTTTGTTCGTGTTCTGCCGTTCGGTGTAACGCCGCAGACCCGCCATGTGCGTGGTTCAAACTATGTCCTGATGGGCGTGGTCAAGGATCGCGTGCCGGGCCGTGTGATCATTGTTGCGGTCGAAGACAACCTTGTGAAGGGCGCATCGGGCCAAGCTGTTCAGAACATGAACGTCATGCTGGGCCTGCCTGAAACCATGGGGCTTGAGATCGAACCGCTCTTCCCATAAGGGTGCTTTGATCAGTAAAAGAATAAAGGCGCTGCCAAATCTGGCGGCGCCTTTTCTTATGGGCGCATGGCGCGTTCAAGTACCTCGAATACGCGCGGATTATCGCATTGCGCGACATTAAACCGCATTAAATTATCGGCAGCCAGGCTGGGGCTAAACACATTGCCCGGTGCCAAAACCACACCATCGCCAAGTGCATGATGGGCCGTGCGCGATGCATCGATACCATCGGGCAGTTTGCACCATAAAAACAAACCGGCATCAGGTGTCACAACCGGCGTAATGCCAAGTGATTTCAGTCGGCTCGCTGTTTTGGTCATGCTGCGCGCCAATCGGGCGCGAAGACCATCCATATGCTTGCGATAGGTGCCGTCTTTCAAAACACTCAGGATCAATTCTGGCACAAGGTTGCTGCTGGAAAACCCGGTTGCGATCTTCAGGTCAATCAGTTCTTCAATCCAGTCGGGTTTGGCCGCGATATAGCCGCATCGAAGTGACGCCGAAAGGGTTTTGGAAAAGCTCCCGACATGAATAACGCGCGCCAATCCGCCAAGGGCGGCAAGCCTTGGCGCAGCTATGTTTTCAAAATCGGCGAAAATATCATCCTCGATCACGATCAGATCGTTTTGATCGGCAATGGTCAGGATGCGATGCGCGACATGCGGTGAAAGTGCCGCACCGGTCGGGTTGTGAAGGCCGGAACTGGTGATGTAGAGGCGGGGCCTTTCGCGTTCGACAATGTCGGCAAAGGCATCCGGGTTCGGGCCATTCGGTCCAAACGGAACGCTGATGATCTTGGCGCGATGCGCGCGCAGCAAGGCCTGAAAATTAAAGTAACAGGGATCATCAATCAAAACCGTGTCACCCGGTTCAATCAGAAAACGACACAGCATATCAATCGCTTGGGTTCCTGATTTTGTCAGGATGATCTGATCGGGGGCCGCATCAATGCCGTAATGCCCCATGCGTTGCGACAATAATTGACGAAGCGGTGCCAACCCAAGGGGCGTGCCATATTCGGTCAGGACAGCGTCATCCGCGCGCGACAGGTTGCGCAAGGCACGCCGGATTGATGCTTCTGGCATCCAGTCTGCCGGGAGCCAGCCGCAACCTGGTTTAAGCATGTCTGATCGGGCATCAAGCGACTGGCGCGAAACCCAAAACGGATCAATCGCGCGATCAAGCTTCGGACCAATCTGGGCAATCGACAGCGGGGCGGTGTGCCCGGTGACGTAAAAGCCCGATCCACGGCGCGATTGAATGATGCCTTCTGCCACCAATCGGTCATAGGCCTCCACCACAGTTGAGTTCGAGACGTCCATCTGTTTGGCGAAGGCCCGGATGGAGGGCAAACGATCGCCCGACAGCAAGCTGCGCGCCGCAATCCGGTCACGAATTGCTTTCATGACCTGTGACACTAGTGTGCCTTCACTGGCAGGGGATTGGCTGTTCTGAAACGTCACTGTATTGCCTTTGTTATCAGTACAGTTTGATTAAATTGTATTTGATTGTGTCTGGTTTGAACCCACGCGGCAAGCCAAAGATTGGTCTGCTTAAGAAGAAGGAGGCGAGTTTGGCAATTGCAGTGGCGCAATCACGTGGCGGTTGGATCAGTGGTCTGGTCGGGGTATTGATTTTTAGCGGATCTTTGCCAGCAACCCGCGTTGCAGTGATGGATTTTGATCCGCTTTTCCTGACAGTGGCACGTGCGTCAATTGCCGGTATTCTAGCACTTTTGATTTTGCTGATGTCGCGTGCAGACCGGCCGAAATCATCAGATTGGGTTTCGTTGATGGTGGTTTCTGGTGGCGTGGTTGTTGGTTTTCCTTTGCTAACCGCACTCGCGCTTGAACATATCAGTTCAGCCCGCTCCATCGTCTTTATTGGATTGTTGCCACTTGCAACGGCGATCTTTGGCATGCTGCGCGGCGGGGAACGTCCACGTGCCGTTTTCTGGCTGTTCTCGCTACTTGGAAGCGGTCTTGTCGCCGGTTTCGCCGCAAGCGGAAGTGGCGCCAATGATGCCAGTGCGATCAGAGGTGATCTTTATATGTTAGGCGCGATCATTGTCTGCGGGCTTGGTTATGCCGAAGGTGGGCGACTGTCGCGCCGACTACGTGGTTGGCAGGTGATTTGTTGGGCGTTGGTGATTTCGTTGATACCGATGGCGGTTCTGTGTTTCGCAACCTTGCCAGATAGCTGGACGGGTATCAGTACCCAAGCCTAGATTGGCCTTTGCTATGTGTCGGTCTTTAGCATGCTGATCGGATTTTTCTTTTGGTATCGTGGGCTCGCACTGGGCGGGATTGCCGCCGTTGGCCAACTTCAGCTGCTTCAGCCATTCTTTGGATTGACGTTGGCATCGCTCATTCTGGCAGAGCCGATCAGCTCAGCCATGATCGTGGTCACGGTTGGTGTGGTTGCTTGTGTCGCCGGGGCGAAGCGGTTTTCCTAATTTCGTGGGGTCAGCTCCACGCGCGGTCCGCGATCGGGCCAATATTGTTCATGGAGCCGATCAATAAACCCTTCATCGAGCAGATCTTGCATGATCTCTGCAATCTGCTCGGTCCGGGTCATCAGTGGCGATTTCCGCGACACGGCCATGTGGATTTCGTTTCTATGCCCGCTTCGATAGGGGGCCTTGGCGATCACGTCTTCCATATGGTTTTTGCGAATTTCAAAATCGGCGTTTGAGTCTGATCCGACAATCGCGTCAAGTCGTTTGGCCGATAGCATTCGCAGCAAAATGATCTCGCTTCCGGCTTCGAACTTATCAAGCGACGTGTCGCTATCAAACGGCTCAAAATAGCGGGAATCGACGACGGCACCGACGGTCAGATGACGCAGATCGATATAGTCTGCGATCTCAACCGGGTTGTTGCGGTTGTAATAGAAAACCGGGGTGACTTCACTATAGGACGGCTTGATGTAGTGGGCGAACTCGGCTCGCTCGTCGGTATAGGCAAAACTCGTCAGAACATCGATATAGCCATCTTCAAGTGTCTTAAGACACCGCCGCCACGGGCAGGGATGCAGATGAAGTTCAAGACCAAGCCGTTTTGCAATTTCGGTTAAAAGGCCGATATCAATGCCATGCTGTCTGCCGTCTTCTTCTTCGATCACAAACGGTTCCCAAACCGAAAATGCCGCCACCAGATAGCCGGTTTCACGCGCAACCGGCGATGATTTGTGGGCATATCCTTTGTGTGGTGACAGGATGCTTAGGCAAACTGCAAAGGCAATTGCCAATAGCGTGCCGGGCCAGAGTTTGCGATTAGAAGGGGCCATTTTGCCTGCTTTGCTTGATGCAGCCGCGATCAGGATTTGTTACGACAGGGTTTCGTTCTTTTCATGTTAGAATTTAAACTGCCAAATCAAGGGATGCCCTGTTTTGCGATGATGCGTATCAACAGGCCCAAGCAGTTTGAACATCATTTACGAAAGGTCGCCTGACCATGCGTCTGTCCTATCGCGGGGTAATGCCCACCATCGACGAAACCGCGTTCATTGCACCAAATGCCACCATCATTGGTGATGTTGAAATCGGTGCGGAAACCGGGATCTGGTTTGGCTGCGTCATTCGCGGGGATGTTCATGAAATCCGAATTGGCTCGCGCACCAATATTCAGGACCTGACGATGGTCCATGTCGCCAAGGGCAAGTTTGGCACCTATATCGGCGATGACGTCACGATCGGTCATGCGGCCATTATTCATGCCTGCACGCTTGAAGATCGAAGCTTTGTCGGCATGGGGGCGACTGTGATGGATGGCTGCGTTATCGAGCAGGGCGGCATGCTGGGTGCTAATGCATTGCTTGCGCCGGGCAAACGCATTCCGGCAGGTGAACTTTGGGCCGGGGTGCCGGCGCGCAAGGTCCGCGACCTGACACAGGAAGAGATTGAATTCTTCAAGGTATCTGCGGATCGCTATGCCGATCTGGCGCAGGAATATGTCAAATCCATCCCCGAAGACCTTGCGAAGGGTGACTAACATCAAGGTTTGATGCGGCTACCGGTAAACGATCTTCTTGCCTGTAAGGGGCGGGTAGGATAGCAAGGTGGCCGCTATTAAATCGATAATTTGCCGCGCGCCACCACGCCCGGCCAGCATGAAACGGACCGGGAAAATGACGCGTTGGCAGGCAAACGCCATAATAGTCTTTGTCGCCCTGATTTGGGGCACGACTTTCGTTGTTCAGCAAACCAGTATGGAAAATATCGGCCCGCATTATTTTACGGGCGTGCGCTTCCTGTTGGGGGCATTGGCGGTATTGCCATTTGCCTTACGCGATCTTCGCAAGCTCAAACGCGCTAATCGGCCACTTGATCGTGGCGATATCATCGGTTTGGTTGTCACCGGCATTTCGATGTATCTGGCAAGCATCCTGCAGCAGATCGGCATCATGCAAACGACCGTGACCAATGCGGCATTCCTGACCGCGTTTTATGTGCCGACGGTTCCTGTTCTGGCCTATCTGGTATTTCGTACGCGCCCGCACTGGTCGGTTTGGCCGGGTGGGGCGATGTGCGTCTATGGCACCTATCTGCTCAGCGGTGGTGACCTGTCTGGTCTTGGCGCCGGTGATTTTTGGGTGATGGGCAGTGCGCTTTTCTGGGCTGCACAGGTTGTCCTGATCGGGGTGATGGTCACACGCACCAATGCACCGGCACTTGTCGCCTGCGCACAGTTCCTCATTACCGGTATTCTTGGTACGGCAATGGGGGCCATGACCGAAACCTTCAGCGTTACAGACATCTATAATGCCGGTTTTGAGATCCTGTATGCCGGGATCATGTCGGCTGGCGTTGCCTTTACCCTTCAGGCCGTTGCACAGAATTATACCGAGGCATCCGATGCCGCGATCATCATGAGTGCCGAGGCGGTCTTTGCCGCCATTGCAGGCGCATGGTTCCTTGGCGAACGTTTGGCGCCGGCGGAATATGCCGGATGTGGCGTTATCTTGGCCGCAATCATCGGGGTTCAGCTGATGCCATTGATGAGACGTCGTCGCCTGCAGATTGCGGCATAAGTGTCGCTTAAGGCGATATCATCCAACTGATATCAATGGCGGGTATGAATTAAGGCCCGCCATTGACTTTTATCAAAGCAGGGTTCAACTCTGATACGGTAAATGCGTAGCGTTCGCGTTTCCGCGTGACATTGCCATAGCCCCATCTCTGACTGAAACAAAGTGCCTTCCATGGATCACATCCGCCGCCATGTGCTGTCTGCCGTTCGATTGGGAAAAACCCGGTCATTGATCATTGCCACTGTCGCCTTGACCGCAATTGGTCCGGGCTTGACTGGCTTTGCGCATGCGGATGAGCAATCGGAATTCCTGTCTCATTTGGCAGGTAACGGGGCTAATCAGGTTCGCGAAATTGCTGCGGCGACGTCACCTTTTGCCGACAAGGCTGCCTTGGGAGAAGCACTTTATTTCGATACCAACCTGTCGGCCAACCGCACACAGGCCTGTGCAACATGTCACGAGCCATCTCAAGGATTTCGGGACCCACGCGTAGAGAATGCAGACGGCGCATTTTCATTGGGCGATGACGGCAAAAGCCTTGGAGATCGAAATACCCCAATGGCGGCCTATGCGAAATTCTCACCCAAGTTCCATGTCCGTGAAGATGGTGTCGCTGTTGGTGGTCAGTTCTGGGATGGACGCGCTGCTGATTTGGTCGAACAGGCCGGTGGCCCGCCGCTCAACCCGATTGAAATGGGAATGGCTGACAAGGCCTCTGTCGTGGCACGCCTTGCCGAGGACGAAGATTACGTTGCGGGCTTCAAGGCATTGTTCGGTGATGATGTCTGGTCTGATAGCGAGACCGCCTATGATGCCATGACGCAGGCGATTGCAGCGTTTGAGCAGGGCGATAATTTCGCACCGTTTGACAGCAAATATGATCGCTTCTTGCGCGGCGAATATAAGATGACCCCGCAAGAGGAACTTGGCCGGGTTCTCTTCTTCTCGCAGCAATTCACCAACTGCAATACCTGTCATATGCTGAAATCCAGCCCGACGGCAGCAGGTGAAACCTTCACCAATTACGAGTTCCACAATATCGGCGTGCCGCGCAATGTCGCGATCCGTGATGACAATGGCAAGGATGTAGAATTCACCGATAACGGGCTTCTTGATAATCCGGCAATTGATGATCCGGCCTATCGCGGCAAATACAAAACCCCGTCACTGCGCAATGTCGCGGTAACAGGGCCTTATATGCATAACGGGGTGTTTGCCGATCTTGAAACCGTGGTGCGGTTCTACAATAAATATAACAGCAGGGCCAAAGCCAACCAGACCAACCCGGAAACCGGGGAAGCATGGGGTGATCCGGAAGTGGCGGATACCATCTCGCTCACCGAGCTTGAGCAAGGCGATGCCTTGGACACCAAGCGCATCAATGCCATCGTCGCGTTTCTTAAAACGCTTACCGATGCGCGCTACGAGCCACTTCTGGTACAGGCCGCGACAGCCAAAGCCAATTAGGCCTTGATGGTTTCAATCACGGCACTTTGCGCCAGATCGCCCAATCCCGCCTTGGTGGTCGCATCAAACACGTCAAATGCGGCCTGGCCAACGGGGGCCTTTATGCCGATCTCATTGACGAGTTTCAGGGCATAAGACGCGTCTTTTGCCCGCAAGCCTGATGTGAAATGGATGCCTTCATTGTGGTTGCCGCTGATAAGGCCGGGCATGACCATAAGGCCGGTCGGGCTTGCATTAGCACCAATTTCAAATGTTTCGGCAACCTTATTGCCATCAAGCCCCGCTTTCTGCGCGACGGCGACCAGTTCGGCCGCAGCGGCAATGTGAACCGCACCCAACAGGTTATGCATCAATTTGTAAACTGTCCCTGATCCAACCGGGCCGAAATGGACTGTGCGTTTGCCAGTGTCATTCAAAATCGGCTGGATACGTTCAAGAACAACTTGCGTGGCACCAATCAAAAAGATTGTGTTGCCTGCTTCGATGTCGCTTGGAACGCCGGTCACTGGCGCGTCAACATAACTTACACCGGCATCTTCAACCGCCTTGGCCAGTTCGATCACAAAGCCATGTGATAGCGTTGAGCATTCAATGGCAACAGCACCACGTGTCATCGCGGCCAAGGCACCATTTTCACCCAACCAAACGGCATGTGCAGCAGTGTCATCGGACATAAACGAAATCACGATATCAACACCACGCGCTACATCGGCCGGTGTTGTGCATGCTGTGGCCCCCAACGCCACAAGCGGATCAAGCTTGGCGATGCTTCTGTTCCAGACCTTCACGCCATAGCCTTTTGCAAGCAGGCGTTTGATCATTGCTGATGCCATGCGACCAGCGCCAAGAAATCCGATTGTCTGTGCCATTGTTGGGTCCTTTGGATGAGCTCTGTATGGGGCAAAAGAGAGCGGCCCGCCGATATGGCAGGCCGCGTTCATTAAAATGCGATCTGCAGATCAGGATAGGGTGACTTTGACATACTCACCCGGTGCCGGGCCCAAAACCTTAAGCTTGCCATCACCGGCGGTACGCGCGTCAACCTGTCCACCGGAACGGCGGCTGATCCAGTTTTGCCAGTCCGTCCACCATGAACCTTCATGCTGGGTTGCCTTGTTCATCCAGTCATCAGGATTTTCCGGCGTGCGGTTGTAGGTCCAGTAGCAGTATTTCTTGGCTGCTGGCGGATTAACAACACCGGCAATATGGCCTGAAGCAGACAGCACAAACTTCACCTGTCCCGAAAGCAATTGTGTCCCGGCATAGGTCGCCTGCCACGGTGCAATATGGTCTTCGCGGGTGGACAGGAAATAGACCGGGATTTTGATGTCCCGAAGGTCAATCGGCTCGCCAAGAATTGTGATGCCGCCCGGTTCTCGCAACAGGTTCTTGTTATACATGTTGCGCAGATAGAAGCTGTGCATTGCCTTTGGCATGCGTGTGGAATCGGAATTCCAATACAGCAAATCAAACGGGAAGGGATCCTTGCCAAGCATGTAGTTGGAAACGACAAACGACCAAATCAGGTCATTGGCGCGCAGCATATTGAACGACATCGACATGTCGCGACCGTCAAGATAGCCCTCTTTGGACATCTTGTTCTCAAGGCTTTTGATCTGTTCGTCATCGACAAAGACAGAAAGCTCACCCGATTTTTCAAAATCCATCAGGGTGGTAAAGAAGGTCGCCGATTTGATCCGCTCATCCCCGACCTTTGCCATATAGGCAAGTGTCGAACTCAGAAGCGTCCCACCAAGGCAATAGCCAATCGCGTTGACCTCTGTCTCGCCGGTGGCCTGTTCGATCAGGTCAAGGGCGGCCAGAACGCCGTCCTTTGCGTAATCTTCGAACGACTTTTCGGCAAGTTTGCTGTCCGGGTTGACCCAGGACAGGACGAAAACAGTGTGGCCCTGATCAACGGCCCATTTGATCAGCGAGTTTTCCGGGCGCAAATCAAGGATGTAATATTTGTTGATCCATGGCGGCACGATCATAAGTGGCCGCTTGGCGACCTTGTCGGTCGTCGGCTTATATTGCAGAAGCTCCATCAAGGGCGTTCTGCCGATCACCGAACCCTCGGTCGTGGCGACATTTTCACCGATCTTGAAAGCATCAAGGTCAGTCATGCGGATTTGAAGTTTACCCTTGCCACGTTCAAGATCACCCAGAAGGTTCTGAAGACCCTTAAGAAGGTTTTCGCCGCCACTTTCAATCGTGGTGCGCAACACTTCCGGGTTGGTCATCAGGAAGTTGGTCGGCGAAATCGCATCGACAAACTGGCGGGTATAAAACTCGACCTTTTGGGCGGTTTTGTCATCAAGACCATCCACGTCATGAACGAAGTTCTGCGTCCATTGAGACGACAGCAAATATGACTGCTTGATGAAATCAAATAGCTCGTTGTTTTCCCATGCTTCGTCGCGGAAGCGGCGATCGCCTTTTTGCGGGGAAACAACCGGCTCTGCTTCTTCGCCCATCATGCGAAGCGTGGTGTTGTGCCACAGCGTATAATATTGCTGCCACAGCTCCATTTGAGCTTCGACCAGTTTGGCCGGGTTTTGCATGATTTGACTGGTAAGTTCGGCAAAAGCCGACCCGATATTGAGCGGGTCTGGGTCCGAAATTTCAGGATCTTCTGCCTGCTTGGCGAGGAAGTCAGATACAAGTCGTTGACTTCTCTCGGCAATCTCTGCCATTGCTGCAGATAGTTTTTCGGGATCCGGATGTTTGATTTCAGTTTCGATGGCCTGTTGATCGCTCATGGGGCATTCCCTTATGATACCGCCGCGGGTACTTGGTAACGTGAAAACGAATTTTGCATCTTTGCGATATCGCAAGACTTTTGACGTTTTATGTTCCCGGTATCCATTTGACGTTTCGGGTTGAAACTCTGCTTGATCCCAAGCTTATCATGGTCTTAGCCTAGCGCGTCGTTTAGGGGTAGTACAAGAATTATAAGGTGACGTTTCTGCGGAATATTTCAACGCACACGTCATCCAACGGAATTTGGAGCAGCGAAAAGAAATGGGCGTTCTGAAATCAACGACTGCGCAGGGGTCGTGGCAGGAGACTGCAAGGGGGAAGCTGCGGGTAATGCTGCAGACCGGCTCTGCGCTGGCTGTGGTGCTGGCGCTTGGCGCCTGTTCTTCCGTTCCTGACGCTGTTAACCCCATCGAGTGGGGAAAATCTGTCGGTGAGATGTTTGACGGTGAAGACGAAACCACCGCAAAATCCGAAGAACCGATTCCGGGCGAAGACGGCGAATATCCGAGCCTTGCTGACACGCCGGCTAAACCGGTTGTTACTGGTGACCAGGAACGTGACGCGCTGATCGCAGGCCTCGCTGCAGATCGCGCCAACGCCCAATACACTCAGGGCGGCCGCCGTCAAAGCAGCCCGCCTGTAAACGCGCTTCAGTCTGCGACAGCAGCTCCGGTATCTCAGCCGGTCATTACGCCGGCACCGACAACTGCGGTGAGCAGCAGTTCGATGGCAGCGACGTCGAGTGCACCTGCGGCGACTGTTGCAACAACCAGCGCCGTGACGTCTGCGCCTTCTGGTTCCGCCATTGCCGACGAATGGAATGCAAAGTCAGCAGCCTCTGGACCGGTCCCTACACCGGAAGCTGCGCCGGCAGCCCCGTCTGTTACCGATCAAGGTGGTTCGCGTGAACAACAGCTTGCTGCATACGAAGCAGCACAGTCCAGTGGCGATCCGGTGATGGATCAGTATCAACGTCGTCTTGCAGAAGGTCAGGGTGTGTTTGCCAACGAACCAGCAGCCATGCCGTCGCAGGACTTCGACTACGCGATGTATGCCGATGACGGATCGGTTGTTGTCGATGAAAGCCAGTTTGGCGGTGCAGAGCCGATGTATGGCGACTCCGTGATGGTTGATGAAGTTGCATCAAATGACGCACTGGCATCACGCCTTGGTGTTCGCTCCATCGATCAACTGGCGCCTGCCGTCAACGAAGTTCAGGTTGCTCAGATCCAGTTCGCGCATGGTTCGACAAAGCTGGGTGGCTCGGATTACTCCGTCCTTGAACAGGTTGCCGCAACCTGGCAGCAAACCAGCGGCTTTATCCGCGTGATTGGTCATGCTTCGATGCGCACTGGTGATATGTCACTTGAAAGCCATTTGGCTGTGAACCGTCGCGTTTCCGAAGGTCGTGCATCTGCGGTTGTTTCGCGCCTGATTTCGCTGGGTGTCAGCCCGGATGCGATCTTTGTTGGGGCGGATGGCTCGGCCGATCCGCGCTACTACGAAGGCATTCCGGCCGGTGAGGCGGGTAACCGCCGCGTTGAGATCTATCTCGACTACTGATCGATCCAGACAGATTTAATTGATGAAGCGCGGAAGGAGAAATCCTTCCGCGCTTTTTTATTGCCCGACTTTCAGGGACTTATACCGTGTCGTGCGCGGGTGCATTTGCCCCGAAATATCCTGATTTTCAGAAATTTTGCCGAATTTACGCCGCAACCACGGGGTAAATAAAAATTAAGCGTGTGCAATGCACATTAATTCGTTGAGTATGATTTCCATAAAAGGTACATCCTTCGAATTGTACGCCGCGTGAAGCTGTTTTTGATGGCTCAAACGCAATTTTTATCAATTCGAGGATATGCTTTTCGCATAAAATTCGAAAATCGACAACTTCATGAGGATATAGGATAATGTCCCAAGACTTCCACCGCATAAAACGTCTCCCCCCTTACGTATTCGCAGAAGTAAATGCGATGAAGGCGGCGGCGCGGCGAGCGGGTGAGGACATTATCGATTTCGGCATGGGCAATCCGGACCCGGCCACCCCACAGCATATTGTCGATAAACTTGTCGAAACGGTTCAAAACCCGCGCACCCATGGTTATTCCATGTCGCGCGGCATTCCGGGCTTGCGCAAAGCTTTGGCTGCCTATTACGGGCGCCGCTTTGGTGTTGATATCGACCCGGAAACCGAAACCGTTGTGACACTTGGCTCCAAAGAAGGCCTTGCTAACCTGGCGGCTGCGATCACAAGCCCCGGCGATATATTCCTAGTGCCGAACCCGTCATACCCGATCCATGCATTTGGCTTCATCATTGCCGGTGCAGCATTGCGCCACATTCCGATTGGTCATGATGATCAGGGGACGTTCAACACCGAAAGCTTCATGGAGCAGCTCCATCGCGCGGTGAAGCATTCTGTGCCGAAGCCAAGTGCGGTCGTTCTGAACTTCCCGGCGAACCCGACAGCACTTGTTGTTGATCTGGACTTCTATCAGGAAGTTGTCGATTTCTGCCGCAAGCATGAAATCTATGTCCTGTCTGATATCGCTTATTCCGAGATCTATTTTGATGGCAACCCGCCGCCCTCGATCCTGCAGTGCAAAGGTGCGAAGGACATCGCAGTCGAATTCTATTCGCTGTCAAAAACCTATTCGATGGCGGGCTGGCGTATCGGTTTTGCCACCGGTAACAAGAAGCTGATCAACGCCCTGACACGGATCAAGTCATACCTTGATTACGGTGCATTCACCCCGGTTCAGGTTGCTGCAACCGCGGCCCTTAACGGTCCGCAGGATTGTGTCGAAGAATTCCGTAATCTGTACCGCGAACGCCGCGATGTTTTCATCGAAGGTGCGCTAAGTGCCGGTTGGGAAATTCCAAGCCCGGCGGCAACCATGTTTGCCTGGGCACCGATCCCCGATGCCTTTGCCGAGCTTGGTTCGCTTGATTTCTCCAAGCTTCTTTTGCAGGAAGCAGGCGTTGCTGTCGCACCGGGTCTTGGCTTTGGCGAATATGGCGATCGCCATGTTCGAATTGCGCTGGTTGAAAACAAACACCGCATTCGTCAGGCCAACCGGAACATCAAACAGTTCTTCCAGAAATATCCCGATGCAGAATCTGCACGTGAACTGTTGAAGAAATCCGTCTGATATCCGATAAAGCATTCTGTGTTTCGCCCGGGACATGTCCCGGGCGTTCCTTTATCAGGACGCGATGGTCACATTCGATCATTCGCGCGCTTGCGGATCTAACCACGTGCTAAGGAGTTATCGTGAAAGACGTCGTCAAAATCGGTGTGGCAGGCCTGGGTACGGTCGGTGCCGGAACCGTTAAACTGCTGAGTGAACATCGCGACATTCTGGCCGACCGTTCGGGTCGTCAGATCGTCGTTACAGCGGTATCGGCGCGTGATCGAACTCGTGATCGTGGTTTTTCGACTGACGGTCTGACTTGGTACGAAGACGCGCGCGATCTTGCCGCAGACAAGGATATCGACATTCTGGTCGAGCTGATCGGTGGATCAGACGGCATCGCCTATGACACCTGCAAGGCAGCCCTTGAAAATGGCAAGCATGTCGTTACTGCAAACAAGGCCCTGATCGCGCTTAAGGGCGTTGAGCTGGCCCAGATTGCTGATGCCAACAATGTCACCATCGCCTATGAAGCAGCGGTTGCTGGCGGCATCCCGGTAATCAAGGCGCTTCGTGAAGGTCTGGCAGGTAACGCAATTTCGCGTGTCACCGGTATTCTAAACGGCACGTGCAACTATATCCTGACCACCATGCGTGAGCAGGGCCGTGACTTCGCCGACGTTCTGGCCGAAGCCCAGAAGCTTGGCTATGCCGAAGCCGATCCGACCTTTGATGTCGATGGCATTGATGCCGCACACAAGCTTGCGATCCTCTCAAGCCTGGCATTTGGGGTTGAGGTCGATTTCGATGCGGTTGCCGTCGAAGGCATCCGCAGCGTTTCCGCCCTTGATATCCAGCTTGCCGAAGAACTCGGCTATCGCATCAAATTGCTTGGTATCGCCAAACAGACGCCAGAAGGCATCGAGCAGCGCGTAAGCCCGGTCATGGTTGATCGCGCAACCCAGATTTCCAAGGTCGAAGGCGTGTTTAACGCCGTAGCCCTTGAAGGAGACTATGTTGGTCCTGTGGTCCTGCAGGGCCGTGGCGCTGGCGAACGCCCGACGGCATCGGCCGTTGTTGCCGATATCGTTGATATCGCAGCTGGTCGCGCGGCACCGGTCTTCGGGCTTCCGGCTGGGCGCCTTAAAAAGAACGTGCGTGCGTCATTGGAAAAACACACCGGTGCATATTACTTGCGCCTGATGGTTTGGGATCGTCCGGGCGTCATGGCCGAAGTCACCGCAACCCTTGCAAAGCATGGTGTTTCGATGGCCTCCATGATCCAGCACGGTCGTGCGGAAACCGAAGGCGGTGTTGTGCCGGTCGTGATTGTGGCGCATGAAACGACCGAAGCAGCAATGTCGGGTGCAGTTGATGATATCGCCGCATTCGAAAGCAACTCGCAGCCACCGGTTCTGATGCGGATCGAAAGCTTCGCATCTTAAAAGTTTAAAGCTCAAAGCGCCTCGCACCTGTCAAGATGCGGGGCGCTGTTGTAAAGTCTGGACTAAACCGAACCGCAAAAACAAGAAGACAAGACAACAACGAGACAGGGCCCCCAGACCCTGCATCACACTACGAGGAAGACAAAATGGATCGAAATCTCGCGCTTGAAACCGTTCGCGTGACCGAGGCTGCGGCACTTGCCTGCTCTGGCCTGATGGGGCGTGGCGACGAAAAGGCCGCTGACCAGGCTGCTGTTGATGCGATGCGTAATGCGCTTAACAGCATGGACATCAAAGGCACTGTCGTCATCGGCGAAGGTGAACGCGACGAAGCCCCGATGCTGTTCATTGGCGAAGAAGTTGGCTCTGGCGAAGGCCCGGAAATCGACATCGCGCTGGACCCGCTTGAAGGTACGACCATCTGCGCGACCGGTGGCCCGAACTCTTTGGCTGTTGTTGCGATGGCGGAAAAGGGTGGCTTCCTGAACGCACCGGACACCTATATGGACAAAATCGCCGTTGGTGGCGGTCTTCCTGATGATGTGATTGACCTTGATGCCAGCCCGGCTGAAAACCTTAAAAGCCTTGCTGCTGCAAAGGGCTGCGACGTTTCTGATCTGGTTGCCTGTATCCTTGACCGTCCGCGTCACCAGGAAATCATCGCCAAAACCCGTGAAGCAGGTGCACGCATCATGCTGATCGGTGATGGCGACGTTGCCGGTGTTATCGCGACCTCGCAGAAAACCTCGGGCATCGATATTTACATGGGTACTGGTGGCGCACCGGAAGGTGTTCTTGCTGCTGCCGCACTTCGTTGCATCGGTGGTCAGTTCCAGGGACGTCTTGTTTTCCGCAATGACGACGAAGTCGCTCGTGCGAAAAAATGGGGCATCGAAGACCTGACCCGTAAATACAAGCTGACCGACCTTGCAAAAGGCAACGTGATGTTTGCCGCAACCGGTGTCACCGATGGCGCGATGCTGCGCGGTGTGCGTCGTTTCGCCAATGGTGCCGAAACCGAAAGCATCGTGATGCGTTCGCAGTCCGGTACCGTGCGTTACGTCCGCGCTGTTCACGATTTCAGCCGGAAAATCTGGTACAAATAATCTCTGCTTGATGCAGAACGTTAAGAAGGGAGTGCCAAGCACTCCCTTCTTGCGTTTAAATGCTTGCAGGGCAGGGCGGTCTGGGTTACATCCTCCGCCCCCTTCAAATACGCCTTTATCGGAGTTTGCCTGATGTCTGAAATTATCGCCCTAGATTTCGGTACGACCAACTCTGTCCTTGCGGTGGCAGATAGCGCAGGCAATGTGCAATCGGCAAAATTCGAAGTCGGCGCCAACAGTTTTGATACCTATCGCACCATCCTTTATTTCTGGGAGGAGCAGGAACTGACCGCTCCGGGTGCGCCAACCCATTCCAAAAGCTGCTCCGGCCCGTTCGCGATTGAGGAATACCTCAAGGAAAGCCACGATTGCCGTTTGATCCAGTCGATGAAATCCTATCTCGCGGCCAAGGATTTTGAAGGAACCGACATCTTCGGAACGACCTATTCGATCGAAGATCTGATTGGAACGTTCCTGACGCAAATTCACCATTTCGCGCAACATAGCCTTGGCTGGTTGGGGCAGCGTGTGATTTCTGGCCGCCCGGTTGCCTTTGCGGGGAATAATCCGGACAACGATTTTGCCGAAATGCGCCTGCGTTCTGCATATGAGCAGGCCGGTTTTGACGTCGAAGCCATGGTGTTTGAACCCTTGGCCGCGTCCTACTATTACGGCCGCGAACTTGATAAACCCGAAACCGTTCTGGTTGCCGACTTTGGCGGTGGTACCAGTGACTTTTCGCTGATCCGCTTCACACCGGGCTTGGGCATTCGTGGTGTGCAGCCACTTGCCCATACCGGTCTTGGCATCGCAGGCGACCGGTTTGACTATCGCATCATCCAGAAAGCCGTCTGGCCGCGCCTTGGCTTTGGCTCGGATTATAAATCCATGGGCGCAACGCTTCCGGTGCCGCGCCAATATTACACGGCATTCTCGCGCTGGCATGAACTTGCCATGATGAACCAGCCCAAAACCATCAACGAAATCAAAAGCCTGATTCGCTCTGCAACCCGGCCAGATGATATCGAAGACCTAGTTGCCATCATCGAAGATGAAATGGGCTTCCATCTGTATCAAACGGTTTCCAAGGCCAAGGCAGAACTGTCTGAAAATGACAGCACGCTTCTGCAATTCTCCCACGGTGGTGTGGAGATCGAAGAAAAGCTGACGCGTGCTGATTTTGAAGCCGCAATCGCTCCCGACCTTGCCGATATCGAACTTGCTGCGAAGAACTGTCTTGAGCAATCCGGTATCGATGCCAAGGACGTCTCAAAGGTCTTCATGACCGGTGGTACATCCTATGTTCCGGCGGTGCGTAAAATCTTTGAAGACGGCTTTGGCAAGGACCGCATCGAAATCGGCCAACCGTTCCTGTCGGTTGCACATGGTCTGGCATTGATTGCGGCGGACGAGGGGATTGTTTAGTAAATAAATCCGACCAGAAAGCCTATAATACTTAGCGCGATGGAGAGAACCGCTAAGCATGCTGGGATATGGATCATCGGATCTTTTGTTTTTAGATACCATAGTAGCTTACTGAACAGGCGTACTTTGGTAGCTGAAATTTGAACTTTTTCGCCTTTCTCTAGACCTAATTCGTCTCTGGTATCAAAGTCGAGATAAATCCCTGTTTCATCGTCATGTCCAAGTAGGAGTACTAATGTACTCTTGTTATTGTTTAGATTGGTGAGTTTCGCGACTTCATAACGGTTTACACCGTTTCGATTCTTGATATTCAATCTTGCGCGAGAAATACCCCACTCATGTTTTCCCAAACCTTTAACTTCTAAAGTGGGAATTGTTGATGTTATCGACATTGTTGACGATCTCCGTAGTCAGTCATAGACAGTCTAACTGTTACGTAATTTAACACGAGAAATCGCCACCACACTGAAGTTCCAGCAATGCCGCCGCCACTACGATTAATGCGATGGCAAGGCCACTGAGCCCATACAGCCAGATTGATTTCGGGTTGTGTCTGAATTTCCAGGGCAGAATGCCGCCCATCAGGCACAGCACCGGAAATGCCAAAACGCTGAAAAACAGGAATTGGGTGAGGGCGTTTTCATTTGATCCCGGTGCGTCAAACATCATTGGCGAAAACATCACCAATGGCATCGAAATCACGGCACCGATCACGGACAGGATGGTTAATCCGATCCGAAGGCCTTTTTTGTGGGGCATTGCTCGTATCCGTTTTGTTGTTTCGCCAGTTTGCACAACTTTGGCGGGTGTGCAAATGCTGCGCGTATTCTGATTGTTTTTCACGATGCGAAATCACTCGATCTTTTGCCGGGCTGAAATCAGACTTATCTTCAATGTCAAAGGGTCTAAAGACCATCTCTGTGATAAAGGCCCGCTTGGCATCCTGGGAGGATCATGATGAGTTCGGAAAGTGCTGCACATGTGATTGAACGTCTGACGGGGCAGATGCTGCCTGCAATGGCGTTACCTGCCACCAATGACGTATCGGTTGACCTCTCGACGGTGGCAGGGCGCACGGTTGTATATGCCTATCCCCGCACAGCGGAGCCCGGTGTGCCATCACCGGAAGGCTGGGATGAAATCCCAGGTGCCAAGGGCTGTACGCCGCAATCCTGTTCGTTCCGCGATCACGCGGCAGAACTCCGTGCTGTTGGTGTTGAGAACCTGTTTGGGCTTTCAAGCCAGACGACAGATTATCAGAAAGAAGCGGCAGAACGTTTGCACCTGCCATTTGCCTTGCTGTCAGATAGCGAGCATCGCTTTAAGGAATTGATGGCCATGCCCGATTTCAAAGCCGATGGCATGCGCCTGTTTCAACGCCTGACCATGGTGATTGACGATGGCAAAATCACCAAGGTGTTCTATCCGGTCGACGACCCGGCAGCAGATGCGGAAAACGTTTTGAAATGGTGCGGGGATAATCCGCGGGGCTAGTTTGCGCGAAACTTCCCATGCATGAAAATTATCAGGTTTAAGCAGGCCCCGGATTGCGCTATTTCATTGGTCATGACAGATCATGCGCAAGAAAAGACCTTTATGGGGATCGAGCGATCCGTTACCGGAAAATGGTGGCGCGAACGCGAGAATGACGAACGTCTGGCGACAACCATCTCGCAACGCTTTGGCGTGCCCGAGGTGGTTGGACGTGTGATGGCCGCGCGCGGCATCGACCTTGACGATGCTGAAAGCTTCCTGTCCCCGACCTTGCGCGATTTGATGCCCGATCCATCTTCCTTGCAGGATATGGACAAGGCCGCCGCACGCATCGCCGATGCGATCGAAAAGGGCGAAAAGATTGCCGTTTTTGGCGATTACGATGTCGATGGCGCAACCAGCACAGCCCTTCTGAAACGATTTTTCCGAGCGCTTGGCGCGGATGTCCCGGTGCATATCCCTGATCGTATGACAGAGGGCTATGGCCCGAATGCGCCAGCGTTGCTGGAACTGCAGCGCAAAGGGGCAAGCCTTATCCTGACGGTTGACTGTGGTGTGACGGCCTATGCCCCGCTGCAAGAAGCCAAGGATGCCGGGATCGAGATCATTGTGGTTGATCACCACGCAGCAGAGCCGGAATTGCCGCCCGCTGTTGCCGTTGTGAACCCCAACCGTCTGGATGATGATAGTGGCCTTGGCCATTTATGTGCGGCTGGTGTGGCGTTTCTTTTATGTGTGGCGATGTTGCGGGAACTGCGTAATCGCGGCTGGCTGGAAAAGGCGGGCGTTCGTGCACCGGATTTGCGCAACTGGCTGGATTTGGTTGCACTCGGTACCGTGTGTGACGTGGTGCCGTTGCGTGGGCTGAACCGGGCGTTCGTGACGCAGGGTCTGAAGGTGATGAAGCATCGCAGTAATATCGGCATGACGTCGCTTGCTGATATTGCCGGGGTGAATGAAACGCCCAGTGCCTATCATCTTGGATATGTTCTGGGGCCCCGTGTGAATGCCGGTGGGCGCGTTGGCGAGAGTTTTCTGGGTACGACCCTGCTTTCGGGTGAAAACCCGGCGCAGGCGCTTGATATCGCGCGCAAGCTTGATGAATACAATCGCGAACGTAAAGCGATCGAAGATATCGTTCTGGATCAGGCGATCAGTGCGGTCGAAGGCAAATCAAAAGTCGGATCAATGGTCCTGGTTGGCGGGGATGACTGGCATCCCGGCGTGATCGGTATTGTTGCAAGCCGCCTTAAGGACCGCTACCACCTGCCATCCCTTGTGATGGGGCTTGTCGATGGGGTCTATAAGGGATCAGCCCGTTCTGTGCGTGGTATTGACCTTGGGGCTGCCATCATTGCGGCACGGCAGGCGGGGCTTCTGGTTAATGGTGGCGGGCATGGTATGGCGGCGGGCTTTACCCTTGATCCGGAAAAGCGTGATGAGTTTGAAGCGTTTCTTGAAGCACGCTTTGCCAAAATCATTGCTGAAAACGATATCCGACCGACCATCACAGTTGATGGGGCACTTCATGCCAATGGTGCGACGCTTGATCTGATTGATGCGCTTGAAAAGCTTGGGCCATTTGGGGCGGGTAATGCCGAGCCACGCTTTGTGTTTGTTGATTGCCGGGCGGTGAAGGCCGATGTTGTTGGCGCTGATCATGTGCGCTGTATCCTTACCGGGGCAAACGGGCAGGGACGGCTCAAGGCAATTGCGTTCCGCTGTCTCGATAATGATATGGGCCAGACCCTGATCAAGCATGGCGGGCGTCCGTTACATGTTCTGGGCCATCTCAGGCGTGATACCTGGCAGGGACGCGATGGTGTTCAGCTGATCATTGACGATGTCGCACTGCCTGTTTGAGGTAATCTGTCTATACAATGGTTTAACGTGTTGCATTGCCAAATACCGGGAATGCTGATAATTCATGTGGATAGGCTGTTCCCTTGAATTGATCCGGTCGCGCTATTGTTTCACAGTATCGAAACATCCATTCTTCGTGGTCTGAGATCCGCCATTTTTGGCGTGGTCATTGGTGCTGTATCTGTACCTGCGCCTGCGTTGGCGCATGAAGTCGTGGTTGATGAACCATCCGCCATTGTGCAGGCACTAACTGTCACGCTTCTGACCGAAGAATATCGACCGTTTAACTATCTTGATGAAAATGGTCATCTGCGCGGTATTGGTGCCGAGGTGGTTCAGGCGATGGCGGCCCATATTGGATATGGCAAACCAATCCAGTCGATGGCTTGGAAGCGCGTTCTGCAACGGATTGACGAAGAAGAAAACATCGCTGTCTTTTCCATGACCCGCACGCCACAACGCGAAGACAGTTATCATTGGGTTGGCCCGATCGTTCCTGCCAATGCAGGTATCTATCAGCTGGAAAATACGCCGCATCCGGTTCAAAGCCTTAATGATCTGCGCAATGCCGGATCGATTG
Organism: Thalassospira sp.; assembly: GCF_048059015.1. Lineage (GTDB taxonomy): Bacteria > Pseudomonadota > Alphaproteobacteria > Rhodospirillales > Thalassospiraceae > Thalassospira. Next base: position 232,119 of record NZ_JBLLNT010000005.1, on the reverse strand, counting down.
GGGTGCAGGCCGGTGGTGCGGATGAACAGGCATTACGGTCCTATGGATTTGAAAACCTGGAACCGATCCATAATCCGCGTGGTGGTGTTCATATGTTGGCGACCGGGCGCATTGATCTTCTGGTGTCCTCAGATGTCGAACTGTTTGAGCAACTTGTCGAAAGTCCGCTGACACGAAGCGACATTGAAATGGTCTATCAGTTCTCAAGCGGTGATCTGTATCTGGCCTTTTCCAAGAATACATCTGATGTCGTTGTGAAAGTCTGGCAGGACGCCTATGACCACATTCGCAGCCACGGACAGTTTGATCGCGTCATGTCGCAGTATGGCGTGATACAGGGGCAGCAGCCCCGCATTTCCGAAAGCCTTTCTGTCAGTCAGTGACGCCGATTTTTCGTAAGACGGTCATGATCCCGCCTTGCGTGCATATTTGCCATGTCGCGCAATTGCTTGCCGTTGTGTCGGGATGGGATTATCCCAGAAGACATCATGACAGATCACGCAAAACCAAGCTTACCGTCCCACACGACGCTGACCTTCCTTCGGGTGCTTGCGCCCATTTTGCTGGCATTCTCGCTAAGCCAGTTTTTCCGCTCAGCTCAGGCACTTCTGGCAGGACCGCTTCGCGATGAATTGGCCGTTACCCCAGAACAGATCGGTCTGATTTCGGGCAGCTTCCATTTTGCCTTTGCCCTGATGCAAATCCCGGTTGGTGTGATGCTGGATCGCTACGGCCCGCGATTGACCAATGGCATGCTGATGATGGTGACCGTGATTGGTGTGATCATCTTTGCCAATGCGCAAAGTGTGCTTGGATTGATGGTCGGACAAGCGGTGATTGGCCTTGGTTGCTCTGCGGCCTTTATGGCGGCGCTCGTTTTGGCAGCGCGCTGGACAGCACCCGAAAAGTTTGCTGCTGCATCCGGCTTGATCGTATCCTTCAGCCTCATGGGGGTGTTGGCATCGGCAACCCCACTGGCGGCATTGGTTGAAACGCATGGTTGGCGGACGGTCTATTACGGCTTGGCAGGCTTAAGCTTGCTTGCGGTGGTACTCGATTTTTTGTTTGTGCGCGATACCCCGCCGGGCAAAGAGGCGCATGACCAAAAAGGCGAGACCGTGCTTGATGTGCTGCGCGGCATGGTCTCGGTCTGGAAGAACAGGCAAGTCTGGCTTCTGGTTGGGGTGGCTTTCTTTAGCTATCCGGCGATCCTGACGGTTCGTGGACTTTGGGGCGGACCGTATTTGCATGATGTGTTTGATCTGAGTGCTGTGGAAGTCGGTAACGTTCTTTTGGTTATGACGATTGGCATGATCGTTGGGCCGCCGACTTATGGCCAACTTAAACGCATGTTGCCTGGCAAGACGCATGAGCTGATTGTATTTGCGGTTCTGGTAGGCGCTGTCGCCTGTTTGCTGCAGGCCTTCATTGGGCCAGTGGGCGTGTGGGCAGCGGCCTTGTTGCTGCTGCTGCACGGCTTCCTTGGATCAAGTGCAACATTGAACTATGCCGCATCACGCGAAGCCGTTCCTGAACATCAAATCGGGCGGGCTCTGACCACGATCAATCTTGCGACCTTTGCCGGGCTTTTTGTCTTGCAAGGCATCGCCGGCTTGATCATTGGCCAGTTTGAAGCCGGATCGCCAGTTGGATATCGCATGATGTTCATCTTTTTGGGAATCGGCCTTGGTGTAGCGGGGGTCAGCTTCTGGTTCGGTGCGCGACGCAAAAGTCGTTGATCCAAAATTTATTTTTGCCCAAATCGATGCCTTGAAGGACTGCCGATGCGCCCTCTTTTGAGGGGAGGGTGGTTAAATAAACCGTCCGGTTAAACATCAAGGCGTGGTTTTTCCGGCTTTTGGCGGGTTAAGGCCCCTTTTTTGGTGGGGGATTAAAAAAAACGTCACAGGGGTGAAAAAGCCGCTTGACCTATCCCGACCCAATCGCTAAAAACCGGCCTCGTTAACGCGCTGCGTCCCCTTCGTCTAGAGGCCTAGGACACTGCCCTTTCACGGCGGCAACAGGGGTTCGAATCCCCTAGGGGACGCCACTCGTTAACGACATGACTTCGATTGGTGCTATGTCCCCTTCGTCTAGAGGCCTAGGACACTGCCCTTTCACGGCGGCAACAGGGGTTCGAATCCCCTAGGGGACGCCACCAACCGAAAGTCACGACATTTGCACTTTGTGCTTGTGTCCCCTTCGTCTAGAGGCCTAGGACACTGCCCTTTCACGGCGGCAACAGGGGTTCGAATCCCCTAGGGGACGCCATCTTTCTTTAGGAAAGATTTGTCCGTTATCACTAAATGCTCGTTCGATTTATCGGCGGGCGTTTTTTGATTCAGGCCGCATTTTCCAAAGCATCAGTTCTAAGCGTGAAGGTCGCAATCAGGCCGCCATCCGGATTGTGTTCAAGCCAGATATTCTCGCCATCTTCGCGGCATAAATCGCGACAAAGCGACAAGCCAACACCCGCACCCAATTCACCAGACGTGCCTTCTGTCGATTCATAAGACGCGTTTGTCACGGCGAAATCCGCAATCATCTTATCTGGAACGCCGGTACCCCGATCAATGATGCGCACATTGATCCGGTTGCCGACCGAAGACGTTGTGATCGTTACCGTGCTACGCGGATTGGAATATTTGATCGCATTGACCAAAAGGTTCCTGCAGATCATTTCCGAATGCGGAACAATACAATGTGCCATCAGGTTTTGCGGGTCATAGGCGATGGTTACAGATTTTGCTTCAAGCAGGGGGCGGACTGCCTTGATCGTATTGTCGATCAGCTGATCAACACTGACAGCGCTGCGCTCTGGTCGGCCGTCGTCAAACAATGTTCGGCCCCAGATCAACAGATCATCCAGAAACCGCAGCGTTTCTGACGTGGAGGAATGCAATTTGCGGATATTGCCAAGTGCCTGGCCGGGGTTGCCTGCAACGAGATCTTGTTGCGCATGCAGCGATAGTCCGGCAAGTCCGCCAAACGGTGCGCGCAGGTCGTGGGCCAGAACTGTGAATAACCGGTTTTTCGCCTTAACTTCTGATCGTAGCGATGTATTGAGTGAAATGATGATCATGCCGGTAAAGCCGACAGCGGTGAGAAGCAGGAACAGGATCACATCAAGGAAGGCGACCATGTGAACGGTGGATGCGTTCATGAAATTGGCAATTTCGCGATCATCAAGAAGGGTATAGATCGCGCGAAACACGTGGTAGAAGCCATGTAAGGCAAACGTGACCGCCATAATGGTTTCTGGTGCAGCACGACGCCCACGGCGCTGGAACCAAAGGGTATATGCGCTTGCCAGAGACAGGAAGGACAACGCAGCCGATAACACTACAATGCGTGTCGGCACGTGGTTGTTGACTTCTGTGTAGTAGATGAAGAACAGGACAAGGGTGCTGATCACTGTGCCGCTGATCCAGAAGCTTGGCTTGCGGCGGGTATATATCTCCAACCCCAACCAGTAAAATGCGTGTGAAGCTGTCAGAAGGGTATTGGCGATGATCACGGATGCGACGTCAGAAATTGCGCCGCGCAGGCCCAAAAGCACAAAGCCAATTGCCATCGAGACGCCGCCAACCGCCCAAAGTGTGGTGCCCAATCCGCGACGTGAAACCATCGACAGCGAAACAAAGGCAATAGCCTGCACAATCGCAGACAGCGTTGCGATAAACGCAAGCGTGCGGATATCCAATTCGACGCCGAACAATTCAGACTCCCATCTGAGTATAGTGCGCGCCGCTTGATTTGTTTTTGGGTGCGGGCGCGGTGGTGTTCTTTTGATTATCGATTAAACGATATGATGTAATATATAATCCTATCGTATAGGTTTGGGATAGGTTTTATGTGACTTCTCAGAAGGGAAATCGCTTTTGTGCAGGTTTCTTTTTGTGTTGCCTGTATCGCCGGGTCAGGCTTTCGCGAATTTGCTCAGCCGTTGGACGCGGCAGTTCGATGATTTTGCGCGGTAATACTGCTTCGTTCGTATCGATGTCTTGGCGGATGTCAGGCTCATTTGCTTGTGCCTCGGCAAATAAATCGACCGGATCGGCCTGGTCCGCAGCAAACAGATCAGCAACGCCTACACCCAGCAGTCGGTATTTCGTACCATCCACTTCCTTTTTCAGAAGTGTCAGTGCAGCCTCGCGGATGACGTCTTCGCGTAAGGTGGGATAGGTCAGACGCATATTGCGTGTGCGTATTTTGAAGTCAGACGATTTCAGTTTCAGAACTACGGTATGGCCTGCTGTTTCCTTGCGTGCAAGATCACTGGCAACCCTTGCAGTCAGGCGGGTTGCGATGTCAGACAGTTCTGAAAAGCTTGCAATATCCTCGTTAAAGGTCGTCTCGGATGACAGGCTTTTCCGTTCTGAGCTTTGCTCGACCCGGCGATTGTCCTGCCCGCGTGAGAAGTAATAGAACCGTTTGCCGATGCTGCCATAGCGCCCTTGAAGGGCATGGATGTCATATTCCTGCATTTGGCCGATGGTTGTGATGCCATCGGCATGAAGCTTCCGCTCCATCGCCGGGCCAACACCCCACATCATGCGCACGGGCTTGTCCGCAAGGAAGCCCACGGCCTCGGCCGCGCCAATCATTGAAAAGCCAAATGGCTTGTTAAGATCGGATGCAATCTTTGCCAGAAATTTGTTGTAAGACAGGCCAATCGATACGGTGATGCCGACTTCACGTCGGATATCGGCTTGAAGCTCAATCAGGCATTCAGCCGCAGACTTTCCACGGTGTTCAAAGGCGTTTGAAAGATCCATGAAGGCTTCGTCAATCGACAACGGTTCGATATCAGGTGTCAGGGCGCGCATCATGTCCCGCACGCGATAGCCTTCTTGCTGATACTTCTTCATGTCAGGCTTCAGAAACACAGCATCCGGGCATAGTTCACGGGCCTTGAATGCGGGCATGGCAGACCGCACTCCGAACTTACGCGCCACATAGCAACAGGTCGAAACCACACCGCGATGCCCGCCGCCAATGATCACAGGCTGATCCATTAGCTCCGGCCTGTCGCGTTTTTCAATTGAGGCATAAAAGGCATCGCAATCCAGATGCCCGATCGACAGATCTGGCAGTTCTGCGTGTGCTATGGCCCGTTTGCCGCTGCAGATCGGGCAGGGCACATATGAACCGGTACCGCTTTTGGGAAGCGGCCTGTCAATGTTCAGTCGCCACTTGTGATGGCAATCGGGGCACAGCGCATAGATCATGTCTATTTGTACTGTTTTTGTTCCTGTTCTGCCAAGGGGCGAAAATGTGATTGATGGGGCGGTCGACGCGACTGCTGTCAGTTTCTGTCAGGAGCTGACATGAAAAAAGGCCGACGCAATGGCCGACCTTTTCTGTTAATGCGGTGTCAGTGCTTGAATGACTTATTTCTTTTGCTGGGCAGCCCGTTTGGCGCGACGCTGACGGGCCATCATGTGGTCGATATAGCGTCCCTGGAACAAGGTGATGCCAAGCGACTGGCCAAACTTGATTGCGGTCGGGGTATCACAGCGACAGAGAATTACGCGTTCTCGGCCCGAGTTCTTCACCAGCGTATCCATCTCGGAATACTTTTTGCGGATGACGTTATCGGTCATCTCTTCGCGCCATGCGACCTTGATGAAGTCTGCCTTCAGGCTGTTGCGGTCGACAAATGAAAGCAACTCAACCGTGAGGTTGTCGATCAGAATGCGGTAACCACGTTTATGGAAATCGTCACGTACCTTGAGATAGGTCTCGAGGTTTGAAAACAGATCAACCTGATTAAGCTCAATGATCACGTTGCCAGGCCATTTACTGCGGACTGTTTCATCGAACTTGTCAAAGTCCCGCGAAGTCAAGGTGCCAAGATTGAGATTGATCGAAAACGAGCTCGCATGTGTCTTGAACGTTCGCTTGCACAAATAGTTCAGCATGCGTTTGTCGAGAACTTCGGTCATGTGCTGGAACAGCCAGCGGTTTGATGCAAGATCGATATTTGGCATCAACGCATTACGCAAATCAGCAATCGAGACAAAGAACTCATCAAAAACCGGATGGAGCTCCCTGGAGCTGCCATGCGCAAAAACACAAACCGGCTGCTGGCGGATATGTTCAGAGAGGTCTGCGGAGTGAATGGTTTCTTCCAGCTGAGCGAGGTTTTCTGCATCAATCGGACGAAGAGTTTCGTCTTTTTCTCGCTGAATTGCCGTACGCATATTGCTGCTTTGCTGCAACTTCTTTGCGCGCTCATCAAGGTGCTGGCACAGCAGAAGGAATTCCTGGAATTCAGTATTAAGGTTGTACCAGGTGCAGAAACCGGTTTCTTCGCTTTCATCCTGCGAGAGCGGATCATCGCGGAAAAGATAACGCAGCGTATCAACTGCGGGCTCAACGTCGGCGATCGATTTGTCTTTCCAGACAAAGATCAGGTCGTTGTTGGTCAGAACAAAAATACGCCCGACATAAAGCTTAACATAGCTTTCAAAGGTATTGGTCGCCACGCGAATGTGATAGTCGCGACGATGGAACGGCTTCATGCGTGACAGGTGAATATGCACAGCCCGGTGCCCGTATTTACGGGTTTCCAGTCGTTGTACATAATCCAGCAACAGATATTCCTGTAGGGCCTGTTGGCCATATTGCTGCGGTTCAATCACGCGCGACCCCTGAAAGAAAGTAGTGTTTTTTCGTATTTATCGGCTCGTTCATTACACTGAACGGCGGAGCCTTATCAAATCATAATGTTCTGAAGGTCAGGTTAATATCCTATCCGCTCTTCTTTATATGAATGATCTGTAAGCTAGGACAAGTGCGCCATCAAATTGACAGATGTTTTTGTTTTAACGAATTGTTGGCAAGCAGAGTGCAAAATCAATGCGGTATGGGGGAAACTGGTGTCGAGTTGCATAAGCTATCGGGACAGCAGCACGATCGGGTTTCCAAAACAGATGTAAGAGAATAGGGGATTGGCGCCATGCAGGTATCCGCAAAGCGGACCGGAAACTGGCTGAAGATCGGCAAGGGGATTGCTGTGATCGGTATGGTTTCATGGGTGTCGGCCTGTGCGCCGCTGCTGGATCAGGACTTCTGGGACGAAGCGACTTCCTTCGCAGATGATAACTACACTGCTTTGGGTCTGCAGCAGTTGGCGACCGGTGACTATGCCTCAGCCGAAAAGCTTTTTGACGAAGCCCTTCGCAAGAATCCGCAAGACGGTCATGCGATGCTCTGGCGCTCGGTTCTATATCAAAACACCAACCGCCCGGATCGCGCGCGCGATGGTTACGACACGCTTATTGCGATGAACCCGGCTGGGACTGTATTGATGTCGACGGCATCTGGTACACAGCCACGGCCGCTGCGTGATGCTGCAGAATTTAATCTGATGCGCCTTCAGCGCGGCTTGCCGGGTTCTCTTAGTATCAATGATCAGATTGTAACGGGACCATCGGGGCTCGGAAATGCAGGCCCTGCATCTTCCGCAGGAATGAGCCAGCCAGCTGCTTCGCCAATGATGACAAGCAGCGCCACAAAGTCGATGGATATTCCGGCTGGTGCGGCGCTCAACGCAAGTGATGAGGCGATTGCCAAACGTTTTGCGATCCTGCGCAACCTTCAGGCCAATGGCCTTGTGACACCAGAAGAATATTCCGCACGTCGCTCTGCAAACCTTGGTGCGCTTCTGCCAATGAGCCAGCCTGCACCTTCGGCGTTTCTAAATAACCCGCCGCCAGAAGGATCGCAGGTCGAACAACGTTTGAACCAGTTGAACCGCAATCTGCAAATTGGTGCGATCACCGTGCAGGAACATGTTGCGGAACGCACTGCCATCCTTGATGCGCTTTTGCCAGCGCAACCGCGTCAGCGCGCAACGCCGCTTCCAGCACCACAGGGCTTGATGGACGCAGCACGCCAGATTGCACGTATTGAAGATCTGCAACAGATGAAGCTGGTCACAGCAGACGAGTTTAAACGTGAACGTGATGCGATTGAGGCAGCGATTGTTGAGCCAGCACAAGGCAACGTCATGACGCTCAATGCCGGTGAGCCGGTCCGCCGTGTTGCAACGGGTGAAAGTCGCCCGGTTCAGTCGGCCGATGAAATGGCAAAGCCGGATACAATGGCATCTGCAAGTTCTGCAATGTCATCGGGTGGGCGTTCTGTTCACCTTGCATCATATCGTAACGAAGGTCAGGCAGAGCGCGGTTGGCAGATACTGAAAGGTCGCTACACCCAATTATCACCACTTCAGCATAGTGTTACCCGTGCGGCCATTCCCGGTAAAGGGACCTATTACCGACTGATGGCAACCGGGCTGAGCGACAGTGCTGCTCAGTCACTTTGTGCTGATCTGAAACGTCGTGGACAGTTCTGCGAAGTGAAATAGAACTTCTGATCTGACGACCCATATAAACGCCGGTGGGGATCACATTTCCACCGGCGTTTTTGTCTCCGCGACAAGCAACCATCAAAGGACATGCGACAGATGATCTTTATCTTCAGCGATTTTGGCGTGAATGGGCCCTATAGCGGGACGATGCGTTCTGTTGTGATGCGCAATGCGCCAGATGTTGCTGTTTGTGAGTTGATGCTTGATGCGCCGGATCGAAACCCGAAAGCGTCGAGTTATCTTCTCGCCGCATTGACCCGCGAATTTACAAAGGGTGACGTGGTTCTTGCGGTCGTTGATCCCGGCGTCGGCAGTGTGCGAAAGGGTCTGGTGGTGCGGGCTGATGGGGTTACATATGTCGGCCCGGACAACGGGTTGTTTGAAATCATCATTCGTCGATCGTCGGATATTTCGATCCAGGAAATTGTTTGGTCACCCAATGAGACATCGGCCAGTTTTCATGGGCGCGACATTTTTGCGCCGGTGGCAGCAATGCTTGCGACCAAGCGGACGTTTGCGGCCAAGGATCTTGCCATTACCGATCGTTGTGCAGAGCCCCAGTCATGGCCTGATCAGCTGTCAGAGGTGATCTATATCGATACCTATGGCAACCTCATGACCGGGATGATGGCGCGAGAAGGCGAAGAAAAACTGATGATTGGTGATCATCTGATATCAAAGGCCCGTACATTTTCTGATGTCCGCCCGGGGGAGGGTTTCCATTACTGTAATTCGATTGGCCTTTGTGAAGTCGCAGTTAATTGCGGACGGGCTGATCAGGTGTTTGGTGCGCGTATCGGAACGCCGGTAAACGCGCGCTAACTTCATTGACGCAATCCTTGGTTGGTTTGTGACGATAAAATGTTATCTTTCAATGACGTTGCAGCAGTGATCCGTATCGAACTGTTAATCCTTGGACGGGACCTATTGAATGGCGATTGAGGTTAAATTCTGGGGGGTGCGTGGCAGCATCGCATGCCCGTCACCTGATCACGTTGTTTATGGCGGGAATACCAGCTGCCTTGAAATGCGGATCGGGGATGAGGTGTTGATCTTTGATGCGGGAACCGGCATTCGCAACCTTGGTAAGGATTTAATCCGCCGTAAGGTCACCAGCGCGACGATCTTTCTGACCCATACCCATTGGGACCATATCAACGGGTTTCCGTTCTTTGTCCCGGCTTATAACCCCAATGCGTCCTTCCATGTGATGGCAGGGCATCTGACCGATCAAGGCGGGGTCGAAAGCGTCTTTTCCGCCCAGATGGCCAATCCGACATTTCCAGTACCGCTGTCAGCGATGCAATCAAAGCTGACCTTTGAAGATTTTAAGGTCGGCGCTGTTTTGCGCCCGGCGGATGGCATTGAGATCAAGACAGCCCCCTTGCGTCATCCCAACGGTGCGACGGCATTCAGGGTCGAGCATGATGGCAATGCGGTGTGTTATGTCACCGATACAGAGCATGAACCTGGCAAGCCCGACGAGGTCATTCTTGATTTCATTCAGAATGCCGATCTGGTGATTTACGACAGCACATATACCGACGAAGAATTCCCGCAAAAAGTCGGATGGGGGCATTCAACCTGGCAAGAAGGCATTCGTCTGTGCCGGGCGGCGAATGCCAAGAAACTTGCACTGTTCCATCATGACCCGGACCACAATGATGCTGCCATGACCGTGATTGAGCAAAAGGCCCGATCAACCTGGTCTGGCGCCTTTGCCGCACGTGATGAGATGGTTCTGCATGTTGAGTAAATGGTAAGCGATCGAACTAAAAAAGGGAGCCGCAAGGCTCCCTTTTTTATGACGTCGATCAGAAGACCCGCGAATATTTGGGGAAGACCCTGATTTCAATGCGTCGGTTTGCTTCGCGGTTTTCCGGGATCGGATTGCCAAAATCATCGCGGTTCGGAAGTTTTGGTTTGGTGTCACCATAAGAAATCGCACGCATGCGTTTGCCATCCGGGTCTACACCCAGTGCGTGGAAGAACCTGACAACCGCAATCGCGCGGCCAGCAGCAAGTTCCCAGTTTGACGGAAAACGTGGCGAACTGATCGGGCTGTCATCTGTATGGCCAGTTACCTCAATCTGGAAGCCAAGATATCTTGGTTCCTGTAACAGATCGCCAATATCCTTAAGGAACAGAACAGCATCGTTGGTCAGATTGGCTGAGCCCGGCTGAAAGAATGATCCACTGCCCATCTCCATCAGGATGCCTTCGTCATCGGTCGAAACCGACACAGCACTGTCCATCGCCATGTTAAAGACAACGTCCTTGAGATCGGTCTCAAGCACCTGTGTCGGGCGCACAACATCGCGTTTACCGATTTCTTCTGCGATACCAGCCTGAACCTTCTCAAAGATCGGAATTTCGATTTTTGAAAAGCTTACCAGCATCACGAAGAACGCCATCAGAAGCGTAATGGCATCGGCATAGGTGGCAAGCCAGTCTTCGTTGACTTCCTCTTCTTCGACCGGTTGCATGCGTGATTTGCTGCGGCGTGCCATTGCGATACCCCTTATTTCGACGATTTGTCGATATTGAAGTGGATGGCAGGATCAAGGAACGAGTTCATTCTGTCCTGAATGGCGCGCGGACCCTTGCGGTCGGCCAACATGATCAGGCCTTCTGCGATCAGATAGTTGCGAAACCGCATGATTTCTTCGCGCTGCTGGATCTTGCTGGCAGCTGGCATAAAGAAAAAGCGCGCAGCAACAATGCCATACAACGTCGTGATCAGTGCAATTGCCAGACCTGCGCCAAGTGACGTTGGATCATCCGCCATTTTATCAAGCATGATGACGAGACCAACCAGTGTCCCGATCATGCCAAATGCCGGTGCAGCAGCAGCCATGCTTTTAAGGATCGCAACAGGCACAAGGTTACGGTTAAACGAGTTATCAATCGCGTTATGGAGCATTTCGGCGGTTTCTTCACCGTCATAGCCGGTGATGATCACTTCCATGGCCCAGCCCAGAAAAGGCTCATCCTTGCCAACACGTTCTGCTTCCTGCTCAAGGGCGTTGATGCCCTTTTTCTGAAGCAGATAGCCCCATTTGACAACACGGCCAACTTCCCCTGTCAGTTGGCCACGTCCCATCTGTGGGGCACGAAAAATTTTGAATATCAGTTTCAAGGCAAGCAGCACATAGCGCGCTTCATAGGCGATAAAGGTCGCCGCAAGCGTTCCGCCAATCACCATCAGTGCGCTCGAAAGGCTGACAAAGACCAAGTAATTATCGGTCGAGATCAATATCGATCCGATAAATAGTCCAAGGCCAACCATGATGCCTAAAATTGTCGTAAACGACATTATTCCCCCAATCCCCCGGGTCGTCTAATTGGGATTCCAATCAATGAAATGGCCCAAATTGATCATCAGTCTATAATTTTTTTCGTAAGAATAGGCCCGTAAATCATTTCTGTCCGGTTAATTTGGTCACTAATAGCCTGTCAGTGCAGCGTGTTTTGCCATCAAACCAGTTACCGTTCCGTCGGCAATCCGCCGTTCAATTTCGGCATTGATTGCTGGTATCCACTTTGTGCAGGGCGATGTTCGTGCGAATGCCATACACATCTTTGCTGAACTGATCGGAACATCCGTGATCCAAAGTTTACTTCGCGGTGATGTTCTTTTCTGCGCTTCCTTAAGCGAATAAAGCCCCTGTAATCCGTAGTCGGCACGCTTCTGATCAAGCATGTTGATGATCTGATCTGCACTATTGACCGTCATCATATTCAGGGAGTTTGCCATAAAGGCATCAAACTCTTCACCCCGACTTTCGCCGCGTGTCGTAACGCCGACAAGTCCGATCAGGTCATTGCGTTCATGATGTGAAGGTGGAGTATCGCCAACAGTAAACACAACAATCGGATCTTCGACATAGGGTCGAGTATAGGCCAGATCGCCCATCCGTTCAGGTACGAGATACACCGTTGTGAGCAGGTCAATGCCACCGTGGCGCAAAGTCGTGATGGCACGCATCCAAGGACCGATGTTTTGCACATCGATTTTTACCCCGATGTCCTTGCCGATCAGCTGAATAAGTTCAATCGCAGCCCCCTGAAAAACATCATCCTTCAGGTAGCTATAGGGCGGGTAGTTGCTATGGCTTGAAACAGTGATGGTGTCGCATGCTGCTTCCTGTGCAGATGCGCTCAAGGGCAGGGTGCCAAATCCAAGTGCTGCGGCAAAAAGGCCCGCCGCGGCAAAACGCCGCAAAGACCGTGGGGCAAAATGTTCAAACATAATCTGTATCTTTGTCGAACCCGCAGCAATTGCAAGATTGAAGGCAAGTACAAGTCAGCGGGTTTTAGTCAGGCAAAACGAACGAGCTTGTTGGTCAAAATCTGGAACCATTCTAAGACCCGTCTGGCCGGACGTAAATCGCAACCAGCTTATCAATGGTGCCAGCGTCCTTGTGACGGGCGATTTCCTGATTGATTTGGTCAATCAGAGTGCGACAGGGCGACTTGCGCGATATGGCCATATACATGTTCTCGGACTTGATCGGCGTGCTTGATATGCTGATGTCATTGGCAAAGTCGATCCGCCGTTTGGAACGTTCCAGCGTGTAAAGCCCCTGTACGCCATAATTGGCGCGGTCCTGGGCGATCATGTCGATCATTTGATCGGTCGTATTGACCCGCATCATGGTTAGGTATTGTTCTATAAACCGGTCAAAATCCGATCCCCAACTGTCGCCACGCGTGGTGACGCCAACTTTCCCAACAAGATCGTACCAGTCGTTAAAGGGGAACTCCGTTTTCGCCATGGTAAACATGACAATCGGGTCTTCGGCATATGGATCGCTATAGACGTAATCTTCTTCGCGTTCAGGCGTGTGATAGATCGCAACCAAAAGATCGATATCACCGTCAGTCAGGTTTTTGACAGCACGGATCCACGGGCCGACATTGCGGATTTCAACATGGATGCCAATGTCGCGGGCAATCATCCGAATAAGATCAATAGCGGCACCACGAAAAACGCCATTATCGGTGAAGTTAAAGGGCGGGTAGCCGGTGTGCCCCGAAACAATAAGCTGATCGCAGCTTGTACGGGCATCTTCAGATTGCGCGTGCAAAGGCGTTGGATGGATAAGCGTGATCAGTGTTGCAATCAGAACCGTGATTGCAAGGCCTGTGATCTGTCGCGAAATGCGGGCATATGAAAAAGCAACATACTGCATCTTTCATCATTTTTGCCTGCCTTGGGGCAAATACAAGTCCGGCGACAAAACAACCATCCAGGTTGTGATGTCGCCGGCAAAAAAGGCTATTTGATTGAGTGCTTAGGCCCTTCGAATATCAGCAAGGAAGTTATCAACCTGCTTGCGCAAATCGTTCGATAGCGCACCAAGTTCTTCTGCAACATCCAACACAAGATGGGCGGCCTGATCGGTATCGGCCACGGTATTGCTTACCCGTTCGATATTACTGCTGACTTCCTGCGTGCCAATTGCTGCCTGTTCGACATTCTGGGCGATTTCGTTGGTTGCTTCGGACTGCTCACCAACCGCAGTTGAGATGGTATTGGCCATATCCGTGATCCGTGAAATCACGGCTGAAATGTCACCGATGGATGTCACCGTCTTGCCGGTTTCTTCCTGAATGGCTGCAATCTGATCTGAAATCTCGCTGGTTGCGCGCGCTGTCTGGTTGGCAAGGTTTTTGACCTCTGCCGCGACCACGGCAAAGCCTTTGCCAGCTTCGCCTGCGCGTGCGGCTTCAATCGTTGCGTTAAGGGCCAGAAGGTTTGTTTGACCGGCAATGTCACTGATCAGCTCGACAATCTCGCCAATGCGATTGGCGACCTCAGACAGGCCTTCGACCGTTTCCGAAGACTGGGCTGCTTCGCGTGATGCTTCTGCGGCAATCTGGGTGGATTGTTGTGCTTGCTCGCCGATCTGGGAAATTGATGCTGACAAGTGATCTGCTGCATCGGCAACGGTTCTGACATTAACCGTTGCCTGTTCGGATGCGGCGGCAACGGTGGTTGCACTTTTGCTTGCGCGGTCTGCTGAGTCCACCAATCCACGTGCCGTGCTCTGCATGCGATCTGCCGATCCGGAAACGGCGGTCACGATCTTGGCGATCACGCCTTCAAACCCGTCAATGTGACGTTCAAGGTTTTGCATGCGTTCTTCGCGGCGGCGGCTTTCGGCCTGTTGCTCGGCTTCCATGCGCTTTTTGGCAATCGCATTGGTGCGGAAGACATCAACCGATTTCGCCATCTCGCCAATTTCATCACGGCGCGACAGGGCATTGATGTCAAAATCCGTATTCCCGTCGGCAAGGGCCGTCATATCCCGGCCAAGATCGGTCAGCGGACCGGTGACAATCCGCGACAACAGCACGCGCATGCCAATGATGGTGGCAATCGCAATCGCCAGCCCCCCGATCAGAATGCCAAGAAGAATGCGATTGGTTTTGGCCTGTTCCGGTGCAACCGAAAGGCTTGAGGACAGAACGGCAATCACGTCGCCTTTTTGGGCGTTCATCGCGCCATGGCAGCTAAAGCAAACTTCCGCTTCTGCGCCCTTGGTTTCGCCCAAGACAATCGGCATCGACAGGCGATAGGTGCCGTTTTCCGTATAACGGCCAATCATCTGTCCGGTTTCAATCGCTTCGAGATCGATATCGTCACGCGGGGTCTTGATCGGCTTGTCACCATATTCCTTCATATAGGCGGTGGTGGTAGGGCCCCATACAGACCAAAGCTCGCCCGGGTAGTCGGCATTGCGGCTGTCAAACCAGTTATTGAACACATTGATGCCGATATCATCGACATCATCGGGCCGGGCTGCCATCACATTAACGATCAGGGCATGCAAGGATGTCAGTTCGTTTTCACTAAGCTGATGGAGCTTCGCATCCATTGCTTTCTCTTCAACGAAGGTCATCATCAAAAGGGCGATGATCACGGTCGATGAAACGCCAAACGCGGACGCCCACATAAAACGTTTGCGAATGCTCATGGCGTTGAAGGCAGACAGAATACCCATTTTTGTTCCCCGGTCGCCGATTGAAGCCCGCATGCCCGGGCCGATCAGTGTTGTCACGAATAGGACACCATGCCTGATCGAAATATCGCTGCCTTGATATGGCTCAAGCGACACGGGAACATTGGTATAGGGAACGGCGCAATCCCGGCTAGGACTTGTCAGTAATGCCGCAAACAGGCATAACCGCGCCAGAAATTGTATTCGCCAGAAAAAACAGTTGAACGACAGGACGGTCAGATGACGCTTTCCTATAGCGACACGCGCAAGAAACTTGATCAGATCACCGCTGAGATGCTGGGCTTGATCCGCAAGTATGATCTTGATGCCGCCAGCCCGTTTGAAGTGATCGAGGTTGCCCGCCGCAAAATCACCGATCCGACCGACTATGTTCGCTTTCTCGAACTCTCGCTCGAAGGGCGGATTTACGGCGAGTACGGCGATGCGCTGCAAAAGCAGATCGACGAAGAAGCCAAACAGGCGGAAGCTGCCAAGAAGCTGAATTGATCCCCGGTTGATATAGGCAAAATCGCTGCAAATTCAGCGCGCTGTTTCCGAACACAGAAATAAGATCGAGGCCTGCTTTCCAAATCGGAGGGCAGGCCGTTTTCTATTGGGAACGCCGCAAAACTTGGCAGAAATCTTCTAATGTCAGCAGAGGCTAATTCTCTGGCATCAGGCGAATTGGGCAATCTGTCACAAAATCTTCCCGATCTTGTCACCGTGCTGCAGTTGAGAGGCCATGAAGTTCGGACTATATGGCTGCTGTGAACGACGCGTCGACAAAATGGTGTGGCGCACTTCGGCGGAAAAGCTGCCGAAAATCATACGAGCAACAGGATGGCTGACATGAAAAAGAGTTATGTCCAAACTCTAATGGAAGTCGAAAAAGTATTCGGTCAGATCAATGACCATGATTATCGCCTGTACCGCGCTGTCTGGGGTAACCGACAGGCAGCCCAAACAGGCCTGTCGCGTGGTACGCGCGCCGAAATCAGCAAGAAGCTGGCAAATGATTTCGTTGCCACGTCCAAACCGGCACCACAGGCCATCGTTCGCGGCACCACGTTGCACGCGGCCTGACCTCAAAACGATATCAGACGACAGGGCAGGTTTTCGTGATCTGCCTTGCCATTCCGGACGGTTTCAGGCATCAAGTGTCGCCGTACGTGACCAAACCGTGATGTTTGCGGATATTGGTACGTGCGCGTTCTGAACCTGACATCTGGCCGGAGTATCCCATGTCGATTAAGTCGTTGATCCGTACCATTCCCGACTACCCGAAAAAGGGTATCATGTTCCGGGATATCACGACCCTGTTCGAGGATGCCGAAGGCCTTCGCGAAGTGATCGACGCCTTTGCTGCCGAGTTTCAGGACAAGAAAATCGATATGATCGCCGGGATCGAAGCCCGTGGCTTTATCATCGGCCCGGCTGTCGCACTTGCGCTTGGTGTTGGTTTTGTCACCATCCGCAAACAGGGCAAGTTGCCTGCCGAGACCATCGGCGTGGAATATGAGCTTGAATACGGCTCGGACGTGATTGAAATTCACAAGGATGCAGTCAAACCGGGCAGCCGCGTTCTGATCATGGATGATCTGATTGCAACGGGCGGTACGGCATTGGCCGCAATTGATCTGATTGAAAAGGTCGGTGCAGAGGTCGCTGGTTGCGCCTTTATCATTGATCTTCCAGATCTGGGCGGAGCCAGGAAAATTCGCGATCGTGGCGTGGATGAGTTCCATTTGGTCGAGTTCGAAGGCGACTAATCGCTGCGATCCCTGCGATTTTGCGATTTTCTTGCCATTTTCCGCAATATTAATGTATAATGCATGAGTTGAATTAGGTTTCATCGATTGCCGCATTCCGGCAAGGCAGAGGAAAATGATCACACCGGTCCAAACCACTCAGACAGTTTCACAGGTCAGCCAGTATGGCCGGCTTGCGGCTGCGGGTGCGCGCGGTGTGGCGACGGTTGACCGCAACAACCAGGTCGAAGCTTCCTCGCAGCATTACACATATGATCCTGACGATGACGGCATTCTGTTTAATGCCTATATCGATGGCAAAAATCAGCGCCAGTCTGGAAATGGCAATCCCGGCGAACAAAAAGATCAGCGTACCGAACAACGCAACCTGTCGGCCGCGCGCCGATCAAGTGATCGCGAAGGTGCGGTTGAGGTTCAGGGCGACGGCGAATTTGCCAAGATGCTTGATCCTTCAATCCCGTTTGATCTTTCAAGCAACAGCGGAACGTCGTTTTACGCGGTAGTCAATGCCGTCGCACATGGCTTTGGCATCCGCGGCACGCAGCTTGACGCGACGGTCTAATATCTCCACATTTCGTGAAATCCTTAGTGCCGATGCTTGTTGTCATCGGGCTGAGCCCGTATGATTACGGATCGCTAAAATATCAGACCATCGGACCCAGCAATGAAGAACAAGCCGGTTCTACACACGGTATTCGAAGCCGCATTCAGGATGATCGACCTTGCCCTGAATGATAACGAATATCTACAGCCGCAAAAGCTGCACCGCTTGTTGTATCTGGCGCAGGCATATTACGGTGCCAATTATCACGGTAATATGCTGATGCCCGCCATCTTCGTTGCCGAGGAATTCGGGCCGGTTGAACCAAACCTTTATGCGGTGATGGAAGAATGCCGTCCTGACGTCCGCCTAAAACCGATTGATCCAAAGACCGCCCATTTCCTTGAAAGCATCTGGTCGCAGTTTGGCCATCACACGGTCGAGCATCTCAGCATGACCGTGCGCAACCATCCGCCATTTACCAAGGCCTATAAGGAAGGTATCGGGACGATCATTCCGTTCACCGAACTGGTCGAGTTTTATGCGTCTGTCCGCAAAAGTGCGACAACACCAGAAGCCAAGGAAGTTGTCCGCCCGCGCGTCATGCGCTCGCACAAGGGCAAGCCGGTTGCGACCACCGACTGGCTGCCACGCCGCATCAAGTAAGCCCGCCATTTTCAAGGGGTTGGATAGTCGGGCTTATTGTCCGAAAGTCAAATCCGTGCAGGGATCGCCACGTGCGATGTCGTTGGTAAACCACATGAAGTCAATATCATCGCGGTTGCCATATCGGTTGGCGTAATCATCAACGCTTGGCGGGTTATCGCTTGGGTCATCGGCTTCGATCATGCTGACAACGGCAATGTCTTCTGCATTCAACGCGGCATCAAAGCGGCGCAAATGCCACGGCACGGCGATGGTCGTGCGTACATGCATGTTGCCGGCAATCAGAAACGCGCCATCATTATCGTTGCCGTCAGCAGCTTCGGTCATGGCACTGGCCAATGACGCATCGCGGGCAAACTGCACCATGGAAAAGGCAGGCAACATGCTTTGCGGCAGCATGTTGCAGTGACCTTCGGCAATCTCAACATTGAACTGATCAAGCATGTCTTGCGGAATGTCCGGCAGGGCCAACTGTTGCGCCAGATCATCAGGAAGGGCAGCGACGCCATTCGAAATCAGGGGGCGCAACAAATCATCGGGCAAGTTGCCTGCAATCATCAAAAGATCATTGTCCTTGGCGGCCTGCGCAATCGGGGCATAGTCATGCCAAGACGGCCAGCCGCGATCTTCCCATGCCAATGCCGGTCCAAGATCGGATAGGGGAACATCAATCCAGTTTTGATCAAGGGTGACTTGCTGGTCGCGGGTAAACATTTCCCACACAACGGCACGATTGCGACCGTCCCGATTGGTCAGCGCATCAACAAGTTGGGCCTGATGGTGATGATGGATGGGATTGTCGTGCTTTTCACCGATCAGAACATATTTCCGATCCGCAAGCCTTCTGACCATTTCATCAAACATGATGTATTCACCCGCCCGAAGATCAAAAATCAGACCAGGTGCCGGGGGCAGGGTGTTCACATCCAAAACGGGTTTGATGGTCGTGCCGGTGTCTTGTGCCGATGACGGCATCGGAAGGTTTGCTGTAAAAACAGTCGATGCCAAAGCCAGAACACAGGTGCGCAATGATGTGCTGCGCGAAGAGAACCTATGAAATGGATGCTTTGGCATCGATCGTCAAATTCCGGGTTGAAAGTAATCCTATGTTACTTGCTTAACCGCAGTGCTGTTTCCAGGTCGTTAACGAGATCATTGGCGTCTTCGATCCCGACGGATAGGCGCAGCAAATCACCCGGTACCGGGCTTGTCGGACCTTCAACAGATGATCGATGTTCGATCAGGCTTTCTACACCGCCAAGGGATGTTGCGCGCTTGAACAATTTGCACTGGTTGTGGAAATCGACCGCGCGCTTTTCACCGCCTTTGACGCGAAGCGACAGCATCCCGCCAAAGCCACCCTGCATCTGCTTTTTGGCAATCTCGTGACCCGCATGGCTTTCAAGGCCGGGATACTGGACCTGTTCGATTTCCGGGTGGTTCTCGAAATGTTTGGCAATGGCCATGGCATTGGCACTTGCACGCTCAACCCGGATCGAAAGGGTACGCATCCCGCGCAGCAAAAGCCATGTTTCAAACACACCCAGCACAGCACCACCTGATGCGTGCTGTTTGCAAACGCGCTGCCAGAACTCGCTATCCTTTGCAGTGGTCAGCGAACCCGCCAAAACGTCGCTATGGCCGTTCAGATATTTGGTAGCCGAATGCATGACGATATCCGCACCCAGTTCAATCGGGCGGGTCAGGAGCGGGGTTGCAACCGTGTTATCAACCACGACCTGCGCGCCAGCCGCACGCGCGATTTCAGCAACGGCCGCGATATCGGTAATCTGCCAATCCGGGTTGGCCGGGGTTTCAAGCCAGACCATCTTGGTTTTGCCCGGAATGATGTGTTTTTCCCACTCGGCAATGTCGGCATTGTCGACGAAATCAAAGCTAAGACCTGCACGCACACCGCTATCAAGCATGAAGCTGCGAAGCGCCCAATACATAACTTTTGGCGCGACGACATGATCACCGGGGCTGAGCGCATGGATGACGGCAACGGCTGCTGCCATGCCTGATGCGAACAGACGGGTTTCGCTGCCGCCTTCAAGGGTGCTGAGAACCTCGCACGCCTGATCATAGGTCGGGTTATCAGCGCGCGTGTAGCAACGCCCGTCGTGATAGCTCAGATCCGTATTACGTTCGAACGTGGTTGACGGATAAAGCGGCGGGGTGACCGATTTGGTTGCCTCATCAACCCAGCCAAGGGCCTGTGCGGTGATGGTGGCAGGGGATTGTTTCTTTGCGTGATCAGACATGGTGGCTACCTGATTTTGTTGTGATTTGTTGCCGCGCACCATAACTTGGTTGGTGCCACACACCAAACTGAAATCCGTATAAGCACCTGAATGCCCGGAATACAAGGTCCCCACATGACGAATTACCCCAAAATCACCCTGCCAAAGGAATGCGACGTCGTTGTTATCGGCGGCGGCATTCATGGTGCCTCAAGCGCCTATTACCTGACCAAGGCCGGAATGAAGGTCGTCCTTTTGGAAAAGGACACCATTGCATCACACCAATCAGGGCGTGCTTGGGGCTTTGTGCGTCAACAGGGACGCGATCCTGTTGAACTGCCTTTGATGATTGAATGCAATCGCATCTGGCAGGGGCTGGAAAAGGAACTGAACGCTGATCTTGAATGGCGGCAGGGCGGGGTCTTGTTTGTTGCGCGTGATGATCAGGAAATGTCGGAATTCGAACAATGGATCGATGACGCCAAGGGCTTTGACATCGAAACGCAGGTTCTTGATCCCAAGGGTGTGGAACGTCTGACACCGGGCATCACAACACCGGGTGTCGGTGGTATTTACACCCCATCAGACGGGCAGGCCGAACCAAAAAAAGCAGCCCCTGCCATTGCCAAGCGCGCGTCGGAACTGGGCGCTGTCATTGCCGAAGGCTGCGGTGCGCTTTCAATTGAAACGACCGGCGGTGCCATCAGCTCGGTCGTGTCGGAACAGGGCGAGATCAAATGCAAATACGTGATCTGTGCGGCGGGTGCCGCCACCCATAAATTCGTTGCCAAATTTGGCCGCCGTCTGCCGCAACAAACCACGCGCGGCACCGTGATCCGCACATCACCGGTCCCGGATGTTTCTGCCGCCGGGACGCTTGCCGCGGGTCTTGCATTTCGTCAGAGAAAAGACGGTTCGATGAACATTGCTGACGAATTCATGACCGATATCGACCTGACCTTGGGCCGGTTTAAATATGCCAGCGATTTTGGTCCCGGACTGTTTGATAACTGGGCGACCTTCAAGTTCCACTTTAACAAGCGGTTCATTGATGATCTGGTCGATCGCATGCCCGGATCGGATGCCGCCAAGAACCCCATGATCGGACGGCGCACCAATCAGGCGCAGCCTTATGATGTGCGGGTCAGTAATGCGATGCGGAACCTGCAAAAAGTCCTGCCACAGATCAAAAATGTCAGCGTGGTGGATCGTTGGGCAGGCGATATTGATGTCACCCCGGATGCGGTTCCGGTGATTGATCAGTTTGATAATCCCAAACACTTCTTTGTCGCCACCGGCTTTTCCGGGCATGGCTTTGCAATGGGGCCGGTTGTTGGAAAGGTGCTGGCAGACTGGATCACGACCGGCCAGCCATCCGTTACCTTGGCAGGGATGGAACTTTCACGCTTTGAAGATGGTACACGCCGCCGACCACGCACCCGCGTTTAGAACATCGGGCAATCATCAAAACCATCAACCGGATGTCGGGGCAGGGCTTTGGCATCCGTCGTGCATTTTTCGGTTGCTAATAAGATGTAATGTTATAACATTGCTAAATCGTCAGTCGGATAGGCGTTTTCCGATTGGCACTTAGGGTTCTTGATCCCCGGTCTCCCAACTTGGGATCACAGAGCTTGAAGAGCCGGCAGCATTTATTTGCTGTCGGCTCTTTCATTTTGGGATCGGCCGAGGTGAGCGCTCAGATATGGCGACTTAGACGCAGGATGATGGCACCGCCCAGCGTCATCATGGTCGATGAAACCTTCACAAGGTTCAGCTTCTCGCCCATGAAAAACACACCAATCAGAAGGGCAAAGACAATCCCGGTTTCACGCAGGGCGACAACAAGCGGGATCGGTGCCTGGGTAAAGGCCCACATCACGGTCGCGTAGGCGACAAAGGATGCGGTGCCACCAATGAAGAAGACCTTTTTTGCGCGCTTGGCGATGGCAACAACAATGCCAGGGCGCATGAAGCTTGCGATGATCCCAAAGATCGCCACATCACCGATGGTCTGATAGGTATAGTAATCAAGCGCGTTGCCAGCCAACCGCGCGCCCGTGCCATCGACTAGCGAGTAACTGCTGATAAAGCACCCGGTCACGATGGCGGCAATCGCCGCATTGCGGTTTCGCATGCCATCGGCTTGGCGGACAATGCACATGCTTAAAATGCCAAGTCCGATGACAACAATCGCAAGCCATTCGCTGACATGGAGTGTCACGCCGAGAACAAGGACGGATACTGCTGCCACGATCAGCGGCGATGACCCGCGCGCAATCGGATAAACCTGACTTAGATCCCCAAGCCGATAGGCCAGGATCAAAAACAACTGATAGCCGATATGAAGTCCGATGGAGCCGATCAGATACAGCCAGCTTTCCTTGGCTGGAATATCGACAAACGGAAGCAAGATCAAAACAATCGGAATATGACCCAGCACAATCGCCGTCATATTCACAAGCTTGTCAGCACCACCCTTGACCAATGCATTCCAAACGGCATGCATCAGGGCAGCACCCATAACGGCAAGAAAAACAGTCAGACTCATGGCGGGGCAACCAATGTTACGATTTTATGACGCAATCACTGATGCTTATCACGGGCTGATCAATTTCACCAAACCGCTCTGATAGGGGCTGCTATGCCGGGGACGCTGTGGGCTCGACCTTTTGCGAAGTTGTCTGTGTCTCGGTCAGTTGACGATCAAAGAACCGGGTTGCGCCGATGGGTGGGGCGATGAAATCATCCTCGCCAAGTCCGGCATCCTTGCGGGCTGCTGCCAAACGCACGGGCGGTTCATCAACCGGCTCGGCCGTTAAGACAAACGTGCCCCAGTGAATGGCAAGTGCCTGTTTGACACCCATCACCTGCATGATTTGAACCGCTTCTTCGGGATTGCAGTGCGAATTTTTCATAAAATCGCGCGGGTCATAGGCCCCGATCGGGATCAGGCCAAAATCAATCCCGCCATGATTGGCACCAAGCTCGGTAAACAGCGCCTCGTTCCAGCCGGTGTCACCAACGAAATAGAACCGATAGCCATCTCCAAATTCCAGGATGTATCCACCCCAAAGCATTTCCTTGCGGTCCTTGGTGGTGCGGCTGGACCAATGGTTGGATGGCACATGGGTAATCGACAAATCCCCATGCATCAGGGTGTCATCCCAATCCATTTCTTCATAGCGATCGGCACTGATCCCGGCCTTTTCCAAAAGCGATCCGTTTTTAAGCGGGATGATATAGCGCGGTACATTGCCAAGGACGGCAAGGCTTTCCAGATCGAAATGGTCGTAGTGATTATGGGACAGCAACACCAGATCAAGTTTCGGCAATTGATCCATCGAAATGCCCGGCTGGCTATAACGTTTCGGGCCGATATGTTTGAACGGCGATACGCGCTGGGAAAAGACCGGATCGGTCAGGATATTAAGCCCACCATATTGCACCAGAACCGTGGCATGGCCGACCCATGTAACTTGCAAGCGTTTTGGGTCAGGGTTCTGGATTGCGTCATGATCGGGCGTTTCGGTCGGGATTTTGCCGATCTGATGTTTTGCCTTTGGCCAGTTATCCTGCCCAAAGAAACGACGGCGCAGAAAACGCCAGAACGACCGCTTGACCGGATCGGGCAACGGATGACGGTTTTCAAATCCGGTTTCGGTGTGATGTGCGGGCGTAGCTTTGATCTGCACGTGGTTGTCCTGACGCAAAAATGGAACGACACATTATCACTGACTCATGTGCGGGTGACCATAAGGTAAGCGCCAGTTGCAGATACGCAAGTGAAAGGCCGGAACGAGGGGCGCACGTTCCGGCCTTCCGGGTGGTCTGTGCATGCGGATACACAGACCATACTTCCGCATCCACCGGGAACGCGTTGCGGAAGCAGGGGGGGGCTGTTAATTATTCAATCACGGTCGCATAGGTCTCAAGTGCCGGGCTTTCTTCAATCAGGCCCTGCTTGACCATGTAATCGGCAAAGCGATTGTAGCGTGCCTTATCAAGGGCCGCCGGACGCAGGGCAAAGCGCGGCAGGGTGTCTGCCCATGCCTTGATGTTCAGTTCATCATCAAGGTTCGGATACGCACCGATAAAGGCCTGCCAGCTGTCATCGGGATGGTTGATCAGGTACTGAACACCTTCTTCAAGGGCAAGAAGCATGCGCGCAAAGCGCGGATCGTCGGTTTTGTCATTGCGGACCGTCATGATCAGCTCGTCATAAGGCGGAACGCCTTCTTCCTCGACATAAAATGCCTTACCCGGTTTACCTTCGATTTCCATCTGGTTGAGCTCGAAGTTACGGTAACCGCCGATGATCGCATCGACCTGACCGGAATAAAGCGACGGCGAGAGCGAGAAGTTCACATTGATCAGCTCGACATCATCCATCGACACACCGTGATTGCCCAGCATCGTGCCCAGAAGCGCATCTTCGAAACCAGCCAGCGAATAGCCGATTTTTTTGCCCTTAAGATCAGCGATCTCCTTGATCGGACCGTCTTTAAGGACAATCAGGCTGTTAAGCGGGGTGGCAACCAGGGTGCCAATACGCGTCAGCGGAAGGCCTTCTGCTGCCTGAACGTGAAGCTGCGGCTGATAGTTTACGGCAACGTCACCCTGACCCGCAGCGACAAGACGCGGCGGTGCGGACGGATCAGACGGTTCGATCAGCTCGACATCAAGATCATGCTTGGCAAAGAAGCCCTTTTCCTTGGCAACGATCAGCGGCGCGTGGTCGGGGTTTACAAACCAGTCCAGAAGAATAACCAGTTTGTCTGCGGCAAAGGCCGAAGTGGAAGTGCCAAGAACCGCAGCACCAAGTGTGGCTGCTGTGATCATGGATTTAAGGCGTGACATGGAAGAACCTCCGTATTTAAGCGCCAATTTTATAAGTATGAGGATTGCGGGCGCAGCCAATCGGGCTGCAGCAATTTGTATTACGATACCGGTTTCAGGCTATCTGGTTGCCAGGGCAGGGCCGCGCGTAGTACCCGGTCGACAATGAAATATTGCGTGATCGAAAACGCACACAGGATCAGAAGGCAGGCAAAAACCATGTCAATCTGAACGCGCGCATTGGCATGCAGCATCAAATAGCCAAGCCCGTGACTTGACCCGACCCATTCACCAATCACCGCCCCGATCGGGGCCACAGCGGTGGCAACACGAAAACCCGATGCAAAGGCCGGAAGGGCCGCCGGCAAACGAATATGGGTCAAAAGCCGCCAACGGCTTGCCCCCATGGTACGCGCCAGATCAAGCCAGCCGGTTTCGGTCCGTGCCAACCCGTCAAAGAAGGCCACGGTTACCGGGAAGAAAATGATCAATGCCGCCATGGCGATTTTGGATGCCAGACCAAAGCCCAGCCACAACACCAAAAGCGGGGCCAAGGCAAAGAACGGAATGGCTTGCGACACCAAAAGGATCGGCATCAACCAGAAGCGAACCGGGGTAAAGAGCGCCATCGGGATCGCGGCAAGCGTGCCAAGGGCTGCACCGGCAAAAAGCCCGATTACGGTTTCCGCAATCGTATATTGCGCATGATCAAGCAACACCGCGTGGCGCGCGATCAAGGTTTTCCAGACATCGGCCGGTGTTGGCAGCATATATTTCGGCGCACCGGTGATCATGACCAGCAATTGCCATGTGATGATCAGCGCCGCGACGATGATCAGTGGCCGGGCAAGTTTCAGCCAGCGCCGTTCGGAAAGCGGTTTGCGTTTCGCTGGGTTTAGGGTCGGCTGGCTCATAGCGCACCCTCCGACATGTCCGCGCCCAATTGGCGAAGCAGTTCTGCCTGCTGGGCGAGGATTTCCGGATCGGTAATATTGCGCGGGCTTGGCCCCATGGGCGTTACCGCATCACGAAGGTTTGCCGGTGCGCCTGAAAGCACATAGACATGATCACCCAGACGAAGTGCTTCGAGCGGATCATGGGTCACCAGCAACACGGTCTTGCCGCGCAGGACTTTTGCTGCGAGTTCCTGAAGCCGCAGCCGATTGACCGGATCAAGGGCCGAAAACGGTTCATCCATCAAGACGACCGGGCGGTCTTCCATCAATGTGCGGGCAAGGGCTGCGCGTTGCTTCATGCCGCCTGATAGTTCAGCCGGGCGCAAATGCGCAGCATCGGTCAGACCGACTTCGGCGATCAGGCGTTCCGATTTCTCATGATCTGGACGTTCGCCACGAAGGGCAGCACCAAGTTCGACATTTTCCCGAACACTCCGCCAGGGCAGTAGCAAATCCTGCTGCGCCATGTAAGCGATCCGGCCGTCAAGGGGGTTGTCATCCGAACAGGTGATATTGCCGCTGACATCGCCTTCCACCAGACCGGCGAGATAGCGCAAAAGTGTGCTTTTGCCGACACCACTTGGCCCCAGCAAGCAGGTGAAACTTCCTGCGCGCAGTGTCAGGTCAAGGTCATGGAAAATATCCGCACCACCAAATGCCACGCGGGCAGAGCGCAGATAAATATCAAATCGGGTTGGATTTTGCCCCAGCTGGGACGCGTGTTCTGTGTCGCGCATTCGATCCTTCCTACGCCGGTCTTAACCGGTTCAGGTTCAAAGGGTCGTTCGGCAACACCGAACCTCTCAGCCAATTCACGATTGGCCCCCCCGGAGATGACGGGACTATGCGCAGACAAATCGCTCCCGTCAAGTTTTGTAACAATTCTTGTACTTGATCGGGATCACACCTCACCAGCACGGATCATGCCGATGAAGCGTCCCGGCCGGGTGATCCCAATGATGCGAAACGCCTTCAATCGCGACCGGGAAGGCGATGCGACGCGCAGGGCCCCAGCTTGTTTCCTCGATATGTGGATCGATGTCTGCAAGATGCTCTGCCGCGATCTCGCCAACCAGATCCGGTGTTGCGGTCTGGCAGAGCATATGTGCGGTTCTGGCCAATGAATGGCGCGCGCTGGTGACTTCGCCAATGGTCTGGCGCAGGATCAAAGCACGCACGGCACTGGCCGCCATCAGGTATCCCGTTGCGTGATCCAGTGCTTGAACTGGTAACGGCACGGGGTTGCTCGCCTTTGCATGCTGCATCCCCCAATCGGCAATCCCGCAGCTCATCTGAACAAGACTGTCAAAGCCGCGCCGTTTTGCCCATGGACCGGTCCAGCCATATGCCGACAGTGTCACATCAATCGGGGCGGGGTTGATCGCGCGGAGCGTTTTGGCATCATACCCGAGATCGGGCAGGGCATCGGGGCGATAGCCATGCAAAAGGATATCGGTACTGGCGACCAGATCCTCAAACACTTTCCGGTCTTCTGTTGCCCGCAAATCCAATCCAGCACAGCGTTTGCCAAGCGTGACTTCGGGAATAACCGCACCTTCATCCCAACCCGGCGGGTCAATGCGCAACACATCCGCGCCATAAGCCGCCAAAAACCGTCCGGCAACGGGACCAGCCAACACGCGCGTCAGGTCAAGGACGCGAATGCCGCGCAGCGGTCTTGTCGGATCAATCTGCTTTGGCGTGACGGATGTCTTTGCGTGCCGCTGCCAAGCAATCAATGGTTCTGCCGCGATGCTTTTGCCTTGCGGATGATTTTGCCAGTCCGTGATGCTGCGCATGGCAGCTGCACATCCGTTGGCGCTGACAATCGAGCTTTCCAGGTCATCCGCGTTACAGTCCCGCACGGCCATGGCAAGGTCATCACGTGTTTCGTAGTCGCCGAGGACGGACAGAGCGGCTTTACGGTGATGCGGGGCGTTGGTATGCAAACGGATCCAGCCATCGCGGGTTTGATAATCACCGGCCAATGGATCCCAAATGCTGGGCAGGTCCCAGCCTTGTGGGCGAATGGTCATATCAAACCATTTCGATGCCAGTCTTTGATCAATGTTGATCTGTCCGCCAGTACCAGTCTCAAGCGGGCGCCATTTGGCAATCATGGATGCCGCCATTTCGATTGAGGCGGATGCAAGTTCGGATACGGCAAAATAGGACGGAAGGCTCTCAGCTCCGATCACCTGAATGTCAGGTGCTTCTGACAAACCAAGGGCGGTGGCGATCTGAGGGATAAAGCGGTTTTGCATGATGACGTTTCCTATTCATGGGGCGGAGCGACTAAGGCCCAAAGCATCAT
Source organism: Thalassospira sp. (assembly GCF_048059015.1). Taxonomy (GTDB): domain Bacteria; phylum Pseudomonadota; class Alphaproteobacteria; order Rhodospirillales; family Thalassospiraceae; genus Thalassospira. Next base: position 203,404 of record NZ_JBLLNT010000005.1, on the reverse strand, counting down.
GCGGGACTGGACAAATGGTCAATCTTGATCAAGATAATCAATATGAAAAAAATCGATGACGGATCATTTTGTACTTTGTCGGCGGCGGACGTTTGCACGCAGGTCGGCATATCGCGCGACACGTTATATGCCTATGTCAGCCGCGGCATTGTGCGCGCTATTGCCCATCCAAGCGATGCGCGCAAAAGCCTGTATGATCGGCGCGATGTCGCCAAGCTGCATGATCGCAAACAGCGCGGGCGCTCCCGCCAGTCAGTGGCGGCATCGACCATTGATTGGGGCGAGCCGATCCTGGTGTCGAACCTCACCCGGATTGCAGACGGGCAGTTTTACTATCGCGGTCAAAATGCGGTCGATCTTGCCGCGACGATGACACTCGAAGATGTGGCGGGGCACTTGGCCGGGTTGCGATGTGATCCGGCGTTGAACGCAGCGATCGATTTCATTCCGACCGATCATGCCATGCCATTCGAACGCATGGTAATGATGATGGCAGACCTTGTGACCGGTTCTGTGCGCGGGGATGGTCGTCCGTTTGCCGCCAAGATTGTGCGGCTGGGTGCGCTGGCGGCGGCTGGCCTTTGTGATGACGGGGAAAGTCCCATGCATCTATTGCTCGCCAATGCTTGGTCCAGCCATGAAAACGCACCCGATATCTTGCGGCGTGCACTGGTACTGTGTGCCGATCACGAATTGAATGCATCGGCCTATGCAGTGCGTGTCGCGGCATCGGCCGGGGCGACGATCCCGGCATCCTTGATGGCCGGTCTTTCGACACTTTCCGGCACGCGCCATGGCGGATTGACGCCCAAATGCCGGGTGTGGATGGACGAGGTGGAAAAGGCAGGGGGTGACTTTGATTCTGATCTGGTTCCGCCCGGCTTTGGTCATCCACTTTACCCTGATGGGGATCCCAGAACGCGGGCATTGATGGCGGCGTGTGGTCAAACCGGTGAAGCGTTTTGGTCAAGCGTTGCCAAGAAAGTCACAGAGCAAACCGGGCTTCATCCCAGCCTTGATTTCGGGTTGGCGTTGGTGGAACGCGAACTTGGTCTACCAAAGGGGGCGGGGCTTGGCATTTTTGCCGTGGGGCGCATGACCGGTTGGATCGCGCATCTGTTTGAGCAGCGCAAAAGCGGCAAGATCATCCGCCCACGGGCCAGTTCTGGCTAATCGCCTTGGTGAATTAAATCACATCTATTGCTTGTGATTTTTGATGTTTTCTCTATCTGTAATCTGGGATCTTAAAGCGGAATACAGATATGAACCATCAGGGATTTACCATTCGCCCGGGATTGGCGGCGGGTCATATTGATCAGGCCTGCGACCTGTTCTGGGAAGCCTTTCGTCAGAAACTGACCATCCTTTTGAAACCCGAAGACAAGGCATTGGCGTTTGTTAAAAGTGCCATCGGCCCTGATCACGCGATCAGTGCGATTGCCGATGATGGCAGTTTGCTGGGCGTTGCCGGGTTCAAGACCAAACAGGGTGCCTTTGTTGGCGGTGACCTTGATGACTTGCGCGCGATCTATGGATCATGGGGTGGGTTTTGGCGCGGTCTTTTATTGGCGATGCTTGATCGTGAACTGACCAATGACATTCTTTTGATGGATGGCATCTTTGTCGATCCCAAGGCACGCGGGCAGGGTGTTGGTACCGCACTTTTGGACGCGGTGGCGCACACGGCACATCAACGCGGGCTGTCAAAAGTTCGGCTGGATGTCATTGATATCAATCCGCGTGCCCGCGCGCTTTATGAGCGATGCGGTTTTCGCGCGATTGAAACCAATGACATTGGCCCATTCAAGCACCTGTTCGGATTCCAATCCTCAACGACAATGCATCTTGATCTTCAGGACTCAGCCGCCTGATCAAGTGTTGTTCGGATGGCATTGGCAAGTTCCCGGTTGTTATAGGGCTTACTGATCATGGGATAGATCGGTTTATCTTCACCGCGTTCATGCAAGATGCCCGCAGTAAAGCCCGAGCATGTTAAAATTGCGATTTCGGGGCGCAATTCACGGGCCTGATCGCCAAGCTCCATGCCGTTCATGCCACCGGGCATAACAATATCGGTAAACACCATATCGATTTCGGGATGGTCTTTAAGAACCTCCAGGCCTTCGATCCCGCTATGGGCGACCAGGGTTGTGTAGCCGTATTCTTCCAAAACAGACGATGCGACTTCGGCCAATTGTTGTTCGTCATCGACAATCAAAATGGTTTCATCGCCCGATTTCGGTTCGGCAGCGGTATCAAAGCTGCTGTTCGAGGCGGTTTGCATAACAGTTGGCGCAATCGGCAAATAAATCCGGAACGTCGTGCCAAGGCCCAGTTCGGAATAAACCGAAATATAGCCACCTGATCGCTTCACAAAGCCATAAACCATGGCAAGACCTAGTCCCGTTCCCTTGCCCTGATCCTTGGTCGTAAAGAACGGCTGGAATATTTGATCGGTCAAATCGGCATTCATGCCAACGCCATCGTCACTGATGATCAGTTCGACATAGTCGCCGCTGGGGACACGTTGAATGGCGGGGGGCGGTAAATCGTCGATATGGGTGACGCGGGTCTCAATGATCAACTGACCGCCATCGGGCATGGCATCACGGGCATTGAGCGCAAGATTGATAACCGCATCCTCGAAATCTCCTTGATTAAGTTGAACGGTCGGAATTGCTTCTTCAAGGACCAGCTCGAACGAGATTTTGGATGTGATGGATTTGCCAATCAGATCGCGCAAATCGCGCAGAACATGATTGATGATGATCGGTGCGTTTTCTTCTGGGGCTTGGCGGGAAAAGTTCAACAAACGTCTGGTCAAAGTCGCGCCACGTTCGGCCGCGGTCATGGCCTTGCCGACAAACTTTGCAACCGGAGAATCGCCTTCGAGGCGACGACGTGCAAGATCAAGATTGCCGACAATAATGCCCAGCAAGTTATTGAAATCATGCGCAACACCACCGGTCAGCTGGCCAATCGCCTCCATTTTCTGGGAGCGGCGTAGTTGATGTTCAAGCGCATGTTCGACCGTCAAATCCGTGATGGAAGCGATGAAGTGCCGGCGCCCCTGAACATTCATTTCCGCGATGCCAAGGTTCATCGGAAAGACGGTGCCGTCCTTGTTGAGGCCTTTGACCTCACGCCCTTTGCCGATGATCTGTGCTGGGCCGCCGCCAAGATAATTGTTCATGTAGCTATGATGGCGTTCCCGATCCGGGTTGGGCATAAGCGTTGAGACATTGCGGCCAAGGACCTCATCGGCGTGATAGCCAAAAATGCGCTCTGCTTCGGGATTGAACCCTTCGATAACGCCACGTTCATCGGCAAAGATAATACCGACCGTGACACTTTCAAACGCGACACGGAAACGCTCGCGGCTTTCGATGATATCAGTAAGGTCACGACCGGTGCCCCGATAGCCGCAGAATTGGCCATCGTCGTCATAGATCGGAACCCCCGAAATCGAGATGGTTCTTACCCGATCCTTATCGAGAGCGATTTGATATTGGAAATCCCGGAATGGCAGCCGAGCTTCGAGCGTTTCATTGTGCTTGCGCCATTTGAAATTGTCGGTTTCCTCGGCTGCGAATTCACTGCGGCGTTTCCCAAGTATGCTATTGAGATCAAAACTTGGGACTTCGTCGGTTCGAATGCTTGTTCGTTTGATCCGATGTTCCGGGTCGGTTTCCCAGACCCAGTCTGATGCCGTCAGGGTAAAGTCACGGAACCGCTTTTCACTTTCACGCAGTTCACGTTCCTTGTTCTTAAGTTCGGTGATGTCGGTTCGTACACCGACCGTGCCGCCATCTTCGGTGCGATGTTCCGAAATCAAGAGCCAGCGGTCGCCGACCTGTTGTTCAATCTTGCTGCGCGTTTTTTTGTGTTCGCGCAGTCGGTCCGCCAACCAGATTTCTTCCACACCAATCGCATCGGGAAACGCACCACGCGAAAGGCCGGTGCGCAGAATATCCTCAAACCGGTTGCCGGGTTTGATGGCATCGCTGTGGGATTTGTAGATGTCGCGATAAACATCATTGCACGCAACCAGCCGGTCTTCCGCGTCAAACAAGGCAAAGCCTTCACCCGTCGATTTAAGGGCATGCTCAAGGGTTCGTTGCGCTTCTTCTGCCTTTTCAAGTGCTTCAATGCTTTGCTTGCGGTCAAACAAGGCATTTTCAACAACCCGAACCGTTTGGGAATAAGTAAAGGATGCGGCAACCGCAATGGCCGCGATACCGATTGTCACCAGCATCACGGCAGTGGAAATAAACGGGGCAAGAAGTTCATCACGGTGAACTTCAATCATCACTGCAACCCCCATCGCCGGGGCAGGTGCGTAAGCAATCAGGACTTCGCGGTCATGGGAATCCTTCGTCCAAGTGGTTCCGCTGCGACCGGCGAGTGCTTCAAGCATCGGTTGGGCGTAGCCGTCGGAAATGTGAAGATGGGCTGGATGATCTTCGCCCAAATGGCGGGTATTCTGATGGATCAGAATGTCAATTTTGTCGCCACTGCGGCGAACGATCAGAAGTTCACCCGCCGCATCAAGAGTTGTAAGCGTACCAAACGCATTGCGGAGCTGGGACAAGGTGGCCGTAAACGCGGCGCCATCACCTTTTTCAAGCGTGTGTGTTTGATCATATTCGGCAACTGCATTGATCAGTTCGGCGTTGGTCGCCGCCAGCCGCAAAAGTGACGCACGCCGTTCTTCAATCAATTCCTTATATAGAACATGCAACCCACCAATGCCGATGATCAGGGCGACCAGCACAAAGGGCGCAAGAATTTTTGTGACCAGCAGTGGCTTGTTCATGGTTGGGCACTCGCACTTTCACTTGCAGAATTAGGGATTTGCACGATCAGGAAAGGAAGCGCATTTCCAATTCTTCGGCGGAAATCGGACGTGACATCAAGAAACCCTGACCCAATTCGCAGCCAAGTTCTTTCAGCCAGTCATAGGTTTCCTGATCTTCAATACCCTCGGCGACAACCTTCATATTCAGGCCATGCGCCAGTGAAATCGACATCTGCGCCACAGCCCGGCATTCCGCGTCATTCATCACCTGACGGATAAAGGACTGATCGACCTTAAGCTCGTTAAACGGCACGCGTACAAGCTGCTGCATGGATGAATAGCCCGTGCCGAAGTCATCAATCGACAGATTGAAGTTCTTCATCCGAAGACGGGTCAGGATATCCATATAAAGACCGACATTTTCCATCAGCGCCGTTTCGGTCAGTTCGATCACGATTTTGTGGGGATCAATGTCATGTGCCTTGGTCAGTGCATCAAGACGTTCAGGCATATCAAGATCAACAACCGTGGTTGGCGATACGTTGATCGACATCGTGATGTCGTGTGCTTGCCAACGTTTTAGCTGGCTCATTGCTTCTTCAAGAACAAACTCGGTCAGCTTGTTGATCAGTCCACTTTCCTCGGCCAGCGGGATAAAGAGTGCAGGGTGGATCAAGCCGCGTGTCGGATGTTGCCAGCGCACCAATGCCTCAACACCCGATACCTTGCCGGTCTTAAGGTCAAATTGCGGCTGATAGACCAAAAAGAATTCGCGATTGGCGATGCCGCGACGCATGCCTTCAACCGTGGGCGCGGCCGAGATTGATCCTTGCTCATCATTGGGTACGCGTTTGCGGACCGTGAATTTGCCCAGAATGACTTCCAGCTGATCAATGGTGAAGGGTTTTTCCAGAACGCCCAAGACCTCGATATTGCGCTCGGCTGCCAGCTCGGATGCGGAATGCAGGATCGATTTGTCCTTGCCGCTCATCAAAATGATCGAAGCCCCGGATCGATTTTCATGAAGGAAACGGATGATCTCGATGCCATCCAATTTTGGCATGAACAGATCAAGGATGATCACGTCAAACGCGGTGGAGTAGGCACGAACGAATTCGTCCGCATCCGATACGGAAATCGCGGTATAGCCAAGCGCAGAAGCAGCATCGGCAACGAATTCGCTCATATCGGCTTCGTCATCAATGATCAGGACATTTACCTGCCCCGGTTTGGAAAAGTGCAATGCTCTGGTCTCTCATCAATACAGGCCGATCAGATTGACCGGCCAAGGCCACAGGTTGTTATGGCCCGTATTAGCTGATCGTATAGTTTCGACCATCCGCATTTGGGGATGTTGATTCCAGATTTTGACCCTTGCACCGCAATATTATGTTTTTATGTGGCGGCTCGGTCACTCAGCGCGGTTGATCCAATCGGAAATGTGATCAAGGGCGCCTGATGCATAGGCATATTGCCCCATCGTCAAAAACAGGATCTGGCGATCAAGCGGCATCTGATGGGCGAGTTGATAATTGAACAATCCTGCGCGCAGCAATCCGTGGGTGGCATCCGCGATCAATGTGACTTCATTTTGCGGATGTCGGCCTTCCAGCAGATCGCGATAGATCGCGGCATCATTGCGGGCATCGACATTAAGATCATCAGCTCCGAAAATAGCCAGTGTTGGCGCGCGCAGGCGTTTTAGATCGGCTGTTGCGTCGCTATTGATATTGCGTTTCACAAAGCCAAACCGGTCTTCTGACATCGGGTGCGGGTCATTGGTTGCTGCGATGTAAGATTGGTAATCTGCATCAGATGCGAATGTCATCTCATCGCGCTTCAGGCTTTCTGCGATATGTTCAGATATCTCCGTGTCATTTAACCCCTCAGCCAGAAGGCGTTGTCGGGTGTAAAACGCACCCTGATCCTGCCAATTGATAGCGCCCCCAATGATGACGTTAAACGCATTGTTGGTAATCATTGGTGATGCCTTCGGGATCACCCAGCCAGCTTGTGAGAAGCCAAGCAAGCCGATCTTGCCTTGTTGGGTTGGGCGTTTGGCCGAAACCATGTCAAAGGCTGCCTTGGTCTCAACCGCCCGGTCTGTCATGGACTGATCAAGCCAGTTGCCCGTGCTGTGACCGATACCGGCCTTATCCCAGCTATAGATACCAATACCGCGTTCCAGAAGCGCATTGATCAGCGGCAAATAGGCATCAGACGAAAAGCGATCCTGCGGCCCATCGCCATGCACCATAATGGCAATTGGTCCATCATGGTTTGCATCGGGCAGGACAAGCGTGCCTGATAAGCTGTTGCCAGCACTTTCAAATGTCAGGTTCTCGATATATCGGCCAGACAGATCAAAGTCGGTCAACCCGCGCAAGGCCAGGCTTGCTGCAATGGCAACGAGGACGACAAATGTAACGACAGCCGCCGTCAGGCGCGCGCGAAATCGGGAAGGACGGGGCGGAGGCACTGGATGTCCTTTGTAATGATGTAGTGTGGTGGCAGCGAATTATGATGTGGCAATCACAGATTGCGCCAAGGCACCTGATCGGTCAATCGGCGATCAACTGGCCCAGCAGCAATTTATTGGTTTCGTCAAAATGCATCTGACCAAGGGCGACGCGCCCGCCAATCGCATCGGACAAGGCCGCAAAATCATCCGGGCCAAATCCGCCGCATGTTTCTATCAGTTAAATGCCATCTTCGATCAGCGTGTTGGCGACATTGATCAGGGTATTGATATCGGACGCGGCAAAGATATGCGTGGTGAAACCATCCCCGGGAAGTGTCATGGCTTGCCCGGATGCGGGATATCCATCGGCCTTGATCAGAAAGGCATAATTTGAAAGCGACATTTCAAAGCTCCGTCCCGTTGCAATAAAAACAGAACTTGAAAGAGCAGGGGGAAACGGTCAATCCTCTTTGCCATGCATGCAACCCCTTCCAGCTTGATATCGTGACGATTACCAATAGCCTTCCTGACCATCGCCAAAGCGCGATCACCCCGCGCATGATTGCGGCCGAGATTTACCGTGGTTCAAGCTACGGCCCCAAACACCCCTTGGCGATCCCGAGGGTGTCGCTGGTGGTTGATATGGTTCATGCACTGGGCTGGGTGGACGAAAACACCTATTTGACCGGACCGGTCGCAACACCCGATCAGCTTTCACGCTTCCACGATCCCGATTATGTCGATGCGGTGATGCAGGCCGAACGCGATCAGGCCCTGCCAGAAGACATGATGGTCAGGTTCGGTCTGGGTAAAAACGGCAACCCGATCTATCCGGAAATTTTCCGGCGTCCGGCGACTGCGGCCGGATCATCCATCATGGCGGCAAAGCTAATTGCCGATGGCGGCATCATCCATCATCCGGCGGGGGGCACCCATCATGGATTGCGCGACCGTGCATCGGGCTTTTGCTACTTCAATGACCCGGCTTTGGGGATATATGCGCTTCTCGATTTGGGGCTGGATCGGGTGCTTTATGTCGATATTGATGCCCATCATGGCGATGGCGTGCAATATGCCTTTGCCGATGATGACCGGGTTTTGACCGTCTCGATGCATCAGGAAGATTTATGGCCAAAGACCGGATTAATCGAGGATGTGGCGGGCGGCATGGCGCGCAATCTACCGATGCCAGGCGAGATGCATGACGATGAAATGCGCTTTGTTCTGCATGAATATTTGATTCCTCTTGCATTAAGTTATGCGCCACAAGCTATTGTTTTGCAATGTGGATGTGATACGCTTGCCGAAGATCCACTCTCAAGACAGCTTTTGGGCAATCAGTCGATCTGGGAAGTCGTGGGGGCGATGACCCGTTTGGCACCAAGGGCTCTTGTTTTGGGTGGCGGAGGATATAGTCCATATGGGGTCGCACGCTGTTGGTCCGGTGTCTGGGCAACCATTAACGGGATCGAAATACCATCTGTGTTACCCATCACAGCGGAAAATATCCTGCGTGTCATAAAATGGTCGCATAGCCGTGGCAGACAGCCAGCATCAGAGATGTTTACAACTCTTGCTGATCCATGGCGGGGTGGCGCAATTCGCGATGAGGTTCGCGAACGCGTCAGAAGACTAAGAGGATATGGGGTATGAAGTCGTTCTTTCAGATGGCTTTGGTGGTGTGCTTTATCAGCGCGGCGGTCGTTGCCGGGCTGAACGCAAAGGCAACCGGGTTTGAACGATCACGCATTCTGGTCGATGGCGAAGTCTTTAATGTCGAGATGGCCATCACACCCGAAGAACGTTCGCGTGGTTTGATGTTCCGAACAGAAATGGCTGATGATGCGGGGATGCTGTTTGATTTCGGCGGCGCGCATAACATTTCGATGTGGATGAAGAACACCTTCATTTCGCTCGATATGTTGTTCATTGATGCCAATGGCACGATTGTCGGCATTGAAAAACGCACCGTGCCGCAATCAGAAACCATCATTCCGTCGCCAAAGCCTGTGCGCTTTGTGCTGGAGCTGAATGGTGGTGCGTCTGACAGGATGGGTTTTGAGGTCGGCGAGAAAGTCGAAGGCCTGCCGCGCTAGGCCTTTGCAAGACAGTGCCGCACAGCACAAAAGATCAATCAGCAATAGCAAGGCCGCAGAGGATATCTGCGGCCTTTGGTTTTTGTGCATTTTTTTCGACAAAATCGTGTAATGCGGTCTTGCCCACCCAGCAAGATGGTGCTAAATCCACATCCGCGTCGGGGAGTAGCGCAGTCTGGTAGCGTACCTGCTTTGGGAGCAGGGGGTCGCGAGTTCGAATCTCGCCTTCCCGACCATTTCCCCCTTTGTTGCAGTATCTGATCCCACACGGGATTTTCAATTTGCGGCAAAGGGTGTAAAAGATGATGTGATAGCAGGGGTTAGAGAGACCCGCTTAACTGCCATCACCATCTTATCCCGACGGTCAAGACGAGGGTCCCGATGAAGGTCCGTGTTTACAAACCTGCCAAGAACGCCATGCAGTCCGGTCAGGCTGCGACCAAGCACTGGGTCATGGAATTTGAACCGGGTGCGAAAAAAGTCGCTGATCAGCTGATGGGCTGGATCGGTTCGACCGATACCCGTGGCCAGGTCCGCATGTATTTCGAAACCCTCGAAGAAGCTCAGGCCTTCGCAGCTAAACACAAGCTGATCGCTGATATCGAACAGCCCAAGCCGCGCAAGGTCCAGATCAAATCCTACGCTGACAACTTCGCTTTCAAACGCGTCGTCTGATCGCGGTCTGATCTGTAAGCCAAGACCAAATCATCGGGGCGGGTATCCGCCCCGTTTCGTCTGACAGGGGACGTTAAATCCTGAAATCATATCGGGCAGGCGCCCAATGCCATGCCCCGGGGAAAAGCAAACCACCCCACCCAGCGGTCCCTTAGCTCAACTGGATAGAGCAACAGACTTCTAATCTGTAGGTTGCAGGTTCGAGTCCTGCAGGGATCGCCATTTTCTTCCAGTACCTTGCTTTCGCAATTGAACGGCGGTGCATGAATTTCTTCGCGAAGTAGGAATTCTTTCAGTTAATGCTGTATATCCGTTCAGCGTACTCATGTGCGTCGTTGTAATCTGTGCCATTCAAATAGTTACATGACACTGTGAGTGCACCTTGAACCTCACGAATTGTTAAATCGTCGTACAAACTCTTCTGTATGACGCCGACATCTGAGTATTTATGCAGTGCGTTGCATCTTGCGCGAATCTCTAGTGCCGTCATGATCCAACTTCTTCGGTCAAGTCGGTTAAGTTGTTTCTTGCTTTCCACGAAGTATTTACATCTGGATTCATGAACTTGTATCGTTCGTAATAAGCGATGGATTTTTACTGCCCATACATTAGGGCAATACTCGATACAGTTTTCTAGTTTGGTGATAGTATTTTGGTTTATTTTCGGAAGTTGGAAATTTGGCGCAAAGCTGTAAGTAGGGTTAGGTAGACTGTTAATAAGGTGAGTGTGGTTGGTCAGAGAAAATAAGTGCGACTCTGTATAGTGTGCAATTTCGCTCAATAGGTTCGGCATAGTAGCCTTTGCCTTTTCCTCTGCAGATGCCCTAATTCTCTCATTTAGTTCGGCATTCGAGCGGATTTGAGCGTAGATCAAGTATGCGGAGGCACCGCCGACTAGGACGGAAGCAAAAGTGGAAACCAGCGTTTGCCACTTTTCTATTTCATTCAGAAATGTTTTGGCTTCCAGTCCTTGCGCAATAATTCCGCCAGTCAAACAGCCTACGATGAAAAAGACGATCATCAAGCTCAGAATGATAAAATGTGGTGGCATGCTGTTTCCTACTATCTTGAGATAGCAGTATTTACGCCGACGCTACGAATTCAAATGATATTTTATCTCGCAGCTAAATATCGCCCCGGACGATGGTTCAATGCGATGATCAGGTTCAGCACAACCGCGCCGAGGATCGAGAGTAGGACCTTGTCTAACGGTAGTGTTAGGAACGCGCAGACGAGGATGACGAGGTCGACGGCGAGTTGGAAATATCCTGCGCGGATGCCGAAATGTTCCTGTAGGTAAAGGGCGAGGATATTGATCCCGCCAAGGCCTGCACGGTGGCGGAACAGCATCAGAAGGCCGATCCCCATCAGCGCACCACCGGCAATTGCGGCATAGACCGGATTGAGCATTTGAAAGTCGATCATCATCGGCGTCAGTTTGGAGAAGCCCGAGACAAGACCAACCGCGATGAAGGTTTTGACCGTAAAGGCCGTGCCCATGCGCTTAAAAGCCAGCCAGTAAAAGGGCAGGTTGATCACAAAGAAGATCAGGCCAAATGACAAGCCCGTCGCATGTTCGACCAAAAGCGCCGCACCGGCCGTGCTGCCGGTGACCAGAACGCTTTCGCTATAAAGCGTCACACCAAGGGAGACCACCATAGTGCCAAGCAAAAGAGCCAGAACATCCTCGTAAAGGCGATGTGAAATATCGTCTTTTTTGGGGGTGTTGGCGGTTGCTTGTTCTGTGGTGTTGGCGTTGGTCTGGGTCATTTCGCGCGACAGTCTTTTGTCTGATGAATGTGATCAGATTACGCTTTTCGCATGTGCGAAACAAGTTGGTGGCATGTGCGGGCGTTAATTCGCCCGTTTTTGATACGGGCCTGTTTGCCAACGCAAAAGACCGGCGCGAATGCAGCCGGTCTTGGTGATTTTATGCGTTGATAAGTTGCTTGGTGGTGCGAGGATCAGGCAGCTTCGTCCCATTTCGGGGCGAAGGATGGATCGATCAATCGGCCTTCCGGATTGGTGAGATCATGGATCGCTGCCATATCGTTTTCAGACAATTCGAAATCAAAGATGTCGAAATTGGCCGCCGCATTCTTGGGCGAGCCCGATTTCGGGATTGCCATCACGCCATCTTGCTGCATCAACCAGCGCAGGGTTACCTGGGCCGCTGACTTGTCATATTTTTCGCCAATCGCTTTTAGGATCGGATCTTTCATCACCGTGCCGCGTGCAATCGGGCAATAGGCGGTCAGAAGCATGTCATGCGCGCGCAGGCTTTCAATCACCTTCGATTGGTCAAGATAGGGGTGGTATTCCACTTGATTGACCGTGAGCGGAAGGTTGCTGTGCGCAACGGCCTTGTCAATCAGGGCCGTCGGGAAGTTTGAAATCCCGATCAGGCGCGTCATGCCAAGGTTTTTGACCTCGTTCAAAGCGGCCAGCGTTTCTTCAAGCGGGATTTCATCGGTTGGCCAATGCAAAAGCAGAAGGTCAACATGGTCAAGATCAAGCTTGCGAAGGGATTCAACGACTGATGTTTGCAAATCGCCGCTTTGGAATTTGTCGTACCAGACCTTGGTGGTCAGGAAATAGTCGTCACGCGCAAGGCCTGATGCCTTAAGTCCGCGGCCGACGCCTTCTTCGTTGTGATACATCTGGGCCGTATCGAAATGGCGATAGCCGATTTTGGCGGCCTCAAGGACCATTGCGGCCGCTTCGTCATTGTTAAGCTCGTAGGTCCCAAATCCGAGAGCCGGAATTTCCGTACCCTGCCAGTTTCGGTAAATCATGATGGTTTACCCCCTGTGTTTGATTGTTGTCATTTTGGATGCTGTCACTGTCATGATCAAATGACGATAAGGTTTCAGTTTGCCCAACATGTGCCTGATTTAATCCGTCGTCATCGCGCTGCAACCTGTACTCTTGGATGGTTGCTGCTGTTCAATGGGGAAGGACGCTGGACAGAAGTCTTTGTGTCAAAAGAGTTTTGGACAAAGAAAAGGGGCGACCGGGTATGTTGGGCCGCCCTGAGTTCAGGACTTAGAGTGAGGCTGTATCAAGCCAAGTACGAGATTGCCCCAAGCCGGGTCGCATATCCTTGATGTGGCTCAAATCGATCGGCTTTTTACGCAGTCGGTCCGTTTTCACTGGTTTCGCTGACCGCCGCATTCAGATGATACAGGGAGTCCCGAATGACCTGTGGGCCCAGATCTTTGGTGATGAAAACGATCTTTGATCGATGGTCATCACTTGGCCAGGCGGGCAGGGATGCCGGCGGGTGGAAGATATGCTGAACCGCGTGAATGGCCACCGGCGCGTCTTCGCCGACAAGGTTAAGGATGCCTTTGACGCGCAGAAGGCTTTCGCCGCGCATCTGGGTGAAAATCTCCGCCCAGGTGACGAATGCATCCCAATGCAGCGGTTCCTCAAAAGTAATGCAGAACGACCGGATATGGTCATCGTGACGGTTTACGTCGTGATGGTGGTGGTCATGCGCTTGGTCATGGCTGTGGCCATGATCGTCGGAGTGGTCGTGATGATGCGCATGATCATTATGATGCTCATCGCCATGCTGTTCATAGGCTTCATCACGCAGCCATTTCTGCACATCCATGCTTTTGGTGCTTGGGTCATACAGCCCGGCATTAAACAGCTTGGCAACCACGATATCGCCATTCACCACCGGATAGATTGGTGCTGCGGGGTTAAGCGCACGCAGGCGGGCTTCAAGGTTTGTGCGTGTTTCATCATCGACCAGATCGGACTTGGTCATCAGGATGCGATCAGCAACGGCGGCCTGTTTGACGCTTTCTGGATGGTGATCAAGCTGCCCCGCGCCATGGATCGCATCGACCGTGGTGACAACACTATCAAGTCGGAACTTGGTGGTGAGTAACGGGTCGGTCATCAGCGTATGAAGGATCGGTGCCGGATCGGCAAGGCCGGTGGTTTCAATGATCACCCGATCAAATTCGGGGATTTCGCCGCGCGTGCGTTTGATAAACAAATCGCGCAGGCCCGAAATCAAATCACCGCGCACCGAACAGCAAATACAGCCGGAATTGAGCAACACCACATCTTCGGACACTTCGCGCACCAACAGATGATCAAGCCCGATTTCGCCAAACTCGTTGATCAGAACGGCAGTTTTATCCATGCCATCCTGGGTCAGAAGGGCATTGAGAAGCGTGGTCTTGCCACTGCCCAAAAAGCCGGTAATGACCGTGGTTGCGATGCGTTCGAACTGTTCGTCTGAAAGGGCCATGGTGTTCGCGTCTTATCCGTTATTTTTTGCCATAAAGCTCATCAACCGAGACTTCCGGTTCGGAAATCACGATTTCAGCACCATCACGTGCGGCAAAGTAAAAGCAGTTGCGACGCCCGGTGTGGCAGGCAACGCCAAGCTGATCTACCTGCACCAGAATGGTGTCCTGATCGCAGTCATAGCAAAAATCGACAAGGTTCTGGACCTGACCGCTGCTTTCGCCCTTGCGCCAAAGCTTTCCGCGCGAACGTGAGAAATAGCAAACCCGCCCGGTCGACAGGGTTTCAAGCACCGCATCACGGTTCATCCAGGCCATCATCAGAACTTCGCCTGTGTCATGTTGCTGGGCGATTGCCGGGATCAGGCCGTTTTCATTGAATTTCAGTTTATCGGCAATCTGGTCATTGCTTGTGATCTGCGCGGCCGTCATGGGATGCTCCGGTCGATGATGGTTGACTTTTTACGTTCGGCACGTCAGAAAATGATATATTATAACACTTCATCAGATGCCATGGCTTTTTAGGGCAAATTGACTTTGACCCTGAGCGCCGCTAGCTCGCCGTTGATATGAGATATTCAAGTATGAGCGATCTTTTCCCGAAAAAGGGCCACGATCACGACAGATGTGTGAATAGCGCACTTGTGCAGGCAGAGAAAGTCTGTGAGGCCGAAAATGCGCGCTTTACCGATATGCGCCGCAAGGTGTTCACGCTGATCTGGCAATCGCACAAGGCGGTCACGGCCTATGAGCTGCTTGATGCGCTAACCGCCGAAGGACAGCGCGTGCAGCCGCCAACGGTCTATCGCGCACTTGAGTTCCTGACCGAGCTTGGCTTGGTGCATCGTATTGAATCACTGAATGCCTATTTCGGCTGTGACCGACCTGACTGCGAACATCTGGGCCAGTATTTCATTTGCACGAAATGTGGCCGTGTGGCCGAGGCCGTGAATGAAGATATGAGCAATGCGGTGCGCAAGGCCGCCAGTGGCGTCGGTTTCACGATTGAGGCAACCACAGTCGAGATCAAGGGGCTTTGCCATGACTGCGCCGCTCATTGAGGGGCGGGAGCTGACCCTGTCATTTGGCAATGAACGTGTGCTTGATCAGGTGTCGCTTTCCATCCATCCCGGTGAAATCATTACGCTGATCGGCCCGAACGGGGCGGGTAAATCGACGCTGGTTAAAACCCTTTTGGGCTTGCAGCAGGCTGATAGCGGCGACGTCGTGCGCAAGCGCGGGCTCAAGATCGGCTATGTGCCGCAAAAACTTGCCATTGATCAGGTTTTGCCAATGACGGTGAAGCGTTTCCTGACGCTGACCCGCTCCGCCAGTTGGACCGAATGTGAAAAGGTGCTTGAGCAGGTTGGCGCCGGGCACGTCATTGATGCGCAGATGAGCCGCCTTTCAGGGGGCGAGACACAGCGCGTCATGCTGGCGCGCACATTGTTGTTGCGGCCTGAATTGTTGGTGCTTGATGAACCGACACAAGGCGTTGATGTCAGCGGGCAGGCGGAGCTTTATCGCCTGATCGATGATATCCGCAAGGAGCTGAACTGCGCGGTTTTGATGATCTCGCATGATTTGCATCTGGTGATGGCGAAGACCGATCAGGTGGTGTGCTTTAACCGTCATGTTTGTTGTTCGGGCATTCCCGAAACTGTGCGGCAGCACCCTGAATATCGATCATTGTTTGGTGTGCGTGAAGCAGATGCGATTGGCATTTATCACCACGAACATGATCACGAACATGATCTTTCGGGGCATGTTGTTGGCGGTTGCGGGCATGATCACAGCCATGATCACACGCATGACCATCATCACCACCATGATGATGGTCATCAGCACAATCACGATCATAACCACGACCATGCCGTCAAAGAAGGGGCAGGAACCAGCAAATGATGGATGATTTCCTGTTCCGTGCCGTATTGGGCGGTGTTTTGCTGGCAATGGTTTGCGGGCCGTTCGGTGCTTTCATCGTATGGCGTCGCATGGCGTTTTTTGGCGACATGCTCGCCCATACCGCGTTGCTCGGTGTAGCGCTTGGTCTTCTGATTGGCGTTGATGTCCGTATCGGCATGATTGCGACCTGTCTGGCCGCCGCCCTGATCCTTGCTTATGGTCAACGGCAATCACGGATTGGCAATGACACTGTCCTTGGCATGCTGGCCCATTCAACGCTTGCGCTTGGTATGGTGGCACTGGCCTTTGTGCAGGGGGTGGCTGTTGATCTGATGGCTTATCTGTTTGGCGATATCTTGGCGGTCAATGTTGCTGATATCTGGCTTCTGGCTCTTGGCGGGGCGTTTGCGCTTTCCATGCTGGCCTGGATGTGGCGGCCGCTTCTGGCTTTGACTGTTAGTCCGGAAATTGCAGCAGCCGAAAGCATCCCGGTCGAACGGCTGCGTTTGATCTTTATGCTTCTGATGGCGCTTGTGATCGGTATGGCGATCAAGATTGTCGGTGTTCTTCTGATTACAGCGCTTTTGATCGTGCCAGCGGCCAGCGCGCGCTTCTTTGCCAGAACGCCGGAGCAAATGGCAATCGGTGCGGCATTGTTTGGTGCGGCTGCTGTAATGGCTGGCATCGCGCTTTCATGGCATGTCGATACGCCCGCCGGACCCAGCATCGTTATCTCAGCCGCCGCGATCTTTATCGTTTCTGCTGGTCTTTCCCCACTGATGCGCAAAGCCGCCTGATAAGGTGTGCGCAGGCTAACTGTTGTTTTGGCTGATGGCGAAGTGGTCAAGCGGTTCCCGGGATACTTTGGAATCCGCGAAATAGGCTGAAATTGCATCCATCAGGCACCGCACGCGTTTGGGCATGCTGCGTCCGGCGGCATAGACCAGTTGCAGGTCATTGGTTGGCGGGGCGAAATCGGTCAGGATCGGAACAAGACGACCGGCTTTGACATCTTCTTCAAGGTCCCAGTGCGATTTCATGCAGATGCCATATCCCTCTGCCGCCCATTGCCGGATCAATGCGCCTTCGTTCGTCGTGCGGTTGCCACGCACCTGAACCATCTGTTTCTTGCCATCGATCGTGAATGGCCATTCTTGTTCGGGCTGATCACCAAAGCGCATGACAAGGCAATTATGATCAACAAGGTCTGCGGGCGTTTGCGGTTCGCCGTGTTTGGCAATGTAGCTTGGCGCCGTACAGGCAAAGCGATGGATATCACCCAGTTTGCGGCGTTTCAGGCTACTGTCGGAAAGCTTGCCATAACGCACGGCAAGATCAATGCCCTGTCCGACAAGATCGACATATCCGTCCGATAACAGGAAATCAATCTCGATATCAGGATGCTGTTCGATGAAGGCATTGATGATCGGGTCAATCCGATGCCGCCCCAGATCAAAAGTCGCACTGATGCGGATACGCCCCGATAAATGATCCGCGCCATGGCGGACCTGTGATCTAAGATCTGTGGCTTCGCTTACCAGTTGGCGTGCACCATCAAGCAATGTGCGTCCTTCGTCCGTCAGGCTGATTGCCCGCGTGGTGCGGGTTAAAAGACGGGCGCCATAATGATCTTCAAGAGCACTGACCCGTTCGGAAACAGACGCCGGGGAAAAGCCGAAATCGCGCCCGGCGGCGGCAAGGCCACCTTTTTCGACAATCCGGATAAACAGCGAAAGGTTGGTCAATAGGTCCATTGTTCGGAATTCCCAAAAAGATAATGTCTGAATTTAGGAATTATTCTGAATTTCCGCAATGATAGGGTGATCTCAATGACCCCAACGCTCCGGTCATGAGCGTGCAACCTGGTGTATGTGATTGAACCAACAGTATTTCCCAAGTCGGTTTACTGTTCGCCAAACCCCTCCGCGCCATTGCATATGCCAAACGAATGCATGTCATCGTGACCGGGGCCTCCTTGTTTGAATGACAGGATGAATGCGATGACCAACCCACTTTTCACCTCTTATGACCTGCGTGGTCTCGATCTGCCAAACCGGATGGTGATGGCTCCGATGACCCGCTGCCGCACCGATCAGCCGGGCGACATTCCCAACGAGATGATGGGAACCTATTACGCACAGCGCGCAACCACCGGCCTGATCATTTCCGAAGCGACCCAGATCTCTAAGCAGGGGCGGGGATATTCCTTTACGCCGGGCATCTATAGCGATGCGCAAATTGATGGCTGGCGCAAGGTGACCAAGGCTGTTCACGATGCAGGCGGTCGAATTTTCCTGCAGCTTTGGCATGTCGGGCGCATGAGCCACGAAAGCTTCCACGCAGACGGCACGCCCGTTGCGCCTTCGGCTCTTTCACCCGATGCGCAGGTTTGGGTGGTGGACCCCAAAACCGGGCAAGGTGGCATGGTTGATTGTACTCCGCCACGTGCACTGACCCGCGAAGACATTCAGGACATCATCGAAGACTTCCGCAAAGGTGCGGCCAATGCGATCGCGGCTGGCTTTGATGGTGTCGAAATTCACGGTGCCAACGGCTATCTGGTGGATCAGTTCCTTCGGACGACCTCAAACCAGCGCGACGATGACTATGGCGGATCGCAGGAAAACCGCATTCGCTTCCTGCGCGAGGTTTGCGAAGCGGTTGCTGGTGAAGTTGGTGCCGGTCGCACCGGCATTCGACTGGCTCCGTTCATCACGCAGCGCAACATGAATGACCCGACCATTATTGATACGATCATCAAGGCCGCTGCAGAAATTGATCGTATCGGACTGGCCTATATCCATTTGTCAGAAGCTGATTGGGACGATGCTCCGGAGATTCCCGAACAGTTCCGCAAAGACCTGCGCGCGGCATATTCCGGTTCTATCATCGTAGCGGGCAAGTACACCAAAGAACGCGGTGAAGCTATCCTGAAGGCCGGTTATGCCGATCTTGTCGCCTATGGCCGCCCGTTCATCGCCAACCCGGATCTGGTGTCGCGGTTCGAGAATGATGTCGCACTGGATGAGCTTGATGGTGCGACGCTGTTTGGTGGCGATGATAAGGGTTATACTGATTATGTCCCGGCCAAAGCAGCCTGATGGCTTAACCGTCCTTGGTGACATTCCGCCCGAATTGCGGGCGGAATTTGCCGCGGGTTTTAATAATCACGCGATCGGAACCCGCATGGTGCATCAAACAGGCACGATGACTGTCTGGCACATGCATCTGGCACCTGGCGATCGCATTGCTGCCCACTGCCATGACAAACCATATTTCTGGACCGTTATGACAGATGGTTTTGGTCGATCACGCTACGCTGATGGCAGCATCGTCGATATCGAATACAAGGCAGGTGACACCAAGTCCTTTGATCTCGCGCCCGAAACGGGTTTTGTCCATGATCTGGAAAATACCGGCGAGACGGAGCTGGTGTTTGTCACGGTCGAGTTTGAGATCACAGCTAAATGAAAAACGGCGCGGGATATCCGCGCCGTTTTTGTTTGCCTTGCCGCTTTGATCAGGCGGTTTTCAACCGCTCAAATCCGGCTTCCAGATCAGCAATCAGATCATCCGGATCTTCCAAGCCGATATGCAGACGGATTAACTGACCGTCTTCGTCCCACTTTGTCGCGGAGCGGATGTTTTTCGGATCGGACGGCAGGATCAGGCTTTCAAAGCCGCCCCAGCTAAAGCCCATGCCAAACAGTTCCATGTTATCGACCATATTGGCGAGTTGGGATTTCTCAACTGGCTGCATCACAAATGAAAACAGGCCGCTGGCACCGCTGAAATCACGTTTCCAGATCGCATGACCCGGATCATCGGGCAGGGCAGGATGGAGGACGCGTTTGACTTCCGAGCGGGTTTTTAACCATTCGGCGATCTTAAGGCCGTTTTCGTGATGTTGGCGCATGCGCACGGCAAGTGTACGCAACCCGCGTTGCGCCAAATAACAATCATCCGGGCCAACCGCATCGCCAGAGATAATGATTTGCTTTTTAATGGTCAGGAGGTCTTCGGGTGTTGCGGTGGTAATCGTGCCGAGCATCACGTCTGAATGACCGACAATATATTTCGTCCCGGCCTGAACCGAGATGTCGACGCTAAGCTCGAACGGGCGGCACAGGATTGGCGATGCCCAAGTAGAATCAAGCAAGACCTTAACATCACGTGCATGGGCAGCTTTGGCGATCGCCGGGATATCCTGCATTTCAAAGGTCAGCGATCCCGGGCTTTCACACCACACCAGAACCGTGTTATCGCGGATCAGGCCCGCAATATCACCGCCGATGGTGGGATCGTAATATTCGGTCTCCACACCAAACTTCTTGAGGAAGCTGTTGCACAGGTGGCGAGTTGGGTAATAGGCGCTGTCTGTCACCAGGATATGATCGCCGGGCTTTACGAATGCCAGGATCGAGTTGGTGATCGCTGAAACACCTGACGACACGCAATGCGTGCCATAGCCGCCTTCAAGTTCTGCAACGGCTTCTTCAAGCAGGAAGCGGGTCGGGGTGCCGTGCCTGCCATAAGTCACCTTGCCCGATGCAGGGGAGCCTTCTTTTTCCAGCTGTTCGAGACTGTCAAACAAGATGGTCGAGGCGTGTAGGACCGGCGGATTGACCACGCCGTGATACTGGCTCGAACGGCGGCCGGCATGAACCAGCTGGGTTGCAGGTTTTTTGGGGCTTTTGGCAGACATGGGTGGTGCTACTCCTTGATGGGCGATCTTATATTCGGGCCGGGGCGTGTGCCCGTTATTTGTCGAACTAAGACAAATCATCTTGGCCGCTCAGCTTCAAGGCTTTTTGCGCAAAAGCCATTGTGAAATCAGTGATCCGGGTTATTTCTGTGAGACTGCCCGTCGGCGCGCCACCAGAACCGATGGGCCAAATGACAGATAACGTTAAGGGGGCCCCGTGATCGAACTTCAGGATTTCCGTGCTGCGCGTCGCGCCATTTCCAGCCATATGCGTCTAACACCCGTGATGAAGGCTGATAGTTTCACCGACATGTCGGGGTTTACGGCCCTTAAGACCATTCCGGAAATGTTCCTAAAGCTTGAAAATATGCAGGTCACCGGATCGTTCAAGGCACGCGGTGCGATGAATGCGGCACTGGCCCTTGATGATGACAAACGATCTCAGGGGCTGTGCACCGCATCGGGCGGTAATCATGGCATGGGGGTTATCCATGCTGCCCGCACACTTGGTGTGCCGGTTAAAATATTCCTCCCAACCAACACCCCAAAGCCCAAGGTAGAGAGGCTGCGTGCACAGGGCGTTGATGTCGCCCTGATCGGGGCTGTGTGGGATGACGCCAACCGTGCGGCCATGGATCATGCGCGCGAAACCGGCATGGCCTATATCCACCCCTTTGCCGATCCCAAGGTCATCGCAGGCCAGGGCACCATCGCGCTGGAACTTTTGGAGCAACAACCAGACCTTGATACCCTTGTGGTGGCGATCGGTGGAGGTGGGCTTATTTCTGGTGTCGCCACGGCAGCACGGCTTTTGCGCCCGTCGATCCGCATCATCGGCGTTGAGCCAACCGGGGCTGCGACATTGTTTGAAAGCCTTAAGGCCAATGAGGTCGTGACTTTGCCAAGTGTCAATACGGCAGCAACAAGCCTGGCCCCGCGTCAGTCATCCGCACTTAATGTCGATCTGATTGGCAAGAACGTCGATCGCATCGCCCTTGTCACGGACGAGGAAATGCAAAAGGCGGCAAGCTGGCTTTGGAAGGAGCTTGGTCTGTCCGTCGAGCTGTCAGCGGCAGCAGGCATTGCCGCGATCATGACGGATCGTCTGGGCGTTTCTGATCCGGGTCGGGTTGGTGTGATTGTGTGTGGTACGGGGACCGATGGGATCAAGTAGGATCGCTTAAAACCGGACGGCACATATATGCGGGCGGGCAGGGAACTGTGCCGCCCGTTTCGTTTGTAGTTTGCCAAACCCACGAACGCTTAGCATTCAGACAAATAAAAAGGGATGAAGCCGTTGGGCTTCATCCCTTTTTAAACCAGACGCCATCTGAAATCAGATTGCGTGGAATTTTGTAGCGTCGCAAACCGCCAAAGAGCAAGAGCTCTCCGGGACGGAATTACATCTTCGGCTCGACCACCTGACGACCACGGTACATACCGGTGTTCGGGTCAATGTGGTGCGGGCGATGCAGTTCGCCGGTCTCTTTGTCTTCGCGGTACGAGCCCTTGGCGAGCTTGTCATGCGAGCGACGCATGCCCTGACGGGACTTGGTCACTTTTTTCTTTGGCACTGCCATGGGTCATCATCCTCTGGCTTGGGTAAACTCAGGCGCGCTTGTTACCGTGCGCGGTCGGGAAAGTCAACGATCAAAGTGCCAGAATCTGCATTATTTGCATTTTCCTTTGCACTTTCGCTATCCGGCGCGTCACCACGGTTATGACCCGCATGATCAACATGATGGTCAATATGCGGGATCAGCCCGATATCGCGCGGATCATCAACAATGTCCGTTCGCTGGTCGTATACAACAAAGCCTGCCTTTTGGTAAGCCCCCAATGCACTTGGATGATCCAAAGTGCAGGTATTTACCGTAACCCGGGCCGGCTTTAGGCTCCAGGCGGTATCAATCGCCCAGTTTAGAAGGTATTTGCCAAAGCCTTTGCCGATGAAATCGGGGATCAAACCTATGTAATGCAGGTCAATAACGCGCTCTGTCTCAAGTGCGGTCAGATCAAGCTCGGCATAGCCTGCGGGCACGCCTGCGACATAAAGCACATAAACATGTGTTTCCTGCTGCGCGATCAGTGGTGCTAGTTCCTCGTCGCTCATCAGGCGGCGTTGCCACCAAAGCCACGGCTCGCCGACTGTATTATATAAGTAGCGATAAAAGGACAGGGTCGGGTTTTCTGCCCGGATGATGGCAACCTTGCCCGGCGGGACGACGGCCGGTGCGCGGTCGGGCGGATTGTGCATTTCAAGGAAGCTGACAACAACTTCGAGCTTGCGCGGATTAGATGGGGTCATTGGGTTAGGCTCTTGCGCATAATGATGTTTTGATTTGCTTCAGGCGCTGCCTGTGGTGTGGCGCTTTCCACCAAGTCATAGCCTAATTTGGCGTAAAAATCACCCGCTGCGGGGTTCTCGATGGTCACACGGACTTCTGAAAGGCCCGAAATACGCAAGATATCCTCGGCCAGTGTTACCAGCTCACGCCCGATGCCAAGGCTTTGGGCCGATGCGTCAATCGCCAGATAATGGATCCAGCCATAGATATCATCATGGCCGGTCATCATGGTGGCGATGATCGATTGATCCGCAGGGTGGCGGGCGATGATGAGGCTGCCGTGATCGGCATTGATGCAGTTTTCGATATCCTGTCTGGCATCGCGGATGGCCGGGATCAGGCCGGTGGATATCCAAAGCCGTGTGATGGCAGCGATATCGATATCTGTCGGGGATTTAAGCTGTTCAAGTAAAATGCCCGCCTCGTCACCGGTTCGATCTTGACTGTTATCAGCAAGGTTCTGGCCATAAGGGGACGATGCGGGCATTTATGTCTCAGTCTATATCTGAAAGTCTGTTTATGCCGGGCCGGTATCAACCGGGCTGTCTTCGGTGGTGGCCCATTGTGCCCATGATCCATCAAAGACGGCGACCTGTTTGTGGCCAGCGATATAAGCACCCATGGCCAGAACGCATGCTGTCACGCCAGACCCGCAGGTGGTGACGACCGACTTATCCAGATCAACACCCGCTGTTTCAAACTCGGCCTTGATCGCGGTTGCATCCTTAAAGGTGCCATCCGCATTCAAAAGCATGTTGAAAGGCAGGTTGTAGGAGCCCGGAACGTGGCCCGATTTGCCCCATGGATCATCAACCTCACCGCGGAAACGTTCGCCAGCGCGGGCATCAACAAGCTGTTCGCGCTTGGTCTTGACGTTTGACATGACCTGATCGATTTCACGCAGCAAGAAGCTGTTGGCGCGCGCGGTGAAATGGCGTTCGCGCGGCGGGGTCGGGGTGTCGGTCACCGGGCGGTTTTCCGCAAGCCACTTGGGCAGGCCACCATCAAGCACAACAACATCGTGATGACCAAAATGGCGCAGCATCCACCATGCGCGGCACGCCGCAAGTGCTGATCCGGTCTGGCCGTAGACAACAATGCGCACGCCATCACCAAGGCCAAGCTTGCGGACCTTGGCAGAAAACTTGATTGCATCTGGCATCATGTGTGGCAGAGGCGCGCTATCGTCGGCTGCGATGTCATCGATATCAAAGAAGACGGCACCCGGAATATGCTGCGCATCATGGATCTCGCGGGCATTTTTGTTGTCGGCTGGCATGTACCAGCTTGCATCAACGACGCGCACATCCGGTGCGTCGAGGTGATCCGCCAGCCACTGGGTGGAAACCAGTGCATCGGAAAGTGGGTTGGTCATGGACAAGCTCCGGTTGGCAATGGTGGGTATTGCATGATCCAGGTTGGGGTCCTGAATGCGTTATTGTGTCGATCTTTTTGTGGTGGCGTCCGGTTTATGTAATGTCCGGTTCTTCAAATTTGTAACGGTCCTGAACTGAACTGGCAACCAGCAGACCGTGTATGGGCATGCTTTTGCAAACAAAATGCGCAGCAGATTTTCGTCCGCTACGCATTTGATTGGATATTGGTGCTTTATGTGATGGGGCGGTCAGTCGGCAAAAACGATATTGATGCGGCGATTCTGACGACCTTTCTTTTCAATCTTGGCGACGGATACCTTGCCGATTTCCCCGGTTTTGCGGACATGGGTGCCGCCGCACGGCTGAAAATCGATCCCTTCGATCGTCACGGTTCGGATTGAATTGCCATCCATTGGCGGTTGAACCGACATGGTGCGCACCAGTTCCGGATTGGCTTTGAGTTCTGCGACGCTGATTTCACCGTCATAAACCTCTGCATTGCGCGCGATCAGCTCATTCAGCTTTTCAGTGATCTCGTCCTTATCAAGACTGAGCTCCGGCAGGTTGAAGTCAAGCCGTGCCTTGTGGGCGGCAATGTTGCCGCCGGTCACATCGCCTTCGATCACAGCGCACAGCAAATGCAGGCAGGTGTGAAAGCGCATCAGTTTATGGCGATTATCCCAATCAAGTTCAGCCGTCACTGTATCGCCAATCTGGGGCAGGGGGTGATCATCAGCAATGATGTGCAAGATGCGACCGGTTTCTCGATCCTTCACCGTGGTTGCGATGGGGATACTTGCGCCTGATGCGGTCTTCAATGTTCCAATGTCGCCGGCCTGTCCGCCTGCTGTTGCGTAAAAGACGGTCTGATCAAGTTCGATACCGCGATCAGAAATGCTTTTTACAACCGCGTCACAGCTTTTGGCATAGGCGTCTTCACGAAACAAAAGGCGTGTCATTCATCTTGTCCTTCCCTGTTGGTGGCATCGGCCTGCTGATTTCCGGGCGTTGGGGGCGGGTAGCAGGGCGCTTTGATCTTGATTTTGGGTCGGGCACGGGTCGGCTGCCCGTACCTTATTTGTTGCATTCATGGTGTGGTCTGCGTGGCCCGATTGTCGAGGGCAAAATTGTCTGCGTACAAAACATAAAATGTATTGATTGATACATGTTTGGAAAAATAGTGTTGTATATTATACAAAATGTATGTTACTGCGGTTGTGTAAATCAGGAGTGGTAGCAACCTTGGCAGCAATAATTCACGTCAAACTGACGGGCGAGGGGGATTTCGGGCCGGTGGATCTCGAATGCGCGATCCCGCCTGCACGCCTGCCTGTTGTGATGGC
This sequence comes from Thalassospira sp., assembly GCF_048059015.1. Taxonomy (GTDB): domain Bacteria; phylum Pseudomonadota; class Alphaproteobacteria; order Rhodospirillales; family Thalassospiraceae; genus Thalassospira. The sequence goes on along the minus strand of NZ_JBLLNT010000005.1, from coordinate 177,429 downwards.
GGCTTTGTTTGGTCAGCCGTTGCAGATGCAGGCAGGGCAAATGCCGTCAAATATCACTACTGGTTCTGAGCGTTCTGCTGCGCAAAATACAGGTTCTGTGCATTCATTGTGTGGGCAGGATGCTGGTGCGATGGCTTCTGATGAGTCCCTGATACGCGCGGAAAGTGACGGGCAGGGCGCTGCCCGTTCGGTTGACTTCGTGCAGGGACAGGCTGTTGGTGGCGCTGCTTATTCGGCCGATCCCGGCGTTGGCATTGATCCAGGTGCTTTCATCACAAGCTTCATGGGATCGCTTGGCGATCTGATCGGGCGTTTGCAGCCGCGTGGCTTTGCTGAAACGATCCTGATTGCGGCGATCTGGCTGCATTATCGTGATGGGCGGGGCTTTGTGAGCCGTGATGATATTCGTCGAATCCTGCGCCGTCAGGATCACTTGCGCATGCCTAAAAACTTCAGCCGTGATTTCCATGTGGCGGTGACGCGCGGTTATCTCGATCCAATTGAAAACGAAGACGGATTCGCTGTTTCCCCCGCTGGATATCAATGGTTTCGTTCTGAGTGTACTAAATGATACAAAATGTCGAAAAATATGTTGACGTGATGTATGGTTGATGTATCGTTTCACCCAGGGACAAATAAAAACGGGTGGGACAAACAGATGCGAGAATGGGAAGTCAGAACAAGTTGTCGCGTATGGCGTGGGCGATATGTGATCCGTGGGGACGTTGATCGTATTGCCAATGACATTGTCGAGCTTCAGCAAAACCGTTTTCCGGGACTGGAAACGGACAAGGTTTCGCTAAAGGTCGTCACCATGGCTGTTATGGCCGTTCTTGCCGATGAATGCTGCGAAGACGGTGTTACCGCAGCTGAACTTTCCTTCCTTCTGACCACCTGCCTTGGCATGCCGATTTCGCCGACCCGCATTGAAAAGGAAATGGCGGGCCTTTCTGGTCTTGTCTGGACCGGGGAATGGGGTGGTGAAACGCTGTATGTCATGGAGAAGCGTGGCCTTCGTTTCTTTGAAACGGCACGCGATCTGGCGCTTAGCGAAACTGGCAATATCAGCAGCGATGACCGCGCGAAGGTCAAGGCATCAGAGAATGCCGACGAGGTCGCAGGCAAGCCAATGATCAGTGCCACCATGATGAACAATCCGGCACTTCACGCGCGTTACCGCGTTGTCAGCTAAGCCGACTTAAAACATCGATCCTTTAGGCACCCGTTGGCATTCCAGCGGGTGTTTTCGTTTGATGGTGGCTTTGGCACGGGAGCATTACCGGAATTCCAGGGGTTAAATCAAAGTGGCTTGACCGCGGGAAATTTTCGCCATATGCCTTTGGGTATGGAAAACGTAATTGCACATCACAACGCCTATTATCCGCTGCACACATAAGTGCGGCGCGTTTTGATATGTAAAAATCAAGGATCGGCCGCCACGGGGCGGCCTTTTGTTTTTCCATAACCCGGTCTCCCGGTGGTGGTCCGCTTAAAAGGACCAACCGAAATGAAGATCGAAAATACCATCGAAGAAATCCGAACGCCGCAAAACGCCAGTGAAGTCGCGGCGACAAGCTTTGAATCTGAAGCGATGCGAAGCCTCCACGCGCGTGGCTTTGTGCATCAATGCACCTCGTTTAATGGCCTTGATGCCGTACTTGCCAAATCCGAGGCCGTTCCGGTTTACATCGGTTTTGATGCAACCGCTGACAGCCTTCATGTCGGGCATTTACTGCCAATTATGACGTTGCGCTGGCTTCAGCGCCATGGCCACAAGCCGATTGTGCTGGTGGGTGGCGGGACCACGCGCATTGGCGATCCAAGCTTCCGTTCGGACGCCCGGCCGATCCTGAACGATGGACAGATCGCAACCAACATTGCAGGTATCCGCCAGGTGTTTGACCGGTTCTTGAAGTTTGGCAACGGCCCGACCGATGCCGTGCTGGTCAATAATGCCGAATGGCTCGATCAGTTGGGATATGTTGATCTTTTGCGTGACGTCGGACGCCATTTTTCCGTGAACCGGATGCTGTCATTTGATTCTGTTCGCACGCGTCTTGAGCGTCAGGAAAGCCTGAGTTTCCTTGAGTTCAACTACATGATCCTGCAGGCGTTTGATTTTCTTGAGCTCTCGCGTCGCTTTGGCTGCCGTGCGCAGATGGGCGGTGGTGATCAGTGGGCCAATATCATCAATGGCGTTGATCTGGTTCGGCGCGTCGATGGCAATGAGGTGTTTGGCATGACTGCACCGCTTCTGACCACGTCATCAGGCGTGAAGATGGGAAAAACAGCAGCAGGTGCTGTTTGGTTGAATGCAGACCGGCTGAGTGCATTTGATTACTGGCAGTTCTGGCGCAATTGCGAGGATGGCGATGTTGGCCGGTTCCTGAGACTGTTCACGGATCTGCCGCTTTTGGATGTTGAGCAGCTTGAAAACCTGTCGGGTGCAGGTCTGAACGAAGCCAAAATCGTTTTGGCCGACGAAGCCACAAGGCTTGCGCATGGCGACGATGCCGTCGATGCGGTCAAATCGGCGGTCGATGGTGTGTTTGGTGCAAACGGAAACCTCAAAGGTCTTCCGACCATCGAGTTCACCGCAGATGCACTTAAAGACGGTTTGGGGGTCTTAGCCCTGATCGTGATGGCCGGGTTTGCCAAATCCAACAGCGAAGCCAGAAGGCTTGTTTTGGCTGGTGCTGTGCGGATTGAAGACAAGCAAGTCGATGATCCAGAACATCACGTTCTTAGCTACGCCTTTGACGATGGCGAGTTGCTGAGACTTTCGGTTGGCAAAAAGCGCCATGCCGCAATCAAACGGGTCGGGTGATTGATATGGGTTATCGCATGGGGCAGGTGTCAGAACAGTGACATCTGCCCATCGGCGCTGGGCCGTTTAAACCCGCTGCAATCAAGGTTCAATGATCGTCCGGTCAGATTATGTTTCTTGCGCGCCGCATTAAAGCGATGAGTAATCAGATCGGCGATTGGGCCGGTACCACGCATGCGTTTGCCAAATTCTGATTGATATATTTCCCCGTCGCGCATTTGCCGGATCAGTGACATGATCTTTGCCTTGCGATCCGGGTAATGCGCTTCAAGCCATTCCTCAAACAGCCCGCCAATTTCAAGCGGCAGGCGTAACACAATATGGCTGACCGATTGCGCGCCAGCATCCTTGCAGGCGGCCACCAGCTTTTCGATTTCCATATCATTCAAACCGGGAATGATTGGCGCGCAAAGAACGGTTACCGGAATGCAGGCCTCAGACAATTTCCGGATCGCATCCAGTCTGCGATGCGGGGCGGATGCACGTGGTTCCAAAAGGTTTGAAAGACGATGATCAAGGCTTGTGACCGATACTGCAACCGATGCGCGGTTTCTTGCGGCCATCGGTGCGATCAAATCAATGTCACGGGTGACCAGCGCGCTTTTCGTGATCAGGGAAAACGGGTGCTGGCAATCGGCCAGGACTTCAATGATCGACCGGGTTAATTTCTTGTCGCGATCAACCGGCTGATAGGGATCAGTACTGGTGCCGATCACAATCGGTTCGGGCTGATAGCTTTTCGATGACAGTTGCTTGCGCAGCAGACTGGCGGCTTCCGGTTTCCAGAACAGTTTGGTTTCAAAATCCAGCCCCGGTGACAGACCGAGATAGGCGTGCGTTGGTCGGGCAAAACAGTACACACAGCCATGCTCGCAGCCGCGATAGGGGTTGATCGAGCGATCAAATGGAACATCCGGACTTTGGTTCTTTGTAATGACAGACCGTGCACCATCGATACCAAGGGTGGTTTTGGTATGTGGGGCATCCTGAACTTCCACCAATGTGCCCAGCCATCCATCATCAACCCCCTGATGGATGTGCCGCTCAAATCGCCCGTCAATATTGGACACCGCACCGCGCCCCTTTTGTCCTCGGGCGGGCAATATGTTCGGATCACATCCCGCGTTTGACCATCCATCATCAAAAATGGCGGTAGGGGTTGGATCGGGCGTCTGTTCGATACTGTTCTTCATGCAGACACAATAAAGAACAAAAGCAGAACATTCAAGTGAAAGGCGATGGCATAAATTTGCGAAGTATCAGCTCAGGGGCAATTGGTGCCGCTTGTCGTGATTGTTCCTGTAACGGTGCCAAGGCTGCCACCGATGTAACACGTTGTGATGTTGGACGTATTACCTGTACCAGACAGGTTGGATATATTTACGCTTCCAGCGAGCAAAATGTAACGTTTGGTGGCGGCCGTCCCTGTTGTGGAAATCTTGTTGTCGTTGACGCTGATGTTTGAGTTGGCGCCACGGATCGCCAGGAAGTGAGAAGTGCTGCCATTGGCAATTATGGATATGTCATTATTTTCAATTGTAATATTTTGACCGTCTTCGATATCAAAAGTGGATGCAGTTGACCCGCTGACGGTCGTTGTCAGTTTGTTGTCGCGAATTGTGACATTGTTCTTGCCGGCGATTCTCGCGATGGTTGAGCTTGATGACCGGGTAAGGTTTGCCGTCACACCAATCAGGCTGCTGTTATCGGCCATGTCAAAGAAGCGACCGGCGCCACTGCCACCGCCGCTGTCACCCGGGCCCGAGATTGAGGAATCTGGGATGGCGACCGTAACCGAACGTCCTGTCGGTGTTTTGATGTCGAGTGCACCGCCGCCGACAATTGTTTGCCCATTCTGAACAGTGGTGATGGAACTGACATTTGTGTAGTTCCCGCTCAACACGACGGTGGAATTGGCACCTGCATTGGCGATGGCGGTGGCAAAATCGCCCGCCGACGTTGAATTGCTGTTTAAAAGCGTGATCGTTTCGCCGTCCGCTGTTTGGGTGATTTCACTTGCTTCTGAAAACTGTCCCGCCTGACTGACCACATCAATGTCGCGAATGATGGGATCGGTCATGCGTCGTTCCATCGCTGTCAGGCGTGGTTTCGGGGTATCGCCAAAACCTTGTAAGGGGATACGAAGGCGGAAACTGGCAAAGCCCTGCGTGCCCCGTGGGCTGTCATGCTGAATTTCCGCCCCGAGAGAGAAGCGCGACCCTTCCCATAAAAAAGGAACTTCATCAAAGGTCAGATCCAGTCGCCCACGCGGACCCTGTACCGTATCAACACCGTCTTCCGTAAAGCGATAACCACCGGCATATGCACGGAGTTGCTGTCCGGCATCAGCCGCAAATAACGGAATGCGCCAACCAATTTCCCCGTCAAAACCATGTAATGCAAGTTCTTCGCCTTGATTGTACATCAATGTGGTGCCGCTCACATCAACAGTACTGAGGCTGTCCTCGAAGTATTGTGTCGTGCCGATCGGGACATAGGCATTGGCGCGAAAATCCCAATCAAGCGACAGGGCCTCTGCGCCGAAGGTCAATTGGTTGAATTTGTTGCCATAGGGGCTGTGGCGGCGGTCAAAATAACCATAGCCGCCAATGTTCCATCCCGAATCAAGCATCTGACGGATGCCAAGACCGAAGTTCCCTTCGTGGCTGTTATTGTCATCCATCCGGACGCGAAGGCTGGTGAAGGTCAATGTGTCCTCGTCCTGCCAAAGCGGAATTAAAAGGTCCGTCTCGCCAAGATTGCGATCCGTTCCGCCTTTGCCTTCCAGATCAATATGCGGACCCCATTTGGAGCCGGTTGACATCGGGTCGGCGTGGCCAATCGTTGCAATGAAAAAGACGGGAAGGGCAAGAAGGGCAGAACGGAATGATCGGGTAGCGCGCATTTTGTAACCTGGTCAGCAAGGCTCACATTGCGTCCGCGCAGGCGAACACATTGCCAAGGTTTCAGAAGATTTTGCTCATGGGGAGGATCGTGCCCCGTATTTGCACGGCTTTTCGCCATGTCGATATTTATGCGAACGACCGTAGTGGCGCATGATTTTGGCAGCCACTTCTATTCTTTATCATTTTCGCAGAATTTATCATTTTCATGGCTTTGGCGTGCCAAACTCGCCTGACGAGAGAAATGTCATGGTCACAATCATTTGCTTGCCGGTTTATGGGCGCGGGATATAGTTGCCGTAATGGTGCAAAGCGTCATCAGTCATCGCGCACCATCTGATCATCAGCAAAGGATCGCCCCCATGGATTGGACACAGTTTCTAAGCTTTGCGCTTGTCACGTCACTTCTGGTGATGTCGCCAGGCCCCAACGGTGTTTTGATTGCCAAAACTGTTCCGACATCGGGGCGCGCGACGGGTTTTGCCAATGTCGCCGGGTTCGTCACCGCCTTTTATATCCATGGCGCGCTTTCGATCCTGGGTATTTCCGTGATCCTGGTGCAGTCGGCCAATGCCTTTATGGTCGTGAAGCTGCTTGGTGCGGCTTATCTTTGCTGGGTCGGGTTTAAAGCACTTCGTGATGCTTGGCGTGGCGTGAAAACCGTGGCCGAAGTTGCGCCGGCCAAACGCAAGCGCACGATGATCAAGGCCTATGGCGAAGGTTTTCTGACCAACGCGCTGAACCCAAAAGTATCGATCTTTTATCTGGCGGCTTTCCCGCAATTCATCCCGACGGGCGAGGGGGCCATTGCATCGGCTTTCATGCTGGTAACTGTCCATGCAATGATTAATGTGGTCTGGTTCGGGGCGATCATTTTGCTGCTCGCACGCCTGACCCGCTTTGCCGGGAGTGGCCGTTTCCAGCGCGCGCTTAAGGCAACCACCGGTGCGGTCTTCATCGCGTTTGGTCTGAAGCTGGCGGCGTTCCGTCCTTAATCCGAAACGGTAAAAATCCTGAATATGATTACGGCCCGTCAGGTTACTGGCGGGCCGTTTGTTTTGGATTATTTCCGCACAATGATCAGCGCCATGATTGCGCAAAATAGTGCGAACAGAATGTCGCTTACGGCGACGCTTTCCATGGCCAATGCTTCGAATGCGGCAATCGGCAGAATGATCGATGCAAGGACCAGAAAGACCGGATTAAACAGTTTCTGTTTCATCTCAGGCACCTCCATTCATTTTCATGATCAGCAATATGCCAAGCGCCATAAAACCGCAAAGGGCGGTCAGGATCACACCGGTTTTAAGAACCACCGACAAGACCGGGCCTTCTTTGCCCGAAAGCCCGACAGTCGAGCAGCCGACAAGGATTTTTGACGGGGCCAGCATACTGCCAAGCGACGCACCCGTTGCCTGTGCCGCCAGAATAAGCGCGGTTGAAAGCCCGGAAAGCTCGGCGGTGTGGCGCTGGAACATGCCAAAGACAACGTTGGAATTGTTCGTACTGCCAGTCATGAATGCACCCAATGCCCCGATGGCCGGTGAAATCACCGGATAGGCCACGGCAAACGCGCCCGAGAAGATCGCAGCACCACCTTCGGCCAGCGCATAGGTCATGCCCGCATGATCCATAATGATCGCAAGCCCAATGACGGGCACCATACCAATGCTGGTCGGAAGGCCGCTTTTAAGCGTGCGCTGCCAGATGCGTTTGCCAATGCCGTTATCGTAATGGCCGCGCATATTGAAGAACGCAAAACTGATCGCTGCAGTGTAAAGCAACAAGGCGCCCGGATGGCCAAAGATGGCAATTGCCTTGGCGCTTTCTGCATTAATCACCCAACCAAGCGAGGTTGATGTTTCCGGAAAATCAAGTGTGAAGCGGACCTTGCCCAGCAGCATTTCGATGGCCGGGATAAAGGTCGCCAGCGTCACCAAAACGATAAACACCAGGTAAGGGGTCAGTGCCTCGATCAGGGGCATGTGATGCGCGTCTTCATCGACCTGCTCAGTGACATCATCGGGATGGGGTTTCCAGAACCGCGTCACGATGATCGATGTTCCAAGGCCAGCAATGCCCGCCGTCAGGCCGCCCAGCGTCCAGACGCCGTAATTGGCCATGATGTACTGGACGACACCCATCACACCCGAAATCAACACCAGCGGAACAATGCGGCGGCGAATGGTGCGGAACCCACCATCAAGCCAAAGCACAGCCGCCCCGCACATAAAGCCCGAAAGCCCCAAAAGGATGGCGGAATAGTGGGTAAGCTCGGTTCCCGGAATGCCGGTGACACCAATCAATGCTTCAAAAGACGTCGCCATATTACCAAACAGCACTGACCAGCTATGGCCAATCATGGGTGCAGCGACCGCCAAAACGGGCGAGAATCCCATGCCAAGCAATAGCGGTGCGACCACGGCAATTGGAACGCCAAAGCCAGCCACCCCTTGCAGGAAGCTTGCAAAGACATAGCCCAATATCAAAAGCTGAAGTGGTCGATCATCGGTAAGTGATCGGATCGCGCGCCCGATGGTTTTGATCGCGCCGGCTTCTTCAGCCGCGAAATAAAGGATCAGTGCAGCCCAGACGATATAAAGGATGTAAAGGGCAAGCATCACGCCCTTGGCCTGGGCAATGACCAGCATGTCGGTCGGCGCGCCAAAGAAGAAGACAGCAATAATGACGGTAACAAACCATGCGGCTGCACCCGCACGTGCCGCCCCCCAATTAACCTTGATCATCAGGAACAGGATTATTGCGATCGGCAAAGCTGCCAGCAAAAAGTCAATCATGGGTGGCGCACCATAACCTTTTGAAACAAAGGATCGATTACATCGATAGGACGCGCATATTGTCCGAGCCTTGATGCAAGCGCAAGTGGCGTAAGTTGGTATTTCGTATGATGAAACGGGCGATGTGCTTAACTCAGATCGGATTGTGCAGGTACTTTGTATTCTGCCTTCACATAGGCGACACCGTTTTTGTGAAAGATGTCTCTATAAGTCGTAAAGCCGTTCTTCAGGTAAAAGTCAGCAGCATCCAGTCGGGCATCACACCACATTGTCGAAAAGTCTGACATCGACAGAAAGGCCTGCATTTCCTGCAACATTTTTGATCCCAGACCCTGCTTTTGCATCTCAGGGACAATCGCAAATTTCCGCAGGCGAACCTTGTCGGGCCCATCAGGAAAAAGCGACGCGACACTCACCAGTTTCTGATCGACATATCCACCGAAATGAAAGGCCGCATGATCTTCTGCAAGCATGCAATATTCAATCGGCTCATTCGGCCACAAAACCATATGTCGAATGGCGTAGGTTTGATCGGCTGTGATGGGTTCAAACGTGAGCATGGCGGGCATTTATCCTGTGGCGGGTACGCTACGATAGGTGACCACGCAATTTGCGTAAAGCAGTGCCGATGCAATAATGGCGGCAAATTGAAATCTGCCGCCATTTGGTGTCTTGGTGCTTTGGGATCGCTTACGCGCAATCCTTGTCGCTGGCTTGCGTCTTCATTTCGCCAAACAGTTCTGCGGCGATTTCAAACGATTTTTTGCGGGCTGCTTGGTCAAAGATGTTGGCCGTGACCATGATTTCATCGGCATTGGTCATATAGGCAAACTCGCGCAGTTTCTTGCGGACCGTGTCGCGACCGCCAATGGCGGCGTAGCGCATGGCGTGATCAACGCCCGCTTTCTCAACGCGGTTCCAGATCTCGCTCATATCCTTGACCGGTTTTGGCAATTGGCCCGGCGTGCCTCGGCGCAGGTTGAGGAATTGTTGCTGCATCGACGTCGCCAGATATTCGCCTTCTTCGTCGCTGTCAGCGGCAAAGAAGCCCATCGCAGCAATCGCATAGGGTTTATCAAGCTGATCACTTGGTTCAAACCGATGACGATAAAGCGATAACGCATCCATCAGCATGTCCGGGGCAAAATGCGAAGCAAAGGCAAAGGGCAGGCCAAGACGCGCAGCGAGATCAGCAGAAAACAGGCTGCTGCCCAAAAGCCACATCGGGACTTGTGACCCATAGCCCGGAACAGCACGGATCGGCGGATTGCCTTCAAGCGGAGCCAAGAATGCCTGAACTTGAAGCACATCCTGTATGAAGCGTTCTTCGGATCCATGCATGTCACGGCGAAGGGCGGCGGCGGTGCGTTGATCCGTGCCCGGTGCGCGACCAATGCCAAGATCAATACGACCAGGGTGAAGTGCATCAAGGGTGCCAAACTGCTCGGCAATCACAAGCGGTGCATGGTTGGGCAGCATCACCCCACCTGACCCAACGCGGATTGTCTTGGTGCCCGCTGTAACATGGGCCATGACAACCGAAGTCGCCGCACTGGCGATGCCCGGCATATTGTGATGTTCGGCAAGCCAGTAACGATGATAGCCAAGTTGTTCTGCATGTTGCGCCAGTTCGAGCGTGTTGCGCAGCGCATCAGATGGGTGTTCGCCCGCATTGACCGGGCAAAGATCAAGTAATGAATATCGTAGCATCAGCCAGACTTTCGGTTTGGCGCACACATCGCAAAAGCGGGGCGCCTGATTTCAGAGTTGGGATTAATCTAGCCTGAAATCACAAGCTTGCCAGTCCTGATCAGCGAATTGGCGCGTTTCAATCCTGGGTTCGATGGGCCGTTCGATGAGCGGAAAGTGTGCGCGAAACGAAGTTCCGAAGGGCGATGGAAATGTCATTGCTGCGATAGGCAAGGGACAGCTGTGCGATCGGGACATCGCCATCAATATCGCGATAGGCAACGCCATTTGCCTGAAGCTGGGTCATGGGTTTGGGGACCAGCGAAAAGCCAAGTTCCGCCGCAACGAAGTTAATCACCGATCCAAGTTGCGGGGCGATTTGACCCATTTGCGGCTCAAACCCGGCATCACGACAGGCGGTGACCACCTTGTCGAAATGGGTCGGGCCAACCGCGCGCGGCGTCAGGATAAGTGCCTCGTCACTTAAATCAGATAACGCGACCTTTTCATTCTTGGCCGCAGGGTGGCCCGCTGGCAGGACCAGCACCATCGGTTCACTTGAAATCACATGAAGGCGAATACCATCACCGGCAATTGCGTCCTGACGCAAGAACACGGCATCAAGGCGTTCTTCCTTAAGGCTTGCAACAAGCTGGGCAGAGTTGGCTTCTTCCAGCGTCATTTCAACACCCGGATAGGCGCGGCGAAAGTCACGAAAGACACGCGGGACAGATGGGCTGAATGCGGCTGATGCCGTAAAGCCGACACGGATGGAGCCAACTTCACCGCGACCGGCGCGTTGGGCTGCGCGAATGGCGCGTTCGGCCAGATCGGGGAACTGTTCGACCGCATCAAAGAATGCCGACCCGGCCTCTGTCAGTTCCGCGCCATGGGGGACGCGGTGGAACAGGGCTGTGCCGATTTCGGTTTCAAGATCACGGATTTGCTGGCTAAGCGGTGGCTGACCGATGCCAATGCGCGCGGCCGCACGGGTAAAATTGCCTTCGCGGGCAACGGCCAGGAAATAGCGGATATGGCGCAGTTCCATCTTGGGTATATCCAAAACATATCAAAAATAACTGTTCCATATATTGGACGGATGATCGTGACAATGCAATCATAAGAACACCCCACGAACTGTTCCAAAAGAGGTCGGAAATGTCTGTTTCTCGGGACAATGACCCAGAACCGAATTCTGTAAGTGCTGCTGATACGGCGTCTATTGATGCGAAAAGCACCGCGCATTCGCAAAACCCGCTCGCGTCCACCAACGCAAACGCATCGCCTGATCCTGTCGGGATTAAACCGGGATCTGCTGCGTTTCGCCGTATCAGCATTGCGCTTTTCCTTGCCGGTTATGCGACCTTTTCCCTGATTTACTGCGTGCAGCCATTGTTACCGGAGGTTGCCTTGCATTTTGGTGTCGGGCCTGCGGAAAGTTCGCTGGCCTTGTCGCTGACAACAGGTTTTCTGGCTTTTGCCATTCTTTTGGCCGGTGCGGTTTCCGAGGCGACCGGGCGCAAGCAATTGATGCTGGTTTCGATGTGCGTGGCATCGATTTTGAACCTGATCGCACCGTTTTTACCTGACTGGCATGCCTTTTTGGTCGTTCGCGCGCTTGAAGGTTTGATGCTGGGCGGTGTTCCGGCTGTTGCCATGGCCTATCTGGCCGAAGAAATCGATCCCAAGGCGCTTGGCGTTGCGATGGGTATTTACATCAGCGGCACGGCGATTGGCGGGCTCAGCGGCCGGGTTGTTATTGGATTTCTGACCGATCTGTTTGGATGGCACGCAGCGCTTGGTGCGATGGGCGCACTCGGTTTGCTGGCGGCCCTTGGTTTTGCTGTGTTGCTGCCAGCGTCGCGCAATTTCGTCCGGAAACCGGGCTTTCAGGTGCGTTATCATCTGCGCGCATGGGGCGGGCACCTCAAACATGCGGGCTTGCCGTTCGTGTTCCTGATCGGTGCCTTTGCGATGGGATGCTTTGTCACGGTGTTTAACTATGTCGGTTTTCGTCTGTCAGATGCACCTTATGGGCTTAGTCAAAGCCAGATTGGTTTGATTTTTGTCGTCTATTTGTGTGGTTCGGTGACGTCATCAATTGCAGGTGCGCTGTCTGACAAGCTTGGCCGTGGCCCGGTTCTGGTGGTTGGTGTGCTGCTGGCCGGTCTGGGTGTCACGCTGTCCATGCATGAAAGTCTGACCGGGATCATTGGCGGGATTGTTGTTCTGACCAGCGGGTTCTTTGTTGCCCATTCAATTGCCAGCGGCTGGGTAGGGCGGTTGGCCGAAAATGCCAAGGGCCACGCATCATCCCTTTATCTTCTGGCCTATTATCTCGGCTCGAGCATCATGGGGTCGGCCGGTGGCTGGTTCTGGGATCATGGCGGATGGAATGCGGTTGCCGGTTTCTCGGTTGCCCTTCTTGGCTGTGCGCTGGTGTGTGGACTGTATCTTTGGCGGTTTGCGAGCAAGGCTGCTGCTATTCAGCAGGGTGAAGCGAGCGTCACAAATTCTGCCCATTCTGCCCAGCCGGATTTCAGCAAGGCAAGTCACGGTCGTGCCTAGTGGCGTGAAGCCTGCACCAGATAAAACAAAACCCCGTCAGAATACTGACGGGGTTTTGTGTTTCAAGCGATCAGGGCTTAGAGCCAATCCGGGCTCGGAAGACCTTTTTCCTTGAGGAAGTCAGGGTTCCAAAGCTTGCTCTGGTAGCGGGTGCCAAGGTCACACAGAACGGTGACGATGGTTTTGCCCGGGCCCAGTTCGCGCGCAAGGCGGACCGCACCAGCAATGTTGATGCCCGTCGAGCCACCCATGCACAGACCTTCTTCTTTCAGCAGGTCAAACACGATCGGCAGCATTTCCTCGTCCGTGATCTGGAACGGATGATCGATCTCGACACCTTCGAGGTTGGCCGTAATACGGCCCTGACCGATACCTTCGGAGATCGAGCTTCCCTCGGATTTCAGCTCGCCAAATTTATAGTGGCTGTAAAGGGCTGCACCCATCGGATCGGCAAGGCCGATCTGGATGTTTTTGTTGCGCTCTTTAAGGGCCAATGAAACACCGGCAAGCGTGCCGCCGGTGCCAACAGCGCAGATGAAACCATCAACCTTGCCATCGGTCTGTTCCCAGATTTCCGGCGCGGTGGTGTCGATATGGCCCTGACGGTTGGCGACGTTGTCAAACTGGTTGGCCCAGATTGCACCATTCGGTTCAGACTGTGCCAGTTCTTCGGCCAGACGGCGCGAAACATGGACATAGTTGTTCTGATCGCGATACGGAACTGCCGGAACTTCACGCAGATCAGCACCAAGAAGACGCAGAAGGTCTTTCTTTTCCTGACTCTGTGTTTCCGGGATCACGATAACGGTACGATAGCCAAGCGCGTTGCCGACAACCGCAAGACCAATACCGGTATTGCCCGCCGTACCTTCAACAATGACGCCGCCCGGCTTAAGCAGGCCGCGTGCTTCTGCGTCGCGAATAATGGCAAGTGCGGCACGGTCCTTGACTGATCCGCCCGGGTTTGCGTATTCCGCCTTGCCCAGAATGGTGCAGCCCGTCAGCTCGGAAACCTTTTTCAGCTTCACAAGCGGGGTGCGGCCAATGGCTTCGATGGTGCCATTGCGAATGTCCATGACAAACTCCAAACGTGGTTGGGTTCAAAATGTATTTAAGTGTTGATTAGGTTCTTTTGCACACAAAAGTCAAGGCAGTTTGAAAATTACCACTGAAAAAGAGTGTTAAATAATTCATGTGCGCCAGTTTCGACAAAATTTCGCTAAACCCCGGTTTCCTTACGGATGCGGTCGCGGTTGAGCATCAACCACTGAATGGCAATGGTTGCCGTTGCATTGCAGAGTTGTCCATTTCGCAACATGGCAAAGCATTCCTCGGCAGAAACTGCAAACACGCGAATGTCTTCACCTTCTTCTTCCAGACCATGTAACCCGCCAACATTTGAGCTGTCCACACGGCCGTAATAAAGGGTGACGGTTTCGCTCGAACAGCCGGGTGTGACATAGTATCGCGATATCAGTTCCAGATCGCCAATGATGTCGCATCCTGCTTCTTCAATGGTCTCGCGGCGTGCGACGTCCTGATCTGTTTCGCCGTCTTCGATAATGCCTGCGACAATTTCTGTCAGCCATACGGGCATGTCAGGATAGTGATCCTGCACCGATATAGTACCCGGCCGAAACTGTTCAATCAGAACAACTTCGTCTCGCACCGGATCATAGGGCAAGACGGCGACCGCGTGGCCACGTTCAAGAACTTCACGCTGTAAGATATCGCTTCTGCCGCCATCAAATGTGTCATGCGTGACGCGATAGACATCAAGTTTGAAATATCCATCCCATCCGCGACGTCGTTCGATAACGTCGAATTTCTTGTCAGTCATGTTTGTGTGTCCGTTTGGAAAAATAGGTGATTGGCGGGCTTTGTGCATTCTGGTGCACGTTTTAGGTGACAGGTTTCAATATTTTATTATTCTTATGTATGCGATATTAAATCTATTATGGGTTGAATGATTGGACTTGGCGCTCAAAACGGTCCTTCGTTGGGATAGGGTGGCCATCCCTTTGTTTTAATTATACCTGATCTAGTATAAACTAAGACTTATCTAATTGGCGGTCGATAAGGCTGTTTGACGGGATATAATTCTGGGTTTCGGGGGAAGCAAGGCGTTGATGCGGTTCGAGCCGACAGAAATCGCACGTCTTTACGGGCGATCACGCGTGGGAGTTGTCGTACACAAAGACCTTCAGGCTGTGTATGTCAATGATGCCTATGCGAAGATGCTCGGCCGTCGGGACGTCAAGGATTTCATGAGCGAACCGGATATGCGGCAATATATCCCGCCCAGTTTCCATCATGAAGCGGCCAAACTTTCCGAAAGTTTCCAAGATAGCAACGGCTTCCACGGCTGGAAGAAGGTTTATAACATCCGCACCGACGGTTCACCGGTCTGGATGGAAATCAGCGATGAAACCGTTGAATGGGAAGACGGCAATGCCGTTCTGACCACAGCGCAAATGATCGACAATGGCACGACCGCAATGCAGGTCGATCACATGCTCGGCCGATCATTCATCGGTGTGATGGTTCATCGCAACATGACTGCCCTTTATGTGAACGACTCATTTGCCAAACTGATGGGTGCGGAAAGTGCCAGCAAGTTCATGGAAAACCCCAATGTCTTGCGCTTCATCCCCGAAGACAACCGCCCGCGCGCGCTAAAACATGTTGCTGCCATCCTGAATGGTGAACAGCGTGGTGATCGCCACCGCGTGCATGACATCCTTGATGACGGTAGTTCGGTTTGGCGTGACCTTACCGATGAACGCATCCTTTGGCATGACGGTAAACCTGCCATTTTGACGACGGCCCATGATGTGCGCGACGAAGTCGAAATGCATGATGAACTGATCCGCGCAAAGGCCGGATTGGAAGAAGCTGTTACCGAAGTTATCAGACTTGTACCGTCAGCGGTGGCGATGCTCGATAGCATGCTTAATGTCGTGCATTACAATCATGAATTTGCCCGACTTTTCGGGGGGGGTGAAAGGTGAGGGTGAGGATCAATCCTTTGATATCTCAGCCCTTCATGAGTGCTGTGCCAAGATGAAGCTCAATGGCCATGGCCACGCGACCCTTGATGAGATGCAAACGCCTTCCGGTCGACTGGCCGATATCCGTATGAATATGATGGAAGGCGGTGGGGTGATGGTCTCGGCCACCGACATCACCGATCACAAGCGCAAGGAGCAGATGCTTGATAATCTGGCATCAACCGACCCGCTGACACGTGCGCTGAACCGGCGCGGATTTGAAAGTGCGGTCAGCAGACTGCGCGAAATTCGTCACCTTAAGGATAAAAGCTGGGTCTTTGGTCTGATCGTGCTCGATCTTGACCACTTCAAGCACGTCAATGATACCTATGGGCATGCTGTGGGGGACCGGGTGCTGGAGCGGGTTGCTGAAACCTTGCGTCAGGCACTGCGTGACGACGACCTTGTTGTACGTTTGGGGGGCGAGGAGTTTGCCGTTTTGCTGCCATCGGCAACGGCTGCCGTGACGAAACGTATTGGCGAGCGACTGGCCAATATGATTCGTGCGATTGAAGTGCCCATCGATAAACAGAGCAAACAGTTCGTCACAATCACCGCCAGCTTTGGTGCGACAGTCGGTGGCGAAGCGCGCCAGTCCTTCATTGAGCTTGCTGATGCCATGAAGGCTGCTGACGAAGCAATGTATGAGGCCAAGCAGGGTGGTCGCGATCAAATGATCTTCAAGATCCATGGTCGAGAAGGCGATAGCTAATTGCGCGCCTTCTACTTATTGTTGCCTCCATATTCTCAGATACAATCAGGTTTTCCTTCGCGCATCATGCGCCCCACGGCGGAGCATTATCCATGATTATTCGTGCCATGACCCCGGATGACGGGGACCGTGTTGTTGACATCTATGGGCGGGCGATCAAGTCCGGTCATGCAACCTTTCAGGAAAACCCCGGGAATTGGGCGGACTGGGATGCGGGACATATGCCGGAATGCCGGTTGGTCGCGGTAAACGAAGATGGACAGGTTGTTGGCTGGGCCGGGTTGTCTGGCGTTTCAAGCCGATGTGTCTATCGTGGTGTGGCAGAAATATCGGTTTACGTCGATCCGGATTGCCAGGCGCAGGGGATCGGCAAGTCACTGCTGCGCGCGTTGATTTCTGCTAGCGAGGCTGAGGGAATCTGGTCGCTTGAAGCAGGTATCTTCCCGGAAAATGATGCCAGTTTGGCTATTCACAAAAGTTTGGGGTTTGAGCCCGTCGGACGCCGACGTGGTTTGGGGCGGATGTCCTATGGCCCAATGGCGGGAAAATGGCGCGATGTCATGTTATTGCAAAGGCGCAGTGAAACTGTCGGCGTTGATTGATGTGACAGGAATTTGCGTTTGTACCGTGAATTAAGGCGGTCCGTGCAAGTGGCTTGCGACTTTGTGCTCAATCTTCGCAGTTTGCGCAAAAACACGTAGACGCGCTTTAATTTCCCGTCGCAATAAGGTAATCAACAGATCGAACCCGCGAAAACGCACAGACGACCAAACACCAACAGGAGAGCGCCACCGTGAACGAGATTAGCAAAATTGCGCCGGTCGCGATTTGGGAGAATTTCCAGAAACTTTGCGATACCCCGCGTCCGTCGACCAAAGAAGAGGCTGTCTTGCAGCTTCTGGAAAAAATGGCCGACGATAAGGGCTTCGCGCATTTCCGTGATAGCGGCGAGAACCTGATCATCTCGATCCCGGCCACACCGGGCTATGAAGATCGCAAAATGACGATCCTTCAGGCCCATGTCGACATGGTGACCCAGGCCAATTCCGGTTCGACCCATAATTTCGACACTGATCCGATCCGCATGCTGATTGATGGTGAATGGATCACCGCTGACAACACCACCCTTGGTGCGGATAACGGTATTGGTGCGGCAGCCATGATGGGCTTCATGACCGAAGAAGGTCTTGAGCACGGCGCACTTGAGCTGCTGTTTACGGTTGATGAAGAACGTGGCTTGACCGGCGCCATGAACCTGGAGCCGGGCCGCCTTAAGGGGGAGATCCTTCTTAACCTTGACACCGAAGATGAATACGAGCTGTGCGTTGGTTGTGCGGGTGGCGGCGATCTTGTCGCGACCTTTAACTACACCCCCGAAGCCGTTGGTGCAGGACAAGCTGCACGTGAAATCGCATTGACCGGCCTTAAGGGCGGGCATTCGGGCATCGACATCATTCTTGGTCTGGGCAATGCCAACAAGCTGATGGCGCGTTTCCTGCGCACCGCGATCCGCGATCTGGACGCACGTATCGTGACGATTAATGCTGGTACCGCGCGCAATGCGATCCCGCGTGAATCCTTTGCGACCATCGTTCTGCCTGAAGGCAATGTTGCGGCATTTGAAGCGGCACTTTCGGCCTTTGGCAACGAAGTCAAAGACGAGATTGGCGCGATTGAGCCGAACTTTGCGGTTGCCGCCAAGGCAGCTGACCTTCCGGCAACGGCGATGAGCAGCAAAGATTCAAAGGACTTCAACAATGCATGCGTTGGCGCGCCGAACGGTGTGCAGGCCATGAGCACCTCGGTCGAAGGTGTTGTTGAAACTTCGATCAACCTTGCGATCGTCAAGCTTGCGGATGGCAAAGCAGATGTGACTTTGTCTGCCCGTAGCTCGATTAACTCGGCACGTGATTCCATCCGCGAAGCCGCCACGGCAGTGTTTGAAAATATCGGTGCGTCGGTTGAGTGGGGTGATGCCTATCCGGGTTGGAAGCCAAATGCCAACAGCGAAGTGGTTGAAATGATGAAATCGGTTCACCGCGACATGTTTGGCAAGGACCCGGAAATCCGTGTGATCCATGCTGGTCTGGAATGTGGTGTTCTGGGCTCCAAATATCCGCATTGGGATATGGTGTCGTTTGGCCCGACCATTAAACGCGCGCACAGCCCGGATGAATGCGTCCATGTGCCAAGTGTTGCCCGTTTCTGGGATTACCTTCTGGCGGCACTTAAGGCGATCCCTGCCAAGGGCTGATCGCAGTCTGCAAGTGATGTGATTTTATATTCGACTGACCGGTTATCTGGTCAGTCGCATTTGTTTGTGGAACACCAAACGTCGCGTGCTTGCGCGCCGCTGCCCGGAACCAGCGCATCAAGGTTCACAAAGCCGCTCTCGCCAATGCTGGTTTCAATTTCGATCCAGAACCCCTGACTGTCACCGGCAACATAAACGGTTTCAAATCGGGTCAGGCGGCGAATGATCTTGTCATTCACGCTGGGGCCCTCGCGCATGTTTAAAAGTTCGCGGTCGATATAATAAGGTTCGCGTTCCTCACCGATCAGCTGTTGGACCTGACGGGTGATTTCGGTGCCTTGTTTGGCAACGATGTCGGGGATGTCACGCGTAACGAAGCCCTGACCGGGGCCAAACGCAACCAGTCCGGCAAAAATCAAAACAAATAGCGGGCTTAGATGCAAAAGCGCATCAAGCATCCCGGCACGTTTCCATTCATCCCGCACGCGACGTGCAGGTTGGCCGTCTTCAAGGCGGCGCAAACTTGCACGGACCTGCTCGGCCAGGGCAGACCGGTTGGTGCCAATGAAATCAAGTGCCTGCATCAAGACAGCACGTGCTAGTGGCTTGTTGCCCGACCGTTCAAACGCAGTGGCCTGGGCAAAAAGCATCTTTGAATTGCCCTCGGCCGGGAAGGTGCCGCCTCGCATATTGCCAAGAATGGCCTTCCAGGCAGGAAAGAAGCTTCGCCATCCCCAGAAACCCCGCGCCCAAGTCTTAAGGCTTGCCATCAGTGCCATGCGTTTTGCGCCCTTGGGGGCAAGGTTGGCGGTTATAGTTTCGGTGCGTACAGAATTCAGGAAACCGCGGACAACCTTGAATTCGACCTGACGGGGTTGGGCAGAAACAACACCGGTGACCGCGCATTGGATGAAACCTTGCGCGTTGGTATCGGGTTTCTTGCGGTTATGGCGACGTGCGCCCGGGTGGATGTTGCTTTTGCGGGTGGTGGCTTTGGCCTGTTGTTCGCGGTAAGCCTGATTGGCGCGTGCGGTTTTTTCATCCGCGTTGCTTTTGGTCTTTTCCTGTTTGCGTCCCGCGCCGGCAAAACCTTGTTTGGTTGCACGGTTGGCATTCTTTGCCCCGGCGGCGTCCGGGCCATATCCCGATGCGGTGCTTTTGGCCTTTGCGCCATTTGATTGGCCATTCGCTTGTTTGGCTGAGCCGCCTGAAGGCTGGGTAGGGGCCTTGCGTTCACCGGTCAGGATTTCATAGGCCTCGGTGATGTCTTTGAATTTTTCTTCCGAGTCTGGGTCGGTATTGCGATCAGGATGGAACTGAAAGGCCAGTTTGCGATAGGCAAGTTTGATTTCCTTCGCGCTCGCGCCGGGCGCAACGTTCAGCATGCGATAATAGATGCCGAGGCGGTCAGTATTCATGGTTTCTGAAGGTTCCTGTCCAAACATGTTTCCCGGCGCGGGAAATCACCTGATAGCGATATTACCGGTGGATTTTGCCGGTGCAATCATATGGTTGAAATCTTAACACGTTGTCACTTTTGACTAATTGCCATATTTTGCAAGAATCACTTGAACGCACAGTTCGAACCAGCAGGTAGACGCTTTGAAACTCAAATTTTGGCAACGCAAAGTCGATGAAGACGGCGATATGTCGGAAGAGGACGGAATGTCCGGGGGCGCTGCCATGGATGATGGCGAGCCGCCAGAGTTCGAAATGCCACCGGGCCATCATCTGAGCTTCGGCACCAAATTGCGCGCCAAGTGGGAAGGATATGACGACCCGGTCGAATATTACCTGCTTCAGCTTGAAATAGATGCCTATGCCGACTGGCTGCGCAAAATGCGCGTCTGGCTGGCGCGTCCGGTTGAGCCGGAACTGGGTGAGCTTGATCTTGATGAAGAAATCGGGCGCTGGCCGCCAGAACGTATTCGTCTTTATGACAAACTGTTTGATCATTGCATCATGATCCCGGGCGGGCATGAATATGCGCTCGAACTGGCAAAACCATTGGCACTTGATGAAACGCTAAGCTGCGTTGAAATCGGGGCCAAGCTTGGTGGTGTTGCCCGTGTGCTGGCCGATCGTCTTGGTGTTTGGGTGACGGCCTATGAACAGGATGGCGAACTGGCACTGCTGGGCATGGAGCGATCCGTACAGGCCGGAGCACAGAAAAAGGTCCCGGTACAACGGTTCGACCCGATGGCACCGGAATTGCGTAAAAGTTACTTCAACGTCGTCTATTCCTTTGGCGAGCTTTACAAAATACCGGAAAAGGACAGCTTCCTTGGTGCGCTTGCGGAAACCCTGCGTGAGCAGGGGCAGCTTTTGCTGACCGATTATGTTCTGACACGTGATCTTGATGAAAAGGAAATGGCGAACTGGTCCCGTCTGGAAGACGAAGACCTGTTCCCGTGGACCGCACAGGAATACAAATCGCGTCTGGGGCAGCTGAAATTCGATATCCGCATTGCCAAGGATGAGTTGGAAACCCACCTCAAGCATGTGAAAATGGCATGGATGACCATGCTGTCAGGTATCCAGAAGGACGGTTTGGATCCTGATCTGATGGATTATCTCGTTCCAGAGATGGAAATGTGGATGAATCGCGTAAAAATGCTTGAAAATGGCTCGCTGGCCTTTTATCGGTTCTACGCAACGATCAACTGATCTCTCAGGTTTCAGACTGCTGCTGGCGACTTTGACGGGATTTGATCCAATTTCTGTCGCCGCAACCTGTTTTTAGTGTTGACAGGGGCATGTCGTACTTCTATTTTCCGGCTTCCTCGAAGGGGCCAAGTTTCTAAGGTTTAAGATTATGAAGATCCGGAACTCATTGAAATCCGCGAAGCTGCGGGAAAAAGGCTGCCGTATCGTGCGCCGCCGTGGCCGCGTATACGTGATCAATAAAAAGAACCCGCGCTTCAAGGCACGCCAGGGTTAATTCCCGGTACCTTGTTCTAAGGTTTTACAAAACGCCGCATCGGTTTATCCAATGCGGCGTTTTGTTTTTTTTTACCTTTGCCGTTTAGGGCTTAAGACGGCTGATCAATGCCTTCGATATGGATGGTGTAAACCGCACTCACTTCGCTACGTCCGCGTAGCAGGACTTCCTTGGCAAGGATCGCACGCGACGGGTCGCTCAGATGTTCGCGGGTGACCTCACCAATCAGGATCTTGGTGCCAAGTTCCTTGTTCATCGCCTCAAGGCGCGCTGCACTATTGACCGCGTCACCATTGACCGTGAATGACAGGCGTTCTGGTGCGCCGACACTACCTGCAACCATTTCCCCGGTATTGACCCCGCAACGGCAACGAAGCGTCGTTCCCATGAACTCTTTGCTATGGACAAGCTTTTGAAGGGCGATTGCCGTTTCAAGGGCGGCATCCGCATGATTGGGAAGTTCCCCAACGGCGTTAAACACAGCAAGGATCGCATCGCCCTGGAACTGGGTAATGATGCCTTGGCGTGCTTCGATCTCGGCGGTGGCTTCGGCGAAATAGGCATTCAGGATATCAACAACATCCTGCGGATCAGCCTTTTCGCTCATGGTTGTGAACCCCTGAAGGTCAACAAATAGCGTGGTAGCGACACATTTGTGCGGTGGAATGGTGCCGTCATCGTTTTGCGATTCCAAAAGCGACTGGGCGATGGCAGGGGGCAGGAACTTGCCAAACAAACGGCCAATGCGTTCGCGATCATTGATGGTATGGACCATCTGATTGAACGATTGGGCCGCGTCATTAAATTCGGTAATCGCGCTGTTGGGCAATGTGGGCACACTGTTTAGGTTGCCTTCTTCGAACTGCCGCGTTGCCGCAGACAGGCGCCGCAGCGGTCCTGCAAAATAATGTGCCAGAAGGCCTGCAATGATCAGCGCACCAAACAGAACGGCAGCACCGATGATCAAAAGGCGGTTTAATCGTTCGCCTTGCACCTCAAACACGGAAGGGGCGAAATGCATGCCAAAGGTGATCGGGATGACCGATGATTGCTCTGCCTCACGCGTCACAATGACATTGTACGTCGTATGAATTTGCACCTGTGATGCGGTGATGCGTTCATCACGGGCATAACGTTGACTGTCGCCCAAATCAACCGGCTGCCAGCGGGCATATTGCGACAGGACGGCATCGCCGATTTGATCAAGCTTTGGCAGGACGCTGATCGATTCTTTCAGTGTTTTGGGGACAAAGCCCGCGCTTTCCGCACGCATATTCACCCGTTGCCAGTTTGACAGGCTCGGATGGGCAATAATGTGATCACCAACTGTAATGAACGCGGTGCGACCATCGCCTTCTACCTGCATCGGAAGATCGCGCGACAGGTTTGGAAGTGGCATATACTGGATCAGCGTGCCCAGATAATCGCCGTTCTGAAACAGCGGCACAGCTTCGCCAATTACCACCTGCTTCAAAGCGCTTTGCCAATATGGGAACATCGTCAGGCTCTGGCTCGGACCGAGATAGGGAAGGTCTTCAGTCATCGCCAGATCATAGATGTCTGCTTCGCCTTCGATCATCTTGCCGTGTTTGCGGCTATAACCAATGAACTGGCCATCCGGCGTTGTCAGGCCGACAGCGGTAATATCGGTCTGGGTCGCAATCATCGATGCGACATTGTGGGTCCAGAATTCCCGCGACCTGACATCGACCAATCCTTTGGCCGCCTGGGTTGCGATCCAGTTGTTGCGTTTTGCATTTTCAGAAAGGCGTTGCAGAACTGCGCGTTCAGCCACAGCAAGATCGCCACTGGTCATGGTGATCCAAAGATCACGCGTGTTTTGCACAGCTGTAAGGAGGCCAAAATGAAACGATATCGCAACGCCAACGCCGCTGGTCAGCAGCATGCCGCCCAACAGAACGGCAAAGATTGAAAAGCGTCCCGAGCGTCGGTTCATCCGATATCCCCATGCAGGCCAATGAGTTCAAAACAAAGATTGGCTGAGCACAATGATATGTACAGTCAGCCAATCTGAGAAATTTTATGGGCTTTTAGACCTGAGTAAAAGGTTTCTATCGTCAGCTATCTGATTTTGTTTGGTTTTCACTTGGGACAGTGAACAATTCCGTTTTGCTGTGACGGCCGCGCAAAAGGACGTCGCCAGCCTTGGAAACCCGCATCGGATTTTCCAAAAGATTGCGCGTGCTTTCCGAAATCAGGATGTGCGTGCCTAGAACCTTGTTTTCCTGTTCAAGCCTTGATGCCGTATTGACGGCATCACCATGCACGGTGAAGGACAAGCGCGCCTTTGCGCCGACATTACCAGCAACCATCGATCCGGTATTAACCCCACAACGCACCTTGATCTCCAATCCTTCGAAGGTGCGGCTTGCGACTTCTTTCTGAAGAGCGATGGCGCTATCAAGTGCGGCATCTGCATGGTGGCTTAGATCATCAAAGACGTTATAGACGGCCAAAATCGCATCGCCCTGGAACTGAGTGATGATCCCGCCATGAGATTCGATGATTTGCGTCGCACAGTCGAAATAGTCATTGAGCATGGCAATGATCTGGTTCGGATCCAGTGCCTCGCACATTGATGTAAAGCCGACAATGTCGATAAACAGAACCGTTGCTTCGGATTGCTGCGGGGGCAGGACCCCGGAATCCGTACCAGAAGCGAGAAGCTTTTTGGCAATCGACTGCGGGACGAACTTACCAAACAGGCTGGTGATGCGTTCACGGTCATGAACCGCTGTCATCATGTGGTTAAACGACCGCGCTGCATCGTCATATTCGCGAATACTGCTGCCTTGAAGTTGCGGCACATCTGCGGATGCGATGTCGTCATCTTCAAACGCACGTGCGGCTGCGGCAAAGCGCCGGATCGGTTTGGTGAATTGCTTGGACATGACGATGGCAACAATCACGGCTAGAATGAAAACGCCGCCGCCAAGGACAGATGCCAAAACAAGCCGATCCCATTCATCATCAAACAGTTCTTCATCGAAATACATGCCGATGATGACGGGCGAAATCGGCGCATTCATTACCTGACGCGTCACGATCAGATGGTATCGATCATTGTGATCAAGCCCGGATAGTTTCAGGCCCGTATTGTGCCGTTCGTCATGCGGATCAAGCTTGATGTTTTCCGATTTGCCAAGGTTGGCCAAGACCGGGTCACCGATATCATGAATGGTCGGAAGCGGTATTGGGCTGCGCGCAATGTCGGCACCATTGATCAGCTTGTTGGCTGTGTTTTCACCCCAATCACGTAAATCGGGATGGGCCATGACACGGTTGCCGCCAATCAAAACAAACGGAGTTCCCGGCAAATCTTCGCGCCCGCGCAACAGGCTTTCCGACAGATTTGAAAGCGACAGATACTGGATAAAGGTGCCCAGATAATGCCCGTCATAGAAAAGCGGTACCCAACTGGTCATCACGGTTCTGTTAAAGAACGGATCCCAGCGCGGGAAGCCGGTGCGATTGGTGACCGGGCCTCTGATCTGGGCGAGTTCAGAAAATAGCATGTCATCTGCGGGCAGGGTGCGCCGGATTTCTGACATGTCTTCGGGATTAAAACCGATAAATTGTCGCTCGCCCGTTACCAGCCCATAGGCCATGACATCCATGTCAGCCGCGGCAAGGGCGCGCATGGCATTGGTCCAGCCATATTGGAAGCTTGGATCAAGCGTGCCATTGGAAACCTGCTCTGCAACCCAGTCCGAGCGTTCGTCAACTTCGTTGAGCCGTTCGTGCATCGTGCGCTGAACCGATGTCAGATCAAGATCGGCCAGCATCACCCACAGATTGCGGGTGTTCTCGTAAGCTGTGCCAAGACCGACATAAAGGGATAGGCCGACGCCGAAAACACTAGTGCCGATAAAGCCGGCCAGAAGGACAGAAAGGACAGAATATCTGCGTTTTGATGTCACTCGGTTTTCTTCCTGACAAGGAGGTTCCCCAACCTCGGGCACATCTTAGCGGCGATCGAACTTGGTTGAAAGGATGATTGAGCTCGATGTGCGTTTTATTCCAGCAAGTTCGCCAATGCGGTCCAAAACGCTATCCAGTTCTTCGGGCGTGTCAGCCGCAACCTCGGCAATCAGATCAAATTCACCCGATATCGCCAGACAGCGAATGCAATGCGGGATTTTCTGAAGTGCACCAACCACACCTGCTGATTGCTTTTGCTCTAGCTGGATCATGACTTCGGCCAGTAAAACCGGCCGTGCGCTATCGCCAATTTGAACGGTGTAACCCTTAATTGTCTGTGATTTTTCAAGCCGTTCGAGGCGTTCCTGAACCGCACTGCGCGACAATCCCACATCACGCGCGAGGGCCGCCGTCGGGATGCGGGCATTTTCCTGTAATCGTGCGATCAGACGGCGGTCGGTTTCATCAAGTCGACGTTTCATCGGTCATACCCATAAATTTGACGGGTTATTGTTGTGTTTTGACAGTATTGCCGGGTTGCAAGCGTTAGTCCAGCGGCAGACCATTAAGGGGTAAACAATAAAACGTTATCAGGGCAGGTACGGCATTCCTTGTGATGTTCTCTGTTCGTTTGGGAGCTTAAAAATGAAAAAGATTTTGATCCTTGGTGCTGGCAAAATTGGCCGTATGGCCGCTGTGATGCTTAAAGAAAGCGGTGAATATGCGGTAACGCTTGCCGATTCCAATGGCGTAATGCTGGAATTCTGTGCCAAGGACGACGCCGCAACCCTGATCAAGGTCGATGTCACCGACGAAGCGGCCTTGACCGAAGTAGCCACTGGTCACGATGCGATCCTGTCGACTTGTCCGTTTTACCTGAACGTTGCCATTGCCCGCGTTGCCCGCGAAGTTGGTGCATCTTACTTCGATGTGACCGAAGATGTTGAAACCACCCGCGCCATTCGCGAAATTTCCAAGGGTGCAGAAGGTGCCTTTGTCCCGCAATGTGGTCTGGCGCCGGGCTTTATTTCGATTGCCGCGCACGATCTTTTCAAACGTTTTGATACGGTCAAAAAACTTCGTCTTCGTGTTGGTGCCTTGCCGCAAAACCCGACCAACCGTTTGAAATATAACCTGACCTGGTCGACCGATGGCTTGATTAACGAATACCTTAATCCGTGCGAAGCCATACTGAATGGCAAGCGCGTCGAAGTCCTTCCGCTTGAAGGATATGAGCGCTTCACGATCGATGGCACGGAATACGAAGCATTCAATACTTCGGGCGGTGTTGGCGCGCTATGTGACATGCTTGAAGGCAAGGTCGATAACCTTGATTACAAAACCGTCCGTTATCCGGGCCATCAGGAAATCCTGAAAATCCTGATCGAAGATCTTCGTCTGGGTGAACGCCCCGACATGATGAAGGAAATCTTTGAAAATGCGCTGCCAATCACTCAGCAGGACGTGATTGTCATCTTTGCTGATGCTGTCGGTACGCGAAATGGCGAGCTGTGCGAAGAGAACTTCATCCGCAAGGTGCATGGTACGGAAATCGGCGGTAAAAACTGGTCCGCCATTCAGATCACAACGTCTGCTGGCCTGTGTGCTGTGATGGACATGGTTTTGACCGGCAAATTGCCGGGCACCGGTTATGTCCGTCAGGAAGAAATCAAACTTGATGATCTTCTGGCGAACCGGTTTGGTCGCTATTACGGCAGCAACTGATCAAACTTTCTCTTCGGTAATCCGAAAATCTGATGTGAAAATCCCCCAGCGATGCGTTGGGGGATTTTCTTTTGTTTTGAGTGGTTTGGAAGTTGTGGCTGTCAGACGAAATCACGAATGCCCCGTTTGCGCGGATCGGCATTGCAGCAATGCGACCGCACGGCATGGTCATGGCCAATAATTTATGGCAAAGACGTGGTTTGTTAACGCTTGGGCTTTAAGGTGAACCCTTCGTCTGATTGTTTTATGCCAATAGGTATTCCTTGTCTGATTTCGGCGACATTTACCGATCTGCGTTTGGCTTGTACGAGGCAGGCCGACTGGCGGAGGCAGAAGAAGCCTGCCAGTCGATGATCCGTGCCTTTCCGCAGGCCGCGGACGCCATGCATCTTGCGGGCCTTGTGGCGATGCGCCACGGGAACAAGACGCTTGCTGCCGAGCGGATGGGGCGTGCCGCAATCGCCGATGCCAACAGTGCCGAAATTCAACATGACCACGCGCAGGCCTTAAAGGCGATTGGCAAATTGCGCGATGCCGTTGGCGCATTCAAGCGTGCCATGCGCCTGTGTCCCAACTCAGCAGCTCTTTTTTGCAATATCGCCAATACCTATCGCCAGCTTGATGAGCTGGATGCTGCGCGCGAGCATTACGAACGCGCGCTGGAACTTGCCCCCGATATTGCCGAAATCCATGCAAATTATGCCGCCTGCCAATATGCGATGGGCGATATCGCCGGTGCCGAACACTCCTGCATGACCGCACTTAAGATGCGCGATGATATCGTCAATGCATTGGTGCTGATCGGCCAGATCCGCCTTGATCAGGGGCGTACAGTTTCTGCCAGTGAACCGCTGCGCCGCGCATTGTCATTGGAGCCCGGACATCAGCGTGCCCTGACGGCCTATGGCGATGCACTTTTCCGCTTGGGCCAGTTTGCCGGCGCGCAGCATTGCTTGCGTCAGGTTCTGGCACTTGATCCAGATGATACCAATGCGCGCCGCACTTTGGCGTTGCTAAACCTTCGCGTCGGGCAGGGAACGGAAGCCATCGGTGCGCTTGAGCCGCTGTTGATCAAGAAGCCCGAAGACCCGCAATTGCTTCTGATGATGGGGGAGGCGCTTAGCCTTGTTGGTCGTCACAGCGAAGCCGTTGAACGGTTTGGTGCGGCGATTGGTGTTGGTGGCGGTGATGATGCTGTCTTCCGGCTTGCTGTTGAGCTGGCCGAAGAGGGCGACACCGGATCAGCACAATC
Source organism: Thalassospira sp. (assembly GCF_048059015.1). Taxonomy (GTDB): domain Bacteria; phylum Pseudomonadota; class Alphaproteobacteria; order Rhodospirillales; family Thalassospiraceae; genus Thalassospira. Next base: position 148,768 of record NZ_JBLLNT010000005.1, on the reverse strand, counting down.
GGTTCTGCAAAGCGGGATCGATCGAAAGATTGCCGCGGGTGAAAACACCGTTTTGTTCCGTACAGCGCGTCGTTTGTTGTTTGCGCCGGTACCCACCGATCTGGCGGCACAGAATGATGAAGTGGTACGCGATCTTCTGGACGATACGCTTGATGAAGATGCGATTGTGCCAGACCTTGAATTCATCGGCACCGATCCGATTGATCCCATCGTCCTGACACGCTTCCCACCAGTCTGGCGCGCCGCATTGCGCCCCGAAGGCGATAAACAGCTTCGCGCAGTTGGGCATTACTGGGAACGATTGGTTTCCGGCTATGACGTCCCACAGGTCAGTCAGGCCAAGAACCGCCGCGAAGGAAAAATCCGGCTTGGTATCGTGTCGGCCAATATGCGTGACAACGGGATTGGGCGCTGGATTGTTGGGCTTGCCGACGCGATTGACCGTGATCGGTTTGATGTGACGATCATTCGTCCGCCAACGGGTGAAGACGATATTACTGCGCGCATTGATGAACATGCTGACCTGGTCGTGCCATTGCCACTTGATCCGTTGCATTCTGCGCGCGTGATTGCGGGTCTTGATCTTGATGTTCTGCATTATGTCGATCCGCAATCGGATGCCTATACCATGCTGCTGGCAAGCTGGCGTTTGGCACCCATTCAGATTTCCGGTGGTGGGATTGCCGCGACCAGTGGCCTGTCAAACATCGACTATCATCTGATCGCCGAGGATTGGGAAACGGCGGGCGGTGAAAAGCGCTTTAGCGAGAAACTGGTGCGACTGCCGGGCCTGTTTGTGAATGCGAGCCCGCCAGAAGATGTTGAAATGTCCACAACCGAGCTACAGCGTCGCTGGCGTTTGGCGCAGGACCGAAATACCTATCTTTGTCCGCAGCCGCTTGATGTTCTCACTGCTGAATTTGATCCGCTTATTGCTGAAATTCTGCGCCTGGATGAAACGGCGGAGCTTCTGCTGATTGCGCCCGAACGTGACAGTTGGGATGCGGCATGGGGCAGGCGGTTTGCGATTAATCATGCCGATGTGGCGGGACGTATGCGCTTTGTCACCGTGCGCAACCGGGCGGATTTGTTGTCGCTTCTTTGTGCGGTTGATGTCGTGCTTGAAAGTCCGGCATGGAATGATGCGATGCTGGCCTTTGATTGCCTTGGTCTTGGTGTGCCGCTCGTGACCTTGCCGGGGAATGCGGCCCGGTCCCGGCGCAGCCATACCTGTTATCGCCAAATATCAGTCTTTGATTGTGTGGCCTATCATTCTGCTGACTTTGTTGACACGGCATTGACCCTAGCAACCGATAAGCGCCGTCGGTCGGTTGTTTCACACGCGATCAAAAGCCGGTCGCACATCCTGTTTGGTCAGAAGTCATCCTTTGATGCCTATATGCAGTTCCTTGATAGCTGCGTCGCGGTACCCGCAGATAAAGTTATGTAATTTCCGATAGATAACCTTGAAACCAATGAGAGAATGCACAAACTTTATGAGGATGTTTGTGCAGGGCAGTGATGCCCGTTCTGGTTGAGGTAGTTTTATGGCCCTGAGTTTCTCACGGGGACAGATTGTCCGTCTTGGTGTCGCTGTCGTCATAATCGTTATTGCGATTTGGCAACTTGCTCCACTAACCGTTTCCGATATTCGGCCAAACGGGGTTGTGAATGCCAAACTGGTGACCATTCAGGCACCAATCAGCGGACAACTTGTGCGTGCCATCCCAGACGTGGGCGAGCCGATTGGCGCGGGCGCGATTGTCACCCGCATCACCGATGATACTGAACCTCAGGCACTTTTGGCCCAGCTTGATGGTGAATATCAACTTTTGCGCTCGCGCAAGACGGCCTTGGTGGAAAAGCTTTCAACCCTGAACGGCTTGCGCCGCGATTTGGCTACGCGCGTAACTGAAATGGTATCAGGGTCCAAAGAAAGCCTGCGCTATAAAATTTTGGAAGCCGAAGCACGTCAAAAGGGCTGGGTGTCTGTTGTTAAGGAACGTGAACTCAGCTTGCGGCGTCAGGAAACGTTGCTCAAGGATGGCCATGTTGCACAGGCCCGCGTGGATGAGGCCGAAAGTCTGCTCGAACAGGCGCAGCAGGAAGTCGAACGCGCCAAGGCCGATCAGGAACGTTTTCGCAAGGAAACCGGATCGCTTGATAAGGGCGTATTTGTGGGTGATGGCCAAAATGATGTGCCGTATTCCCAGCAACGCCTTGATGAGGTGGTTCTGGCCATTGCCGATCTGAACGTTCAGTTGACCGAAACCAACGGGCGGATGACTTCAATCGAAAAGCAGCTCCGCGAAGAAACATCGCGTGCAGGTCGCCGGGAATCCATGTTGGTCCGAAGCCCGATTGATGGGCTGATCTGGCGCCGTATGGCGACCGAACTTGCGACTGTGACCAAAAACAATGATCTGGCCAAGATCCTTGATTGTTCAGACATTCGTATCGAAGTCCCGGTGGATGAAAGCCTGTCTGACCGCATTGAAACTGGCGCTGTTGTGACCGTGCGCCTTCAGGGTTCACCGGAGACATTTGAAGGGATCGTCAGTGGTGTGATCGGTACGCGTGCCGTAACGCCGGAACTTGAATATGCTGCATTGCCGCCGCTTCTGAAAAAAGACGAAGTGCTTTTGGTGGTCGAAGTTCCTGATGCCGGGTTTGAAAACCGCCCGGAAACCTTCTGCAATGTTGGTCGTCGCGCAGAAGTCAGCATTCCCAGCCGGTTTCAAAGCTGGTTTGGCGAAGGTGACGCTTCGTAATGGATTTGATGGCGCAACTTGCCCCGATGGCGCTTGTGATTGGCGTCATGATGCTGGCATCCCCGTTCTTGCAACGTGACAAGCTTTGGGCACGTTGGGTCGTCGTCCTGTTTTTGGTTGCGTTGATCGCGCGATATTTGCCCTGGCGCATTACGGAAACTGTTCTGCCCGCTGACCTGACCACGTTTCAGGGATGGTGGATTGTGTTTCTGTTCGCCATCGAGATCATCTTTTTGTGCGACATGCTGCGCCAGTCGCTGGTTCATTGCAAAATCGTTGACCGCAGTGCCGAGGCCGATCAGGCCTATGCCAGACTATCTGCCCGTCCGGTCGAAAGCTGGCCGACGGTGGATGTGTTTATCCCAAGCTACAACGAACCGCTTGATGTGCTTGAACGCAGCATCGTTGGTGCGCTGGCGCTTGATTATCCCAACAAGACTGTCTGGGTACTTGATGACGGCAAACGCGAATGGCTTCGCGATTTCTGTAAGGAAAAGGGCGCGAATTACATCATCCGCAAAGACGGCACCCATGCCAAGGCAGGCAACGTCAATAACGGTCTGACGCAATCAAGTGGCGATCTGGTCTGTATTTTTGATGCGGATTTTGTCGCTTACCGGCACTTCCTCAAGCGCGTCGTTGGCTTCTTTGAAGATCCGACCATAGGGATTGTCCAGACACCCCAGCACTTCTTTAACAAGGACCCGATGCAGCGCAATCTTTGGATTGCCGATCGCTGGCCCGATGAGCAACGTTTGTTCTTCGATCACATTGCACCATCTGTCGATGCTTGGGATTCCATGTTTTGCTGCGGGTCGTGCATGGTGATGCGCCGCAAGGCACTTGATGCGATTGGCGGCGTACCAACGGCATCGATTACGGAAGATATTCTGACGTCGCTTGAGATGCTGCGTAAAGGCTATCGCACGCGTTACCTGAATGAAAAGCTGTCGATTGGGTTGGCGGCAGAAAGCCTTTTGGCGTTCCACACACAACGCGAACGTTGGTGTCAGGGCGGCATTCAGACACTGTTTCTCAAAGCCGGGCCATTAGGGCCGGGCTTATCACTTTGGCAGCGCATTTTGCTGTTCCCGATCTATTGGGTGTTTCATGTCCCGGCACGCTTGTTGGTCATCATGATCCCGATTTTCTATTTCTGGCTGGGATTACAACCGCTTGAGAATGCGCGCAGTTGGGAAATATTCTATTGGCAGCTACCGGTTCTGATTGGCGGGTGGGGGACAGCCATGTGGCATAACGGAAGGCAGGCCTATCCCATTGTCAATGAGGGGCCGGCGGTTCTTGTATCGCTCAGGCTGTTTCCGATTGTTGTGTCATCGCTGATCCGTCCATTTGGGCGCCCGTTTAAGGTCACGCCAAAAGGATCACAATCCGGTGTTGCCAACTCCATGACTGAGGCAATCATTCTGGGTGTGCTGTTCGTCCTGACGATTGGCGGGTTCTTTTATAATATCAATACCGATGTCCGGATCATTGATAATGCCGACTTCCTTGCCGTTGGTGGTCTTTGGGCAGCGATTAATGCGCTGACCCTGCTTGTGGCGATCTTAATTTGTTTTGAAAGTCCGGTGCAGCGCCAACAGGAACGTTTTCCGATTACGCTTGCGGCAAAGGTAAGCGTTCTGGGCCAAGACATCCCGCTTGATATGACGATTACCGATATGTCCCTTGGCGGTGCCAGGGCCAAATGTGCAGCCGAGGGGATTGATCGAAGTCATTTCACCAAGGGGGCAAGGGTTTTGGTGGTGGCAGATGAATTGCCGCCCCTTGATGCCAAACTGGCGCGCGCCTTTGTAAATGATCAGGATCAGCTTGTTTTCACGCTCGACTTTACCCCCGAACCGGTTGGCGAAGTGCGTGATGCGCTGATCCGTGTGCTTTACACGACCGGGATTGATAACGCATCAAAGCCCGCGGGCAGTGTTGCGCTTTGGGGCGCATTGCTGCGCCGTATCTTTGGACGGGGTCCGGTGAAAAGCTAAGGTGTGGCTTCGCTGGCGCGATATCGATCAGCTAAGCGCGTCGATATCGGCTTCTGACAGGGCGGCTGGAACGATGGTAAGCGGCAGGCGCAACTGACCAACCGTGTCACTTTTGGTGAGTGCCGTAATCAACGGACCGGGGCCATCGGTATTGGTACCTGCTGCCAGAACCAGAATGGAAATCTGTTCTTCTTCATCGAGAAGCGTCAGAAGTTCGTCCTTCAGGCGGCCTTCACGGATGAATAAAAGCGGCATGCAGCCGGTTTGTTCATGGACGTAAGCGGCAAGCTCATTGACCCGTGCTTCGGCTTCATCACGGGCTTCTTCCTTCATCAGATCACCAACAGCCATCCAATGCTGGAACTCGGCCGGTTCAATGACGCTGAGCAGGGCAACACGGCCGCCGGTATGCTGCGCGCGACGGCAGGCATAGCGCAGCGCCTTGGTCATTTCATCGCTGTCATCAACGACAACAAGAAATGTACGGTTTGACGTGGCGCGGAGTTCCTGATCAGCGTCGTATAAAGTCATATGGCTTCTCTGAATTGTTGCGTCCTGTGCGGTCCAATAAAGTGTGCATGTGGGGCGACTTCGTTGGCCGAATTTCGAAAGTGTGCCGTATGTAGCGCCTTATTTCCAAGCGCTTTTTATGATCAGCCATAAAGAATTATTAATTGCCATTTCACACAGATTTATGCTGCGACTGCGAAGGTGGGGTGATTGGAACTTTGTTTGGAAATCGTGCCCTGCCACGCCATACGGGCGCTTAGCATGTGTTAGCGTTTGCGGAATGCGACGCTGGCGATCCAACCGGCAATCACGGCAATGATCACGGCAATAATACCGTAAAGCGCTGAATAACGATGCGCGAATTCATACACCTCTGCACTGACACCGGTCTTTGAAACCACCAAAGGTGTGGTTTTCACACTGGCGATGCGGCCATCACGGATCAAATAAACATTGATTGTGTATGTACCGGTCGGCGTGTTGGCCGGGAAATGGATGTCGGTCCGAAACAGCTGGTTTGACAGGAAGCTGATCTTTGCCGGGCGCTGATTGAATAGACCGGCATTTTGCATATTGCGCACCAGTGCTTCGCGATAGACCTTCTGGTCGACATCGCCGGTTTTGCTTTCGGCAATGAAGCGCTGATGTTCAAGGCCGATGCGGTAATCCTGCAACACGTTTTGTGGTGCGATGATCTCCATCGGCCGGTTCGCTGCACTGGCATAATAGGCGGGCACGTTCTTATAACGCGCGCTTTCGCTGTTGACCCAAATGCCGACTTTGCGTTCCTTGCGGCGTACGACCATGTCCTGATCCGGGCCGCGCACGGTGACGATCACGTCGCCTTCATTCTGAACTGCACCAAAAAGCAAAACATCGGTTCCGGTAAAGCCCGTGGTGATCGCAACCAGATGGTTGGACAGATCCACCACCAGCGGATCAGCTGATGCTTTCTTGGTCAGATTGGCAAAAGCCAGAAGGGTAAGAGCGGTAATGCAGAACGATGTCACCAGACGGGTGGAAACTGTCATTACAGATCCCCCGGCATGATCGAATAAAGCTCGCTTGGTTCAATCACCAGATCGAACAAAAGTTTCAGACAGACCGAAAGCACAAGAAGGCCGAGTAGCGCACGAAGATGTTCGGCCTTGAGCTTTGCGCCAAACTGCGCGCCAAATTGTGCACCAATCACGCCGCCGATCAGAAGAAGGATTGCCAGGGCGACATCAACGGTTTGTGTCTGCACCGATTGAAGGAAGGTAACGTTGGCTGTCACAAAGATAATCTGGAAAAGCGATGTGCCGATCACAACACCGGTTGGCATGCCCAGCAGATAAATCATTGCCGGAACCATGACAAAGCCGCCACCAACGCCCATCAGGGCGGTTAGCATACCGACAAAGAAACCAACGGCGAGCGGCAGCAACGCACTGATATAAAGGCCCGAGCGATAAAACCGCATCTTGAACGGCAGGCCATGGATAAAGCTGTGCTGGTGTTTCTTGGAACGGCGGAGCTGGCCGCCCCTGCGACGTGTCCGGAAGATCGCGCGCGTTGCCTCAAACAGCATCATCCCGCCGATAATGCCAAGGAAGATCACGTAACAAAGCGAAATGACCAGATCGATCTGACCAAGTGATCGTAACCAGGCAAAGACCCAAACACCGACCGTCGAGCCGAGAATACCACCGGCAAGCAGGACCAGACCCATTTTAAGATCGACGTTGCCACGCTTCCAATGTGCAAATACACCTGAAACCGATGACGCAACAATCTGGTTGGCCGCTGTGGCCACTGATACTGCCGGGGGAATGCCGTAAAAAATCAAAAGCGGGGTGATCAGAAAACCGCCGCCAACGCCAAACAGGCCAGACAAAAAGCCGACCCCGCCGCCCAGTCCCAAGATCAGAAATATATTTACCGATATTTCGGCAATCGGGAGATAGATTTGCATCGCGGGCAGGCTAACAGCGTTTGATTGATTGTTATTTTTCAGTCTAACATATTGTGCAAATGCAACAATCGCCAAATGGCGCTATATCGGACTGAATTCCTGTTTTTTTATAAGGTCGTTCATGACGTCATCTTCAAGTGATCCCTATGATGTAATTCTCGATGCGCGCGGGCTGATTTGCCCGATGCCGGTGCTTAAGGCAAAGAAGGCGCTTCGCGATGTGCCGACCGGTGGTGTGTTGAAAGTGATGGCAACCGATCCGGGCTCTGTCGCGGATATGAAATCCTTTTGTGAAATGACGGGGAACAAGCTGATTTCTTCCATTCAGGAAGATGATGTTTTCATCTATTTCATCGAAAAGTCCGAAGTCTGATCGAGCCTGATCCAACCATTCCATTTATCGCCGCGCCACCAACCGGCGATAGACCCCAAAACATATGAGTTGCCCCAATGTCTGACAGCAAATCGAACCTGAGTATCATTGAACGCAGTTTTGATGATCTGACACCGCGACAGGTCTACAGCCTTCTGAAACTCCGCCAGCAGATTTTCATCATTGAACAGGAATGCATCTTCACGGAAATCGACGGGCTGGATCCATTGTGCAAACACATCCTTGCGGTTGACGGGGATGAAGTTCTGGCCGCCGTTCGCATCGTTGCAGCGGGTATCGATCCTGATCATGCCGAACAGGGGGATCGCCCTGCCATCGGGCGCGTTGTCACAAGCGAAGTTCTGCGCGGGCAGGGGATCGGCCGCAAAATGATGCTGCGCGCGATTGAGGCTTGCGCAAAGGAATTTGACGGCAAGCCGATTTACCTGAACGCGCAGCTATATCTGCGCGCGTTTTATCAAAGCCTTGGCTTCGTTCAGGTCGGCGATGAATATATGGAAGACGGCATCGAGCATATCGCAATGGAAGGCCCAGCTAAATAGCTGAGCCTTCTCAATCTCTTGCTACAATCAGCGAAGTCCGGTGGTCGCCATGCCGGTAAAGAATTCCAGCTGCCAATTCATGTCATCTTCGCTAAGCGGATATTGATTGCCGTTACGCGGATTAAGCGTCTGGCTTGGCGGGACATGGCCCAATTTGACCTGGATTTTCACGGCCAAATCAGCCGGAAGTCCAGCCTTCCACGCCAAGGAAACCACGCCTTTGGCCGAATGGGTGTTCAGAACCTTGGTCACGGCATCGGGCGAAATTCCTGCCAACACAGCCAGTGCCGCACGAGCAAACTTCACGTCGTTGGCTGCCAGTGCCTTGGCGACTTCTTTATCGGTCAGCTTTTTCTTGGCATGAAGGGCCAGTGCCTTTTCAAACGCCGGTTCTTCTTCCGCTTCTTCGTCGCTAGCTGCTGCAGCCGCAGGCTTGCCGTCTTTGGGTTCTCCCTTTTCTGGCGCACTTGCCTTGCCAGCTTTCTCACCCTTGACCATCTTGGCCTCGGTAGCGGCATCTTCGCGTTTTTCAAACTCGCCCGATGCTATACGGCGCTGAACCACTTCGCGTACTGCATCAAGCTGATCTTTCTTAAGGTCCTTGCGGCGCTCAAGAACGCTGATCAGGTTTTCCGCAACAAAGCGTGCCAGCTTGCCAGCCGCGGTCGGCGGCAGTTTCGGGCGGTCGACGAGTGGCTGATGCCATTCCGGATAATCCGGCGCGCGATCAATCAGCTGATCTAGGGTTTCTTCGCGGATCTGGGCGGATTTGTTGCCCAGAAGATGCGAAATCGCATCCTTGTCACTGCTTGCGGCAATCGCATCGGCAAGCTTTTCACCAACATTGCGACGGCGCGAAACGAAACTAAGCGCGCCACGGCCTGACGTGCCTTCGATAATCTCCAAAAGATCGTCTTCAGACAGAACCGGCGAATACTGCAGGACCGGACCACAAACAACGCTTTCGGCATCGCGCGCAAGCTGCTGGATGATTGGCTGCGGCGCGTCGGCGATATCTTTAAGCGTTTCTGAAATTACCTGACGGACATGAACGGCCTGGTCACGGGCAAGTTTATCAAGCGCGTCATAGGTCATGCGACGCAGCTTGTCGGTTTCGTTTGCGCTTAGACCTGCGGACAGATGCGCGATTTTTTCGGCAAGGCTGCCACGCACACTGTCATCGACGTCATCGGTCAGAAGGACGTCGGCCTGAACCGGGGTGGCTTCGTTTGCAGCAATATGGCGACGAACCGAGGAATCATTATCGGTTGCCAGAAAATAGAGGATTTCAGGGCGTGTATCATGGCGCTGTGCCAACCGGCCACGGACATCGGCATCCGGGCTTGCGGCCATTTCCTTGGCTTCGTCATAGGTGATCGGCGTTTCGCGTCGCTTGGTAAATACCCGCTGCAAAAATCCCTTCATCGGGCATCCCTCCTAATTTTCTATCTTTGCCGGATCTTCTGACCCGGGTGCGGCGGCGATGCCAAAGCGACCTTTGCCACCTTTTTTGACTTGATACATGGTCTGATCAGCCCGTTGTACAAGTTGATTTAGATTTTCATCTGAGCCTGGCTCATGAACAGCAATCCCGACCGAGATGCCCAGCGGATGCGCATCATCACCGGAATATTTTGTCAAAATTGCGCTTTCTTTCATCAATGTCTTGGCCCTTGATGACGCTGCGTCAACATCCGCGCCCTCAAGCCACAACACAAATTCGTCGCCACCAAGACGCGCGACCAGATCGGCCGGGCGGACATTTTCCTGCAAAACAGTGGTCAGGGCCAGAATGGCCTCATCCCCGACCTGATGGCCATGGATATCGTTAACCATCTTGAAGTTGTCCATATCGACATACATCAGCGATGCCGGTGCGTGTTCACGCTGCAGGCGGCTATGACGCCGTTTGAGCTCTTCAAAGAAGGCGCGACGGTTCAAAAGACCGGTCATGCCATCGGTACGCGATAGTGTGAGGATGCGTTCATGCTGGATGGCTTGCTCAATCGCGATGCCAACCTGGTCCGAAACTTCGATCATGATCGCGCGCTCACCCTCGGTCGGTTCGGGGTGATGGGCATCAAACATGAAGATCACGGCACCATTATTGCGCTGATGATAATGACAGCGCAGTGCAACGATGCGGAATTCACCAATCTGGGCGTCAAACACTTCTTCGGTGTTGCGCAATTGTTTGAGGGCCTGATGGGCAATCTCGTTTGCGGATTTCTCGTCATCGCCTGCGGCAATTTCAAGTTCATCCATCTCATCATTACGTTTGAAAATGATGCAATGGGAACAGGCAAGTGCGCGCGTGCTGGCTTCTGAGGCGCCCTTAAGGACCAAAAGCGGATCAATCTCGTCACGCATGGTCCGCACGATATAGGTCATCAGGCGATCACGATTTCGCGCGGTCGCAACCTCGCTTTCGCGGCGACGTTGTTCGGTAATGTCATGCGCCAGTCCACGGGTGCCGGTCCACTTGCCATCGCGGGAATAAACCGGGGTCGATGAAACCGAAAGACAGGCATCACGCCCGTTGGACCTGCGGAACCAGACCGGGACATCACGCACGGCCTTTTGGCTGCGAAATACGTATTCACTGTCTTGATCGGCGGAATCAAGAAGGAAATTACCCGGCGCACGCCCGACGATATCATCAGCGCGATAGCCCAATGCCCCGCGTGGGGAAACAAAGACGAACTTGCCAGTGTCATCCGTTTCCCAGGCAAAGGCGGATGAAACTTCGACGATGTCGCGATAACGCTGACGCAAATCAATAAGTGCTTCACGCAGGTTGCGATCCATACTGACGTCGCGCGGCAGGATCATGACCTGATTATTGGTGGTCGGAAGGGCAGTAAGTTCAAGCGTTGCGGTGCCGCGCTGCACTTCAAAGGTCATCATTTCAACCACACCGCCCGGCGTGGTTAAAGTACGACGGATCAGCTGATAAATCTCGGGGAACAGTCCATCGCGGATGCCATTGGCAAAGCCGACGGCATTCTTGTTGGCAAACAGGGGAACACCATGCGCATCCATCACAATGACGGGCGCCTCGGCTTCTGCCATGACTTGGGGGTCAAGCTTGAACACTTCTGCATCATAGGCAGTCAGATCCTCAATCGCATCTGACGCATGATGTTTGGTGTTTGCCGGGGGGCGAGACGTCATACCCGTCCTCCTGTGATGGTTGACGCATTCGGATCGCTTGCGTTTGATCCGCCAATTGACGTTGCCACATTAAGCTTGGTGTAGCCATCGTCGCTGCCGATCGTGACCGGTGGGCCAAGGTGATAGCCCTGACCGTAATCAATACCCAGATCACGGACCAGCTCGTAGCTTGCCTGATCATGGATCATTTCTGCGATGGTATGAATGCCAAGGTCGCGGCAAAGAAGGGCGGTTGCCTTCAGGAACGCGCGTCCCTTTGGATTGGCAAGGGCGGTGCGCATGGCACCACCATCAAACTTGATGATGTCAACATCAAGGGCGCTCAGATATTCAAAGTTCGCAGCACCAGCACCAAAATCGTCAAGGCAGACTTCATGCCCGCGTTCGCGAAGTGCCTGAAGGCCATTATTCACATCGGTCAGACCGCGGATGCGCGATGTTTCGGTGACTTCAAACAATACCCGGTCAGGGGCAATATCATACTGATCGAGAAGCGCGGTCAGGGCATCGAGGAAGCCAACCTGTTCAAGCGAATGACCAGACAAATTGACGGCAACCGGGAAGGGGATGTCGTCTGGATTGTCGCGCAGATGATCAAGAACCTTGCGGCACATTGCCAGATCGAACTCGGTAATCAGTCCGGTGCCCTCGGCAAAGTGGATGATCTGATCAACGGCAAGCGGACTGTTGCCGATGGTAAAGCGCGCCAGGGCCTCGAAATGATGCATCTTCTGACTGTGCAGATGGACAATCGGCTGCAATGCGACGGCAAAGGATCCGTTTTCAACAATCTCCCGGAAGGCACGCACCGATTTCAGCGTTTCATTGATCAGATGTGGAAGGCTTGCCGACAGACGGGCGGCGGTGACTTCATTTTGCGCCTTGCGCTGCATGCGGTTGAGCGCATAGGCAACTGCCCGCGTCAGGTTTGTTTCCCGATCACTTTCGCTGTTTTCCGTATCGAAGTGATGGATGTTGCGCGCGCTTTCATAATCATTGCCAAACAGATCGGCGGCATTCGATCTTTTGGTGCTTTTGTCCGATGCGCTTGGTCCGTTGGTGAGGGAAATCAGGCCATCTGATTTGGTCGACGGGACTGATGCCGGTTCTTCAAGGTCGGCACGCAGCGCACTGGCATAGGCAACAATACGGCGTTCAAGTTCGATCATCGGCTCATCAACCGGATGAATTTTCGCAGCCTTGCCTGATACGATCTGCTCTTTGATCAGTGATGAATTGAATTGCTTGACGCCAATGCCAATCAGACGCGCCAATTCGTTGGTTGCAGCGTTTTCTGCTTGTGACCGCGATGCCGCCAGGTTTTCCAAAACCACAAGCGCTTCGCTGTGATAGCTAAGTGCTGGTTTGGTGACCGGCGCAATATGCTGGCTGGCTTCGGCGGTTTGATTTTGCCGGATGACGGCATTTTGCAAGATAATGCGATCAATGCCGGAACGGGCACGTGGTCTGATGGCGCGATGGCGGGCCGCGATGTAATAGCGGCTTGATGGATCGGCGATCATGTACCCGCTCAGCGACAGTGGAACAGGTTCCTGAACCGGTGTTCCGTCTGCTTCAAACAGCTGAAAATCAAGATCAAGTTCTTCAAGGCGCTTGAGCCCGGTGCCGCTATGCAGATAGGCACGCAGAAGGGGGCGTTCGGATTTTACGACAATCTTTTCAAAGGCTTCGCCAATCAGGCGATCAGGCATGCAGCCCAGAAGGCTTTCGGTGGCGCCGGCGACAAACAGGATGTAGCCATTTTCATCAATCTCAAGAAGCAGATCTGCCCAGCAGAACGCCATGGCAGCCAAAAGGTCCTGATCATTTGTATCTGCAGAATAGCTGGAGCTGTCTGTCATTTTTGAACCGTCATCGTAAGCCGCCTGATCTTGGTGTACCGCAGGATTACCTGTCTATATTAAATAGCGATCTTACAAAGGATATGAAGGATTTGCACTTCATATGCCAAAAAAATAAACCCGCGCTCAACCATCGTCGGTTGGCACGGGCTTTTGGGGCACGAATTGGTTTTAACCAGCCTTTGAAATCAGCTTCAAATCAGGCTTTCGTTCTGCTTTGTGCTGATACATGTTTTCATCAGCTGTTTTCAAAAGGTCCTGCAGGTCGCTATCGCCATCAAATGTTGCATGGCCAAAGCTTGCTGACACCCGCATCGAAAGCCTGCGTCCCATCAGTGGGAAGGTCTTTAGGGCCTTTTCAAGTTCACTAACACGACGACATGCCTTGTCATGTTCTGACTCGCACAAAAGGATCGCGAATTCATCACCGCCAATGCGCGCGATATGGTCATCTGCACGGGTATGGCCGCGCATGACCTTGACGAAATGGCGAAGGGCAGCATCACCCAACTGATGTCCGAACGTATCGTTAATTTTTTTTAGTTCGTTAACATCGGTAATGATCAAAACACCTTGGCGACCGGTACGTTTGGCACGCGCCAAAGTCTCGCGCATCCGACGCAAAAATCCGCGACGGTTGTAGGCACCGGTCAGCTCATCGGTTTCGACAAGTTTTTCAAGTTGCTCGATCCGGGCGCGTTGCTGATCGAGTTTGGTCTGCAGTGAACGCGTGTGCTGGATCAGGCTTGTGACAGAACTTGCAAGGGCAGGGCTTGAGCCTTTTTCCGTGATAGTCATCAAGGTGCTCCCCATGGCACGTAGCTCGCGTAGATCTTCGTCAGTGATGAAAAACATGTCGTACCCCAACTTTGGCATGTCTGGTTAACGTCTGAACCAAACATGCACGGATAAGCTGACGGGAAACTGAACATTTACAATCAGTTGTGCATGAGCTTTGAGATTATTGAAACTGCGTGCGCAACACTTTCATTTACAATGCTTCGCCCAATATGCGCATGTGGGAATGTAGTGCGGCTATCTGGTTGAAAGGGTGGTTTCAGTTTTGCTGTGGCAGTCAGTTTTATTCATTAGAACTTGATGTTTTTCGGAAAACGACATCAACTTGGAGTTGGTTTTGGCTTTGCGGCCTGTGTACCAGACAACATTCCAGCTGTGTCGATAAACAAACGAGGTGCTCGTGCTAAACCGAAACATCAACCGCCGCCGTTTTATCAAATCCGTCCTGATATCAAGCAGTGCGGTGGCACTTGCTGCCCGTTTTGGCATCCGTGATGCCAAGGCGCTGGAAGGTATTTCTGTCATCGTGATCGGTGCAGGGATTGCTGGTTTGGGAGCTGCGAACTTGCTGCGCAAGAACGGTGCGAACGTGACTGTCTTGGAAGCTAAACCAAATATCGGTGGTCGCTTGATGACGGATTGGTCGATGGGCGCGCCGTTTGAAGTTGGGGCAGGGTGGATCCATGGCCCATCAACAGATAACCCGACCAAGCAATTGGCGGATGCAATCGGGGCTAAATATGTTGTCACCGATGATCAGAATTCGGTCTATTTCGACATCGAGGGCTATGAATATGATGACGAGGAGGTCGAGCGTATCGTGGATGCTTGGGAAGGTGTGCTTGAATATATTGACAACAATTATGAAGCGAACGACCCAAGAAGTCTTTTGCAGGCCATCAAGGATTATCGACCGGCTTATTTGAATGATCCGGGGATCATGTGGGCATTCTCTGCATTTACTGAGTTTTCCAAAGGCGGTGCGATTGAAAAACTGAGTGCGCCATTGTTTAACTGGGACGAGGCATTTGATGGTGCGGACGTTGTTGTGACGACGGGCTATGACCAAATCCTCAAACCACTTGCGGATGGCGTGGACATCAAGCTGTCCCATATTGTCTCGGCTGTCGAATATGACGCCGAAGACGGTGTAACCGTTACGACGGACAAAGGTGCGTTTGAGGCAGATTATTGTATTTGCGCTGTGCCACTCGGAGTCCTTAAAGCCAACAAGATCAAGTTCGATCCCGAACTCCCAGGTGGTTACAAATCATCTATCGGCAAGATTGGCTTTGGCAGCGTTACCAAACTGGCGCTGAAATTTGATGAACCCTTCTGGGATACCGAAACCCAGTATTTCGGGATCACGACCGAGCCGAAAGGGCGGTGGAATTACTGGCTGAATTACCGGACCTTTTCAAATGAGAACATCTTGCTGGGGTTAAGTGTTGGCGACTATGCGCTGACGGCCGATCGCATGTCAGACAGCGAAATGGTCGAAGATGCACTCGAAGTTCTGCGCAATGTCTGGGAAGATGATGTTGGGACGCCAACGCAAGTTCTTGCGACGCATTGGGCCGAAGATCCATACACGCTTGGTGCTTATGCGTTTCCACAGCCCGGCAATAGAAAATCGGATTTCGATGATCTTGGTAAGCCGATCGAAGATCGCCTCATTCTGGCGGGGGAGCACACGATCTTTGACTATGCCGGAACAACCCATGGGGCGTTCATGACAGGCGTTCGTGCTGCCGAGTATATTATTGACGAGGAAAGGTAGGACGTAAAAGGCTGGGCAAGACGCTTGAAAAGCGCCTGATGCTGATCAGGCCGCGTCTTCGTCTTTTTTAGCTGCAGGTTTGCTGTCGCGCTGTGCGTGCTTTTCGCTATACATGGCTTCGTCCGCGGCACGGATCAGATCGGAAATCTCTGATCGTGCGTCATAGATCGTGTAACCAAAGCTTGCCTTGATCGCCAGTGCATTGCCCTGCCAGATCAGCGGGAAGCGTGAGGTTGCCTGTTGAAGCTGCGTCATGCGTTTTTCAGCGGCTTCGGGGCTGCTTCCGGTCATCAGGATGGCGAATTCATCGCCGCCAAAGCGTGCGACGTAATCGTCTGATCGGGTGTGCGTACGCAGGTTTTGGCCAAAATGGCGCAAAACAGCATCACCGGCCGCATGACCATGTTTGTCATTGATCTGTTTGAAGCCATCGAGATCAGCAATCACCATCAAACCGCGTTCAGCCGTGCGCGATGCACGGGCAAGGGCTTCGCGGGTGCGACGCATGAAACCACGTCTGTTATAAAGCCCGGTCAACTCATCGGTTTCGACCATGAGTTCAAGCTGACGAATACGGTTTTGCTGTTGATCAAGACGGGTTTGCATGTCACGTGCTAGATCTACCAGCGTGGACAATGCATTACGCTGTTCGGTTTCCTCTGTGGCGCGATTATTGATCGCGGTTTGCTGCTGAAAATCAGCGGCAAGTTCCATGAGTAATTCGATCTGCGTCTTTTCCATGATCTGTCTTGTAATCAATGACATTGAATGGTGATAGTCCTAAAAGAGTTCTAATGTTGTATCGCCCATCGCGTTACAAGAACCTTAACGCGGCACGAAAGAGTTTGTGTCAAAATAGAATCGTTCACGCACAGGAGAACGACTAATGAAGAGCGGTTATATGGTTGGAATAACACGGAAAATTGCGGTTCTCGGCGTTGCTTTTGCACTGTCTGCATGCTCGGTCCTGCAAAAGGAAAACTTCACTGTTGGTGGTGAAATTACCGATCATGGTCAGGAATGTGTGACCTTCCGCGCCGATGATGGCACGCTTTACGCGTTGGCCAACAAGGCCACCCGATTCCGTCCGGGTGACAAAGTCCGTGTGACTGGTCATACAGCCCTGATGACGACCTGTACCGAAGCAACGACCTTGATCGTTGACAAGATTGTCTTGCTGTCGCCGGGAAGCTGATTTTTCAAGATTTGGCGTATCTGCTCACATCGCTGTGCGTGTTGAGCTGGGACTCGGATCAGAAGTCCTACGGATGCGTGGCAAAACATTCGGTGCCGTCAGCAATCAGCTGGCGGCATTGTTGTTTGGCGCGTTCCGAACTGTCGAAACCAGCCAATCTCAGGCGATGATAAATGCCCCGTGTGCCGAGATCGGCTGAAACGATCTGCTTTTCAAAGGATTTCGCGAGCTCAGGATAGCGAATACGAAAGCTCGCCCAATAGGTCTCAGCCGTAATTGTGTCTCGAAACGCACCAAGCTGGATCAGGTAAACGCCGTTTCCCGTCGGCATGGCGGTTTCTATTGGGGGAACCGGCGCCAACGTTGTTTCAACTTCAGCCGGTTTGGTTGAAACATTGAGTGTCGGGGCCAAGGCGCGTGTTGGCGTTGTTGCGGGCTTGGCTGGCGTGAGTACTGATCTTGCCGGTTGGCGTCGAACCGGTTTCTGGCCGTTCAATGTTTGCTGATAACGCGTTGCAAGCGACGGGATCTCTTCCACATCAATAGCATTGCTGTCCGCCGGGATTGTTCCGGGCAGAAGGCTCAGAGGGCCTTTTTCAGATTGGACTGTCGATGCGTGGGCAGGAAGGTCGGTTGGGATGATCGCAGCACCAGTCGGGATGGAGTCTGCTGTGGTCTGTGCAAAGGTGTTTGCCGGAATGATAGTGCTACCAATGATCCCGAAACTGACGAAGATCGGTAAAAGACGGAAACGACCACCCCGTTTATTTGATGCGCAAGCGGCATGCGACGGATGCGTCGCATGCGTTTGGCAATCACGGGGTGGTCGAAACATTCTTACATCTCCGCGCGGGGTGGATAGGCGTGGCGTTCACGCAATATGTGGTCATTGCTGCGCAGACGTTCCATCGCCTTGCCATAGACGCTGTCGGCAGGATACTGGCCATCGGCACGATCACCAGATGGAAGGCCTGTCAGGAGCTCAATCGCGTCGTTGATATGCTCAACGGTCCAGATGTTGAATTTGCCCTGACGGATTGCCTGAACAACTTCTTCGCGAAGCACAACGTTTTCCGCGTTGGCAAGCGGGATGACAACACCCTGATCGCCGGTAAAGCCCTGATCCGCACAGATGCGATAAATCCTTCGATCTTGTGCGAAATGCCGCCAACCGGCTGAGCTTCCCCAAACTGGTTCATTGATCCGGTGACGCCGATATTCTGGCGCATCGGTATGTTCGAAATTGCCGAGATGATTGCACAAAGCTCAGCCATCGAAGCGGAGTCACCTTCGATCCCGCCATAGTTCTGTTCGAACGTGACATTACAAGCGAACGACAGAGGGAATTCCTGCGCAAAGCGCGACTTGATAAAGCCTTCGATCGTCATGACCGACTTTTGCTGAAGCGGGCCAGACATATCGACCATGCGCTCGATATTTAGAACGCCGAGGCTACCGACATAAGAGCGCGCAGAAACACGGGCGGGCAGGCCAAAGGCATGATCGCCGTAATCAAGAACGGTCAAGGCGTTGACCTGACCCACAACACTGCCAAAGCTGTCGATCAGGATTTCACGGCGCTGAACCCGTTCATGTGATCGGTCTTCAAGGCGCGAGTTGCGATGACGGCGCTCTTCGATCGCTCGCCTGACATCGGCCGCGCGGATGCTTTCGCGGCCGTCTGATTTGCAAACGGCACCGGCTTCAATCGCGACATCTTCGACCCGTTCAATCTGTGCGGTCAGTTTGTCACGCTCACCAGCCCAACGGGCGGCTTGGCCCAGAAGCTGGCGGATTGCGCCATTGTCGACGGGGATGCCGGACCGGGACAATGCAAATTCGCGCAGAAGTCCGGTATAGATCGAAATGTTACGACCGGCTGCGGGCATGTCCGCATCAATATCGGCCTTCACACGGAAGTGATTTCTGAAATCCACATCAAGCGAGAAGAAGGTGTAATAGAATTTCGGCGCGCCAACGATCACGACCTTAAGATCAAGCGGGATCGGGCGCGGTTCCGGTGCACCTGCGGTTGGTGCACCACCCTTGTGGGTTTCCTCAATGCGGATTTCGCGGTCACGAAGGGCCGCTTTCAAGAAACCCCAGCATTCTTCATGTTCAAGCAGGCTTTCCGCACGCAAAACCAGAACCCCGCCATTTGCGCGGTGAAGTGCGCCCGGTTTGATCAGGCTGAAATGCGGGTGCATGCCACCACCCATCGGGCGGTATTGAATTTGCCCGAACAGATTGTCGTAGCTTGGGCTTGGTTCGAGAACGACGTCCGGGTGCTTGTCACGCGAATGGTCGATCAGAAGATTGACCGCGTAACGATCATCAACGGTTTCCGGGATTTTTCCATCACCACTTTCGATGGCGGGCTGATCGCTTGCTTCCTCGAATGCATCGATATTATCGAGAATGTCTTTTTCAAGTGCTTCGAACCATGCCTTGAGGCCGGGACTTGTGAATTTATCACGAAGCTTCTTGATGCGTGGCTTCAAAACAACCTTGGCAGCACCACGGCGCAGACTATCAAGTGTATCGCCGATTTGTTCTTCAAGATCGCGGGTCGAGAGAAGGGTTTTACGGGCTTCCTCGGCGACTTCCTCAAACGCGTCTTCGGCTTCGTTGCGGCGTTCCTTGGGAATTTCGTCGAGTGATACCGGTTCCCCGTCCTCGTTAAGGGCAACAATCATCACACCTTTTTCGTTCTCCTGAACGTCAAGGCCGCGTTCACGCGCATATTCACGAAGTGCGTCAAACTTTTCGCGCAACTGTGCGCGTGCTTCTTCGGTCTGGGTTTGGGTTTCGGTCAGATGTGCTGGCGCATTAAAGGCCGACGCAAACGCTTCGCGCAGATGGGAAATCAATGTTTCCATCGCGGACGCAAGCTTGCCGCCCTGACCCGCGGGAAGGGCATAGGGACGCGGCTTGTTGGTGCGCGAGAAATTGTTCAGATACACCCAGTCATCGGGGGCATCGCGTTCTTCCATGGCCTTGTTCAGGTAATCCAGGGTCGCGGTCATACGACCGGCGCGATCCAGACCCAAAACAAAGATGTTGAAGCCCGGTTCGGACATGGAAAGTCCGAATTTAAGGGCCTCTGCTGCACGGTAGTGCGATGAAAAATCGAAAATTTTCGGCTGTTGGTCTTTATGAGGGCTGCGAATACGGAAATGCGGGAAACCGCAATCTTCGGCGTCAAGGCGGGAAACTGGCATTTGCTGACTTTCTGCTGCCCAAGGTATGAATTCATGGGGGAATATTTAGCCCCCGCAACATATCTTGGAAGCAACGCAATCACGTGGTCAAGCGTTGCTTGCGGAAATTGTTGAAATGCCGAAAGGAAATCCGTCCTGACCGCCGAACAGCACCCGGAACAAGCGGGCCAGTTACAGCCTACATAACAACCGCGTTGCCGAAATCGCTACTTTTCAGAAGCCGGTCAACAACCTGCACGCCGCGCCGCAGTCGATCGGCAGATCGTTCTGCGCCAAAGCAAAGGCGCAATCCGCGTGGCACATGGCCAACGGAAAACTGCTGTGCAGCAGTCAGAAGAACACCGTTATTGGCGGCATTCATCACAAGTTCGCCCGTATCGATGTGATCGGGCAGTTCCAGCCAGACGTGATAGTTCGTTGCATGGAAGCGGATATTGTACCCCTTGAGCGTGCCCAGAATGATGCATAGTCGCTGGGATGCTTCCTCGCGGTGCCAAGCTTCATATTGGGCAAGGCTTCCGTCATTGATCATGCGGGTAACAAGTTCAAGATTGATGGTTGATACCATCCAGCAGGTCGAACGAATGGCGCTGGCAAGCTTGCCGATCATTTCGCCCGGTGCGTGAATGTATCCGACACGCAAACCGCCACCGATGCTTTTTGAGACACCGTCAAGATAGATCGAACGTTCAGGCGCAAAACAGGAAAGTGGGGGCGGGGCGTTGGGATTGAGGAAGTGGTAGATGCCGTCCTCGATCAGGGTCAGATCATATTTTCGAAGGATTTCTGCGATCTCGATCCGGCGCTGCTGGCTCATGGTGCTGCAAAGCGGGTTATGCAGGGTCGGCATCAGATAGATGGCGCGCGGGCTTTGTGTGCGGCAAAGGTTCTCAAGCGCTTCGGGGGTGATGCCTTCATCATCCATGGCAACACCGCGTAGACGGAATTGCAACAAGTTGGCCAGGCTTCGAAGGTTCGGATAGGTCAGTTCTTCGCAAAGAACCAAATCACCGGGTCGGACAGTGGCGAGCAAGGACACGGTCATGCCGTGCTGAACGCCAGCTGTTGGCAAAACGCGTTCCGGATTGTCATCGAGCCCCAATCGGCCAGCTGCATTTGCCAGTGCTTCGCGTTGATGGGCAATGCCGTATTCCGATTTATACGACACCATGTCGTCAATCGATAAGGTGCTGGCGACATCTATCAAGGTTTGACGGATATGGCCTTCCTGCGGGGGCAGGGGACAATTCATGCGGAAATTGATCGGACTGGAATCTTCGCCATCAAGTCCCGGCGTGGCGTCGGACTGTAATGCCGACTTCAGATTCATTTGCGCCAGATTATTGGTAAAGGCCATCGGGATGGGCGCAGTTGCCGCCATGTCCAGTTCGGACTGAATGTTATCGAGAATATATGTTCCACGCCCGACTTCACCCGCCACAAGACCCAATCGCTCAGCTTCGCGGTAGGACCGCGTAATCGTGCCGACCGTTACGCCTAGATGATAGGCAAGGTCGCGATGGGTGGGCAGTCGGTCACCGGGTTTAAGGGTGCCGTCTTTGACTGCGGTGCGAATGGCCTGTGCGATCTGTCTATAAACAGGTCCACCGGCGTCTTTAAGGTTTGGAAGCCATATTGTCATGGTGACAATGTTTAAATTGACACAATAATAATGTCAATGACAAAACAATATCGAGACAATTAACCGATAGGAGAAGAAGATGGTAAATTGTAACGATACAATCCAGCTTCCCGGCATCCGGATCAATGATCAAGTTGTGATGACGGGCGAGCAGGGTGTTAAACCTGCGACCTGGCGCGCAGCGGTGATTGGTGCGGTGATCTCCTTTTTGGATTACCTCGCACGGGTGCAATCACGTGCACGTAACCGTCATGCGATAGAATTGCTTGATGATCATATGCTTAAGGATGTCGGTCTGACCCGTGCCGACATTGATCACGAGCTTTCCAGACCCATTTGGACCGGGATCCCCCCGCGCAGCTAGCCACCGCTGTGCATGACGGAGGCGCGTGCTCCCATCGTGCCTCCGTTCGGTCCGAAACGGGTACATTGTCTAATTGTCACGATTAAGCGAATTCAGGGATACAATACGAATGTTCAGTTTGACGGAATTACGGGATGCAGCGACTTTTGTGCATAAATATGTCCCGCCAACCCCGACAATTCGTTGGCCGTTGCTTGATCGTGCGACGGGATTGTCCCTGTATGTCAAACATGAAAATCATACCCGCCTTGGCGCGTTCAAGGTTCGCGGTGGTTTGACGTTTTGCAAATATCTCGGATCATCGGTTGATCTGAGCCGTGGTATTATCTCTGCCACCCGTGGCAATCACGGCCAAAGCCTTGCCCATGCGGCCAGTCGTCTTGGCATGCCAGCCACGATTATTGTCCCCCATGGCAATTCGGTTGAAAAGAACGCCGCAATGCGGGCATGGGGTGCGGAAGTCATTGAACATGGCAATGATTTCCAGGAAGCAGCCGAATACGCCTATGAATGCGCCAGCAAAGAAGACAGCTTCATGGTCCCGCCGTTTCATCGGGAACTGGTGCGCGGTGTTGCGTCCTATGGGCTTGAGCTGTTTGACGAGACCAAGGGACTTGATCGCGTTTATGTGCCGGTCGGTATGGGATCAGGGATTTGTTCGCTAATTACGGCGCGCGATGCCCTTGGGCTTAAGACCGAAATTGTCGGCGTCGTCGCGACCGGTGCGGATGCGGTGCGCCAATCCTATAAGGCCGGTAAAATCATTCAAACAGCAACAGCGAATACCTTTGCCGATGGTGTTGCGTGCCGAAGCCCTGATCCCGCTGCGTTTGAAATCATCACCAACGGTGCTGCTGACATTGTTGCGGTCAGTGATGATCAGATTGCAGATGCCATGCGCCTTTACTTCAGTTCGTGCCACACCTTGGCCGAAGGTGCAGGGGCTGCGTCACTTGCCGCCGCCATTAGCGAACGCGACCAGAATATTGGAAAGAAAATCGCCGTGGTCCTGACCGGGGCGAATATCGACCGGGCTGATTATGCCCGCATCCTTTCGGGAGAAAATCCATGAACGTTGTTACAAATCGTGCATCTGACAGCCCCACTGACAATGCGCGTCATCTCATGTTTGATGACCTTGAAAAGCTTGGCCGGATTCTTGTGGAAACAGGCGATCTGGCACATGGCTTCGTTCAGGGTGCAGACGACATGGATGTGACCTGCCGCGATTTCTCTGCTTTTGACCCCTCGCGCCCCTTATCAGGGCAGGGAAGCGGTACACTTGATGCGTTGCGGGCAGCGAAAGAAGAAATTCTGCCGCTGCTCGCCGCATCAATTGGTCCACGTTATCTTGGATTTGTGACCGGTGGCACGACACCGGCTGCCCTTGCCGGTGATTGGCTTGCCAGTGCCATTGACCAAAACGCGACTGGTCCGGAAGGATCGGTCAATGCGGCCGTTGAAGAACAAGTGATCAACTGGTTGTGCGATCTTGGCGGACTGCCATCAGATCGTTTTGACGGTGTTTTGACGACCGGTGCGACGGTATCGAACCTGCTGGGTCTGGTTGCTGGTCGCCAATGGTGTGGCGAGCGGGTTGGTGTGAATGTCGACGCAGATGGCGCTGGTGTTTTGCCTGATCTTGAAGTCTTTGCCGCCACCCCGCATGCCAGCATGGTCAAGGATCTTTCGATCACCGGTATTGGACGTAATAGCTTTACCAAGGTTGCGACCCTTCCGGGATCCGAGGAAACCGATCTTGACGACCTGCGCGCGAAGCTTAAGGCCAGTGATGCGCGCGGCAAGATTGTCATCGCATCGGCTGGAACGGTGAATGCTACGGACTTTGATGATCTTACGGCCATTGCCGATCTTTGTGCGGCATATGGTGCGTGGCTTCATGTTGATGCGGCGTTCGGTTTGTTTGTCGCCTTGGATGATCGCCGGGCACATTTCCTGGCAGGTATTGATCGCGCGGATTCCATCACCTCGGATGGTCATAAGTGGCTGAACGTTCCTTATGATTGCGGTATTTTCCTGACTCGTCATATTTCGGTTCTGGAAACCTGCTGCCGCGCATTTGCGCCGTATCTTGCGACCAAGGCAGAGGGCAACAGCTATATCAATCGCGGGGTGGAAAATTCCCGCCGGTTCCGCGCATTGCCACTTTGGATGGCAATGAAGGCTTATGGTCGTGACGGGTTTGCGGCAATCATTCGCGCCAATTGTGACCAGGCGGCGGATCTTGGCGCGTGGGTGCGAACCCATGAAAAGCTTGAACTTCTGAGCGAGCCAAAACTGAACGTCACCATGTTTACATCTCTGGGTGATGATGATCAGAACCGCGCGCTGCTTGAAAAGATCAATGCGACTGGCAAGCTGTTTATGACCCCCACAATCTATAACGGTCGGTTCGGTTTCCGGGCGGCGTTTTCAAGCTGGCGCACCCAGGATCATGATCTTGTGATCATTAAACAGGCAATTGATTCTGTTTTATAAAAGATGACAAATGTGGTTGGGTGTCAAAACGATATCTAGGGTCAGGACCTATTAATTTGGTTCGAATGGTCGGTCAGATTTGTGCGGATACGCGAAGCAAAACCGCTGGAAGATATACATCTTTCAAGGTTTTGCGACAAAGTAACCCGTGCAAATCTGGCCGATCCGAAGGACAGAGCTTCTATTTGCAAACTCCGACGTCAAACCCCTTGACCGGGATACCAAACCGCTCGGCGGGATTTTCCTTGGATTTCACAAATAGAAGCTCTGCCATTCAAATCAAATTAATTAGGTCCTGACCCTAACCACATCAAACGTGCCCGACCTCAGGATAAGACCATGACCACCCAGACTTTGCCGATCTATCAGATTGATGCCTTCACCGAAATGCTGTTTGCAGGAAATCCGGCGGCAGTTGTGCCGCTGACAGAGTGGCTATTCGATGACGTGCTTCAGAAAATCGCGATGGAAAACAATCTGTCGGAAACTGCATTTTTCATTCCGTGCGAAGATGCAGATGAAGCGGATTTCCATATCAGATGGTTTACGCCGACAGTCGAAGTGCCGCTTTGCGGGCATGCGACCCTTGCCAGTGCCTTTGTGATTTTCAACCAGCTTGGTTTTGCGGGTGATGTGATCCGTCTGCAAAGCAAAAGCGGTATTCTGACGGCACGTCGTGATGGGGATGCGATTGTTTTGAACTTCCCCAAACAACCGGTTCGCCCAGAACCGATGACGAACGAAATCATCACAGCCCTTGGCGGTGCAAAGCCGGTTGAGACCTATGTGGTCAACAGCCGTGATACGGACATTGTCGCAGTTTACGATGACGCCAAGATTGTGCGTGAAATGGTGCCTGATATGTCGACGCTTGGCAAACTTGCCGGACGTGGTGTGATTGTCACGGCACCGGGTGATAAGACCGGAATTGATATGATTTCACGTTTCTTTGTTCCGGCAATCGGCATCGATGAAGACCCAGTGACTGGTTACATGCATTGCGTGGTCGCACCTTATTGGGCCGAGAAGCTTGGTCAGAATGATGTGGTTGGCTATCAGGCGTCCAAGCGCGGCGGTGTTGTTGCCTGTGCGTTGGATGGTGATCGTGTCCATCTGAAGGGCGAGGCCGTTTTGTACCTTAAGGGCGAAATCGTCGTTGCAGCCTGATCACACCCAAGTTCATGCATGATTATCCTAAGGCGGGCAGCAGTGATGTTGCCCGCTTTTTGCTGTCTGAGTGTCGAAAAATCTGATTTGGTTTTAAGTGCTTCGGTCTACCGATTAATCCGCATTGAACTGGTTTGGCTTTGTTTTTTTATTGACCCGGCCATAGGGCTTTCGTCTAAGTAAAGGCAAAATACGACGAATGTGGGCGCGTCACACGGACCAAACCGTGGGCGGAAAACCACAAAGGTGCTGGTTTTACAGGGGAAGATATATCGTGATCGAAAGTGTTGTCGCCAGTTCTGCGACGCCGATGCAGATGTGGGTGGTTCTGGCGCTGGTTGCCGGATCGCTTGTCCTGTATGGGCTGGAGCGTATTTCGCTCGAACTGACCAGCATGGCGCTGATTGCAACCCTGTTGCTGTTTTTCGAATTCTTCCCGCTTTTGGATGCCGATGGTGAAAACCTTCTGGGCGCCGGTACCATTATGTCTGGCTTTGCTAATCCGGCATTGCTTACAGTGCTATCGCTGCTTGTTGTCGGGCAAGGGATGGTTCTAACCGGTGGTGTCAGCTACATCGCCGGTTTGATCACCGAACATGGCGGCAAGAACGCATCTGTTGCGATTTTCATCGGGTTGTTTGTTGTAATGCTGATGTCGGCATTCCTGAACAACACCCCGGTTGTCGTTATCTTTATCCCTATTATTCAAGCGCTTGCCGAGCGTATTGAACGTTCACCATCATCGCTGATGATCCCGCTTTCCTATGCGGCGATCCTCGGGGGCATGACGACCTTGATCGGTTCGTCGACCAACCTTTTGGTCTCAAGCTCGTTGATCGAGCTTGGCATGCCAGGGCTTGAGTTCTTTGAATTCACCGTGATTGGCAGTGTCTTGGCGCTAACCGGTTTTGTTTATGTTCTGTTGATCGCGCCGCGTCTTCTGCCCGCACTGGCATCCATGCGCAGCAAGCTTGCCAATCCTGATAGCAGCGGCAAGCAATTCATTGCCCAGATCACAGTTGGCCCGGCGTCGCAAATGATCGGCACGCGCCCGGTCGCGGGTTTCTTCAAAAATCTGCCAAACATCACCATTCAAATGATCGTGCGCCGCGAACATGCAGAGCTGCCACCGTTTGAAGACGATATGGAAATTCAGGCCGGTGACGTTTTGGTGGTTGCGGCAACGCGTAAGGCACTTACCGAAGCCCTGCAAAAAGATCCGGGCCTGCTGCATGCCGATGCAGCATCCGTAAACGGTGACGGGGAAGAAACCCCGCAGAAATCAACGCAGCTTCTGGCAGAGGTTATGTTACCGCCGGGCTCGCGCCTGATTGGCTTTAACCTTGAGCAAATCGGTTTCCGTTATCAGTACAAGTGCCTTGTGTTGGGCATTCAGCGCCGGTCGCGCATGATCCGTACCCAGATGACGGAAATCCGCCTCGAAGCTGGTGACGTTCTTCTGGTGCAGGGCCGGTCGGAAGATGTTGAAGCACTTCGCACCATTCGCGACGTGGTCTTGCTGGAATGGTCGACGCGCACCTTGCCGCGTCCGTTCCATGCTCGCCGTGCCGCGACCATCTTCCTTGGTGTCATTGCGCTCGCCGCGACCGGCATTGTTCCGATCATGGTTTCAAGCTTCATCGGGGCGGGGCTTATGATCGCATCCGGCGCCTTGAACTTGCGTCAGGCGTCACGTGCGATTGATCGCAAGATTGTCCTGCTGGTGGCGGCTGCCTTGGCGCTGGGTAACGCATTGCAATTGACAGGTGGTGCCGAATTTGTTGCAGATCAGCTCTTGGCAGCAACCAGTGGCGCGCCAGCACCCGTGATCCTCTCGCTGTTCTTCCTGATTGTCGCGGCCTTTACCAACGTGCTGTCAAATAATGCCTGTGCGGTTCTGTTTACGCCGATCGGGATTGGCATGGCGCAGCAACTTGGCGTGCCGCCACATGTCTTTGCGATTGCGGTGGTGATGGCTGCAAACTGTTCGTTTGCATCACCAGTTGGCTATCAAACCAACCTGCTTGTCATGGGTCCAGGCCACTATCGGTTTATCGACTTCCTTAAGGCCGGGACGCCGCTGATTATCCTGCTTTGGATTGCGTTTAGCATCTTTGCGCCCTGGTATTACGAAATCCCGTTCTAAGTCGTGATTTTCGCTCTGCGTGCAACTGCGTATAACCTTCTCAACACAAACGGGCCAGCCATGCAAAATTGGCTGGCCCGTTTGTGTGGAAGGCGTTTGACTTTTGCCTTTCTCTCAATAGGATCAGCCCCCTAATTTGATCTGTCATGATCAGGTTGGGTTGTTCTTTATGATCAGGAATATACCGATGGCCCAGACTGCCGAGAATACCGCTTTCGCAAAGCCCGATAGCCGTCCAACCAGCCCGAACTTTTCGTCGGGTCCGTGCAAAAAACGCCCGGGTTGGTCCGCATCGGCACTGGAAACGGAAATTCTTGGTCGTTCCCATCGATCCAAACTTGGCAAGCAGCGTCTGGAAGAGGTCATTGATCGTTCGCGCGAGATGCTGAAACTGCCTGATGAATATCTGCTGGGTGTTGTGCCCGCATCGGATACCGGGGCTGTTGAAATGGCGCTGTGGTCGATGCTGGGCGCGCGCGGTGTGGACATGCTGGCGTGGGAAAGCTTCGGCTCGACCTGGGTCAGTGACGTGATCAAACAGCTTAAACTTGACGATGTCAGAACGCTTGAGGCCGATTACGGCAAACTGCCGGATCTGGCATCGGTCGATTTTGATCGCGACGTTGTCTTTACCTGGAACGGTACGACAGCGGGTGTGCGTGTTCCCAATGGTGACTGGATTGCCTATGATCGCAAAGGTTTGACCATTTGCGATGCGACCTCGGCGATCTTTGCCATGGAACTGCCGTGGGACAAGCTCGATGTCGTAACCTATAGCTGGCAGAAGGTTCTGGGCGGCGAGGGTGGTCACGGGATCATTATCCTGAGCCCGCGCGCTGTCGCGCGCCTTGAAAGCTATAGCCCCGCTTGGCCGATGCCGAAGATCTTCCGCATGACCAAGGGTGGCAAGCTGATTGATGGTATTTTCCGCGGTGAAACCATCAATACGCCATCGATGCTGGTTGTCGAAGACGCGATTGATACCCTGAAATGGGCAGATTCGATTGGTGGGCTGGAAGGGCTTTTGAACCGCACCCGTGAAAGCCGTGCACATCTTGATGCGTGGCTTGCGACCAGTGACTGGGCGGCGGACCTTGCGGAAGACCCGGCAACAGCATCAAACACGTCGATGTGCATCAAGATTATCGATCCTTGGGCGCTTGGTTTGTCCGAAGATCAGCAGGCAGCGCTGCCGAAAAAGATTTCCCAGATTCTCGAAGCGGAAAATGTTGCACTTGATATCAACGGTTATCGCGACGCGCCGGCAGGTCTTCGGATTTGGGGTGGTGCGACCGTGGAACCCAGCGATATCAAGGCGCTTTTGCCGTGGCTTGATTGGGCATATTCGGTCGTAAAAGCCGAATTCGCCGCTGGCGAATAGATATTTCGTACGTATTATTTGCGTTTTAGGGGTTTTCCCCGTTGCTCTGTCCGGCACAACGCGGTAGTAACCGCTACCGGATAGTCAGCCTTGAGTAAAACTCGGGACGCCATCAGATCGAATTTGCGCGCCCAGTCCGGAAAGCACACAACATGACCGAACTCGCCAGGAAAGCTCTTTTGCCCGCCGGCCTGCAGGATGTCCTGCCAGGAACCGCTGCACGGGAAGCTGAAATCCGTGAAAAGCTGATGGCCAGTCTGGCACATGCAGGCTACGACCGCGTGAAAACACCGCTAGTCGAGTTTGAAGAAAGCCTGCTTGAAGGTGCTGCACCAGAACTCGCAACCCAGACATTCCGCCTTATGGATCCGGAATCGCGCCGCATGATGGGGCTTCGTTCCGACATGACCCCGCAGGTTGGCCGAATTGCTGCGACCCGATTGGGTGATGCGCCGCGTCCGCTGCGTTTGTCCTATTCCGGTGATGTTCTTCGGATCAAGGGTTCTCATCTGCGCCCGGAACGTCAGTTCGCACAGGTAGGTGCTGAACTGATCGGTGTTTCCAGTGCGGCGGCTGATACCGAGATTGTCCTGCTTGCGCTTGAGGCACTTGAGTGCATCGGTCTCGCCGATGTGTCGGTTGACCTGAACCTGCCGACTTTGCCGGTCCGCCTGTTTGATGCCTTTGGCGTATCGCGCGATGACCGCGAAGCACTGACCGAGGCGCTTGAGCGTCGTGACGTCGCAGCCCTTCGCGGGATCGATGGCAAGGTAACAGACGTTTTGGTCGCATTGTTGGAGGCCGCAGGCCCGGCACAGACCGCATTGCCGAAGCTTAAGAAGCTTGAACTGCCGCTTGGTGCGTCTGAAGAACTTTATCGTCTGATTGACGTTGCAGAGCGTGTCTTGGCATCGGGTCTTGAAGCAGCCCTGACCATTGATCCGGTCGAGATGGCTGGTTTCCGCTATCAAACCGGTGTCAGCTTTACCTTGTTTGCACGCAATGTGCGAGGTGAGATCGGCCGTGGTGGCCGTTACCGTGCAGGCGGCGCATCGGGCGAGGCCGCAACAGGCATGTCGCTTTATATGGATAGTATTCTGCGCGGACTTCCGGACGCAGAACCGGTTGAACGTGTTTACCTTCCGCTTGGTACGCCGCAGCGTGAAGCACGCAAATTGCGCGCCGAAGGTCATTACACGGTTGCTGCACTTGAAGGTGCGGCAGAAGCCAAAACAGAACAAGCCGCACGCATCGAAGCACGCGGCATGGGCTGTGACTACATTTATCTTGGCGGCCAAGTCGTGCCGCTGAACGCCTAATCGAACGAACTTTTTATCGCGCAAGGAGTTTTGCGATGACCAATGTTGCCGTGATCGGTTCCCAGTGGGGGGACGAAGGTAAAGGCAAGATCGTCGACTGGCTGTCTGAACGGGCAGACGTCGTTGTGCGTTTCCAGGGTGGTCATAACGCCGGTCATACTTTGGTGATCGACGGAACCACCTATAAACTGAGCCTGCTGCCGTCAGGTATCGTCCGTCAGAACAAACTCTCTGTGATTGGCAACGGTGTTGTTGTTGATCCGTGGGCGCTGCTTGCTGAAATCGGCCGCCTGAAAGAGCAGGGCGTTGACATCACCCCGGAAAACCTGCGTCTGGCTGAAAATGCCTGCCTGATCCTGCCGCTGCATGGCAATCTGGATCGCGCACGTGAAGCTGCTGCTTCGGGCGACAACAAGATCGGCACCACCGGTCGTGGTATCGGCCCGGCTTATGAAGACCGTGTTGGCCGCCGCGCGATCCGCGTTGGTGATCTGGCTGATACCGATCTTCTTGAAGCGAAGGTCGAAAACCTTCTGACCCACCATAATGCGCTTCTGCGTGGCCTTGGTCAGCCGGAAGTCGATGGTGCAGAGCTTCTTGCTCAGCTCAAGGAAATCGCGCCGAAAATCCTGCCGTTCTCTGACACCGTTTGGAAGTCGCTCAACCAGTTCAAAGAAGCTGGTAAGCGTATCCTGTTTGAAGGTGCTCAGGGCACAATGCTTGACATCGACCACGGCACCTATCCGTTCGTGACCTCGTCGAACACCGTTTCGGGTCAGGCTGCTGCTGGTTCTGGTATGGGCCCGTCGGGCGTTGGCTATGTTCTGGGTATCACCAAGGCATACACCACCCGTGTTGGTGAAGGCCCGTTCCCGTCTGAGCTGTTTGACGCAGATGGCGAGCGTCTTGGTCAGCGTGGCCATGAATTCGGTGTTGTCACTGGTCGTAAGCGTCGTTGTGGTTGGTTTGATGCAGCCCTTGTCCGTCAGTCGGTCAAGGTTAACGGCATCACCGGCATCGCATTGACCAAGCTTGACGTTCTTGATGGCTTTGAAGAAATCAAGATCTGCACCGGCTATGACATTGATGGCAAAATCTACGACCATCTGCCGGCAAACCAGCGTCTGCAGGCGAAAGCCAAGCCGGTTTACGAAAGCATTGAAGGTTGGTCCGAAACCACCATGGGTGCACGTAGCTGGGCCGATCTTCCGGCTGCTGCGATCAAATATGTTCGCCGCATCGAAGAACTGATCGAAGCACCGGTTGCGCTGCTGTCGACCAGCCCGGAACGTGACGACACCATTCTGGTTCACGACCCGTTCAGCGCATAAGTTTCTGTTCACGCAGAACATTGCAAAAGCCACCAGTTGCGACTGGTGGCTTTTTTGTTTGTGAAATGAATGATTTGGTCAGAGTTGTCGAATGTGTCTGACCTGATAACAGCTTGCCCCGGTCGACTATCAGAAGTATCGTTTTATCAACCTTTTGAGGGTACCGTACTGCTGGGTATGTCAGGATGACTGCGCAGCAGAATTTCCGCGTCCCCAAAGAATGATAACGTATAAAGAAATATCGGGATCATGGCAGAGCAAGCTGAAGATCAGGAACAGGAAGTTTCGAACGGTTCTTCGCAAGATCCGGTGATGGATGCACCGGGCGGCGGCGCGGATGCCGATGATAAATCTGACGAGGCGCTTGGTCTTGGCGAAGAAGTCCCGATTGCTGGCACCGGAAAAAGTGTCGAAATCGGCAATTTCCGTGTGTTCCTTGATTTGCGCATGCCAGAATTCGACATGGGCCATTGCAAGGCCTATACGGCAGATAACCTGCGCCGTGATGAAGGCAGTGCCTTTGCCGTTGTAACCGATCCGGTTCTTCCGACCCGCCATGACCACATCACGTTTTTGACCGGCATGCATCTGGCCGGTCAGATCGACCTGCTTGATAGCGAAGTCGCTTATTGGCCGCCCTTTGGGCGCAACACCATGGTGCTGTTCTTTGAAAAGCCACCGGGCGGCAAGGTCACGGTTCGCGACAAGAAGCTTGCGATTGATGAACATGACATTGCGACAGTGGTCGTTGAGCCGCTGATGAATGTCTTGCAGACCCTTGGTGAAAAGGGGCTGTCACACCGAAATGTACGTGCAAGCAACCTGTTCTTTGCCGATGTCATGCGTGAAAAGGTCGTGCTTGGTGATTGCGCCGGTGGACCGCCGGGCTATTCGCAGCCCTTGGTGTATGAACCGACCTCTCGTATGAGTGCCGATCCGGCCGGACGTGGTACGGGTTCGCTTTCAGATGATCTTTATGCGCTGGGCGTGACTTTGGCGGAACTTGGGATTGGTCGCCAGCCGCTTAAGAAGATGGACGATCTTGAAATCATGGAGCTGAAGCTTGCAAAGGGCTCGTTCCAGGCCATCGCGTCAAATGAAAAACTGCCATTGATCCTGATCGAGCCGGTCCGCGGGCTTTTGTGTGATGACCCGGAAGAACGCTGGGGATTTGCCGAGCTCAATGCTTGGATCGACGGACGCCGCACCAAACCGGTTCAGGCCAATACCGAAAAGCGTGCCGCACGGTCGCAAAACCTTTCGGGCCGCGACTATTATACCTGCCGATCACTGGCACAAGGGATTGCCAAGAATTGGGTCAGTTCGCTGGCGCCATTGCGTGACGGGACGGTCGAAATTTGGCTGCGCCGTGGTCTTGGTGATAACGAACGCGCCAAGGCCATGGCCGATGCCATGCGGCAATTGCAATGGGCCGGGGCGGACAAGCGATCTGCGGAAGATGTCCTTGTGGCCCGCTCTATCCTGATTATGGATCCGACCGGGCCGATCCGGTTCAAGGGCTTTGCTGCCATGGTCGATGGGCTTGGTTTCATGTTGTCATACGACGTGCAGCATGGTCGCGGGCCGCAGCGTTTTGCTGATGTGATTGTGCGCGATATTCCGTCCTTCTGGTTCAGCCGCCAAGAAGGCTACAGCCCGGAAGTTCAAAAGCTTCAGCAGCTTTACAAAAACATGCGTTACTACATCCAGCAGCAAAGTGCTGGTTATGGATATGAGCGTTGCCTCTATGCCGTTGTGCGCAATCAGCATTGCCTAAGTCCGCTGATCGAACAGGAATATGTTGTCAGCATCTCGCAGCTTCTGCCCGCGTTGGAAAAAGCAGCTGAAAGTGCATCCGAGGATAGCTGGCCGGTTGATCGCCATATCGCGGCCTTCATCGCGACCCGCCTTGAAGATGACGTTGAAAGCCAGTTGATGGCGATGCAAAATCCGTCGGACGAGGTGGAATATAGCCGCGCGATCATTAGCATGCTTGCCATCGTTCAATGGCGCCACGGGCCAGATAACCTTAACAACTTGTCGCACTGGGTTGCGCGTCTGATGGAACCGGCGATCAAGGTCTTTCACAGCAAAGCGCGCCGGGAACGGGTGGAAACCGAAATTCCAAAACTGGCCAAGCGCGGCAATCTGGTCGAGCTTTACAATCTGATCAACGACGAACAGGAACGGCGCAAGGATCAGTCCGAATTTGTCGAGGCTGTGACGGAATATTCCGAAGCCGAAAGCGAAGTGTTTGACCTTGAATTGTCAGGGCCAGCACGACTTGAACTGGCCGAAAAGGTCGGACAGCAGGCCGCGGCCTTTGCGTCGACCATGATTGCGTTGCTGACAGTGTCGGCATTGTTCTTGATGCACATCTTCTAAGGGATCGACATGGCAAAAGGTAAAAGCCCCAAAAAGGGCCGCAGCGCATTTTCCGGTTTGTCGGTGGTTGCATCAGCAGTTTTGCTGTTCATGGTCGCATTGCCGACCTTCATCACGCTGGTAGTCGGATTGTTGCCATCCATGGTGGCCTTCATCTTTGACCGCAGCCCGGGCCGTACTATGGCGCGTTGTGTGTTTGGTCTGAACTTTTCAGGTGTCGCGCCCTATATCCTTGAGCTGTGGCAGGTGCCATCCCAAACGGTTGGCAGTGCAACCCAGCAGATTTTCCAGCCCTTGGCACTTTCGATCATGTATGGCGCAGCCGGTCTTGGCTGGTTGCTTTATCTGGCCATGCCACCCATCGTTGCCAATGTGTTGAACCTTTCTGCCCAACGTCGGGTGGGGGAGCTTCGTAAAAAGCAGCGCAGTCTGATCAAGACCTGGGGCGATAGCCTGATCAAGGAAGTCGACCGATCCGGCAATTGATCCGAAATCACACTTTACATTCCGGACAGGCAAACAAAAAAGCGGCGGACATCTTGTCCGCCGCAGTTCGTTGCAAAGGGGGGAAGAGGGTGATGATTATTAGTGTGGCAGATCGCTATGGATCGATTTGCGGACTTTTTCAAAGGCGCGCACTTCAATCTGGCGAATACGTTCGCGCGAGATGCCATAAGCAACACTAAGGTTCTCAAGCGTTACCGGGCTTTCAAGCAGGCGGCGCTGCGTCAAAATGTCGCGTTCGCGATCGTTAAGATGCGACATCGCACTTTTCAGCATGTTCATGCGCTGCAAGAATTCTTCGCGTTTGCCATACAGGGTTTCCTGGTCTTCATCGTCGCTTTCGATCCAGTCGACCCATTCGCCGTCGCCTTCAATCCTTACCGGCGCATTCAATGAATGGTCCGGCCCTGCGAGGCGGCGGTTCATCATGATCACATCATCTTCGGAAACGTTCAGCTTGGTGGCGATGAGCTCGACCTGTTCTGGCAACAGATCCCCCTCATCAATCGCCTGCATCTGGCTTTTGAGTTTGCGAAGATTGAAGAAAAGCTTTTTCTGTGCAGCAGTCGTGCCCATTTTCACAAGCGACCAGGAATGAAGGATGTATTCCTGAATGGCTGCACGGATCCACCACATAGCATAGGTGGCAAGTCTGAAACCCTTGTCAGGGTCGAAGCGTTTAACGGACTGGAGCAAGCCGACATTGCCTTCGGAAATCAATTCATTCAAAGGCAGGCCATAACCGCGATAACTCATGGCGATCTTGGCAACCAGCCGAAGGTGACTGGTAATCAGTCTTTCCGCGGACTTGTCACAATCCTTGTCACGAAAATCACAGGCGTACGTCGTTTCCTGTTCAGGGGTAAGCATCGGGTAACGGCGGATACGCTGCAAGTAGACAGTCAGACCATCTTGAGAGATTACTGGAAGAGCATTTCCTTGTTTCATTGAAGCCTCCCGTTATGCTTCGATAAAGTGCTGTTATCCCCTAGCACTTGAATCAGGGTATACGGGAGTATTAGAACTCGTCAATGAGTTTTACGACTTAAAGGTTAGGTGCTCCTATTCCTAGGGATAGGTTTAGGCTCTCGATCAGCTCCAAAAGGTCTTCCGGCAGGGGGGCAGTGGTCGAGATATACTCCCCGGTCCTGGGGTGCACAAATCCAAGCGTTCTGGCGTGTAGAGCCTGTTTGTTGAATGCGTTCAAAATCTCTTGCGTCTTAAAGTTGCACTTTTGAACAGTTCTATTGCGACCGTAAACTGGATCACAAACAAGTGAGTGCCCGATATGGCTCATATGCACCCGGATTTGATGCGTACGCCCGGTTGCAAGGCGGCACTCGACCAGGGATGCCAACGAGTTGTCGCGAATTTGCAGTGTTTTGTAATGAGTTAGTGCGTATTTTCCCGTAGATTTAAGCACTGTCATCTTCTTGCGGTTCTTCGGGCTGCGGCCAATGTTTCCCTCGATTTTGCCCTCTAACGGGCGCGGAACGCCCCATACAACCGCAAGGTATGCCCGGTCGATGTTTTCCTTATCCTCGGAAAACAGGGTCGAAAGTGCGCGATGTGCCGTATCGTTCTTTGCAACCACCATTGCGCCACTGGTGTTTTTATCCAGTCGATGGACAATACCTGGGCGCTTGACCCCGCCAATCCCTGACAGGCTATCGCCGCAATGCGCCAGAAGGGCGTTTACAAGCGTACCGCTTTCATTTCCCGCGGCAGGATGGACAACCATCCCGGCTGGCTTGTTGATCACCAGAAGGTCATCATCCTCGTAAAGAACATCAAGCTTGATGTCTTCTGGTTCAGGTTCCGCTGCCTCGGCCGGTGGGATTGTCAGGTTAAAGACATCGCCTTCCTTGACCTTGGTCGACATTTTGCGGGCGGGCTGACCGTTCAGGCTAAGCTGCCCGTCCTCGATCAATGCCTTGATCCGCGAACGCGACTGATCTGGCCATGCAGTTGCCAGCACCTTATCAAGGCGCGCACCTTCATCTTCGCTTGTCGCGGTATAGCTCAGTTCATCAGACATCGGATCGCGGTTGATTTCCAATTGGGATTAGATGGTGTGCAGCTTTTAGCGTCTTTGCACCGGATTGCAACGAATTGCGACATGATCAAATGACTTGTGTACAAACGTTAGAGCCAAGCACGTTTGATCCGTTTCACATCAATCATCTGCCAATATGTGCGATTGTCGTTGTCATCTTGCAATTGCGCGTGCTTGTCGCTATGGCCTTGGTTTATATTCTATATGCGCGGTAGCGTTTGCCGAGCATGCGGCTTTCACCCGGTTTTGTCAGTTGGAAATACGATGCGTGTAGTTAAGGCTTTGGTTGCGTTCATGGGGCTTTTGATCGTGATTGGCATTGGGCTTGTCGCCTATGGCCTGTCACTTGATAAGAATGCCAAGGACGATGGTGCGTCCCAAACGGCCTCAACGCCATCCGTTCCGGTTGCTGGTGATATGGTTGAAGTGATGCTGGCCCCGCAGATGCTTTCAGCCTTTGGCGATATCGTCATTGACATCGAACCGGGCGAGAAACTGGTCAGCTATGCCATTGACGGCAATCAGGCGACCGTTCACATCGAGGGCCCGGATGGGGCAGGTGCGCGACTTGTGGTCATCTCGCTTGCAGACAAGTCGGTTCTTGGACGTATTTTGCTTCAACCAACAGCGCAATAAGACGCAACAAAAGGGCAGGGCTTGCCATGGCGGACGGGCAGGGCGTGAGCAATCAGAAACATGCCAACGGCACTGCGGATAATGCCGTGATGCTTTCAACACGCCTGCATGATGAAATCCGCGACCTTGCCGCCCTGCAATGGCCCGAGGAATGCTGCGGCCTTCTGATCGCAGATCAAGACAGCCCAAACCGCATTCATCGCGTTGTTGCCGCGCGCAACGTTGCAACAGACCCGCTTAAAACCTTCGAGATTGATCCGCAAACCCTGATTGATAGCTACCGCACCGCCCGCCAGGATGGCGAAACGGTTGTCGGATGCTTCCATTCCCATCCCAATGGTAATGCGTTGCCATCAAACCGTGATCGCGCACGGGCTGATGAAAACGGGTTTTTATGGATGATTGTTGCCACCGATCATACAGGTGCGCTTGCAAGCGGTATGTATCGCATCATTCACCAGGGCGATCAGGCCAACGTGGAAGACAAGATGGTTCGCTACTTCCGGCGTTGCAAAGTCGTTGAGACGACTTGATTGGTTGAAGTTTGGTTTGATCTTCTTCAGGTGATGTAAAGCGGTGTCAGGGATGCACGGGCGACAATTGCCGGATGACCCATCATGGGTTTTGCCGTATCCATCGACCGTGCCAAAGCCATCACCAAGGCCTTTTCGACTTTCCCGGCATCAGCGAGCCCCATCAAAATCCCGAATGCCTTCTTAAGGCTATAGGGCTCCTTATAGGGGCGCCGTTCAAGCAACGCGCCCATGATGTCGCACACGGTCAAAATACGCGTCAGATCCGGGATTTCCTTACCCGCCAGGCCGTCAGGATAACCGGTGCCATCGAGAAATTCGTGATGATGGCGCACAGCATGAAGTACATCGACCGGAAGGCCACCTTGGGCGGCCAGCATCTGATAACCGATCAGGGGATGCTTGCGGACGACTTCAAACTCATCGGGCGTCAACTGCCCCGGCTTGTTGAGAATTTCGGCGGGAATATCGACCTTGCCGATATCATGTAAAAGCCCGGCATTGGCAAGCTTGACCGTGTCTTCAAAGCTCATGCCTGTTGCCTTGGCAAAGCCGACCGCTATCCCGGTCACAAGAAGGATGTGCTGGAATGTTGACTGATGATAAATCCGAACCGTCGTCAGCCAATCTTCGACGCCAAGTGATCCGACTGTATCGGCGATTTCGGCGCCGGATTGGCTGATGCGATCAATGTCGATATCAGAATTTTGCGTGATCATTTCAAACGCATCGGCAAGGGCCTGCGCCGCATTGCCGACGACCGCGCGCGATGAGGGTGGTGTGTTTCTGTCGCTATGGATCTGCTTTTCAATCACCCGCGCCAAGGCAAGTTCATTAAGCGGTCGGGGGACCGTCATATTCGCGCCAAGCGAATTGGCCTGAAGCTCCTGCCGGCGGCTTTTGGCGTCAATCGCAAAGACCTTGATTGTCTCGCGCGGCAGGCCCTTAAGCACAGCGCTGACTTCACCAAGTGCTGCGGTATCGCCCAGATCAATATCGATCACAAGTACACAGGGCGGGCGCGGCAATGGCGTAGCCAGCGATGCGATTTCAACGACAAATCCCAGAATGCTGGATGGCAAATCCGGAAGGTCTTCATGGTCGGTCAAAATGATCATATGCACGCTCTGTTTGCGTGAGAATTTATAAACTTAAAGACCAGTTTATAACTATCCTATGTCAAGAAAATGGTACCCCGATCCGACCATCCATTCAAGCAACCATGATCACGCATCAAGTGCAGAAATAACCTGTTCGGTCTTGATGATCCCAATTGGCGTTTGCTGCGCATTCACAACCGCCATGCTGGTTCCGTTTGCCAATGCGACGGGCAAAATATCTGCAAGTCTCGCATCGGCGGCGATCGCCGGAAGGTCATTGGCAATGATATCTCCATTGCCAATCGGCTCCATAATTGACCGTGCGCGCAGAACCTTTGATCTGTTCACATCGCGTGTAAAGGCCTGCACATAATCATCAGCAGGACGAAGGACGATTTCCTCGGGCCGCCCGACTTGCACCAGTTTCCCATCTTTCAGAATGGCGATGCGATCGCCGATCTTAAGTGCTTCATCAAGGTCATGGGTGATGAAGACAATCGTCTTGTGAAGCTCCGCCTGAAGCTTCATCAGCTCATCTTGCATGTCAGATCGGATCAGCGGATCAAGGGCTGAAAATGCCTCATCCATCAAAAGAACTTCGGGGTCCGTCGCCAGAGCCCGGGCAAGACCAACGCGCTGCTGCATACCGCCTGATAGCTGATCGGGGTATTTGGCCTCGTACCCGGCCAAGCCAACCCGCTCAATCCATTTTGATGCGGCGGCTTCGCGTTCTTTCCGCGCCACACCCTGGATTTCCAGCCCATAGGCAACGTTATCCATCACGTTGCGATGGGGCAGCAGGCCAAAGCGCTGAAACACCATGCCAAGCCGCTTGCGGCGAAAGGCATTGAGCGTCGGGATATCCATCGACAGGATATCTTCCCCGCCAAATGAAACTTCACCCGCCGTCGGATCGATCAGACGATTAAGATGCCGGATCAGGGTCGATTTGCCCGATCCCGAGAGCCCCATGACAACGAATGTCTCACCCTGTTCGATTGATAACGACACGTCATGAAGGCCAACCGTGTGACCGGTTTTTGCAAGGATCTCATCCTTGTCCGAGCCACCCTTGGCGAGTTCAAGTGCGGATTTTGGATCGGGGCCGAAGATTTTGAAAATATTGCGGATTTCGATATAGCTCATCATGCGTCCTCCGTGCTGTGCGAACGTTGTGATCGCTTGCCATAGGCCTGACCGATCCTGTCAAACACCACAGCCAAAAGCACAATCGCAATCCCGGCTTCCATGCCTGCGCCAACATCAAGACGCTGAATCCCCATCAGGACCTGTTCACCAAGTCCGCGCGCGCCAATCATTGATGCAATCACCACCATCGAAATCGACATCATCGTCGTCTGATTGATCCCGGCCATGATGTTGGGAAGGGCAAGGGGTAACTGCACACCAAACAGGATTTGTTTGCGGCTGGCCCCGAATGAACGTGAAGCTTCCAGAACTTCCGGATCGACCAATCGAATACCCAAATCGGTCAAACGCATCACAGGTGGTGCCGCATAAATCACGGTGGCGAGGATCGCCGGAACCTTGCCCAAGCCAAACAGCATCAGTGCAGGGATCAGATACACGAAACTTGGCATGGTTTGCATAGTATCAAGGATCGGCAGCATAATCGCGCGCAGGCGATTGGACATCGCCATGGCAATCCCGACCGGAATGCCGATCAGAACCGAAAGTGATGTCGCGACAATCATCAGGGCCAGGGTCTGCATCGCCTTGTCCCACAAGCCCAATGTGCCAATGGCAAACATCGCGATCACCAAACCAGCAACCAGTTTCCAGTTCTTGCTGGCATGCCAGGTGATGGCAGCAATGGCGATCAAAACCACCCACCAGGGCGCGCCGCGCAATACCTGCTCCAACGCAACCAAAACGGTCAGTAAACTGTCGGCAAAGGCCTCAAACGTCGCGCCATAATTGATCACCAGCCAATCAACAAACTGATTGACCCACTTGCCCAAAGGCACATTCAACTGTTCTGGAAACATGGCGCAACCGGCCCGATCTGCTCAAAAAATCAATGAGCGTAAGAGCCTAACAAGATCATTTGGCACGCGCGACCGTAAATCGCCCCCTGACTGACATCTCCTGACATCTTTTGGTCGTGTGCGTGACGCAGTGTGGCGTTACGGGTCTTTTGTGGCGAAGGTTTTGCGCGACCTGTTCCCATGCGCCATAATCCAATCGTCCGTCATGCCCGTAGCTCTTAACGACGCTGGCATTTCCAAGAGGTTGCGATGATCACTGTGTTCTTTGATGGAAAATGCGGTCTGTGCACGCGCGAAATCAACTATTACCGCAAGATCGCACCAAGCGGTGTTTTCGATTGGCGGGACATCACGGAGCATGCCGGTGATCTTGAAAAGCACGGCATTTCACATGTCCAAGCTTTAAAGCAGATGCGTGCCTTGGACGCAGACGGGCAATGGCACGCCGGGGCTGACGCCTTTATTCTCATTTGGCGACAATTAAGCAAGTGGCGTGTTTTGGCTGCTGTCGTTGCTCTGCCGGGTATTCGACAGAGCGCAAACCTTGTCTATCGGCTTTGGGCCGAGTGGCGATTTAAACGCCTGACGCATTGCCAGCTTGCGGCGGATCAGGAAGTGCTGCGACAAAACTAGCTTGTCCGCAATTCGATGTACTTATTTGCCAAACAAACCACCCCGCAAGATTTCTCCTGCGGGGTGTTTAAGCGATTTAGCGGCTGAATTGCTTACATCGCACTTTCAACGCGCGCTGCAACATCCGCAGGCACCCACGCTTTCCAGACATCCGGCTTGGATTTCAGGAAATACATCGCTGCCCCATCAGGCTTTTCGTTGTTTTCCTGCATATAGGCCAGCATCTCAGAGACCAGCGCGTTGCTGGTTTCGTAGTTGGTCAGGAAGGTGATCAGATTTGGTGCGGCGGCTTTGAAGTCGTTGTTCACACCAATCGTCACCGTGCTTTGCGGGTAGGCGGTTGCCTTGGTCGGGTTTTCGTCCGTTTTCAGCGCATCGAAAATGGCCTTGTCATAAACCGGTTCTTCAAGGCGAACACTGTCATAAAGACCCATCACCCAGGTCGGACCCCAATAATAATAAAGGGCCGGTTTACCGCGTTTATGCGCTGATGCAATGGCAGCAGACAGGGCTGCACCGGTGCCAGGGCGGAAGTTGGTGAAGCTTTCATCAAGCTTGTAAGCGCCAAGCTTTGATGAATTGACCTTTTCACAGACCCAGCCCGACGGGCAGTTATAGAAGCGGCCTTTGCCCGGTTCTTCGGGGTCTTCGAAGAGATCGGCATATTTGGGCAGATCATCAACCGATTTCAGATCAGG
Source organism: Thalassospira sp. (assembly GCF_048059015.1). GTDB lineage: Bacteria > Pseudomonadota > Alphaproteobacteria > Rhodospirillales > Thalassospiraceae > Thalassospira. The sequence goes on along the minus strand of NZ_JBLLNT010000005.1, from coordinate 106,161 downwards.
GGCCATCGGTTCGATGCCGCGTTCGGCGTCACCTTCGATAACATAGCTTGGTACGAACCAGCCTTCGATGGCGTCATCGAAATTCACCCCGATCTGGCTTACAGAACCAGCGGCCTCGGCCTTTTTCCAGGCATCGGCAACATTGTCGCGCCAGATTTCCATGACGACATCAACATCACCTTTGCCTGCACCGGTCAAAAGCGGAATGACGTCGCCGGGCAGGGCATCGGTTTGACAGCCATAGCCCTTTTCAATGATGAAGCGGGCAACGGCATTATGGAAAAGCGCGCTGTCGTAATTGAGCCCGGCAAACATCACCGGCCGGTCAATTTCACAACTGGCATCCTGTGCCTGTGCGCTTGTCGAAAAGGAAGTAAATGCAAGGCCAGCGGCCATAAGCATTGCGGCTCCGGTAGGCAGGGTTTTCATCCTTCTGTCCCTTCGTGGTTGCGGTCCGGAATCGCATCAAATGCATGGTCCTTGTGGTTGGATGTCCACGTGGTTCGCCTTTTTGTTGATCTTGTTTCGAACCAGACGATGCCCCTGATACAGGTATGGCAAGTTTAACCGTGGGGTCAAAAGTGATGCAACCCCCAGTACGTCAGATAACCATGACGTGATCATGATTAGTTATTGGCATCATTGCAGATTGCTCCTGACAGGGATGGCAGGAGATGTCAGCTAAACTGCAAATTCCTGATCACGATAAATCCGTGAAATTGACGCGGCATATCGTTATGTTGAGCAAAACCAACCAGTGGGGCCAGCCATGATGCATTCCAGTCTGTTCGTCTTTGATATCGAAACCGTGCCCGATATCGACGTCCTGCCGCAATTGACTGGCGAAACCGCACCTGATCCCGAAACCGGGCGCAAGATGCTTGAAGACTATCATCTTGAGGTCACAAGCGGTCGCAATGGCTTTGCCCGCCAACCGTTTCACAAGGTGGTCGCGATCAGTTTTCTGCGCGCGACCATCCAGCGCGACGGCGATCTCGAAATGTATGAGATCGAAGAATTGCGGTCGGGTGGGGATCTGACATCCGAGGAAAAGGACCTTGTGAACGGCTTCTTTGCCTATTGCGGGAAGCTTTATCCGCGATTGGTCAGTTTCAATGGTCGTGGCTTTGATCTGCCGGTTTTGAAATATCGCGCGATGAAGCATGGGGTGACGGCACGTTGGCTGCATCAGGCGTCGAACAAGTGGGAAAATTACACGTCACGCTATGCGCCGAACTGGCATTGCGATCTGGCCGAAGTTCTTTCCGATTATGGCGCATCGGCACGCACCAAAATGAACGAGGTCTGTGCCGCCCTTGATCTGCCGGGCAAGACAGGTGTCGATGGCAGCAAGGTGTCAGACATGTATGACAATGGCGAGGTTGATGCCATTCGTCGATATTGCGAGACGGATGTTTTGAATACCTATTTGCTGTATCTGCGCCATGCGCTTCATACCGGCCTGACCGATCATGATGGCTATAACCATGCGATCAATCTGACCGTGGGGTGGCTTGAGGAACGGGCAGGGGATATTCCCGCCTATCAGGAGTTCCTTGACGCGTGGCGGGTTTCAAGTGACGGATCGTTCAACGTTCTGTGATTGAACGCCCGCGCGCTGCTTTATCCTTTTATTCCATTGTTCGAATAAGTGATTTCATTCACATTTTTTGAATGGAAGATGAGAAACCTTGTTGAAATGCGAGCCATTTGCACTTAATTGCTAGCGCGGATGCAACTGATTTGCAAAGTCGATGATAGTGCGACGCAATCGAGTTGATGGAAAAGTTCAATAGGGATCGTTCATGATGGATATCAGGAAGTTTGTCGGTGGTGCTGTGCTTGGTGCAGTTGCCTTTGCCGGAACCGCAGCCAGCGCACAGGAAGTCAACGTTTACTCCCTGCGTCAGGAATTTCTGGTCGAGCCGCTGTTTGAAAAGTTCACCGCTGAAACCGGTATCAAGGTCAATGTGATCTTTGCTGAAAAAGGTCTGGTTGAGCGCATCAAGCAGGAAGGTGCCAACAGCCCGGCAGACATCCTGATGACAGTTGATATCAGCCGTATCCAGCAGGCCGTTGACGCCGGTGTTACCGAAGCCGTTTCCAACGATGTTCTGTCTGCTAACATTCCGGCACATCTTCGTGATCCCGAAGGTCACTGGTTCGCACTGACCCAGCGTGGCCGTGCGATCTACGCCTCAAAAGAACGCGTCGCAGAAGGTGAAATCACCTCCTACGAAGATCTGGCTGACCCGAAATGGGAAGGTAAGGTCTGCACCCGTTCTGGCACGCACGTTTATAACGTTGCACTGTTTGCTTCGATGATTGCTGTTCACGGCGAAGAAAAAGCCAAAGAGTGGCTCGAAGGTTTGAAAAACAACCTCGCACGCAAGCCGCAGGGCAATGACCGTGGTCAGGTCAAAGCGATCAAAGAAGGCGAATGTGATGTTGCCATCGGCAACACCTATTACTTCGGCAAGATGATGGACAACGAAGAGCAGCGCCCGTGGGCTGAGTCGGTCAATATCGTCTTCCCGAACCAGGATGGCCGTGGCATGTCGATGAACATTTCCGGCATGAGCCTGATCAAAAGCGCACCGAACCAGGAAAACGCTGTCAAGCTGATGGAATTCCTTGCAGGTGACGTAGCGCAGCAGATTTATGCTGAAGTAAACTATGAATATCCGGTCAAACCGGGCGTTGAATGGGCCGAGAACGTTAAGTCCTGGGGCACCTTCAAGGCGGATGAACTGTCGCTGGCAGAAATCGCGCGCCTGTCGCCGGACGCGATCAAAATGGTCGATCAGATCGGTTACAACGAATAATCAAACTGTTTGATACAGCACGATTTTCGAAAAGGGATGGCATCACGCCATCCCTTTTTTCGTTGAAGATGACAGGCAGATCGCAGGGGAGAAGTCGGGCGAAAGTCCGCAGTTCAATGCTTTAACATAACGTCTATGTGGTTTTGGGACTTGCAAATCAGGGGGTAGGGACATTAGGTTCTGCGAAGGCAAATACAAATCATTCCTAATTGCTGTCTTCTCACAGCCAATTCACTAAGAGGCATTTATGATCTCTCTGCGCAAAACCGTCCTTGGTCTCGTTGCTGCGACGATGGGACTTTCAATGGTGCAACCTGCCTTTGCGGCAGAAGAGGTCAATGTCTATTCCCTGCGACAGCCATTCCTGATCAAGCCGATGTTTGAACGCTTTACCGAGGAAACCGGTATTCGCGTCAATACACTGTTTTCGCAAAGCGGTTTGGTGGAGCGTATCAAGCATGAAGGCCGCAATGGCCCGGCTGATTTGCTTTTGACTGTTGATATTGGCCGTATTCAGGATGCGGTGGATGCGGATATTGCCCAGCCGCTTTCAACTGATGTTCTAAGCACGAATATCCCGGCCAATTTCCGCGATGAAAACGCGCTTTGGGTTGGTTTGACAACACGTGCGCGCGTTTTTTATACGTCGCTTGATCGTGTGGCACCTGATGCCATCACGACCTACGAAGACCTTGCCGATCCGAAATGGAAGGGCCGCATCTGTGTGCGGTCGGGCATGCATGTCTATAACATTGCCCTTATTGCATCGATGATTGCTCATCACGGCGACGACTATACCAAGACCTGGTTGACGGCAGTTAAAGATAATCTGGCGCGTAAGCCGCAGGGTGCCGATACCGATCAGATCGAAGCGGTATCGCAGGGCGTTTGCGATGTTGCGATCGGCAATTCCTATTATTACGGCAAGATGCTTGATGATCCGAACAAGGCCCCGGCGGCCAAGGATGTTCGCATTGTCTTCCCCAATCAGGGGGATCGTGGAACCCATGTGAACATTTCCGGTGTGGCATTGATGAAACATGCACCCAACATGGAAAATGCGATCAAACTGGTTGAGTTCCTGTCAGGTGACGAAGCACAGCATATGTATGCCGACATCAATTTCGAATATCCGGTAAAGCCCGGTGTCGCCTGGTCGGAAATGGTGCGTTCATGGGGCACGTTCAAACATGATGAACTGTCGCTGAATACGGTTGCTGCCAACCGTGGTGCTGCGATCCGTTTGATCGATGAGGTCGGCTTTAACGAGTAGACGACGGTTTTATCTCGGGCTATCAAGACCCTGTCATGTGAAATGATCCGATTTCACCTCTGACAAACAGGACGGATGCAACCTTGAACAACGCTTGCCAGACGCAAAAGGACGACGACCTTCGTCCAGCTACAATTGCGGAATCCCTTGATCCGATGCGTTCGCTGACCGGCAAAACCGCGATGCGGTGGTTGCCGCGTGGGCAGTCGGCCCTGTGGGTAATTGGTGCCTTCATCGTTGCTGCAATGGTTGCTGCCCCGATCATTGCGGTTGCCTATATTGCGTTCTTCCCGACGGAAAACATCTGGCCACATTTGGCATCGACCATGTTGCCGCGCTATTTGTCCAATACCGGCATCTTGATGCTGGGCGTTGGCATTGGCGTGACCTTGATCGGTGTTTCGTCGGCATGGGTTGTTACCATGTGTCAGATGCCCGGCAAGCGGTTCTTTGAATGGGCGATGCTTCTGCCGATGGCGGTGCCTGCCTATATCGTTGCTTATGTCTATACCGACCTTCTGGAATTTGCCGGCCCCATACAACGTCTGCTGCGCGATATGTTTGGCTGGAAATCTGCCGCTGATTATTGGTTCCCCGATATCCGGACTAAGGGCGGTGCGATCATGGTCCTGAGCGTGACGCTTTATCCCTATGTTTATATGCTGGCGCGCGCGGCCTTCCTGTCGCAATCCATCTGCGCGATTGAAGCGGCCCGTATTTTGGGACGGAGTGCCTGGAGCTCCTTTGCAACGGTAGCTTTGCCATTGGCGCGCCCGGCGATTGTTGTCGGTGTTGTCATTGCGTTGATGGAAACGCTGAATGACTTTGGCACGATTGATTTCTTTGCGGTGCATACCTTAACAGCAGGCATCTTTAATGTCTGGCTTGGCATGGGCAATGCCGGTGGGGCGGCACAGATTGCGCTGACCATGTTGGCCGTCGTCATCGCATTGATGGTGATCGAACGTTATTCGCGCCGTCGTCAGCGTTTTCATGACACGACCAACCGTTTTCAGGAACTACCGGGTTACGAACTTGGCCCGCTTGCCAAAGCAGGTGCGTTGGCCATTTGTGTTCTGCCGATCCTGCTTGGTTTTGTCATTCCGTCGATGGTGCTGATCTATTATTCGGTGGGCTATTTCGATCAAAGCTGGACCGAGGACTTCTTTGAATTTGCCGGTAACAGCCTTCTGGTATCCGGTCTTGCGACGCTGGTTGCCGTGGGTTGCGCGATCTTCCTTGCTTATGCGCTACGTCTGTTCCCACAGCCGTTACTGAAATTCTTTGTGCGCCTGTCATCAGTTGGCTATGCGGTGCCGGGTGCTGTTTTGGCGATTGGTGTTCTGATCCCGTTTGCGCGCTTTGATAATGCGCTTGATGCCATGATGCGCGACGTGTTTGGTATTTCGACCGGCTTGTTGCTGAGCGGGACGGTTTTTGCGTTGGTCTTTGCCTATGCCGTGCGGTTTATGGCGGTATCATATGGTTCTATCGAAGCTGCCCTGGGTAAGGTTCGACCCAGCATGGATGACGCGGCGCGCACCTTGGGCGAAAGCCCGTGGGGAACGCTCAAGCGTATTCATTTCCCGATGGTACGCGGTGGTATTCTTGCGGCATCGGTTCTGGTTTTTGTCGATGGGATGAAAGAACTTCCCGCGACTTTGATCCTGCGCCCGTTTAACTTTGATACGCTGGCAATTCATGTCTATCAGTTCGCCAAAGATGAGATGATCGAACATGCTGCCCTTGGCGCATTGACGATCGTCGTTGTCGGTGTTGTGCCGGTCATTATGCTGAGCCGCGCGATTTCCAAATCCCGCCCGGGTCACGGCGAGAAATCCTGATCATCTTCCATTATCAAAACGTCAGAAAAGCAGACCGACAATGCAAACCATCAAACCGGGACTGACCAAGCTTTCTGATGCGTTGGATATTGCGTTTTCCGAAGTTGCAGTAAGCAACCGTATTGAAACGCGACCACTGACGGAATGCTATGGGGCGGTTCTGCGCGAAGATGTGATTGCCACGGTTTCGGTACCATCGGTCGATAATTCGGCGATGGATGGCTATGCAATGCGCTTGGCGGATCTGCAGGCTGCGGCAGGTTCAATTTCCGTTGCCGGAGTTTCCTTAGCAGGCCATCCGTTCGTGGGAGATGTGCCAAGCGGGCAGGCGGTTCGTATTGCAACTGGTGCTGCAATTCCTGATGGGGCGGATTGTGTGATCATTCAGGAAAATGTCACGGCCAATGATGACGAAACCATCATTGAAATTGGTGAGGATGTGGTCGGGCGCACACGTCTTCATCAAAACATCCGCTGGGCGGGTGAAGACATCAAGTCTGGTGACGTCGTCCTGACCGCCGGATCGGTCCTGCGTCCGCAAGATATAGCGATTGCTGCGGGGCAGGGGCGCGGGACTCTGACGGTCGCCAAACCGCTTTCTGTTGCAGTTTTTTCGACCGGGGATGAGTTGGCCAAGCCGGGTGATCCGTTACCCGCAGGCGGGATCTACGATTCAAACCGGTTTGCCATGATCGGTATGCTCAAAGACTATGGCTGCGAGGTCACCGATCTTGGTCTTCTGGCCGATGACTTTGATGTTCTGTCCAATGCGCTTGGCAAGGCTTCGAAAACCCATGATGTGATCATGACATCTGGTGGGGTTTCGGTCGGTAAGGCTGATCTTCTAAAGCCGGTTGTCGATAAGCTGGGCGAGATCACCGCGTGGAAACTTGCGATCAAACCGGGAAAGCCCCTGATGCGTGGGCGGATTGGCGATTGCCTCGTCATTGGCTTGCCTGGCAATCCGGTATCAGTCCTGGTTTCTGGCTTGCTATTTGTCATGCCTTTGCTCCGTCATGCGATGGGGGCAAAGCCATCACAAACCGCACCGGTTCGCATGCCGGTAAAGGCCGGTTTTGAGTTCAGCCGTATGGCCGGGCGCCGCGAATGGTTGCGCGCGCGTCTTGTCCGAAATGACGATGGTGTATTTGAGGCCGTGGCGTTTTCATCAACCAGTTCGGGTATGCTGTCTTCGATGGTTTGGGCTGAAGGTCTGATCGAGATTGCCGAGGATTGTACGCAAGTCAGAAAGGGCGATGACGTGATGTATTTGCCCCTGCGCGGTTTGCAGTAATCTGATCACGAACTGATCCAAATCATTGCGCTGGAATGCTGTTTGCAGGATTCTTGTATTGTTTCCAATGTGTGCGAGTGATGACAATGACGGTATCGGTTACGTTCTGTGGTGCTGCCGGTGGAGTGACCGGTTCCTGTTATTTGCTGCAAACAGATCACGGCAATATCCTTGTCGATTGCGGGATGTTTCAGGGCAGTAAAACCGTTCGCGAGCTTAACTATGGCCCGTTTCCGTTCGACGTCAGCAGCATCGCGGCTGTTCTTCTGACCCACGCACATATCGATCATTCGGGGCTTATGCCCAAACTGGTCAAGGTCGGGTTTGCGGGGCCGATCTATGCGACTGAACCAACCTGTGACCTTTTGACCTATATGTTGCCAGATTCCGGCTATATTCAGGAAAGTGAGGTCGAGCGTCTTAACCGTCGCAATGCACGGCGCGGTCGTCCCGAAGTCACACCGATCTATACCCGCGAGGATGCGGAAAATACGCTTTCGCTTCTAAAGGTGCTTGATTACCACGATTGGCATCAAGTTGTGCCGGGGCTGCGTGCGCGGTTCTGGGATGCAGGGCATCTGTTGGGATCTGCTTCGATCGAGCTGGAAATCAGTGAAGGCGACGATGGCAAGCCAACCCGATTGCTGTTCTCAGGTGATATCGGTACGGGTGAGGCCGTGTTTAACGAAGCACCGGAAGCTCCATCAGATATCGACTATCTGTTCGTTGAAACGACCTATGGGGATCGCACTCGCCCAGAAATCAGTGATGATGAACGGCGCGCAATGCTGGGTAACGAAGTACGCGACGCGCTAAGGGCCGGTGGTAACCTTGTCATTCCAAGCTTTGCCGTTGCGCGCACACAGGAATTGCTCGTCGATCTGGCGTATCTGTTTAACAAGGGTGATCTGCCGCAGGCCAATGTGTTTGTCGATAGTCCCCTTGCACAGCGCGCCACAGATGTTTTTGCAAAGCATCTTAAACGAAGTGATGCTCATGCATTGGCCCATCCGAAGTTTCACATGGTTCCCGATGTCGAGGCCAGCAAACAACTGGCCCAGGTCACAAGTGGGGCGATCATCATATCGGCAAGCGGCATGTGTGATGCAGGTCGCATTCGCTATCATTTGAAAAACAATCTCTGGCGGTCGAACTGCACGGTTCTTCTGGTCGGGTTCCAGGCCGCAGGATCGTTCGGGCGCGTGCTTCAGGGCGGGGCAAAGCGCGTTCGTATTCACGGCGAAGAGATCGAAGTTCGTGCACGCATTCGGACGTTGGATGTGTATTCCGGCCATGCCGATCAGGATATGCTCTTGCGCTGGACCAAGGATAGACTACCTGTGTCGCGACGCATCTTCCTGACCCATGGTGAGGAGGGGGCACGTGCAGCATTCGCGCAGGTGCTTATGGCACATGGCATTGCAGAAACAATGATTTCGCAGCCGATGCTCGACGATACGGTAATGCTGCAAAAAGGATCGAAGAAAACCGCTATACCCGAACCGCGACTTTCCGGCGAAGAATTGTCGCGGGATGACTGGCACAATCTATATGCCGGAACGGTTACAGCACTTTCCGAAAAACTGCGGTCACTCAAAACAGCCGATGAAAGGCGCGAGATGCTCGAAAAAGTCTTGCGCGATATCGGGTCAGTGTGAGAGCAATTAGCCGGGAAAAAGATAAATTGGCGGAATCCTTCATATAAGGATTTCCTTGCCAAAGAGGGATAACCTGTCACCCTGTTGTAGGGTTGAACAGGACAATGGGACCACTACGCAGACGGGCGGAATCATGTCAATCGTTGGGAACTCCGGTTATCGGGTTCTTATTTACAGCCACGATACATTTGGGCTCGGCCATCTGCGCCGTTGCCGCACCATTGCGCATGCGCTTGTTTCGCGCCGAGACGATGTATCTGTGCTTATTCTTTCCGGCTCGCCGATTATTGGTAGCTTTGAATTTCGTTCGCGAGTCGATTTCGTTCGCATTCCGGGCGTGATCAAACTGTCGAACGGTGAATATACGTCGCTTAATCTCAACATCGATGTTGATCAGATTTTGGCGATGCGTGAATTGATCATTCAGCACACCGCCGATGTGTTTAATCCCGATATCTTTATCGTGGATAAAGAACCGCTTGGTCTGCGTGGTGAAGTCGAATCAACGCTTAAGATGCTGCGCCATCGTCGTACCCGTTTGGTGATGGGTCTTCGTGATGTGATGGATGATCCGGCCAATCTGCGCGAAGAATGGGATCGCAAACAATGCGTCCCGGCATTGGCTGAGCTGTATGACGAAATCTGGGTCTATGGCCTTCAGGAAATCTGTAATCCGCTTGCTGGTATCGATTTGCCGCCCGGTGTTGAGAACAAGATGGCCTATACCGGCTATCTGCCGCGAACCGCGACCCGTCGCCCGACACCGGAGCATGGCGCACTTGGTCTTGAAGAACCCTATTACCTTGTGACCACCGGCGGTGGTGGTGATGGGGTTGGCTTGGTTGATTGGGTCATCAGTGCCTATGAAACCGATCCGACGATTGCGGTGCCGTCGCTTATTGTTTTGGGGCCATTCATGGCACCGTCTGAGCAGAAATCGTTCATGGAACGGGCTGACAAGATCGATAAACTGTCGGTCATTACCTTTGATGCCAATGTCGAAATGCTGATGGACCGATCCGCCGGCGTTATTGCGATGGGGGGCTACAACACGTTCTGTGAAATTCTGTCATTCGATAAACCTGCCGTGATTGTTCCGCGCACCGTTCCGCGTCTTGAGCAATATGTACGTGCGTCTGCTGCCGAAAAGCTTGGTCTGGTCAAAATGCTGACCGAAGATGGCGGACGTGATCCGCGTGAAATGGCCAATGCCCTTCACGGCTTGATTGATCAACCAAAACCATCCCACGTTACAGTCCCGAACCTTATGGGCGGGCTTGATCGGGTTGGGGATCTGGTTGATCAGTGGCTTCCGCCGCAAATGGCTGCCGAATAAGAACCATCGGGAACAGAATTGATGACACGCGACAGTCTTGCAATCGTGGTGAAAGGGTATCCGCGATTGTCGGAAACCTTTATTGCGCAGGAACTTCTGGGCATTCAGCAGGCCGGTATTCCATATCGCATCGTGTCGCTGCGCCATCCGACGGACAAAAAACGCCATCCGATCAATGAACGGATCACGGGTGCCGTCGATTACCTACCGGAATATGCATATCAGGAACCACTGCGCGTTATCCGCGGGTGGCTAAAAGCACGCAAGTTCCGGGGCTATCGCCGTGCATTGAATATCTGGTGGCAGGATTATCGTCGCGACCGCACGTCAAACCGAGCCCGTCGTTTTGCACAGGCCATGGTGATGGCAGCAGAACTTCCTGATGATGTTACGCGCATCTATGCCCATTTCCTGCACACACCGGCGTCCGTTGCGCGCTATTGCGCGATTATTCGCGGTTTACAGTGGTCCTGTTCGGCCCATGCCAAGGATATCTACACCAGCGAAGACTGGGATATGCGCGAAAAGCTGCGCGATATGGATTGGCTGGTGACCTGTACCAAAGCCAATGTCGATTACCTGCGCGAACTTGCCGAAGATCCGACCAAGGTAAACCTTCTGTATCACGGTCTGGATTTTTCGCGCTTTCCAGAAGAGCTTCCTGACCGTCCGATGCGGGATGGTTCAGATGCAGCAAACCCGGTGACGATCCTGTCGGTTGGTCGTTTGGTCGGTAAAAAGGGCTATGACGATCTTTTGCGTGCCTTTGCCAAGTTGCCAGCGAACCTTCATTGGAAGTTCGTCCATATCGGCGGCGGAAATGGCGACAAGTATAAGCAACTGGCTTCCGAACTTGGAATTGCAGATCGCTGTGATTGGCAGGGACCGCGCGATCAGAAAGAAGTGATTGCCGCCTGTCAGTCATCTGACCTGTTCGTCCTCGCCAGCCGAATTGAAAAAGACGGTGACCGTGATGGTCTTCCAAACGTTTTGATGGAAGCGCAGCTTTGCGGACTGGCGGCAGTCTCAACCGCAATCTCAGCCATTCCTGAGCTGATCGAAGATGGCGTGAATGGCAAGCTTGTCCCTGAACGTGACCCTGATGCACTCGCCAAGGCACTTGAAGTCGTGATCACTGATCCGGCTGCCCGCGATCAAATGGGACGCAAGGGGAATGAAATCGTTCGTCGTGATTTCTCGTTCTATAGCGGTATGAAAGACCTGGCCAAACGCTTTGGCGTCGCAGAGCCGAGCGATGCGGATGACAGCACTATCCAACAGCCCGCCGCAGAGTAGGAGGCACGCATTTGCAGGTTGCCTTCCATGCCCCGCTAAAGCCCCATGATCACCCTGTACCATCCGGTGATCGACTGATCGCACAGATGCTGTGTGAGGCGCTTGGCGTTGCAGGGATGGAGGTTGATATTGCATCGCGCCTTCGCAGTCGTGTTGCTGATGGCAATATCCTCAAACAAGTGCGCTTGGCTGAACTTGGCACCAAACTGGCCGGTCGCTATTTGCGCCAAGTGCAATCAGGATCCCGCACGCGTCCGGATGTCTGGTTTACCTATCATCTCTATTACAAGGCACCTGACCTGATTGGTCCGATCGTCTCTGCGGCTCTTGATATTCCCTATGTTGTGGCCGAGGCGTCCTTTGCCCCCAAACGTGCAAATGGGCCATGGGCCCAAAACCATCAGGCGGTGAAGACCGCGCTAGAGCATGCAGACGCCGTTTTTTCCCTTAACCGCAGTGACATGGAATGCCTGCGTGATGTCTGTGAGCCGGATGTTCTTCATTTCCTGCCGCCCTTTACGCGGGTTGAAAACTGGGCCGTCGAAAGCCGACCAAAAATAGATCCAGCCAATGTCAAACTGGTCACAACGGCAATGATGCGTGATGGCGACAAGTTTCGGTCGTATCAGCTTCTGGCAAAGTGCCTTGGCAAGTTGATTGGCGAAGGTGTCGATAACTGGCATCTGACCGTGATTGGTGATGGGCCCGCACGATTGCAGGTGGAAGCTTTGTTTGATGAAGCAGGCGTTGGTGCAGGTCATGTGACTTTCGCTGGTCTTTGTGTGCCCGATGAAACACGCAACATCCTTGCGGCATCTGACTTGTTCGTTTGGCCTGCCATCAACGAGGCGTTTGGTATGGCGCTGCTTGAAGCACAGGCATCCGGCTTGCCGGTTCTGGCAGGGGACGTTGGCGGTGTTTCCGGAATTGTCTCGCACGGGGTGACGGGCTGGCTTGTGCCTGTTGACGACATGGATGCGTTTACCCGGTGCCTTAAGAATTGCGTCACGACAGATGTTGATGTTTTACGCAAATACGGTGTTGCCGGGGCATCAAAGGCACTCCAGCATCATGCAATGGCGTCAGCAGCCGACATGTTGGGTGGCACACTGCGTAAGCTTGTTGCTCAGAACAGATCCGGGCAGGGGGCGTGATCATGTCCGTACAATTTGCTTTGCTGCGCCATGGCGTTACGGAATGGAACGCCGAAAAACGTATTCAGGGCCGATCTGACATTGGTCTTAGGGCTGATACGGTTGCGACGTATCAAACGCGCCGCCTTCCAACAGAATGGAATGACGTCCGCTGGTCTTGCACCCCACTTTCAAGAACGCGTCAGACGGCTGATGCCTTGGCGATTTCACCGGTCACACCTGAACCTGCCTGGATCGAAATGGATTGGGGAACATGGGAAAGCAAAAAGCTTCCTGACTTGCGCTGTGAGCTTGGTGACGCCATGCAACAAAATGAAGATCGCGGGTGGGATTTCAGGCCTGATGGTGGTGAAAGCCCGCGTGACGTGCTAGCGCGCGTATCACACTATCTGGCTGACACCAGTCAGTCCAAGTTTGGTGTTGTAACCCATAAGGGGGTTATTCGCGCAGTATATGCCGCTGCACGTGGTTGGGACATGATGGGTAAGATGCCTGATCGACTGGATTGGGAATGCGTGCATGTCTTTGACTGGTCCAGGGAAAATGGATTTTCGATCATTGGGTTGAATGTTCCGCTTGTCCCGGCACAGGAGGAACGCTGATGACCGATGTCATGGTCTATGTTCAGCATCTCTTGGGGATTGGGCATGTCCGGCGCATGGCGTTGATTAACCGGGCGATGCAAAGCCGTGGATTATCTGTCACGGTTGCCAGTGGCGGTATTCCGGATGACGGTTTGGATTTCGCTGCGGATGAAGTCGCGCAGCTCTCACCCTGTAAGACGGCGGACACCAGCTTTTCTGAATTGGTCGATGCCGATGGCACGCCGCTTGGCGATGAATGGAAAGAAGCGCGCAAGCAAGAGCTTTTGCGTGCATTCGAGCAAGCCAGTCCCAAACTTCTGATGATTGAAATGTTCCCGTTTGGAAGACGCGCTTTCAGGTTTGAGCTGATCCCGCTTTTCGAAGCCGCCCGCGCGTCAGGTGTTCCGATTGTTTGTTCCGTACGCGATCTTCTGGTGCGCAAAAAGGACATCAAGAAAACCCAATGGATGCGCGATATTGCGCGCAAGTATCTCGATGCGGTTTTGGTGCATGGTGATCCGAACCTGTTTGATTTTGGCCACAGTTTTGAATGTGCGAACGATATCGCCGATTTGATCATTCACACAGGTTACGTCGCGCCAGATGCGCCGTTGGATGTCATTGGTGAACGGTCAGGGGTTTTGGTGTCGGCGGGCGGTGGTGCCGTCGGGGCAGAGTTGATTGATCTTGCGATTGCTGCCCGACCGTTTTCAAAACAGTATTCAGATGCACCTTGGAACATTGTCGCTGGGCCGCATTTTCCGGACGATAAGTTTGCAAGGCTTGCGAAAAACCTGCCAGATGGAATTGTTTTGCATCGCTTCTTGTCTGATTTCCGTGAACGGATGGCCGGGGCTTCGGTATCGGTTTCGCAGGCTGGTTATAATACGCTGATGGATGTGCTTGCGACGCGTACACCAGCCGTGATGGTTCCCTTTGCCGAACGCGGCGAAAGCGAGCAAACAGAGCGCGCAGAAATTCTTTCAAAAGAAGGGGTTATTTCCCTGCTTGATCTTGATGGCCTGTCTGCGCAATCATTAGCAAAACAGATAGATAGTGCCACCCAGCCGCGCGACATGAATGTCGATCTGGATGGTGCAACAAAAACTGCGTTAATTATCGCAGATATGATTAAGGGACGGGCATGAGCAGTTGGGATCATTTGCGCACAGAGCTTGATCTGTGGCAGTCCGAAGGACGGATTGCCACGGCATGGTGGCGCGATGATGATGCCGTGACCGTGACGCCGGCCCTTGAAACCCTTTTGGGGTTTGAACAGGACTATAAAGTCCCGTTGGCCTTGGCCGTGATCCCCGCTGATCTTCAGGATGATTTGCCAGAACGTCTGGCTGAAACACTTGATACCCGCGTTTTGCAGCATGGCTGGTCACATCAAAACCATATGCCCGAGGGCCGCAAAAAGCAGGAACTTGATGATGTTCGCGATCTGAGTGCGGTGGTCACTGATTTGCGACATGGTTTGGCATTGATGAGTTCGCGGTTTGGCAACCGCTTCTTGCCCGTCGTCGTGCCGCCGTGGAACCGGGTGGCAGATGATGTTGTTGCATCGCTGCATTCATTGGGCTTTGTCGGTATCAGCACCTATAATGCCCGTGCTGCGGCCCATCCATATGCGGGCCTTTTGCAGGTCAATACGCATGTTGATGTGATCGACTGGCGCGGCACACGCGGTTTCGTTGGCGAGGACGCGGCCCTTGGCGCGATGGTGAGCCACCTGGCTGCGCGCAGAACAGGGCAGGTTGATCCAGACGAGCCTACCGGCATCCTGACGCATCATCTTGTGCATGATGCGGACACGACGAAGTTTCTCGATAATCTGTTTTCTATGGACCATTCAGCTTTGAACTGGTTACGAATACCCGGAGTATTTCCATGGCAATAAGCCCTCAAGAACAACCGGATAACGAACAACCAGTTGGGTCCGAAGCACGTGATCCGGTCAAGCCGGCAGGCGTTGGCGACAGCGATGTTCAGATGATGGCCTATCCGGCCCATTTGATGGCGCCGGATTTGGCAAAATCTGTTGTCGGTTTGCTGATTTGCGGTGTGATTGCCTTTATTCCGGATATGTTGGAAATCATTCAGTGGACCGCAGCCGGGCTGGCACTGCTTTTCATCTTCTATTTCGCGCGCACCCTGATCCGGTTCCAGTCAAAAATCTTTGTTTCTGAATATGGTATCCGGCTTTCAACCATCCGCGGTGGTACTGCATTCGCCTGGCCGGAACTTTCCAAATTCCGTTTGCGTTACTTTAGTACCAAGCGTGATGGCAACAAGGGTTGGTTTGAGCTCAGCCTGCAGGCCGGGGATGCGAAAATTGTCGCAGAATCTACACTGGATGGGTTCGACGATCTGCTTGATATTTCTCGCGATTGGGCGAAAGATAACCAAATCCTTGTGGACGATGTCACAAGAACAAACCTGATGCGGATGGATGAAGCAGAGACGCTGGTTCAGGCCGCTGCATCCGAACGCACACAAGGTGGTGCCAAGCGAACATGACCGATATTCTGCGCATCAAGGATCTGAAAGTTGAGTTTGTCTTGCCGCATATGCGGGTCAAGGCAGTCGAGAATGTAAGCTTTCGCATTGGTGCGCAGGAAACTGTCGCTCTGGTCGGGGAATCCGGGTCGGGCAAAAGCACGATCTCGCAGGCCATTATGGGGCTTCTGCCCAAGGCGGCCGAGATCACCAATGGCTCGATCATTTTTGCTGATCCCAAAAAGCCCGGAACGCGGGTTGATATTGCACTTCTGAACCGATCCGGTCCGGAAATTCGTTCGATCCGCGGTGGGCGCATTTCCATGATCTTTCAGGAACCGATGAGTTCCCTATCACCGTTGCACACCATCGGTGATCAGATTTGCGAGGCAGTCCGCCTTCATCGCAAAGTCGGCAATGCCGAAGCGCGCGAGCTTGCGGTCGAGATGTTGACCCTGATTGGCTTCCCGCAGCCCAAAAGGTCGCTTAGAACTTATCCATTCGAACTTTCCGGTGGTCTTCGCCAACGCGCGATGATCGCCATGGCCCTTGTGTGTCGTCCGGCATTGCTGATCGCCGATGAGCCGACAACCGCCCTTGATGTGACCATTCAGGCGCAAATATTGCGTCTTATCAAGGAAGTGCAGGGTGAACTGCAGATGTCGGTTCTGCTGATTACCCATGATTTGGGTGTAGTGGCCAACATGGCGGATCGCATGGTGGTGGTCTATGACGGACGTGTGGTTGAGTCTGGCAAGACCGATGATGTGTTCATCAATCCGGGCCATGCCTATACCAGATCGCTTTTGGCGGCTGTGCCGCATTTCGATATGGGGCCGGACGAACGCCTTCGTCCGCTTCGCGAAATCAAACCCAAGACCGGAAGCCTGTTTGCCGAAATGGCTGAAGGCGAAGGGCCGCGCGAACCGATCGAAGTTCCGCCTTCATTGGCACTTCACCCGACCATGGCAAGTGAACCCGTTTTGGCGGTTCGTCATCTCAGCAAAAGCTTTAGCAGCCGCAAGGGCAACTGGCTTAAATCCGAAGAACGCCTGATCCCGGCAGTATCTGATGTGTCGCTGACGGTGAACCGGGGCGAGTGCGTTGGTCTGGTCGGTGAAAGTGGTTGTGGCAAGACAACGCTTTCAAAGCTGATCATGCGGGCGATGAACCCGGACGAAGGGTCGATCTTGTTCCGTGGCGAAAGTGGTCAGATGACAGAACTGACCGGGTTGGATGAAGATCAGCTCAACCCGTATCGCAAACGCATTCAGTTTGTGTTCCAGGATCCGTTTGGCTCGTTAAACCCGCGGATGACGGTCCAGGACATCATCACCGAGCCGCTTCTGATCCATGGGGTCGGGGACGCGGAATATCGTAAGAAGATGGTGCTGGAACTGATGGATCTGGTCGGGCTTGATCCGCGTTTTCTGAACCGCTATCCGCACAGTTTTTCCGGTGGTCAGCGCCAGCGTATTGGCATCGCCCGCGCGCTAAGCCTGAAACCTGATCTTTTGATCTTTGATGAACCAACATCTGCACTTGATGTGTCGGTTCAGGCGCAAATACTTAACCTTTTGAAGGATTTGCAGCGCGATCTTAATTTAACCTATCTGTTTATATCTCACAATCTGGCCGTGGTAGATTACATTGCGGATCGGATTGCGGTGATGTGTGCCGGGCGCATAATTAAATCCGCTCCGCGCGAACAGCTGTTTAGAAATCCGGTTCATCCATATACGCAAGCACTGCTCAATGCAGTTCCGTTTGCCGATCTGGATCACCTGTTGGACTTTGACAAGATCGTCGATGGCAAGGCATCAGATCCGTCGCGCTGGCCCGCACCCTTCACGATCAACGGACCAAACGCACCCAAGATGATGCAATTTGCCGAGGATCATTTTGTCCGTGCCGAACGTGCCGATTTTAAGGAGATCGCGATATGATCGCTCATTCTCGCAATTCGAACTTCTCGGTTCGTCGTGTGTTTACCCGAATGGTCATGACAGCGGGATTTCTTGGTGCGACCCTGATGTCCACTGCTGCTTGGGCAGAAGTTCCATATTTCGAAGACGCGGTTGCCAAGGGCACCATGCCTGCGATGCTTGACCGTCTTCCGGAACATCCCAAGGTGATCGATTTCGGCGCAGAGGATAAAACGGTTGGCAAATATGGGGGCGAATTCGTCACCATCATGGGCCGGTCCAAAGATATCCGTATGGCGATCGTCTATGGGTATACCCGTTTGGTCGGATATGATCAGGATTTGAACCTTCAGCCCGATATCCTTGAGGCACTTGATGTCAACGAAGCCGGTAACGTGTTTACCCTGCATATCCGCAAGGGCCATAAATGGTCGGATGGCGAACCATTCACGGCTGAGGATTTCCGCTATTTCTGGGAAGACATCGTCAATAATGACGAACTGTTCCCGGTCGGCCCGCCGCGTTTCCTGTTTGTCGGCGACGAAACGGCAACCTTTGAGATTATTGACGAATATACGGTGCGTTACAGCTGGTCACAGCCAAACCCGTTCTTCCTGACCGAACTTTCGGCAACGCGTCCGCCGTTCATTTATCGCCCGGCGCATTACCTGAAACAGTTCCACGAAAACTACCGTGACGCGGCGGAACTTGATGCCATTGTTCATGAACGCGGTCTTCGCAGTTGGGCGGTTTTGCATACGGACATGGATCGTCCCTATAAGCTGTCAAACATTGACCGCCCATCGCTAGAACCCTGGCTGATCCGGACCGAAGAGCCGTCTGATCGCTTTGTGTTTGAACGCAACCCGTATTTCCATCGTGTCGATCCGGAAGGCAATCAGCTGCCCTATATCGACAAGATGATTTTCAATATTTCGAACTCGAAACTGGTTCCGGCCAAGGTTGGCGCGGGAGAAGTTGATCTGCAAAGCCGTATCTTGTCGCTCAAGGACTACACCTTCCTGAAGCAGTCCGAAGCCAACAAGAACTATCAGGTCCGACTTTGGGACGTTGGGGCAGGTGCCTATGCCGCCCTTTATCCGAACCTGACATGCAGTGATCCGGTTTGGCGTGGTGTGATCCGTGATGTCCGGTTCCGCCGTGCATTGTCGCTGGCAATCAACCGGACAGAAATCAACCGCGTTCTGTTCTTTGGTCTGGCAAAGCCGACCAACAATACGGTTCTGCCAAAAAGCCCGCTTTATAAGGCTGAGTACCGCGAAAACTATGTCGAATTCGACGTCAAAAAGGCCAATGCGTTGCTTGACGACATGGGACTTGGTGATCGTAACGACGAAGGCATTCGTTTGTTGCCCGATGGCCGTCCGATGGAAATCATCGTCGAGACCACCGGTGAAAACCCGGAACATGACGACATGCTGGAACTGATCGGCGATAGCTGGAAACAGGTCGGCATCAAGATGTTTGTCAAAGGTTTGCAGCGTGAAGTTCTGCGCAACCGTGCCTATAGTGGTGAAACCATCATGTCGATCTTTAACGGCATTGATAATGGCCTTGCGACCGCAAACTCGGTCCCGTCAGAATTCGTCCCGGTTCAGCAGGACAATCTGCAATGGCCGAAATGGGGCCAGTATTATCAAACCGATGGCGAAGCGGGTGAAGCACCGGATATGCCTGCCGCCAAGGAATTGATGGATCTGTATCAGAAATGGCAGACCAGCAATGAAAAGGGCCGCAAGGAAGCATGGCAGGCCATTCTTGATATCAACTCGGAAAACATGTTCTCGATCGGTTTGATCGGGAATGTCCCGCAGCCTGTGGTGGTCGATAAAGACCTTCGAAATGTGCCGGAAAAAGGCATCCACAGCTGGGAGCCGGGCGCGTTCTTCGGGATTTATCGTCCCGATACGTTCTGGTGGGACAGATAAGAGCTTAATTCGAAAACAAGCCGTTTCATCGCCATGAGGGAAAGGGGATGAAACGGACAGGGGGAGCGATACCGCCGATGCTAACCTATCTGGCAAGACGGCTTTTTGTGATGGTACCGACGCTGTTTTTGATCAGCGTGCTGGTATTCGTGATCATTCAGCTCCCACCTGGTGACTTTCTGTCGACCTATCTGAACGAACTGCAGTCGCAGGGCGAGGCGGTTGACCCCGCAAAGATCGAATTCCTTAAAAAGCAATATGGTCTAGATCAGCCGATCTATGTCCAGTATGGCGAATGGGCCTGGGGCCTGTTGCATGGCGATCTGGGATTTTCGTTCGAATATAATCTGCCGGTCAGTGATGTGGTTGGGGATCGGCTTTGGTTGTCGCTGGTGCTGAATTTCAGCACCGTGATCTTCATCTATATCGTCAGCTTCCCGATCGGTATCTATTCCGCCACCCGTCAATATAGCTGGGGCGATTATGGTTTCACGCTCTTGGGTTTCCTTGGCCTTGCGATGCCAAACTTCCTGTTTGCGCTGATCCTGCTTTATTACGCCAATGTGGTGTTTGGCACCTCGATTGGCGGGTTGATGGACCCTGAATTCATTAATCAGGGTTGGTCCTTTGCCAAGGTGATGTCGGTTGTCGAACATCTTTGGGCGCCAGTCCTTGTCATCGGGACGTCTGGGACCGCATCCATGATCCGGCGCCTTCGTGCTAATCTTCTCGATGAGCTTAGCAAGCAATATGTCGTGACGGCCCACGCCAAGGGCCTGTCGCCGGGCAAGGTGTTGTTCAAGTATCCGCTGCGCATGGCGCTGAACCCGTTCATTGCCGATATTGGCAATATCTTGCCACAGGTGGTGTCGGGCTCTGTTCTGGTGTCTGTCGTGATGTCCTTGCCTACAACCGGGCCGATGTTGCTTGCAGCTCTGCAAAGTCAGGACATGTATCTTGCTGGATCATTCCTGATGTTCCTGGCCCTTTTGACCGTGGTCGGGATGTTTGTCTCGGACGTGCTGTTGGCCTGGCTTGATCCCCGAATTCGCTTGCAAGGGGGGATCGGCAAATGAGCATCAGTGATGACAAGCGCAACGAACATTTTGTCGATACCGCACCCTTCAATCCGTGGGACCGTGAAGAACTGACGCCAGAGCAGGAAAAATACTATCTGGCATCGCAATGGCAACTGATGTGGTGGCGCCTGAAACGCCATCGCTTGGCCTATTTCTCGCTGATCATTCTGGCGATCATGTATGCGTCGGTCTTTATCGTCGAGTTTATCGCGCCCTACGCGCAGGAAACGCGTAATTCCGAATACATCCATCATCCGCCGCAAAGCATCCATTTGTTCCATGACGGATCCTTTGTCGGGCCATTTACCTATGGCACCGATTTCTCCGTCGATATGGAAACCTTGAAGCCGACCTACACGATCAATCCCGATCGGGTGGAGCCCGTGCGTTTCTTCTGCTCGGGCGATGAATACGCCTTCTGGGGCATGGTCGATATGGATTTCCATTTCGTCTGCCCGTCTGAAAGCGGTACCATGTTCCTGTTTGGCACCGACAGGCTTGGGCGTGACATGTTCTCGCGCATTATCTACGGCGCGCGTGTGTCGCTTACGATCGGCCTTGTCGGGATTTCGGTCAGCTTCCTTTTGGGTATTCTGATTGGTGGTGCGGCTGGCTATTATGGCGGCTGGGTCAATTCAACCGCGCAGCGCGCGATCGAAGTCATTCGATCCTTGCCGGAAATCCCGCTTTGGATGGCGTTATCAGCAGCCTTGCCGGTGACCTGGAGCCCCATTCTGATCTATTTCGGGATTACGATCATCCTTGGTCTGATCGACTGGACTGGACTTGCCCGTGCGGTAAGGTCAAAGCTCCTGGCGCTGCGTGAAGAGGACTATGCTTTGGCTGCCCGCCTGATGGGGGCAAAACCAAAACGCATCATTGGTCGTCACCTTCTGCCAAACTTCGCAAGTCACCTGATCGCATCCGTAACACTTTCAATCCCCAACATGATCCTTGGCGAAACAGCGCTGAGTTTCCTTGGGCTGGGCCTACGTGCCCCGGTCACCAGTTGGGGTGTGCTACTCAACGAGGCGCAGAACATCAACGCAGTTGCGGTTTATCCGTGGCTCATGCTGCCTGTGATCCCGGTCGTGATCGTCGTGCTGGCGTTTAACTTCCTCGGTGACGGCCTGCGCGATGCGGCGGACCCCTATAAAAACTGATCTGTTTGACCGACATAAAGAAAAAGGGCAGCCCAATCAGGCTGCCCTTTTTTGTGTTGGCTTGTTGAGGCTACTTCTTGCGCAGCCAGAGGCTGGTTTCATGTGCGCCGTCGGGTAGGTGGATGCCATCTGCGATCGATGCCTTGACCAGATCGGACAGGCGCGTGGTCGCATAGGCACTTGACCACAGGATTTCAAATCCGCCGCCTGCGAGAAGTGCTGCAACACCTTGTTGTTCATTGTATCCGCGCCACTGCCAGATTTCCGGATAATCATCGGGCAGGGTGATGTCGTGGATGTGAATGATCGTGCCGCTGGGCAGCATCGGGATTACCGATGAAAATAAAAGATCGACGTCGGTTCCCGGCATCAGGATGTGGCTTAAATCAATCGATAGAATATCCGCACCCGTTAACGTGCCAAAGATCGCCGGATCGGCCTTCTGCACGATGGTGCGTTCAATCGTGATCGGCAGTTTGGCGATATCGGCACGTGGTGCCGGATCAATCGCATGAAACGCACAATCGAGATCGCCATCCTTGATCGCCCGGTAATAAAAGCGCGTTGAATGGCCCGATCCGATTTCAATGATGCGGCTGGGGCGGAATTCACGCGTCAGGATATAGGCCATCATGCCGTCAAGACGCGGAAACCAGCTTTGCTGCCAGCGCGGATCAGGTGGTGTCGCGTTGCCAAAACTGGCAAAGGCATCGTGATAATTGGCAGCCTTCGTCAGCCACGCCTTCATGGTCGGTGCAGCATGTTCCATCATCGCCTCAACCGCGGGGTAGGTCGGACGACCGACTGTTTTCGCGGTTTCACTGGCATAGCGATAAGGGATGAAATAGCCCGCAGGTGAACTGCCAAACAAGGTTTTCAGACCGAATTTCCAACGGCGCATTCTACGTGAGAACGGCAAGGAGGTCATAATGGAAGTCCCTTTGATTTGGCGTTTAAGATTTGGATGAATGCGTTTGCATCGTCGCGTTAATCACAGAAAGTCTGATCTTCACCGCGCCAGCTTCGCATGAGCCAGAAGGCAAATACCAGCGCAATCCCCGAAAGAACAGCCATAACGTAATAGGCCTGTGATCCAAATTGCTCGTAAAGCGGGCCCGATGCCCAAATACTGCTGCCAAGGAAGATACCCATCGACAATGTTGCCATCAGGCTCTGTGCCGATGTTGCCAATTGCGGCGGGATGGCACGCGCGATGAAGCTGACAGCTGCAAGATGGGTAATGCCAAAGGTCATGGCATGTAATGGCTGAACAAGAATGATCATCCAAAGATTGTCGCTACTGCCCAGAACGATCCAGCGGACAATGCCGGCAAAGGCCCCAAGGGCAAACAAAATGCCCGGATGACGCCCGCGAACGAAACGCCCGGCAACGGCAAACAATGCGATTTCGGCGATCACCCCGATTGACCAGAAAATCCCGATCATCTCATGGGAAAAGCCAACAGATTCCCAATGTACTGAGGCAAAGCTGTAATAGGTGCCGTGCGCACCTTGGGCAAAGCCAATGCAGGCCAGATAGATCAGAAAGACTGGCTTGCGCAGCAAATAGATCAGCGATGATCCGGATCGCAGCGGACGGTCAGTTTGCGGATCTGGCATACGGGTCGTGATGGCAAAATTCACAATCCCGGCAATGAACAGCATCCAGACGATCCATGCGGTCGATGTCCCATCAAGAACCCAGCCTGCGCCATAGGATGCAAGAATAAAGGCAATCGATCCCCAGAGCCGCACCCGGCCATAATCAAGTTCGCGCGCCTTGCATTCATGCACCGTAATCGTCGTGCCAAGCGGCAGAAGTGGCGAGAATGTAAAACCGATCACGACCGAAAGTGCCGCAAGCCACCAGAAGTTGCTTGAAACCGGAAAGGCCAGAATGGAAAGCGCGTAAATCCCGGCCAACCAGATCATCGGTGTTTTGCGGTTGCCAGTGCGATCAGCTCGCTGGGCAATCAAGGGGTCGGCAAAGACACGCACCCAGTTTGGCAGGGATAACAAAATGCCGATTTCAGCCGCACTTAACCCTTGGGATTTAAGCCAGACCGGCCAATAGGGCAGAAACACGCCTTGGATCAAAAATAAACCGCAGAAAAACAGCGCAAGTACCGTTGCCGTCTTCATGCGTTCCGGGTCTTTGATCGGTGAAGGTGCGGTCGTGGGGCTACTGCTACTCATACCGTGATCTGCCGCCGTTTAAGGCCACGAATAATGAACCGGGCGGGATGCAGGGCATGCATCAGGGGCTTTTCCAATGGCAGGGGCAAGGCGCAAATCTCACTGGCAAGAATTTCGGCGGCAAGTGGGGCACCAATCAATCCACGCGCCCCAAAGCCTGTACAGATATACACGTCTTTGTGGTACTGCGCATTGATATATCGCGCGTTTTTCTTGCCTTTGTCGATATCGCCATAGGATGCCAGATACAGATCAAAATCCGGTGCCGGGCCAATCAATGGCAAGTGATCAGCTGTTGTGGTGCGTAGCGATGCGCGGCCTTCAAGTTGTTCCGGTGACAGTTTGGCAGCGATTTCAGGAAGTACCTTTGCCAACTGACCGATATTGAAATCATGATCGGCATCGCGCAGGTCAGTTTGATCATCATCACGGCCAAAAGTTGCACCAAACACATGTTGCCCATCGCGTGCGGGCGTGACGTAACCTTTATGGCTAAGCACACATTTGATCGACGCGTTGTTATGGGCCTGATGAACAACGTCTTCTCCGAAATAACTGATCTGCCCTCGAACCGGATTAAGATGAACACCAAGCCAATTGGTTTGTGCAAGCTTTGCCGTTTCACGCGCACCGGCAATGATGACGGCATCAAATGGGCCAAATGCCTGTCCGGTACTGCTCATCAGTATCTCGCCGTCTGAAGTATCCTCAATCGCCGTGATATCGGTCGAAAGTTCCTGATCAATCCCGTCGCACAGTGCACGGACAAATGACGGCGGATTGACCCAGCCGGCAGAAGGGTAAAACACCCCACCAAATGGCAACGGCAGGCCAAAGCAGTCAGATGCTTCGTCACAGTTCATCGCGCGGACAAGATCGGGCTTGTCACCCAATCGCGCGATCAGGCCATCCAGGCGTTCCTGTTTGCGTGCGCTGGTACCAAGATCAAGCACACCGCAAAAGGCTGCCTCAACCCGCCCGGTATCAGAAAGGCGTTTGATCATACGATGGCTGTATCGATAGCCAGCCTCATAAAACCGGCCTGTGATCGCATCATCGACCGTCAAATAGGGCTCAAGCATCCCAATCGGGTTACCCGATGCGGCACTGGCAAGCTGATCAGATTTTTCAAAAATCGTGACAGCACAGCCGCGTGCTTTAAGTGCTGCAGCACAGGCAGCACCGGCCATCCCGCCACCAATCACGGCAACGGATTTTACATTGCGCGGCGTTGGCAGGTTGAACCATGGGTCATCAGAGATTTGATAGCCTGCGGTTTCCGGGGCATTTTCCGATGCGGGCAGGGCGGCCGTAATCATGTCACGCTTATAGCCATACCCCTTGCGCTTGCTGATTTCAAACCCGGCACCTTCAAGGCCATCGCGGGCGATGCGCGCGGCGGTGAAGGTTGCAAGCGTTGCACCATCGCGGTTTGATGCTGCCGCCAATGCACGAAACAGGGCTGGATCCCACATATCGGGATTACGCGATGGGGCAAAACCATCAAGGAACCAGCAATCAATCGCGCCGCCGTAATTGGCCCAACTCTCAATCGCATCGCCAATCAGGATCGTCAGGCTAATTGTGCCATTGGCAAGATCAAACCGATGAACACCCGGGAGCATGGTTTCATGCGGCCAGATTTCGGCAAGCTGGCTTGAGAATTCCAAAAGTTCCGGCCAGCTTTTATGCGCGCGGATCATGTCATCGCGCGATAGCGGGTATTTTTCGACCGATACAAAATGCAGGCGCTTGGATCTATTTGGATCATTTGCCCAGCATTGCCAGGCCGCAAGAAAGTTGAGCCCGGTACCAAGCCCGGTTTCACCGATCGTGAAGTTTTCTTTGGTTTGCCAAGCACTTGGAAGGTTGTTGCCCTCAAGAAACACATAGCGTGTTTCAGCCAGGCCATCCTTTGGATTGTAATAGATATCGCCAAAATGCGGAGAGAAGGGAACATCACCATCTTGCCAAGTTATCTCCCCGGCAGGTCTTGGGTCATCGCCTTCTGGCAAGCTGGCACTATCACCGGCCGTCATGCAGACAGGACCTCTTCATCCTGTTCGGGAACCAGGGCCAGTGCTTCGCGCACAACCTCGGTGCCAGCACCTTTGCGATGGGCGTTTTCACTCAGATAACGCCGCCATTGTTTAGCACCACGCATCTGCTGGAACAGGCCCAGCATGTGACGCGTCACATGGCCAATGGTGCCGTGTTCTTCCTTCAGATGTTCTTCGATATAGGGCAGCATAGCCTCAACCACCTGATGGCGGCTAAGCGGCTTGGCATCATCGCCATAGAATCTGCGATCAACATCAGCCAGAACATAGGGGTTCTGATAGGCTTCGCGCCCGATCATGACCCCATCGACATGCTCAAGATGGGCTTCAGTTTCATCAAGCGTCTTGATCCCGCCATTGATCAGGATTTCCAGTTCCGGAAATTCCTCTTTCAGCTGATAGACCAGCTCGTATTTAAGGGGCGGAACTTCGCGATTTTCTTTGGGTGATAGGCCTTTGAGCCAAGCCTTTCGTGCATGAACGATAAAGGTTTTGCAACCCGCATTGGCAACCGTTTCGGTAAAGCGTTTAAGCGACGGGTAATCTTCCTGATCATCAATGCCGATGCGGTTTTTAACCGTGACCGGTGCGTCACTGGCCGCGATCATCGATTTTACGCAATCGGCGACTACGTCTGGTGTGCCCATCAGACATGCGCCAAATGCGCCGTTCTGAACGCGATCAGACGGGCAGCCGCAATTCAGATTGATCTCGTCATAGGCATAGCCATTGGCAATTTCGCATGCGCGCGCCAGATCATCCGGGTCACTCCCGCCTAGCTGCAAGGCAATGGGATGTTCGGCGTCGTTATAGCGAAGATGCCGGTCAACACCGCCATGGATGATCGCACCCGTTGTGACCATTTCGGTATAGAGCAACGTATGACGACTGATCTGCCGCAGAAAATAGCGATCATGTCGGTCCGTCCAATCCATCATCGGAGCGACGGAAATACGTCGATTAACAGTCATGTGCCTACCGTTTGTCATCAAACTGGGTGAATGGGGTTGCCGTTGATAATGCGTGGTCTTTATAAATGCTAGCGGATTTGGGGTCAAAACCGTTTGCGCGATGCATGGCAGCATCCCGCCGATTAGAAAATACAGGAATTGATATGGTTACGATTTACGGCATCAAGAACTGCGACACTGTCCGGAAATCCCTTAAATGGTTTGACGCCAAGGGTTTGGAAAACAAACTTCATGATTTCCGCGTCGATGGCATTGATGCCAAAACCATTGCGGGCTGGCTTGATGAAGTCGGCGGTGCGGTCTTGATCAATAAACGCGGGCCTTCCTACCGCGATCTTTCGGATGCGGACAAGGCGACCCTTGATCAGGGTGGTGCAGCGGCAGCCGAAATTCTTGCAGCCAACCCGACCGTGATCAAACGTCCGGTCGTTGATTTTGGTGCGACCCGCACGGTTGCCTATGACGAAGCGCGCTGGACCGAACTGGCTGGCCTTTAAGGAATATTTGCATGTCAAAGCCTGTGGTGCGTGGTGTCATCTTTGATTGTGATGGCGTTTTGGTCGATACCGAAACGCTTGCCTGTCGTGTCCTGACCGAGCAGCTCTGCGAATATGGCTGCGACATGAATATGGACAAGACCCATGATCTGTTCATTGGCGGAACCCTTGCGATGGTGCCGCCAAAGATGGAAGAGCTGTTTGGCATCACATTGCCTGAAGACTGGCTTTCGGAATGCTATGAACGGACCTTTGTCGCTTTCCGCAATGATCTTGAGCCGTTCCCGGACTTGGCGCCAATCCTTGATCTGTTGGATGAAAACAACATCCCGATGTCGGTGGGCAGTAACGGCCCGCATGACAAGATGGATGTGTCGCTTGGCAAGGTCGGGATCAAGCATCGCTTTGAAGGCCGTATTTGTTCGGCCCATGACGTGCCAAACGCCAAACCGCATCCGGATGTCTATCTGTTGGCCGCAGAAAAGATGGGTGTCGATATTGCCGATTGCATCGTTGTCGATGACAGCCAGAACGGTGTCAGGGCAGGGGTGGCATCGGGTGCAACCACCATTGGCCTTGTTGATATCACACCGGCCAGTTACTTGCTGGACGCTGGCGCGCATCACATTGCACAGAACCACAAGGAACTGTTTGCCCTGTTGGCCGACTGGATTTCGCGAGATTGACGCTGGTCGCAGTGCTTCAAATGAAAACGGGCAACCTAGAATGAGGGCTGCCCGTTTTTTGTTGAACTTGATTGGCGTTATTGGCCGATCACAATGCCCTCACGACGGCTATCGGCACCGCCGATCAAACCATCATCGGTAATCATGATCGCGTGAATGCCGGAATTAAGGTCACGGATGCTGGTTTCAAAACCCATCGCCTTCAGGGCAGGCTCAAGGGCCTCTGCATCGGTGCCGGCTTCTATGTCAAACGAGCCAAACCGGTTGACCAGATGGGGCATGTCGATTGCTGCTTGCGGCAGCATATCCCAATCCATCATGGCGATCAGTGATTGCGCAACATAACCAATGATACGCGACCCACCGGGTGAACCTGTCACGATTACAGGCTTGCCATCTTCAAGCACAATGGTTGGTGCCATGGATGACCGCGGACGTTTGCCCGGTGCCAGGGCATTGGCAATCGCTACACCATCGGAATGGGTGCGGAAGGAAAAGTCCGTCAGCTCGTTATTGAGCATGAAGCCATTGACCATCAGCCGTGAGCCAAATCCGTTTTCAATTGTTGTCGTCATGGAAACGGCATTGCCATAGACATCAACAATCGAGAAATGGCTGGTGCTTGGAAGTTCAATCGCTTCGTCATCTGCCAGATGCATGGCGTGGCTAAAGCTTGGTGCGCCCGGTCCAACCGTTTCAAGCGCCGTTTCACGATCAAGCAATTTGGACCGTTCTGCCAGATAAGTTTGATCAAGCAAGCCGGTCAAAGGCATCGGGACAAAGTCGATATCGGCCATGTAGCGTCCACGATCAGCAAAGGCCAAACGTGATGCATCGCCAATCAAGCGCCAGCTTTCTGCTGATTGTGGCCCCAGTTTTGCAATGTCATAGGGGGCTATAAGTCCAAGGATCTGCCCAACTGTCAGCGCACCCGATGATGGTGGCCCCATGCCACAAACATCACGTTCGCGGTATTCAATGCAAACCGCCGGGCGTTGCTTGACTTGATAATTGGCGAAGTCGGCAAGTGACAAGACACCCGGGTTCCATTCTGCCCCTTTGACCTTATCAACAATGTCTTGTGCGATTTGCCCCTGATAGAAGTTGTCCGTGCCGTTTGCCGCCAGGTCCTGCAAGGTTGCGGCGTATTTCGGGTTGCGAAGGATCGTGCCAACACTCAGGGGGGTGCCTTGACTGTCAAAAAAGTATCCCTTCGCCTCTGGATCGCGTGACAGCTTTTCCTGATCATTGGAAATCAGCTCAGCCAAGCGCGGTGATACGACAAAACCGTTGTTTGCGACCTCAATTGCCGGGTTAAACAAACGGCTCCAGGGCATTTGGCCCCATTTTTCATGGGCGGCCTTCATTAGCGCTGGCGTGCCGGGCGTGCCAACCGATCTACCGCCCACGACGGCGTCATAGAATTTAAGCGGTTTGCCATTTTCATCGTGAAACAGGGTGGGCGTCGCATTCAGTGGTGCTGTTTCGCGCCCATCAAGT
Source organism: Thalassospira sp. (assembly GCF_048059015.1). GTDB lineage: Bacteria > Pseudomonadota > Alphaproteobacteria > Rhodospirillales > Thalassospiraceae > Thalassospira. The sequence continues at coordinate 76,369 of NZ_JBLLNT010000005.1, read as the reverse complement.
GTTGTCAGTTTCCCGGACTTGGCATCGAAATAAACCAGAAAGGCACCACCACCAAGGCCAGAAGATTGCGGTTCAACAAGACCAAGCATGGTCTGGATCGTAACCATCGCATCGATTGCATTGCCACCGGCGCGCAGGATGTCCGCGCCAGCCTGAACCGCAAGCGGATTGGCAGCACTAATCATCCAGTCCTTGGCGCGTACAGATGGCCGGGATTGCGTGTTTGTCGTTGTTGTACTTGCCTCGGGTGCTATGGCGTCGGTTGTTTGTTGGGCAATTGCTGTGGGAGCAAAGCTTGCGGTGAGGGCAGCGGTAATGACGGTGGCAATCACCCGTTTACTAGCGGGGAAGGATGCTTTGAAAGATACAGGAGCGTTAAGGGGCATGTTCCAGACCTTTTGATTGTTTTGTTTGATTTGCTCGTTTCGATTTCGCGTGGCGCGCAAAAACGAACACCCGCATCGTGGCAGATGCGGGTGCAGATGTGCAGCAAAAATCTATTCGAGGTTGCTTTGGGCTAATGCCTTGGTCGTCTAGGCCGCACTTTTGTTGCCCTTGTTGCGTTCTTGGGTCACCAGTTTGACCTGAAGCCATTCAACAATGGTTTCGCCGACCTTTTCCCAATTCTGATCCAGCATCATCGCATGATGGATATTATCGATCAGTGCATAGTCCGCCCCGTAGCGCTTGGCAGTATGGTGGGTGAGCTCGCTTTGGATGATTTCGTCATCACGTGCGCCAATCACCAGCATGGTTGGTGCTTCTTCCTTGGTCAGGAAAATCGGGTTGGCTCCCATCATGTCCATCAATGCGCGCTGGCTTTCAGTTTCCAGTCGCCCGAAATAGATCATGCCTTCGTCTTCTGCGATGTCAGGCGACAGCATGGCGCGGCCAAGGCGCTCACGCAGGAAAGTATGTGGGCCAATTGCCTGCAGGCACGCCATCTGGAAAAACAAATCTGGCTGGGCAAAGGCCATCATCGCATTGCTGGCAAGCAAACCTTCAGGCGGGACCGATGCCATCAGGACAGCAGCTTCAGCGCTGTGGCGTTCAAGATACTTCTGAATGACATAGCCACCCATCGAATGGCCAATCAGGATAGGCTTCTGGCCAAGGGTTTCGACTACCTCTTCAAGGTCTTCGACATAGTCATCGATGGAGGCAAGGTTACGAAGTTGTCGGCAGCCGCTGCCGCCATGACCACGCAGCGAGAAGGAGACAGTCTCAAACCCCTGATCGGCAAACCAGGCGAGGAAATGTTCGTTCCAGCACCACGCACCGGTGAAGGCACCGTGGACAAACACTATCGGGTGTTTGCTTTTGGGTTTGCCCGTCGGGCTGCGACGGAAAATTTCCAATTCTGAACTCATGGCCGGTCTCCTCGCAAACGGGATGGACGCAAAATGAAGTCTTGGTTGAAAACCCGAATTGCATGTTCGCACATGCAGCATATTCTTGTCTATCGTGATTCAGTTGATCCGCGCGCCCCGGCAACGATTGTCAGTCCTGATATGTTTGCATATGATTGGCGCGGGACAATGGAGAGACAACAGACACATCGCCATAAGGCGGGGTCTTAATAAAAACAACAAAGCACAAAAAAGAACGGATACATGGTCAAATTATCTGTCATTGGTATCTTTGGGGAGCTCGACGAAGACGCACTTGCAGATGTCGAGCGTCACATAAATCGAAAAACATTCTCTGCCGGGGCGCAAATTATTGAGCCCGAAGCAGACAGCTCTGACGTGTACCTGATCCTGCGTGGACGGGTACGTGTGGTAAATTATTCTCTTTCCGGAGGTGAAATCACGCTTGAGGAAATCGGAGCAGGTGGCTGTGTCGGTCAGCTTTCAGCGATTGATGGCGAACCAAGATCAGCCTGCGTTTTTGCTGTTGATGACACAGACGTCGGCATTTTGAGCCCGGCGAATTTTGAAAAGGTCGTCCGAAGCCATCCGTCTGTTGCCTGGAAAGTGATTTCCGAGCTTGCCCGGATCGTGCGCGCCTCCACGCGCCGCATTCTTGATGTCAGTACTCTTGGCGCGAACGAGCGCGTGGTGGCCGAGATTTTGCGCCGTGCCCGTGATGTTTCCAATGACGAGGGATCGGCAATCCTGTCACCGGTGCCTGTGCATTCCGAAGTCGCCGGTCGTGTCAGTACCTCGCGCGAGACGGTTGCACGCGTGATGGGGACGCTGGGTCGCAAGGGGCTGGTTGCCAAGGTGGATAACGGCCTTCATGTGCCAGATGTCCGCCGACTTGAAGAATTTCTAAGTGAGTCAATTCACTAGAAGACGCATCGCGACAGAAAAATCACTTTTTTGGCGATATTTTCTAAACCGTGTGATGGCTGTCACAGAATTTGGGGAAGCCAAAGGTAATACTAATCATGTGACGGGCATTTCGATGGTCCGGCACATCTCCCCCAAGAGAGTTTACTGGCCGTACATTTGATTGTACGGCCATTTTTTTTGCGTTTTCGCATGGCCGAAGCAGCTCTGCCTGATTAATCTGTCGCGACATAACAGTTTATCAGGCAACGGGAAAATCACACATGCGGCTATCTGTGGTAATGGCGGGCCTTAACGGGGCAATGGCAGTCGGTCTGGGGGCGTTTGCAGCCCATGGCATGGCTGGTAGTGACATGGACTATGCGCGCGGTCTTCTGGAGAAGGGCGCGCATTACCAACTGGTACATGCAGTCGCCCTGGCTGCGATCGCAGCCCTTGTTCATCATGTCCCTGATGAAAAGTTCCTGCGGCTAAGTGCCTATGCCATGCTGGCAGGCATTCTGTTTTTCTGTGGATCGCTTTACGTCATCGCCTTTACCGGCATGTCCGTATTTGGTGCGGTTGCCCCGATTGGTGGCTTTGCCTTTATCGGTGGCTGGCTGCTTTTGGCCGCGGCGTGCTATCGACGGTTTGGCTGAGACAGGATGGCGTGTAGGGCACGGGAAGCTGTGCCTGCTTGGGCTTAAAACAAAAAAAGACGTGACCCGAAGGACACGTCTTTTTTTTAATTCTATGCAATCAAGTTCCGAGGAACAAGATTACTTCATTTTCGCTTCTTTGAACACGACGTGCTTACGCACGACCGGGTCGTACTTGCGAAACTGGAATTTCTCGGTGGTATTCCGCGGGTTCTTCTTCACAACGTAGAAGTAACCGGTATCTGCGGTGCTTACCAACTTTACGAGGATCGAAGCGGGCTTCGCCATGTCTCTGCATCCTGTGTTCAGGTGTATCTCAGGCGGCGGAACATAAAGGTTATCGGCAGAGTGTCAAGCCATTTTGGCAAAAAAGAATGCATTTTTAATGGGCGGCAAAAGTATCGGCGATTTCCTGCTGCCCGACGAAGGCGAGATTCTTGTATTCCGGGCGGTTTTTCAACAATTCCAGTGCAACTTCGACGTCAAAACGATCGGCATTTGTATTGGCCGGACATACATTGCGAAGTTCCCGACGGCTTTTTTCATCCTGATAATCAAGATTGCGCCATTTCACCATCACAGCCGCAATCTGTTCGCGCTGTGACAGGGCGGTACTAACCTGATGGATGGCGTTTCGATCATCGCTTTGCGTGCAAATCGCCGGAAATAATCCGATTCTGTCAAATGTGTAGCCCGACGGTGCGGTCATGCGTGACCAGGTAAATGTCAGTGTGCCCTGATTGGGCAGGTCATTGATCGCCTGCACTGAGCCCTTGCCAAAGCTTGTAGAACCCACCAGAACGGCCCTGTGACGATCTTGAAGGGCAGCAGCCACAAGTTCCGCTGATGAGGCTGTACGCCCGTCTATCAGAACAACAAGCGGTGCGCCGTCACTCAGGTCATTGGTTTCAGCGGTAAAGATATGGCGCGCAGCCGTTACGCGTGAAAACGTGTTGCCAATCGGACCGTTGGGCAAAAACAGATCCGCGACAGCAACACCTTGTTGCAAAAGGCCGCCACGGTTGCCGCGAAGGTCAAGGATCACGCCTTGCAATCCGCCGTCATAAAGTTGCGCCTTCAAGATACTGTCGGCCAATGCGGTTGCGGTTGCGGAATTAAAGCTGGTTATGCGCGCAATCAGGACATTGTCGCGGAGTTCAGTAAATACCGTGCGGTCGATCACGCGTTCGCGCATGATTTCCATCGGTGTGATGTCAACTGTGCCAGCTGAGTTCACCTCGATCCGAACGCTTGTACCTTCTTCACCATGCAAAAGCTCGGCGGCAACGCCACTTGCCTTGCCATACATGTCCAGACCATTCACCGAAACGATCTGATCGCCGGGATGAAGGCCCGCGGTATCGGCCGGGCTTTCAGGATGGACCAGTTTGACAACCGGATATCCTGTGCCGCCAACCAGACGCACGCCAATCCCGATATAGCCATCCCGACGATTGCGTGCGGTCTCGGCCTGTTTCGGGCCTTCATAGCGGCTGTAGCGATCAAGATTGCGGATTGCGCCACTTACAAGGGCGGATTGGACATCCGCTGTTGGTGTGGTGCGCAGAAGTGACGAATAGGCGCGATAAGACCCCAGGCCACGCAAAGTGATCTCAGACCAGATCTGTGCACCTTCGGGCGTGCTGGCGTCATAAGCGCTTTGCGGCAATGAGATCGTCTGAATGGTACGGTCATCATATTGTAGCACCAGATCATCTGGTGTGATGCCAACCCGGATGTTGTCATCAATTTCTGCCAGACCATCAAGGGTGTTGACCAAAATCTGCTCGCGGCTGATCGGATCGATATAGCGCGTGGCAACAAGTTCGATGGTCTGGGTAATCAGATCACGGGTTTGCGGATCGTCCGGGGATGAAATGCCAGCCTGTTGCGAGGTCGAACAAGCCGCCTGAACAACACACAAGCCAATAACGGCTCCGATGCGTCGGCAATGGCGCAGGCCGTTGGCAAGTTCAAGGCGTTCCAGTCTAGCTAGGCCAAATGCGACCAATTCAACAATCCGATAAGTTTTAGGAAAGAGTTCCAGGAACCGATGTCCTGACCCTTATGGCGTCATTCTAAGGGATAATCAGCTCACAAGCCAATGACTATCCTTTGATGCGCATGGCCCATTGCGTGCCAAGTACCGCGCCCTTGATAAAGGGCAGAAAGGCAAGACACAGCAAGACCGTCGTCGGAAGCCAAACAGACAGCTGAAGCGTCATGGACGGGCTCATGGTCTGTTCCATCGCAAGTGCGCCGGGAACAACGATATGACCGACCAAGAAGATGGTGAAATAGGGCGGGGCATCGTCACAGCGATATTCGCCAATCGGGTGGCTGCAGACATCACATTCCGAGCGAAGCTTCAGATACCCGCCAAAGGCAAAGCCATGACCGCAATTGGGGCATTTGCGGCGAAAGCCACGGCGAATACCGGTCATAAAGCGGCTGGTGTTGCTTTTTGGGGCGTCATTTTCGGTGTGGGGATAGGTGTCGTGGGGCGCAGTCATCGGGTAGCTTACTCCTGTTTCGTCTCATGCCACACTTGATCCGGAGGGCAAAAAGGGGCATTGAAACGGTATCACATCATCATGATGTTCAATAGCGCAGGCAAGAAAAATCGACCCGCTCTAATCACCTCAGGGGCGAATTTGATGCTGTTGGGCAAGATTGAATACCTGCCAAAGGAGACCCCAATGGGAAATGCGGACGATATCGTAGCCAGTCTGAAACAGGATTTCATTGAGGATACCGTAGAGCGCATTGATCGTATTGAAACAACGATCGATCGTATTGCTGGCGGCATGGATCAGGCGGGGCCCGGCATTGCCGAATTGCGCCGCGAAGCGCACACCGTCAAGGGCCTTGCCGGTTCGTTCGGTTTTCCGCTGGTCGGGGCAATTGCGCACCGCATGGAAGATTATATCGCCGATCTCAAGGAAATTGATGATCTCGAAGCCGCATCGCTGGTCGACTTCACAAGCTGGATTCGCGAAATCATCGAAAGCGGCACCAACCCGCCGGCCGACGAAGAAACCCGTATCCTCCGGTCGCTACCGACGCGCAGCGTGAAGGCCGATGAAGCAGATGGCAAAACGACCACCACAACCGCCCATGACAAAGAAGTTCTTCTGGTCACCGCAACGGCTGTTCAGGCCCATTTCCTTCAGCGCGAGCTGCGTGAGAAGGGCTTCCGCACCATCACGGCCCGCACCGCGGTCGAGGCATTTGAAACCGTCGTGCAATCTCATCCCGATGCGGTCATTACGGCGGCGGTTCTGGACGGTCTAAGCGGTATTGAGCTGATCCGCGCACTGGCCGCAATGAAGACTTTGTCGGACAAGAAACTTGGTCTTCTGACGAGCTTTGATGCGTCACATCCTGACCTTGAAGGGCTTCCGGCCAATGTCGCGATCATCAATAATCGCGGCAAGCAAACCGCAGAACATCTGGCAAAGTTCATCGAAACCATGCTCTGAAAACCTGCTGCGAACTCGCTGATAGTCAACGAAAAAGGGCGGCTGATCGGCCGCCCTTGATGTTTGGAAAGTGCAATTATTCCGGCTTGTTGTCGCGCTTGGCTGTAGATCGCGCTGCGCGGTTAGATGCCACAAGTTTGCGCTGCTTTTTCGGGGTGGTTTTCTTTTTCGCACCTTTGCCTTTGGATTTGGTGGCAGATGTGCCACCCGGTCCACTGGCATCACGCGGGCCCGAACGGAAGCCAGGCTTGGTGCCGTGACGATGGCTGCGATCACCGGGGCTTCCACGGCGTTTATTGCTGCCACGACGGCCACGCGGACGTTCAACAAGATCACGTGCCGTGATATCGGCATGTTCTGCCAGTCGAAGTGCAAGCGAACCGGTGGCTGCATCCGCATCGGCAATACGTACAACAACCGTATCGCCCAGCTGGAACTTCTTGCCACGGTTCTGCCCGACCAAAGCATGGCTTGCCGCATCATGGATGTAATAGTCATCGGGCAGGGTAGAGATCGGTACAAGCCCGTCCGCACCCGTTTCATTGAGCGAGATGAACAGACCAAAATGCGTCACCCCGGAAATCTTGCCCGGGAATTCTGCACCGACCTTGTCAGACATATAGGCCGCGACATAACGGTCAACCGCATCACGTTCTGCCATCGCAGCACGGCGTTCGGTGCCGGAAATGTCTTCGCCGATCTGCTCAAACCGTTCGCCATCCTCTGGCGGTAATCCGCCTTCACCCAGTTTCAAACCGGCAATCAGCGCGCGATGGACCAAAAGGTCGGCATAACGACGGATAGGCGAGGTGAAGTGCGCATATTTTTTCAACGCCAGACCAAAGTGGCCAATATTGTCCGGGCTATACATCGCCTGTGACTGGCTGCGCAGTACGACGGTGTTGATCAGCTCGGCCTCTGGTGTGTCTTTGGCCATCTCAAGGATGCGGTTAAAGTCTCGTGGACGCAGAACCGATGCCTTATTGAGTTGATAGCCAGCACCTTCAAGAAACTCGCGCAGTGCTTCAAGCTTCTCTTCGCTCGGTGCATCGTGGATACGATACATGCAAGGCTGCTTGATGCGTTCAAGTTCCTCGGCCGCGCAAACGTTGGCCGCGATCATGAATTCTTCGATCAGCTTGTGGCTGTCAAAGCGTGCGCGTGGTGCGATGGCAACGATCTGTCCCTGATCATTCAGCTCGATCTTGCGTTCGGGCACATCAAGTTCAAGAACACCACGGTTTTTGCGCGCTTCAAGGAATGCGTGAAACGCACCATAAAGCGGTTTGATGATGGTATCGACGAGCGGGCCAGTTGTGTCGTCGGGCTGCCCATCCATTGCGCGCTGAACCTGATCATAGGTCAGGCGTGCTGCGGATTTCATCATCCCACGGCAGAATTTATGGCGCAGTTTGTGGCCATGTTTATCCAGCCACATCTCAACGGCCATACAGCCGCGATCTTCGTGCGGAACCAGCGAACACCAACCGTTTGAAAGTTCAAACGGCAACATCGGCACGACGCGATCGGGGAAATAGCAGCTGTTGCCGCGCTTTACCGCTTCCCGGTCAAGCGCATCACCCGGGCGCACATACCAGGACACATCGGCAATCGCGACCATAATGTGCCAGCCGCCTTCGTTGGCGGGATCGGTATCGGCCTCGGCCCAAACCGCATCGTCAAAGTCGCGCGCATCCGCGCCATCGATCGTAACCAATGGAATGTCACGAAGATCGGTGCGTTTGCCCAGCGGGGTAGCCTTCGATTTACGGGCCTGAAGTTCGACCTCTGGCGGGAATTCAAATGGAATACCGCGGGCATGGATCGAAACAAGGCTGATGGATTTCGGTTCGTTGATATTACCAAGAACCTCGGTAATCCGGCCTTTGCGCAGGCCAAAATGCTTGCCCGGCAGAATTTCGGTCAAGACCAGTGCGCCCGCTTCCAGATCAGGATGATCATCAAGCGGGACTGCAATCTCGCCGCTATCCTTGCGATCTGTGGGCACAACGCGGCCTTCGCGTTCATTGGGGCGATAAAGTCCCAAAACGCGCTGAGGGCCGCTTCCAAGCACCCGCATGATGCTTGCTTCGTAGGTCTGTTTGCCGGTGTAGCGCAGCTTGGCAAGGATCTTGTCACCAATGCCCGGCGCACTTGGTCCACCACGGCGGATCGACTTCACCACGATCAGTGGTGGCTCATAGTCGTTCTTCCAGACATTCGGTTTGGCCAGAACTTCGCCGTCATCGTCAATGCCGGTGATTTCCAGAACCTCAACCGGGGGCAGGCGATCGGGTTTGTCAAACCGCCGGCGTCCCTTGACGACATCGCCGCCGATTTTCAGGTCTTTCAGGATCTTTTTAAGCTCGATCTTCGCAGCACCCTTGATGTTAAAGGCGCGCGCAATCTCGCGCTTGCCCACCGGGGTGGGGCTCATATCGATGAATTCGATAATCTCTTCCTTGGTCGGGAAGTGCTTTTTGTCTTCTGTATCGTTCGCCAACTTTGCGGCGTCCTTTCAATTCTTTTCCGACGAAAAAGGAAGGCGGCGATTAATTCGCCGCCGCCTTTTTCGTGGTTGTCTTTTTCGCTGCGGTTTTCTTTGCAGCTGGTTTCTTTTTGGCAGGCGCTTTCTTGGTCGCCGTTTTCTTTGTCGTGGCTTTGGATGTTTTGCCCGACTTGGCTTCCTTGTCCTTGATCGCCTTGATCGCCATTTCCAGCGTGATGTCATCGCGTTCGACATCGCGGATATTGGCGATTGTTTTCTTATGCTTCACAAACGGTCCCCAACGACCAACCGCTACAAAGATCGGTTCATTGTCATCTGGATGTTTGCCAATTTCCTTGCCCGATTTTTCGCGCTTGTCAGCAATCAGGGTAATTGCACGGTTTTCGCCAATGGTCAGGACGTCATCATCAGCCTTGAGCGACGCAAAGATGCTACCTGCCTGAACATAGGGGCCAAAACGCCCGACATTGGCTTTCATTTCTTCGCCGGTTTCCGGGAAAATCCCGACCAGACGCGGCAAGGTCAGAAGTTCTTCGGCCTTTGACAGGTCAACCACCGACGGCTCCAAACCCTTGGGCAGGGAGGTGCGCTTTGGTTTGACCTTTTTGGGTTTGCCGTTCTTGCCTTCGACTTCTTCCTCTTCGCCAAGCTGGACGTAAACGCCATATGGGCCCTTGCGAAGGGTGATTTCCTTGCCGGTTTCCTTATCAATGCCCAAGACTTTCGGTCCGGCATCAAGTTCGGAATCGCTGCCATTTTCATTAGCAACCAGCGGACGGGTAAAGTTGCATTCCGGATAGTTCGAACATCCAAGGAACGCACCAAATTTACCCAGCTTGAGGCTCAGCGTGCCATCTGAGCATTTCGGGCATTTATGCGGGTCTGCTCCGTCCTCGCGGGTCGGGAACAGATAATTCTCCAGCATCACCTGAAGCGCATCAAGAACGTCCGTGATCTTCAGTTCCTTGGCTTCGTCGACATTGCCCTTGAACGACTTCCAGAATTCATTCAGCACATCTTTCCAGGCAAGATTGCCCATCGAGACTTCATCAAGCTGGTTTTCCAGATCTGCCGTGAAGTTGTACTGAACATATCGTTCAAAGAATTTCGACAGGAACGCCGTAACAAGACGGCCACGGTCCTGTGCGACAAAGCGGCGGCGTTCAAGCAGAACGTAATTGCGATCCTGCAGAACCGAAATGATCGATGCATAGGTCGATGGTCGGCCAATGCCGAGCTCTTCCATTTTCTTGACCAGGCTTGCCTCGGTGTAGCGGGGCGGGGGCTGGGTGAAGTGCTGATCAATGCTGACTTTGCCAAGATCAGGTTTCTGACCTTCTTTGAGTGGCGGTAAGCGACGATCATTCTCGTCCTCGGCCTCATCATCCTTGCCTTCCTGATAAAGCTTCAGGAAGCCGTCAAATTTCACGACCGAACCGTTTGCGCGCAAAACCACGTGATTGTCATTGGATGACAGATCAACAGCAACCTGATCAAAGCGGGCATCTTCCATCTGACAGGCAACGGTACGCTTCCAGATCAGTGTGTAAAGTGCCAGCTGGTCCTTATCAAGGTGACGGGCAACCTGATCCGGGCGACGGAACAAATCGGTCGGACGGACTGCTTCGTGGGCTTCTTGTGCGTTCTTTGCCTTGTTGGCAAAGCTGCGCGCGCTTGGCGGAAGGTATGCCTCGCCATAATCCTTGGAAATCAGGCGGCGTGCAGCAGCCAGGGCTTCCTGGGACAGAACCACGGCATCAGTACGCATATAGGTGATCAGACCGACCGTCTCGCCACCGATATCGACACCTTCATACAGGCGCTGGGCAAGCTGCATGGTGCGTTTGGCACCAAAGCCAAGCTTACGCGATGCTTCCTGCTGCAGGGTTGAGGTGGTGAAAGGCGGCTGCGGACGACGTTTGACGTCTTTGCGCTCAACCTTTGAAACAGTGTAGTTGCGGCTCTCAACCTTGTCCTTGGCGATCTTGGCTGCACTTTCATCACCAAGTGAAAGCTTATCAAGCTTCTCGCCATTAAGGTGGGTCAGACGCGCCGAAAATTTGCCTTCGGGAACGGTAAAGCCAGCTTCAAGCGACCAATATTCGTCTGGCTTGAAGGCTTCAATCTCGATCTCGCGCTCGCAAATCAGGCGAAGTGCAACCGACTGCACACGACCGGCAGAACGCGAACCCGGAAGCTTGCGCCACAGAACCGGTGACAGATTAAAGCCCACCAGATAATCAAGTGCGCGGCGCGCCAGATAGGCATCGACCAGTTCCTGATTAAGCTCGCGCGGATTGGCAATCGCGTCTGTAACGGCTTTCTTGGTGATTTCGTGGAACACAACGCGGTGCACATCGCGCCCGCGGAGCAGCTTTTTCTGCTCAAGAACCTCAAGAATATGCCACGAAATAGCTTCCCCTTCGCGATCCGGGTCAGTCGCGAGGTAAATGGTGTCGGAGTCACGTGCAGCAGACGCAATTTCCTTGATCTGTTTGTCAGAACGACCGTCCGTTTCCCAAACCATCGCAAAATCATTGTCGGTATCAACCGAACCATCCTTGGATGGCAGATCGCGGATATGACCAAAAGAGGCCAGGACCTTATAGTCGTCACCTAGATATTTGTTGATCGTCTTGGCTTTGGCCGGGGATTTGACGATGACAAGGTTCATTACGTTTTTCGTGTCCGGTTCTTGTGCCCGAAGGCGATAATTATGTTGTGCTTCAGATGACCTGAATGCGTGACACACATATATATAGTGTGTCGTCATTTCAGATCAGATTGCGCAAATTGCAGCAAATCACAACAATATTTGTCGCATCTTTTTTCGACGCGACTCTCATTTGGCGATACGCGATACCCTATTTCCGGGGTGACGTTCAACCCTTCCTGCAAGTTCAAGTTCAATCAAAATTGTCGAAACCTGCTTTGCAGGCAAGTCCGACGTACGGATGAGTTCGTCAATCAGAAGGGGGCTTGATGACAATAATTCAAACAGCTTTTCACTGGTTTGATCACCATCATGCGTAATGTTGTAGTCGATGGATTGTGTTGTGATATCAATGTTTTGTGATGGTTTCTTGGTGGTGTTGTTCTGCGCATCACGTTCAAGCGATACAAAGATATCATCGAATGTGGCGGGATGGGGGTTGGGGGCCGGAATACGTCCCTCTGTGTTGAATTGATGAAAACCTTCAAAAAGCTGTGTGTTTTTTTCTGCCAATCGCAAAGTGTCCAAAATCACATCAGCAGAGTTCGCACAAGATCGCGCCGTCACGGATCAAACTATTTGGTCCGGCAGATCGCGGATCGGTCGGTGATCCCGGAACTGCGAAAACATCGCGTCCCTGATCGGCGGCAAATCGCGCGGTGATCAGGGATCCTGAATTGCGTCCGGCCTCGATCACAACTGTCCCATGCGACAGGCCCGATATGATGCGGTTGCGTCTTGGAAAATGGCGTGCTTGTGGTTTCAGGCCCGGTGGCATTTCAGAAATCACGCACCCCTGGTCACAAAGTTGTTCATACAATTCCTGATGCTCGCGCGGATAAACAACATCAACCCCGCCACCCATAACCGCAACCGTGCCGCCAAGCTCGGCTTTTGTTCCTTGAAGGGCCGCACTATGGGCCGCGCCATCAATGCCGCGCGCCATGCCCGATGCGACGACATAGCCATTCGCGACCATCTCATGGGCGATTTTGCGGGCAAAACCGCATCCGTTGGCCGACGCATTGCGTGCCCCGACAATGCCAATCGCGGTTTTTGATAAAAGCTCGGTTCTGCCAATTGCATAGAAATAGGGTGGGGCATCCTCGATCCGCGCAAGCATGGGCGGATATTCCGGATCCCCCAATATGATCGGGCGGGCATTGCATTGTTTGGCAGTTTCGATTTCAGCGACCGTCTCGTCACGTTCAGCGAGCACGATCTTCCGGCTGCCTTTGGTCTGGGCGATGATATCAGGCAGCGCATCAATCGCATTTCTAGCCGATCCAAACCGTTCGAGCATCTTGCGAAAGGTGATCGGGCCAATATTGCTGCTGCGCGCAAGCCGCATGCGGGCAAGGCGTTCTGATTGAGAGTGTCTCATTCGACCTTAATTATAATGTGAAAGAATGGAAAGTGTGCCGCTAGGTTGTGTAATCGTCAAGAAGATCAATTATTCGTGATAGGCATCACATCAAGTAACACGATCAATCAGATAAGTTTCGGTTGCCTTCCAGAAACCACCAATCGGCACCTGTCATCAAGTGTTTACGTTTGTAATCATTTGTATTGACAGCTCTCAAAGGGTGTATAATCATAGCGTGTGTTTAATTAAAAGTAGAGCTAAGAAGAAGTGGCTCTGCCATTGAATGTAGATCAGGGAGCTTCGTCGTGTCTGGAAAGTCTGTTCCATTCAGTGTCCGGTTGGCTGCAGAGGATGCAGAATTTATCGCATCACTCTCTATTCCCGGTGCTGTGACCCCGAGTGACAAGATACGACTGATCATCTCGGAAGCAAGGTTGCGCAAAGATATTGGGCAAGAATTCAGTGAGGTGCTCAAAGCTATTCAGGAGGACCTCCGTCCGTCGTTGGATAACCTGAGGGCATATGAGCGCGAGCGAGAAATCGAGTCTGAGCTACTTCACTACTTCGCTGAATGGTTGTGTGAAGCCCAGGCAGAGTTTGTCTCAGGGCCAAAAGATGGGTCTGACTTGATCAAATTCGAAGCACGAATTGCACAGCGAATTGCAAAGCTAACGGAATATGCCCTCCGGCTTGCAATTACAGCGGATGCGCCGTGCTTCGCTCCTGATCTCATGACCAACCTGACCCGACGGATCGTCGAGTTATCGCGCTTGGTAGAAGCGCACAACAGTAAGGAGAACAGTGGTGTCTGAAGGTTTGTCTAGCCGTGTTGGCCGTATCATCAGTGGTGGCCTGAATGCAATTCTTGATGCTGTTGAAGATGCAGCACCTGATGCAGTGATGGAACAATCAATTCGTGAAATTGATGACGCCATTGAGGAAGTGCGTTCGGAACTTGGACGTGTGATTGCTACCAAGCATTTGGCGAACAAGAAGCTCTCTGACAAGAACTCTGAACATGAGGATCTTGCCGAGAAAATCGAGATCGCTCTTTCCGAAGGACGAGAAGATCTTGCTGAGTTTGCTGTCTCTCATCAGCTTGATATCGAGGCGCAAATTCCGGTTCTTGAACAGAGTATTGCCGAGGCAGCTGAAAAAGAGCGAGAACTAGAGGGCTATGTTGCAGCTTTGCAGGCGCGAAAACGTGAGATGAAAGAGGAGTTAAAGCGTTTCCGAGATGCAAGATCTGCAGCAAAGATTGATGCAAGTGCGGATGCTGCCAATCCGTCTATCGGTCATGGTGTCTCGCAGGCGACCCGCGCTTTCGAGCGTGTAATGGAACGCCAGGGCGGTATCTCAACTGGTAGCATGACCGAGCCGAAGACAGCAGCGCAACTGCAGGAGCTTGAAAAGCTGGCGCGTCAAAACCGTGTCAACGAGCGTTTGGCGGCAATCAAATCACGCATGAATAAATAAGTGGTTCAGTAATGTTCCTGTCCTTTGCGAATGACGCGTCAAATTTTCCTTTCTCGGTTGCGCTGGTGGTTGTCGCAATCCTGGCGGCAATTGAGGGCGTCGGTTTAATGATTGGCGCCGGGATATTTGGTTTTCTCGATGGATTGTTGCCTGATGTTGATCTGGGTGTTGATGCACCCGATCTAACGTCGCCGTCGTTGAGCGGTCAGTTCCTAACTTGGCTTCGAATTGGCCAAGTGCCAGCGATTTTTACCTTGATTGTCTTCCTTGTGGCCTTTGGCTTGATCGGATTGTTCTTACAAGGAATTGTCGGCTCAATTCTCGGCGCGCCTTTGCCAGCGCTTCTTGCGACAGTTCCGGCACTAGTTTTGGCTATTCCAGTTGTCAGGACTGGTAATGCGGTCTTGGCAAAGACCATTCCTAAGGATGAGACCTCTGCTGTATCACGTGACAGCTTCATTGGTAAGCTGGCGATCATCACCGGTGGCACAGCAAAAGCGGGGTATCCTGCGCAAGGCAAGATTAAAGATCAGCACGATCAAACGCACTACATTCCGGTCCAACCTGATATCGAAACAGATGTGTTTGCTCAGGGCGAGATTGTCTTGCTCGTTCGTAGGAAGAAATCTGTCTATTTCGCCATCCGACCTGAATCGGAAGGTCTGACCAGTTAAATTTTCTCTTCAATGAATGCTCGTGGAGTTACTTAAATGTACGGAAGAACAAGTATGTTTGACGGCATGCTCGGGGTAGGGACTGTCGCAATCGTGATTGTTGTCGCGCTTCTGGCGATGGGAATGATCCTGATGCGCCTCTATGTGCGCGCATCCAAAGAAATCTCATTCGTCCGAACCGGATTTGGCGGTCAGAAGATCATTATGAATGGTGGAGCGTTGGTGTTCCCAATCCTGCACGAAACCATTCCTGTGAACATGAATACACTTCGCCTCGAAGTACGTCGGGACAATGACCAAGCACTGATTACACGTGACAGAATGCGTGTCGACGTTGTTGCGGAATTCTACGTACGCGCGCAGCCGACGGAAGAGTCTATTGCAGCGGCTGCACAGACACTTGGTAAGCGGACGATGCAACCAGACCAGCTCAAAGAGCTTGTCGAAGGTAAATTCGTCGATGCATTGCGTTCTGTTGCTGCCGAGATGACGATGGAAGAACTTCACGAAAAGCGAACTGACTTCGTTCAGAAGGTTCAGATGGCCGTGACGGAAGATCTTCTAAAAAATGGTTTGGAGCTAGAATTTGTTTCGCTAACTGGTCTTGATCAGACGGGTATGGAATTTTTCAATCCAAACAACGCTTTTGATGCCGAGGGCCTAACACGCCTCACAGAGGAAATCGAACGACGTAAGAAAATTCGTAACGACGTCGAGCAAGAAACTCAGGTTCAAATTAAGACCAAAAACCTTGAGAGTGAAAAGCTTCATCTCGCCCTGATACGTGATGAGGAATACGCCAAGCTTGAGCAACAGCGCGAAGTTGAAGTTCGCAAGGCAACCCAGATGGCTGAAATTGCCCGTCACCGTGCCGAACAGGAACAGGCTGCAAAGCAGGCGGAGATTAACTCGCTTCAGAATGTTGAGAAATCAAAAATCTCGGCAGACAAAGGTGTTGCGGAAGAGCGCATCGAAATGGAGCGTCTGATCCGCGAGCGTGAAATTGAGAAAGAGAAAGCAATTGAATTGGCAGAACAGGTACGTGCCATTGCTATTGCCGAGAAATCCAAAGAACAATCCGAAGCTCAATCTCAGGCAGATACAGCACGTGCAAAAGCCGTTCAGGCTGAAGAGCGTGTTACAACGGCGCGTGAGAATGAAGTCGCCGAACGTCTTAAGGTCATTGAGTTGATCGAGGCTGCCAAAGAAGCAGAGAGACAGGCGATCGGCATTAAAGTTGCTGCCGAGGCTGAGAAGGTTGCTGCAGCTGATCGCGCGGAGGCCCTTCGTGAAGAAGCAGAAGGGGAGGCTGCGGCTGAGAAGTTGCGTGCGGAAGCAGCAGAAATTCGTTACCGGGTTGATGCAGAGGGTGCGCGCGCAATTAACGAAGCCCACAACATCCTTTCTGCAGAGCAAATCGCAATGCAGATTAAGATCAAACTCATTGAGAACCTTGATCAGATCATTCGTGAGAGCGTCAAGCCGATGGAAAACATCGACGGGATTAAGATCATTCAGATTGATGGGCTTAATGCTGGATCATCTGGTGGTGGTGCCGGCGCTGCGGGTGAAGCAACATCTGGCGGAAACCTGGCGGACAACGTCGTGAACAGTGCACTCCGTTACCGTGCGCAAGCACCTTTGCTTGACTCGCTTTTGAAGGAGGTGGGTATCAATGGTGGAGACATCAACAGCATTGCGTCGATCCTGCCTGATATTGCAGGACCAGCTTCGACGAAAGATCCTGCTGGTGATGACGGAGCAGGAAAACCCGACGCACCGGTGAACTGATTTCTCGAACTTTAAGACAACAGCCCCATTCTCTGCATAAGAATGGGGCTGTTTGCTTTTAAAGACCAGGTTGTCATCCCTGTTCGGATGAATTTTCTTTTTTCTTCTGGCCTATCTTGGGTTCTTCACCGCGCAGTAGGCGGCCGATATTGGCGTGATGGGCTGCCCAGACGATCACGGCAAGGAAAACACCAAGCCAGCCGGCACCGGGATCATTGGCGATAAAGAAGGCCGCGATCGGTGCTGCGATCATCGCAATCAGAGCTGAAAGGGATGAGATACGGAAGATAAGCGCCATCACAAGCCATGCAAGTGCAGCACACAGACCCATGATCCAGTTAACAGCTGCCAAGGTGCCAAGCGTTGTGGCAACGCCTTTGCCGCCCTTGAACCGCAGCCAAATCGAGAACATGTGACCGATTACCGCTGCACCACCGGCAAAAATGCCGGCTTCTGCGCCATAGGCGTGGGTAAACAGAAGGGCCGCTGCTGCACCCTTGCCGCTATCACCAATCAGTGTCAGGAAAGCGAGCCCCTTGCGACCGGTACGTAGCACATTGGTTGCGCCAATATTGCCCGAACCAATCTTGCGGATATCGCCCAGGCCTGCCATGCGGGTCAGCACCAAACCAAACGGGATGGAGCCCAGCAGATAGCCGCAAAGTGTTGCGATCTGAAGCGACATCAACATCGCCTTATAGCCTTCATCAAGTTCCATCTCAGGCACCTTCCGTAAAGATTTCGCGACCGTCGATCAGAGTGCGCAAAACGCGCCCTTGCGTCAAACGGCCATCAAACGGCGAGTTTTTCGATTTCGAATGGAACTGGTAGGGATCGATTTTCCATGGACGATCCGGATCAAAGATCACAAGATCAGCTGCCGTGCCTTCATTGAGCGTACCGGCACCCTTGATGCGAACAAGTTCCGCCGGGGTTCTGGTCAGCTTGGTGATGACATCCAGAAGCGACATGTGGCCGTTGTGATAAAGCTCAAGCGCGATGGGCAGAAGCGTTTCAAACCCGACGGCACCTGCAGCAGCCTGTGCAAACGGCAGACGTTTTGAATTTGCATCTTGCGGATTGTGGTCCGATGCAATCGCATCAATCGTGCCATCGGCAAGACCCGCAACAATCGCCTGACGGTCGTCTTCGGAACGAAGCGGCGGGGCGAGCTTGGCAAAAGTGCGGTAATCGGAAACCGCATTTTCATTCAGCGCAAAGTAGGGCGGTGCTGTATCGCAGGTGACCTTAAGGCCACGTTTCTTGGCCTTGCGGATCACGTCAACCGATTTACCGGTCGAGATATGCGCGAAATGAAGTCTGCCGCCGGTCATCTCGACCAAGCGCAAATCGCGTTCGATCTGAATGACTTCGGCAAGCGGCGAAACACCCGAAAGTCCAAGGCGTGTGGCAAGTTCGCCACTATTCATCGATGCACCCTTGGAAAGTTCGGGCTCCTCTGGATGCTGGACAATCATGCCATCAAAGAATGTCGAATATGACAGCGCCTGACGAAGCAAACGCGCACTGGCGATCGTTTTGATACCATCACAAAACGCCACGGCACCTGCCTGATGCAGCAGGCCCATCTCGGTGATTTCCTGGCCTTCGATGCCCTTGGAAACGGCACCATAAACAAAGACCTTTGCCAAGCCGACCTTGCGGGCGCGGCGTGCAATGAACTCAACACCTGCCACGTCATCAATCACCGGATCGGTGTTGGGCAGGGCGATGATTGTGGTAACGCCACCAATTGCCGCAGATTTGCCGGCGGTCTCAATCGTTTCTTGATGCTCAAAGCCCGGTTCACGCAGTTGCGCACGCATATCGACCAGTCCCGGTGCCAAGCAGGCACCACCAAGATCGATGATCTCAAAACCTTCGGGCACGGTGTCCTGGGTAACGTCAGCACCACTTTTAACAATGGTGGCGTCTTCAATCAGAAGGCCGCCGGTGCCATCGAACTGTTTGACCGGATCAAGCAGGCGGGCATTGATAAAGGCCTTTTTGCCAGCGCCCTTGGCGCGAATAGCGGGGCTCATGCCTGACCTCCCATCTTTCTGTGGTTCTGCACGAGCAATTCAAGCGCAGCCATACGGACTGCCACACCCATTTCGACCTGTTCGCGGATGACCGAACGTTCGACATCATCGGCAACTTCGCTGTCGATCTCGACCCCGCGGTTCATCGGACCGGGATGCATAATCAGCGCATCTGGCTTGGCATTGGCAAGCTTGGCGCGATCAAGGCCATGGAAATGGAAATATTCGCGTACGGACGGAATGAAGCTTCCCTCCATGCGTTCCAGCTGAAGGCGCAGCATCATGACGATGTCGCAGTCTTTCAGTCCTTCTTCCATGTCATGAAAAATCTCGACACCCATCCGGTCGATCTTTGACGGGATCAGGGTCGGCGGGGCGACCAAGCGCACACGCGATCCCATGGTATTGAGAAGAAGAATGTTAGACCTAGCAACGCGTGAATGGGCGATGTCACCACAGATCGCAACATTCAGGCGATGCAAGCGGCCCTTGTGGCGGCGGATGGTCAGCGCATCAAGCAGGGCCTGTGTCGGATGTTCATGGCGACCATCACCGGCATTCAGGACCGCGCAATTGACCTTTTCGCTCAGCAGTTTGACCGCACCACTATCGCCATGGCGGACAACAAGCGCGTCCGGGTTCATGGCGTTAAGCGTCATTGCCGTATCAATCAGGGTTTCACCTTTTTTGACCGAACTTGTTCCAACCGTCATGTTGATGACATCGGCACCAAGCCGCTTGGCGGCCAGTTCAAACGATGTCAGCGTTCTGGTGGAGTTTTCGTAAAACAGATTAACAACCGTGGCACCGGCCAGAATATTGCTGGTCTTGTCAGCAGAGCGGTTCTTTTCCGCGTAATGCTGTGCACGATCGAGAATAAGGGTGATTTCCCCGGGGGTGAGACCCTCGATGCCGAGGAGATGTGGGTGCGGATAGTGATCCGCCGCTGGTCCCATGACGCTCATGGCGTTGCACAATTCCCTTGGATGGTCTTGATGAATTTCGCGCGGAGCATAACGAATTGCCCCTGTCACGAAAAGTTAAATATTCCAGACCGGATGTCGCAAAAATCGGACAGTTTTCCTGACTAATTGGTCAGGTTTTATCGATCAAACCGCGTGGGTCAAAATCGCGATAATCGGCATGGTGACAATCGCAAGCAGGGTATGAACCGTAATGATACTGGCCATCATCTGGGCATCCCCACCCATAAGGCGGGCCAGGACATAGGCGCTGGCCGAACAGGGAAGGGCGGCATAAAGTACGACAGCTGCAAGCTCGACACTTTGCAAGCCCAGAACAATGCAAAGACCCGCCGCAATCGCTGGACTGATCACAAGTTTGCCAAGGCTTGAAATGCCGACCGGAAGCCCTGCACGCCCTGCAGCGGCAAGATCAAGGCCCGCGCCAACCGCAAGCAAACCAATCGGCAGTGCCGCGCGGCCCAGAACTTCAAGGAACGGGCCAATGATTGGCGGCAACCCGACGCCAGCAACGTTAAACAAGCTACCCAAAACACAGGCCATCAGAAGCGGGTTTTTAATCACATCGCGCAAGAGCGACAAAATGCCGGGCTTCCGATCATTTTCGCCCCAATGTGCGCATGCCAGCACCGAAATCACATTCACCGTTGGAACAACAAGCGCGACACAAAGGGCGGTTACGGTTAGGCCTTGTGTCCCCAAAAGGGCTGCTGCAACTGCAAGACCAATATAGGTGTTGGGGCGGATAGCACCTTGAACCAGTGATGAAAATGCGGCGGGACTTACTTTCAAAACGGGTTTGGAGGCAATGATCAGGGCAGTACAAATTGCAATCGTGCCCAACATCGCACCGGCAATGCCAAGCAAGGGCAGGCTGCCCAGATCGGCCTTGGCCGTATTTGAAAATAGCAATGCCGGGAAGGTCACAAAATAAGTCAGCTTTTCCGCACCTGGCCAGAATGTGTCTGGCAGGAAGTTTCGTTGGCGCAAGACATAGCCCAGAACGATCAGGGCAAAAGTCGGCAGCAAGGCGGAAAGAATAGCGATCATTTAGAACCTTTGGGTGGGGCGGAACAGGGCATGGCGCATCGCCAAGCAACTGTTAGCATCTTTGCGTTCTGGCGAAAAAGACTATCGTGATAAGTAACTGGCTTAGATGACTAAAATTCATTTGGCAGCCACTTGTTCTTTGCTCGAATGGCGCGCATGTGATACTCAGCACATCAATAACAATGCGATGACTTTAGACTGTTTTCAATTCAAAGCTGTCCAAACCACCGTAAATCCAAGAAGGGAACGTCATGTCGCGTGCGATTGATCATCTTGTGTTGTGTGTGAACGATCTTGATGCTGCCATCGCTGCTTATTCCCAGCTTGGTTTTACCGTTACCCCGCGGGCGATCCATCCTTTTGGTACCGGTAATGCCCTGATCCAGCTTGATGGCATGTATATAGAGCTTCTGTCGGTTGTTGATCCGGAAAAGATCGACGAAACCGATTTGGCCGCGCCATTTTCGTTCCCGATCTATAACCGCGACTATCTTCGTCATCGCGAAGGCATGTCGATGTTGGCATTGCAATCGGACGACGCGGAACGCGATCGCGTTGATTTTATCAATGCGGGGGCGGCGGTTCCCGATGTGTTTCATTTTGAACGTGATGCGAAAACGCCTGACGGGGATACTGTCGGTGTGGCGTTTTCCTTGGCATTTGCCAACCATCCGCTGCTGCGCCACGCGGTAAGCTTTGTTTGCCAGCATCGCCATCCGCCAGAAAACTTCTATTTCCCGACCTATCAGTCACATGCAAACGGTGCGATGGCCATCGGCAAGGTTATTCTTGACCACTGGGCGGCCGATGCGGTGCGCGATTTCTATGCCGAGATCGGGGTTGATGATCTTGTTGAAACGCTGCATGGCGATGAACTGGTGGCTGCTTATGGGCTCGACGACCCGGCATTCCCGACAGATGGATTTGCCGGGTATGAGCTGATTGTCGATGATATTTCCAAGATTTTTGACGCCGCAATATCGCTTGGCGCGCTTGAGCTCAAAGGGCGCCTGATCCTGCCGCCGTCGAAATTCTTTGGCGTGATGGTCGTCATTTCATCGAAATAAGAAAAAAGCTGCCTGAGCGATCAGGCAGCTTTTAAAATGCATTTATATAGACAAAAGCCTTGGCTTAGTCGTCGTCGCCGTCAAACTCATCTTCATCGGGCTCGGCATTTTCGCCGGGATCGGTGTGAAGGTTAAGGTGATCAAGCGCGCCCTGCAGGATGTAGGCAGCAGCCGTCTTATCAACCACTTCCGCACGGCGTTTACGCGTCATGTCGACTTCCTCGATCAGGATACGTTCAACCGCGTTGGTCGACAGACGCTCGTCCCACATCAGGACGGGCAGGTCGATATATTTTTCCATCTCATCAATAAACGCATAAACGCGATGGCAGGCCTTGCCGATCGAACCATCAAGTTCACGCGGGAAGCCGATCACGATGCCGCCGACATTCTGTTTGTCGATGATCGATGAAAGCTGGGCAATATCGCGGGTGAATTTCTTCCGCGAGATCAGCTCATGAGGTGAAGCGATCTGCAGCCCAACATCTGAAAGGGCCACGCCAATGGTTTTGGTGCCCAGGTCCAGGCCCAAAACGCGCGCTGCTGGTGTCAAGAACCGCAGCAATTCCTGAGTATCATTGCAAATCATGGCGACGTTATATGTCTGTTGCGGACAAAGTTCCAGTGCAATCGCGACATGCCGCTTGTCCATCCGTGCATGGCTTGCTGTACATTTGGATAGTCAGATCGCGAAATTGCGAAGATTGTTTGGCATATGTCTCTAATTTTAGAGAATTCAACTTAATGGCCCGGTGGGGTTGATGTGCTTGGACAGGTTTGTTTTAATAACGCACTGCAGAATTTGATCGAAATCGAAAATGCAGGGCACATGAAGCACGTTAAATGCGAACCGCACCGCAAGCGAAGATCCGGGCAAATACAGCGCATCCGTTACGCAAGTATGTCGCAATGCTTCTATACTTCTGCTGTTAGAACGCTCAAGCTGAATGCGTTCTAGTGAAATAGCTCAAAAAATAATCACCAAAAGCGAAAAACACTGAACAAACAATGACATATCAGGGGGTATTGGGTTTGGCCGACGGTGCATCGAATGACGCTTTCGTTGAGTTTGAACGCGTACAGAAGAGTTACGATGGCGAAAGTCTCGTCGTAAAAGATCTAAATCTATCAATGCCTAAGGGCGAGTTTCTTACCATGCTTGGCCCGTCAGGCTCTGGTAAGACGACCTGCCTGATGATGCTGGCAGGGTTTGAAACAGCAACCCATGGCGATATTCGCCTTGGTGGTGTTTCGATTAATGACATTCCGCCGCACAAACGTGGCATCGGCATGGTGTTCCAGAATTATGCGCTTTTCCCGCATATGACGATTGCCGAGAACCTCTCGTTCCCGCTTGAGGTTCGTAAAATGGGCAAAGCCGAACGCGAACAGAAGGTCAAAAGGGCACTCGACATGGTCGAGATGGGCGCTTTTGGCGGTCGCCGACCGGCACAGCTTTCCGGTGGTCAGCAGCAACGTATCGCCTTGGCGCGTGCATTGGTGTTTGAACCGGAACTGGTCCTGATGGATGAGCCGCTTGGTGCACTCGATAAACAGCTTCGCGAGAAGATGCAGTTCGAAATCACCCATCTGGCCCATCAGCTTGGCATTACCACGGTATACGTGACCCATGACCAGACTGAAGCGCTGACGATGTCAGACCGCGTTGCCGTATTCGACGACGGCCGCATTCAGCAGCTGGCACCGCCTGATAAGCTTTACGAAGCACCGGAAAACAGCTTTGTCGCCCAGTTCATTGGTGAAAATAACACGCTCGAAGGCGTCATTAAGGAAATCAGGGGCAATAGCTGTGTTGTTCAGCTCGATGGCGGTGAAATCATCGATGCCGTACCGGTCAATGTAAGCGAGGTTGGTGAACGCACCCGCGTATCGATCCGTCCGGAACGTGTTGAATACAACAAGGATCGCCTGCAGGAAGGGGCGCATACGCTTAAGGCTGAAGTGCTCGAATTCATCTATATGGGCGATATCTTCCGGACCCGCCTGCGCGTTGCAGGCAACGAAGAATTCATCATCAAAACAAGAAACGCGCCAGACCAGGCGCGACTGCAACCAGGTCAGCAAATCGAAATCGGTTGGCTTGCCGAAGATTGTCGCGCGCTCGACGCGTAACCGTCTGGTTCAGTCAGAAACAGGACTGGTACGCCCGGGTGCGGGTCCTACATTAAACAGGCCGGGAAACAATCAGGGAGTATGCAATGCGACTCATTAAAACGATTTCTGCGACGGCACTGCTTGTCGCATCCAGTGGCGTGGCTTTTGCCGACGATCACATGGCATCGAACATGACGTTGGTAAGCTGGGGTGGTGCCTATCAGGCCAGCCAGGTAGCTGCCTATGCTGAACCATACAAAGAAATGAACCCGGGTGTTGCTATTACCTGGGACGAAAGCTCGAACGAAGCTGTTGCTAAACTGCGTGCGATGAACGAAGCCAACAACGTCATGTGGGACCTTGTTGACGTCGTTGCTTCTGACGCACTTCGTCTTTGCGACGAAGGTTTGGCAATGGAAATCGATGCCAACGAAGTTCTTGCTGCGGCACCGGATGGTACCTCGGCAGAAGATGACTTTGGTGATCTTCTTGTAAGCGATTGCTTCATCCCGCAGATCGTTTACTCGACCACCGTTGGTTATCGTAAGGACATGGTTCCGGCCGGTGCAGCTGCTCCGACCGATATCTGCGCGATCTTCGATACCGAAACCTATCCGGGTATGCGTTCGCTTGAAAAGCGTCCGATCAACAACATGGAATGGGCTCTGCTTTGTGACGGTGTTGCCAAGGACGAAGTTTACGACGTGCTCGGTACCCCGGAAGGTCAGCAGCAGGCACTTGATAAGCTTGCGACCATCAAAGACAGCGTTATCTGGTGGAGCGCTGGCGCAGACACCCCGCAGCTTCTGGCTGACGGTGAAGTCTTCATGGGTTCGACCTATAACGGTCGTCTGTTCTCTGCAATCGTTGAGCAGAACCAGCCGATCGCAATGCTTTGGGACGCACAGGTGTTCGACCTTGATGGTTGGATCATCCCGGCCGGTCTTCCGGAAGAACGTCTTGAGCGCGTTCTGGACTTCGTGAAGTTCGCAACCGACACCCAGCGTCTCGCTGACCAGTCGAAATACATCTCCTATGGCCCGGCGCGTGCTTCCTCCGCACCGCTGGTTGGCAAACATGCTTCCCTTGGTATCGATATGGCACCGCACATGCCGACCGATCCGGCAAACAGCAAGAACACGTTCCTCTACAACTACGAGTTCTGGGCTGATTACCGTGACGACATCGACGCCAAATTCCAGGCGTGGCTTGCACAGTAAAAGTCAATGGAAGGGGGCCGTCCGCGGCCCCCTTATCCAATTGCTATCTGACCAATTTGAATAACTGACCGACAAATGCGGCGGGCTTACGGGGGCGTGATGAGTGAATCGACAGATGGGGTAGTGTTGGCCGCGGATGGCCGACCGTTAAAACAGAGTTTGCGTCGTGCGTTGATGCGCCAAAAAATGCGCGCATTGATGCTGGTTGCACCACTTTTGATTTTTGTGGTGGTGACCTTTATCGTTCCGATTATCTCGATGCTTTTCCGCTCTGTCGAAAATGACATCGTACCAAATACGCTTCCCGGTACCGTGGTTGAGCTCGCCGAATGGGATGGCTCGACGGGTGTCCCGCCGGAAGAAGGCGTTTTCCGTAATCTTTATATCGATTTGTTCAAGGCCGAAGAAGCCAAGCAGCATACCCGCCTTGGTACGCGCCTGAACTATGAAAAAACCGGTTTGTCGTCGCTGATGCGTACCACGGGGCGCGGGCTTGATGACATCGGTGAAGAATGGCAAGACCCGCTCGAAGATATTGATGCGAACTTCAAGGACGGTGCGTTCTGGTTCGACATGATGTCTGGCTCAGGCGGTGAAGAACTGCTTGAAGAACGCCGCGACCTTTGGGTTGCCATGACGGGCGAAAGCATGGCCGGCGATGTTGGCTTTGTGCCATCTGCTGAGGTGGCAAACATGCTGCCCTGGACCGCACGCGCCTATGCTGATTTCGCGATCTGGACGGCGATTGCCGATGAAGACGAAGTCGCCAAGGAAGATCCGTGGGAAGCCGTCTATGGCGCGCTTGGCATGGATTTAACCAATCCGGCAACGATTTCGGCCATCGCAAGCTATAACGGGTCGGGTGCAGATGCGCTCAAGACCGCTGTTGCCAATATCGATCAGCTGCCTAAGCAAGGGTTCCGAGAATTCTTTGCGGCAGAAAACGAAGATTGGCTGTCCCCGGAAGTCTGGGCGACGATCAAGCTTTATTCAGATCGCATTACGTCGGGTTACTTCCTTAATGCTGTTGATCTGCAGCTGACGCCAGAAGGTGTCGAGCTCAAACCAGATAACGAACAGATCTATACCCAGCTCTTTATGCGCACGCTTTACATGGCGCTGATCATTACCGCGAGCTGCATTTTGCTTGGTTATCCAGTAGCTTGGCTTCTGGCGAACCTTCCGATGCGCACAGCAAGCTTGTTGATGATCCTTGTTCTTCTGCCGTTCTGGACGTCACTTCTGGTGCGTACGTCGGCATGGAAAGTGTTGCTGCAGCAACAGGGCGTGATCAACGAAATCCTTGTCTGGCTTGGCTTTGTGAATGATGCGGATCGTTTGATCCTGATGAACAATGCGACTGGTACCGTGATTGCCATGACGCATATTCTGCTGCCATTCATGATCCTGCCGCTTTATTCGGTGATGAAAACCATCCCGCCAAGCTATCTGCGCGCAGCAAAGTCCCTTGGTGCAACCAACTGGACGGCGTTCTGGCGGGTCTATTTCCCGCAGTCGGTTCCGGGTATTGGTGCTGGTTCGATCCTCGTGTTCATCCTGGCGATTGGTTACTACATCACGCCGGAAATCGTTGGTGGTACCAGTGGTGTCTTCATTTCCAACCGTATTGCGTATCACATTTCAAGTTCTCTCAACTGGGGCCTTGCGGCGGCACTTGGGTCGATCCTTCTGATCGTCGTGCTGGGTCTGTACTGGTGCTACGACAAGATCGTCGGCATCGATAACGTGAAGTTGGGGGGCTAAGAACATGAATGACGTTATCGTAACCATCAAACGGCCAGACCTTATGACCTTCACCATGCCGATCGTGGCAGTGTTGGGCGCAATGTTTGGCTTCGTTACGGGCAATATCTATGGCAGTCCCTGGATCGGTTTCCTTGCCGGTGCGGTTGCCGGTGCTGTTGTCGCTGCGGTGATGCAGAAATTCATTAAGACCAATTCGCGCAAGAAAACGCTTTCGACGGCTGTATTGTTCGGCATCGTCGGGTTCGTCTTTGGCGGCGTGGGTGGTCTTGTTGGTGGCTTCCTGATCGGGGTGTCTATGGGATGGTTCGCATCCTGGGTTGGCACCGGTAAATATCGTTCAGGCGTGCCGATCTATTACACACCGGGGCAGGTGCTTTGGCACAACTCGTTCCTGTTTATCTGTGCCTTTGTGTTCTTCTTCCTGATCGCGCCGCTTCTGCCGGTGATCTGGTTGAGCTTCAATGCCGAGAACTTCTTTACCTTCACGCCAGAAATGCTGAGCTTCAAGGCAGAAGGTTACAGCCTGAAGCATTATCAGGACTTCCTTGGTACCGATGAATGGATGGTTCCGCTTAAGAACTCGCTGATCATCGCACCGGTTGCCACAATCATTTCTGTATCGCTTGGAACGCTTGCGGCGATTGGTCTTAGCCAGTCGCACGTTCCAGGGCGTCAGGCAATGATGGCGATCCTGATCTCGCCAATGATTGTGCCGCTGATCATTTCCGCGACCGGCATGTTCTTCTTCTATGCACCGCTGGGCAACTGGCTTGAAGCCAATCTTGGTCTGAACCAGTCCTTTGTCGGCTATGTGAAGGTGATTTTGGCCCACGCGGTTCTTGGTATCCCGTTTGTGATCATCACGGTGACCGCAACGCTGGTCGGCTTTGATAAATCGCTGACCCGTGCGGCGGCAAACATGGGTGCGGATCCGGTTACGACCTTCTTCCGGGTTCAGATGCCATTGATCCTGCCGGGTGTCATTTCCGGTGGCCTGTTTGCCTTCATCACCTCGTTTGACGAAGTTGTGGTGGTTCTGTTTGTCGGCTCGGCCCGTCAACAAACCCTGCCATGGCAGATGTATACCGGCCTGCGTGAGCAGATTTCACCGACGATCCTTGCTGCGGCAACGATCCTTGTGTCGGTATCGATCTTGCTTCTGCTAACGGTGGAGATTTTGCGCCGTCGTTCCGAACGTCTGCGCGGCATGAGCCCGACCTGATCTTTTCCATCAGGTAACACGCCTTTACAGGCCGACAGCATCTGCGCTGTCGGCCTGTTTTCGTATGGGCCAAGGGGCAGGGTGATGGCGTCCTGTCACGGTGACCAAAACAGGAAAAATGCATCATGCTTGTGATCGCGTGATCATCAGCGTTTCCGGCCCTTGCGATAGGGACGGCGGGGTGCTAGTTTCCGCGCTGTAATTCACGTTCTGGCAGATATCGATCTGCCGGGTTTTTTGTCATTCCTTAAGAGAGACTTTCATCCATGTCGTCTTTGGATAAGGAAACAGTTCGCCGTATTGCCTATCTTTCGCGTATCAACGTGTCCGAAGAAGGCCTTTCCGAACTGGCGGGAGATTTGACCCGTATCCTCGATTTTGTCGAGGAACTGCAAGAAGTTGATGTCGAAGGCTGTGACCCGCTGACGTCTGTTGCCGATCTGACCCTGCCGCTGCGCAAGGACGAAGTCACCGATGGCAACATCCAGCAAAAAGTGCTGTCCAATGCACCGATGACCGATGCTGGCTGTTTTGTTGTGCCGAAGGTGGTTGAATAATGACTGATCTGACAAATCTGACGCTTGCAGAAGCCCGCGACGGGCTTGCAAAGGGTGAGTACACCTCGGTCGAACTGACCGAAGCGCACCTGAAATCGATGGACGCCCATCGCAATCTGAATGCGTACATCACCGAAACCCCGGAAAAGGCCATTGAAATGGCTAAGGCATCCGATGCCAAGCGCGCCAAGGGCGAAGCTGGCAAAATGGAAGGCCTGCCGATTGCGGTCAAAGACCTGTTCTGCACCGAAGGTGTTCAGACCACGGCTGCATCGCACATCCTTGAAGGTTTCAAACCGGAATATGAATCCACCGTCACCAGCAACCTGTTTAACAACGGTGCTGTGATGCTGGGTAAGGCGAACCTAGATGAGTTCGCCATGGGGTCGTCGAACACCTCGTCCTATTACGGTAACGTGATCAACCCTTGGAAAGACAAATCCGGCAAGGATCTGGTTCCGGGTGGGTCTTCTGGTGGTTCGGCTGCTGCTGTTGCTGCGAACATGGCGCTTGCCGCAACCGGTACCGATACCGGTGGTTCGATCCGTCAGCCGGCATCCTATTGCGGTATCGTTGGCCTGAAGCCGACCTATGGTCGTTGCTCGCGCTGGGGTATTGTTGCCTTTGCAAGCTCGCTTGATCAGGCTGGTCCGATGACCAAAACCGTTCGTGACGCAGCAATCATGCTGGGTTCGATGGCAGGTCACGATGCCAAGGACAGCACGTCCGCACCCGTAGCCGTTCCGGATTTCGAAGCAGCTCTTTCTGGTGATATCCGTGGCATGAAGATCGGTATTCCAAAAGAATACCGCGTGGACGGTATGCCGGAAGAAATCGGCAAGCTGTGGGATGATGGCGTTACGATGCTGCGCGATGCGGGTGCAGAAGTGGTCGATGTGACCCTGCCGCACACCAAATACGCCCTTGGCACGTACTACATCGTTGCCCCGGCAGAAGCTTCTTCCAACCTTGCACGCTATGACGGCCTGCGTTATGGCCAGCGTGTCATGGAAGAGGGCGACAGCCTTGATGACATGTACATGAAGTCACGTGCGGCTGGTTTCGGTAAAGAAGTCCAGCGCCGTATCATGATCGGCACCTATGTGCTTTCGGCTGGTTACTATGACGCCTATTACAACAAGGCGCTTAAAGTCCGTCGTCGTATCTATCAGGACTTCGAAGGTGCGTTTGGCAAGGTCGATGCGATCCTGACCCCGACGGCACCGTCAGCGGCCTTTGCGATTGGCGAAAACGAAGGCGATCCGGTCAAGATGTATCTCAATGACGTCTTCACCGTTCCGGCAAGCCTTGCAGGTCTTCCGGGCCTGTCGCTTCCGACCGGTTTGTCGTCCGAGGGACTTCCGCTTGGTCTGCAGCTGATTGGCAAGCCGTTTGATGAAGAAACCGTTCTGCGTGTTGGTGGCGTACTTGAAAGTGCAGCCAACTTCACCGCAAAACCGTCCGGGCTGGAGGGTTAATCAATGACCTATATTCTTGAAGGTTCAACCGGCCCGTGGGAAATCGTTGTCGGTCTTGAAGTTCACTGTCAGGTGATTTCACATTCCAAACTGTTTTCCGGTGCGTCGACCAAATTCGGTAACGACCCGAACACAAACGTCAGCCTCGTGGATGCGGCGATGCCGGGTATGCTTCCGGTCGTGAACGCAGAATGCGTGCGTCAGGCGGTTAAAACCGGTCTTGGCCTTAAGGCCAAGATCAACAAGGAAAGCGTTTTTGCCCGCAAAAACTATTTCTATGCTGACTTGCCGCAGGGCTACCAGATTTCTCAGTTCGACAAGCCGATTGTTGGCGAAGGCACGATCATTCTTGATATGCCGGATGGTTCGACCAAGTCGGTTGGCATTGAACGTCTGCATCTTGAACAGGATGCCGGTAAGTCGATGCATGATCAGGACCCGAAATACTCGCATATCGACCTGAACCGTTCGGGCGTTGCGCTGATGGAAATCGTTTCCATGCCAGACATCCGTTCGCCGGAAGAAGCAGGCGCATACCTGACCAAGCTGCGCGCGATTGTGCGTTATCTTGGCACCTGTGACGGCAACATGAACGAAGGCTCCATGCGCTGTGATGCCAACGTTTCTGTGCGTCGTCCGGGCGAAGGTTTCGGTACCCGTTGCGAGATCAAGAACGTCAACTCCATCCGTTTCGTGATGCAGGCGATCGAGATCGAAGCAAAACGCCAAATCGAAGTCATCGAAGGTGGCGGCACCATCGCTCAGGAAACCCGCCTGTATGATCAGCGTCTGGGTGAAACCCGTTCGATGCGTTCCAAGGAAATGGCACATGACTATCGCTATTTCCCGGACCCGGATCTGCTTCCGCTGGTATTCGATGATGCGTTTATTTCGGAAATCGAAAAAGAACTGCCGGAATTGCCGGACGAGAAAAAAGCCCGCTTCATGCGTGAAAACGGTCTGTCGGCATATGATGCTGGTGTTCTTGTCGCCGAAAAGGAAAAGGCTGATTACTACGAAGTCGTCGCCAAGGGCCGTGATGGCAAACTGGCTGCGAACTGGGTGATCACCAACCTGTTTGGCGCGCTCAACAAGGCTGAAGTCGGTATTGCTGACAGCCCGGTTTCTGCTGAAAACCTTGGTAAGCTGATCGATCTGATCTCGAACGACACCATCTCTGGCCGTATCGCCAAGGACGTCTTTGAAATCATGATCGAAACCGGCGGCGATCCGGAAAAGATCGTTGAGGAAAAAGGTCTTAAGCAGATCACTGATACCGGTGCGATTGAAACGGCGATTGACGAAGTCATTGCCGCGAACCCGGACAAGGTTGAAGAAATCCGCGCAGGTAAGGACAAGATGCTTGGCTGGTTCGTTGGTCAGGTCATGAAGTCCACGGGTGGTAAAGCCAACCCGGGAATGGTCAACAAGCTTCTGCGTGACAAAATCCTCGGCTGATTTAAATCATCAGACCAAAGAAAAAGCCGCCCTGATGGGCGGCTTTTTTTGTGTGAGGATTAAGAAACCGGTTCGATTGCCGCAACTAATGCATCAAGCGCGCGATCAAGAAGTCGGCGGCTATCGTCGTTCTCAACGATGTCCGCCACGCTGAAATTCTTGCCATTCAGTGGAATGGTCAGACAGGCTTGCTCAATGATCCTGGCATCCATCGTGCGGATGGTTTCGATCAGGGCGGCTTGCGCAATTGTTGCCCGGCCCGATGCATTCAAACAAGCAACCGGCTTTTGCATGAATTCGCCGCTCGCGACGACCCAATCAAGGGCATTCTTGATCGCACCGGTCACACCATGGGCGTATTCGGGACTTGCCACCAAAACTGCGTCAGCATCGCGGAGCGCAGTGCGAAATGATCGGACATGGATGTTATCTGTGTCTTCATGATCGGGGTTGAAGATTGGCAATGTTCCCAGTTCTTCAAAAATATCGATCTTGGCCCCATGAAGATGCGCAAGCTTGTGGGCTGCTTTCAGCAGGGTTTTGTTGATTGAGCCTGTTCGAAGGCTTCCGCACAAGGCGATGATTTTAAATGTCACTTTCGTGCCGCTTTCAGTTTGTCGCGATGGTTGCACAAACCGGGCATCCGGGTAAAGAAAAGCCGCCTGCATCATATTAATGCAGGCGGCTTTGACGTTCGGGTGGGGGGACGCGAACGTGGGGTTTGGTTTAGCGGGATTCTGACGCCGGATAACCGGCATCCGTGATTGCCGCGATCAGGGCGCTGACGTCCGGGTTGCCGGTAACAGCGACTTCTCCGTTATCGAGATCAACCTGTGCGCCTTCTACGCCACTGACGTTGATGGCAGCTGCAGTCACAGCATTTGCGCAGTGACCACAGCTCATTTTTTCGACCTTCAGTTTCACCATCATGTGTCTCCATAAGTTTAGGTGCTTATGAAGTGACTATGCAGCTTCCAGTAGATGGAAGGTCAAGCAGTTTATGCAGACAGAAGTTTGATGACTTCATCTGCCGTTGCATCGCTTGATGCCGGGTTTTGACCCGTGACAAGTTTGCCGTCGGTAACTGCAAATGGCGCCCACATGTCACCGCGTTCATAGCGTCCGCCCTGTTTGGTGAATTCATCTTCGATCGACAGTGGCACAACAGCTTCGAGGCCAACGGCCTTTTCCTCGTCATTGGTAAACCCTGTAACCCGTTTGCCGGCCACCAATGGTTTTCCATCCGCTGATTTTGCATTCACCAAAGCGGCCGGGCCGTGGCAGACAGCCGCAACCGGCTTGTTCTGAGCAACGAATTCCTCGATCAGGGCGAGGGATTTTACATCGGTTGCCAGATCCCAAAGCGGGCCATGGCCGCCCGGATAGAACAGGGCATCAAAATCATCTGCCTTAAGGTCATCAAGGGTCAGGGTGCTTTCGAATGCCTGCTTGGCGGTGTCGTCCTTTTCAAAACGTTCGGTTGCCTCGGTCAGGGCATCTGGCACCAGGCTGTTGGGGTCAAGTGGCGGCTTGCCACCCTTGGGCGATGCCAAGGTGATGGTGGCACCTGCGTCACGAAAACGGAAATAGGGCGCTGCGAGTTCTTCAAGCCAGATTCCGGTTTTGTGGCCGGTATCACCCATCTGATCGTGGGACGTCGTGATCATCAAAATACGCATCAGATCCTCCATGCGTTGATTTCATTTGCCATGATGGTAACTGGCTGACAAAATTTGCGTTAGAGTGAATAACTAAACACATTGTCAAATTATTTGAGCGTTATGAATGTCGGCACTTGATGAAGTCAGGGCGATGATGATCTTTGCCCGCGTGGTCGAGGAAGGCGGATTTTCCGCGGCCGCCCGCAAGATGGGGCTGAGCCGCGCAGCGGTATCACATCAAATCCGACAGCTTGAAGCCAAGCTTGGTGTGCCACTGCTAAGGCGCAGCACGCGGACCTTTAGCCTAACCGATGCTGGTACGCGCTATTACGATAGTTGCCGTACGATCATGCTTGAGGCAGAGGCAGCCCGTAAACGGGTTGAAGAACTGCGCGATGAGCCGGTTGGCAAGATTTCGATCACGTCATCTGTGCATCTTGGCAATTTGCGTATCGTTCCCATTCTGGACAGGTTCCGACAGGCTTATCCCGGTGTTGCGATTGACATCCATCTGAGTGACGAGGTCGTCGATTTGATCGGGCAGGGGATTGATATCGGCATTCGGTCGGGGCCACTAAAAAGTTCGGAGCTTAAAAGCTTCAAGCTTTATCAAACGCGGCGCATTGTTTGTGCCAGTCCGGCATATCTTGATCGCGTGGGCTATCCACAAACGGTCGATGAGTTGGCGACGCATGATTGGGTGATGTATAGCCGCGTCCCGGAAACGCTGACTTTGATGTGTGACGGTGTCGAAAAGAAAGTCCGCGTCACCGGGAATGTGCGGGTGGATAACGCGACCGCGCGTTTGCAATTCCTGCGGGGTGGGCACGGTCTTGCCGTTGTTCCGCTGTGCGATGTGCAAGACGGGGTAAAGAATGGCGATCTGGCTTGGGTCTTACCGGATTGCACTCTTCCGGATTTGCAAGTCTATGCGGTTTATCCGGCTGGCGTGACCCGCAGTGCCAAGGTCCAATCCCTTTTGGAATTCATGCGCCGGGAGCTTCGCGATATCGATTTATCGCGCAATGGCGGGTGACATGTTTATCGTCGTATTGATCAATCGTGTTTGATCGGCTATGTCCCATTGACGACTTTCGGGGGGATCCATGGCCAATCTGTTTTTCTACTACTCGTCGATGAATGCGGGCAAATCGACCACGCTGCTTCAGGCAAGTTTCAATTACCGTGAACGCGGTATGGAAACGCTTCTGATGACCGTGGCGTTTGATAACCGCTTTGGCGAAGGCAAGATTGCATCACGCATCGGTCTTGAAGCCCCGGCACTATTGTTTGATGCAGAAACCGATATGTGCGTCTTGATCCTTGAGCAGATGGAAAAAGGCAAGGTCGATTGCGTTCTTATCGACGAAGCGCAGTTCCTCAGCAAAAAGCAAGTCTGGCAGCTTTCCGATATTGCCGACAAGCACAATGTTCCGGTGTTGTGCTATGGCATCCGTACCGATTTCCAGGGCGAGCTGTTTGAAGGATCCAAATGGCTTTTGGCGTGGGCGGATAAGCTCAATGAACTTAAGACCATTTGTCATTGCGGACGCAAGGCCGGCATGGTGCTTCGTGTAGATGAGAATGGCGACCCGGTGCGCGAAGGGGCACAGGTCGAAATCGGCGGCAATGATCGATATGTCCCGGTCTGCCGTCGCCATTTCAAAGAAGCAATGGCGTAAATCGCCTTAAAACAACGGTTTGGCGTGAAGCTTAAATTCGTTCCCAAACATCGCGAATTTTACGGACGTCTTGGCACTTGCCAGTGACCGTTGGATTGTTAAAACTAGGCCGAAGTACATAACGCTTTGATGATATACCTCTTTCGAGTGGGAGAGGAAAAAGGCGCACTGGAGTTCGGTTTTTGGCGATCCTTAAACGCCTTTACGTGTCGGCTGCCCTGGCAATAACAATTCTTGTCCTGATTTCAGGGGCACGTCATCAGGCAAGCTTTGCCCAACTTGGCGATGAAGCCGAGCTGACCAATATCATCCAGCGTAGCCAGACCAATCTTCAACTATCTGATTTGGAACGTAATTGGCTTGCCGAGCATCCGGTTGTTCGGGTCGGCATTGATGCGGATTTCGAACCTTATTCCTTTGCCGATGAAGACGGGTTCGATGGCATTGTTCCCGATTATCTTTCGGTTCTCGAAGGCCTTTTGAATGTCCGGTTTGAAGCCGTTTCCGGTTTGAGCTGGTCTGACATTATCGAAAGAGCCCAGTCGCGCGAGATCGATATGATCGCGACTGCTGCGCGCTTGAAAGAGCGCGAAAGCTATTTGACCTTTTCCGACTTTTTGCTGCCGACGCCAATCGTGATCATGACGCGCGAAAATCAGAAGGCAGAATTTTCTGATCCGTCTGACCTGGCGGGCCGCAAGATGGCGCTGGTGCATGGTTACGCCGCAGGCAAACGCGCACGGCAAGATTATCCTGACGCCATTGCGATGATGTATGACACGCCGCGCGATGCCCTTATTGCCGTCGCATCGGGCGAGGCGGATGCCTATATCGGCGTTTTGGCAACCAATGCCTATCTGGTGCGAAAGCATGGGCTTGGCAATCTTGTGGTGGCATCGCGTTACGGTAATAACGTTGACGGTCAGCGATTTGCCATCCGCGATGACTGGGAAATCTTGCGCAGTGCCATTGATAAGGCGCTTGCGGCGGTATCAACGCAGGATCACAGCCTTTTGGTTAAATCCTGGTCGCCAAACCTGGAGATTCCGAACTACAAGCCGACAAAACTGGTCATTGGTGCGCGCGAGCAGGCCTTTATCGCCAGCGGAAAACCTGTTCGGATGTGCGTTGATCCGGATTGGATGCCCTATGAGCGCATTGATGCAAACGGTAAGCATGTCGGAATTGCTGCGGACTATATCGAAATGTTTGCGGATACGCTGGGCATCAAGGTTGAGTTGGTGCCCACCGAAAGCTGGGCCCAGAGTGAAGAATACGCACAAGCGCGCAAATGCGACATTCTGTCGATGCTAAACAAGTCCGAACGGCGTTCGGAATTTCTGAACTTCACCGACCCGTATATTATTGCCCCAATCGTGATCGTCGCACACCAGTCCGCGCCATATATTGACGGGCTTGAAAGCCTGTCGGGCAAGACCTTTGCGATGGTCAAAGGCTATGTCTATGAAGACATCCTCAAGCAGCAATATCCATCGATTGAGCTTGTCTATGTCGAGAATATGGATGAAGCCCTTCGTAAGGTTTCAAGCGGCGAGATTTATGCGACGATGGGCTCGCTTTACATCATCTCGACGCAGGTTCAAAAGCTGGGCTTAAGCGATGTGAAAATCGCCGGTCATACGGAGCTTACCAACGAGTTTCGCGTTGGTGTACGCAATGATGATCCCATCATGCTGAGCCTGTTCCAAAAGGCCGTTTTGCAAGCAGATGAGCAGCGTGAATCAGAAATTCTGCGAAAATGGGTTGCGGTAAATATTGAACAACCCTTTGATTATGATCTTCTTTGGAAGGTGTTGGCGGTCTTTGGTGTGATCCTGGCCTTCGTTGCTTATCGCCACGTGACAATCCGAAACTATAACCGGCAGCTTCGTGAAAAGAATGTCGAGTTCGAGCGTCAATCGCGTACGGATGCCCTGACCGGTTGCGCAAACCGCCTGAAATTGAACGAAGTCATTGCTGATGCAGAAAAAAGCGCCAAGCAGGATAGTTCGAACCTATCGCTGATCCTGTTTGATATTGACGGGTTCAAGCCAATTAATGACATGCATGGCCATCTGGTAGGTGATGACGTGTTGATCGCCGTTGTAACCGCCGTTCGATCAATCTGCCGGGACAGCGACACTTTCGGGCGTTGGGGCGGCGAAGAATTCATGATCGTTTGCCCAAACACAGCCGTCGATGTCGCCAAGGAAATGGCAGAGGCCTGCCGTCAGGCAATTGCCGATATTTCTGTCGGTGAGGTCAAGCAGGTTACCGCAAGCTTCGGCGTGACGGGATGCCGTGGCGATGATGGTGCCAATGCCATGGTGCGGCGTGCTGACAATGCGCTTTATCAGGCAAAGGAGAACGGACGCGACTGTGTCGTTGTTGGATGACGTTGATCCCGTCCATTTGATACCCTATGCCATCAGAGCGCGGATTTCCGGTGCAAGCAGGCTATAGGCCACCAGCCACATTACGACACAGGTAATCGCATCAACGATCTTCCAGGTGATTGGACGCGCAACATATGGCGCAAGCCATGCAGCACCCAGTGCAATGGCAAAGAACCAGACGAAACTTGCACTCATCGCCCCCAAGGCAAAGCCAAGTCGCTCATCCGTCGGGAACTGCCCGCCAATGCCGCCCAGCATGACGACGGTATCAAGATAAACATGCGGGTTGAGTAACGTCACCGCCAAGGTGGTCGACAGCACCGCTTTCCATCCGTTTTTTGAAATCGCTTCGTCCGACAGCGTTTCAGTTTCAAACAGACGCCGCAGGGCACCAAGCCCATACCAAATCAAAAAAGCCGCACCGCCCCATGCCGCGATCTTTGTCAGAAGCGGGTAGGCCGCAATAAGGGTGCCGAGGCCTGCAACGCCCGCTGCAATCAAAAGCGCATCACACAGCGCGCAGACAAATGCCACCATCACCGGATGATTACGACGCAGACCCTGACCAAGGACAAAGGCGTTTTGCGCACCAATGGCGATAATCAATCCACCACCAAGGCCAAATCCGGTTGCATAGCTCAGAAACATTTATCAGCGTCCTTACGTTGTTCGGTCCGCCTTTGATATCAATTTCCCAAAATAAGAAAATCGAATTATGATAAACTATCATTAGAAAAATTTATGATACGGATATGCTCGATTACAAATTGCTTCAAGCCAGTGCGGAGGTCATCCGACATGGCAGTTTTGAAAAGGCAGCACGTGAACTGGGACTGACCCAGTCTGCGGTGTCTCAACGTGTGAAACTGCTTGAAGAGCGGTTGGGGCAGCCCGTCATCATTCGTGCCAAGCCGATTGCCGCAACGGCCGCCGGACAGCGACTGTTGGCGCATTATCAAAGTGTCCGTTTACTTGAACGGGAATTGCAGGAAGAACTGCCCGACATTCAATCAGATGGCGGGTTTGGGCAGGTGTCATTGGCGATCAATGCAGATAGTCTGGCGACATGGTTTGTCGATGTGCCAAAGCATCTTTTTGAAGAGCTGGGGCTTCTTGTTCATCTGCGCGTCGATGATGAATCGCTTAACCACGAAGCATTGCAGGACGGCACGGTTCTGGGCGCGGTTAGCATGCGGCCAAACCCGATTCAAGGATGTCGCGTGCGGCCCTTGGGGCTGATGCGTTATGTGATGGTGGTGTCGCCGGAATTTAATGAACGCTATTTTGCCAATGGTGTGACAGCAGAAAGTCTGCGCGCTTGTCCTGCCGTGAACTTTTCCGAACATGACGAGCTGCAAAACCAGTTTCTAAAGCAGTATTTCGGTCTCAATCCCGGAGAATTTCCAGCCCACATGGTGCCAAGCTCCCAGGGTTTTGTCACCGTGGCAGAGCAGGGCATTGCCTATGCGGTTGTCGAACAGCATCAGGCCGAAGAAGGTTTGCGTGCCGGACGATTGATCAGGCCATGTGATTATGAAATCGACCGGCCGCTATATTGGCATCACAAAACCATCCAGAGCCGATTGCTTGATCAGGTCAACGAAATCGTTATTTCGCAAGCTCGCCGTTTTTTGCCCAAAATCACCTCGTAACAAAGGCTTCTGAGCTGTTCTGTAAAGTTGCGTGACGCTTTGCGTTGGGCCGTGTTCGTCTTGATGCGGTTTGACTTCACCTTAAAAGTGTCGCTTACTTTGCTAGACGAGCCAATTTGGATAACGGTTTGTTTAAACAGGGAAACCATGTCGCATCGACTGATCGCCTGTGAACATTGCGACTATCTCCATGTCGAGGAAGACATCCCGACAGGAAGCGTTGCCTGCTGCGTAAGATGTGGATCACCACTTTATGGGGCGGAGCAAACCCGCTTTGACAAACCGCTTGCCTTGGCACTAACAGCACTTCTGCTTTTCATCATTGCCAACAGCTTTCCGGTTTTGACTTTTGCCATGGAAGGCCGGGTTGAAACCAACACATTGGGAAGCGGTGTTTTGACCTTCTGGCAGGAAGGCTTTCCGTTTTTGGCCTTTATGGTCGCGCTGACATCGATCATCGCACCTTTGCTTCTGATACTTGCCCATATCTATGTGTTGCTGCCGATTTGGCTTGACCGGGAATTCTCAGGCATGCAGCGCGTTTGGCGGGTTCTGGCCCATATTCGGCCTTGGTCGATGTTGGATGTGTTTCTGATCGGCTTGCTTGTCGCGCTGACCAAGCTGACCGACTTTGCGCAGGTGATTGTCGGACCGGCATTTTTTGCGATCTGCTTTTTGATCCCGACGGTTCTTTTAATGAATGTCACGCTTGATCCGCGCTTTGTCTGGCGCAGACTTGCGCCGAGCAGTTTGCGATATCCGACATCTGACGATGTCAAGCCATCAGCCAATCCGGAAGCCGCCCAAAACGACCTTTTGACTTGTCATACCTGCGCTATGGTGGTTTTGGCACCGCGTACCGGGCATGTGCATTGCCCGCGTTGTGGCGATGCTGTCCATCACCGCAAGGCCAGAAGCCTGTCACGTGCTTGGGCACTCTTGATTGCGGCGATCATTCTTTATGTGCCGGCCAATGTGTTTCCAATCATGACCGTGACCTATCTTGGTCGGGCAGAGGCCGATACAATCCTGTCTGGTGTTGGGGCATTGGTTCAGGCTGGTGAATGGCCGATTGCAATTGTGGTCTTTACCGCAAGCATTTTGGTCCCGATCATCAAGATCGTAATGCTGGGCTGGGTTTATCTTGCGACCTATCT
The DNA here is from genome assembly GCF_048059015.1 of Thalassospira sp. Taxonomy (GTDB): domain Bacteria; phylum Pseudomonadota; class Alphaproteobacteria; order Rhodospirillales; family Thalassospiraceae; genus Thalassospira. The sequence continues at coordinate 35,919 of NZ_JBLLNT010000005.1, read as the reverse complement.
TGGGCTTGCCGGTCCGCTTCGTGAACGGACATTGATTTACCGGGTGACCGAGCTTGTCGGGCGCTGGTCGATGGTTGATGTCTTTATGGTTTCGATCCTTGCTGCCTTGGTGAAGCTTGGAAACATCGCGACGGTGCAGCCGGGGTTTGGTGCAGTGGCATTTTGTGGTGTCGTGATCCTGACCATGCTTTCGGCGATGGCATTTGATCCGCGCCTGATCTGGGATCGCGCTGGTATGCGGGCCAATAAAATCAATCCATTTTCTGACGACAACCAACAAATGGTTGAAAAACAGGGGACGCCGTCATGAGTGACGAAAACAGTTCTTCATCAGATCAAAGACCCGGCTCGCCTGAGGTCCGAAAAGGATGGGGGCGTTTTTCCATCATTTGGCTGGTGCCACTTGTTGCGCTGATCATTGGAGGTTGGTTGTTGTGGCGCGATATCGTTTCAAAAGGCCCTGAAATCACCGTGACGTTTGAAGCAGCCGAGGGGATATCAGCCGGTAAAACAGCGGTGCGCTATCGCGATGTCGATGTCGGGCAGGTCACAGCAATTAATCTGTCAGACAATCTCGATTACGTCGAACTCACTATTCGCATGTCTGCGGATTTCGCGGATTATCTGACCGATAAAACCCGGTTTTGGGTCGTGCGCCCGCGCGTTAGTGCGCGGGGCATTACCGGGCTTGAGACCATTGTGTCGGGCGCCTATATCGAAGTCGTCCCAGATAGTAGCGGGGCCAAATCCCGCGAATTCGTCGGCGAAGAAGAACCGCAATATATTCCCAACGATGATGACGGAACGCGTTTTGTCCTAAAGGCTGAGGAGCTGGGATCGCTTAGCACCGGGACGCCCGTTTTGTTGCGCGGGATTGAGGTTGGCGAGGTGCTTGATACAGAGCTTGATGCCAATGCCGAATGGGTGTCGATCCCGGTCTTTATCCGCAAACCATTTGATGCCTTGGTCAAACGCGATACGCGGTTTTGGGATTCAAGTGGCATTGCCCTTGATTTGAATGCCGATGGCCTGTCGGTTCGCGCGCAATCTGTGCGCTCGGTCCTGGCTGGCGGGATTAATTTCTACACACCTGATGGCAGCGTCAAGGAAGACAAGGCGCAGGCCGATACGGTATTTCGTTTGCATGAAAGCTTGGAAAAGGCAGAGCTTCTGGCACAGGGCTATAGCCAGAAATACATGCTTTATTTTGATTCATCCGTACGCGGTCTGTCGCGTGGTGCGCCGGTTGAGTTTAATGGCATCCGGGTCGGTACGGTCGAAAGTGTTGATCTTGAATATGTCGTCAATCAGGGGACTTTCCGTGTCCCGGTTGTCGTAACGATTGAGCCGGAGCGCGTCAGCCTTGTTGGTGGCCGCCAAGGCGACATTGATCCGCAGCAGACCGTTGAAAAGCTGATTGATAGTGGTCTTCGTGCGCGGCTTAAGACCGGATCTTTCATTACGGGCCAGCTGTTTGTTGATCTTGCGCTGAACCCGGTGTCGCCCGCGCGTTATCTTGGCGATCAGCGCGGCGATTTGCCTGAACTGCCGACCTTGCCCCAGAAGCTTGATGAAATTGCCAATTCGCTTTCAAGCCTGCTGGAGAAGGTCGAAACTTTCCCGCTGGAGGAAATTGGCATTCGGTTGCTTGGCACGGTCGAAGGGATGGAAACCATCGTGACGTCTCCAGCACTGACCGAGGGTATGGATAGCCTTAAGGAAGCAGCAGCAGGCATCAGCAGCCTTGTTACCAACCTTGATACCAGTGTCTTGCCAGCGACCCAGACCGCATTAGATGCAGCGCGTGAGGCACTGGGCGGGGTGCGCGACGTCACCGCGCCGACATCGCCGGTGCGCTATAACCTTGAACAGGCGTTAAAGGAACTAAGTGCGACAGCACGGTCCTTACGCGATCTGACCGAATTCCTTGAACAAAACCCGAGTGCACTGATCCTTGGGAAAAGTGGCCCGAAGGAGGATGAATGATGCGACAGGTAATCCGAATGCAGATCCGTAAATGCGTCTTGTTCCTCGCGGCACCGTTGTTGGTGGCCTGCGCGTCGCAATCCGTTCCTGATCGTTATTATCTGCTATCACCAATGACGCAGCAGATGGCACCGCCATCTGCGCAGGCACCTGTGGTGGGTGTCGGCCCGGTTACCATTCCAAGTTATCTTGATCGTTCCACCATCGTTACGCGCAGTACTGCCAACCGGCCAGAAGTCAATGCAGGCCATCGTTGGGCTGAGCCGCTGGATGAGAACATTAACCGGACCCTGATGGACAATATCGATCGGACGGGCAGGGCATCGCGCCTTGAGGTGTTTCCTTGGACGTCACGCGATGGTGTTGATTGGCAGATTGTGCTTGATATTGATCGGTTCGAACGTCAGGCGGATGGGAATGTCATTTTGACAGCGCGCTGGAAGCTGGTTGCGTTTGAGGATGGACAGATTGTGCGTGCGGCGAAATACAACAAGGTCAGCACACCCGATGACACGACGATCGAGGGCACTGTGATCGCCATGAGTACTTTGTTGTCGGATATGACCGCAGAAATCGTCGGAAATATTCCGTAATCAGTGCCTGAATTCTTGCAAATTCTGACATTGGTAAGTCTTGGTTGAATAGGGGTGGTGAAGTTTGTCACATCGCCGTAAATCAAGCTGCGGAAAACGTTAGAAAACCAAGGAACTTTGTAAAAGTTCAACATCAACCTATTGTTTTCATCCCCTGAATAGCCTTATAAAGAAGATATAAATATAAAAATGGGACACGCGCCTGACTGAGTTACCGGCAAGTATATGCCGCCCAAACAGGAAGTTAGGGAGCCAGAGCGCATTATGTCGGATACGACATTCGAAGTATTGGTTCAGCGGGGGGATCGCTGGATCATCCACTCGACATTTGATGTCGAAAAAGAAGCGGTTTCGGAAGCTGAAAAGGTTCTGAAAACGAAGGTTTCTGCCGTTCGTGTTGTCCGTAACTGGGAACGCGGCGACGGTCGTCATATTGAAAAAGTGCTTCTTGAAAGAGAAGGCGCTGGCGATTCCGAAGAGGAAGACGTCCGTGTCTCTGCGATCGAGGAAGCGCCGCTATGCTCATCTGACAACGACCTTTTGCAGAAAGAAAGTCGCGCGACCATCAACCGGTTGCTGCGCAAGTATTTCGAACAGGAAATTCTTACTCCTTGTGAGGTAATGTATAATTACCAGAACCTTCGCAAGTTGATGTTCCATGACACCTTGATGCCAACGGCAGTCGACAAGGTTGCTGGCCTGCACGCCAAGGCAACCGATGGCGATCATATCGAAGCGATGAACAATCTTCATGGCGCGATCGAGCAGCTTTCTGCGCGCGCCCGTGAAGTTGAAAAGGTAGATCTGCCTGCGTTTGAAGATGCGACGATTTCTGAAGTCCGTGATGAAATCCGGCGCCTTAACCTTGCAGAAGACACCGACTTTTTGACCATGGTTGCGCTGACGCGCGTCTTGTCGTCGACGCGTAACTGGGTTGGCAAGCTTGATCTGGCACTTAAGGTCAAGGGTGACGAAAAAGACGAAGCTGCGCGCAAAATGGTTGATGACGTGATCGCAGATATTCTGGGATCACCTGTCGCGCTTAAGGACCTTCTTGGCAGTTCGCGGAGTTTTGGTGAGGCGGTAACGCTTCACATCGATCTTGCGTTGGGCCGTGCCAAAGGCAACCGGGGTGCCGCAGACGATATCATCGAACTTCTCAACCCGTTGTTCGGTTCCGGACTTCTGGTAAATAGCCAGGAAGCGATGTTTGATTACATCGTTCGTGAACTTCGCAGTGCCAATAACCTGACCCGCCATGAAAGCGATCCCGACCCGCTGGTAGACATTCTTGAACGTCTGATCACGGAGAACGGCGTAATCTATGGCACGCCGATGGTTGAAGCGATCTGCGAACGTGGTGCACGTCTGCGTAATGTCGGTGGGCCGCGCGCCCTGATCGAAGGTGTGGCCGAGATCAATGGCCGTCTCATCCCGAACTACCGCAAGCTGACTTGGCTGATTGCTGTGGCAAATAGTGGCATCGTCGAAGATTTCGCGGACGAGCTTTATGTCATGATGCAAGACGCGGTGAAGGACATGCGTGCCCTTCGTGCCTTCTGCGATCCGGAAGCCAAGCCGCGCGACAAGATGGCAACCGTCAAGCAAATGAGCGACATGCTTGCCGCATCTCAGGTGCCAGATGATTTCAAAGCGGGTGTCGCCGAAAAGCTTGATGACGGTCTGGCAGAGTATCTTGTGCGTGAAAAGGTGATTGAACGGATTGATAATCCGTCCCTGCACCTGCGTAAGCGTGCTTACATGCTTGTTCAATTCTGCTCAAGCGGCGTTCTGATCGAAGGCAAGTCTGCTGCGATGGCGCGTAAAAGAGTGGTTGGATATCTGAAGCAACCAAACTTCACCGACAAGCTCGTCGACGATATCAAGGACATGGCAACGAAAGAGGGCACGATCCGCGATTTTTATGCCCTGTTGCAGCGAAGCGGGTTCTAAGCCCCAAAGTTCCTTCGCACAGCGATTGATGAAAACACCCCACGAATGCCGGATGGCAAGATTCGTGGGGTGTTTGTCATTGTTGCCAAATGCAATATCCGGCATCCTGTATCTGTCCTAAGGAGATACCTCGATGCCCAAGCAATCCAACGCACCAAAAATAATGGCCTGCTATGCCTATGACGATGTCATGAGCCTTGACGTCATCGGCCCGCTTCAGGTGTTTGGATCGGCCAATGACGAACTGACAGCCCTTGGACGGCCGCAGGCCTATGAGGGTATCGTTGTTGGTCCCGAAACCGGGGCGGTTCGGACATCATGCGGTGTGCGGATCTATGCCGATATTGGCTGGCGCGACCTTGATTTGGCGACCGTGGACACACTTTTCATTCCCGGTGGCACAGGGGTTTGGCCTATTCGCGAGGATGCGGAAATCCTTGGCTGGGTGCAAAAGGCCGATGGGATCGTCCCGCGGCTTGGTTCCATATGTTCTGGCGCGCTTATCTTGGCCGAGGCAGGCGTCTTGGACGGCAAGATGGCAACAACCCATTGGTCACGTTGCGAGCAAATGGCGCGCGAATATCCGGCCATTCACATGATGGGGGATCGTTTGCACAGCTATGACCCCAGTGGTCTTGATGGCGACCCGCATGTCTTTACATCGGCCGGGGTAACGGCTGGTATTGATCTGGCCTTGGCAATTGTTGAGGCCGATTTTGGTCGTGCCTTGGCGCTTTCCGTGGCACGCCGATTGGTGATGTTTCTTAAACGCCCGGGTGGGCAGGCACAGTTCAGTGCCTATTTAATTCCAGAAACGGGAACGACGGCACGTTTGACTGGTTTGCTGGAATGGCTACCGGGTAATATTGCCAATGACTTGTCGCTAGAGGCCATGGCGGAACGCGCGGGCATGACACCGCGCACATTTTCACGCGTCTTTACCCGTGACTTGGGCATGAGCCCGGCACGTTATGTCGAAAGGGTCCGGGTCGAAGCGGCCCGTGCACTTTTACAAGACGAGGCATTAGCAATCGGGCAGGTGGCGGAACTGTGTGGTTTCCGCCACCCAGAAACCCTGCGCCGCGCATTTCAGCGCCATCTTTCGGTGAGCCCACAGGAATATGCGGAACGGTTCGCGCGAAAGTCGCTTGTAAACGCGGTCTAGGCTGCCCTCGGACATCTTCATCACAATCTGAATTTTTGGAGTTGGGAACATGTTGTTACTGACCAATGGATCATTGCGTCTGCTGTTTATCGCCCAAGCGCTTTATTGGTCCTGTTCGCTGATCGGGATCACATTGACATCGATTGTTGGTGTGACGCTGGCGCCATCGCCTGTGCTTGCCACATTGCCGCTGGGTGTTTTGATGATCGGCAACCTTTTGGCGGTTCATCCTTTGGCAATGCTGATGCAAAGCCGTGGACGCAGAGTTGGTCTTTTTGTCGGGGCAATCTGCGGCGTAGTTGGTGGCTTGCTTTTGGCTGTGGGCATCTATGTCGGGGCGTTTTGGCTAGTTGTGATTGCACCGGCACTTATTGGTGTCTATCAGGCGTCAGCAATGTATTACCGCTATGCCGCACTTGAGAGTGTACAGCCATCACAAGCCGGGCGTGCGGCAGCGATGGTTGTCGGGGGCGGTGTTTTGGCAGCCCTGATCGCGCCGGAAGTTGCTGCAACCAGTCGCGACATGTTGCCGGTTCCGTTTGCCGGGGCTTATGTAGCACTAGCGGGATTGGCAGGCATTGCTGCGGCCTTGATGATGATACTTCCTGATGGTGGTGTTCCTGCGCGTACCGGATCGAGCAGGGCGGTGATGGCAGAACTTCTGCGCCGTCCTGTTATTCGCGGGGCGATTGCAATCAGTGCGGCCGGCCACGGGATCATGATCCTTGTGATGACAGCAACGCCACTTGCGATGAAATATTGCGGCTTTGATGTGGATGTGTCGGCCAATGTTATCCGCTGGCACCTGATTGGCATGTTCCTGCCTGCTTTTGTTGCCGGGCCGATGATTGATCGGGTTGGTCCGCGCCGTGTCGCAAGCCTTGGTGCGGCGGTGTTGGCAATCAGTGCTTTGGTTGCCGTATCGGGTATCGAGATGTCGGCCTTTTTGATCAGCTCGTTCCTGCTTGGGATCGGTTGGAACATGATGTTGCTGGCTGGAACGACCCTTTTGGGTGAGGGGCATGACGCATCAGAACGTGGTCATGCGCAAAGCCTGATGGAGCTTGGCAACAGCATCACCGGGACCGTCGCATCCCTTGCTAGTGGTGCATTGATTGCCGGGGCTGGCTGGAACCCGGTCAATTATGGAATGATTCCGGTCCTGATTGTCGCATTGATCCTGATGTGGCGGGGATATGTCGCCAAACAAGCAATCGCAGGCGCCTAAAGCTAAAAGAAACCGCCGGTCATTGCGACCGGCGGTGAAGTGCAGGGCGAACGGGGAGTTTCGCCCCGGCGCGACTGAGAACGTCAAGCTCAATCCCCAAAGACGCCCGACGGGGACGGGCATTGTCTTCGGGCAATAAAAAACCGGCCATCAGGCCGGTTGGGATGCCAGTGCTGTCGCGTTGCCTGCGACAAAGTCTTTGATCTTTTGCAAAACGAAATCGCGTGAGCTGTTTTCACGGGTGCGGAACAGAACTTCGCGATCCTGAATGACCAGGCCCATATAGACCGGGTCGCTGTGACCTTCCTTGGTCATTTTCAGGGCACGAAGGGTGTGACCAAAATCGTCGGTGCTTTGATAGATCGTACGCATCTTTCTCCAACCAGCTTCTGCGTCATATGACGGTAAAAAACCAATCTACTGTGGCTTTATGACATCCATTTTTTTCCAGCCGATGACAACTATGTGATGGTTTGAAGACTCTTCTGGGTTTCAACCAGAAAACGCCATGAGCGAACCCGTCAAAAAGCTGCTGGTTTTATTTGCCAAGACTGCTAAAAAGAAAACGTCATCAAGGCCGGTTTCGGGCATTGACACATGCCATGTCGATGTTTAAGAAAGGCGTCGTTCCGCAGGGAACACCAAAGACATAAAGGGCAAATGGCCGAGTGGCTGAAGGCGCTCCCCTGCTAAGGGAGTATAGGGTGACAAGCCCTATCGAGGGTTCGAATCCCTCTTTGCCCGCCATTGATTAAAGCACCCCAAAAGGGTGCTTTTTTCTTTTTCCGGATGGCAGAAAATCACCTTCCCAAGCGTTGTATCGTTGTGTGGACCTCGCATTTCAGTGCAAAGTCCATATCTGAAGATAAGAAAACAACACAACGCCTGAGGATGAAATGCCTGAAAAATCGAGCTTTTCCAGATTCGCGATGACCGTTTCCGTTGCCAGTGGTTGCCTGCTGGCAGTGACATCTGTTGCCCAGGCACATCCAAGCCAAATGCAACATGATCATGGCATCGTCGAAGTCGCCCAGGGTGGTGGTATTTTTTCTGACGAAGAACGCCGCATCATCACCGACGTTCTTGATATCGCGACCGGCAATACCGGTTCGAACGATGATGGCGACAAGGGTGGTAAGAAAGACAAAGGCAATAAGGGCAAAGGCAACAAGGGGCTTCCGCCCGGCATTGCGATGAAGCTTGAGCGTGGCGGCTCGTTGCCGCCGGGCATCGCCAAGCGTGACCTGCCATCTGATCTTACGTCCCGTCTTCCCAAACGCACCGACGGTGCGATCCGACAGATCGTCGGCGAAGACGTTGTTCTGATCCAGAAGGGGACAGAAGTCATTCTTGATATCATCAGGGGTGCAGCCAAAAACTGACGCCAGACGGTTAAATCAGCTTAAAACACAAAAAAACGCGGCGAAGATACTCGCCGCGTTTTTCATATTCATGCCTTTGATGCCAATCAGGTGAAGGCATTAAAGGTAATGATGGTCTGGGTGTCCTTGATGTGTGGCAGTTTGTGGATCTGCTCATTCACATAGCGACCGATATCCTGTTCATCTTCGATATAGACCTTGACCAGAAGCTCGAACGGGCCGGACACGGAATAGACTTCCGAGACGCCTTCGACTTCTTCAACTAGGTCGGCGGCCACGTCATAGGCTTTGCCAAGTTCACATTTCACGAAAATGAAAAACGGATGCATCAGGACTGCTCCAGTTTGAATTTGAATTTCTGACAAGCTACCTGCCTTGGCCGATGCTTGCAATCTTCTAGCGCGGGAAGGGCGGTTGGTCGAAACCAGCCAGTACCCGTCAAAGCGGTGTTTTTTCTGCCTGTGCTGCGCGTGTTGCAACTGCGTCCTGGCTCAGGTTCCAGACAGTGGTGCCATCGGTTTCTGCCGTCAGGCTTGCCATGGCAAGGCCTGACGCGACCGCGTCATCAATATCGGTATCCGGTTTGGAGAACGCAGACAGGAAGCCGGAATAAAAGGCATCGCCAGCCCCGTTCACATCGCGAAGCTTGGTCGGCAGTGGATGCCAGAATGCAGTGCCTGAATTCGAAGAGGACACAACGCCCTTGGCACCAAGGGTGATCACCACTTCGGGAATGCCTTTGCCACGCAGCAATTCAATCGCGATCTTTGCCTGTGGTAGTTCGTTGATTTCAATCCCGGTCAGGACATGCGCCTCTGCCCGATTGGCGATCAGAACATCAAGTTGGCCGAGAACAGGTTTGAAACGTGCCGATTTACTGGGCGATACCGTTGCCGCGCACATCTTCGTGCTGCCTTTGTTCGCAGCCAGCCATTGAATGGTTTCTGTTGGAAGGTTGGCATCAATAAGCCACCACGGCCACGCTTGAAGGTTGGGCAATTGTGCTTTTAGGCGGTCAATGGTCAAAAGGTCATAGACCTCTGCATCCATCATGCCAAGCGCAAGCTCACCAGTTTCATCAAGAACAGCTGTGTAGCCCGCAGTGTGTTTGCCTTCGAGCTTCATCATCCGGCGGGTGTCGATGCCAATATCCGATAGGGCTGCAATCACCTGTTCGCCATCACCATCGTCACCAACAGCACCCAGCATCGCGACATTATTGCCAAGGAGACGCAGATGAACCGCAATGTTGCGACCAACGCCGCCAGGTTTGCGATGAAGGGTACGCACCGGGTTGGAGGCCGCAGGTACGAAATGTTCCGTGCATTGCAAGGTGCGGTCAAAATGGGCGGCGCCAAAGCACAGAATGTTGGCAGAAGGCGTGATCACAGCGCGTTGCTCTTTGTGGTGGGACGTCACATCGTGACGAGCAGTTCTTTTGAAGCGACTTTCATAAGCCGCCTTAACATTTAAAGGCAAGCAAAACAAAAGGGCGGCCACAATGGACCGCCCTTGGTTTGGCACGATCAGTGATCAGCCTTATTTTAGCATGATGCGGTCCGTCGTGGCCGGCGTCATTGGCGAATTCATGCCAATATATTCCGCCACAGCCTGTTCAAGGTTCGGGCCGAAGTCATAGACGTCCGTTGCGTTGTCGCGGAACAGGGCATAGCCATCGCCGCCATTACGCATGAAGTCGTTGGAAACCACGCCATACATTTTGCCAGCGTCGATCGGCGCATAACCTTCACCTTCGGCGACCATGACGTTGGAAACGCGTGAGCCTACCGGCTGGGATAGATCAAGATCGAACTTCATGCCCGCGACTTGCGGGAATTGACCCTTGTCTTCATCGACTTTGGAGACACCATGTTCGAGCGATGCAACAATGTCAGCACCGGAAAGCTTGAAAGTGGCAAGCGCGTTCTGGAACGGCAGCACCGTCAGGACTTCGCCCATGGTCACAGTGCCTTCATCGATGCTGGCACGAACACCACCACCGTTCTGAATGGCGATCTGATAGCCTTCGCCAGCTTTCCAAAGCATCGCATCAGCAACGAGCGACCCCATTGAGCATTCCATGTGACGGCAGCTTTCGCGCGATCCGTCGGCCGCGGCGGTGAAGCTGCCGACTTCGACGTTACGTACAGAATCAACCTTGCCGCTTGCAGCAGCAATTACGTCAAGAACGTCTTGGGCTGGTTTTACGCTGGCATCAAGGGCGATGGGTTCACCCGACCATGCGGTTGCAACACCGGCATCATCAAAGGTGACATTAAGTTCGCCAAGATAGCGGCTATAGGCATATGCCTGAACCACAAGAACCGGGTTGCCATCCGGTGCCGTTTCAACAACCGGGTAGGGGTAGTTGGCTTTCTCGTTGGTATTGGAGAACAGCTGGTTGTCATGGCCGCCGACAATCACGTCGATGCCGCTAACGGTTTTGGCCAGTTCGAAGTCCTTGTAGGAACCGGAATGGCTCATGACGATGATCTTGTTAACGCCCTTAAGTCGAAGGCGCGCAACCGAATAGCGCAGTGCCATTTCGGAATCGGTGATTTCCACCTTGTCACCCGGACTTGAAATGTCCGGCGTTTCTTCGGTGGTGATACCGATCAAACCAATCTTCTCGCCACCAAGCTCGATGATGGTTTCCGGGATGATTTCACCCTTGAGGTTTGAGGCCGCAGTCGGATGAACGTTGGCAGACAGAACCGGAATTTTGCTGGCCTTGATGAAGGCCTCAAGAACTTCGGGGCCGTCATCAAACTCATGGTTGCCGATGGTCATGGCATCGTAGCCAGCCATCGCCATCAGTTCAGCGGTAAGTGCCCCACGATAGGTCGAGTAGTAAAGTGAGCCCTGGAATTGGTCGCCGCCATCAAGGGCAAGAACATTGCCGCCTTCGGCCTTGGCATCACGGATCGCAGTTGCAAGGCGGGCATAACCACCAAAGCATTTGCCTTCTGCGTCGTCTTCCGCCTTACAGGTGTTGTTATATTTTGTAACGGATTCAACACGGTCATGAACGTCATTGGTATGAAGGATACGCAAATCATAATCGGCCAATGCGCTTCCGGCACCGATGGTCAGCATGGTGCAAGCTGACAACAGGCCAGCAAGTTTCTGTTTCATCACTACTCTCCAACAATAAGCAGCCTTTCCTGTCCCTCGCGGTAAGGCTGTCACGACATTTCAAAGCCTCTGGGTCTTAAAATCGTATGACCTGCTCAATGCTAGCATCAAAAATTGGCGGTTGGTATGCCCGGTTGATGACTGCTTGGTGAAATTGCATCTGATTTTGTGATTTCATCGTGTAATGGTGGGGGGGCTAAGAATCGGAAACTGGTGCAAAGCGGGACAAATTGGCGATTTCGCGAAAAATTCATTAGGCCGATTATTAACTTTGCTAAGAAAATCTATAGCGCTCAGTTTCGAGGTCAGACACTTGGTAACACCCTTGAACCTAAGGGAAACCCCGCACAAGCAGCGCGCATCACGGGATTTGGGTTGGACCTTTTTTGACCAATTGGACAGGTTTTGTGTTGCCCTTGCATGCTCGACTATTTACAGGGCACTATATTTTGTAGTTACCATAAGCGTTCGCAACATGACCAAAAGGATTGTCTCGGTTGAGGGACCGTAGCGTCCGACATGATGTGGATCACATGTTTTCGATGAGGGAGTCCCATCGGTTAAGGGCACCGATGGGTAGAATAAACAGAATTCAAGCAATGAAGGGCATCGGAATGAAAAAGCTTCTGACCTCCGTGGTCGCGGCTGTAGCCTGCTATGCAGGTGTTGCTTCGGCTGCAGAAATCAAACCGGCAGTGGTCTATGACCTTGGTGGCCGTTTTGACCGTTCGTTTAACCAGGCTGCTTACACTGGCGCCGAGAAATACAAAGCGGACAAAGGTACCGAGTACCGCGACTTCGAAATCCAGAACAACTCACAGCGCGAACAGGCAATGCGTAACTTTGCCCGTCGCGGCATGAACCCGATTGTTGCAATCGGCTTCTCGCAGGCGTCTGCACTTGAAAAAGTCGCAAAAGAATTCCCGGACACCAAGTTCACGATCGTTGACATGGTTGTTGACCTTCCGAACGTTCAGTCCGTTGTTTTCAAAGAACATGAAGGTTCGTTCCTCGTTGGTGTTCTTGCTGCAATGGCATCAGAAACCGGCAAAGTCGGCTTCGTTGGCGGCATGGACATTCCGTTGATCCGTAAATTTGCTTGCGGTTACGCTCAGGGCGTTAAATACGCCAATGGCGATGCCGAAGTATTCCAGAACATGACCGGCACCACCGGTGCAGCTTGGAATGACCCGGTAAAGGGTGGCGAGCTTGCAAAATCGCAGTTTGACCGTGGCGCAGACGTTGTCTACCACGCAGCTGGCGGTACCGGTGTTGGCGTTCTGCAGGCAGCTGCAGATGCTGGCAAGCTGGGTATTGGCGTTGACTCCAACCAGAACGGCCTGCATCCGGGTTCGGTTCTGACCTCGATGCTCAAGCGCGTTGACGTTGCTGTCTACGAAGCATTTGACGCAGCTGCCGGTGACAGCTGGGCACCGGGCCTGACCGTTCTTGGTCTGGCAGAAGGTGGTGTTGATTGGGCTCTTGATGAAAACAACGAGAAGCTGATCACTGCCGATATGAAAGATGCCGTCGCCAAGGCGAAGGAAGCGATCACTTCCGGCAGCCTTGAAGTTCACGATTACATGAGCGACAGCGCCTGCCCGATGTAAGGCAGCCTTGAAGCAAACCGGGGATTTGTAGTGTCGGATACGATGCATCAAATGCACGGCACCGGGGATACTGGTGCCGTGCAACCCGCTATTGAACTGCGTGGCATAGACAAGCGGTTCGGAGCGGTACACGCAAATAAAGAAATCGACCTTAAGGTCGATAAGGGAACAATCCACGGGATCGTGGGAGAAAACGGGGCAGGGAAGTCGACCCTGATGAGTATTCTGTACGGCTTTTATCAGGCTGATGCAGGTACCATCCATGTTGACGGTAATCTGTGTGACATCAAAGGATCGGAAGACGCCATTTCGGCCGGGATCGGCATGGTGCATCAGCACTTCATGCTGGTGGAAACCTTCTCGGTTCTTGAAAACGTTATTCTTGGTGTTGAAGGCGGTGCGGTTCTGCGCGACGGTGTTGACCGGGCACGCGAGGAACTTGAACGTCTTGAGCGTGAATATTCGCTCGACATCGACCCGGACGCCATTGTTGGTGATCTGTCGGTCGGCCTTCAGCAACGTGTTGAAATTCTTAAAGCGCTGTATCGCGGTGCCGAGATTCTTATTCTCGACGAACCAACCGGCGTTCTGACCCCGCAAGAGGCAGACCACCTGTTCCGTATCCTTGATACGCTGAAAGAACAGGGCAAAACGGTTGTTCTGATCACGCATAAACTGCGCGAAATCATGGCTGCGACGGACAATGTTTCTGTCATGCGCCAAGGGGCAATGGTTGCACACCGCAAGACTGCGGAAACCAGCCCGGAAGAACTTTCTGAATTAATGGTTGGCCGTAAGGTATTGCTGCGCCTTGAAAAAGGCGATGCAAATCCGGCTGCCACGGTTCTGAATGTTGATAACCTTTGCGTGGAAAACGCCCAGGGCGTGCGCAAGGTCAAGAACGCGACATTCTCGGTCCGTGCGGGCGAGATTGTCGGCATCGCCGGTGTGTCTGGCAATGGCCAGAGCGAGCTTCTTGAAGCTCTTGGCGGCATTCGTTCGGCAACCGAGGGACTGGTTGAGCTTAATGGTCAGGACGTCACACCGGGCAAAGGTGTTGATGCAGCTGAACTGCGCCGTCGTGGTGTTGCCCACGTGCCAGAAGACCGTCATCGCATGGCGATGGTAACAGCATTCTCGGCCAAGGAAGCAGCCATTCTTGGTTATGAAAACGATCCGGCCTATCAGAAGGGTATTCTTCTGGACTGGAACGCGATTTCAGCCGCGACTGCCAATATGATGTCGGAATTCGACGTGCGTCCGGATAACCCGGACCTTAAGGCGGCGAACTTCTCGGGCGGGAACCAGCAGAAACTGGTTCTGGCACGTGAAATTCTGCGCGATCCGGAATTGCTTCTGGTGGGGCAGCCGACCCGTGGTGTTGATATCGGCGCCATCGAGTTTATTCACAAACGTATTGTCGCCATGCGGGATGCCGGCAAAGCCGTCCTGCTGGTGTCCGTGGAGCTTGACGAGATTATGTCGCTTGCCGACCGCATTCTGGTGATGTGCGATGGCGCCATTATTGGCGAAGTTGCTGCATCCGAGGCAAATGAACGTGTACTTGGCCTGATGATGGCTGGTGTTGACCCGAACGAAGCCAAAGCAGCGGAGGGTCAGGCATGAGCAAGACAGTCGAACTCCCGCGCTGGATTGACGTTGGCGCATTGCCGTTGATGAACCTTTTGCTGGCACTTGCTGTGTCGGGCCTTGTGGTTCTTGCAATCGGTGAAAACCCGGTCGAGGTTGTTGAAATCCTGCTTTACGGTGCCTTTGGCTACGAAGAAGCATGGGGTTACACGCTTTACTACACCACCAACTTCATCTTTACCGGTCTTGCCTTTGCCGTTGCATTCCATTGCGGATTGTTCAATATCGGCGCCGAAGGGCAGGCCTATATCGGTGGTCTTGGTGTCACGGTTGCGGCCCTTTATCTTGATTTCCTGCCATTTCCGATCATGCTTGTGGTCGGTATGATGGCAGCGATGATTTTCGGTGCTGCATGGGCATATATCCCGGCATATCTGCAGGCGCGCCGCGGGTCGCACGTCGTGATCACGACGATCATGTTCAACTTCATTGCGTCATCGGTGATGGTGTATCTGTTGGTGAATGTTCTACGTCCCGAAGGGTCCATGACCCCGGAAAGTGAACAGATTGCCGAAAATCTGCGTTTGCCGTTCATTCATGACATGGCGGCTGCCTTTGGCATTGAAATGGCATCAAGCCCGCTGAACCTGTCATTTGTTTATGCGATTGCGGCCAGCATCCTTGTCTGGATGTTCATCTGGCACACCCGTTGGGGCTATGCGATCCGTACGGTTGGGGCGAATGCGGTTGCTGCGACCTATGCCGGTCTGGAGCCGGGCCGTTACATCATCATTGCGATGATGATTTCCGGTGCGTTGGCATCCTTCATGGCGCTTAACGAAGTGATGGGTGTTCAGCATCGTCTTCTGATCGATTTCACCGCTGGCTATGGCTTTGTTGGTATCGCTGTGGCGTTGATGGGGCGTAACCATCCGTTTGGCATCTTCCTGGCGGCATTGCTGTTTGGCATGCTTTATCAGGGCGGGGCGGAGCTTTCGTTTGAAATTCCGACCATTTCCAATGACATGGTCGTGGTTATTCAGGGTCTCGTCATCCTGTTTACTGGTGCGATGGAACATATGTTCCGTCCACGTGTGACAAAGATTTACACCGCGTGGCGCTTGCGCCGTGATGCGCAGGAGGCCGCGTGATGGAAACCTTTGAACTGATCATTCTATTACTCGATGCGACCTTGCGGACATCCACACCGCTGATTTTGGCGGCTCTTGCAGGCATGTTTTCCGAGCGTTCCGGTACCATCAACCTTGCCCTTGAAGGCATGATGCTTGGTGGTGCGTTCTCGGCTGCGGCTATTGCGTTTTACGTCGGAAGCCCGTGGGTGGGCCTTTTGGCCGCGATTGCGACCACGATTGCGTTGTCGTTGCTGCATGGCTTTGCCTGCATCACCCATAAGGGCAACCAGGTCGTATCGGGCATGGCGATCAATATCCTGATGTCTGGCCTGACCGCACTTGTCGGGATTGCACTGTTTGCACAGGGCGGTAAAACGCCGGCCCTTGATAAGGCGTCACGTTTCCAGCCGATTACCCTTCCGGGTGCAGAAGCCGTACAAGATGTTCCGATCATCGGTCCGATCTATTTCGAACTTCTGAGCGGCCATAACATTCTGGTTTATATCGCGTTCCTTGCGGTTCCGGCTGCTTGGTGGGTGATGTATCGCACCCGCTTTGGCTTGCGTCTGCGTGCTGTCGGTGAAAACCCGGGGGCTGTTGATACGGCCGGTATTGGCGTTGTCATGATGCGCTATCGCGCGGTGATTTGCAGTGGCGTGCTGGTTGGTATGTCCGGTGCGTATCTTTCGACAGCACAAGGTGCATCCTTCCTGCAGGATATGACGGCGGGTAAAGGCTATATCGCGCTGGCAGCCATGGTGTTTGGCAAATGGCGTCCGTTCCCGGCCTTGGCCGCGTGTTTGCTGTTTGGCTTCCTTGATGCCGCAGCGACCCGTTTGCAGGGTGTCATCCTGCCCGGGATTGGCGAAGTTCCGGTCCAGCTGGTTCAGGCACTGCCATATGTCCTGACCGTGATCTTGCTAGCAGGCTTCATCGGTCGCGCCATTCCGCCAAAGGCACTTGGCCGTCCGTATGTGAAGGAACGCTAAGAGTAACGACGTTCGGGGCAGGGTAGCCTTGCCCCGAACAGTTTGCTTAATCGTTGCGTTAGAGGCATTTCATGCAAATCAAACCGGTTTTCGGTGTCATCGCAATCTTGTCGGCCCTTGCGTCGGGAAGTATGGCGGTGAGTGCCCCTGCATTGGCTGATCAGATGGCCAAACCCGCGATTGTCTATTCGACGGGTGGAAAGTTTGACGGATCGTTTAACCAGTCTGCCTTTGACGGGGCGGAACGGTTCAAGTCCGAATTCAACATGGAATACCGCGAGTTTGAACTTCGCAACGATACCCAAAGCCAGCAGGCCATTCGCACCTTTGCCCGCGAAGGCCGCGATCCGGTTGTTGTGATCGGTTTCCAGCAGGCATCTGCACTGGCCGAAGTTGCACCGGAATTCCCTGAAACGCGTTTTGCGATTGTCGATATGGTTGTTGATCGGCCCAATTTGCAATCCATCGTGTTTCGGGAACATGAAGGCAGCTACATCGTTGGTATGCTTGCCGCCATGGCATCGAAGTCGGGTGTGATCGGCGCTGTGGGTGGTATGGATATTCCGCTGATCCGGCGCATGACCTGTGGCTATGAACTTGGCGCACGTAGTGTGAACGGTGAGGCAGACGTTCTGGTGAACTTCGCCGGAACAACCGGCGCTGCCTGGAACGATCCGATCAGGGGTGCTGAACTCGCCACGACGCAAATCGGCAAGGGCGCTGATGTGGTGCTTCAGCTTGCTGGTGGAACAGGCCTTGGCGTTTTGCAGGCATCGGCTGATGCTGGTGTTTTGGGGATTGGATCAGATTCCAATCAGAACGGGCTTCACGCCAGATCGATCCTGACATCGATGGTCAAACATGTGGATGTCGCTGTTTACGAGGCGTTCCGTACGGCCCTTGACGGCACTTGGCAGCCGGGTATCAGAAGCCTTGGTCTTGCCGAAGGCGGCATTGACTGGGCGCTTGATGAAAATAACCGCGATTTGATCACGGCTGAGATGGAAACTGCTGCCAATCAGGCCAAGGCTGACATTGTCAGCGGTAAAATCGCAATCCATGACTACATGACAGATAACACCTGCCCGAACTAGGCAGCGTTGATTTACGAAACAGGACAATCATGATGGCTGAAACAAAACAGGCCCCCCGCGATTTGATCGATGCAGCATTGGCCGCACGTGACAAGGCCTATGCGCCATATTCAAAGTTCCATGTTGGTGCGGCCTTGCGGACCGCTGATGGCAACATCATTGCAGGCTGTAATGTCGAGAACGCAGCATATCCAGAAGGTGTCTGCGCAGAAGCAGGTGCGATTTCCGCAATGGTGCTGTCGGGTGAAAACCAGTTTGACGAGATTGTTGTTGTCGGGCTTGGCGATGTTGCCTGTACGCCCTGTGGTGGTTGCCGCCAGAAGATCCGCGAATTCACCCAGTCGGATGCGACCATCTACATCATCAATGATGGTGGTGACACGCTTCTGACCCTGTCGCGTGAAGAACTGATCCCGCATTCCTTTGGTCCGGAGAACCTGAAATGAGCAACGTAAAAGCTGCACTGGACGTTATTGCGTCAAAAGCACCGGGTTTCAAAGCCGACGTAGCAATGGTACTTGGAAGTGGCCTTGGCGGCGTTGTCGACGCCGTCAGTGATGCCATCACCATTTCCTATGAAGACCTGCCGGGTTTCCCGCGTCCGACCGTTGTGGGACATGGCGGCAAGCTTGTGCTGGGTCGCATTGGGGCGGTCTCGGTTGCAGTGATGCAGGGCCGGGCGCATTTCTATGAACATGGTCGTTCAGACTTGATGGCGGAGCCGCTTGAAACACTTCGCGAACTTGGCGCAGATCGTCTGATCCTGACCAATGCTGCGGGCTCGCTCATTGCAGATGCGGTTCCAGGCAGCCTGATGCTGATCACTGATCATATCAGCCTGTTTGGTCCGAACCCGCTGATTGGATATCACGGCGAAGATCGCTTTGTTGGCATGGATGTACCTTATGATCCCGAAATCGGATCGGGCCTGCATGACACGGCGGCTAAGCTTGGCATCAAATTGTTTGAAGGAACTTATTGCTGGTGCACGGGGCCAAGCTTTGAGACGCCGGCAGAAATTCGTGCGCTCAAGGTGCTTGGTGCGGATGCGGTTGGCATGTCGACTGTGCCGGAAACCATCCTTGCCCGTCGTCTTGGTTTCCGGGTTGCCGCAGTTTCCAACATCACGAACCTTGCCGCAGGCATGAGCGCAACTCCGCTTAGCCACGAGCAGACTTTGGATATGGCCAAAGAAGGTTCTGCCAACCTTATCAAGATCTTGCTGCAGTATTTTTCAGAAGCAGCCTGAACTTAAAAGTAACCAGAATTGGTTTCGTAAATTAACGACAAGCGCGCAGGAGACAGCAAATGCTGCCGCAGGAAATTATTCGCCGCAAACGTGAAGGCGAAGTTCTGACAGACGCCGAGATCGCCTTTTTCGTCAAAGGCATCACCGATGACAGCATCAGCGAGGGGCAGGTGGCTGCCCTTGCGATGGCCGTGTTCTTTAACGGCATGACGATGGATGAGCGTGCTGCCTTGACGCGTAATATGCGCGATAGTGGAACGGTTCTGGATTGGAAGGCGCTTGGTCTTGATGGTCCAGTTGTCGACAAGCATTCCACCGGTGGTGTGGGCGATAAAGTCAGCCTGATGCTGGGCCCGATTGTTGGTGCATGCGGTGCCTTTGTTCCGATGATTTCCGGTCGTGGTCTTGGCCATACTGGCGGAACGCTGGATAAATTTGATTCCATTCCGGGATATCGCACGACCCCGACGCTTGAAGAATTCGCCAAGGTCACCCGCGAAGTCGGATGTGCCATCATTGGTCAGACGTCTGATCTGGCACCGGCAGACAAGCGTTTCTATGGTATTCGTGACGTTACCGCGACGGTCGAAAGCATTCCGCTGATCACGGCATCTATCCTGTCGAAGAAACTGGCCGCAGGTCTTGATTCGCTGGTGATGGATGTGAAATTCGGTTCGGGCGCCTTCATGAATGAATATGAACGCGCACGTGAACTGGCCCAAAGCATCACCGAAGTTGCGACCCGCAATGGTGTGCCGACTGTGGCCCTTCTGACCGATATGGAGCAGGTTCTGGGCGATACGGTTGGCAATGCATTAGAAATGCGTGAATCGATCGAGTTCCTGACGGGTAACCATCAGGAACAGCGCGTCTATGACGTTACCATGGCGCTGGCAGCAGAAATGCTTGCAGTCAGTGGTGTTGCAACCGACGTTTCCGATGGTTTTCGTATGGCAACCGATGCGCTTAACAGCGGGAAGGCCGCCGAAGTGTTCGGCAAGATGGTCACGAGCCTGGGCGGCCCGGCAGACTTCATCGAAAGGAATCAAAACTACCTTGAAGCAGCGCCGATGGTGAATGCGGTAACCGCAGCTAAAACCGGTCGTGTTCTGTCGATGGATGCGCGCAAGGTTGGCTTGGCACTTGTCGCGCTTAAAGGTGGTCGTACACGCGCGGATCAGAAGATCGATTTCGCCGTCGGTTTCACCGATTTCATCAAGGTTGGTCAGCCGGTTTCGGCAGAAACACCGCTTTGCATTGCCCATACGCGCGATGATGCCCAGCTTGAAGATGCAACCAAGCTTCTGCGTGAGGCGATTGTGATTGGCGATGGCGATGTCCACCCCACGGGCTCCGAGCCAGCCGTGCGCGAGCGGATTGTGGCTGCCAAAGGCTAACACACTAGTTCAAACATTGGAAAAGGCCGGGATGTAAGTTCCGGCCTTTTCTTTTGGCCGTGATCATTGCAGCGGCCTGTTCGACTATCTGGGGCAGGAGCAAATTACGTTTGTCATAGATTGTTACAGGACTTGCAAAATACGCGAATAGACCGCATTTTGATCGGTAACGAAAATTCGCCCACCAAGACGAAAATCAAAAACATCAGGAGAGACAGGCATGGGGAAACTGGATCGGCGCCGCCGTGAGATTTTGGAACTTGTGGCGTCCAACAGCTTTATGACCATTGATTCCCTTGCTGATCATTTCTCTGTCACCCCGCAAACCATCCGGCGCGATATCAACGAGATGGCCGAAGAGGGGCTGATTGCGCGCTATCACGGTGGTGCTGCAAGTGTTTCGACCACGGAAAACACGGCATATACCGACCGCCAGGTCCTTAACCTTGGCAGCAAACGTGAAATTGCCAAGCTGGTCGCGGAACATATCCCGGAAGGCGCATCGCTTTTCATCAATATTGGCACGACCAACGAAGAAGTCGCCCATGCACTTTCAGGTCACAAGAGCCTGAAAATCATCACCAATAACCTGCATGTGGCTGAAATTTGCGCTGCCAATCAGGGCTTTGAAGTTATTATAGCGGGCGGTGTCGTACGCCAGCGTGACTTTGGCGTCATTGGTGAAGCGACGATTGATTTCATCAACCAGTTCAAGGTCGATTACGCCATCATCGGTATTTCAGGTGTTGATGAAGATGGCAGCCTGATGGACTTTGATTATCGTGAAGTCCGGGTTGCACGGGCGATCATTTCCAACGCGCGACAGACGTTCTTGTGTACCGATGCATCAAAGTTTGGCCGTCGTGCGATGGTGCGCCTTGGGCATCTTTCAGAGATT
Source organism: Thalassospira sp. (assembly GCF_048059015.1). GTDB lineage: Bacteria > Pseudomonadota > Alphaproteobacteria > Rhodospirillales > Thalassospiraceae > Thalassospira. The sequence goes on along the minus strand of NZ_JBLLNT010000005.1, from coordinate 14,517 downwards.
GACGCCCTGTTTACCGATCGTCATCCGGGCCCGGTTTGGTCGGATGTTATCCGCGAAGCCGACGTGTCGGTTTATACCGCGAACTAGCAGGCGGTTTTCAGTTGCATACCAATCAGGATAATTTTCAGCAGGCTCAAGCGTAGACGTTGTCGTCGCGCTTGCCTGTGCGCATGGTGATCGGGCCGTGAGATGAGCCATTGAGCATCTGCGTCAGGTGATCATTATGCGCATCATCAATGTCGCTGGTCTTGCCAGACCAATAGACTTTGCCTTCATGCATCATCATCAGGTTCTGATAGCGGGTTCTGGCGATCTGCATGTCATTGGTTATCGAAATCACCGTAGTGCCGCGTTGTTCGGCGATTTTGGCGATCATCAGCTCGATATGATTGGACAGAACCGGGTCAAGACCCGCTGTCGGGTTATCAAGCAGCAGAATTGCCGGATCGGTAGAAATGGCGCGCGCAATGCCAACACGTTTTTGCATCCCGCCCGACAGGTCATTTGGTGCCAAATCAGCACTTTCCGGTGCAAGGCCGACAAGACCGAGTAAATGTAGCGCGTGGTCTTTGGCGTCTTTGCGGTTAAGTGTTCCTAGCTCGATCTGGCGAAAGCAGATGTTCTCCCAAACCTTTAGGCTGTCAAACAGAGCGTTTTGCTGAAACAGCATACCGATGCGCGACGCCCATTCAGGACGGGTTGGTGCACCTATACGGCTGACATCATCGCCATCAAGGTAAATGGAGCCGCTATCTGCGCCATAGATCCCGACCAGGCACTTCATCAGCACACTTTTACCGGCCGCTGACGGGCCGATAATCGCCATGGTTTCACCCTTGGCAAGGTGAAGATCAACTGCTTCAAGCGCGTGTTTGCTGCCAAAGCGTTTGAAAAGCTTTTCAACAGCAATAAAATCGGGTTGTGCAGTTGGGACTGATGCAGGCTGGGTCATGAATGTTCCGGTCAGAATGCGAATTGGTCCCGAGTTTCGGAAATTGCCGGGCAGGGGGCAAGTGCCAAATTTACAAAAATGAAAACGGCCCCGAAAGCGGGGCCGTTTTGCAAAGTCTCGGAAATCGAAAACCGATTAGTGCGACAGGATCTGGCTGAGGAACAGCTTGGTACGGTCGCTTTTCGGATTGTCGAAGAATTCCTGCGGACCTGCCATCTCGATGATCTGGCCGGCATCCATAAAGATGACGCGGTCTGCAACCTCTTTTGCGAAGCCCATTTCGTGGGTCACGCAAAGCATGGTCATGCCTTCTTTTGCAAGTTCGACCATCACGTCGAGAACTTCCTTGACCATTTCCGGGTCAAGGGCCGAGGTCGGCTCATCGAACAGCATGATTTTCGGCTGCATGCAGAGCGAACGGGCAATTGCTACACGCTGCTGCTGACCACCGGAAAGCTGACCCGGGAACTTGTGGGCCTGCTCTGCAATGCGGACACGCTCAAGATAGTGCATGGCCAGATCATTGGCTTCTTTCTTGGGCATCTTGCGAACCCAGATCGGAGCCAGCGTCAGGTTCTCAAGCACAGTCATGTGCGGGAACAGGTTGAAGTGCTGGAACACCATGCAGACTTCACGGCGGACGGCTTCGATGTTTTTCACATCGTCGCCAAGGAAAATTCCGTCCACGGTGACTTCACCGCTCTGATAGGTCTCAAGGCGGTTCAGCGTACGGATCAGCGTGGATTTACCCGACCCTGACGGGCCACAGATAACGATACGCTCACCCTTGCGTACGGAAAGATCGATGTCCTTGAGAACATGGAAATTGCCGTACCATTTGTTCATCTTGTTTACGACGATGACGTCTTCCTCGGAGGGAGGAGGCACAGCGCCGGTAGTGGTTTCAGTTGCTACAGTCATTGTTTTTTCCTCACTCCTTACCTGCGTTCGCCTTTGCGAAGCTCTTTTTCAAGATAGGCAGAATATTTCGCCATCGAGAAACAGATCAGGAAGAAAATTGCCGCGGCGAAGGCATAGCCTTCGACGTAATACTTGGTCCAGGCCGGGTCACTGCGCAGTGCCAGTTTCACCGTGCCAAGGAAGTCAAACAGGCCGATAATCACGACCAGCGTGGTGTCCTTGAACATCGAGATGAAGCTGTTCACGGTAGGTGGAATAACCAGACGCAGTGCCTGCGGCAGAATGATCAGGCGCATGGACTGCCAGTAAGACAGTGCAAGGCTGTCGCCTGCTTCAAACTGACCACGCGGAACAGCCTGCAGACCACCACGGAACACCTCAGCAAGGTAGGCCGCGGTGAACAGAATGATACCGATCTGTGCACGAAGCAGTTTGTCGATGGTTACCCCATCAGGCAGGAACAGCGGGAACATGACCGATGCCATGAACAGAACCGTAATCAGCGGAACACCACGAATAACTTCGATGTAAACCACAGAAACGGTTTTGATGGCTGGCATGTGCGACTGACGACCAAGGGCCAGCAGCAGACCGAACGGGAAGGCGAAGATCACACCAATCGATGACAGGATCAGCGTCAGCGGCAGGCCACCCCAATAGCTGTTCTGAACATAGGTGAGACCAAACATACCGCCCCACATCAGGATGGCAATGATCGGAACCCCAATTACCCACATCGGGATGATTGCTTTACGCAGGCTTGGGTATTTCACCGCACCAAGGCTACCACAGATGATGCCCATCAGAAGGACCATGGCCAGCAGCGGACGCCACTGTTCATCAAACGGGTAGGTACCAAACAGGATCAGCCGGAGGTTGGCATTCACAAAGCCCCAGCACGCACCACTGACGGCCTTACAGTCATCAAAGGTTGGTGCCAATGTGGCATTTGTAATACCCCATTCGACCATCGGCGGAATCAGCCAGAGCAGGAAGGCAATCGAACCCAGAGTGAGAAGGGTGTTAAACCACCCGTCAAACAGGTTCTTCTTTGACCAGCTCACAGCACGTTCGACTGCGGTGCCGGCTGGAAGAGGAGGTAATTTTGCGTTATCTGACATGTTACCTCTCCACCAGTGCCATTTTCTTGTTGAACCAGTTCATAAAGAGCGAGGTCAACAAGGACAAACCAAGATAGATCGACATGAAGATCGAGATGGCCTCGATTGCCTGACCTGTCTGGTTCATGGTCGTGTTGGAAACCGAAACCAAGTCCGGATAGCCGACCGCAACGGCAAGCGAGCTGTTTTTGGTCAGGTTAAGATACTGGTTGGTCAGTGGCGGGATTGCGACGCGCATTGACTGCGGCAGAATCACCTTGCGAAGGGCGACGGACCGCTTGATGCCAAGGCTGTCAGCAGCTTCCCACTGGCCGTTCGGAACTGCCTGGATACCGGAACGAACAACCTCGGCAACATAGGTCGAGGTGTAAACAGTCAGGCCGATCAGAACTGCCAGGAACTCGGGCGAAATGTTATAGCCGCCGCGAATGTTAAAGCCCTTCAGTTCCGGCATGCTCAGCTCGGTCGGTGCGCCACCTGCCAGATAGGCAAGGAACACAAGGCCGACAAAAATGCCAAGACCAGCAAAGAACATCGGGAAGGGTTGTCCGGTCGCATCCTGACGCTTTTTGGCCCATCTTTTAACAAAGAAGATGATCACAAGCGCGATAACGGCGGCAATGCCCATCAGGGTATAGGCGGTATCGGCGACCGGAACCGGCATATACATGCCACGCGACGTAAATAGCACACCCGGGAGCGGCTCAAGCGCGTCACGCGGGTGGGGGAATGCACTTGGGATCAGCGCGTACCAGAAGAACAGCTGAAGCAGAACCGGGATGTTACGGAAGATTTCGACGTAAACGGTTGCGAGTTTACGAACGATCCAGTTCGACGACAGACGGGCGACGCCAAAGATGGTTCCGATAATCGTACAAAGAATGATGCCAAGCACCGAAACTTTGACGGTATTGAGAAGACCGACAATCAGTGCCGTCGCGTAATCGCTTTGGGCACTGTATTCGATCATGGTCTCACTGATCTCGAAGGATGCTTCAAGATCGAGGAACCCGTAGCCGGTTGAGATGTTCTGTTGTTCAAGGTTGTACAAGGTGTTGGACACCAGGTACCAGCCAGCCAGAATGATAAGGCCGATTGCGATTACCTGGTAGAGCACCGCACGGACATTCTCGTCATTCAGATAGTCGACGAGGCCCTTGGAACGAACATCCCCCGGGGCATTTTGAGGCTTACTCATATGACCCTCAGGTGTAGATTGTATCCAAAATCAGTAGCCACCTAACGAAAAGCTCCGCCCATGCGTTCAGGCAGTGGGGCGGAGCTTCGTAGGTTCTAGTGAACGGTTGCTAACGAATTAGCGAACCGGCCATGCGTACTGCAGGCCACCATCGGTCCACAGAGCGTTCAGACCACGCTCGAGGCCCAGCTTTGCAGTTACGTTGGTTGCATAGCTTTCGCCGTAGTTACCAACGTTTTTGATGATGCGGTAAGCCCACTCTTCGTCGAGACCAAGAGCTTCACCCATGCCCGGCGAAACGCCCAGAAGACGCTGGATACCCGGGTTGGTGCTGTTTGCTTTCATGTCGTCAACATTACCCATGGTGACGCCAAACTCTTCAGCTTCGACCATCGCGGTCAGTGCCCAACGAGCAATGTCCGACCACTGTTCGTCACCCTGGGCGACAACCGGGCCGAGCGGCTCTTTGGAAATGATTTCCGGAAGAATGATGTAGTCATCCGGGTTTTCAGCCATGGTGGTACGGATCGAAGCAAGACCCGAAGCATCCGTGGTGTAAACGTCGCAACGGCCCGAGAAGAAGGCAGCGGTTGCTTCGTTGATGTTTTCGATAACGACCGGCTCGAAGGACATGCCTTTAGCGCGGAAGTAATCAGCGAGGTTCAGCTCGGTCGTGGTGCCCGGCTCTACGCAGACGGTTGCGCCGTCAAGCTCGGTCGCGCTGTTCACGCCAAGAGCTTTCGGGATCAGGAAGCCCTGACCGTCATAATAGTTGATGCCGACGAAGGTCAGGCCGAGTTTCGCATCACGGGTGGTGGTTGCAGTGGTGTTACGTGACAGGATGTCGATTTCACCAGACTGCAGCGCCGTGAAACGCTGTGCTGCGGTCAGCGGGGTGTACTGAACGCTGTTTGCATCACCGAGAACTGCAGCAGCAATTGCACGGCATACATCAACGTCGATACCTTCCCATTTACCTTCAGCATTGGCAGCAGAGAAACCCGGAAGACCGGTGTTCACGCCACACTGAACGAAACCTTTTGCCTTGATGCCGTCGAGCACGGCACCAGCCTGTGCGTTCTGTGCGGCAACGGCTGCAACGGTCATTGCGCCAGCGGCAAGGATCGTTTTGATTTTCATTAGATGAGCTCCCTTATTAGCAAAGCATTGTTTTTAGCTTTTGTGCCACCCAGGATACGCCTTGCAGCATATCCTTCTGTCCGAAATCAGCGGACCGCCAAATTAAGAAATTTTAGGCCGCCTTGTGTCAAGTATGAAAAATTTTCGACTGTGAGCCAGGGCATGCAAATGGCCGCAAATTGAGCTTTTTTCGGGGTTTAACTGCTGATTGCACAGAGATCTAATAATTTATGCAACTTCAAGATTAGTGCAGTATTTCAGTTATTTAACCCGTGAATTAGGGGGGCTGACATGCAGTCCTTCAAAATGCACGAACTTTTTTTCGCCCAATTGAGGTGTGTGCGTAAAAAAAATGCATTGGAAAACCGTGTTTAAAAAATGCGCACTGTTGCGATGCGGAATCGGATGGCTTTTGGATTCCTGTGCGCGCCGATCGACCCATTTGAAGATCGTGCAAAAACAAACCCCCGCCGGTTGGGGCGGGGGTTTTGCTGATCAGGTTTTAAGTTCGCTTAGATTTGAGAACAGTTCCAGTGCCGTCGGGTTTGCTAGGGCTTCCTGATTTTTAACTGGTCTGCCATGAACCACGTCGCGGACCGCAAGCTCTGTAATTTTGCCCGATTTTGTGCGTGGAATATCGGCAACAGCGATCACTTTTGCCGGAACATGACGTGGTGTGCAGTTGGTGCGGATCTGCTTCTTGATCGTGTCAATCAAGGCGGTATCCAACTCATAATTTTCGCGCAGCACAACAAACAGGATGACGCGAACGTCATTATCCCAGTCCTGTCCGATGACAATCGATTCCTGAATTTCAGGCAGCTTTTCAACCTGGCGATAGATCTCTGCTGTGCCGATGCGAACACCACCCGGGTTCAGGGTGGCATCTGATCGGCCATAGATCACCATGCCGCCTTCGTCATCAAGCTCTACATAATCACCATGGCACCAGATGTTATCAAACCGGTCGAAATAAGCGCTGTGATAGCGTGACCCATCCGGATCGTTCCAGAAGCCAACCGGCATGGACGGGAAGGGCTTGGTGCAAACCAGTTCGCCTTTTTCATTGCGAACAGATTTGCCCTCGTCGTCAAACACGTCAACGGCAACGCCCAAAGCACGGGTTTGAATGACGCCGCGTTTTACCGAAAGGACTGGCGAGGCAAGGACAAAGCAGCCGAGGATATCAGTACCGCCCGAAATGGACGCCAGATGGATGTCTTCCTTGATGTCGCGATAAACGTAATCGAAGCTTTCTGGCGCAAGTGGTGAGCCGGTCGAGGTCATGGCGCGAACAGTAGACAGGCGATGCGTCGCACGCGGCTTTAGTTCTGCCTTGGCAAGCGCATCGATATATTTTGCAGATGTGCCAAACAACGTCATGCCTTCCGTATCGGCATAGTCAAACAAGATGTTGCCGCTCGGATAGAAGGGGGAGCCATCATAAAGAAGCAGGGTAGCGCCAGCAGCAAGGCCTGCCATCAGCCAGTTCCACATCATCCAGCCACAGGTGGTGAAATAGAACACCCGATCACCCGGCGCGACATCGCAGTGAAGGACATGTTCGGAAACCTGCTTTAACAACGTGCCGCCGGTGCCATGCACAATGCATTTCGGCTTGCCCGTGGTTCCGGACGAGAACATCACATAAAGCGGGTGATTGAATTCGACCTGCTCAAAGACGATTTTTTCAGCTTCGAACGGTGCGATGAAATCGTCATAGGCAATGGAATTGCGAATGCCGATGGTGTCAGTACCATCAAAGGCATATTTGACGATGACAACTTTCTTGAGGCTGTCGATGCGATCGACGACATCGCGAACTTTCTCGCGGATATCGTGTTGCTTACCATTATAGTGGTAACCATCGACCGTGATCATCACTGTCGGTTCAATCTGGCCAAAACGATCAACAACGCCCTGAACCCCGAAATCAGGGGAGGCGGAGGACCAAGTGGCGCCGATGGCCGCCGTTGCCAGCATCGCGATCACGGTTTCGGACATGTTGGGCATATAGCCACAAACACGATCACCTTTTTTCACACCCTCTGCGCGAAGGGCCTGCGAGAACTTGGATACTGCGATGTTAAGTTCTGCCCAAGACAGGCGTGATTTGACCTTGTCTTCGCCCCAGAACACCAGCGCGTCAGTGTTATCATCACGTACCAACAGGTTTTCCGCAAAGTTCAGGCGTGCATCTGGAAAGAACTGAGCGCCCGGCATCTTGTTGCCATCAATCAGGACGCGGTCGCCCCAGCTTTCAGCTTTCAGTTCGGTATAATCAATGATGGCAGGCCAGAATTTCTCAATGTCTGATACCGACCAGTCATAAAGAGCGGTAAAGCTCTGGAGGTCCAGGCCGTACTTTTCGTTCACCCAAAGCCGAAAGCGGGTGACGTTTGCATTTTCAACACGTTCTTTCGTCGGTTGCCAAAGCAAGTCGCTCATGATGGGTCCTCTGTTTCCTGCCAGTTTGAGGTAAAGATAACAGTGCGTCGTTCAACTGCGCGCTAAATTGGTATCTCTTTACCGCTTTTCTACGGGGAAAAATCTTGGGCGGCAAGCAAAGTAACGCGGATGTCTTTAATTGGTAATACCAATTTGGTTAGAAAATTGAATGTGTTGCATCCAGGTATGTGGCTTAAATAATTGATAAAGTGTGACTATGTTCTGCAACTAGTGGTGCTAAAATAGTTTTACGATCATTGGTGAATGTGCCGTTTCTTGATAATAAAATGCCAAAAATGGGCAAGATATTGTTCAAAGATGATTCGATTGTCGCGTGCGTTTGAAGTCAGGAGCGCGAAAACGCTTGCGGATGTTGGCGGTCATACTAGTTTGACGGGTCATCGGATTAAGACAGTGGAGGCGACCTTGGCCGGGATTGATGAAAGTCGGGAATTCGTTGCAATCAATATTGCGGTGCTAACCGTAAGCGACACCCGCGAAGCCCATAATGATACATCCGGCGATGTTCTGGCCGGGCGGATCGATGCCAAGGGCCATAAACTGTACGAGCGTAAAATCCTGCCTGATGATCAAGTGGTTCTGCGCAAGCAATTGGCGGCTTGGTGCTCTAATCCTGACGTCGACGTTATCATCACCACGGGTGGTACAGGTGTTACCGGGCGCGATGTGACTGTCGAAGCGCATCGTGCACTGTATGAAAAGGAAATCCCTGGCTTTGGCGAGTTGTTCCGTTGGATTTCCTTCCAGAAGATCGGGACCTCAACCGTTCAATCACGCGCAACTGCGGGTGTGTGCATGGGGACTTATATGTTCGCGCTGCCGGGATCGACGGGGGCATGCAAGGATGCATGGGACGATATTTTGACCTATCAGCTCGATATTCGGCATCGGCCCTGCAATTTTGTCGAGCTGATGCCGCGTCTGCTGGAAGTCTGACTTCGTTTCCTGATTTGCCACCATAAGGACCACCAATGGATTTCATCACGGATCCGTTCTTCTACGTTGTTGCCATTCCAGCCGTTCTGATAGCCGGCGTTTCCAAAAGCGGTTTTGGCGGCGGCTTGGGGGTAGTGGCGGTCCCGCTTATGGCGTTGGCGGTGTCTCCACAGGTCGCGGCTGCTGTGATGTTGCCGATCCTGTGTTTGATGGATATTGCAAATGTCTGGGCCTATCGGACGCGTTGGGACCGACGCAACATGATGATCCTTGTGCCTGCCGCGCTGGCGGGGATTTTGGTGGGTGTGCTGACATTCAGTTATTTAAGTGTCGCTGCGGTCAAGCTGATCATCGCCCTTATTGCGATCATCTTCACCCTTGATCACTGGCTGCGTGGCAAGAAGGCGGGGGATACGCCAAAACCCGCAGCCGTGGGTAAGGGAACTGTTCTTGGCGGTCTTGCGGGGTTTACAAGCTTTGTCGCCCATGCTGGTGGACCACCGGTTTCGGTTTTCCTGCTGCCGCAGCGCATGGATAAATCGATCTTTGTCGGTACGACCGTGATGTTCTTCATTGTGGTCAACTATGTGAAGCTGATTCCGTATTGGTTCCTTGGCCAATTTAGCGCAGCAAACCTTGGTACCGCAGCCGTGTTGATCCCGGTGGCCATTTTTGGCACATGGCTTGGTCTTTGGGCTCATGACAAGGTCAATGTGACCTGGTTCTATCGGGTCTGTTATACACTTCTATTTGTTACCGGTGTGAAGCTGCTTTGGGATGCTGTTGCGCTGTTTGCCGCTGGCCAATCTACTGCGCTCTAACCTTTTCCGATTTTAGCATTTTATGCCAGCAGGGGCTGGATACTCCAGTTAATGGAGGCATTTATCGTCAAAATCACGATCACGAATTGCAGAATATTCGGTTTTTTGCGTTTGCAGTGCGGAGAAAACGTGCTCAAAAGCGTGGTCGCAAACATCAAATTTATGCGTTTGTCTTAGCTGTTCCAATACTGTCGTACTAGGCGATAATGCGTAGGTTATTTGTGCCTGCATGGAATAAATCTTGTAAGGTTTTGGAACTTTGATCTAAGTACCTGAAATTAAGGGTTTATAATATAACGCCGTATTTGGTGTATTTCATAAAAATCTGATGATCTAATGCTGGTGGGGGCTCAGGATTTGGTTGAACCATAAAAAAAGGGGATGGCCAATATGCCTGAGAGAATTCTGAACGCTGCTACGAACATGTCGGAACTAACGACAGCCAAAGTTAACGAAATTCAGAATGTCACCAAAACCGCCAAAATGCTTGCAATGAACGCCTTGATCGAGGCGTCCCGTGCCGGGGAAGCCGGAAGAGGTTTCGCGGTCGTTGCAAATGAAGTCACCAATATCTCCCAGAAAATCACATCAATCGCCAACGAGTTGCAGGAACTGTTTGTTGATGAAGCAGCCGAGCTTCGTAAAACAGCACAGATTGTTCGTGGCTCGCGCCTTTCTGATCTTGCGCTTTATGTGATCGAACTGATCGACCGTAACCTCTATGAACGCAGCTGCGATGTCCGTTGGTGGGCAACCGATAGCGCGGTTGTACAAGGGTGTGACGCGAACGCGGATGATGCGACGCGCAAATTTGCCTGCAAGCGCCTCGGCGTGATCCTTGATTCCTATACCGTCTATCTGGACCTTTGGGTTGCAGATAAGAACGGGCGCGTCATTGCCAATGGTCGCCCGGATCGTTACGGCGCAATCGGCACTGACGTCAGTGGAAAGGAATGGTTCCGTCAGGCGATGGCGACCCGAAACGGCGGTGAATATGCTGTCGCGGATATTGAGAACAACGAAGCACTGGGTGGCAAATCGGTTGCGACCTATGCCACGGCTGTGCGGGCTGGGGGTGAAGAAGATGGCGAGATCGTGGGGGCGATGGGCATCTTCTTTGACTGGGAAGAACAGGCGGAATTGGTGGTCAATTCCATTAACCTGCCTCCAGAAGAGCGCGAACGTACGACCATTATGATCGTCGATCGTGATTGCAAGATCATTGCTTCGTCGGACAGAATGATGCGCTTGGGCGAGTATATGGCACTTCGTCACAACAAGGAGAAAAAGGGGGCTTATCTTCTTGAGGATGAAACCATTGTCGCACATGCATTGACGCCGGGTTATGAAACCTATGCCGGTCTCGGTTGGCGTGGCGTAATTGTTCAGAAACCGGCATCCAGCATTGCTGCCATTCGAACCCAGGCGAATAATGTTCGTCGTTCCGAAGACCTGTTCCAGCGACAGCGTATTGCTGTGTAAGTCTTGTGATATCCATCGGTACTTTGAAGTCAACGGGCACCCAGGTGGTGCCCGTTCTTCGTTTGTGAACCACTGATCAGTGGTTCGTGCTTGCCCGATCCATGTAAACCAGATAGCGATAGAATCACTTTGTTGATAAAATGTCATTGTAAATGGCGTTTGTATGGTGAGGGGCGCTAGATGGAACTGATACTGGCAAAGATTGCTGTCTCCATCGGAACGGTTTTGGGATTGTCTGCCTTGGCCGAGCGCGCAGGTCCACGCGTTGCGGGTGTTTTGTCAGGTTACCCGCTTGGTACCGCCATCCTGCTTTACTTCATCGCGATCGAGCAGGGCATTCCGTTTGCCAGTGAAAGTGCCGTCTATGCCTTGCCAGGCCTGATTGCGACCTTGGCATTTCTGTTCGTCTATTATCTGGTGTCCAAGCGTCTGGTCACCATGCCGATCATCCCGCAGGTATTTTTAAGTTCGGTTAGCGCATTTGTGATCTATCTGGCGGTATCCTGGTTGTTCCAGCTCGCGTCCATGAGCTTGACACAGGCTGCTATCATATTGCTGATCGCGATGTTTGGTGCGCTTGTCCTGTTTCGTAAAATTGAGAATGTCCGCATTCTAAACCGGGTGCGGTTGACCAAGCGCGTTGTTCTCTTGCGTGCGGCGTTGGCGGCACTGATCGTCCTCATTATTAGTGGTATGGCAGCATGGATTGGGCCACGTTGGGCAGGTTTGCTGTCAGGTTTTCCGGTGTCGCTGTATCCCACAATGCTGATCTTGCATTTCACCTATGGTGCGGAGCCTGTTCATACGCTGATCCGGAACTTCCCGCGCGGCATGGGCGCGCTTTGGGTGTATATTCTTGCAGTGACCCTTGGATATCCGGTTCTTGGCATCGGATTGGGCACACTTGTGGCCTTTGGCGTCGCAACTGCATACTTGGTCAGTTATTCCACTTTCGTCTGGATGCGGCAAAAGTCCGTGCAAGCAGGCGGCTGATCCCATAACATCCGTATTTAATGGAACAATAATGGGCGACTAAGCCGTCCATTCGCAGGGAGTTACATCTGCATGCAGCAGGTTCAATCATTGGTCAGGGCTCTGAGCATCCTGAACGCACTCGCGGAAAGCGATGACGGGATGACGCTGACCGAAATTGCGCAACAGGTAAAGTTGCCACCATCCACAGCGCACCGTTTGCTGACCACGATGCAGCACGAACGCTATGTAGCGTTTGATGGGGAACGGACTTTGTGGTTCGTCGGCGTACAGGCCTTTAGCGTAGGCAATGCCTTTACCAAAAATCGCAATCTTAGTCAGATCGCACGCCCCTATATGCGGGCATTGATGGAAGACAGTGGTGAAACCGTCAATCTGGCGGTTGCCGACGGCGGAGAGGTTATTTTCCTGTCGCAGGTCGAATGCCGCAAAATGATGCGTGCACTGGTCACACCGGGCCGTCGTGCGCTTATGCATTGTTCTGGCGTTGGAAAGGCCTTGTTGGCGTTTCTGCCTGAAGAAGAGCTGAAATCTGTCGTTGCCCAGCATGGTTTGCCAAAGATCACCGAACGGACTTTGGTGTCCCAGGCAGCACTTGAAAAGGATCTGGAGCGATCCCGTCAGCGTGGTTACGCCCTTGATGATGAAGAGCATGCTGTCGGTCTTCGTTGTGTTGCTGGTGTCGTTCGTGATGAGACCGGAACGCCAATTGCTGCATTATCGCTTTCGGGGCCAGCTGCGCGTATTCCCAATGATCATATCGAACAGCTTGGCCTTAAAATCCGTCGCGTATGCGCGGATCTAAGTCGGGAATATGGTGGGAAGCCAGTTTAACCGCTTTGTGCAACGTGCCGACTAGGACGTTGGCGAACAATTGTTTTTAGCAAAGCGGAAGGTGTTCCTTCCGCTTTTTTTGCGGCATACATTGCATCATCTGCCGCCGCGATCAGTTCATCGACGGTTTCGCCGTGATCGGGATAAAGTGCCACCCCGATAGATGCCGAAATGCTATAGGGCGGTCGATCAGCGCCGATATCCACGCCGGTATCGGTCAGCGCCCTTTGAAGTTTTTTGGCAACCGTTTCGGCGTCTTCCGGCGTTTCAGTGCCGGGCAGGATGACAGTGAATTCATCACCGCCAATTCGGGCAACTGTATCCACAGTCCGCAATGAAGCACTTAGCCGATTGGCAATTTCACCTAGAACCTTGTCACCGGTGGAATGGCCACAACTGTCGTTGAGTTCCTTGAACTCGTCGATATCGATGAACATCAGGGCAAAGCATTCCCGACGGCGTTTGGACAGCTTCATGGCATAGGTCAGGCGATCCATGAAAAGATAGCGGTTGGGAAGTGATGTCAGCGCGTCATGATTGGCCTGAAAACGAATTTGTTCTTCCGAGAATTTTCGATCCGAGATGTCAGTAAAGCTGGTCAGGCGCAAAATGTTTCCCTGAATGATTACATTGCGGCCATTGATCTCACACGGGAATTCACGCCCGTCCTTGCATTTCGCGACGGCTTCATAGGGCTTGTCATAGCCCGATCGGATATTGGCCATCACAAGGGGCAGGGTGTCCTTTGAAATGATATCGGTCGCACTTAGTGTGAGTAGTTCTTCACGCTTGTAGCCAAACATCCGCTCTGCCGCGTTGTTGGTATCAATGCATTTGCCCCCGTCATGCAGAAACAGGGCCTCGTTGGTCAGTTTTTCAAGAACACGCAGGCGTTCTTCACTTTCCTGACGCAGATTGCGTTCTTCAACCAGCTCTGTGATGTCCCAGACGATGCAATCGATCTGGCAATCGGCCGTGAAAGGTGCCACGGCGCACATTTGAATACGGATCCAGCGCTGATCGCCAACACTTGTGGTGACCGGAAGTTCCACGGTTTGCACATCGCCCTTGGCCCGAATGGCCTGAAGGCGGAGTGCCAACAAGGACTTATGATCAAATATATGTTCGCGAAGATTGTCTGATAGGGACGCACCAATCCAGTTTAGTCCCTGGTCGGAGGCAAACTCGATCTTTCCGTACTGATCAATGCGGAAAACAAGTCCGGGAAGGCGTGAGAAGAACCGTTCACGCGATTTGTTTTGCCGTCGCATTATAAAATGCCCGGCAGCAAGTGCCAGTGCGGTAAGAACGAAAAACAGAATGGAGGTGGATGCTGTTTCAGTGACCGGTTCGGAAAGGGCGAAAGCCACATTGATGCCGCCACACAACCACAGTCCCAGCAGGCACCAGCAGACCTGCAAGGCGACAATTTCCCGGTTCTTTAGTAACGGACCCAGCATAGCTCTTTGTATACTCTTTTCCCGCCGCTTGGGGTGTAGAATATACCCATGGTGGAATAAGACAAGTGTGCTATGCGCCCCCCAATTGTTGAAAAGAAAAAGGCCACTGGCGAGATCAGTGGCCTTCTTTGTTACATGCCCGGGCAGGAAACCCCGGTTCCACCCAGCCCACAATATCCATCTGGATTTT
>NZ_JBLLNT010000004.1:77500-351762 GCF_048059015.1 Thalassospira sp. | reverse complement strand
TGCCATTGACTTCCGGCCCGGATGGCTCATCAAATAATCCGCGTCCGCGATAATCATAGGCAAACGGAATTTGCAGAAGTCCGCTATTGGCCGTAAGTGACGTTCTGCCGCGTCCGATCCGCCCAAATCGATATTTCTGATACAGCGCCGATGCAACCGCAAGCGCCCCGCCAAACCCGCACATGACATCAATGGTTCCGACATGGGCATGCTCTTCGGGGCGATCCATTGCCCCGCCAAAACGCAACATGATGCCGGTTGCTGCCTGCACCAGATCGTCATAGCCAATGTAATCGGTGCGAACGCCGCGATGAACGCCGCTAAAACAATCAAGCTTGCAGAAAATGGCATTGGGGTTGAGCTTGCGCAGGTTTTCCGCATCAAGTCCCATGCGCCTGATTTGGTTGTCAGGCGCATTCCAGACAATCACATCAACCGATTTCACCAGATCCTCAAAAACCTTGCGCCCGTGTTCGGATTTGATGTCAGCCAGGATGGAGCGTTTGCCACGCATCTGCGACAGACCGTAAATCACCGTATTCCAGCTGTCATATAGCGGAACGGAAGGATCAAGCTTGATCACGTCTGCGCCAAAGCGGGCAAGATAACTTGCCGAATGCGGCCCGGCGATCACGTTACAAAGATCAAGGATCTTCACACCCGAAAGCCAGCCCTCATGATTTGCCGCATCTTCGGGATCGGGAAGTTCTGTACGATGCTTTTTAAGGATCTTGAGCGCCTCATCAAACTCGACCCAGCGGCGCGGTTCGGGTTTAAGCGCCTCCTCACCGCTTTCTTCCATCCAGACAACCGGGCCGGGCGTGGTCATTTCGCCATATTCCGGGTCCCAGGTATCAATCATCAGGCCGGAACCCTCGGCATATTCGTCATGGATCCATTCCTGAAGCCAGCGCTGCGGCGCGCCTGGAATGCCGCCACGCCCAAACATCTTTTTCCATTCGTGCGATGTCCGGGTCATGAAGACTTCCTTCATACGCGCGGCAATCTTGTCAGCCCATTCCTTGGGCATCGGATACACGCCAAGGGATGTGTCAGATTCCCATTCCGATTGCGGCTTGTAGGTGTCGTCTTCTGATGTCAGTCCTGCTTCGACGAGTTCGTCATAAATGCCAAGAACTTCAAGGCAACGTTTGGCGTGGAACTTGTGGCTTGGGCATACCACGTAGAACATCCGGCCATCCTTGCACATATAACTGCGGAAGAACGGATCGAGCAGTTCTTGCAAATCCTCGTAGCTGACATTCATCGGCAGGCCCTCGACACGTCGCCGCTCAATCTCCAGCTCACGCTGGGTGAGATAGCGTTTGGGCATGTCGGAAACCTTGATCGAGTTATAGCAAAGCCCTTCCATGACAGCAGCAGCAAGGGGGACTTCAATCTGATCGCCAAGACCGGTGAGTTGGCGCGATTGCAACGCCAGAACCGTTGCAGACGCAGCTATTTGTGACGCATACGCCGATGACAAGGGCAGGGGCGAGAAGGATGGGTTTAACCCCATCAAGACGCGGTTCAACCCCATATCGGTAAAGACGCCCGAGCTTGCCGCGACGATGCTTTCAAATGCGCGCAGTTCCCGGCGGCCTTCATCGTTTGATGCAAATCCCGGCACGGACAATGTGATCAGTTCCGGGCGTTGTTTGCGCATTTCGGCAAAATCAAATCCAAGCTTGGCAAATTTCCCCGGCCGGAAATTCTCGATGATGATGTCGGCTTCGGCGCATAACGCATGGGCCTTTTTTCGACCGTCATCGGATTTCAAATCAAGATTAAGGATCACCTTGTTGCGATTAAGCGTCGCATTCGCCGGGCTATCCCACATCGGGCCTTCGGGTGGATCGATGTGGACAACGGTAGCGCCGAGATCACCAAGCAACATCGCCACAGCAGGGCCTGCGATATATTGACCAAAATCGACGACCTTGACCCCTGTCAGAGGGAGTTGGGAAAACTGGGTATACATCGTTTCCTCCGAATTTTATGTGCTTCTGGCTCAGGGGTACTGTGCGGGGCGTGGCTTCTATTGGTTATTGACCAGCCAATATCCATCCAGCCGCTTTTTCCGCGATCATCAATGTTGGTGAATTGGTGTTGCCACTGGTGATTTCAGGCATGACCGATGCATCGACAACGCGCAATCCACCAACCCCTTTCAGACGAAGATGCGGGTCAAGCGTTGCGGACTGGTCATCCTTGTGGCCCATTTTCACCGTGCCAACCGGGTGGAAGATGGTGGTCGCAATATCACCGGCAAGCTTGGCAAGTTCTTCATCACTTTGATATTGCACGCCGGGTTTGAATTCATCAGGCTGATACTTTGCCATGGCCGGTTGCGACATGATGGCGCGAACCTGACGCAGGCTGTCGGCCGCAACTTTGCGGTCTTCATCGGTATCAAGGTAGTTGGGTGCGATTTTTGGTGCCGCGCGGAAATCGCCGGACTGGATTTCAATCGTGCCTCGGCTGGTGGGGTTGAGGTTGCAGACCGAAACCGTGATTGCCGGAAATTCATGAAGGTTCCCGCCAAATGCCTCAAGGCTCAGCGGTTGAACGTGATATTCAAGATTTGAATATTGCCGATCCGGATCGGATTTGGTGAAGGCACCCAACTGGCTGGGGGCCATGCTCATCGGGCCGGAACGGTTCAGAAGATATTCCAGGCCGATCTTCGCCTTGCCGACAAGGCTGTTGGCCAGCGTATTAAGCGTTTTGGCGTTTTTGACCTTATAAACAGCGCGGATTTGCAAATGATCTTGGAGATTGCGACCAACACCCGGTGCGTCCGCAACAACATCAATGCCGTGCTGTTTCAAAAGATCAGCCGGGCCGATCCCGGAAACCTGCAAAATCTGTGGTGAGTTGACCGCACCGGCACACAGAATTGTTTCCTTGCGCGCGCTAACCGATTGCGAAATGCCGGCGCGGTTGACGATCGCACCGTTACAGGTTTTCTGGCCGTTGGCATCGGTGCCAAATGTCAGCTTTTCGACCTGTGCTTCGGTCCAGACCGTCAGGTTGCTGCGCGATTTGACCGGGCGAATGAATGCCTTGGATGTGTTCCAGCGCCATCCGGACCGTTGATTGACCTCGAAATAGCCGATGCCGGAATTATCGCCATCATTGAAATCATCGGTTGGCTCAATGCCGTTCTCGCCAGCTGCCGTAATGAAGCTATCGAGAACTTCCCAACGCAGGCGTTGCTTTTCAACGCGCCATTCACCGCCATTGCCATGAAGATCGGCAAACCGCTTGCCGCTTTGCGTTGATGGCGTCGCCCCATTATCGAGTTTGTAGTGATTTTCGTGGCGCTTGAAATCGATCAGCGAGTTTTGCCAATTCCAGGCATCCTCGCCGGTAAGCTTGGCCCAGTTATCATAATCGCGTGCCTGACCGCGCATATAGATCATGCCATTGATCGATGAACATCCGCCCAATGCCTTGCCGCGCGGATAACGCAAGACACGCCCATTCAAACCCTTGTCGGGTTGGGTCTCATACATCCAGTCGGTGCGCGGATTGCCGATGCAATAGAGATACCCTACCGGAATATGGATCCACGGATAGGTGTCGGCTTTGCCGGCTTCAAGCAGGAGCACGTTGTTATCGGGATCGGCACTTAGTCGGTTGGCAAGCAGGCTGCCCGCGGTACCGGCCCCGATAACAACATAGTCAAAGCTTGTATTCTCTGCGGTCATTGCGATGTCCTCCCCGTGTTCGCTTTTTATTGGTCGGGCAGTTTTCGTGGTCGCCTGACCTGTTTGCTATCCAACGGGTTCCGGTCATGCCAGATCCCGAAGGTAGATTAAGACGCGAAGTGATGCACAAATCTAATGACAAAACGCGAAGAGCAATATTACTGTTTTTTATATGACCCGTTTTTCAAACATGAACATGTTGCTGGCTTTTGTCACCGTCGCCCGCGAAGGCAGCGTTTCGCGCGCGGCATCGGTACTTAATCTGACGCAACCCGCCATCAGTCACCAGATCAAACGTCTGAGCGAGGAAACCGGCATTGCGCTTTTCAAGCGGACGTCAGCAGGTCTTCAGATCACTGCCGATGGTCAGGCCATGCTGAAAAAGGCCGAACATGTCATTGATGCCATGGATGAGTTCCGCCGTAGTGCGCGTCAGCGTGCGGGCCGTGTCAGTGGGAAACTTCGCATCGGGACGATTGTTGACCCGGAATTTATCCGTCTGGGACGCCTGTTAAGTCAGTTGCGCACGGATTTCCCCGATATCGAAACCGAACTGACCCATGGGGTCAGTGGCGATATGTTGGCAGGTATTCGGCGCAATCAGATTGATGCCGGATTTTATCTAAGCGGCCCGGATGTTGCTGCTGACATTGTGGTCGAAGGTGGCGAGGCTGTGCATGCCATCAAGCTTGCCGAGTTCAACTATCGCGTGATTGCCCCGGCTGGATGGGAAAGCCGTGTCGAAAATGCAGACTGGGCCAGCTTATCGAAACTGCCATGGATCGGTACAACGCCGGCATCGGTCCATTCCAGACTTTTGAAGCGTTTCTTTGACGAGGTCGGCCACACGCCAAGCCCGGTCGCACTGGTCGATCAGGAAGCATCTATGCTTGAAATGGTCAGATCAGGCGTCGGGCTAAGCCTGTCGCGCGATTCAATTGCCCTGCATGAAAAGCAGACCTACGGCCTTGCGGTCTGCAAAACCGTTTCAATCCCCGCCGCCCTTAGCCTGATCACGATGGACCGACGCAAAGACACGCCGACCATTGCTGCGTTGTTTGAGGTCTTGGAAGCCGTTTGGTAGGGACGCTCGGGCATTTGCGGGTGCTTAAAGTCGATTGGCCAAGATTACTTTTCGTGCTCGACGCATATTTTCTCGGCGTCCTTGTCAGACAGCGGCACATTTAAAAGCCCGCAACGGTGTGACACATCAGACTTCTCTGGCTTGTCGGTCCGCAGGAAAAACCGGCAGCTTGCACAAATGCCAAAGCTTTTCGCGTTGTTGCGAAGGATTGCCTCATTGAGGACCTGCGAAAGCGCGTCTTCTAGGGACACACCTTGTCCGGTCGCCTCAATACAGGACGCAAGTTTTTGGCGCGGATCATTTGCCAATTGCTGTTCACCCTGCGGTGTCACGGCAATTTCCACCGAACGTTTATCACGTTCGCTGGGCGTACGTTTGATGCAGCCCTTTTTCTCCAGTGCAATCACGGTCTGGGATACCGTCCCGCGCGTTGAGCCGAGATATTCAGCAAGCGCTGCTGGTGTTCTTGAGAAGCGGTTTGCTTTGGCAAAATAGCGCAATGCTTCCCATTGGGCCGGGTTTAGCGGGCCCTTTTGTTCTTCGGCCTGCATCAGACGGGCGATCCGTTCGATCAGATCTGCTGCTTTATGTGCGTCGGTATTCATTATAGTATCGACTCGATATTAAATTATTGACGTCTTTCGTGGTCCGCGAGTATTAATGATATCGACTCGATACTATTAATGCAAGGAACACAAAATGAATGTACTTACTCACTACCTGGCTGGATGTGCCGTCCTGATTGCTGGGGCTGCCATGAGCTCAGCAAATGCACATCAGATCGAAGCTCCCCTGGCTGCTGATAAACCTGCTTTTGACTTTCATCATGCCGATATCATTCGCAAAGATACAGTCCTTGAATTCAGCATGTATTTTGAAGGGCAACCGGGAACCCAAACACCAGACGCACACGGGCAATTGGCAGGGGCCCAAGTGTGGTCATATGTATGGCCAACTTCAATTGACAGCTCTGTCATCGGTTTTGACAAAGATTCAGGTATTCTATCCTTCGCCGTAACGTCCCATCCCGATTTTGATGACACGCCGCTTTTTGATGAAGACGGCGATGGTGATCCAGAGAATGACGGCCGTCGCTGGCATTCGCATTGGGTGGTTCTTGTTCCCGCTGATACCTGCGGGCCGAACGGATTGAAGGTTCAAGATATCCCCGAAGGCGCAACACCCAACCTTCCAAAGACCTGGCCGGGTCTGCCTATTTTGATCGATAGTCCCGGCTGGCACCCGCGCTTTACCGAAAGCAGTTTGGTTGTGACGGTGCCATTTGATGCGCAAACTGATCTGAAAGGGGCCAATTTTGATGCGGTAACAGCTGCTTTGCAGGTGAATGCCAGCGTTCACGATCCACTTTTATGCGTGACCGCGGTGTTTGAAGCAGCCGGTGGTTTGAAAATGCCGGGCGTCATCGAATAGGGCGCGCTACAAAGCAGAAAGGCCGGGCACGTTTGGAAGCCTTGCTTACCCAATTCCGGATTTGATTGATTAACCCTCTGCGTGGCTATTGCCGGGATCGATGCCATAGCCACGCAGGAACATATCGACTGCGGCAATCACATGACTGTGCAAGTCTTTTGCCTGCGGTTCCCACCCCATATAGGTCATTTGCCTGAAATCGTAGTCGGCCTTCACAAGGCTTGTGAAAAACACGGCAGCCTGTTTCGGATCACCTTTGGGGAAATTACCGTCCGCCATCTGGCGTTCGAAATAGGATGTGATGATGCGACGACCGGTCATCAACCCGCTTTCATAAAAGACCTGCCCCAGTT
Source organism: Thalassospira sp. (assembly GCF_048059015.1). Taxonomy (GTDB): domain Bacteria; phylum Pseudomonadota; class Alphaproteobacteria; order Rhodospirillales; family Thalassospiraceae; genus Thalassospira. Next base: position 345,181 of record NZ_JBLLNT010000004.1, on the reverse strand, counting down.
TTGGGAACCGGGGCACTTCGGCCAGAAACAGACGCATATAGCGGATCGTATCGGGTGACGTCAGAAGCGTCATCAGCGTTTCTGCAAACTCGATCAAGGCGGCGCGCAGCGGCAATTGCGACAATTCCAGATCGGCCATCACCGATGTGACTCGGCCCGTGCAATCGCGAATGACCGCTTCAAACACACCATCCTTGTTGCCAAACAGCTCGTAGATCGTTCGGCGGGATCCACCGGCCTCGGCCGTGATCATTTCCAGTGTCGTGCCCGCAAGTCCATGTTCGCAAAACAATTCTCGCGCTGCTTCAATCATCGCATCGCGGCGTTTTAGCGTTCTGGGATCAATCTTTTTGGACTCAGACAATGGAAGTTTTCCAATTCAGTTCTTGACGTTTGGTACTGATCGGTACCATAAAGGCACAAATGGTACTGATCAATACCAAAAGGATTTAGCAAGACCATGAGTGTGAAGAAAATCATTCTGCCCCTCATCGCAGCAGCGATCATTGGAGGCGGTGGCTATTACGGGTTCTATTGGGTGACCGAGGGTCAGTATTTCGAAAATACTGACAATGCCTATTTGCAGGCAGACGAAGTCGCCATTTCCCCCAAAGTATCTGGCTATGTCGGCGATCTGGCGGTGAAGGAAAACCAGTCGGTCCGCAAGGGCGAGCTGTTGTTGTCCATCAAGGACGAAGATTTCCGTCTGGAAGTCGCACAAGCTACCGCAACGCTTGAAGCGCGTCGTTCTGCGGTTACCACGATGGACGAACAGATCACGCTTCAGGAAGCTGCCATCGCGCAGGCCGATGCCAATTTGCGCATCGCCAAGGTGGAACTTGATCGCACGTCCGAAGATTTCGCGCGCTATGAAGACCTTGTGAAAAAGGGTGCAGCCAGCCGCCAGAAGTTCGACTACGCCAAAGCCGATCGTCAAAAGGCACAGGCGCAGGTGGCTGCGGCCAACGCGACTTTGGCCGTTGAAAAAGGCCGTCTTGGTGTATTGCGTGCACAAAAGATCGAAGCAGAACGTGCCGTGTCACAGGCGGAAGCCGCCCGTGATCTGGCGCAACAGGCGCTCGATGACACCAAGATATACGCACCCTTTGATGGCGTGATCGGCAACCGTTCGGTTCAGACCGGCGCATTGGTTCAGCCGGGCGAGCAGCTTTTGGTTCTGGTGCCGCTTCCGGGTGTTTATGTCGTAGCGAATTTCAAGGAAACCCAGATCGAACATATGGCCCACGGCCAGAAAGTCCGGGTTGAGATTGATGCCTTCCCTGATGCGGGTCTGACCGGCCGGGTTGAAAGCTTTGCCCCGGCGACCGGCGCGCAGTTCAGCCTGCTTCCGCCGGAAAACGCGACGGGTAACTTCACCAAAATCACCCAGCGTGTGCCAATCCGTATTTCGATTGATGATAGCAAATGGGCAGCGGCCCTTCGTCCGGGCCTGTCGGTTGTTGTTGATGTCGATACCCGTGACGCCGATGGTACCCAGCATGTGGCGGGTTCGGGACTTGCGCAAAGCGTGCTTCCGACCACGGAAGTTTCGGAGCTTAACTGATGAGCAATTCCGCAACCAACGCCCCGGCAATGGCAGCCCCCGCACAGGGCGGGCAGGTTGATCGCGCCCAGTTCATTGGCTGGGTGGCGATGGTTGTCGGCATGTTCATGGCGATCCTTGATATTCAGATCGTTGCGAGCTCGCTTGAAAATATTCAGGCCGGTCTGTCGGCAAGTCCAGATGAGATCGGTTGGGTTCAGACCAGCTATCTGATTGCCGAAGTCGTGATGATCCCGCTTTCGGGCTTTCTGTCGCGCCTGATGTCGACGCGCTGGCTGTTTGTGATTTCGGCCATCGGTTTTACCGTGATGTCGATTGCATCGGCCTTTGCCTGGTCCATCGAAAGCATGATCTGGTTCCGTGCCGCCCAAGGGTTCCTTGGCGGGGCAATGATCCCGACCGTGTTTGCCACCACCTTCATCATTTTCCCGCCGGAAAAGCGCAATACCGCGTCGGTCATGATTGGCCTGATCGCGACCATGGCGCCAACCATTGGTCCGACGCTGGGCGGGTTCCTGACCCAATCGCTGTCGTGGCATTGGCTGTTTCTGATCAATGTCGTGCCGGGTCTTTTGATCGCCCTTGTGGTGGGTATGACCGTTAATATCGACAAGGGGGATAAATCCCTGCTGAAGGGATTTGATCTTAAGGGCCTGCTTGCGATGGCGGTGTTTCTGGGCAGTCTGGAATATGTGCTGGATGAAGGTCCGAAAGACGATTGGTTTGATGAAACCGCGATTGTCTATGGCACGATCACCTGTGTGATTGCCGGGATCTATTTTTTCTGGCGGATGTTTCGCTATGACAAGCCGATTGTCGATCTAAGGTCATTTGCCGATCGCAACTTTGCCATGGGCTGTATCTTTAGCTTCACGCTGGGCATTGGCCTATATGGTAGCGTTTATATCATGCCATTGATGCTCAGCCGTGTGCGCGGGTATGACAGTCTTGAGATCGGCATGATCATGGCCGTTACGGGCATTGCCCAATTCATGTCCGCCCCGATTGCCGGCAAACTGACGGCGAAATATCCGCCGCGTGTGGTGTTGGGGCTTGGATTGGTGCTGTTTGCCACTGGCCTTGCCATGCATGGCTTTAACACCAGCGAAGTTTCATTTGATGAACTGATCCTGCCGCAGATCGTGCGTGGGGCAGCCTTGATGTTCTGCATGCTGCCGATCACCAATTTGGCACTCGGAACGCTGCCGCCGGAAAAGATCAAGAATGCCAGCGGTCTTTATAACCTGATGCGAAATCTGGGCGGGGCGATTGGCATGGCGGCAATTAATACGTTGCTTGATAAGCGCATTGATTATCACTTCTCGCTGCTGTCCGAGCATATCAACCCGGCCAGCAGCGCCTTCAAGGAATATCTTGCCACCATCATGGCGCGTTATTCGGAAATGGGCATTGCTGATCCGCATGCGGCCGCAATGAAATTCATCGTCAATCTGGTCAACCGCGAAGCATCGATGATTTCGTTTAACGACATCTATCTGGCGATGGCCGTGACCTTCTTTGTTGCCTTTTTGCTTCTGCCCTTGGCCAAGCCGCCGCGCGCGAATGCCGGAGGTGGCGGTGGCGGTGGCGGGCACTAAGCGAGATTACGGCAGCTCACCGAACGAAACAGGCCGCACACGTATCCCCCGACCCCGCGAGCTTTTCCCGCTCGAGTGCGGCTTGGCCGACCTCCTTCCCCGGAGGTCGGCTTTTCTTTTGGGCCTTGAAACGGGAAACGCCCGGGTGGGGAGACCCGGGCGTTTTTGCCTTTCGGGGAGACTCCGAAAGACGCAAGATGCTGGGGGTACATAGCGACCGGGGGAAGGTCACATGTTCTCTTCGGTGAAGCGAAGAGAGGCATCCTGCAGGGAAATCGTTGTGCCGATATCTTGGTCAGGTCGCGTTTTGGGTCTTTGTATTGACTGCGTTCGCCGCATTCGCTGCAAGCAGCTTGGTCTTGGCCGCGTGGCGATGCTTTGAGACTGTTATCTGGATAATCCCGATCATCACCAGAAGGGAAGAGATCCAGAACACACTGTCATGTGACGGTGGCGGGGTGAGGTCGAACTTTGCTGCCAGCATCTCGATCGCCAGAAGGATGAAGGGCAGGATGCTGGTCGAAAGAATATATTTCTCAATCCCTGCAGTTTTAATCGATCTGAGCGACAGCACCATCGCTGGTCCACGAAATAGAACGCCGATCAATAGTCCGGCCAAAAGTGTTTCGGTACCAAACAAACCATCGATTGAAATGAACGGGATCGGAACCGGGCTTATGAAGTCGATCACCGGGGCCGCGATCAGGAAGATCGATGCGGTGATCAATAACAACACACCCGTGAAACGCAAATGCGCCCAGGCATCCTTGATCTGGTTATCAGGATGAAGTTCGGCCAAAACCGACGAGGCAATGGCGGTGAATTCTGATGCCAACATCAAAAGAACCGCTGGGTTGGTAAAGCCACCGGGCAGATGCATGGCAACCCAGCCCGCACCTGCCAACAAGGCCGCATGACCCAGCCATTCCGAACGACCCGGTGTGCGCCCCAGAATGAAAGTCGCGGCAAGGGCGGCCAATGGCATGCCGGTTTGCGACAGAATGCCGCTTTCAGGGGTGCTGATATATAAAAGCGACGATGTCCAGGTCACCCCGGTCAAGACGCGCAAGAACCCATAAGCCCAATTGATCGGAAGCGTGAATTGCCGCCACGGAATGCGCCGCCCCGGCGCAATCAAAACAAGTGCTATCCCGCCAAACACCAACTGCCAACAAGTCATGGCATAGGCATCAATGTCAAAGCTGGTCAAAGCAATGCGATTGCAGACCAGCATCAATGACCACATCAGGGTGGTGACAAAAAGCAGGATCAGAACATTCATATGAAGAATTTCTAAAAGTTATGATTTGTAATCATGTTGCACCAAATACGGGCAAAGGGCGACAGGTATTTTAAGCTAAATAACTGAAATTAATTCATGAAAACAAAAGCCCGCCGCAAGGTGATGTCGCGGCGGGATCATATGGCAAATTGAAGTGACGCCAGATTTTGTTCTGATGCGGCCCGGCGTGCTAACGAATGCCTGCACGCAAGAAGGCCTGAATGAATTGGCGCTGGAAAATCAGGAATGCCACCAGAAGCGGGGCGATGGTCATGATGGTGGCTGCACTGATGACCGAAATATCCACCCCGGTTTCGGGTGCGCCAAACAGGGATAGTCCCACTGTCAGTGGTCGGGTTTCCGGTGAATTGGTGACAATCAACGGCCACAGGAAGTTGTTCCAGTGCGTGGCGATCGAGACCAGCGCATAGGCAAGATAGACCGGCTTGGCAGCAGGCACATAGACCTTCCACAAAACCCCCATCCAGCCACATCCCTCAATCCGGGCGGCTTCTTCAAGCTCAATCGGTACAGACTTGAACGCCTGACGCAGCAGGAAAATGCCAAAGGCACTGGCCATATAGGGCAGGCCAATGCCAAGTGCCGTGTCAAACAAGCCAAGCTTGGAAACGATGGCGTAGTTTTCGACAATCAGGACTTCGGGCAAAATAAAAAGCTGCAATAGGACCAGGATAAAGACAGTATCGCGACCCTTGAATTCAAACCGGGCAAAGGCAAATCCGGCCAAGGTACACAGGATCAATTGGCCTGCCAGAATAAGCGTCACAAGCACCACGGTATTGGCAAAATACCCACCCCACGGCACCGCGCCCCAGACATAGGTGAAGTTTTCAAACGTCAGCGGGTTTGAGAAATTAAGTCCAAGGGCCGTACCCGATGGCTGCAATGCGGCCCAGGCGGCAAACAAAAGCGGCGATATCCAGACAATCGCAAGCACCCATGCACCGATGGTATCAAGCACCGCTCCCAAATCCGGAAGCGTGCGTTTGGTTGAAAGGGCGGGGGTGATCGTATTCATCGGTAATGGGTCCGTTTTTCAACCAGTCGGAACTGAAGCACAGCAACAAGGCCAAGGGTCAGCAGGATAAGGATCGTCATGGCCGCTGCATGCGGGCTGTCGAAATAGGCAAAGGCCATCTCCCAGATCCAATAGAGGATCAGTTTGGAGGCATTGTTTGGTCCGCCCTTGGTCAGGATGAACAAATGATCGATCAATTTGACCGAATTGATCATGGCATTAACGAAGACAAAGATCGTGGTCGGCATCAAAAGCGGCAGCAACACACGGCGCGTATAAGTCCAGCGTCCCGCACCCTCAATCCGGGCGGCTTCGCGCAGGTCCGGCGGGATGGTCTGAAGGGCGGCGAGATAAAAGATCATGAAAAACCCGGCTTCTTTCCAAATCGTCACGATGATGACGGATGCCAGCGCGGTTTGCGGCTGTCCCAGCCAATTCGTCGGGGACGCACCAAAGAACCCGGTGATCTGATCAATCACGCCCAGATCAGGCGTATAGAAAAACAGCCAAAGGTTCGCAGCAGCAATCATTGGCAAGATGGTCGGCGTGAAATAGGCACTGCGCACAAATGATCTGGCCGGGATTTTGGCATTGGCCCAAAGCGCCATGGCCAGGGCAAAGATGATCGAAACCGGGATGGTGATACCGGCATAAATCAGATTGTTTGTGGCAACCGTCCAAAACGTCGGATCGGCAAACAGATCGCCATAGTTTTCCAACCCGGCAAAAACCGACGGGCGGCGTGTGGTGCCACGGGTAAACAGGCTGTGCCACAGGGTTGCAATGGCCGGGTAAAAGGCAAACAGGCTCATCAACGCCAATGCCGGTGCGCAAAGCATCCAGCCATAAAGCGCAAGCCGTTTTTTTTGAAGTTGGGCCATTTCATTCATGGTCGGCACGTCCGTCACAGCAGATGAATTAAAAAAGTCAGAAACAAATCAGATCGGAAAAAAAGGGATGTCGAAGCGGGCATTGGGGCCCGCTTCGACGTGCAGATCGGCATTCCTTAGTGGAATGCACGCAGAAGACGGTTGGCTTCGGCCTGCGCATCTTCAAGCGCCTGTTTCGGTGACTTCTCACCGGTCAGGGCCGCCTGGATGGCATTGTTCAGGCCTTCGCGAACGCGCGCGGTGTCATAGGTGGAAAATTCGGCAACCGAAACTTCAAGCTGATCACGGGCTACAAGTGCCGGCGGGAAAACAGCCGCGTAGGATTTAAGCGCATCGGTTTCATAGGCATCCGGTGTGACGCCAACATAACCGGTTGCGATTGACCATTCCGCGGCGCGTTCCGGTGCGGTCATGTATTTGATAAGTGCTAGCGATGCTTCTTTCTGATCATCGGTTGAATCCTTGAACAGATAGAAGTTGCCACCACCCGTGGGAGAACCCGGCTTTTTGTGTTTCGGCAGCATCGCAACGCCAAAGTCAAACTGAGCTTCGCGCTTGACTGCGGAAAGGTTGCCGGTCGAATGCCACATCATGGCTGTCTGACCCTGAACAAAGGCCTGACGCAGGGTTCCCCATTCAATCGTGCCTTCCGGCATGATCTTCTCTTTGGCGGCAAGGTTGCGCCAGAATTCAAGTGCCTCGACAACCGCCGGATCATCGAAATAGGTCTGGGTGCCATCGCCGCTCATCAGTTCCTTGCCGTTCTGGATGGCAAAGCACTGGAACATCCAGTACGGATAACCGGTCGAGGGAACCATCAGGCCCCATTTGCCGTCTTTGGAAAGCGCCTTGCCGGTGGAAGCCAGTTCTTCCCAGGTTTTCGGCGGCATTTCCGGATCAAGGCCAGCGGCGCGGAACATGTCCTTGTTGTAGTACATGACAATGGTGGAACGCTGGAACGGGATGCCCCAGGTTTTGCCATCCACATCGCCATTGGCCATCAGCGCCGGGTAGAAGGACTTCAGCCATTCTTTGTCTTCGGCGGTTTTGACAACATCATCAAACGGAACAATCAGGTCCTGTTCGATCAGGTCATAGACGTCGATTGAAAACATCACCGAAAGCTGTGCCGGATCGCCGCTTTTGATCGCCGATACAGCGCGAAGACGGGTGTCGTCATAGTTGCCAGCATAGATGGCGTTGACTTTGACATCCGGGTTTTCGAACTCAAACCCTTCGATCATGCCATCAATAACTTCGGTCAGCGGGCCGCCAACGGCGACAGGATAATACATAGTCAGTTCGGTCGCAGCAAAGGCAGGGGTGGCTGCCGTTGCCATCAGTCCGGCTGCAAATGCAGCACTGGTTACGATGTTCCGCATGATTTGTTTTCCCTGTTACAAACTCGGAATTGCAGTGTCGGTTACGATGGTGGCGTGTGGTTCTTGCGCTGGATGTGCAGCCGTCGTCGGTGCAAGACGATGACCGTCTTCGCCATCAAACCAGTGGGCCGCAGCGCCAGCCCAACTCAGCGAGACTTCCGTCCCCGGCGAAATGTGAACGCGACCGGGCAGACGGGCGGTTGCGCCCTCTGTGCCCGGGATCGCGACAAAGACAAATGTTTCAGCACCCAGAAACTCGCTGCCCGTGACTTTGGCCGGGATGCCCCATGCTTCGGTTTTGGGGCTGGTCGACAAAATCAGGTCTTCCGGGCGGATGCCAAAGGTCAGCGTGGCCGGATCAACGCCAGCTGGAATGACGCTTTTGGGCAGGGCGCTTGCAGGCAGAAGCGCCATGGGCGGGCTTCCGACAAAGCTTGCGGCAAAGGATGTGGCCGGGGTCAGATAAAGGTCCGCCGGATTGCCAAACTGTTCGATCCGGCCATCCTTCATCAGGATGACGATATCGGCCATGCTCATGGCTTCGGTCTGATCATGGGTGACATAGACCACCGTAATGCCAAGACGCTGCTGCAGATCGCGGATATCCTTGCGGACCGAATGGCGCAATTTGGCATCAAGGTTTGATAACGGCTCGTCCATCAGACAGAGCGGATGACCAGCCACAATCGCGCGCGCAAGTGCGACACGCTGGCGCTGCCCACCCGATAGCTCGGCCGGTTTGCGATCTTCATATCCTTCAAGGCCGGTGACGCTTAATGCCTCGGTCAGCCGCGATGCGATTTCGGCCTTTTGGGTTTTGCGAACCTTCAAGCCAAAGATGATGTTTTCCGCAATGCTCAGATGGGGGAACAAGGCATAGGATTGAAACACCATCGAAAGGCCGCGCTTGGAGGGCGGGGTATTGGTGACATCCTTGCCATCAATTGCAATTGATCCCTGATCAGCGGTTTCAAGACCGGCAATCAGGCGCAGCGTCGTTGATTTGCCGCAGCCCGACGGGCCCAGCAAAACGACAAAACTGCCGCGCGGGATATCAATCGAAAGATCACGAACTCCGTTACCGCCATTAAAAACGCGCGACACGGATTTGATCTGGATGAAGGGTGTCTGGGCAGTCATTTAAAGATTTCGCTTTTTGCAATTTGAAGGCGCGCGCGGACGTCCTGACGGTCAAACAGGCTGTTGAACGGCCCATTGGGGATCGCATCGACCACGACAAGGTCGGGATCGGTGATATGTCCGCCCTTGGCCGGGGCCGGGCGTCCGAACTTTGATTGATCGGCCAGAAGGATCGAGTTGCGGCAATTCTTGGCAATCGCCTGACGCAGGGACACTTCGCGATGATCGAAATCGGTCAGCGTGCCATCGGGCTCAATCCCGCCAACACCAAACAGGCCGTAATCGACCTTGTAATTGTTAAACATCGCCTCGGCTTCGGGGCTGATGACGTCGCGATCTGGCAGGCGCAAGGTGCCACCGGGAATGACGATCCGGTTGCCCGGATTATTGCCCAGTGCCATGGCCGCGTTCATGTTGTTGGTAATCACCGTCAGATGGCGATGCTCAACCAGATTAAGGGCGACCAGTTCCAAGGTGCTGCCGATCCCGATCAGGACCGATGCCCCGTCGGGGATCAAATTGGCGACATGAATGGAAATCGCGTGCTTGGCGGCGATATTGGTGACCTGCCGACTGTCATATGACAGGTTCATGCCCGGTTCACCGGCATATTCAACACCACCATGGCGACGGCGCACCAGATTGGCGTCGCTCAGCATATTGACGTCACGGCGAACGGTTTGTGGGGTAACATCAAAATGCTCGGCCAGCTTCTCGATCGAGACAAAGCTGTCGCGGCGCAGGATGTCGATGATGTCGCGTTGTCGTGTTGAAATATTCATTTGATCGTTCAATTTGTTGCTTTGAACATAAAACGATCATACGCACCTTCGTTGTCACTAAGATTTCAGAAGCATGACATTCATATGAATATTCAAACGGTTAGCAAAAGGCGCAGAAATCCTTGGCCTTGGGGCAGGTGATCATGTGAAAACGCGTTCGAACATGATCTGAACAGGTGTGCTTTGTAACAAAAACGCCGCCCGACTGTGATCGGACGGCGTTTGCATAAAGCCCCTGCCAAGCAGGGATGAATTTGATGTTTATCGAGACAAATCAGATATTTGTCTGTGACGCGGGCTTAAAGAAGTTTCTCACGCGGGTCGAATTTCGGGGCCGGTTCGGCGGCCAGTTGTTCGAACACTTCTTCAAGCGTATCAGCAACGGTGAACAGGTCCTTGTGGCTTTCGCGGGCAAACCCATCGGCGATGATCCCGTCGATCATGGCAAGGCACTTGTCCCAGTATCCCAGCGCATTGAGGAACACCATCGGCTTGTCATGAATGCCAAGCTGGCGGAGCGTCATGGCTTCGAACGCCTCATCAAGGCTGCCAAGACCACCGGCAAGGGTGACAAACGCGTCAGAACGTTTGAACATCTCTACTTTGCGTTCATGCATGGATTTGCACACGATCAGTTCGGAAAGGCCGGTATGGCCGACTTCGATATCATCAAGATGGGCCGGAATGATGCCAACAACAGTTCCGCCATTTTGCATGACGCCATCGGCGACCGCGCCCATAAGGCCAATGCGGCCTCCGCCATAAACCAGCGTGATGTCGCGTTCGGCCATCATTTTGCCAAACGCAATGGCGTTTTCCATGTGACGGGGATCTTTGCCGTCAGACGCACCGCAGAAGACACAGATTGATTTTACTTTTGTCATGGCGACCTGCCTTTTCGTTCTTGTTTCGCAGGTAGCGGGGCGTGAATTTGGCACACACGCGCCCGTACTGTTCAGACCATAGCCGATCAAACCCTTCTTGGGGCAGCATTTTCCGCATGGCAGCATCTTAAATTTTAATAATATCGGCCTGCCGCATTTTCGTTGCTTTTCCCTGCAAAAAGGCCAATGCAGTCATCCCGCATCAAAATAGTCCGATGACCCGTGGCGAAAAGCTGTGCCAATCGCCGGAGGGTTAACAAGTTATGAACCTGATTGTGGGAAGGGTAGTTCAGCAGGTGTGCCCATCTGCACCCTTTAATGAAACAAAAAGAAGGCAGGATCGCCCAACGTGTTTGTCGACAGTCCCCTCGTTCTCGCCCTTTTGGTATCGGGTATTATTGCTGCCGTCTTGATGCTGGCTCTTTGGCTGGGGCTTGATCGTGCGGTTGCACGTCGCCTTGTTCTGGGGGCGATCATCCCGGCTGTGGCGGTGGCTGTTCCGGCGGCAATCGGTCTGCCCGAAACCGCACGCGGTGGCGTTGGGGCGGCATTGCTGATGCTGGTTCTGGGCGGGATTTGTGGTGCGATCATGGATTTCGCCAAACTGTCTGAACGCATCACATTGGCGGTCGCGGCTGTTTTGCTATTGCTCGGCGCATGGCTTGTGCTGGCAGCACCCGTAAGCGGGCTTTCTTATCATCCAGGCGCGATCAAGGCTTTGTCCTGGTTAGCGTTCCTGATGATTGGCGGGGCGTTCCTGTGGGTGACGCGCCCCGATTTTTCCGAAGATGACGATGCCAACGACAAACCAGCCAAAGGCAAAAAGACCAAGGCAGCGAAAGCCAAGTCGGCCAAGGCCGCATCTGATGCCGCGATCACGTCGGAAGATTTGGCAAAGCCCGGTCCGGTCGCGGTTCTGATGACGCTGGCACTGGGGCAGGGGATCATTGCCCATCAGTTTAACCTGACCGATCACGTCGTGTTTCAGGCAGCTCTTTGGATTGCATTGATCGTTGCCGTTGTCTCGGAAAAGGCAGCACCGCAATATCGTGCGGCGGTGTGGCTGGGCGTGGTCAGTGCGTTGATGGCCAGTGCGGCCAGTGCGATGATTGTGATCCCGGCATCTTGTGTGGCGTTTGCGGTTTTGTTGCTGGTGGTATCGGCAAGCCGGGCGGCCGGTTCAATCGCAGGTCATCTGCCCGATGCCAATCCGGCACAGGCTGCCGTGCTTGCCATGGTGATCCGGGCTGGTGTGCTGGCCCTGCCGCTTGTCATGGCGGCTTTGGTTGCCTATGTGGCAGCACAGGCAGCAAGCGGACTGTCTTAAACGAACAGAAACGCGGTTTCGGCGTGGCGCGATGGATCGCGCCGGGCTGGTATTTCGGCAAACAGACTGATTCTATTCATCTTTACCTAACGGTTGCGCGATATCGTTTGTTCGTTACGTTATGGAAACTGTAAGCTGAAAGTAGTACAAGTTTCTAATTAACGCGTTCAAACGCGGTGTTTGAGGGGAAAATAGCAAGCATTCCCAAGGCTTTGATCGCGACGGTAAAAAACATAAACCTGGTTCAAGGATATTTCCGGTGAAGCGACCCTATATCCTCGTCATTGTCGGCGTTGTACTGATCATTGCGGCAATCGCGCTTAACTACATGCTGACCAAGAGTGCGGATGAAGAAACCGCGCCGGCAGCAACACAGGCGCCTGCGGTTACCACGCAAACGGCCCCGGTTGAAAGCACACCGGAACCGGAAACTGCTGCACCGGAAATCACCAATCCAAGCTTTGATGTCGTGCGCATCGGCCCGGACGGCAATGCAGTCATCGCCGGTCGTGCCGAACCCAACAGCAAGGTCCGCATTCGCGAAGGCGAAGAGGTCATTGGCGAAGCCACTGCTGACGAGCGCGGCGAATGGGTTGTCCTGCCAACCAAACCGCTGGCAAGTGGTGATCGTGAATTGTCGCTTGAGGCCGAAGACGCCGAAGGCACCGTCAGCAAAGCCGATGACAAGGTCGTGGTTCTGATCCCGGAAGAAAAACCGGCAGAAGTCGCGACACCCAAAGCAACCCCGGCACCGGCTGAGGGCGCATCTGATGCACCGGTTGTTGCAGACGTCGCACCGGCCGAAGAACCCAAAGAAGAAAAACAGCCTATCATTGCCCTTAAGGTCCCGGCCGAAGGCGACGGTGCTGCTGTTGTGATGCAGGGTCCGGCACCGGAAGTTGCTGAAACGGCTGAGGCAACCGCATCTGAAACCGGCAAGCTGGTTCCGCCGATGCCGCGTCTGTCGATTGATATTGTCGATTATGACGAACAGGGCCGCGTTGCCATGTCGGGCAAAGCCGATATGGAACATACTGTTCGCATCTATCTTGATAACAAGCCGGTTGGCTCCGCCCCGGCGGATGAAAACGGTAATTGGGCGCTGACCATTGGCGAGCCGATTGAACCGGGCAATTACACCATGCGTGCCGATCAGCTGAATGACGCTGGCAAGGTCACCGCGCGTGTTGAAATTCCGTTCGAACGTGCTCGGCCTGAAGAAATTCTTGAGCCGGGTTCGCGTTATGTGGTTCAGCCGGGCAACAGCCTGTGGCGGATTGCGCGCCGGACCTACGGCGATGGCCTGAAATACTGGGTGATTTACAACCGTAACCAGGGCCAGATCCGCGATCCTGACCTGATTTATCCGGGCCAGATCTTTGCCCTGCCGGGTGAAGAAAAAGCTCAGTAAGCACCGCTTTTCTTTGCGAGGGGCAAAACACATGGTAATTGTGTTTTGCCCCTTTTAGGGTCAGGACCTACTAATTTGATTTGAATGGCAGAGTTTAGATTTGTGAAATCCTAGGAAAATGCCGCAGAGCGGGGTTTTATCCCGCGCAAGGTATTTGACGCAGGAGGTTGCAAATATAAACTCTGTCGTTCGGATCGACCAGATTTGCACGGTCTACTTTGTCGCGAAACCTTGAAAGATATATTTCTTCCTGCGGCTTCGCTTCGCGTATCCGCACAAATCTGATCGACCATTCAAACCAAATTAGTAGGACCTGACCCTAATTTGGGGCGAAACAGTTTTGTACGGGTTGCGTTGCCCTATGCCATCACTAGATGCTAAGAACGCGCCCGCAGGGTACCAATCGTACCAATTTGATATGCCCAATCCATGGCAACCAGGGAATAAAGACTTTGAAATCCGTTCTTGTGCCGATCAATCCTGAAGGCTGGAAATTCGTTGCGATCTTCGCTGCGATCACTGTGGGCTTGTTCCTGATTGCGGAACCGCTGGGCTGGATCGGTGTGATCCTGACACTTTGGTGCGCGTATTTCTTCCGCGACCCGGATCGTATTACGCCGACTGATGAAAATCTGGTGATTTCGCCGGCAGATGGCCGCGTATGCATGATTTCGCAGGCGCCGCTGCCCAAGGAACTGGAACTTGACGACAAGACCCCGCGCACCCGCGTTTCGATCTTCATGAACGTTTTCAACGTCCATGTGAACCGTTGCCCGGTCAATGGCGAGATCGTTGGCGAAGCCTATGTTCCGGGCAAGTTCGTCAATGCCGAGCTCGATAAGGCATCGGAAAACAACGAACGTCAGATCCTTCTTGTCCGCGACAAGGAAGGCCGGGAATTTGGTGTTGTCCAGATCGCAGGTCTGGTTGCACGTCGTATTCTGTGTGATGTCGGTACCGGTTCCCAGCTTAAAGCTGGCGAGCGTTTCGGCCTGATCCGCTTTGGTTCGCGCGTTGATGTGTATCTGCCAGAAGGCGTATCGCCGAACGTTATTGTCGGTCAGACCACGATTGCCGGTGAAACTGTTCTTGCCGATGTGTCGGTCAAGGGCAAGGAAGCCGCCGTCGGGGAGATCCGATAATGAGTGGCGGCATCGATCCCATTCGTCGTCCGCGTCGCTTCAAGGCGATGTCGCTCACGCGGCTGGTGCCTAATGTCGCAACGATAATGGGCATGTGTGCCGGTCTGACCTCGATCCGCTTTGCAATGCAGGATCGCTGGGAAGCCGCCGTTGCCGCCATTCTGATTGCCGGGATCATTGACGGTCTTGATGGCCGTCTGGCCCGTATGCTGAACGCATCCAGCCGCTTTGGCGGCGAACTTGACAGTCTGTCGGACTTCGTTTGCTTTGGCGTTGCACCGGCGATGATGCTGTATTTCTGGTCGCTCCATGAATTTGGTGGCATTGGCTGGGCCTTGTCGCTGCTGTTTGCGGTTTGCATGATGCTGCGTCTGGCACGCTTTAACACCCAGATGCTGGGTGAACCGGAACTGCCGACTTGGGCTTATCGCTTCTTTACCGGGGTTCCGGCACCGGCCGCCGCAGCCCTTGCGATGTGGCCGATTGTTCTGACCTTCCAGTTTGGCGAAGGCATCTTTGACAGCCCCTATATCGTCGCCCCCTATGGCGTGATTATTGCCGGTCTGATGGTTTCGCGCCTGCCGACCTATAGCTTCAAGAAGGTCAAGGTCCCGCGTGCGTGGGTCCTGCCGCTGATGCTGGCATTCGGGGCGTCGGTGGCGTTTCTGGTGTCCTCGCCGTGGCTGACGCTCTCGGCAATCGCTGCGATCTATTTCATCACCTTCCCGCTGTCTTATCGTTCTTATCGTCGCATGGGCATCGAGAACCAGCAGGAAGAAGACAAGGCTGACGAAGAAGACGATGACGGCGAACCCGATGATGACCCCGAAGAGGGCCTGAACCGCGTTCACCAGAATTGATCTGATCGGACGAAATCATAGAAAAAGCCGGCAGAGATGCCGGCTTTTTCTTTTGGCGTTGGAACGTGGCCTTTGGGGTCAACGTTGTCGCTGATTATGTGTCAGCTGGTGATAGCGTGCCTTGTCTTCGGCTGAAAGAAGATGCACATATCCCGCGGCCCAGGGCATATCAGGATAGATCATCATCAGGTTATCGACATGGTTGATGATGTGTCGACCAAGGCGCGTCGCGCTACATGCCAGTTTGACATCAAGCATGTGCTCTGCCCCTGCGATTGGAAAGGACGCGATCTGAAGTGCCGGAGCCGTCGTCATGCGATGAAACTCGGCCTCGATCGGGTAGGCCAGAAACCAGTCGAGACGCTGCAGTTCGAGCATCTTGATCATGTTTACCGAAAGCCTTGTTTGCTGAAGCTTATCTTCGGCTTTCGGATCACTCAGAACCGCATCGACCCGTGGGCCATATGACCGGTCACTTTCCAGAAGCGAAAAGAGCCCGGCATGGGCGATCAGTGCCTTAAGGTCGACCGCGCCGTCATCATTTAGAAACGGTGCAAAATCGGCCTTGCGATCAGCGCGGGTGATGATCGATATCGGAAACTGCGAAATGACCGTCTTGCTAAAGAAGAACGACTTTGCCCGGTCCGGTGTTTTCAAAGTGCCAGCAATACAGACTGTACGTCCGGTGGAGAAGTTTGTTGCCCGCATTTCTTCAAATGCGCGACCGCGCGGCAGGGCGACGATATTGACCTTGTGATGGGCGATCCGTCTGATGAACCAGTCAATGGCCGCTGCGCCATAACCGGCAATCTCGCCATCCTTCATATAGAAGGCCGGGGCAATCAGATCGATGATCCAGGTGACGGCTTCTTTGCCTTCTGATGTTGGTTCGTAAGGCTGAAATTTAAGATGGGCTTTGGCATCCGTAACGGGGGCTACAGCGCCAAAAAGAAGGATCGCGGCAAGGACGGCAATGCGCTTCAGGCCAAGGGTGGGGGACCATTGTTTGAACGCGCAAAAGCGGGGGGAACGCGGGGCGTCATGCGGGGGTGATTGGATAGTCTCAGCGCTAAAAGGACCGGTGGCGGTTCTTTGTAAGCTTGGCATAAACTTTATCCGTTGTCGTGTGTGGGAAAGCTACGACTAAAGTCTAAGTGAATGTCACGTAAGGGTAGATTTGATCAATTGGTATTAACGCGTACGGCATCAAAGCACAGATGCACATACGGGCATCTGATCAGATCAAAGCCATTGATCGATATGTCTTAATCGCAAAACGTCTGCCCCGCCGGGCCGGGGCAAAAAAATCAGCCAATCGCGATTATTGTGAACGCAGCCGGTGATCAATCAGCGCACGGTAGCGCGCGGCATCAGCATCCGAGAGCAAATCGACATAGCTTTGCGTCCAGGGCATGTCTGGATGCTGGGCGACGATGGCGTTGGTGTGCTCAATCACATGCTGTCCGGTTTCGGTCTTGCTGCACGCGACCTTGGCTTCAAGCATATCGGGCATCCCGGCGATCGGCAGGGATTTGATTTCGGTCTTGAGCTTGGCAACATTGCGTTCATGCTCTGCCTCAATCGGATAGGCAAGGAACCAGTCGATCCGACCTAATTCCAGCATGCCGGTAAATTCGCCCATCTGACGGGTGCGTTGGATGTGGCTGCCAAAGCCGTGTTCGCGCAGGATGTCATCAACCATCGGGCCATAAGACCGGCCGGTTTCAATTGCTGCGTAGTACCGGTTGTCGGGCAACAGGCGGGGTAGATCCACTTCGCCGTTTTTGGTCATGAACGGGGCAAAATCATCGGCCTGATCTGCTCTGACGATCAGGGAAATGGGCAGTTGCGGGAATACCGGGTTGCTCATGATGAAGTCGCGTGCGCGTTGCGGAGTTTCAAGCGCGCCGGGAATGCAAACCGTGTGATCGTTGGCCACATTGGCGTGATGCATAACCTCATAAGCCCGGCCGCGCGGCAATGTCAGGACCTTGATCGAATGATGGGAAATCCGTTCGATCAGCCAGTCAACGGCATCCGCGCCAAAGCCAACCAGCTTGTCGTCTTGCATGTAAAAGGCCGGTGCCAGAACATCGATCGCCCAAACGATGTTGTCATCAATCAATGGCAGATGATTGCCTTCTAACGGTGCATGATCATGTGCCTGCGTGACCGTGTTGGCCATTGCAGATGCCTGCACGACGCCAAGGGCAATGATCGCATACACCAACGGCGTGGTCAGACGACGCATGCAGATGTGCGGCAGGGTGATGATGTCGGTTAGTCCGGGCAGTTTCATGATGTCTTTCGCGTTCTACAACTTGGCGGAACCAAACCATCGGTTTTTGCTACGCATAGGCGTTGGGCAAGGTGGGGGATGATTCAACCGTGGCGCGGTTTACCCGCTCAAACCCGGTGTTGCAAGATGCGCGATTGCATGGCTGCCAAGAGTTTTGGCAGGTTTTGTTATTGATCAACGGTTTGGCCAAAACCGATCTTGAGATCTTTTAGCGCCTGCGCGTAGCGACGCTGATCAGACTGTGACAGTGAGGAGGAATAATACTTCGTCCACGGCATGTCGGGATGGGCCTGCACAAGGGCATTGATCGCATCGACGATCTTGGCACCAGACGCTGTTTTGCTACAAGCAATAGAAGCCGGCATCAATTGATCGTTCCCGGCAATGTGCCAGCTTGAAAACGCGGTGTCAGGCAATTTGGCGCGACGGTAAAACTCCGCCTCGGCTGGCAGATAAAGCGTCCAGTCCATCCGTTCAAGCGCGATCAGTTGCAGGAAATTGGCATCATTGCCCACATGGGTAATACGCGGATTTTCGGTATGGCGAAGCAGGATCGCATCAATCGGGCCGCCATAGGAGCGCTGTGATCGCAACGCACCATTCAGCTTGCCGTCAATGATCATGCGTTCAAGGTCAATTTCGCCTTGATTGGTCATATAGGGGGCCAATTGATCATCACGGCTTGCATCAACAATCAGGCTGACCGGCAGGTGGGGTAATACGGCATCGGTGAAATAAAGGAACTCTTTGCGTTCTGGCGTCGGGTTCATGCCGATATTGCAAAAGGTCCCCGGCCCCATGATGGTTTTGATCAGGCGCGGCAGCGGTACGATTTCCTTGTCATGGGCATAGTCAGGCAGGCGGATGGCAAACCAGTCAAGGATATCCACCCCATAGCCGACAATCTTGCCATCGCGTTCCAGCATGGCAGGCGGCAGCGGCGTTAAGGCCCAGGTGATTTCGGGCTTTCCAGTCCCTTGCGCTTGGGCAAGCGTGCCACTCATGGCCACACATGCCAGTCCCAATAGCGTAAGCCGAACCCCAAGAAGCAAAGCACGCAGATGACGCAATCCCCTCGGACGCATTCCCGCAATCTCCGTTCCAACCAAAAGTATTATTAATTACTTATAAGGGTATTGGATGGCACGAATGCAAATAATTATTGTTTGTTCGACGCGCTGATCGCAGCCGGGCTGTATTCAAGCCGTGCTTCGATGTGATCCGAATTGATATATTGATCGCGCGCGGCCTTGAACCATTCCCGGTCATTGGGATTGAGCCACTGGGCATAGAAATCGGTCCAGGGCATGGACGGATTTTGATCAATGATCTGGTTGATCTCGGCAATGGCCGTGCGGCCGGCCGGGGTGTCAGCACAGCCGATGGTGGCTTCAAGCAAGGTTGTGTTGCCTGAAATCGGCAGCGCCTTAATCGCCAGTTCCGGCGTTTGACGGCGGCGATAAAATTCTGCCTCGGACGGGAAATAAAGCGTCCAGTCGATGCGCTTAAGGTTCAGCATGCGCAGGAACTTGGTGTCATCAGCAACCAGCATCACCTGTGTGCTGTCGCGGAAGCCATCAAGATGTTTGTCAACATGGGTGCCATAGGCCCGACCAATGCGAATGGCCGATGAAAAGGCGGGATCGGCCAACAGACGGTTAAGCTCGATATGGCCCTGATCATTCATAAACCGGTCAAACTTGTGCTCGTCATCAGCACGCACCACGACCGAGATCGGCAGATGCAATAAAATCGTCTTGGCAAAGCTGATAAAGGCACGGCGTTCATCGGTCGGGATCAGGGTCGCGGAGCAGCGAAGATCACCTTCGCCGTTCTTCATCTCGGCCAGCAATCGGGCAAGGGGAACTTGCAAGACACTGTGATGATACTGCGGAAGGCGCGATGCGAACCAGTTTTGCGTCGCAGCAGCATATCCGGTCAGTTCTTCGCGATCAGTGATAAAGGCCGGGGCAAAGGGGGGCACAGCCCAGGTCAGGGATGCTTTATCGTCAGCTGTTTGAGCTTTCGCGCCAGTGGCCGCAAAAGAAGTCAGGGCAAACAGTGCTGCGACGATGCATGATCTCGCAGGCCCGCGTAAACGCCATGCCATACCAATTCCCTATTCCCGGTTCGAAGTTCTTCTTATTTTTGATCATCAGGATATAAGAAAATTCCTTAGGAAAGTATGTATTTTACTGGCGTCGCATCCTTGATTTGACCAATATAATCTACACGTAAAATACGTGGGAATATTTGCGGAATGCTGTATTGCGACATTATCAATTTAAAGTGGTTTTGAGGCGGTTTGCATTCGGTGCAGCCATCGGTCTTGCCGGATTACTTCCCGGTACTGTCATGGCCCAGGATGTCACCGTCATGACAACACCCTTTCCGCCCTATGTGATCTATGATGAGCAGACCGGCATCGCGCGCGGCCCCGCCGTTGATGTGATCAGTCGCGTCTGTATGGAAAGTCAGATCCGCTGCAAAATTCGCGTTGAGCCATGGGCGCGTGCCTATGAAACCGCATTGCAAAACCCCGATACCCTGATTTTCAGCATCGCGCGCAGACCAGATCGTGAAGCATTGTTTAAGTGGATCGGAACGGTCGCGCCCTATCACGTGCGGCTGTTTTCCCTAAACGACTATGCCGTGCCCGTAGTTGACGACTGGCACGCACTTGTTGGTTTTCAGGTTGCTGGTCAAATGCGTGATGTGAAGGCGCAATACCTTGAGGATGCCGGGTTTGAGGTCATGATGGCCCCGTCGGCCGAGGCAACCATCCGAATGCTGTTTGCCGGGCGGGCGATGTTGGTTGCGGGTGACGCGCTATCGCTGCCATATCGGGTGGCCGAACTGGAAGAAGACAGCACGCGGCTTCATGTGGTTGCCAGCATTCCGGAACTCTCGAGCGAGCTTTATCTGGCCGCAAGCCTTGCCACGAATGATGTGGTGATTGATGCGATGCGTGCGGCCCTTGAAGCCATCAAGCAGGAAGGTGCCTATGACCGGATCTGGGCATCAAGCGGCATTTTGCCGTCAAACTAAACCCATCCCCGATTTGGTCTGAAAAGCAGTGTCCCAAAAGTTCACCGGCCCCCTTTTTTTCAAAAGGGGGCCGGTATAACCGCGCGGCGGGGTCGGGGGATAAGGTCGCGCGGCTATTCTGTCTTAGTTTGTTTCCTGCGCCTTATCAGACCGGCCAAACCAGGTGCCGGTGATTTTGCCGATCCAAGGCTTCAGACGGTTTCTGTAACCACTGCCCATCTTGTGACGCATCATCAATGCGCACGGGGTAAAGATCAGGGTCAGCGCAGTTGCAAAGGCCAAACCAAACGCGATCGAGGTTGAAAGCTGCACCCACCACTGGGTGGATGGCGCACCAACCGTGACGTCACGCGACGAGAAGTCGATATTGATCTGCATGACCATCGGCACCAGACCAAGGATGGTCGTGATCGTCGTCAACATCACCGGACGCAGACGCTGCGCACCGGTTTGCAGGATGGCGGCTTCGATGCTGCCAGCGGTGTGCTTAAGCCGGTCAAACGTATCGATCAGAACGATATTGTTGTTCACAACGATACCGGCCAGCGCCACAACACCAATCCCGTTCATGACAATCGAGAAGGCCTGTCCGGTGATCATAAGACCAAGGAACACACCAGCCGTCGACATGATGATCGCGATCATGATCAGGAGCGAGCTTGAGATGCTGTTGAACTGCGTCACCAGAATGATGAACATGATGAAAAGGGCGACCGTAAAGGCGTTCATCAGGAACTCGGCCGATTTCTTTTGTTCTTCATCCTGACCTTTGAACTCGACCGAAACGCGCGGATCGATTTCAAGGGTTTGCATCCATGCTTTGACCTCGCCAAGCTTGGTATCAACCAGAACGCCTTCCTGCACGTCGGCTTTGACGGTCAGGGCACGGCGGCTGTCAACACGGGTCAGCGTGCCGGTTTTGGGTTTGGGGGTGCGGATGATGAAGTTCGACATCGGCACCAGACCCTTATCGGTCACGATCTGCAGGTTTTCCAACTCATCAAGCGAGCGATATTTGGACGGATAACGCCCGACAATATCGATTTCCTCGGTTGAGTTGTCGGGACGATAGGTCGTGAAATTGATCCCGTTGGTCACCAGCTTGATGATATTGCCAATCTGGTTGATGTCGGCACCAAATTTCAGGGCCTGGGCACGGTCAACCGTGTATTCCCAGTCAATGCCCGGGGGCGACTTGCCGTCTTCGAAGTTATACATCCCGCCCATGTCCTGAAGACCATTGACCAGCATGGTCGCCGTGTCATCAAGAAGATCCGGATAGAAGGAACGCAGCTGGATCTGGATGTCCTTGCCCTGCGGCGGGCCTGCTTCTTCGGCGCGGACTTCAACCTGAATACCGGCAAGATCGGCGGTATCAGCAAGAATAAGCTTTTCGATCTCGCTTGCCTTCGGGCGGTTCTGCCAGTCGGCATATTCAAGCTGAACGATACCAATCACATCCTCGGCAGCTTCGTTGCCACCGGCATCGGCACCAGAGCGGGCATAGACGGTGTCAAACCAATGCTCGCCTGCGTGATGGGCATCAAGGGCCAGAATGCGGTCTTCGACTTCTTTAAGAAGGGTATCCTGTTCGTAATAGGACAGGTTGCCACGTGCGCGGACCTGAACCACGGCGACTTCCGGCTCGACAGCGGGGAAGAACTCGACACCCTTGCCAAGCTTGCCAAATGCCATCCAGACCGAAATCAGGATGACAAAGGCGGCCGGAACAATCAGCCAATAGAAACGAAGCGAACCGCTTAGGATACGGACATAAAGACCCGTTCCGCCTTTGACCTTGTGGATGTCTTCGGCATGGTCGGCAGCAATCGCTTCCAGGCTTTCATTGCTTTCACTGCCCGGTTTGCCAAACCACGCGCCTACGGTTGGCACAAAGATCAGTGCCATCGCAAGAGATGCGGTCAGGGTGAACAGAACCGTAATCGGCAGGAATTTCATGAATTCGCCGACGATGTCTGGCCAGAAGGCAAGTGGCAGGAAGGCTGCAAGGGTTGTTGCGGTCGATGCAATGATCGGAAGCGCCATGCGTTTTGCCGCCAGCGGATAGGCTTCGCGACGATGCAGGCCATCAATCATCTTACGGTCGGCATATTCGGTGACAACAATCGCGCCATCGACCAGCATGCCCACGGCCAGGATCAAGCTGAACAGAACGACGATATTGACCGTCATGCCCAATCCCCAAAGGATCAGGATCGCTGTCAGGAACGAGCCCGGAATGGCAAGGCCCACCAAAAGGCCCGACCGCCAGCCCAACGACCAGATGACAACCACCATCACAAGCAGGATCGCAAGGATCACGCTGTTCTGAAGGTCGGTCAGCATGGTGCGGATGTCAGAGGACTTATCCTGCGAATAGCTGACCGTCAGGTTCGGCGGGAATGCCTGCTGTGCTTCGGCGGTAACGGCCTTGATCGCATCAATGACTTCAATGATGTTTTCGCCAACGCGCTTGGAGACTTCAATCGCAATCGCCGGTTCACCATTAAGGCGGGCAAAGCTTTCGGCATCCTTGAAGGTACGGCGCACATCACCGATATCGCGGAACCGAATGACGGAATCCCCGTCTACGATCAGCGGCATATCAAGAATGTCATTCACACTTTCAAACAGACCCGGCACCTTGATGTTAAAACGGCCGGTGCCCGTATCAACTGCACCTGCTGCCACCAGTGCGTTGGAGTTCCGCACAAGGGTGACAATATCGATGCCATTGAGGCGATATGCTTCGATCTTCATCGGGTCGATGATGAATTCGACCAGTTCTTCGCGATCACCGGCAAGCTTGGCTTCAAGAACGGCCGGAAGACCTTCGATTAAGTCTTCAGATCACGCGCCACACGCAGAAGCGCACGTTCAGGCACATCCCCCGAAAGGGTCACAACCAGAACCGGGAACAGCGACAGGTTGACCTCGTGAACTTCGGGGTCGTCGGTGTCGTCAGGCAATTCGGATTTGGCGATATCAACGCGCTCGCGCACGTCGGCAAGGGCTTCGTCGATATCAACATCGGAGTAAAATTCAAGCGTTACCGATGCGCCGTCCTGATAGGACTGCGAACGCATTTCCTTCACACCTTCGATGGAGCGCAATTCCTGTTCCATCGGGCGCAGCAAAAGACGTTCGGCATCTTCTGGCGAAACGCCATCGTGATGCATGGTGACATACAAAACCGGGATCTGGACGTCCGGATCAGCTTCTTTCGGGATGGTGTTATAGCCAACCCAACCCGACAGCAGCAGCAGGATCAGAACCAGAATGACGGTACGCGACCTGTTTAACGCGTGATCAATCAGGGACATTTTTCGATCTCCTCATGACACGCGCTTAGTGCGCGGAATTTTCCGAAAGCGTGGTGCCGTTTGCCGCATCATCTGATGATGATTTCGGCGCAATCGGCAGGCCATTCGCATCGGTCTGAAGATGGACAACATCAACAATTGCACCTTCAGTCACCCAATCATGACCAACCACAATCAGTTCAAACTGATCCGGAAGACCGCCAATCCAGACGCGTTCGCGCGTGCCGCCCTGAAGATCAACCGGCAGGAAATCAACCTTGTTGCCATCAACCACCGAACGCACGCCAAGCTGGCCTTCGTCATTAAGCGTCAGAACAGACGGGGTGACCTGATGGGCACGTTTGGTGCCGACCGGGATTTCAAGTTCGGCGGTCATGCCATCGGGGATCTTAAGATCCGCATTGTCGATTTCGACTTCGACGCGGAAGGTGCGGGTATTGTTGTCAGACACACGCGCGGTGTAGCGAACGATGCCGTTGTAAACTGTGCCATCATAAAGCGTGACACTGGCAAGCTGGCCAAGGTCAATCGCACCGATGGAATGTTCCGGAACGTGGGCAACAATCAGCATCGGGTCAGCCTGGATCATGGTTGCAACCGGATCACCGATCGACAAGAGATCACCAACTTCGGCCGGGCGGGTTTCAACGATACCGTCAAACGGTGCACGGATTTCGGTGTTGTTAAGTTCGGTCTGGGCAATGATCAGATCCGCACGCGCTTCTTCAAGAAGGGCGAGGGTTTCTGCCACACCGGTTTTCGAACGGTAGTTCTTTTCAGCAAGGCTTTTGGCGGCCTTGTGTTCGAGTTCGCGCTGGGCCACCAGGGCGCGGGCCTTTTGAACGCGCGCGGCACGGTCGTCAACGGCCAGTTTGGCGATCAGGTCACCCTTGGTGATCTTTTGACCCTTGGTCGCGCCAATTTCGGTCACGCGTGCTTCGGTTTCGGCTTTGATGTCAACGGAAATGACCGCTTCGGTACGACCGGAAATGCGCAGGTAATCGACGTGATCAACAGCCTTGCTGGTGATGGTGCGGACACTTGCATGCGGTTTGGCCGGGGCGTCGCCAGTGCTTGCCGTGGTTGGGTTTTCACCTGCGTTACCTTCGGTGGCTGCGGCCTGTTCTTCGGCATCACTGCCGAAATAGGCGCTGCCAATCCAGACAACGGTTCCCAATACCAGCAAAATGGCTATCAGGCGTGAAGCGTTCATGTTCCTGTTCCCTCAAATATTCCGGTGGCGGAATGCGTCTTGGCACTTTTAGGCACGTATTCTTCTGCGAGTTTGCTCTGGTTCTTTGCGGGGCTTTTGCACCCTATTTGGTCTTGTTGGCCTTGAAGTTTCGCAATTCTTCAAGAAGGCCTTGTTTGTTTTCCCTGATGAATTTCAGGGTGGCTTCGCACATCGCCTGACCTAACCCTGCGACAAACATGCAGCCCGGCTTGGGCGCACCTGCATCATCAAGGCCATAGGTCGATTGGGCTGGCGATTTTCCTTGTTTTCCGGATCGATCTGCGATGCCATGAGTTCGTGGCGCGCGGCAAATTCATCGATCAGGGCCTCGGTCAGCTCAATCGGCATTTCCTCGGCGAAAGTCAGCATGAACAGAATATCTGAACGATAGCGGTCCTCGGCCGGGCGCGTTTGCAAAAGCGTGCGCAGGAAAGAACGGCGACCCTCAGACGTCAGCTGATAGATCTTTTTGTCAGGCCGGTTTTCCTGTTCATGTTCAACAAATGTCACCAACCCGTCCTGGGTCAGTTTTGTCAGTGCCGGATAGATCGAGCCAAGCGACGCAATCTGAAAATGGCTAAACGTGCCATCTTCAAACATCTTGCGGATTTCATATCCTGTCGCTTCGCCACCCATCAGGGCGCCCAGACATAGTGTGCGTACGTCCATGTTTTATTCAGTGTCCTTGTTAACTTCCCCCGGACTGATTTCGTACCAGCGGGGGAAGGTGCCAGAACGATTATATCAATCCGATATATGTCGGACTATCATATATCAGTTCGATACAGTCAATTAAATATGATAGAAATTTTTGTGACAGTGTTTCTATCTCGACGATCCAGCCCCGCTTCGTGTTACACCGCATGTCGGTTTTTTCGATCCGGGGTGGCTCGATAAACCGGAAAGTGTCGTAAAATGCGGGTGTTTGCGTCCGTTTGTGCATAGTCGGACGCCGATTGTGTCCGATTGTGCCTATTGAAACGATATAGTTGGTCTGGCGGGTAAAGCTTGGATCAGCAGGTTGGATGGAATTGATCAGGAGCGTGCCGGAATGACCGGTTGGATGGACTATGTAAGCATCACGGTTGCCGTGATCGGGTTGGTACAGGCGATCTTCCTGTGCCTTATCTTGCGATCAGAAGGTGCACGTGCCTTTGGCGCGAACCGCTGGATGATGATTTTTATCCTCGCCATTGCGTGCAACCTGATCGAGGACGTGGTCGAACAATTCATCCCGGTTGAGATCAATGGGGTGCTCAATATCTTCTTTGGCCCGATCAATTTCGTCATAGCGCCGTCGATCTATCTGTACTTCCGCGAGATATCCGGCAACCCGTCGCGCCATCCCTGGGTGCATGCGGTCCTGCCATTAATCGTCTTTAACCTGATTGCCTGGGTCGTGACCCATGATGGCGGGTATGGGGCCGTGCTGCCCGGCGGGATCAGTGTTCGTGAACTTGTGATCGGGTTCTGCTGGACGGCGATTTTTGTCCAGATATCGCTTTATATTGCGATGCTGTGGCGGGTGGCGTGCCGCTATTTCCAACAGACCCAGGAACAGCTTGGCGCGGATCGTGACACGATGCGCCGCTGGATCGGGGTGATCCTTGGTGGTTTGACGCTTGTCTTCATCACGGTTGCGATTGGTCGAATTGTCGAGATTTACCTGCCGCAAAATACCGAAATGTTTGGCACTGAAATCGCCTTTGTCGTGGTGCTGTTTGCCATGTCCTATGAAATCGCCACCCGACCCGCGCTGTTTGTTATGGGCGATTGGCCGACCGATGCGGATATAGAAGCCGAACGGGCAGGCGATAATTACGCATCAAGCCGTGCCCAGTCTGCTGCGACTACCCCAAGCGTATCGCAGCCTTCGAAGCCTGAAATCGTGTCGGTATCTGTCGCGGCAAGCAATGATGATGCGAGGACCGAAAGCAATTCGGCTGTCCGTCCGCTTCTCGATGAGGATGGAGTGGACCGCGCGGTCGCACAGCTAAAAGACATTCAGAAGCGCGGTGATATCCTGCTTGATCCGCTGGTGTCCTTGCCAAAGCTTGCCCGTGCGGTGGGCGTGACGCCCAATCAGCTGTCCTATGTGTTGAACCATCATATCGGCCAGAGCTTCTTTGATTTCGTCAACAGTGCCCGTATCGCTGAAGCCCGCGCGGTCTTGTTGCTGGAACCGGACCGGACGATTTTGGATATCGCGCTCAGCGTCGGGTTCAATTCAAAATCGACCTTTAATCTGGCATTTAAGAAAATCACCGGTGAAACGCCAAGTGCGGTGCGCGAAGCCGCCCGCAAGCAGGATGAAGCCGCTGAAACAGCCGGGAATGCGGGCCAACAGGCCGCGTCCGAAAAGCCATCCGAACGACCGGATGCGCAGCATAGGACGCCAAACCCAGCCGTTTGACGATAGGGCTTCTGCAGTTATTCATGCAGGAGTCCGTCGATATGTCCCAATCCACTGCCGTGCCGTCCCCGTCCTCATCGCAAGCGCGATCAGCCAAAGCCGCACCCAGTTCCGAGGATCTGCAACGCATTCAGCGTAAACGCAAACAGGTCCTTCGGCTTGGTGTTGTTGGATTGCTGGCCCTGGTCGCGGTCAGCCAGTCACTGGCAAGCCGGCACAGCCAAATCCATGACCTGATTGAGGCATTGGGCCTTGCCGCGATTGGCGTCTGTATCTTCGGGCGCGGCTGGTGTTCGCTTTATATCGGTGGACGCAAAAAGACCGAGTTGGTGACGACCGGACCTTATTCCATGTCGCGCAACCCGCTTTATGTCTTCAGCTTCATCGGTGCGTTTGGCGTGGGGGCGCAGACCGGAAGCGTGGTGATGGGATTGCTGTTTTCGGTTTTATGCTGGCTGGTGTTTCGCAGTGTGGTTTTGCGCGAAGAGGCGATGCTCGCCGAACGGTTTGGCCGCGCATTCGGGCGCTATATGAATACCGTGCCGCGTTTTCGTCCGACCTGGTTTCGCTGGCGCGATGAGGAAACGCTTGTCTGTAAGCCACGACTGTTTTTAACCACCACGCGCGATGCGATCTGGTTTCTGGCGGCAGGGCCGGTGTTTGAAGGTGTGAAACTTCTTCAGGAAAACGGGTGGCTTAAACCCGTGATCTGGTTACCGTGATGCGCATTGGGGCAGAGGCGCTGGGACGCGATCTATTGAAGTACGTTTGGTGTACGTTCTCTGCCCGTTTTGCTATCTCCCCGGATCATCGTAAAGGTGAGGGATCCTCATTTTTTGAAATATCACCTGATTGGTCAAACTAGGCCGCATGGTTTTCAGGCCGGCCGCCATAGGATTTGATCATCTGGATGCGTTCGTCTTCGCGCAACGGATCGGAATCAAGCGCGAGTGCGGCTTCCAGTTTGACCGGTTCGACTTTCAGGATATCCACCCCGTCGACCTTGTCTTGTTCGGACCAGAGATGGACGTGACACTCCAGCTTGATATAGCGGCGCATCGGTGCATCGGGATCAAGCTTTTCAAAGGTATCGACCTCATATTCGCCAGCCGGAAGCAATCCGGCATGGCCTGGCAGATGGAACGGATGAAAGAACGTCACCGTGCGATGGGTTGTGCGGGTAATGCTCATGATCATGGCTCCTTCGAGCATCCAGAAGATGACCTTGAAGGTGCGGATCTGGTGTTGTTTTGAGTGTTCACCCTTTGGGGTGCTTACGATCCGCAATCCCCGATCACTTCGGGTCATTCGGGATGGCGCGGTCGCCTGTAACATTTGCTCGTGATGTGCAGGCCTGATGATTACGGCGCCATATAGGCCACCATGTCTGTAAACAGCCATAGTGTATATATTATATATGGTGTTTTTCCGCCAAAACACAACCTGCGGTGAAAATCGATGCGCGCAGCAGGTTTGTGAAGTGCGTGCTAACAACAATCAGCTTTTGACGGGGTACGTGGCTTGTGTGATGTGGTTTGTGTGATGCGGTGACGACGTGATCTGGTGTTGCCGGACGAAAATTCGCCTCATTCCAGTTCAGGGCGATTAGGATCGGCATCCTGTCTTAGGGCAAAATCCAGATCAATCGGGCTGACGGTCAGAATGCGGTCGACCATCATGCCGTTATGTTTGCATTTCAGATGCAGGTCGGTCGAAACCCGGCGATAGGCGGTAAAGGACACGCTTTCGATCAGTTCTTCGGTGGTATCGACCACATAGCTTCCCGGTGGAAACAGATCGTCAAATCCGCTCAGATGAAACGGATGGGCAAAGGTCACGGTTTTGTGCGTCATCCTGCTGATCGACATGATGTCAGCCCTTTATGGAGATGGAAACTGGCGGTTCCCAGATGGTCAGGAATCTCAAAAAACGCGGGATAAAAAGACGAAGGCGGAGGGGGACCTCCGCCAGCGTGTATCAGTCATTTGCGCCCTGATGCGGGGCCGGTTTGGTCGCGGCAGGCGGGTTTTCGGTTTTTGGGGGTGCAGCAGGGACCGAAGCGCTATCTGCCGATTTGGCACCGGGCTTCGCGCCCGCGTTTGCGTGGCTCGTCGAAAAACTGCGAAATGACATGATTTGAACTTTCCAATTGCCGGCGCAAAGCGCGCCCGCTTATTGGGAAGTGGGGCGTCGCAGAGCAAATAGCAAATGCGCCAACCGGGCATTGATCCACCCTTTGGGGCGAATGTGAGGAAAAGGCTGGTTAATTTCGGATAAAATATATTTTCTGAAGGCTGGTCGCGATCGGCCACGACGGGCGGCGATGGCCGACATCGGGTGGCATCAGTGATATCGAGTGGCGTCGGGGGCGGCGGCATTTCAGGCGTTACCGGGTCGGGGCCAAGGATTGGGCCAGGACTGTGCCAGGGCCGATGCCGGTGCGTTGGAGCGGCGGGGCCGGTCACACCCCGCGCAAATTGCCCCAGACATGCACATGCCATTGTGGCAGTACACGGACATCAAACCATTTGCGTTTGGCGACTTCATCAACCAGCCAGCGATAGCGTTCGGTCAGGCCTTCGATATCAACGCCATCCGCACCATCCGGGTGCGGTTCGGCGGGGGTGGTATTGACCGGTTGCAGGCAGACCGGAATGCCAATGTGAAGCTTCCTCACATAATCGGCAAACATCAGATCGGCCTCATCGCGGACCGGGAATTTCAACGTAATTGCCGGACCATCAAGCATGGCATTGGCCTGTGCCGCATCAATGCAGGCCGCCAAGGCGTCCTTGTCAAAACTGGTGGAGGAACTGGGCGGTTTGGGGCTGAGTGTCAGGAAATTCAGATCAGCAAACCAGTCCTTGGCGATGCTGCCCTGGGTTTCAATTGCGAAGGTGAACCCTTCTTCCTTGCCCATGGCAATCAGGCTGCCGAGTGGCTGGATCGCCGGGTTGCCGCCCGAAAGCGTTATCAGGATCGGCTGACCACCGGAAAGCTTTTTGACTTCATCCAATACCTCGGCGGCACTCATCGGTTTCCAGTCGGCGCGAAAGGCCGGATCGACCGCATAAAGCGTATCGCACCACGAACAGCGAAAATCACAGCCGCCGGTGCGGACAAACACGGTCGGCACGCCAATCAGCGCACCTTCGCCCTGCACGGTCGGGCCAAAGATTTCCGATATGCGGATTTTGCCGCGTGTTTCGGACATGTCGGCAAGATTGCGATCAAGAACCGTCATGGACGATATTCCGCCCAGGTTTTGGGGGTTTCGGATACACGCACGGCGGAAACTTCGGGCCAGCGATCATGCGCCCATTCGTAAAAGAACAGGGCAAGCTGTTCGGCGGTCGGATGATCGTGACCCAGCACGTCATTCAAGTGACGGTGATCGAACTCGTCATCGATCAGACGTTTGAGCGGGCCGAGTTCGCGGTAATCACGGACAAAACCACGGGCATCAAGGGTGGCACCCTTAAGCTCCACCTCGACAATATAGTTATGGCCATGCAGGCGCGCACAAGGATGGTCTTCTTCAAGGCCGCAAAGCTGATGGCTGGCGGAAAAGGCGAATTGTTTGGTGATGGTGAACATCAATCTACTTTCAAAGTCGTTCAGGCCATGCGGTATGGAGCATTTGGATCGGGATCCCCGCCTGCGCGGGGATGACGGTGCGACACCGATGATGCCGGGCGCTCTGACGTCATGCCCGCGCAGGCGGGCATCCATCTATCCATACGGCACGGAAGTTGTTGCTATTACTGGGCGGCGTTATCAGAAAGCTTGCGCGCCATATGATCAGCGCGGGCCTGTTTCCAGTAATCGCGATCCTGATAAACGGTGGTGTCCTTGACGCGCGCCAGCTCAAGCGCTTCGCGGCGTTCAACACAGGTGCCGCAGCGCCCGCAATGGGTTTCCCCGCCCTTATAGCAAGACCAGGTCTGATCAATCGGCACACCCAGACGGCCTGCCTCAGCCGCGATATCGGCCTTTGAGATATTCACAAACGGGGTATAGAGCGAGACGTCCTTGACCCCTTCAAGCGCATGGTTTTGCATGGTCTGAAACGCATTGATGAAATCGGGACGGCAATCAGGATAAATGAAGTGATCGCCGCCATGGACGGCGGCGGCAACCGCGTCTGCCCCGGCACTGGCCGCAGCCCCGAACGCAACGGCCAGCATGATGGCATTGCGGTTGGGCACCACGGTGATGCGCATGGTTTCTTCGGCATAATGGCCATCGGGAACATCGATATCATCGCTGGTCAGCGACGATCCGGTCAAAAGCGCACCCACCGGGGTCAGATCAACGATGTGATGCTTCACACGCAGATCGCGCGCGGTGCGGGCGGCGAAATCGAGTTCCTTTTTATGGCGCTGGCCATAATCGAACGAAATCAGGGAATGCAATTTGTGCTCATGCGCGACCTTATAGGCCAGCGTGACGGAATCCAGTCCGCCAGAGCAGACGACAATCGTCTTCATAACTCTATGTCTTTCGTGTTTTTAACCTGGTGCTACGACAGGGGAAGGATCATCCTTCCAAGGCGGGCGGTGTGCCATGGCATGTGCCAAAAGGCAAGCAAAAATCCACGCATGCAACCATGCGTTAGGCTCAGGAATGCTTGGCTTTGCGCCCCGATTTGCGCAGGCGTAGAGGCGTTATTCAGGCGCGTTTTCCGCTAAGCACATGAAAACAAATCGGAACCTGAAAATGCCCGTCTTCGATATAGGGCGAAAGTGTTTCAAACATCGCCGCATCAATCGCGCCACGGTCCATGTCGGATGCACCCCGCAACACATTGCCAAACAGCATATCCATTTGCGGCTTCCAGAAGGCTGCCTTTTCCGGGATGCGCCCGGCGGGGCTGTGGCTGGTGGCTTCGATGGCTGTAAATCCAGCGGCCTCAAGACGCATCATCGATTGATCGGGATTGCCAAAGGAAAACGGATCAAGCCCGGCGGCCTCAAACCCGATGCCAAGGATATTGCCCAATACCGCATCCATTGCGGCAAAAAGCGGATTATCGACCAACGGTGCCCAGACCATAAAGGCCGCCCGACCATTATCGCGCAAGACGCGGTGGGCTTCGCGCAATGCCTGGTCCGGATCAGTGCAAAACATCACACCAAACCGGCATGACACTGCATCAAAGCTTTGATCGGGGAAGGGAAGCTTTTCCATATCGGCCGGGATGACCGACAGGTTGGTGATGCCTTCTTCTGCTGCGCGCGCGGCCAAGCCATCACACATTTCCGGCACAATATCAGACGCCGTCACATGACCCGCCCCGCCAGCCAGCGCACGGGCAAAGGAAAAGGCAGGCTCCCCCACGCCGGATGCCAGATCCAGCACATCCAGGGCCGCTCCAGAGCGTATCGTCTTTAACCCGTCCAGATCAACCGCCTCGATCAAATGGCGATTGATCTTTTCGGCTGCGGGGGCAAGGCGGTCTGCCCAATTGATCCAGTCTGATGAAAGATTGTGCCAGGTGGTGGTGGTTGGTGCGGATGGGGTTGCGGTCATGTGGGGCTCTTTTCATGTGATCCGTGATCTCACAATAGGATCAAAGCGGCGGGGATGAAAAGCCATCAGCGGTGTTTTTTGGTCTCTCACAGGGATTTACCCATAGCGTCGATAGACATAATGCAATGATGGCGGGCGCATATGAAAAGTCACACAGCAGACGGCATAAATATCTGGCGGTTGGCGGGGGCGAGTCTTTTGGTTGCGCTCACCAGTGTGCTTTATTTCGGGTTTGTCATCACGTTGTTTGCCGGATTTACCGCCGATATCCAGCGCGATACATTGCGCCGTGAGCTTGGCATCACATCACCGGGCACGCTGGAACGTTTGGTGTTACAGGCCTTTCACGAAGCCAATTTGCGCGAAGATGTCGCAAAATTGCGCACCGATATTCGCGCCATGGATGCCCACGCGCTTGAAAATACCCGGCATGGCTTGGCGCTGCGCAAGGATGCGATTGCCGCCTGGTGGGATGCGTTTGACAGCTATTCCCGCCTTGGCGCGACGGTCGCCAATAACCGCCAGGCGTTTGAGGCGGAATTTGCCAACAGCTTCCTTGAAGTGATGAATGCGGCCTATCAATTCGTTTCCAGTCAGGAAACGGCGATGCCAATGCTTGATGTCCCGGTCGGGGAAAGTGATGCGGATAAAAAACGCCGGGCGGACGGGATCAAGATCATGTCTGACCTTCACGCACTTCTTGATGATCCGAAATTCACCCACGCTGCGTCCGAAGGATTGATTGAAACGGTGGCCCGCCAGGTCGATGCGATCCGAAGTACGATGATGGCCTTTGATGAAAAAAGCGCACGCGCGCAGATCGAATGGGCCAATATCAGGGCCGAGGCCCAACATGCCGCCCAACTCCGCAATGGCCTTCAAAACGAACTGGCGGAAATACAGGCCGAAATCAAACGTCAGGACGAGGATTTCGGCCATGAAACCTTGTCACTCGTCGCGCTTTTTCAACATCCGGTCGGACGCATCCTGTCCTATCTGATCCAGCTTCCCACCATCATGCTGACCTTGCTGGTGACAGTCGCCGCAGGCGGACTTGGCGCCGTGGTTGCCTTCACCAGACAGAACTTTGCACAGGCGCGACACGCCGACACGCAACCAGATGACAACACGACTGAGGCAGAAGACGCACAACCGTCTGGCGCGCCATCGCCCACCCACGGATGGGCGCAACTGGGCCAAAGCCTCAACCCGGCGGCAAGATTGCTTGTCATGACCGGCGAGGGGATTGCGGCGGCCATGGCCATCTTCCTCTGCGCCGAAGCCGGGATGCTGATGGTCAGCCAAGGCGGCCCGGACGGCTCCGGTCAGATCGACATCAGCCCGTTCCTCGTCACCTTCATGGCCTTTGTCTCCGGCTTCATGGCCGAAGACGCTTTTGCCCGTATTCAGTTCGCGGGGCAGAAGCTGTTTCGGGTGACGGATGATCATGGACGCAATCTTGGTGGTCAATCCTACAGAAAGTCAGACCATTCGGTGATGAACTCAAGATCACCGGATCAGCACAGGTAATCAAGCAGCGGCCAATTCACATATAAACCGGAGAAAATTGATGCCGCCGGTTGTTTTGCAACGATAGAAACTAATGGTAGCCCATTTTTTGTCAGATTTCTTGGTTGTGTTGCAGAACTCGGTGTCAGGAAAATTGCCGGAATATTTTGGTTTAGGTTTTGCGTATATGTATGTCAGAGCAGCTTTTCTTGAGCTAAGTCTCTCCCAGTTCTTGTCCCCTCCGCCTTGAAACGATTTTCATCACTTGCTTGTTTAGGGGGAGCTGCGTGCGCAAAGTTCTTTCTGCTATGACCGCAAAAATCAAGTAGTGCTCCTATAAAGCCTTTTGCTTCGGTAGGCAGGCTGTCGAAACTAGGTGACGACTTTGAGTAAGCGTACCATTCGAGTTCTCTAGCAATTGTAAAAAGCTTGTTTGTGTTGCTCAACTTGACTGTTACTTCGGCAAGCCCTTCAGCAGGTACGCGCTTTATGTCTTCAAGAATGCGTTTCTTTATGTCCAGTCCCATATTATTCGACTGAGGTGCATACTCTCGTAGCGCATTTACCATCCAATCCAGTTTTTCGTAGGTGTCGGATGCGCTAGCACCAAACCTAATGCCGTTCGCCATCGTCGCAATTCTCTCATCGAGCGGGCGTAGTGCTGCGTCAGCAGAGGCAAAATCCAAGGAAGCTGCAGCATATGCGGCCATCAAGAGGCTCAGTCGTACCAATACTAATGCGCTTGGTGAAGAGGGGTGAGATTTGATCGCTGCATCTGCGAAAAAATGAAAGCTCTCGATGGACAGATTTGCTGATGGGGCGCCAAATCGGTCCCCTATGCTCGATTTCGCCTCTTCAAAACGGTCTTTAAGCTCTTTGCTACCACTGCGCTGCTTGTCAACTTCTGCGATAAGCTCCAGTAAGTCCTCTTCACTAAGTCGATCAGCTTGCTGTACTTGACTGCTGCCTTTGAGCCGTTTCAAGTCGTCGCCATCTATCCAAAGGACGCGGTGTTTCTGAGCTAGTTCACGGAGAGCAGGGTTTCTATCTGTTGTGGCAATGCCGACGCCCTCTACCCCAATGACTTTTGCTACGCCGTTGACAAAAAACAGACGTTCAATTGCTTGAGGTCTCTGTTTGTCCTTGATGTCAATAATTGTCCGGCGGCGGGCAAGAGTTGCTGAGCGTTCGTAAATCCACAAGTCAATATCAGTCAGGTCGGATCCGCCATACCTTAACTGGACCCCTCTAACAACGAAGAAGCCTGCGCGAAGGAAGTAGGACCGCAACACTTCTTCCGTTTTCTGCCCTTTGTTAATTGCTGCCATCATAGGCCCCCACCGCTGCGCACTGCGCTAATTAGCGAGCGCATTTGTGTATTAGTTGGCTGTAAATCAGCTCGTTTTTTGAAGGCAGTCCTTGCTGCTTCTGGCGCCGTGTAACCAGTTACCTGCGCACTCGGAAAGTCTGTCAGGCCTCCATCACTAGCCTTTCCAATGGCTAGCACTTGTTGGGCTATTTCGCCAACCTCTCTCTTTAGGAGACGCATAACGTAACCATATCCTTGCCTTCGCGTTTGGACCACTCGTTCAAGCTCAAGGGCCCGATAGTCCTTTCCGATAGCAGTCACTGGCCCAACCCATTCACCGTTTACCAATTTACGGAGGATAAAGTTCACTCCCCAGATCTTACCTCTGTTTGCAGCACTTCGTGTCATTCCATAGCTGAGTGCTGCGACAAGAGCTTTTGCATGGTCAAATGCATCATCAACCAGAGGGTTTACGAACTTGTTGAATGCTCCTGGGGAAGTAATGTAGCTGTGATCACCAGCTTCATTTGAAACTATGTTCTCGTCAAAAACCGCTGCGGAGCGAAGTTTGGCGAGCAGTGTTTCTCCCAGTTGGGTCGTTGCTTCGTTCAGGTGGACTGCTCCCTGTCTGCGAAGTGTGTCTTCAAACTCGGAAAGCTTCACCTGTTCGGCACTTGATAGCGAGTCCAGTACCTTCTTTGTTTTGGAAACAGTATCACGGCGGAATAAATTGCCGTTGAATAACAGAGGGTCGTCTTTGTCACCATCGCTATCGATAAAGCCAAGAGCCGATGCTTGTTCAAGAAACTCGTTAGTTTCGTGACCACTGATCCGATAAGTGTCACTGATGAACTCCGACGCATTCGATAGGAGTATAGGAGAAGTTGAAACCAGTTCTCCTATACCTAGTGATGCGTTCTCAAAGGCGTTTGGCTCATTGCGATCATACAAGTCGCTCGCGTGCGCTAATGCTGTTTGGGGGGTAACACCGAGTACCGCTACTGTGCCGCTGGCAGAGCGATCAATAACTTTTTGGTTTTCTAGCTGCTCTAAGCAGGCATTCAGCTCTGTTTTAGGATTTAGGCCGCCAACTCTTGCTAAGGTCACGACTGTGTCGTGCGGCAACTCTGCTTGGTCTGAGCCTGCCATTCGAGACAGCAATCCTGCAGATTTTGCAGCAAGATCAATCGCAGAGTACTCCGCTGCGCCGTTGGTGTTTCCATGGATTTTGCGGCCATGGTGTATGATCCATGCACCTTTAGTGTTTTTATCCATAATTAAAGCCATTTTAAAACCAGAACATGATTAGGGTTGTTTGTATGCAACTTTAATCATGGATGCGCAATTCGTTAAGCTTAAAGATGTGATTCCTATTATTTTTCTATTTTAGGTGAAGCTTCTTTCTTGATCTTGCTGGCTTAAGGGTGATGTTGGATTGCGCTCACTGCCGAATCAGAAAGCCAAGTAGTGCTAAGGCACAGCTTTAGAGCTGATTACACAAAAACCCGGCTCCAAAGGAGCCGGGTTTTTTGTTCGAACGAAATGTTCGGAGGAGTTAGCCGTTGGTGCCGTAGCGCGGCGCGTTGCGCTGGGCGTTGCTGCCGGCTTCGGCGTAGGCTTGGCTGGCCTGTGCGGTCTGGGTGACCTGCGATTGCAGGACCTGCTCGTCACGTTCCGGGCTTGATGCCTCGGCCGCTTCTTCTGACGCGCTGCTGTTAAACAGTTCGGTCAGGCGCTGCTCGATGGATTGAAGGCCTTCGTTCAGGCGTTCTTCGGTCTCGTTGATATTGCCATTGATTTCTTCATTGAGCGCACCGAGGCCTTCGAGGAATTCACGGGCATTATCAAGGCCGCGCTGGATACCTTCGCTGGCCTGATCAAAGATTTCACGTGCTTCGGCCTCCGAACTTGCATTGGATGCAATCAGATCGCCAACACGGGCAAGAATGCGGTTTGCGACGGCTTCTGGCGTGTAGTCAGCCGGATCAACATTGCCAAGCGACAGGCCGGTTGATTTCAGGCTTTCATTAATCGCCGAGACAACCTGATCGGTGGTCAGGCGGTTTGCCGATGCGGAAGACAGCGAAACGGTCGTCGCGGCCGCAAAGGCGGACGTGCCGTTATTGCCGGTCTTTTCAAAGTCGCTCTGGCCGGGCAGATAAGATTGTGCGGAACGCGATGACGCGCCCGATTGTTGGGATGACAGGCCACCAATGGTGATATCCATAAACGTCCTCCCTGGACGAAGCTTTGAGAGCCGTGCCCTACACACATCATGCGTGAGTGACACTTTTTCAAGCACAAAGGGCGCGGCAAATCCCTGCGCGATCAGGTGCTTGATAAATTCAGGTTCCTAATATGGCATGGATGGGGTGAAAAATCCAGTGTTGTTGGGCAATTTCCCGGTGAGGGTGTGATGTTGTTTGCGCAATGCCGGTCTGTGTTTTATGGGGGGCGGGGGAGCGTAATTCATCTGTATTTGCGCTGAAAACCGTCGATCTGATGTTGCACAGTGATCAAAGCGCGCTTATGAACACTTCTGAGGGTCAAAACTCATTCACATGACCGACCCGGCAACTGATATGAGAGAAAGAGCTAGGAAAAGACCGCCGAGCGGGGTGATCCCCGGTCAAGGGATTTGACGCAGAGGCTTTCTCTCATATCAGTTGTCCTTTGGATCACCCGGATTTGCACGGGCTATTTTGTCGCAAAATCTTGAAAGATGTAGATCTTCCTGTGATTTTGCTCCGCATATCCGTACAAATCCGGGCGACCGGGATGATCATGTGAGTGAGTTTAGACCCTAGGATTATTTTTGAACCCGAATTGGGATGGCGGGCGCGGATTTGACCGGCGCCAAAGGTCAGTAATTCGGGGTTTGACAGGCAGGAGTTGATTGAGCGTGGCGAACTATCAGGAAAGTGCGCGGGAATTTGAAAAGCGCTGGCAGGATTACTGGCGGGAAAACGATACCTATCGTACCCCAAATCCGGGCGATGCGGATTTCGACGCAAGCAAAAAGAAAAGCGTCATCCTTGATATGTTCCCCTATCCAAGCGGGGTTGGCCTTCATATCGGTCATCCGTTGGGCTATATCGCGACCGACGTGAAAGCACGGTTCGAGCGCATGCGTGGCCATAACGTTCTGCATTCCATGGGCTTTGATGCCTTTGGCCTGCCAGCAGAGCAGTTTGCCATTCAGACCGGTCAGCATCCGCGCATCACGACCGAAGCCAATATCGAAAATATGCTGCGTCAGCTCCAGGTCATCGGGCTTGGTCATGATCCCCATCGCCGTTTCGCCACGACGGATGTGGATTATTACAAATGGACGCAGTGGATCTTCCTGCAGCTTTTCAACAGCTTCTATGACCCGACCGTCGAATGGAAAGGCCCGCAGGGGCAGAGCATCACCGGCCGTGCGCGCCCGATTGCCGAGCTGCGTCCGATGCTTGAGTCTGGCGCGTGGTTGCTTGACGAAGACGGCGTGCCGCAGCCCAAAGCCGTGATTGGCGAAGGTGTGAAGGCCGAAGGCAAAGAGATTGACCGTGCGATTGATCGCGGGCGTCTGGCCTATGTCGATGAGGTTCCGGTCAACTGGTGCCCGATGCTGGGCACGGTTCTGTCGAACGAGGAAGTCACCAACGAAGGCAAGTCCGAACGTGGTGATTACCCGGTTTATAAGCGTCCGCTGAAACAGTGGATGTTGCGCATTACCGATTATGCCGATCGTCTGGTGGCCGACCTTGAAGGGCTTGATTGGCCAAATGGCGTGGTCGAGATGCAGAAGGGCTGGATTGGTCGTTCTGTTGGTGCGCGGGTGAATTTCCCGGTCAAGACCGTTGATGGTTCGGACGAGAAGATCGCGGTTTACACCACCCGTCCCGATACTATTTTTGGCGCGACCTATATGGTCCTCGCCCCTGAGCATCCGCTGGTTGATAAGCTGTGCGCCGCTGACAAAAAGGCCGACGTTGCCGCATACCGCGCGCAGGCGTCCGAGCTTAAGGCCGTTTCGGCCAAAGATGATGCCGAGCGTGAAAAGACCGGCGTATTTATTGGCGCGCATGCGACCAACCCGGTGACCGGCGAAGAAATCCCGGTCTGGATTGCTGATTATGTCCTGATGGGCTATGGCACCGGTGCGATCATGGCGGTTCCGGCCGGTGATCAGCGAGACTTTGAATTTGCTCATAAGTTTGACCTGCCGATCCGTGCGACGACCAAGCCGTCTGATAATTGGGTTAAAGACAACGCACCGGCCGATACGGCGGATCTTGATATCGCAGCCCTTCATGCGCGTTATGTTGAGGCACCGGAAAGCTTTAAGGTCGCGCAGACCGAAGTTGGCGTGACGATCAATTCCGCCAATGATGAAGTGTCGCTTAATGGGCTTTCGACCCCGGATGCCAAGGCCAAGATCATCGACTGGATGGAAGGCAAGGGCATTGGCCGTGGTCGCGTGCAGTATAAGCTGCGTGACTGGCTGTTTTCGCGTCAGCGTTATTGGGGCGAGCCGTTCCCGGTTCTGTTCGATCTGGAAACCGATCAGGTTCACGGCATTGCGCAGGCGGCCTTACCGGTTGTTCTGCCGGAAATGACCGATTTCAAACCGCAATCGAACGAAGACCCGAATTCCGAGCCGGAGCCGCCCCTGGCACGTGCCAAGGAATGGATGGAAGTGACCGGTATTGTCCTTTCAGATGGGTCGGTTCTTCCGGTCGATGCGGCGGTTGGTTCCAAACACGCCCATGACGGTGCGGAATATGAAGTGCGCGCGTTCAAGCGTGATGCCAACTCCATGCCGAACTGGGCGGGGTCTTGCT
Organism: Thalassospira sp.; assembly: GCF_048059015.1. Lineage (GTDB taxonomy): Bacteria > Pseudomonadota > Alphaproteobacteria > Rhodospirillales > Thalassospiraceae > Thalassospira. The sequence goes on along the minus strand of NZ_JBLLNT010000004.1, from coordinate 304,387 downwards.
GGTATTATCTGCGCTATTTCGATGCCCAGAATGGCGAGAAGTTCGCATCTGATGATGCGGCGGCCTATTGGGCGAACAGTGCGGACAAGGATGGCAAGGCACTTCCGGGTGCGGTTGACCTTTATGTCGGTGGTGCGGAGCATGCGGTGCTTCACCTTCTGTATTCGCGTTTCTGGCACAAGGTTCTGTTTGATCTTGGCTATGTCAGCACGCCCGAGCCGTTTCAGAAGCTGTTTAACCAGGGCATGATTACGGCGGATGCCTATACCGATGCGCGCGGCGTTTATGTCGACATCCATGATGTTGAAATGCGCGATGTCGATGGCAAGAAGGTTCCGTTTAACGGAAAAACCGACGAGCAGCTCACGACCGTTCCGGGCAAGATGGGCAAGCGTTATAAGAACGGTATCCCGCCTGAGGAAATCTGCGAGCAATACACCATCGATACGTTCAGAACGTATGAGATGTATATGGGCCCGCTTGATAGCTCCAAACCATGGCAGTCCGATGCGATTGTCGGCATGATGCGGTTCCTGTCCAACGTCTGGAAAGTCACGACCCAGATGGAGCGGACCGAAAGCGTTGATGGCAAGATCGAAACGCTTCTGCACAAGACGATTGCCAAGGTGACCGGTGATATTGCTGATCTTCGCCTCAATACCGCGATTGCAGCATTGATCGAGCTTACCAATGCGCTGACCAAGCAGAATGCGGTTCATGACGATCATGCCAAGGCACTGGCATTGATGGTGGCCCCGTTTGCGCCGCATCTGGGTGAAGAGCTTCTGAGCCGGATGGCAGCCGATGAATTCGGCGCCAAGAAATCGGTGATCAAGTTTGACTGGCCAGTATTTGATGCCGAGAAGGCCCAGGATGACGAATTTGAAGTCCCGGTTCAGGTCAATGGCAAGAAGCGTGGTTCAGTGATGGTGGCAGCGGATGCCGATCAGGCAACGGTCGAAGCACTCGCCAAGGCGGACGAGAACGTTGCGCGTCATCTGGACGGCAAGGAGATCGTCAAGGTGATCTATATTGCCAAACCAACGCCCAAATTGGTCAATATCGTTGTGAAGGGTTAAGGCCCGCAACGATAGTGAATTTACAAACGGGGTATTGCAAAATCGCGATGCCCCGTTTGACTTTGATCTCGATTATTGACGGTTCCCTGCGGGCTGGCTAGAAGTCAGAAAAGCATATCTTTGTAAGGGTTGAGTAATGAGCCACGGGCGCAAGATTTCTGTTATCGGTTTGGGCTATGTTGGATTGCCGGTTGCGGTTGCATTCGGGACTTCCACCGGGCGCACCGTTGCCTTTGACATCAATAAGGCACGCATTGCGCAGCTTAAAGCCGGTCATGATGCGACGGGTGAAGTGGATGATCATGAATTGGCGGCAGCCGACCTTCTGCTGAGCGACGATCCCAAGGACCTGGCCGAGGCCGATTTCCACATCGTTACCGTGCCGACCCCGATTGATAAGTCCAACCGCCCGGATCTTTCGCCGCTGCGGTCTGCCTCGAAAACCGTTGGCGCCATTTTGAAAAAGGGCGACATCGTTGTTTATGAAAGCACGGTCTATCCCGGCGCAACCGAAGAAGAATGCGTTCCGATCCTTGAACAGCTTTCGGGGCTGAAGGCGGGTATTGATTTTACGGTCGGCTATTCGCCAGAACGCATCAACCCGGGTGATCGTGAGCATCGCTTTACGACGATTACCAAGGTTGTGTCCGGTCAGGACCAGGCGACGCTTGATATCGTTGCGGACGTCTATGGCAGCGTTGTCACCGCGGGCATCCACAAGGCGCCGACAATCAAGGCCGCCGAAGCTGCCAAGGTGATTGAAAACACCCAGCGTGATCTCAACATCGCGCTGATGAATGAACTCTCGCTGATCTTTGATCGCGCGGGCATTGATACCCGTGATGTGCTTGAAGCCGCCGGGACCAAGTGGAACTTCCTGAAATTCACACCAGGTCTGGTCGGCGGTCACTGCATTGGTGTTGATCCCTATTACCTGACGCATAAATCCGAAGAACTTGGCTATTACCCGCAGGTGGTTCTGGCCGGTCGTCGGGTGAATGATGGCATGGGTGATGTTGTTGCCAACAAGGTGATCCGCGCGTTGCTCCGCGAAGGTGCAACCAAGAACCCGACCGTGACTGTTCTTGGCCTGACATTTAAGGAAGATGTGCCTGATATCCGCAATACGCGCGTGATCGACATCATCAAATCGCTTGAAGAAGCCGGGATCAATGTCCAGGTCCATGACCTGCATGCGGATGCCGAGGAAGTCGCGCACGAGTTTGACGGTTTGAAGCTTTATTGTGATGAAGACCTGAAACCAGCCGATGCGGTGGTTCTGGCGGTTGGGCACAAGGAATATGTCGCCAAGGGCTGGCAGCTTGTTAGCAGCTTGCTTAAAGACGGCAAGGGATTTGTTGCGGATGTTCGCGCAGTCCTGCCGCGTGATGCGGTGCCGACCGGTATTGATCTCTGGCGTCTCTAAGCGACCACATCTATTCGTCCTGATAAAGATTAAGCTCGCGCTGCAATTTCTTCGTCAAACCCTTGGCTACAATGCGGTGCGAGCTTTTTAAATGATCCTTCAGGTCCGCATCGCTTAGACCCGGCTTGTCATAATGCTGGATCCATTTCATGCCGCGTGACGCCAGATAAGGTGCGGGGCGCAATCCCGGCTGTTCTTTCAGGACTTCATAGCCGATTTCGGACGTCTTGAAGCTGATCCCCAGCGTGTCATCCTTGGTCCAGCCGCCAATTGCAAATACTTTGCCAGCCACCTTCCAGACATCCGCACCACCCCATTGCACCACTTGGCTGGTGTGGGGAAGGGTTCCGCAAAAGGCATTAAATTCATCACGATCCATTGGGGCGGTCTCCTGATTTTATCTGGGTGGTGGGCGCGCGTTTCATGTCGCTGGAAAGTGATTGTGACCTGTTTTGCACATCACTTCCAATGACTTCGCTCATTAAAGATGTGATTTGGACGGTAAACCGATCCTGATTGAAATGCGCTTTACACAACTCATAGGCGGCATTTCGCATGCGTGATGTTTCGTCTGGATACTCGATAGCACGGATGATGGTCTCTGCCAGCGCAGTCGGGTTTTGCGGGGGACACAGGAACCCGGTTTGCCCTTCGCGAACGAACTCGGGCAAGGTAGCGATATCACTGGTGATCACCGGCACGCCAGCTGCCATGGCTTCGAGTACGACAAGCGGCTGTGCTTCGTTGGCATAGTGGCTGGGGAAGACAAACAGATCAGCATTGGAAAACGCATTCGCTTTGCCCTTGCCTTCAACTGATCCGATGTAAATCGCAGTATCCATGATGCCATAGTGCTCCAGCAAATCGCGTAACTGTCGCGCGCTTATGTCGCCTTCCGCACCTGCAATTGTCAGCTCAAAGTTGATGCCGCGTTCGCGAAGGATTTGACAGGCTGCGATCAGTGTTTCGATGCCCTTAGCGCGAAACAGGTTAGAAAGCCATAGGAGTTTGAGCGGCTTAGACGGATGCCAGTCACCTCTCGCCGGATCAGTGATGGCGTTAGGCTCAAGGCAGTTGGATATGATAGTGGCGTGGCAAGCCAGACCAGCAATCTCCGATCTCAAGTTTTCGCCCAACTGGATCACGGATTGGTTGGCGAAGACGGTTTTCTGGAATGCGAGTGCAAGTCTGCTTTGACGCATGGCGGGCAAGCCACGCCCATGCAGATGGAGAACAGCAGGCACTCGGAACATCTTGGCAATCAGAACATAAAGGCAGTCGCGGATATAAGCGCCGCCGGTCGGGGCAAAGCAGATGTAAAGCGCCTTCGCACGGGGCAAAGCACCAACAAGTCTCAGCAATAACCACAATGCGCGCGTTAGCTTGCGAAGCGATGGTCTATCAAGGTCGCTGAGGTCGCGGGTGAAGTTCATCTCAAGGACGAGCACATCAAACTGTCTTGCGAGTGCCTCAATTGCATGCTGGTTCATGCGCGCGGCGCCATGCATTGGTGGCGGCAGTTGAACCATTGCGACGATTTTCGGTTGGCGCTTCATGATGAGCTGCCTCGCACAGTGCCTTCACGGTGTTTTGCGACAACACTTTGCAATGTCTGTTGATAGATGCTGTCTGGAACTTGCGCGAAATGCCGGGTGGCGGGTGTCAGGTTTCGCTCGATTAATGCGGCCTGCAGTCGCCATATTGATGAGCCACAACGAAGGGCTGCACGCAGATAGAATTCCAGATCAATGCAGCAGGCAAGGTCCGTGTCATAGCCGCCTGCACATTCCCAAATTGCACGATGCATTGCCAAAGATGAGTGATGAAGCGGGTTACTGCGCAACAGGCGGCCAGATGCAAAGCGTTGTACTCCGCAAAAACTTGGCATCCAGCGGTCTGACATCGCTCTAGCAAACAGCAGGGCAACTGGGTGTTTGGCGAGGAAAGCGATTTGTTTGTCGAGGCGGTTGGGTAGCGAGAGATCATCAATATCCTGAATGGCGATCAGATCGGTTTCGCTGTTTTCGATCGCAAGATTGAGTGCTGCCCCGCGACCGACTTTGCCCGGATGGAGTAGTTGGATTTGATCGCGCTTTGGCAATTCAGAAGGCAGTGACACAGGCAATGCTGAGCCATCATCAACGATAACAGCCCGATCATCCGTCCCTAATATCGTCTGCAAATTGGCAAAATAGCGATCAAGGAACATCTCGCCGTCGCGTACAGTGGTGATGATGGTTATGGGATCACGCATCGGCATTCTCCCACAATATCTTCAGGGTCGCGTTCACGCTTGCTGGAGCGGTAATTCGGTTGGCCGGGCCTGCCGCACTGAAACTGCCATTGGGCTCAAGCTTTAGCTCCGCATCAGCGCTGAACGTGACGCCAAGATCACTTGCTGAGATCGTGTTTGCCGACGTTTGAACAAGTTTGATGCGCCCATCAATGAGGATGCGGAAGAGATCTGCTTTCTGGTCCTCGGGATGCTTCCAGCGATCCTGAATTGTGATTTCCGATGGATTGCAGGTGATGGTTCGAATGCCGTTGGCACCGCCGAGTTTAAAGTCGATTTGCGCTTGGTTCTGGGAGAGTTTGCGCATTCGGAAGATACGCGAAAACTCGGTATTGCCGATCGCCGGAAGCGGGACCGAAGCTGCGTCATACAGACTTTGATGATCCTGTTCTCCACCTGTCGGAGGCAGCAGGATTTGTGCGCTTTCAGCCTGCCCTGACATCACTACAGGTGCAGGCGAAAAATCGAAGACCTCCCGGCCTCTGCAGGCCATCTGTGTTTGATAAAATGGAGTGGAAACGACAAGAAGCCGTTTGTTGTCACATGCCTGCGGCGTTGCCGGATTATCTCGTTTTGTATCGGGTAGTTCGGCTGTTCTGCACAACCAGTATCCGGCGAATGCGAGATAGTCGTCATGACGGTTGTAGCTATACCAGCCGGGTGTTTCGGGATTTGCAGGGCCGGGTTCATCTGGCAGCGGATTTGGTGCAAGAAGATTGAGGGGCATTTCGCCTGCTTGCAGAAACGCATCTTCAAGCCGAAACAGGATCGCTTCAGCTTGTTGTGTGTAGCCATGTTTTTGGAGCGCGAACAGAGTACATACCACGCCAAAGCTTTGACCTGCGCCGCGGCCAAGGAGATTCGAATAGCCGTGAGTACCGGACAACTCAGCGAGTAATTTGGTCGCCATCTTCCCAAGTCTCCACTGGGATGGGGCATTGCTGTCTGAAAAAAGTGCCGCGCAGAAAGCGTGATACTGCGATGAGAAGCAGTTTGGACGATCCAGGAAAAGAGGGGAGCGCCAGTAACGGGCGCGGATCAGCATATCATGCGCAAAGTTTATGGCGCGTGTACCGGCTGTGCCGCAACGCATCTGCCGATTGATCAGGCCAAGCACCTGCCAATTGGCTACATCCGGTGATTGCTTTGGGGCAGTACACAGGACTTGCCGAAGCTTCTCTTCATTCATGCCCGGTGTGCTGAGCAGGGCGTATTCGATGAATTCGCGGTGATAGCGTTTGCCTTGTGCCTCAGACGTCAGGGCCGTCCACGCACGCCTGATGTTCTTTGCGTATTTCGCAGGATCAATTCTGGTCCAGAGATTAATAGCGAAGGCTTTGGCGTAAAACTCGGGCAGTTTGAAATTGCCATCCGGCGTCTGACGCGCCGCGAGATTATCCGCGATTAGCTGTGCCAATCGTGCGCAGCGTTCCTTGATGCTCTGATCGGTTATCGGAAGTGACATGTCACCTCCATCGACAGCGACTGTCCGCTTTTCAGGATGTTTAATGGAACTGCCTGAATTTCCGGGCAGCTGCGTCCGAGCCGTTCGCGCAAACGCCAAAGAAGTTTTTGAGTTGGCTTGCATTTCCAGAGTAGACGAGCGATTGCATTCGGGGCGGACGCGGTGAAAAGGCGATTTGCCCAGCGCAGCCAGACATGATCAACCGGATCAATTGGCAGCATCCGAGCATGAATGATCCAATGATCATCGCGATCCCGCAGGTAAAGGTAGGGTTCGAAACGGCCTGTACCATCCGGCTTTCTAAGATGGACCGTAACAACGTGGCCGCCCTTGGAGACGAGCTTGGCGTGATCGGTCTTATGCAAGCGGTACTTGTCGCTATTGGTGTGGGGGATGGTCTGATCGGCGATGATACCGTGCTTGATATTGGACTTGTCAAACACCGTGCGGATCACGGCGTCCTGTAACGCGATGTCGTCAAGGGCAGTGAAGGCAGCCTTGATCGTTAGGGTGCTTGCGGAGGTTTGCGCAGTCTTCAGCTCTATCTTCAGTCGGCCACTTGCCAAGTGCCAAACACCGTCCTTGAAAAACGCCTTGCGCGATGTATCCGTCAGCGTGACGAAGGAGTTCCTGTCCGAGCATTCAATACCCCATGCGCCAAAATGGATGTCACCAAAGTGACCATCCATAAGGCGATCATGCGCGATTTTTGCCTTCAGCTCCGTCATGTGCGGATCCGCCGTAGACGGATATGTCGTTGCCAGGCCAAGAGTACGAAAAGGATGGCTGCCAAACGCAGTTGAACGAGAATGATGACCTCTGACGCGTTGCTTGGGTCGGGCAAGACGAACGCGGTGCCGACCATGGCAAGCAAACAGAACCAGCCGAGCCACTTGGCATTGGCGTTTTCCTGCAGGATCAGGATTTGACGCGAGATGATTGCCATCAGGACGGGCCAAAGCGCACCGGTTTGGATCAGTTCGATCAGTTGCGGGTTTGGATCGGCATAGATCAGATGGGCGACGAAGCCCGGGCCCAGCAACAACATGCCAGAAACTGCCGCCATCGGTGCCATGAGCCATATATCGCGAGCGGCGCCAACCACGCGTTTGGCAAACAAGGTCGCGGTGATGGCTGCGATCAGGCCTGCGCAAAACAGAAAGATGCGTTGGGCCAGGAAAACAGTGTCATCGCCTGTGTTCAGCAGCACGAAATCGAGGTTGGGCAGGAAGCCTGCGAGGAGGGTGAAGCCGATCAAGCCCGTATTGGAATGCTGTAGTTCATAGCTTTTGACTGTGACGGGATTATTGGAGCGGTAGGCGAGGAGAGCACCAAGCATCAAGCTTGCGGTAGAGATCGCCGGGGCGATGGCAAACAGCGCGATTGAAGCCTTTGTCAACGTAACCCAAGCAGCGACGATAATGCCTGCCATCTGGCCGCAAACAGCAATGAGGCTAAGCTTTGAGAATTCGGTTCTAGCCGCAATGATCCAATCCGGTGCCAATGCAGCAGCCAAAGGCAACAAAAGTAACGGCCAGTAGAGCCCGATTGGATGATCCCTCATGCTGATCATGGCAACGGTTGCCGCCAAAGCTATGGCCAATCGGATTGCTATTACGACAAGGGCGCTGCGCATTTGATTGGCTTGGGCGAGGCGGATGAGTAACGGGCCCGACCCGGCCTGGGTTGCCGTTACCGCAAGTCCAATGGTTGCGAGAAGCGCAAAATATGTCCCGAGTATCTGATCTGCAAATGCATGGCCGATCAGGATCAGGATGATCATGCCGCCAAACCGGGAGATCAGGTTTGCTGAAACCATCCAGAGCGGATAAAGCGATGGGATGATGGCGTGAAAAACCCTATCCATGACGCGACATCACGATGTCATAGGCCGCATCAACCCGTGCTCCATAACCGGTTCGCAGCTCGTCGCGGATTTGGTCGCGTGCCATCTGGCCAAGGTTGCGCCGCATGGTTGGATTGTTAATCAGGGTCGAGACAGCCGTTGCAAGCGTCACTGGATCGCGCGGTGGGATAAGAAGGCCGCTGATGTGGTTCTTGATCGGGCTTCCTGCGTCAAAGGTTGTGACAATGGCACATCCGGCTGCCATGGCCTCCATCACAGCAAGGCTGCTGCCCTCTGACAGGCTCGGGAATGCAAAGATGTCAGCGCCCAGCATTAGATCAGCAACCTCTTGCGCGGAGCGCGGGCCCAGCCAATTGCAGCCATCCGGCAAGTCCGACAGCAGGTTTTGGGCGCAGGGTTTTGCCGATCCGACAAGTGTGAGCTCAATGCGTTGTTTGAATTGATTGCGAAGGTCCGTCCAAGCACTCAGCAGATGGGCCGTTCCCTTGGCCAGCGACAGATTTCCGACATAAAGCACGCGAATGACGGTATCGGCTCGCTCTGGCCGTCGGCGATCCAGAAGATTCTTGCAACGTGGAGAGGTGAAAGGAACGAGGAGGATTTTGCTTGGGCTGATGCCGCATCGTTGCAGGCCCTCTGCGACTGCATCAGACGGAGCAAAGACGGCATCGGCGAAGTGGGCTTCTGCGGTACGACGTTTGGCGAGATAGTTTGATATCTCGCGGTAGGTTCGGTTGTGGGCAGCGTATTCGGCACCCAACTGCTGTTGGCGGATTTCTGCGAGCTGCCCTGTCACGTCCGATATCGTGATCATTCCGTTGGCCTTGGCGCGACGCATGGCTGGAAGGCTGTAATTGCCCTGACCGTGCAAAATATCTGCCTTGGGCAGGTTACGTGCGGCAAGAAGGGACAGCGGGATATCGGAATAGAGGTTGGGGGCCGGCAGGTTTAGTGTCCGGGCAACCTTTCCCATCAGATCCGGAAACAGATGACGACCGGGAATGTTCATCAGGGAAGGATCGGTTTTGCGTGATGGTGGGCGAATGAGCCCATTACCATCATGTCGCCAGAAGCTATCCCAGTGTACCAATCGATTTTGGGCGGTAAGGTGCGTCGCCAAAATCGATGCCTGATCAACGCGACTGATCATCCAGACTTTTGGGCCAAAACTCAGCTGCTTCGAGACTGGTGTGATCAGCTCCATCGCCGCACCCGTGTTGTTTCGTAGGATGCCTGTTGCAGGGCTTCCCAGAGGGTTCGGGCTTGATGGTTTGCTGTGTTGTTCTTGATGTTGTTGGCTTGGGATTGCTGAGTTCGTTGCCACAAAATTTGGTTTCTCAGTAGCGCTTGAGAAGCGGTAACCCAATCCTCAAAGCTGCTGATATCGATGATTTCGGAGCGGTCCAACACATCTGGCGCACAGCCGACCAGCGGGCTCGCGAGCGCAACTGTGCCACATGCGATGGCTTCGATCACGCCAACGCCATAAGCGTCATTGCGGCTTGGAAACAGGCAGAGTTTACTGTTGGAGAGAAACTCTGGGACTTCGATCGGGGAGAGCTGTGGGTGGAGATCTGCTGCATCGCTGAGCCCGGATGCCGAGAGATCAGATTGAGCCTGTTCGAGATCCGTGCAGCCGATGATGGCGATCCGTTTGATGGTTCCGCGTTTCTTGAGGTCTGCTGCGATCTTGAGGAAAATACCGAGCCCTTTTGCTTTGGTTGTGCGGCCGCACCAAGTCAAATCATAGGCTCGGTCTGCGAAACTCTTCAGAACTCGTGGCGGTGGAAACGAGGTCGGGATCGGAGCTACCGAAATATCGGTCTCGGTGGCGCCGAATTGCTGAAACCATTCTTTCCCGCGCGAACTTGCGGCGACAAATCCATCTGCCTTCGCGATCATTTGATGTCGGATATATTTGCGGACGGTATTGGCATATGTCTGGTCCGAGCCGATCCAGCCATCAAATTGCAGGATGGTGGGAATGTTGCGGATATGTGCGCAGCGGGCCGCTTGCCATTGGGCGATGCCAAATCCGTTCAGGATCAGGGCATCTGGCGTCGCTCGGTGGAGCGCGTTCTTGGTGCCTATCGGGATTGAGAAGGTGCGATTTTCGCCGAGCGGAAGAACCAAGCCATCAAGTGTTTGATGGGTAAAGTCACCCGATGTCTTGGCCCAGTTTCGTTGCGGTTCTGTGCGATTGGTACAAATGACAGTTAGCCTGCCGCCGACCTTGTAAGCCAAGCCATGCAAGGCGTTATAGGCATCAAGCCGGTAGGGTGGCACAAGGTTGGTCAGCACTGTCACCTGCACGGCATCAATCACCTTGGGATGCTGTTGTTGTCGATAACTCAATCATAAGTTACCATCAGCATCAACGACTAAAGCTATACTTGTCCATCGGCATAAGTATCAGCGGACAAACAATAAAATAGTTTGGGTGGGACTGCCGGGCGTTCAGATTGGGGCTGACAGGGGCGGTGAATGCGACAAGGGAAACTGGCAAGTAACGGGCCGTTTTTCGGTCTGAAACTTGATCTCAGACGGCGCGAACAACTATGTGCCGATATCTGTGCACATCTGGCGGAGCCCGATGCGACGGCGGCATCCAATTGTTTCCGACAGCATTCGTTAAGTGCGGTCAAGCTGCCACACGCGCATAGCAATCCAGAACTTTTCAATGCCCTGGCAAAGGGTGAGTGCCTTTCGGCGGATGGTATGGGCATTGTTTGGGCAGCACGGTTTCTGGGCATATCCATTCCGGAACGTGTGACGGGCATTGATCTCATGATCGATTTGCTGACGCGTTTTAGTGCGGATCAAACCCGTGTCTTTCTGCTTGGTGCCAAACCAGATGTTTTGGAGAAGCTGCAAGCAAAGCTGCTGAGGACTTATCCGGGGCTTGTGATTGCGGGCGCGCATCATGGTTATGAACCTGATGATGCCAAGCTTACCGAAATTGTCCGTCAATCACATGCCGATGCCTTGTTTGTCGCCTTGCCATCCCCCCGCAAAGAGTTGTTTGTTGATCGGTTCGCGCCGCAATCAGGGTGCCGGTTCGCCATGGGGGTTGGCGGAGCGTTTGATGTACTGGCAGGCGATATCCAGCGTGCGCCGAAGATTTGGCAACAGGCGGGGCTGGAGTTCCTGTGGCGGATTTGTTGTCAGCCGCGTTACATGTTGCCGCGCTATGCGAGTGGTCTGTTTGCCTTTGCCCAGTTGGTGCTCCCCGAAATTGGTCGGCTTCATTTTGGTCGGATGCGATCGGCTGTGCAGAAGGCCGCGATTGCCGGGGCAGTTGGGCTTGTTCTGATGTTTGGCATTGATGGGCGCGCGGCGAGTTTTACCACACCCGACTTTGATCTCGCTGATCAAGAAGCGGCACTAGAATGGTTGGCAACCAACATTTCTGCGGTTTCAAATCCGCAAGATCTCCGCCAACTGATAAATGCCATCACTGAAAGGATGTGGGCGCAAGGCGTGCTTATCTCTGATCAAAGCATCCGGGAAATGCTTGATCTATTTCAGGCCCTTCTGGCGAAGGCCGGGGCAAACAGCTTTCTGATTGAAACGGTGTTTGGTGGGGTGCTTGCCAATTTAAGTGCAATGCATCCTCTGCCAGAGCAGTTTTCTGCCGTTGTTCTGCGAAATGCTTCTGGGATCGCCAGCCGTTTGGTCGTTGCAAGACATGTCGATCTAATCAGTTTTGCGGGTAGCAGGCCGTTTGTTGGCTCAGCGCCAGAGCGTCAAGCGAATCACTCGGTTCCTCTAAAGGCGACTGAGAGGGAACGGCGCGGGTTTGGTCGGTTCACGCAGCTTGACGAAGGAGTTGTCGGTGGACCGACGATCACATCCCGGACCTACACCGAGTACGAGGATCTGAGCGATGTGCCCGAGCTTGAGGATGCGAGCCCGAGATGATGGAAACGCGCGTGCAAACCGCAAACCGAGCCGCCCAAACGTCTGATCGATTTGATCCGAGCTTGCGCGATCTGGTTTTGATTATGTGGCAGCGTCGTGGTGTCGCGTGCCTTGTGTTTGTCGCCGTGCTGACCGTGATGCTCGGTTTGATTTCAAACTGGAAACAAGATTACCGCGCGGTGGCCGAGATCGGATTGATTGAGGCGGCTCCATTTTCCGAGCGGGCAATGTCGGGCGGTCTGGAAAACCCACGCACCGGGTTCACGGCGCAACAGATCGAAACCGTGATTGCCGAAATCCGTGGGCAGGAGACGCTGGCAACCGCACTTTCAGTTTTGCGCGGTGAAGATGTGACATTGGTGATGGCGCCTCAAAATGGCGGCATTCTTGCGCACATCATGTCCCAAGTCATGAACCCCGCAAACCGCCAGTCTCTGCAATCTGATGAAATGGCGATGCTCAATCGCCTGCGGGGGGCGATTGATGCCGAGCGGATCGGCAATGCGGCAGCGGTTGAATTGGGATTTACCGCCAATGACCCCGTTGTCGCGCACAAGGCATTGGCAGCGATCACGGAAAGCTATGTCTGGCAGCGTGAAGATCGGCAAAAGCAAACCGTTCGAACCGAACTTTCTGAAGCCAGCCGTCAGTTTGAGGAAGCAAAATTCGAACTTGCCAAACTCGAAACCGATTTGGCCCTTTGGCAACAACAAGCAGGTGTGCTTGATGAAGGCGAAGGCAAGCTGATGCTGGGTCGGATTTATGCGCTGGATGAGCAGGCAGAGGCGCTTTCGCAGGAAGTCACCGGGTTTAGGGTGGCGGCCGAGTTGCGATCGAACGCGCATGATCTGGATACGCTTCTGACGATTTCCGATGTCGCGAGCCACCCGGTTATCCGGCAGCTTTCGCTTCAATTTGATCGCAAGAAGCAGGAATTGATCGCCCTTGATCAACGCTATGGCCCCAAGCACCCGATCATGCAGGGCAAGGTTCAGGAGCTTGAAGATACCAGATCAGAATTAAGCTTTGCGGTCGATAACGTGGTTGATCAGCTGGCTTTGGAACTTGCAAGTGCCGAGGAAAAACTCCGTCTGATCACCGGCCAACGCGATCAATGGCAAAGCCGATTGGCGTCGCGAAACGCCCGTTTGCAAGGACAAGTAGCCTTGCTTCGGTCTGTGGCGCTGGCGCGTGATGGCGTGCAGGAACTGGGTCAGCGCGTGCAGTCCTTGCGCCGTGACATGGCAGGTTTTCGCGGTGATGTAGAAATCCTGCGGGCTCCGACCAGGCCAAATATTGCGGAGTTTCCAAACAAGCGCGATCTCGCGATGCTTGCAGTGATGATTGCCCTTTTGGCGGCAATCAGTGCGGTGCTGCTGCGTCATTACTTTGATCAAACCATTCATGATGATTTTGATGCCGAAAGCCGGCTTGGCATCCCGCTTTATGCCCGTATTCCCGATGATCGCGGCGCGGATAAAGTGCTAGATGAGGCGTTTGGTCATCTGGCGGTTTTAATGCGCATTCTCGGGCAAAAATCTGAAGCAGCCGCCCCCAAGAAGGGGCAAGTGATTGCGGTTGGTTCTGCCTCGACCGGGGATGGTAAAACCCATATCGCGCGGGCCCTGGCGGCAAAGCTTTCCGCACTTGGGGCAAACGTCATTCTGCTTGATGCCGACCTGCACGATCCCGCCGGATTTGGCGAGCAGGGGGCGCATGGTGATCTGACCACTCTTTTGGCTGGTGATTGCGCGCTTGATCAGGCGATCTGTGTGGTCGATGGCCAGCATTATCTTGGTGCCCGAATGGCCATGCCGGGGCAGATCTCAACTGGTTTGATTGAAAGCAAGCTTGAAGGGATCGTTGCCGCGCTTCGTACGCGCTTTGATCATATCATCATTGATACGCCGCCGGTTTTGGCCGTTGCCGACGGGGTTTTGGCGGCGCGGTTGGCAGATGTGACCTTGTTTGCTGCGCGCTGTGGTCATAGCAATCGCCGCGATATCACCCATGCGCTTGATCAGTTGCGCACCGCTGGCGTTGTGCCCGATGGCGTGGTGCTCAATAGTGCCCGACCGCGCTTGGCGTATGGGAAGGCAACCAGCACGCAGACTGCGACGGAGCAAGGGCGATGAGGGTGCTTGTTCTGGCAATTGCTGTTGTGGCGCTCGGAACTGGCATCGGGCAACTGGCTTATGAAGGTTCAGCGTTGCGCCATGTGCGTGACGTCGAAAGGGCGATTGCCAACGGGGATGGGTTGCGGGCGGAGCCAAATCGCCAAGAGCTTTCAGACAAACTCAAATCGCATGATCCTGCGCAAATGGCCGAGGTCGTGGATCAGCGCTTGAGCGATACGCCGTTTGATCCGTTTCTGTTATCGGTCAAGGCGCATGCGGCGTTTCTGAGTGGGGCGGATAATTTGCCGATCAGCGCGAAGCTGTTTGATCTGGCACGGGCGATTGCGCCATCGGATCGGCGGGTTGATGCATTGCGAGCGTCCTGGCAGGCGCGGCTTCACGGCATGCCATTATTGCAATCGCAATCGGCAGAATGAGGGCAGGCATTGACATGACCCAGCCGATGAGGGACCCGATCATGGCCATGCTGACTAAGGCCAGCACGAATGCGCGAATGGTTCCGTTTGGGGCACATATGACGGCATTGGTTGCCATTAAGCCAAGGGCAGTCAAAACGGTCAGAGTTGCTGGAATGCCAAACATGATTGCGGCGTCCAGAAGCAGGTTGTGGCTGCTAAACCAATGGGCGTTGGTATTCAGTCCGGCGGTGGCGAAATGACCCATCACGAGCGCCACGCTATCAAAGCCAAAACCGGTTATGGGGCGATCCTGAATTGCCAGGATCGCGGTATGCCAGGCATCATCGCGCTGGATCAAATCAGAGCGCGCCAATTCGATAAATCGCGTGCTCAGTTCGGGGGAGGTAATGTCGATCAAAATGATCAGGGCGAGGATCCCAAAACCGACAAACAGCGCTCGTTTTCCGATCACTTTGAAGGTCGTCTGCGGCGTATTCAGGGTCAGAAATATCAAAGTACCAATCAGGGTAAGGGCCACTGCACTACGCGAGTGGCTTTCAAGCAATGCGACGGCGAAAATGAGCGCCAAGGCCAACAGGCCACCGGATTGATCAAGTCTTCGTCCAATGCCTTGCGCCTTGTTTTGGGCAAAAAGATACAAACCGCCCAAAAGGCCAAAGCCGAGAAAGATGCCAAACGCATTGCGGTTGGCAAAGCTTCCGGTCCAGTCATCAAGGTGAGCCGATTTGCCAAACCAGAACGTTGTTTGCCAATCCATTGTGCTGGCAAGGGCGGCAAGCCCGACCTGAAGTGCGCTGCTGGCGATTACTACCTTGATGGCACCATTCAGCAGTGTTTGGGACCGGCCCTGCGCCAAGAGACTGCTCAACGTGATTGTGGCGATCAACCAGATCAGGTTTGCCGCCAACCCCATCCAGGCATTTGGATACAGGGCAATTTGCGTGGCGTTGAACGGGTAATCCTGCATGGGCCAAATCGGCAGGGATTGCAGAAGGCTCCAGCCCAACATGACCACGGCAACGCCCCAAATCCGGATCAGATAGCGTGGGATGGAAATCTGCTTGCGGGTTATGCAAACAGCAAGAATGCCCAGACCGCTCATGATCGACAGAATGGCGATTGCCCATGGGCGAGCTCCGCCCAAGAGAAGCGGGGCCAGAACGATTTGGGCCATCAGACAAAAATGCGCCAGCCGAAGCATCAAGCGTTGCCAATCTGCTTTGATTACAAGGTCTTCAGCCTAGCTGAGTTTTATGTGCCTGTCCTGGCTCAATCTGTGGGTGTGGTATGAACCAGATGGCAGGTGTTCAACAGCAGTCGACTTCGGGGCGCTCGATAGTGCCGCTGTGGCTTCTGGTGATTGGCAATGCGGTGATGGTGATTTCGCTCTGGCTTTTGTCGGCGGGCGGCATGGTATCGAAGATCGTGCTGTTGGTGTTTTGGGCTTCGATCCTGCTTGGGTTTGGGCGCGGTTTTCGGCTCTCGGCAATGGTTGTCTTAGGCACGTTGGTGCTACTGGCATTCTTGGGGCTGATCGGCATCGGAACGGGCGATGGGTTGGAAAGGCTTCGACTGATTGGCAATGTAATGATGTTACCAGTCGGCATCCTCGTCGGGGCTTTGATCGGGCGAGATGCAGTACGGATCATGGTGCCCGCGTTAGTGTTGTATCTGCTCGCGACCAGTTCGTTCTACCCCACCCATGAAGGGGCGCGGTTGAACCAGCCGTTTCTGTTTTTGGGGCTTTTTGCCTTGGCATCGGTTTTTGAACCGCGTTGGCGCGGGGTGTTGGCGGTGATTTCCGGTGGTGCCGTATTGCTGAGCCAAACGCGGATCGCGGTTCTGGCGATGACCCTTAATCTTCTTGGGCTGTTGCGGTTTTCGCGTGCGATCACATGGATGGTTGGCTTGGCGGTTATTGGCGTTGTCGGATGGTTGGCCGCCGAGAAGCTGCCGCGGCTTCTATTGACCCATGACAGTGGGCGATTGGTCTTCTGGCGCGAATTTGCCGACATCTGGCTGGCGGCCCCGGCCTCACGGCAGTGGCTTGGTTTTGGTGCCGGGTCGGTTGAGGCGATCTTGTCTGGCTACACATCATTCACATCCTTTGGGGCGCTTCATAACGATCATTTCCGGATTTTGTTTGAGACCGGGAGCAGTGGGGCTTTGCTATGGACGGCCGGGTGGAGTGTGATGCTGTGGCACGTGCGTGCGAGCCGTTTGGCGATCTGTATCTTACTTTCGGTCATGGTGACGATGGTGACGGATAATACGCTGAATTATGGTCATTATCTGATCTGTGCCGGGATGGCGGCTGGTGTCGCGATAAGGCAAGGCGGTTACCATGAACCAGCATGATCTGAAGGCTATCCGGGATCGGGTACTGGCGCGCATGGCACGGGATCACTATGCCGGGGCTGATCCGTTTGATGGGCTGGAAAGCCCGTTGTTTCAGGCAAGTGGCTTGGGGCGGTTTCGGTTCGCACGGCTTTGCTGGCTTCAAGCCGTTAAGCGCGGGCCACGTGTTTTGCGATTACTTGCAATGATCCCGCCGTCCGTAAATCCGAAGACGTTGGCGCTTCTGAACGGTGCCGCAGGTGGGGTGAAGTTTCGGGACTTTCGCGACCAGCTTTTAACGCTGCAAAATCCGGTCGGGGGATGGGGATATCCGTTTGAGTGGCAAGCGCGGGCTTTCCACGCCAAGCGGAGGCAGAGCAATGCGATTGTCACGAGCTTTGTGCTTGATGCGCTGATCACCGATGGCCTGGGGCGCGAACATCCTGCCTTGATCCAAGCTGCGGATTTCATTGAAAACCGGCTTTGGCGGGATGGCTATTTTGCCTATTTCGATCATGACAGTGCGGAAATTCATAATGCCAGTTTGTGGGCGGCTTTTGCGCTTAATCGTGTTCGGCCGGGGCATTCGAAATCAGAATTGGCTGTACGTCGGGTGATTGCAGCACAGCGCACGGATGGCAGTTGGGCTTATGGCACGCGTCATCACCACGGTTTTATCGACGGGTTTCACACGGGCTACATTCTTGATCTGTTGGATCGGTTTCGGAATACGGGGATGACGGGTTTGGGGGATGCCATAACCCGCGGCTGGGCATTTTATCGGGCGCAGTGCTTTGATGATCAGGGCATTCCGCGCAGTTTTGCAGGCAAAGGTGGCTATCTTGATGCCCATGCGGTGGCGCAAGCCATGGCGGGCCTTTGCCGGTTTGGTGATGTTGATGGTGCCGTGTATGTCGCGAACTGGGCGTGCAAGAACCTCTTTGATCCGTCGCGTGATGTGTTCTTTGCCGGAACTGGCCGGTTTGGGAAAGACCAGCAAAATTATATGCGCTGGACGCAGGCCTGGATGGTCTGGGGGCTTTCAATCGTGATAGAAAAGATGTCGATGAAACATAGTAACCAAATCACGTTTGATCCCAAATCCCCACTTACCTTTGCCCATCCTGATCCGGATCGGGTGGCAAAGGAGGATGCCCTGCGCGCGTTGGATGAAGATAGCTTTCGGGGGCTTTATGCCGTCACGCGTGCCGCCGCGACACAGGCCAAGGCATCGGGCGAAATGGAAGTGCTGTATGGCCTGACGCGTGGGATGAAAACCCTGCAACGGATGGCTGGGGATCGCGGTATCTTATTGGCAGCCCGGCCGTTGGTCGCACCGCGTTAACGCGGGCAGGGCTTGCCCAAACGCCTGATTTGCGAAATAACCCAAAGCCTGACCTGCAAATCGAAAGACCCCGATGTCAAACATCTTCCCCGCCCTTCCCATTGATGCCGTCTTGCCGGAATTGGTTTCCGCGCTCGAGGCTGGCACCAATGCGGTGCTGCAAGCGCCACCGGGGGCGGGTAAGACGACCAAGGTGCCGTTGGCGTTGCTTGATTGCGCGTGGCGTGGAGATCAGAAGATCATCATGCTTGAGCCCCGCCGATTGGCGGCGCGCGCCAGTGCACGGCGCATGGCGCAGTTGTTGGGCGAGGCGGTTGGCGGGCGTGTCGGTTATCGCGTGCGGTTCGATAACAAGGTTTCCAAGGATACAAAGATCGAGGTCGTGACCGAGGGTATTCTGGTTCGCATGATCCAGGATGACCCGGAGCTGACCGGTATTGCCGCCATCCTGTTTGATGAATTTCATGAACGATCACTTGATGCCGATCTAGGCCTTGCCCTGGCGCTTGAAACCCAAGGGGCGCTGCGTGATGATTTGCGCATTGTTGTCATGTCGGCCACCCTTGATGGTGATCCGATTGCGCGTCTGATGGGCGGTTGCCCGGTGATCACGTCAGAAGGCCGCGCCTATCCGGTTGAAACCAAATACATCCCGCCCAAGCCCGATAAATGGGGCAATGTCCGCATCGATGCGGAAATGACGGCGGCGATCAAAGCAGCCCTTCGGGAAGAAAGCGGATCGATCCTGGCCTTCCTGCCCGGACAAGGCGAAATCACCCGGGTTGAGGCAGCACTTAAAGGTACGGTCGGCGCCGATACCATCATCGCCCCGCTTTATGGCGCGATGGAAAGCAAGGCGCAGGATATCGCGATCCAGCCGACCCCGGCGGGCAAGCGCAAGGTCGTGCTGGCAACCGCGATTGCTGAAACCTCGCTTACCATTGATGGCATCCGGGTGGTGGTTGATAGTGGCCTTCAACGCCTGCCGCGGTTTGATCCGGCATCGGGCATGACGCGGCTTGTTACGGTCAAATCTTCGCAAGCCAGTGCCGAACAACGCCGTGGCCGTGCCGGGCGATTGGAGCCGGGCATTTGTTATCGCCTGTGGCCGGAAAACGAACAGCGCGCCCGTGCGCCCTTTACCGCCCCCGAAATTGCCGAGGCCGATCTGGCCCCGCTAACCTTGGAGCTGGCGCGCTGGGGTGTGACGGACCCCAAAAGCCTGCCGTGGCTTGATGTGCCCGAAACCGCCAAGATTGATCAGGCACGCGATGTCTTGCGCACGCTTGAGGCAATTGATGGCGATAACCGCATTACGCCGATGGGAACGGCGATGGCCGGATTGCCGGTTCATCCGCGCTTGGCGCATATGATGTTGCGTGGCGCGGGGTTGGGATTGGAGCAATCAGCCTGTGCCTTGGCAGCGTTGCTTTCGGACCGCGATTTCTTGCGCGGGCGCGGGGCGGATTTACGCCTGCGCGTCGATGCGATTAAACAGGGTCGTTCACCGAAAATGATAGCTGAGGCGGCCAAACAACTTTCCCGCCACCTGACGCAAGCGTCCAAGCAATCTGGCCTGGCAAAACCAACAGAAGCCCGCGTTGATCGTGCCGATGAAGTGGGTCTTCTGCTGGCCTTTGCGTATCCCGACCGGATTGGCGAGCGGCGTAAAGGGGGCGATGCACGCTATCGCCTGTCGGGCGGGCGCGGGGGCGTTTTGCCCAATGAGGACAGCTTGGCGCGTGAAGCTTATATCGCTGTGGCGGAGCTCGACGGGCAGGCGCGCGAGGCCAAGATTTATCTTGCCGCACCGGTCGCGCGTGCAACCCTTGAAACCCATTTCGCCGATCAGATATCCGAAGGCACGGAGGTCTTTTGGGATAGCCAAAGCGACGCGGTGCAGGCCCGCTGGCAACGCCGGATTGGTGCGCTTGTGCTTGATGAAAAAGCCACGCATGACGAAGCCGATCCCGATGCAATCTCGGCCGCCATGATCGAAGGCATTCGTAAACTTGGCCTGCATTGTTTGGGCTGGGACAAGGCATCAGAGGGGCTTCGCGAACGGCTGGCGTTCTTGCATCGGGTTGAAGGTGATGCTTGGCCTGATATGTCTGATGATGGCTTGGTGGGATCGCTTGAAGACTGGATCGCGCCGTATTTGACCGGAGTCACCAAGCGCGGACAGCTCAAACAAATCAATCTGTCCGAAGCATTACTTGCCGTGATTGACTGGAACCAGCGACAGGAATTGGACCGTCTGGCACCAACCCATTGGCAAGTCCCGACCGGGTCCAATATCCGCATTGATTATAGCGGCGATATTCCGGCCCTTCCGGTGCGTATGCAGGAAATGTTTGGCGCGACTGAAACGCCAAAGGTTGCAAATGGCAAGGTTGCCGTGACGCTTCATTTGCTGTCACCCGCCCAACGCCCCATTCAGGTTACAAGCGATCTTATCGGGTTCTGGAACGGGTCATATGCCCAGGTAAAAGCCGAGATGAAGGGACGCTATCCCAAACATTACTGGCCCGATGATCCGCTTCAGGCGGAACCGACGCGGCGGGTCAAAAGCCGGATGTAGGGCTTAGCCCGGATAGCTGATTTCAAGAACTTCGAGTTCGTCTTCGCCGGACGGTGTTCGTACCGTCACCACATCGCCGACACCTGATTTCATCAACGCGCGGGCAACCGGGGAAATCCAGCTGATTTTGCCATTAAGGCTGTCGGCCTCGTCCTCGCCAACGATGCGGATGGTTTTTTCTTCATCGCGTGCGTTGACATAGGTGACCGTAGCACCAAAAAAGATATGGGCGTGATCAGGCTGTTCGTCCGAACGGACAACGACCGCATCTTCGATCCGCTTGCGCAGATATCGTACGCGACGGTCAATTTCGCGCAGGCGCTTTTTGCCATAGATGTAATCCCCGTTTTCCGAACGGTCGCCATTGCCCGCGGCCCAATGCACCACGGCAACGACTTCGGGCCGTTCCTTTTTCCAAAGGTGGTCGAGTTCGGATCTAAGGGTCTCTAACCCTTCGGGGGTCATGTAAATCGGTCTGTCCATGGCCTGCGTTTTAACCCAACTTGACACTTGCGCAAAGGCCATAAAAAAGCAGCGATCAACCGGTGCTGATCGCTGCTTTTAAGAAGGTGTTTTCGGAAATGCTTAGGCCTTGGCAGCCACGCGCAATTCCCGATCATCAATTGGCATATGTACGACTGCGGCAAAGACACCAAGCGCGACAGACGCCCACCAGACCGCGTCAAAATTGCCGGTCAGGTCATAGACAATGCCGCCCATCCATGCGCCAAAGAACGCGCCGATCTGATGGGACAGCATCACAATGCCAAACAGGGTGGCCATGTAACG
The DNA here is from genome assembly GCF_048059015.1 of Thalassospira sp. Lineage (GTDB taxonomy): Bacteria > Pseudomonadota > Alphaproteobacteria > Rhodospirillales > Thalassospiraceae > Thalassospira. The sequence continues at coordinate 282,727 of NZ_JBLLNT010000004.1, read as the reverse complement.
CGGGCCGAATACCTGTGCGATCAGGCCACTGGTCAGCGGCACGGTCGACAGCCACAGTGCGCCCATCGATGCCGAAAACAGCAAGATGGTTTCAGACGTTTTGGGCGAGAAGATAAAGATCACGATGACAAGCGCGCGCATGCCGTAAATAAACGACAGGCCATATTTCTTGCGCCATTTGCCACCGGCCCAACCCGCCGTCAGGGTGCCGATAATGTTAAAAGCACCGATCAATGCCAGACCTTCGGCCGCGACCGAACGCGGCAAACCGCAAAGCTCGGTAAAGGTCGGAAGGTGGGTGGCAATCACGGCGATATGGAAGCCACAGACAAAGAAGCCCGCCGTCAAAAGCAGGAAGCCACGATGATTGCGTGCTTCATGGAATGCCGCCATCAGGCTTTGCGGACCAAGATCGGGGCTTGCCGACGGGCTATTGCCTTCTGCCTTGCCGGTCATGGCAAAGGCCGCCGGGATGATCAGCATCGAAATACCCGCCAGGATCACAAGGGCAGCAACATAACCAAGCGAGCTGTTCATTGCCTGGGTAGTCGGGGCCATCACCAACTGGCCAACCGATCCGCCAGCCGATGCCAGACCAAGGGCGAAGCTTCGTTTTTGTGCGCTAAACACACGGCTGATCGCGGCCAGAACAACCGGGAAGCTGGTGGCACCAACGCCGGTCCCGATCAGGAAGCCTGCGGTCAGATGCAATTCGCCCGGTGACTGGGACGTGCCCATCATATAAAGGCCAAGACCATAAAGAACCGCACCGCCAATAAGGGTGCGGGTCGTGCCATAACGATCGGCAAGCGCACCGGCGATCGGGGCGGAAATACCCCACATCAGGTTTTGAATGGCAAAGGCCAGACCAAAGGTGGCCGCAGTCCAGCCGGTGTCATTGAGCATGTCGGGAATGAAAAGGCCAAGCGACTGGCGCACCCCAAGGTTCAGCGACAGGACAAGACAGCCCGAAAGCAGAACCAGCCAAGGGAACCATTTGGTGGCCCGCATAAGGGCCATGCGCCCGGGGCTGTGAAGCGGGCTTTGAGTGGGGCTCATAGATGTTCCTCCGAGAGGGATTGTTTGCGGCCGAGGCCAATTTGGTGGCGATCATGAACGCAGTGGTGGCATGCGTCCAATTCATTCGGATTATGAGGCTGATAACATTTGTGCATGGTCAAGATTTGATGCCGCCCCTGCACGAACGACAATTTCACCAACCTTGTCAATAATGTCGTTGAGATCCGCACTTGATGTCCGGCGGATCAGGGTGATGGCCATGCCCCAATTCATGCCGGGAATGTCAAGAATACGGATGCGGTCATGGGCCGGGCTGTGCATGCAAAACCGTCGGGCCATGATGCCGTATCCGGCCCCGGCGGCGACCATTTCGATCTGCAGTTCAAGGGCGGATACCTCAAGCACGGAATTAAACTCAACCCCGTTTTTGCGTGCCCATGCATTGCCAAGCGCACGGAAGGTGCAACCTTCTGGCATCAGGATCATCGGATATTTGGCAAGTTCGGCGATGCTGGTTGGATGATGGCGGCCGGATTTCGGGCCGATGGCAACGATCTGATCATCAAGCAATGTTTGTGGCTGCAAGCTTGCCGGAAGATCGCGGGTTTGAATGCCGCCAACAATGCCATTCGGGCCATCAAGCGACAGCATGGCATCAATTTCGCCACGTCGGAGAAGCGGCAGGAGTTCAGCTGACCAGCCACTACGGATCGTAAGCGACATATCGGGGAAGGCTTCATGAAGCGCGCGGAGTTCCGATGCGGCCATAAGCGGCGCTGCGCCGTGGCTAAGCCCCAGTCGAAATGGCCCTTCGCGCTTGGTGTTGCCGGTGATCGCATCGCTAAAACCATCAAGGCGGCGCAAAAGATCACGCGCCTCTGTCAGGGCGCGGTGGCCTGCCAATGTCGGTTGCAACGGTTTGGTCGCGCGATCAAACAGGGATGCGCCAATGCGGTCTTCCAGACGCTGAATACGTCGTGTGACAGCGGGTTGCGTCAGGCCAAGTCGATTGGCAGCGCTGTGAAAGGATTGCTCGTCCGCAACGGCAATCAGCGCTTCAAGTTCGCGGCTGTCCATGTGGGTCTTCCCGATCAGAAAAGGATCGGGTCATTTTCCGGCAAATTGCCCTGTCATGCAATAAATCTATCAATGCAAGATCATTGATGCATTTTACGCATGTGCCGGTGTGGGCGTATTGGCCAACTGTTTTTTCATCTTGGCCTTATAGACCGATGCCGCTGCGGTATAGCCACCTTCGCCACCATCAAGGAAATGGAAATGGGCATCATTGGTGATCGACGGCACGATGCAGGTCATGATCGCTGTGCGCTGAAGGTGCGTGCCAAAATGAATGTCGCCGCGATTTTCCGCCGCACGCAGGTAATCATCAATTTCAGCCCCGCGTTGGGCACTGCAATTGATCGTCATCCAAAGGCCATCGCCGAATTTGCGAAAATCGGTGTTATAGCCGGTGTAATCGCGATAGCGCTTTGGATCAAAATCGCCGAGCTTCCAGCCGGTTTTCATCAGGATTAGCGCGATCAAGGAGATGTAAAACGCCTTTAGCCAGGCCTTGATATAGCCGCCTTCCTTATGTTCGGTCGCGCGTGCTTCAAGCTTGAGCCCGGGCGGGGGAAAGGCAAAATCGGGACCTTCAGCCGGCACGGGGCTGCTTTTGCGTGGACCGTCATCAAGGATTTCAAGCAATCCGGCGACAACCGCGTCAAACTTTGCCCGGTCATCATCGGGTTGAACAATGATCGACATGATCTGATCATCGCCATCAGCCTTGATTGGTGACCAGCGGCATGAAAGACCGGTCAAATCCGGTCGGGTTCCGGGGGCAGCAGGTTCAATCACACCAACGCCTTCACGCATCCGATCTTCGGCCCATTTAAGGCCACGGCCATTAAACATGGCGTAAGACACCGGATGGGAGACGGCATAGCGTGCCACGCGCACGGTGCGGCCACTTGCCTGAATATCGGCAATCTTTGTCAACCCGACCCGCAGTTCCAGATCAAGGGTTTCGCGCGCCCACGTCGCGGTCGCAGCCATGGCTTCGCGGACTTCATCGATGTGATCGGGCGGGCAGGCGAAGCTTGCGCCATCTCCGCCAAAGATAAAGGGATAATCGGAATGACCAAGGGCGTTGCTAACCGCGCAAATGACCGATGCGCCAACCATATTGACGTCCTTATATCGACCCGCGGCAACCGCCTTGGTCGAACCAACGATGTCTGACGTACCGACCCACCAATCGTCTGGTAAGGGGTGATAGACATCGCCATCAAGGACCTGTGCGAAATCGTCGAAAACGGGGATATCGAGATACAGATTGGTCACGTCATTTTCGCTTTTTTCTGGCGAGCCGCGTTTGGCTTGGTGGGCATCCCTTGGGCAAAGCCCTTTGGGATCAATAGTGCGGCGGTGGAGCGTCGTCTTCTGGTGATGTACGGAGAAAATCGATCATCCGTTTAATATCATCAGACATTAATTTATTGCGCCGTTCCAGAACATCAATCCGATCCCATTGGGATTTGATCATGTCAGACAGATCGCTCATCACGGTTTCCATGTGGGCGAGCTGAATTTCGAGCTCGGTGATGCGGTTTTCGTTTTCGTCTTGGCTCATGTCTTCTAACTTTTGAACTTAGGGTCCAAACTCATTCAAATGACCGTTCCGGTCTCTCGAATTTGTGCGGATATGAGAAGCAAAATCGCAGGAAGATATGCATCTTTCAAGATTTTGCGACAAAGTAGCCCGTACAAATTCGAGTGATCCGAAGGACAACTGATATGAGAGAAAGCCTCTGCGTCAAATCCCTTGATTGGGGATCACCCCAATATGCGGGCTTTTCCTTGCTTTTTCTCTCATATCAGTTGCCGGATCTATCATTTGAATGAGTTTGGACCCTAGGTAACTTGCAGCACACGTAGCCTTGTGGCACGAGTGGTTGGTCGGACCCTATCATATATCAAAGGCCCATGACCGATTTATCCGTACTTGTTCTGGTGGTGATTATTTTGGGTCTGATTGCGGTTTATGCAATCAGACTAAAGGCCGTGCCAATGCCAACCTTGAGCAAGGCGGCGGCTGAAATCATCGCCTATATACCCGCTGATACCAAGGCCGTCACGGATTTTGGATCGGGCTGGGGCGACCTTGTGATTGCCATTGCGCGTGCACGTCCCGATGTGTCGGTGACCGGGATCGAGCTTTCACCTGTGCCCTATGCGATCAGCCGCATGCGTGCTGTTTTGGCAGCCAAGCCGAACCTGACACTGATCCGGGCGGATTTTCGCAAACTTGATCGTGATCCGGGTGATGTCGTGGTGTGCTTTATCGATCCGCGCGTGATGGGCGATGTTGGTGATGTGCTGTCCCAACGCATGAGGGATGGTGGTGTGGTGATATCACGCGGCTTTGCCATTCCGGGTTGGCAGGCCTTTGGCGAAGTGCCGATGAAAGCGGGGCCGGATCGGCTTTATCTGTATCGGATGGGCAGTCACAAGCCGGGCTAGAATTTTGTTCGGGCGCTAGCCACAGCAGCCATTCTTCCCGTCGATCTGAACCGGCGGGCAGGGGACGGTGCCGTATGAGCAATAAACGCAGCAGTCACCGGGAAGCGGACGCAAAACCGCCCCGCATCCCTTGCAATCATAGAAATACTGACACGCATCTGTTGGCATGGTTTCGGTTTCGACATGCCCGCATTCAGGGCATGTCAGAACCGAGGTAAGCTCAGGCTTTTGGGTGTCAGTCTTCTTCATAAACCTTGATCAGGGCTGAGTGATCGAGATCGCCATCGCCCATGGCAATGACTTCGTCGTAAAGTTCCATGGCAAGGCGTGAGAAGGGTAGTTCAAGGCCCAGTTCCCCTTCGGAGAATTCAAGCGCCTGATAAAGGTCCTTTCGCTGGGTCACGACCTTGCCGCCCGGCTCGAAATTGCGTTCGATCATGCGTTCGCCGTGTTTCTGCAAAATGGCAAAATCTGCAAAGCCACCGGTCAGGGCCGAGCGCAGCTTGGCAAGATCAACACCGGCTTCATCGGCCATGGAAAAGGCTTCGGCAACCGCACCAATCGTGATGCCAACAATCATCTGGTTGGCAGCCTTGGCAATCTGGCCGGAACTGACATCACCGACATGGGTGACACGTGCGCCCAGAACATCAAATACGCGCCGTGCACGTTCGAAATCCTCCTTGTCCGCACCGACCATGATCGAAAGGGTGCCGTTTTCAGCTCCGTGGGTGCCGCCCGAAACCGGTGCATCAATCCAGCTGCCACCGGCTTCCTCGACCGCATCGGCAAAGCGGCGCGTGGCGTCGACCGCGGTGGTGCCCATATCGACAACAATGGTGCCTTCTTCCATGCCATCAATGATGCCGTCTTCGCCCAGAAGGACGTTTTCAAGGGCGACCGTATTGGCAACGCAGATGATGACGATGTCGGCTTCAGCCGCCGCATCAGCCGGGGTGCCGGCCGTTGCAATGCCCAGATCCTCGAATGCGTTTAGCGTTTCGGGATTGCGCGTGTTGACCGTCAGGATCGCGCCCGCCTTTTCAAGGTTCAGCGCCATCGGACGCCCCATCAGTCCAAGTCCGATAAAGGCGATATTTTCCCCGGATAGTGCGGTCATGACAGCAGTCCCTTTTTGGCGATGGTCAACAACAGGTTGATCGAAACATCCATGCGCGCAAGCCCAACTGGCCTGCGGACACGCAATTTGTCGGCTAGGCCATAGCACATTGTGACGGTCAGGGAAGCTGCGATTTCAAAATGATGTCGCGCTTGGCTGGTCACGATGCATATCAGACGGCCATGCCTGATCCGGGAATGCTGAAAAAACGGGTTGGCCTGATTGCGTCTTAAAAATCGCCGGGCCGGACATAACGCGCCGCCATGGCGCGTTCAATCGCAGAGCCGACCAACCGGTCGATATCGAGACGGTGGCGCAGCAATTCAAGAATGCGGAGTTCTTCCTGGCTGATTTCACTGTCAGACAGGACGATTTCACAGGCAAATACATAAGCGGTTTCGCGCAATTTGCGCGGCAGCGCGTCACGGATCATGTCCAGTGCGCGGTCCATGCCATCGTCTTCGCCCAAAAGGCTTGCGCAATCGCGCGCGACACTTGTCACGCCGTCATTGTCGAACCCGGCAAAGATCGGCAAATACCGTACCCGGCGTCCCATTGCGGAAAGCTCGGCGTCGGTAATGTCATTATCCGCGGCCGAAACCATAACCATTGTGTAGATCAAGGCGTCCTGATGCGAAATCACGTTGGTTACTCCTTTCCAGAATGGTTGCCTGAAATGCTGCTGATCCGGACATTTGACGTTTCTGATCATGCAGTGTGACAACCACCGAGTGATGCGATGGTAAGACGATAACCATCGCCGGGCAACAGTTAAGCGATTAAATTTTCGGGATTTTAATGAATACGTAGTGAAATCACGGTCATTGTGTTTGCGCCGGTCGCCCAAGGCGTTAACAGGGGAGTTAACCTTGGGAGTTAACCGCGCTTAAAAATGCGCGTGCGATCAGCAAAAAATATAAAAAGACAGCGTTACAAATGAATAGCCAAAAATAATAGGCTCCATGCTGTCACGGGGAGAAAATTTGCCTTTGCACTGCATGGGGTAACAGCTATGGTCGCGCAGCGATAACGAAAATGACGATCAAAGCGGATATGGGAGACATCAACGCAATCAATTCCGTCAGCACACTGGCGGCGTTGATCAGCCACCTGCGTATGCCCTCAGGAGTTTATGATCCTGTCGGGGGGCGTTTGCTTGTCAATTCTCCATGGAGCCCCTGCTTTGATCCGCCCCTTGATGAAAATCAGTGGCATGACATCGCGGGCCTGGGGTGCCTTGCCCATCTTCTTCCGGAACTGACCGACGACATTCTGAAAACGGGTGGATATCAAAACCGTTCGGCCGAACATCGCGGCAAGATGCTGGTTTTGTTTGGTTGGAGGCTGACACTTGGCGAGGCCGATTATATCCGCATTCTGGTGATGGAAGACGATGTTTCATCTGGCATCGGCAGCCTGATTTCCCCGCAGCCGGTTTTGATATTTGATCGTCAGGGCGCGCTTTGCTGTGCCAACTCGGCCGCCGAACAGGCCGCCCTTGAAGTTGGATTTACAACACCCTTTGATCTTGCCCATCCCGGTGATCAGCGCGCACTAGTCGATCAGGATGGTCCGCAATTTGATGGCGATGGTCCGCGCACGGTCCATTACGGCCAGCGTTTCTTCCAATGGCAATGCATGCCGCTGATGGGCATGGATTATGTGGTTCTGTTCGGACAGGAACGGACCCGCGAGGAAAGCTATAAGCGCGCTCTTGAACATGCGGTGCATGGCATTATCGAGCTTAATGCCGAAGGCACGATCACGCATGTAAACGAAGAAGCCGCCACCCTGTTTAACTATGACAGCGTGCGCGAAGTTATTCAGGCCTATCTGCGCCGCCCCGAAACGTTTTATGCCAATGATGCCGACCGGTTGCAGTTGCGCCGCGATCTGGCATCGGGCAAGGGCGTGCATGCACGTGATATTGAGATGCGCCGTGCAGATGGCAGTCAAATCTGGGTGCGCTTTAACGCGACCGAAATTCGCGGCGAAGGTGGCGGGTTGCTGGGCTATAGCGTGACCATCACAGATATCACCAAAAACCGTCAGGCCGAATATGACCTGCGTCGGCGTCAGGAACGTTATCGCGCGCTGGTGCAGACCGCTGGCAGTGTGATCATGTTCCTTGATTCCGAGGGTCGCATTCTTGAATATAACCGCGAATGCGAATGGACCTTTGGCTATTCCTGGATGGAGGCTGCGGGTCAGAACTTCTTTGATTTCCTTCTGGTCGAAGAAGACCGCGCACGGGTTCGTATGGCTGTGCGCCGCCTGCTTTCCGGTGAAATCATCAAGGATGAGGTTTTCTCGTTCAAGCGTCGCGACGGTGAAGTACGATTGTTGCAGTGGAATGCACGCGCGCACTTTGGCGAAGATGGCGATGTTGCCGGTGTGATTTGCATCGGGCAGGACGTGACCGAAAAGCTTGCGGTCGAGCGGGCGCTTCGCCACGCCGAAGAAAAATTCCGCGGAATTTTCGAAAACTCGGCCGAGGGGCTTTATCAAAGCACCCCGCTGGGTCCGGTATTGTCCGCCAACCCGGCCTTCGTATCCATTCTTGGCTATGATTCCGTTGATGAGCTTCTGGCACAGCGCGACAATCTGCAAAGCCATTACCTTAATCCGGTAAGCCGCCTGCGCCTGACCGGGCGCTTGTTGCGCGATGGCATGATCCAGGGCTTTGAGACCGAACTTCGCCGGGGCGATGGCAAGATCATCTGGGTCGAGGAAAATGCCCGTCTGGTTCGTGATGATCAGGGCCGCCCGACCGTGATCGAGGGATCGATTACCGATATTACCGACCGTAAACGCAGCGAAGCGCGCATTCAGTTCCTTGCCCATCATGACGGGCTGACGGGACTTCCGAACCGCACACTTTTCCAGGAACGACTGGCGCATGCGGTTGAACGCAGCAAACGCGAACGGCGCAATTTCGTGCTGATGATGTTCGATCTTGATAACTTCAAGGACATCAACGACACACTTGGTCATCCTATCGGCGACCTACTCTTACAGGGAGTGGGCGAGCGCATGCGTGTCTGCCTGCGCAACGAGGACGTGGTTGCGCGTCTTGGCGGGGACGAGTTTGCCGTTCTGATCCACGAGCCGGGCTCGATCGAAGAAGTTACCTTTGTCGCCCAGCGTTTGATCGAACGGGTATCCGAACGCTTCATGCTTGATGGCAACGAAGTGCAGGCATCCACATCGGTGGGCATTTGCATGTATCCGCAAGATGGCCGCGATGAAAAAGACCTGCTGCGTAATGCCGACCTGGCGCTGTACTGCTCCAAGGCCGAAGGCCGCAACCGGTATCATTACTTTGAACCGAAATTGCAGGTCGAGGTCCAGGAACGCAAGGCGATGGAACGCGATCTGAGCCATGCGATTGAAAATGACGAGCTGGAGCTTTTCTATCAGCCGATCATTGATATTGGCGGGCATAGTATTGTCGGTATGGAAGCACTTGTCCGCTGGTTCAGCCCATCCCGCGGCCCGGTTAGCCCGGTTGAGTTCATCCCGGTGGCGGAACGTATGGGCATCATTGCCGATATTGGCCGTTGGGTTTTGAACCGCGCCTGCGAACAGACCAAAGCATGGCGCGATGCGGGCTATGGTGAGCTGACCATTTCAGTCAATCTGTCACCGCTTGAACTGGCCCGTCATGAGGACCTGATTGAAAGCGTTGGCGACGTTCTGTCCCGATCCGGCCTTGATCCGCGCCAATTGCAGTTTGAAGTGACCGAAGGTGCTGTTATGGATAACCCGCGCGAAGCGGCCATCACCCTTGGCATCCTTCGAAATCAGGGCATTCGCATTGCGATTGATGATTTCGGCACCGGGTATTCATCGTTGGCGTATCTAAAGCGGTTCCCGGTGGACAAGATCAAGATCGACCGGTCGTTCATCATTGATATCGACAGTTCTGACGGGAATGCAGCCATTGTTCGTGCCGTGGTGTTCCTGGCACGATCGTTTGGCATGGCGGTCAATGTCGAAGGCATTGAAACCGAAACCCAGCTTGAACATATCGCATCCGAAGGCGTTGACGAAGTGCAGGGCTTCTATTTCAGCAAGCCGATTGCCGCGGCCGATATGGAAAACCTGCTTAAGGCCAATAAAATCAGCCCGGCGCAATTCCCGCTCGATCAGGTTTCTTCCAGGCACTAATCACGGCTGTTTTGGTCCGCATTGATGACAAAGAATAAAGGCGCACCGGGTGATCCGATGCGCCTTTGATGTTCTGGGCAAAGACTGTCTCAGGCTGCCGTTTGATGTTGGGGCTCGCCCGCGGCCTTGCAAAGCTTGTCACGGTTGATCTTCATCACCGATGGCATGACAGGATTCTTTGAGAGTGCCCCTTCACGTTTCAGATTGGCGATCATGCGACTGGCCGTTTCGGTCGTGGTCGCGATGATATTGCCAAGCTTTTCACGGTTGGGCAGGGCGACGCTATCCTTGTTTGACGCCCAAAGCAGGAACCGGCAAATGCGGCGCATGGCCGATCCTGTGCCAAAGCTTATCTTAAGCTGCTGACCATCCATGACCTCGCTTGCCAGAAGCGACATGATCGCTGCTTGCGTGCGTGGGTCATTTTGTTGTGCCAGACGCACCCGTTTGATCGGGATGCGTTTGATCACCGATGGGGCAATCGTTTCGATCACAAGGGTCGGATCGGTGACGGCCAGCATCTCAAGCCCGATCAGATCACCGGGACGATAGACGCGACAGACCTGTCGTTCGCCGTCCTCGGTATATTTGCACCGAAGCGCAAGACCAGTTGCCAGCAAATAGACATAGGCCTGATCTTCGGCGTGATGGCCGATGCTGGCATCGGATGGCAGGTTAAGAGCGGCAGGTTCGGCGAGTTTTTCCAAAATGAGTAAGGCGTCATCTTTGTTCATGGGAATTCCCCCATTGGCAAATTTACAGATACGCGGCATTTGCGGGGTCGCGTACCGACACCAGTCTATGGGCCCGGATAGTGTCCGGGGATGTGCCTGGATGGGCGGGCACACGCACGTTTCCAGTCGCAAGACAAACTCAAGCACAATAGGCAACAGATACACGTGTGGCGTTAAAGCCCCATCGTGCTTGATTGGAAACGAAGATCAGATGGAAAAGGGCGGCGCACGCGGGGACGCTGCAATCGGGCAGAAGTCGTGCAGGCGTGCGGTGATGTGAAGGGCTGTGACCGTGTTTGAAAGCTTGATGCGGTGAATAACCGGCAATTCCGGTTCTACGGGCATGCCGACCGCATGATTGCCAAGGCCACAGCTGGCACATTGGAAGCCGTCAAAGGCATCCGAGCTGTGCGGGGATGGCGCACCATTTTCGGCAAGTTCGGCCGGGACCGAAATCGTTTTGATACCGTTGGCGGTGCAAATGATCAGGGGAACGTAATTCTGGGAGCCATCGGCGCTGATTGCGCCGGTGGGCTCGGCCGCCATGGCGACCGGCGCATGCATGAACCCAAACAGCAACGCGTTGACCAACAACAGCCACGCCACACAAAGTGACAGCGTGCGTCTGGCAGCCAAGCAGTTGAGGGGCGTGAAATACACGGGCTTCGTTCCACCTTCAAAGACAAGAACATATTCCGTTCTTTGGATTTTGAATAAACCCTTGAAACCCGTGTGTCAAAGCCTCGTATTGTGAACCAGTTATCAGTATTTCTTTATAATCATTCTGATATGCCGGGCTGGGCCCGGCATACACTGGTTTAGGCGGCTGCCTTACGGGCCGACCTAGCCATCGAAAGACGTAACATCACGACCCCGGTAATCGCCACCATGCCGCCAAGAATGGTCAGAATATCGGGCGTAATGCCGCTAAGACTCCATGCAAGGGCGATGGCAATCGGCGGGACGAGATAGAGGAAGTTCGCGGCCAATGCCGGGCCGAAATGACCAATGGCGTAGCTCCAGGTCGCATAGCCAAGCGATGCAGATATCAAGCCCAAAAACATAACGGCTGAGATCACCGACACTGGCGCGACACTGATTTGTGCCATGCCATCGGGCAACCAGGGCGTCAGCCACAGGGCACCCGTAATCAGCGTCCAGCAGGTGCAAGTGCCCGGGCCATAGCGGGCAATGACACCACGCACCAATATGAAATAGGTGGCAGACAGGATGGATGCCAAAAGGATCAATGAGCTGCCATTGCCAAATGTCATCGGGCCGGGCTGGCCAAAGGCAATCAGGATCACGCCGGAAAAACTGACAATCGTGGCAATCCACGCGCCAAGTCCGAACCGGTCGCGCAGGAAAAAGGTTGCCATCAGCGCCGTCCAGATCGGCAAGGTATTGATGATAAAGCTTGCTGCACCGGGCGATACGGTTTGCTGCCCGGTATTAAGCAGCCAGTTATAAATGCTGATCCCCAATGCCCCGCCAAGGCCAAGGCGGGCAAGATCAACAAGCTTTGGCATTTCAGGGCGTGTGATGGCCAACCAGATCACAGCCGGGCAGGCCGCCAGCGCAAATCGAACAGCAGCCAGCGGGATGGGTTCAAGTTCGGCCAGGGCAACGCCGATCAGCGGAAAGGATGCGGCCCAAGCCAGAACCGTAATCAGGGCAGATGCAAGGCCAAGTGTGGCGCGTGAAAACATGACCAGAACCTTTGTTTTATCCGTCAGAATTTGTGTCTGACCATGCTGATAGCGCGATCAAAGATGTTGACATAGAACATAGCTTGGGGATCAGATGTGCATATGGCGCACAGCAATGACGTATCCCTTCCTCCCCTTACCCTGTTGCCCGCGGTGATGGCTGCGGCGCGCAATGGCTCCTTTTCGGCGGCGGCCAATGAAATGGGTGTGACCCATAGTGTGATTAGCCGCCATGTCGCACAGGTCGAACAGTGGTTGGGCTATGATCTGTTTGAACGTTATGGCCGGGGTGTGCGTCCGACACCCGATGGACAGAGGTTTTTGCGCGATGCCCAAGGTGCGATTGACCTTTTGTCACAAGGCGCACAGCCCTGGCGGAAGCGCCGTGGGCCGGATGTGATCCGCATCAGTCTTTTGCCATCCTATGCCCGGATCTGGTTTTTGAAACTGGTGCCTGATATCGAGCGTGATCTGAATGTCCGGCTTGAGTTGGAGCTTTCTGAACGGTTGGCCGATTTTGAAGGCGGGCAAACCGATATCGCCCTTCGTTGCGGCAAGGGGCAGTGGCAGGGTACCAAATCCACACTGTTGTTTTCCGATGATCTGGTGCCCCTGATTTCCCCAAAACTTCTGGCCGGGCAGGATGCCAAAAAACTTGATGCCGAGGCGATATCAAACCTGCCGCTTTTAAATGATAGTGACGCGACCGGCTGGCGGCATTGGCTGGGCGAGCATGGTGTGAAATATCGGCAAAAGCCATCTGATCGCCGGTTTGAGGATTACAGTGTCGGGCTATGTGCGGCGGATGCCGGGCTTGGCGTGATATTGGCGCGCCTGCCATTTTCACGGCGTGCGATTGAAAACCATGATCTGATCATGCTGCCCTTTGCGCCGGTTCGAAGCCCGCTTGCGACCTTTTTGGTACAACCATCCTATGAACAACGCCCGGCGGTGCGCGCCGTGGCCGACCGCTTGATTGCCGCGGCAAGGGCCTGTGAATAGGGAACTTCTTCTATTCGCTGCGCGTTAGATGGGCTAAGCTTTACGGCAATTTCCAGTTGAAGCTGTTGGGCCAAGGCACAGGCAGGAGCATGAAATCATGACATTGGTGGTGAATGACGGAACGCCGGAAATGCGCGGCCTTTTGGATAAGGGGCGCAAGCGGCTTCGCAATGTCGGTGTGATCATGCTCGTCCTTGGCGTGCTTGCCGTGGCCTTTCCCTTTGCCACGACGATTGCCTTTAAAACCGTGATTGGCTGGCTGTTTATCATTGGCGCACTGGGTCATTTTTACGGTGCATGGAATGCCGATACGCCAACACGGCGCGGGGTTGATATCATCCAGGGCGTTATCTTTGGCGTGATTGGTGTGTGGTTGGCGTTTCTGCCCCTTGGCGGGATTGTCACGCTGACCGTTTTGCTTGCCGTTGCCTTTATCCTGCATGGCCTGTTTGAGCTTGTCATGGGGCTTTGGCTTAAACAATTTCCGGGCTGGAAATGGCTTATGATTTCAGGTGCGATTGCCATTCTGGCCGGTGTTCTGATCTTTGCCGAACTGCCAAGTTCTGCGACCTGGGCGATTGGGCTATTGCTTGGGATTAACCTTCTGTCATCGGGCTTTAGCTATCTGATGGTGTCGATGGCGATGGGCAAGGTGGCGCGGGTTTAATCCCGCCAACATATTGATCTGTCTTCTAGTGTGACCCTGAATTTTCCGGCATGATAATGTGATCATGTACGGAGCATCCCATGGCAGATCGTCCCTTTGATCAGCTTCTTGAACGGTTTGACGCGCTGCTTGGCGCGCCAGTCCTTAACCGTTTCATCCTGATTACGACCCTGCTTGCGATCCTTGGTCATTTTGCGCTTTGGGGATTGGGGCGAGAGACAGCAATGGCGGGCGATTGGCGCACTGCCGACGTGCCGCTTTTTGCCCTGTTTGTCATTGGTGGTGTGCCGATCCTGACACAGCTTTTGATCAAGCTTTTGCGCCGTGAAATGGGGGCGGATTTCCTTGCTGCCATTGCCTTTGTCACCGGGGTGTTGCTTGGCGAATATCTGGCGGCCAGCCTGATCATATTGATGCTGACCGGTGGGCAGGTGCTTGAAGGCTTTGCCATGCGCAAGGCATCCTCGGCCCTTAATGCTTTGGCGCGGCGTATGCCTGCTGTTGCCCATCGCAAAGACCCTGATGGCGCGATCACGGACATTGCCCTTGATGATGTCGCGATCAACAATCTGATCGCGGTCTTTCCGCATGAAACTGCCCCGGTCGATGGCATTGTCGTTGATGGCCATGGCAGCATGGATGAAAGCTATCTGACCGGGGAGCCCTATGTGGTGGCCAAGGCGCCGGGGACGGCAGTGCTTTCGGGTGCGATCAATGGCGAGGCGGTTTTGATCATCCGGGCGGAAAAGCGCGCGCGTGATTCCCGCTATGCCCAGATCATGAATGTGATGGCCGAGGCCGAACAAAAACGCCCGCGCATCCGCCGCCTTGGCGATCAGATCGGTGCGTGGTTTGCCCCCGCCGCATTGCTGTTTGCGATATGCGTTGGATATCTTAGTGACAATTCATCGCGCTTTCTGGCCGTCCTTGTGGTGGCGACCCCATGCCCGCTTTTAATCGCCATTCCGATCACGGTGATGAGTGCGATTTCGATTGCTGCAAGGCGCGGCATCGTCATTCGTGATCCCACGGTTCTGGAACGTTTGCCGACCTGCCAAACGGCAATTTTTGATAAGACCGGGACGTTGACCTATGGCCGCCCGGAACTAGTCGATATCTTGTCCGGTCCGGAGTTTAATGGCGATCTTGTCTTGCGCCTTGCTGCCAGTCTGGAACGCTATTCCAAGCATCCTTTGGCGTCGGCGGTTTTGGCTGCGGCACAGGACCGCAAACTACCGCTTGATGAGGTTAATCACGCCTCGGAAAAACCGGGGCAGGGGTTAAGTGGCAAGGTGGATGGGCATGAAGTCGCGGTGACCCATCGCGCCAAGCTAATGAAATCCGATCCCGATATCGTGGCACTCCTGCCGGAAACCACAGCGGGGTTGGAATGCGTCGTGCTGGTCGACGGTAAATACGGCGCGACTTTCCGTTTTCGCGATACACCAAGGGCAGAGGGCGAAAGCTTCGTCGGTCATCTGGGCGCGATCCATCATTTCAAAAAGGTCATGTTGCTTTCGGGCGACCGCGAAAGCGAGGTCAGCTATCTTTCCGACCTGCTCGGCATCAAGGAAAGCCTTGCCTCGCAAAGCCCGGAACAAAAAGTCGCCATCGTGCGCAATGAGGCCGCCAAGGCCCCGACATTATTCATGGGCGATGGCATCAACGACGCCCCGGCACTCGCCGTCGCCACCGTCGGCATCGCCTTTGGCAAGGAAAGTGCGGTGACGGCTGATGCGGCGGGGGCCGTGATCCCCGAAGCATCGCTGGTGACAGTCGACGAACTCCTTCACATCAGCATGGCCATGCGCCGCATCCTTCTGCAAAGCGTGATCGGCGGGATGGTCCTATCAATCCTTGCCATGGGCTTTGCCGCAGCGGGCTATATTACCCCGGTTGCTGGGGCGCTTTTGCAAGAAGGCATCGATATCATCGCGATCCTCAATGCGCTGAGACTGGCGATCCGTCGTGATGTTGATGTGGATTTGATGATCGAAGCGTTTGAGAACGAGAAGGCTAGTTATTCGAAGGCCTCATCGTAAGTTTTCCTCTATCTCACTCATAACTGCTGCGTAAGAATTCCCGAGTACAGCATTCGGGTCAGGGGCAATTCTCGCTACCAAACTTCTTGCCGCAATCGGAAAATCCCTATGTAAGCCACTGTCCATTAGGCGGTGCAGCGGTACGCCCGCGCTATTCACGGGGACTAATATGTCTTTAATAGTTTCAATGACCTCTGGGAACGCTCTGCCTGACTCAATTGCCATCCAGGCTAGGTTGTCACTAACATCGGAGCTCTGTGCCGCCACCTTTTTGGGCCACGCTTTTGAGAACCATGGACCGACAATTTCTGTCCACTGCGTATCAGATTTGTTACCTGCATTTGCTTGCATTCTTGAAAGAGCACGTGCGGCATCTGAAAGTTGTTCAGCCGAGAATGTATCAAGTACAGCTCTAGCTTCATCGGTCGTAAGCGATTTTCTAGGGGGAATTGCTACAATAATGAACAAGTCGACAGCACGCTGCCTGTCACTCTCGACTAAATGTTGCGGCTCTTTGAGTACCTTTATTAAGGAGGGTTTTATTTCTTTTAGAAGGTCTTCGGATATGTTCGCGCTCCATAAATAACCCGTCCATACTGTTTCATCGAAGTCTGCAGAAGCAGGGTTCATTCGATGGATCAGACATTCTCTAGTCCATTTTGGAGTTAATCGGAAAAGGTATAGAAGTTGGTTGCTCAATGATAATCGGGCCAGTCGGGCCCCATAAGAGTTGTCCAATGCAACTAAGTCCAGAAGCTCTTGGTAGCTCGGGAGTATATCGTAGGTGCCATTAGCTCTCACACTCGGATGATCCGAAGCGAGGGATGAAATCAAGACATCTGCTAGGATACCGGAGCCATGATTTAGCGGTGTATTAATAGTTGGTATTTCTTGTTCATGCTGAGACTTCGAGCCGTTCCAAATATGTTTCCATACCCTGAGCAATGTAGCTTCGCTTAACTCGGAGCTAGTGGCTTTCAGCCATCTGGCTGCGGAAACATGTATGTGACCGATTACATCTAATGGAAGGTTGAGGACTGCGGTCCCTAAGCGTTCACTATTTTTCTTGCTGAACTCTTTGTTTTCTGTGAAGCGCCACAATGCTACGTCCCAAATTGTTTTGGGGAATGCGCTAAACTCTGAAAGATCAACCAGCCGCTCGAGTGCATTTTCAGGATTATGATCACAGTATTTGTCCCAACCAGCCAAGTCCCACCTACGTGCTTCTTCATCTGAAGCCCATTTCTGAAGGTCCAGCAATGACAACTGGTCAAAATCAATGTCTATTTTTTCGCGCTCTCTCCAGCCAGAGCTGACATAAAATGGAAACTCCTCGGAATGACTATTATCAAGTTTCCACTCCGGGTAACGCGCGATTATTTCCATAAGGCATGATTTTGCATCTTCTGGAAGTTCGGCACCAGATTGGTTCAATTTTGAGAGAAGCAACCAAGTTTCCCGATCTTTCCTCCTATGCCAGTCTGCGTCGCTGATGTCTTCGCGAAACATTGAGCGAGGCGGTCCGTTAACAATCGCACTCGTAATTTTATTGAGTAGCTCATCATTCAAAGATTTCCCCTGAATGCGCAGAAATCGGCATGTCTCACGTTGGGTTTGAGTGTTCCAGAGTGTGGGAGGAGATCCGCTTAGGAGCAATTCAATGGCTATAGAAGGATCAAGCATCGTGCCCTCCAGTAGCGGCATGAAGTACTAGTCGTTTAAAAACGGGATACCGCCAAGACGCCCAGAGCTTTGCTAGAGATTCCGCTCTTTCCGGATCACTCTCTTCCAGAGAGAACCATGCGTCTCGTGTAAGTTCGATGAGTACTGTCCATGTGTTTGAATGTTCTGTCTGTTCATGTTGGCTGATCGATCGGTAATCGATAAACGTGTCATCTGAGTGTTCTTTAGCTAAGCCGAATGCCTGTCTCAGATGCATAGCGCGCAGTAACTTCGCAGAAAGCTCTTCAGCAATTTGCCCTAGCCCTCCTTCGGTGTTCGAGAGCGTCTTGATCCAGTCAATTAAGTCAGTTTTATGCGAGAAGCCAATCAGCTTAGTGGATATTCGGCAGTACTTCTGAGGGCTCCCATCTTCGCGATGAGATCCATCATCCCAACTGGTTAACGGTTCAAAAAACAAAATGGGATCAAGTAAATCGAGAAAGCTCTGTTGAAGTTGGGCTGTGTTTTTCGTAGATGGAATCCGATAGACAAAATCACTTCTCAATTTTGAGGCTAGCGCGTGCGCGTATGTGCCATTGGCGAGTTGAGACCAAATCTGCACTAGGCCGGCGGGAAGGCTTTTTCCCGGTTCGACATTGCGGTTACCCAGAACATCATTAATTTGCCAGCGCAAATATTGGTAGATTACGCCACCATTTTCTAGCGCCCATCTCAATGTCTCAGGCTTATCAATATTTTTGGCAATCCAAGCAGCGAGTGCTGATGTGACTTGACTGATCTGCAAGTGATCAGAAATTGATCGTCCTGCCAGTTTGACTTGTGAGCAGCCCTGTTCTAGCGGTAGTGACAGAAGCCCTTCTTCTTCAAAGAACTGGAGCCATGTCAAGTTCAGCGCTGGTTGGTCGATGTCCGCGCTATCGTTAGTCAGGTTTCGGATGACTTCACCTGTGTCGTCATTCAAAGCCCACATGAAGAACTGTACTTCTTCGGGGGGGATGGTTTTCGGATCTTTCGTCCAATAGTGTGCTGCAACGCTTTGCCGCTTATCTCTGCCGCCGCGATGAAAATCGGCCCAGTACTTCAGTCCCTCCCAAAGTTCGTGGTGTCCTCTAGAACAATCATAAGGTATTGCTGTGATCCCCTTTCTCTTCCACCGGGCTATGGCGTCATCGCTATTTTGGGGGGTATCCGAGGCTGTGTCAGAATAAGGCGTAAATGCATACGCTGAGTTAAAGTTACCCTCAGCTTCAGCCGCCAAAGCCCTTACGAGGTAATTCATTGTCTGGTCTTCTAGGCTATAACCGACAAACATAACGGTAAAGTTACGGAATAGCTCCGTTACAAACTTGCTAGCCCAACGTTCTACGAGATATGCACTGCCGAAATCTGCAGTAGTCAGTACCAGAGTTTGGTTGTTACCACTATCGGCTGGGCTGTTTATCCTCCCATGCGCATAAAGCAAACTGTGCCATGTGTCAGGCTTAGGTGGGGGGAGGCTGGGGGCAATATCAATGTGCTTTTTAAGCTTCGGCTTGATGCCTTTTGTTAACTTCTTGAGTGCTTTTTCAAGAAGTTCATCTTGGTTTGTTGTCACAAGCCGCCCATGCTTCTTATCTAGGTCTGACAAGCGACACAGCGTTGTATGGCTATCGAGGTTTTTAGCGCGTTTAGATAGTTGTTTTACAACTTCTTGCCGCATTAAGGGGCCGCAACCAAATAACTCATCACGTTCTGCAATGTAGAGAGCTTCGTCGAGTTTGTCGGCCTTAAGCGCAAGTCGAGCGGGATTTTCAGGAGCGTGGTCCTCTATGGGGATAAGCTCTTCCAAGACCTTTGATGTGAGTTCCCAGAAGGTCGGAAATCCAGCCTGTTTTGATATGCCAGCGCCGCAGAAGAGTACTACTTTACCTTCCTCTAGCCTTTGGCGAAGTTCTAATGGAATATTGTGAAATACTGACATAATACGCTTTATGTGTGAGGTGAGGTCATCTCGCACTCGTCAAAATAGCGTGTATCACACTTCAATGGTATTCCTGATTTCAAAATCGGGAACTAGGTTTGCTTTACGCTTTATTGGGGTGCAGGAACCCGCGCGTCTGCTCAATCGCTTCACGGAGGCCAACGCGCTGGACTTCGACGTCTTCGGGGAAGGCACCGAGAAGGCGTGATGGCATGCGGTTATCAAGCAAGACAAACACACCGCGATCTTCTGCGCGACGGACAAGGCGGCCGAAGGCCTGTTTCATCCGCAAACGTGTCAGCATGTCGTCATAGCGTGCGCCGTGGAACGCTGATTTGCGTGCACGGTGCAGGATGTCGGGGCGGGGCCAAGGCACGCGATCAAAGACGATCAGGCGCAGGCTGTCGCCCGGCACATCAACCCCGTCACGCACGGCATCGGTGCCAAGCAAACAGGCGTCGCGTTCAACCCGGAAAATATCAATCAGCGTTGAGACATCCATGCCATCGATATGCTGGGCGAGAAGCTGCAGGCCGGCATCATCCATCGGACCCGTCAGGCGTTCATAGATCGCGCGCAGGCGCGTGATGGCGGTAAACAGGCCAAGCGCGCCGCCGCCTGATGCCAAAAACAGTTCGCGATAGGCCGCGGCAATATGGTCCGGGTTATCGCGGCCCAGATCATTGACGATGAAAACGCGGGTTTGTTCGCGGTAGTTATAGGGGCTTTTCATTGCCGCCCGGATGGCGGGAAGCGGCATGTGCGATGCCCCCGTGCGATCTTCGGCCACGGCCCAGTCGAAATCTTCATCCCCCGTGCCATCACGAAGGGTGGCCGATGTCACCACCATGCCATGTGCGGTCGGCGCAAGCGATGTGGTCAGCGGGATGGTCGGATCAAGGTAATGGCGGTGCATGCCAACATCAAAATCCCGTCCAAACTGGCGTTCAATTGCAAACCAGTCGACAAAGGTTTTTGGGGTTTCTTCGACCAGCGATGCCAGCATTTCACGCCATGCGCCGACCTGCATGATTGCGCGGCGCTCGAGCGATCGGATTGCGGCATCAAGGCGCTGGCGTTCGGCACTGTCAAGCTCATCGGCCTTTTCATCAAGCATATGGGCGATGATCTTGATCAGTGATTTGGCCGGTTTTTCCATCGCCTCCAACGCGCGATCAAGATCAGCCGCACTGGCAAGGACTTCATTGATGGCCGGTTTGCAATCGGTCTCGATCGAGTAACCACGATCCCCATCAGACGATCGCGCCATCACCTGCGCGCGGACATGGGCAAGGAAGACCTCCGCCGGGCCCTTGGCATGTTGCGATCCATCATGAATGCGCGACAACCAGCCCTGTTCGGGCAGGCATTGGGCGGCGACAATCACCGCATTGACCGCATCGCGCAGCTCGTCCCGATCAAGGATCAGGGTTTCAAGGCGTTGTTTCAGGCCGCGTGCGCGCGATGACCCCTTTTGCTCCGCCCCCAGTAACCATCGCCTAAGTTCCTGGCCTTCCTGCCCGGTCAGGTGTGATGAGAAGGCTTTGTCGGCGGCATCAAACAAATGATGGCCTTCGTCAAAGACGTAGCGGGTCGGCATGGAGCTGTCATCAAGCCCGCCAAGGGCTGCCTGCACCATGACAAGCGCATGGTTGGCAACCACGATCTCGGCCGATCGCGCGCGACGGACGGTTTTTTCGATAAAGCATTTCGAATAATGCGGGCAGGCGGCATAGATGCATTCACCGCGCTGATCGGCCAGCGCCCCGGTAAAGCGATTGCCAAGCAATTCGGTCAGCCATGCGGGGAAATCGCCACCGACCATGTCGCCATCACGCGTATGGCTTGCCCAGCGGGCAATAAGCCCCAACGGGGTGGCTTGATGCGGTTGCTGATTAAGCGGCCTTTGGGCTTCTTCGAAATTCAGCAAGCAGAAATAGTTTTCACGCCCCTTGCGCACGACGGCCTTCAGGCGCTTGTCCTTGGGATCGTCATACAGGCGATCGAGTTCCTGATCGATCTGGCGTTGCAGGTTGCGGGTATAAGTCGAAATCCAGACGGCGCCATCGTTTTTCTGCGCCCAAAGGGATGCCGGGGCGACATAACCCAACGTCTTGCCCGTGCCTGTTCCGGCCTCGGCCAGAACGATATTGGGCGCACCATCATGCAGGCGCGGGCCAAAGGCCGAACAGACCGAGGATGCATAATCGGCCTGTTGCGGGCGTTCTTCCGCCCCATCGCCGAGAAGTTCTTTCAGGCGTTTACGGGCATCTTTGGGATCAACCGGATAATTGGCCGGCGGCGGTGGCGGGGCATGTTCGGCCCATTCGCCAAGTTTCTTCCAGACTTTCAAGCCTTCATAAACTGCATAACGATGCGGGCCATCGCCATCAGCACCCAGAGCCGCCAGAACCGAAACACCCCACGGCCAATGACCGCGCGCCATCGGCCATGCAACCGACAGGGCCGGGCCGCGCTTGTTGCGATGCATGGTCGCGAGTTCTTGCAAAAGGCGTTTCATTGCCTCGGCCAGGGCTTCGGCCTGACCAATCAGATCGTCCGCCGGTTTCTGACCCGTCGCAAGGGCAATGCCACGCGGGGTGGGCACACAAAATTGTGCCGGGCGGACAAAGGCAAACAGTTCCAAAAGGTCATGGGCCGGAAACGGATCGGATTTTAGTCGCCGTGCGCAGGCCGGGGTATGAACCAGAATGGGGCGTGATGATCGCGCGCGCTTGGCAGCAGCCCCGTGCGGCAGTTCCTCGATCTCGCCATCGGGCGAAAGAAACACAGCATGACGCAATCCAACGACCATGACGGGCGCGTTGGGCGGCATGAAACGTGGCTGGGACTCTTCGGAACGATCATCGAACATTTGGGGCACTATAAGCATAGGCCACGACTGGCGCCACCGGGGAAATTGCCCTATCTTTGAAATTATCCAACTTGACGATCGTTACGGAGAACCCCGTCTACCATGGCCACCCCCAACAGCCGCAATCAACATTTCTGGCGCGACCCGGCTTTGCCGTTTGTCGAGTTAAGGCGTGTGGCGGATGGGCACGCAGTTTGTTACGAGCGCCACAGCCACGATACCTTTTCCATCGGTACGGTGAATGGCGGCTTTAGCACCTATTGGAACCGGGGCAAAACCCATGAAACGCAGGCCGGATCGGTTGTCATCCTGAACCCGGAAGATGTCCATGGCTGCAACCCGGTCAAGGGGGCGGACTGGTGCTATGACATGTTGTTTGTCGATCCGGACTGGCTTCTGGATTTGCAGATCGAGATCGATGCGGATGCGGCGGGAAAATTCGCGATGTTTTCCGACACGCTGAGCCACAATCCACGGCTTTATGGCGGGTTGCTTGATCTGGCTGATACCTTGGCGAGCGCGGATATTGATATCCTTGGCAAGGAAACGGCGATGGTGTCGTTCTTTGGCGATCTGCATGTGGAGCTGAGCCAGCGCGGTGTGCTTGATGGTGGCATTGGTGCGATAAATGACCGGAAAATGGCGCGCGTGGGGGAGTATATCCGCACCCACTATGCCGAGAATATCAGTCTGGATGAGCTGGCATCTTTGGTCGGCTATTCCCGCTCCTATCTGGTGCGCGCATTCAAGAAGACCTTTGGTATGACGCCTTATGCCTATCTGATCAATTGCCGGGTGCAACGCGCGCGTCATGCCCTGCGACGCGGGGAAAAAATCGTTGATGTGGCCCTTGAAACCGGCTTCGCCGATCAGGCCCATTTCCAACGCATTTTCAAACGTTTGATGGCCGCAACCCCACGGCAATATGCCCGCGCACAGGCGGCCTGATCCCAAAAAAGAAGGCGGGCCTTTGCCCGCCTTAAGTCACGCACTTTGCAATTGGGGTTTGCAATAATTGGCAAGGTGCGGGGGATTATCCCAAAATCAGATAAAGCGCGCTTGCGGCCAGTAATACCGCCATCACCCGGTTAAACATGCGGATGCGCGATGGTTCGCCCAGAAAGCGCGCCAAAAACGCACCGGTATAGGCCCAGCAGGCGACGGACGCAAAGCAAACGACAAAATAGATCGCGGTGAATTCCCAGATCAGGGTCGGCGCGCCAGACGCGGCATAGGCCCCCATCCCGGCAATCGATGCCAGCCAGGCTTTTGGGTTAAGCCATTGCATGACGGCACCGGTGATTGCCTTTGGCCCGGATGCGGCATCGGATTTTCCAAGTTCACCTGATGACGCCATCAGTTTCCAGGCCATGAACAGCAAAAACGCCACACCAGCCCATTGAATGATGGTGGTGAGTTCGGGGAAGGCTTCTAGCAATTCATGCAGGCCAAGTCCGATCATAAGCAACAACAGGCAAAAGCCAGCCGTTGCGCCAAACACAAGGCGGAGCGAGGGGCGGAAGCCATATTGCACGCCAGAGCTAAGCACCAGAATATTGACCGGCCCCGGCGTGATGGAGGCCGCCAGAGCAAAGGCAGACATTGAAAGATAAAGGCTTAGCGTGGCAGTCATGAATGGCGTTCCTCATGCGGGCATCTGGATTGACGTTATTTGGGGCAATAAATCCGATGCGTTGTTATGCACATGAGTTTGGCGAAGGTCGGCGATGATTTATTGAACAATATTGCTCTGGCCTAACGAGATCGGGCAACCGGGCAAAAAAAGTGCAACCGGCCGAAAGACCGGTTGCACTGCGTTTGGTTCCGATTGTCTGTTTACGGGGCGCGCCGGTGTGTGGCGCGCAAACCCGCGATCAGTTTGACGTCAGGTCCATCAGAAGCGATGCACAACGCTGAGCAATGTCATTGTTGGGTTCTTCGCTGCCCGGCATCGTGGCCCACCCCTTGGCGATGACAAAATCATCACGCTTATAAGAGCTTTCGGCCTTCAACGCGGTCAGTTCAGCCATCTGATTGTTGGGCGACTGCATTTTAAACTGGGCAACGCAAACAGGTGCCATTGCTGCAATGGCAAATTCCTTGCCACTTGCATCGGCCATCTCCTGTGCTGTGCTGCCAGATACGACGGACCCGGTGCTAAAACCGACAACGGTAATCAGGACAGCACCGATAATGCCACCCCAGATTCCAGGCTTCGTCCATGCGGGGATTTCGATAGCCATAAATAAAATTCCTTTGTATCAGGCCGCGAAAAGTATTTTCCGCAGCGCTGTTAAGTCAAAGGGAAACATTTGCGTGATGTAATTACAAATGATTTATTTTTTATATATTTAAATCAATTTTTGGTCGTCAGTAGGTTTGATGGTGTTGTGGCGGTTTTATTAAATACTGAATAAATATTTCGGTGGACTAGCCAAATATTGTTTGTGACAGGAAGTTTGCCCCGCCGGCAATCATCGCATAGCGGGCAAATTTGCCAATCGTGACCAGCACCAGAAACGGGATCAGACGCACGCGCATGACACCGGCAAAAAGCGTCAGCGGATCACCAATAATCGGAAGCCAGGCGAGCAGAAGCGACCAAAGCCCGTATTTGCCAAACCATGTGGATGCGCGATCAAGGGCCTCGGCCGATACCGGGAACCAGCGCCGGTCGCGAAACCGTTCGACATAAAGCCCCAGGACCCAGTTTACGGTCGATCCCAACACATTGCCCGCGGTGGCAACGATGACCAAAAGCCAAAGCGCGTGATCGCCGGTGGCGATTAATGCGGCCAACGCCGCCTCGGACGTGCCGGGCAGGATGGTGGCCGATGTCAGGGCGGAAAGGAAAAGCGCGAAAAGCACAGAAGCTAACATTCCATCAAATGGCGGAAGTAATGCCGTTCAGGGCAATCAGGATTTCAGCGTGAATTTCTGCACCTTAAGCGGTTCGGCCAGAAGGCTGTCTTTGATGTCGGCAAAGGCGCGCAGATAGGGTTGTTCGAAGTGAAGGGCAAGGTCTTCTTCGGAACGCCAATTTTCATAGGCCATCCACACCGCAGGGTCTTCCTGGGACTGGTGCATATCGTAGCTGATGCAGCCTTCTTCGGCGCGCGACGGTTCGACCAGTGCCAGCAAATGTTTGCCAAGTTCTTCTTCCATGCCCGGTTTGGCGCGCGAGAAAACAATAAGGGTAAGCGGACTGGACATTCTGGCTCCTGACAGTCGGATAGCTTTTGATATGTGCGGGGATCATCCACGCCCCGTCGAAGTCGGGCAACTGTTAATTTGCCATGGGGCTGCTCGGCACAAGTATTTCACGCATGGCTTTCCTGAGCGTCATTCAACCAATCAGAACCTATTTCCGATGAGGGTTGAGACATGCAGGTGACGCGGGCCAACAGCAATGCACAGTTTCTGTTAGACGGAGATGCATATTTCGCAAGGCTTCATCAGAGTATTGATGGCGTGATTGCAGCTGGCGCAGGTGTGGGCCGTTTTGTCCGACTGGCCTTTTGGCAAATTTCACCGGATGCATTTCTGCCCGGATATGGCGGCGGGGCTGGTGCACTTCTGATCGATAAACTCGAAGCAATTGCAAGGTTGGGTATCCGGGTCGAGATTATCGCCTGGGCAGGCGCGAAGATTGCCAACAGTTTTGTCGACGAGATGAAATCAGGCTGGAAAACACGTGATTGGGTACGTGCAGTCAATAATCGCAACGCCGCTACACCGGGATATCGTCCCATCGAAATCTATATGGAGACTTACGGCCAGCGTACTTTTGGTATGAGTACCCATCAAAAAATTGTCGTGCTGTCGAATGGGCCTTTAAAGGAGGCCTATGTTGGCGGGATGAATATGGCGCACAAATACCTCTCGGCCAACGTCCATGATCCTGACAATTGGTGGCATGATGCTGCGGTGCGCGTAACGGGCCAGATCGTCGATGACATTGAAGGTGAATGGGTCCGGCGGTGGAACAAGCAGAATGGTCTTGGGGCACCTGCCGCAACGATTGGTGTTGCTGCTCCTGATCCGGCAAACCTAACCATCACAATGATGACGACAAACTCAGAGGCAATCCCCGCTGAGCGGGACATAAGAGCCGGGCTGCTGGCGCGTATCGGGGCGGCGGCCAACTACGTTTATCTTGAAAATTATGCCCTGACCGATCCGTCAATTGTCGGGGCGCTTGCTGCCTTCAAACAAGGTGGGGGTGCGGTAATTCCTGTCGTGAACCATCCGCGCAATACGACAATGAGCGACTTCGAAGCGTTCTCCTACTTGATGTTTTACACCTATGTGGAACTGGCGCTTGCGGATCTGGTTTCGTTCGATGCAGCAGACAGCTGGCGTGGTCGTCTAGGGCCCATAACCAATTATCCGGCAGCCAATGTTGTCGGGCCGGTTGTGAATAAGGCCGGCTACAATCCAGCCGTCATGGCAACCTTGAATCCGGCAACATCCTATAGCGTGCAGTTTGCAACAGGTGCCGGAGCCGCGAGGGATATCGGGCTTCGCTATGTCTGGAACATCACGACAAATGACGACGTGATGTATGCGCCCAAGACGCATCGCTTCAATGAGGCAACCAAGTGGACCTATCCGCATTCAAAGGTCGCAATCATTGATGACCAGTTTGTGATGGTCGGTACCAGTAACTGGACCTATCGATCCATGCAATATGACGGTGAAATCACGCTTGAAATAGATAATGGCGCTTTTGCACAAGGTGTTCGGACACAATTGTTCAATCACTGGCATATGCCCGGTGCTGCGGCAGCAGTTGGTCCAGGCCCGGTTGGTGCCGCATGGCTGCTTGACGCTACTGCAAATGACGGTGCGTGGGCGGCGAATACTTTTGATCTGAGCCAGACACGCCTTGTCTCACTTGGCTTTAACGACTTCATGCATCCGATTTCCAAAGAGGCTTGGAAAAAAAGTTTTTCCTCAGCCAGTTTGGCGTCAATCGGATCATCGTTCTTCTAGGCGCTTCGTAAATACCGACACCTAAATATAACAGGAGAAACTCATGTCCGACGGTCTTTTCGTTCAGCTGTCCAGCCAGGCATGGTCGCAATACAAGACAGTGACATCACGTGATGACAGCTATCTGAAGCTGCTTGATCCCAAATATCAAACTTTCTTGTCCGTAGCGGGAAAAGTGGACGCGGCGATGGGGAAGCTTACTACGCCGCCAAAAAGTGATCAGATCAGTCCGGTTGCTGACGCCGTCACACTGTTGGAATCCGCGCAGAATGGAATTGTTCAGGTGCTTGAAAAGTTCGTCCAGATGGACGCGCAGGCGGTCAGCAGTGCAGGTACCATCAATCAAAAATCAATCTCGGACAAAAACAAGCAGGAACAGGGCTTTGATCAGGACTTTAGGTTAGCGATCGATGGTGTGGTCTATCAGGCTCAAGTGCGGATTTCTGCTGCAAGTGCAGACGTCTGAGCCGCAAAAACCAAAAAGGCCCGGTGCGGGGTAACACCGGGCCTTGGGATTGCCGATCAGCCATATGGGGGGCGCTGATCAGCAGGGGGGAGCTTGTAGGTTATGCGATGACCGAGGTCACTTCGACATTGCCGCGGGTCGCATTGGAATAGGGGCAGATCTTATGGGCTTCTTCGACAAGCTTTTCTGCTTCGGCCTTATCGAGACCCGGAAGCGAGATGTTGAGCGTCACCGCAAGGCCAAAGCCGCCAGCCGCACGCGGGCCGATGCCGACATCAGCAGTCACAGACACATCAGCCGGGACTTTCGGACCGCCCTGGGAAGAAACGAATTTCATCGCGCCAATGAAGCAGGCCGAGTAGCCCATGGCGAACAGCTGTTCAGGGTTGTTGCCCTCACCGCCGGCACCGCCGAGTTCCTTCGGGGTGGTCAGCTTGACATCCAGGCTGCCATCTTCGGTTTTTGCGCGGCCATCACGGCCACCGGTTGCAGAAGCACGAGCGGTGTATTTGACATCAACAGACATGGTTTTCATCCTTTGTTTGAACTGTGGTTCGGTTGGTGATTACCCGGCTGTTAGGATCAGGAACCAATGATATGATTGCAATGGTTGATCAGATTTGTGCGGATACGCGGAGCTAGACAGCAGGAAGATTTCTATCTTTCAATGTCTTGCGACAAAGTAGTCAGTGCAAATCCGATCAATCCTTCGGACAACCGCACGATTTGCGAACTCCGGCGTCAAACCCCTTGGCCGGGTGAGTACCCCGCCCTGCGGTGTTTTCCTAGTATTTCGCAAATCGTGCGGTTGCCATTTCAACCATATCAATGGCTCCTGATCCTTCATATGTCGCCGGGGGCGGGTAGGCGCAAGCGCACCTACCCGAAAGAGAGTGAAGGTTTTGTGATTACTCTGCGTGCAGAGCATTTCGCAGATACGCACCGGCTTGTGCAGTGGCTGCTTTGGCAGCCGGGGTATCAGCAAGAGCATTCAGCATGACGAAGTCATGGATCGTGCCGTTATAGCGGGTCACGGTGACATCAACGCCAGCCTGGGTAAGTTTCCGGGCATAGTCTTCGCCTTCGTCGCGCAGCACATCGTTTTCAGCCGTGATCACAAGGGCCGGAGCCTGACCGGCAAGCTGATCAGCGCTTGCATGGATCGGTGTGATTTTCGGATCAGTGCGATCAACACCTTCTGGCAGATACTGGTTCCAGAACCATTCCATTGCCGGGCGGGTCAACCACGGGCCATTGGCAAATTCGGTGTAAGATCCATTGTCAAAATTCGCATCCGTCACCGGATAGAACAGAACCTGTGCGGTGATGGCCGGTCCTTTGCGTTCCTGGGCCAGAAGCGAAACAACTGCGGTCATGTTGCCCCCGACACTGTCCCCGGCAATCGCCAGACGGGTTGGATCGATATTGAGCTGTTCACCATGTTCAGCGACATATTTGGTGACCGCGTAATCCTGTTCGATCGCATACGGGTAGCGCACTTCGGGCGAGCGTTCATAATCGACAAAGACGAGTGCTGAATTGGCCTGAACAGCCAGTTCGCGCACCAGACGGTCATGGGTGCCGGTATCGCCCATCACCCAGCCTGCACCGTGGAAGTAGACAATTACAGGAAGGCGATCCGTGTTGCCCGCCGGGCGGATGATGCGGACCTTGGTTTCGCCGGTCGGGCCGACGGCAAAGACGGTATCGGTGATATCAACAGCGGGTTTGGCAATTTCGCCAGATTGTGCACCGGCCAGAACGTTGCGGGCCTCAGCCGGGGTCAGGGTGTAGATCGCGGGACCGCCGGATGCCTCAAGAACATTGATGAAGTTCTGGGTTCCAGGTTCAAGGACCGGGTTTGCGATGGCAGCCGTGCTTGCCAATGAGGTGGACAGTGCAAGTGCCGCAGCGGCAACTTTTGATTTGAATGGGCTCATGGGTCTTATCCTTTACTGGTCATCAACTGGGCCGTCCTGTCGGGGCGGCGTTGCGTTTTGTTGAATTATGTATCGCACACAATTAAGTCGTGCACGATATAAAAATGGGAATGGGAGTTATGCAATAAAATCGCTTGTAATTTAATCGCGTGCGATTTAAATTGTCTGGCTTTGATTTTCAGATGCCCGCATCTGATGTCTTCTTTTTGGGATTGATGTTTGGCGCTAACGGGCGGGTTTGCTAGGTTTTGTAGACAAGGCAGCCAAACATACAGACAGGACAAGACCGATGAATGACAGTTCCAAAGATGATTTGTTACAGCTTGAGAAGTTCCTGTGCTTCTCGGTGTATTCGGCTAGCCACGCCTTTAACCGCATCTATAAGCCGCTTTTGGATGTGCTGGGTCTGACCTATCCGCAATATCTGGTGATGGTGGCATTGTGGCAGGAAGACGATCAGTCGGTGCGCAGCATCGGTGAGAAGATGTATCTGGAATCCAGTACTCTGACCCCGCTTCTTAAACGGCTTGAAGCCAATGGTCTTGTGACGCGCAAACGTGATCCGAATGATGAGCGTTCTGTGCGCATCAGCCTGACTGAACAGGGTGAAGAGTTGCGCATCAAGGCACGCGAAGTTCCACCTTGCGTGTTTGAGGCAACCGGACTTGATATCGAAACGGCAAAGCGGTTGAACCGCGATTTACGGGCCATGCGTGATCAGCTTGAAGCCGGTGCGAAGAAGCTTGGCTAAAAATATGTGCGGTTATGCTTGGCGCAGTTTGCGATCCCGGTGATAGCAAAGCGCCCAGCCAAGGGCGGTTTTAACCGCACCTTCAGGCAGGGGGCGATCAAGCGGCAAAACAATTGCCCGGTTGCCTTCGCAGTCTAGATCGGCGGAAAGAAGGCTTCGGGTCCGATCAATCAGATCGGTTTTGCAATCAAAGAAGATCTTCACGCAATCAGGTGATTTGTCCTTCCAGTCTGCACGAATGGTTGTGCCGACCCCTGATTTCGGCCGCCAGGCAGGCTCCCCCCATTTCAGGCTTTCAGAAAGCGTCCCGACATCGGCATTTTCAGATGCCAGTTCAAACACCCACGTGCGGATGATCAAAAGCATCTGGCGCGCGGTCGCGGGATAGCTTGCGAACTTTGCCGCGACATCGTCCGTTTGAAAGGCAGGGGCAGGTGTCGTCATCAGGCTGCGGTCAGGTTTTGAAACGTCTGGACCAGAAGCCAGCCGCCTGCGATCAGCATGGTCAAATGTTGAATGATCATGGCCGGTGCAACGATGCGTTTATTCATGCGCTGGAACGTGCCCAACACATGTAAGACGCGCGCAGTAATCAGCAGACCCGCGACCAGCCAAACCATATCGGATGTGGCCAGCAAGGATTCCATTGCCAGAACGACCAGTGCGCAAAGCGGGGCGTTTTCGATGAAATTGCCGTGGGTGCGGATGCGACGACGCAGGATGCGGTCATCGCCATCGCCAATCGCAAGGTTCAAGTCGCGACGGCGGAAAGACACCGCAAGGCTCAGCCCGCTTAACATGATGGCAAAGACCGCAACGGTGAAAACAGTTACAGGAAGTGGCAGCATGGGCGTGTTCCCTGAATGATGGCCAAAGGTGTGATTGCCTAGGCCAATTCAACCACCGAATGCTGTGCCAATCAACAAAATGACGGCACCAAGATCGGTGCCGTCACTAAAATGTTTGTAAAGCCCAGATGCTTGCGCGGTTTAGATATTGCGCAGGCGATCAAGGAAGCTTTTGACCTGTGTATCAAGGTTGCGGGCTTCTTCGGCAAGTTGGGTGGCACCGGCCTGAACGTTTGATGCGGCTTCACCGGTTTCCTGGGATGTGTTGCGCACAATCCCGATCGAGGATGAAACTTCGTTCGTGCCTGCAGCGGCCTGTTGGACGTTGCCCGAAATTTCCGCAGTTGCTGCACCTTGTTGTTCAACAGCTGATGCGATTGCTGTGGCAATTTCGTTGATGTTGGAAATCGTTTCGGTCACCCGTTCAATCGCACCCACTGTGTTTTGGGTTTCAGACTGGATAGATCCGATCTGCTGGGCGATTTCATCTGTTGCCTTGGCCGTCTGGTTGGCAAGGTTTTTAACTTCCTGTGCCACAACGGCAAAGCCTTTGCCTGCTTCGCCTGCACGGGCGGCCTCGATCGTTGCGTTCAGGGCCAGAAGGTTGGTCTGGGCCGCGATATCGTTAATCAGGCTGACAACTTCACCGATGCGAACAGCGGCCTCGGCCAAACCGGTAATCATGGTGTTGGCGCGTGATGCTTCTTCGACGGCGGTGCTCGAAATGTCAGATGATTTCGCAACCTGCGAGCTGATTTCCTGAATGGAGGCAGACAGTTCTTCGGTTGCCGATGCCACGGTTTGCACATTTGCACTGGCTTCGTCAGCGGCGGCCGCCACAACCACGGCCTGTTCGGAGCTCTGATCAGCGGCACGGCGCATCTGGCGCGATACTTTTTCCATATTACCGGCACTGTCAGAAACATTGACGACGATGGAGCCGACCGATTTTTCGAACTCGTCGGCCATTTGCAGACGGGTACGATTGCGTTCTTCGCTGGCGCGCTGTTCGGCTTCAAGCTTTTCGCGTTCGGCCTGCTGCATGCCAGCTGATGCTTCCTTGAAGGACTCAAGCGCCTTGGCAATTGCGCCGATTTCATCGTGTCGCGTCAGATAAGGAATACGGACCGAAAAATCGCCCTTTTGCAGACTGTCGATCACGCCCGCCACACTGGTCATCGGACGCGACACCAGCGCTTTGGTGGAGAACAGCACAACTGCAATGACGATAACCAACAAGATAATGCCACCGATCAGCGTGATGTTACGAAGGTTGTCCGCTGGCGCAAAGACCGTTTCGAGCGGCACATTGACCACAACCCCCCACTGGTTGGGGTAGCCCGCAATGGCGACCGGCACAATCATATGCATGGTGGTATCGTCGTCGATGCGGGTTGGCTCGCCACTTTTCATTGCCTGAAGGATGGCGGCCTGAACGACATTGGCATTATCAAGCTTGGTCCCGCGCACTGCCGGGTCTTCATGGGCAACCCACGTGCCCTGGGCCGATACCAGATTGACCGTGCCCGTGCCAAACGGGGTCAGTTCGGCAAAGCGTTCGGAAAGGGCGTTAAGTTCAAGGTCCACACCCAAAACGCCCAGGAATTTGCCGCTGGCATTTTGCACCGGATAGACGAACGAGGTCAGAACGACATCGCGGCCTTGAATGTCATAGGTGATCGCGTCGGTGACATAGGGTTTATTGGTGTCGCGCGGGGTGGTGTAATATTCATTGACCTCGGGGTTATCAAGACCCGTGAGGTGATAGGGAACGATCCCATCCCCGAAGTTATAATAATAGGTCACATATTGACCGGTACCGTCACCGAATGGTTCGCCTTCGTTCTTGTAATCGGCGTCCTTGCCATCAAGGGCATTGGGCTCGAAGCCTGACCAGGCGCCGGCAAGCGAAGGGTTATCGACAAGCGTGCGGTTGAGAATTTCGTTATAGGCTTTGCGATCCGTGCCGCCTTGTTCGCGAATGGCGCGGAACGCGCCGGCAAGGTTTTTGGCAACGGACATCCCGCTATTGAGTACTCGACCGGCCTGTTCAGCATGATGGCGGGCAACGGAACGTGCTTCGCCTTCTGTCAGTTCTTCGGTGGTACTGCTGGTCTGGATGGTTTGAAGGGAAATACCTGCAATCAGGCAAACAGCAATGGCAAAGGCGCTTACGAAGGTAAGCTTAGCGCCAAGGGACAGAGTGGAAAATTTCATTAAACCGTCCTTCCGACCTACTCTTTAGAGGTATCTAGCGCATATGGATATCGCGCCCCTTAATTCAATAACTTGGCGGTGATTTCGCGCATGACGATAGCATCGCCTATCCTGAAGAGGAAAACGATTTTGCTCAAACGTATTAAGGGATGCACCTGACGGATTTATGAAATCTTTGAGCTGACCAACTGCTTGCTAAAGATCTGATCGGCGGGCAGGGGTTTGCTAAACAGATAACCCTGCAGTTCGATGCGCTTGATCCCGCGCAGGAATTCAAATTGCTCGGCGGTTTCAACGCCTTCTGCTGTGACAAGCAGTTTAAGGGAATGGGCCATGGCCAACATCGCCTCGATCAAGGCGACATCGTCATTACTATCGGGCAGGCCATTGATGAAGGCCCGGTCGATTTTAAGGCGGCTGATCGGAAGGCTTTTGATCGATCGCAGGCAGGAATAACCTGTCCCGAAATCATCGATTGCCAAAGAAACGCCGACCGCGCGCAATTCATGCAAGGTCCTGATCGAGTTGGCATCGTCCTGGATCATGCTTTCGGTGATTTCAAGTTCAAGAAACTCTGCGGGCAAGCCCGATATGGCCAGTTCATGCTGTACAGTATCGGCGAAATGGGCCGTTTGCATCTGGCGCACAGAAACATTGACCGCCATGCGGATTTTCTCGCCAAACTCATCTTGCCAACGCCGTGCCTGCGTGCAGGCTTCGCGGATGACCCAGTTGCCGATCTCAACGATCAGGCCGCTTTGTTCCGCGACAGGGATGATTTCATGGGGGCCGAGCAACCCATGAATGGGGTGGTTCCAACGCAACAGTGCCTCAACACCAACCATCTGTTCGGTCTTGGCATCAATTTGCGGTTGGTAATACAAAACCAGTTCATTGTTTTCCAGCCCGCGCCGCAGTTCCAGTGACCGCGTCAGGTAATGGGTGGCGTTATCAGTCATTTCGGGCTCATAAAATGCCCAGGTCCGCCGACCACGATCCTTGGCGGCATACATCGCTGTATCGGCCAAGCGGATCAGGTCCTGCGGCGAATTGGCATGGTTGGGGTAAAGCGAAATGCCGATACTGGCCGAGAGCGTCATTTCATGGCCAACGATATAGAACGGGCGTTGCAGTTCCTGAATGATCTGTTGCGCCAGGTTCGAGGCAGCGGCTTCGCTTTGGATATTTTCGCGGATGATCAGGAATTCATCCCCGCCAAGACGCGAAATGGTGTCGGTCCGGTCCGTTACTGCCTTGATCCGGGTTGAGGCGATCAGGATCACCTGATCGCCTGCGGCATGGCCCAGCGTGTCATTAATGTTTTTGAAATCATCAATATCGAGAAACAGGCAGGCGACAATTGAGCCGCGCGGTTCGCAGCGTTCAATGGCACGGTTAAGGCGGTCCGTTGCCAAAAGCCGGTTGGGCAGGCTGGTCAGGCCATCATATTGCGCCAGATAATGCAGTTCCTGTTCGGCCTGCCGGATGGCGGTCCGGTCCGAGACGATAGACACGAAATGGGTTAGCTCCCCATCATCGTCTTCGACGGCAATGATCTGGGTTGCCAGCGCAATCGGGTCGCCTTGGGCGTTGCGGGTATCGATATCGCGGTGCCAATGGCGGCGATTGCGAAGTGTTGTAAACAGCTCCTGATAAAATTCGGCCGAGAATTCTTCGGGGGCGAGAAAATAGGGGGGCTTGTTCAGCGTGCTTTTCGCGGTATGCCCCGTGATCCGGTAATACGCCTGATTGGCGTTGGTTACGGCCAGATCAGGATCAAGGATCAGGATGCCATCCTGGGTCGTTTCGTAAACGGCCATGGCTTCGCGAAGCTTGTCCTTGGTGATGCGCTGATCGGTGATGTCTTGCATCATGCCAATGATGCGTTGGGTGCCGTTCGGACTGCTGACAAAGGATCGGCCGCGCGCACGGAACCAACGATAATCCCGGCTTTCCCCGTTGCTACGGAAGACAACGTCATAAAATTCGCCGTTATGAACCGCATTGCTAAAGGTCTTGCGCACCATGTCGCGGTCTTCAATCGCGACACGGTTCAGGAAATCATCCCAGCTTTCGGTGACGGTTTCGGTTTCCTGAAGCGGACTGACAAAATTGCCAAGGCCTGTGCTGTGCATTTCACGGGTGGCGACATCAATTTCCCAGCAACTCATTTGCGCTGCTGTCATGGCAAGTGACAGGCGTTGCTGCGCATCACGCAAAGCCAGTTCGGCAATCCGGCGCTCCAACGCCATCTGGATGGTCGCATGGAGTTCACGGTCGGAGAACGGTTTGATCAAAAAGCCGTAGGGGCGGGTTTTCTGAGCCCGCGACAATGTCGCATCCTCGGAATGGGCCGAAAGATAAATGACCGGGATCATCAAGTTCTGGGGGATACCCGCCGCAGTTTCAATCCCGTCAATATCGCCATCAATGCGGATGTCCATCAAAATGATGTCGGGTGGATCGCGTTCGATCGCGCGGAGTGCGTCATAACCCTCGGTATGAACGCTTGTGCGCTCGTAGCCCAGCTTTT
Organism: Thalassospira sp.; assembly: GCF_048059015.1. Taxonomy (GTDB): domain Bacteria; phylum Pseudomonadota; class Alphaproteobacteria; order Rhodospirillales; family Thalassospiraceae; genus Thalassospira. The sequence continues at coordinate 246,470 of NZ_JBLLNT010000004.1, read as the reverse complement.
CAAGCTGCTTGCGCAGATGCAGGGCTATGATGCGTTCGTCTTCGACAATCATGACATGAACTGGATGACGCATCGTTCTCAGTTCCTTATCGCGAATGTGATGACAAAGGTGGTCGCGTCTTTGGTGTCGACCTCAAGCGTGCCGCCAATCTGATCGACAAGCAGTTCAATCAATTGCAATCCAAGGCCGCTATCCTGCCCCAATTTGAAGCCGGCAGGCATGCCGCAGCCGGTATCGGAAACGGTCAGTTCGACGATGTTGTTCTCATCGCGCTTGGTCGAGACGCGAATTTCGCCCTGGTGGCCATTCGGAAACCCGTGCTTGAGTGCATTGGCGATCAGTTCGTTGGCGATTAAGCCGCATGGCACTGCCTGATCAATCGCCAGTTCAACTTCGGCCATATCGCTGACGACGTGAATGCGTTCGAGGTCAATGTTATAGGCCGCAAACAGCGATGAAATCAGGCCTTCACAGAAATTGGCGAAATCGACTTTGGCGATGTCTTCGCTTTGATAGAGCGACTGGTGGATCTGCGCCATTGAGCGCACCCGGTTACAGCTATCGATCAGTGCATCGCGTGCACGTCTGTCTTCGACAGAAGCGGTTTGCATATCGAGCAGGCTGTGAACGATCTGGAGGTTGTTTTTAACCCGGTGATGGACTTCGGACAGAAGCGTTTCCTTTTCTCGAAGGGATCTTGCGATCTGTTCTTCGCGGTGTTTGCGTTCTGAAATATCGGAGATGGCCGCAAGGATTTGATGGCGTTCGCCACTTGTGATCGGGTTTAAGCCGATTTCCACGGGAAACTCGCTGCCATCTTTGCGAAGGGCAAATAAATCGCGCCCCGGACCCATCGGGCGCGGGGTCGGGTTATGTGAAAAGGATCCACGCAGGCCCGGATGTCCGGCGCGAAAACGCTCCGGGACGAGCATTTCGATCGGCTGGCCAAGCAGTTCCGCACGGGCATAACCAAAGATGATTTCCGTTTGCGCATTGACCATTTCCATCAGGCCTTCGGCACTGATCAGGATCATCGCATTGGGCGCGTATTCAACAACGCGTTCAAATCTTTGATCAGCACTGTCGACCGCAATTTTGTCGGTGGACTGCTGTGAAAGGCTGCCGCCAAGCGACATTTCGTACCTCATCTTACTGCATATAATCAGTAGTCCGGCGCGGCTTGTGCGCCCGTTACGAATGTCAGATACAAACGTATTAGTTTTGACTAATTCTGCAATTCGGCCCAATTGCGCGAATCTGCATCAATTTGGCGATTAGGTGGCGTTGTAATCGCGTTATAGTTGGATATCTGCCGCTAACAGGTCAGTTTCAACTACACTTAGGAGTAGGCGGGGCTGTTTTGGGTACTATTTTTGACCCGTATTTTCCGCAGATGCGAAAATGCGTGGAATTCCCGGATTATTTGGCAGCTATGCGCAACAGAAGCTTGATCTTGGCCACTGGTGAGGTATAGCTTCGCGCACGCGCGTGGTCCGGGTGACTATGCGCAGCTACGATTTCCAATCAAATCAACGATCAATTGACAAACAAGGTTTCAAAAATGACAGCCGATCTTCGAGATGCCGCACTTAACAGCAACGTCTGGGCCTTTCAGGAAGCCAGCAAGCTGGTCAAGCGGTATAAACAGAAGGCGCCTGAAAAGGGCTATGTCCTTTTTGAAACCGGTTATGGTCCGTCGGGTCTGCCGCATATCGGCACCTTTGGCGAAGTCGCGCGCACAAGCTATGTCCGCCGCGCGTTCGAAACCATGTGCGATATCCCGACCAAGCTGTTCTGCTTCTCCGATGACATGGACGGGCTTCGCAAGGTTCCCGACAACATCCCGAACAAGGACATGGTTGCCGAACATCTTGGCAAGGCCCTGACCAGCGTTCCGGACCCGTTTGGCACCCATGAAAGCTTTGCGCATCACAACAATGCGCGCCTGTGCGAGTTCCTCGATAGCTTCGGGTTTGAGTACGAATTCAAATCATCGACCGAATGTTACCGTTCGGGCATGTTTGATGCGGCACTTCTGCGCCTTCTGGAACGTTATGACGCGATCCAGAAAATCATGCTGCCGACCCTTGGTGAAGAACGCCGCGCGACCTATAGCCCGTTCATGCCGGTCGAGCCTGAAACCAACAAGGTTCTGATGGCGAAAGTCACCGAGCTTAATGTTGAAGCCGGGACCATCGTTTATGAACATCCGGAAACCGGCAAGCTGGTTGAAACCCCGGTGACGGGCGGTGCGTGCAAGCTGCAGTGGAAGCCTGACTGGGCGATGCGCTGGTATGCGCTGGGCGTGGATTATGAAATGGCGGGTAAAGACCTTATTCCGTCGACCGAACTGGGCAACAAGATCGTCCGTGCGCTTGGCGGTACCCCGCCGGAAGGCTTCAATTACGAGCTGTTCCTTGATGAGAACGCACAGAAAATCTCGAAATCCAAGGGCAATGGCCTTTCGATGGAAGATTGGCTGAAATATGCGCCGGAAGACAGCTTGTCGCTGTTCATGTTCCAGAAGCCGAAAACCGCAAAGCGTCTGTATTTTGATGTTATCCCGAAAACTGTGGATGAGTATCTGACCTTTGCTGAAAAGCTGAAATCCGAAACCGATCCGACCAAGATCCTGCAGAACCCGGCCTGGCACATTCATGCCGGTACCGCACCTGATCGCGACATTCCGCTGTCGTTCGGTATCCTTCTGAACCTGGTTTCGGTTTGCAACACCGATGACCGTGATCTTCTGTGGAAGTTCATTTCGCGTTACGCGACCGGCGCAACCCCGGAAACGTCACCGTATCTCGATAAACTGGTTGGCTATGCCATCAACTATTATCGTGACTTCGTCAAACCGACGAAGAAATACCGTGCCGCAACCGAGGCAGAGCAGGCCGCACTTAAGGACCTGCGTGATACCCTTTCGAAAATCGAACAGGGTACTGACCCGTCTGACATCCAGACCGAAGTTTTCACCGTGGGCAAAAACCACAATTACGAAAACCTCCGCGACTGGTTCAAAACGCTTTATGAAATCCTGCTCGGTCAGGAACAGGGCCCGCGTATGGGTTCCTTCATCGCCCTTTATGGCATTGAAGAAAGCGTTGCGCTGATTGACCGCGCACTTGCAGGTGAAGACCTGTCGGTCTGATCTGATCCGCAATAAACACCGATTAAAAACGGCTCGCCATTTGGTGGGCCGTTTTGCATTTGGCCTGTGGCCCATATCGTTCAATACTTGGCGGGTTTGATCGGCTATGCCGATCCTTTGCGTCACCAGCAAGGAATTGAATGTTATGGGATTTTGGCAGAAATCAATGATCGCGGTTGCCTGCTCCAAGCCGCTTCGCGCCATGGGCGAGGCGGCCGGTCGAAAGACCGGACTATCGGATCAGTTTGTCAGTGCCGGGGATGCGGATGGCCATGTCGCGCGCGCCTTGGCGCTTCAGGCCAGAGGTATTCGTATCTCAAGCTTTTATCTCGGCGAATATGTCGAGGATATCGGTCAGGTCCGCGAAACCGTTGATCAGCTTACCAAGGTCATGCCGGGCCTGCATCAGGCCGGACTTGATGTGCATGTCTCCATCGATCCGTCGCAACTGGGCTATATGCAGGACCCAGCGATTTTGGCCGAGAATGTCGATCTGATCGCAGCCCAAATCAAGGAAATCGCGGAACAGGCAGATAGTGCGCAAACCATCCGGCTGATGATCGATATGGAAGATTTCGACATGGTCGATGACACGCTGGCACTCCATCATCGCCTTTGTGATGCGGATGTGCCGGTTGCTCAAACGCTTCAGGCCCGATTACATCGGACCGAGGCCGATTTGGGCGACATGATTGCGCGCGGTGCGATGGTAAGGCTGGTCAAGGGGGCGATGGCCCCGCCCGCCAGTGTTGCCTTTACCAACCGTGATCAGATTGATCGCAATTACATGAAGCTGGCGGGCATGATGTTGTCTGATACGGCCCAGCAAAGCGGGTTTTTCCCGGTGTTTGGCAGTCATCACCGCGAATTGGTCATGAGCATCGCCAAGCTTGCCGATCAAAACGGCTGGTCGCGTGACGGGTTTGAGTTCGAGATGCTGTATGGCGTCAATCAGCCCCTGCAACGCGAATTGCTCGAAGCCGGATATCGCCTGCGCCTTTATGCGCCGTTTGGTCAGGACTGGTGGGCTTATGCCTGGCGCAGGGTAGGGGAGAACCCCAGAAACCTTGGGCTTTTGATGAAGTCGGGCTTTAACCGATAACGAAAACGGGGATCGTCACTTGATGATCCCCGTTTTAATTCTTGCTCGAAGTCCGGCCGACTATTGCTTGTCGGCGGCGTCCTTTTTGATGTCCTCAAGCGCCTTGACGACATCGTCAAGTTTGCCCTCCAGGACTTGCGGATCAATCGGCTCGTAACCCTTTTCGATTTCTTTGAGCAACAAAGCCGTTGCAGCCTGCATTGCCGCTTCGTTCGCGGCTTTATAGTCAGCAGCGGACAGAGCGCCATTCATATGAGCAAAGCAGTTATATGATCGCGCATCGCGATAAAACTGGATCGCCGCAGTCCGACGCAGAAGTGGTGTGATGTTTTCTGCTACAGCGCGGGAAAATTCAGCTTTGCCTTCAGCGTCAAGTTTGGAGCTTTCAAGCGACAGTCCTGCGGTGAGGGCCGCTGTCACGGCGACGGCAACATCAGGCGGTGGTTCCGGGCAGACGCGTGAGTCCTGATCGAATTTGGCAACTACAGTTCGATAAGAAGCCGTTGTCGACAGTGCGCCAACCTTTGGTTCACCGAGTAATGCGCTGCCACCGACAACCTGATCATGAATATCGCCACTGCATCCCGCCGTTAAAAACGACAGTGCTGTGACCCCCGCAAGCGATAACATTCTGGCTTTGTTCATCGTTGATTTCCTGAGAACGGGTTGATGTTACATATCCTATCAACGGACGCTAATGTTAGTTCAGGTTGTTGTTTATCTGCAAGTGGCAATCATAGGTATGCAAATCCTTGGAGGGTGATCCGGATTTTCGTGCGGATTGACAATCTGGAAACAACGATGTATTGAGTAAGTTAACTTACTCATTTTTAATTGGTGATGATCATGTCGGTCAAACTCAGCTCCGAAGAAAAGCGTAAGAAGCTTGCGCGTGCGGCGATGAATGTGATTTGGCGCGATGGCTATCACGGGGCCACCATTCAGGCTGTCGCCAAAGAGGCCGGATTGCCCGCCGGTGGCGTGTTTTATCGTTTCCCGAAAAAGCATGATCTAGCCCGGGCCGCGCTTGAAACGATGGAGGCCGAATTCACCCCGCTTTTGGGCAGTATTGCGACCAAGGGTACGGTTGATGAACGGCTTTCGATCTTCTTTGATTATCTGGATGCGATGACCCCGCGCCGGGTTAGCCATGGCTGCCCGCTTGCGCGTTTGATGCTCGATCTTCCCGATGATCCCGACTTTGCCGAGGCGCGCAAGATCGGGCAGGCAGTGTTTAATTCATTGATGGATTGGGTGTCGGATCAACTGGCAAAGGGCGGGCTTGATGCCAAGCGTGCAGCGATTGAAGGCCGCCGGATTGTTGCCCGCTGGCAAGGGGCGATTGTGCTGGCCCATTCGATGAATGATCGCAGCATTCTTGATGATGAAATCAGCGATCTGCGCGAAACCGCATCGGCGTTTGTCGCCGGGAATTAGAGTTCCGTTCCGGGCCGCCCCAGCCCGACGGTTCCCCAAGCCGACTTAAAACCAAATCCCCCTCGCAAGCCACCAACGCGAAAGTGCCCCACATGCTTCATACACCCCGTGTGCTAACCACAGACCTTGGCCGTGATCCGAAATCGGCCCTGATTTTCAACTTCGTCCGACTTGGCATTCGCGACAAGCTTTATGGGTTGCGCCAATGTATAGGGTTTGGCCGCCCCGATCGCGCGGTGCTGGATCATTTGGGTGTACCTGATAGCGCGATTGCGACCAAGGCAACCGAATGGGCCGCATCGATCCAGCCTGATTTCGTACAGTATCATGGGCTGCGCAGCTTCGCCTTTGGCGTCGCCTTGGCCGAATATCATGATGTTCGCTTTGATCGCGAGATGCTGTATATCGCAGCGATCCTGCATGACATTTCCCTGGCATCAAGTGCCCATGATGGTCCGGGCTCGTTCGAGGTGGAGGCCGCCGGATGCGCCCATCGCTGGTTGGCCGAACAAGGCTATGATCAGGAAAAGGCGGATGTCATCCATGAGGCCATGGCGCTTCATTCCGCAGTGTGCCACACCGGCCCGCGTGACCCGGAAGGGTTGCTGTTGCATCTTGGTGCGGGTGTTGATGTGGTCGGCATGCAGGTGATGAATATTCACCGCGATGTGCGCGCCAAAATCCTGCGCGATTATCCACGGACAGGCTTCGTGAAGGATTTCGGCCAACTGGTTGTTGATCAGGCCTATCACAAACCGCAATGTCATATCGCCGGGCTTGTGGATGTCGGTTTTAAGAAGGCTTTGGCATCAAACCCGTTGGACCGACCGGCGTGAATGCTTCTATCCTTGCCATGATCACGGCATTTTCTGGTGATGAAATCCTGCCTCTCACACGTCATATCATATGAAGGCGTGTGGTGGGCCGCATGCCATGGATGGACAAGGGATGGTGCGATGACGACGGTAAAACTTGCGATTGCCGGATTGATGGTCTTGATGCTGGGGGCTTGCGCCACAGGTCCGCGCGTTTACACCGATGCCGATCCGGCAACCGATTTCGGCCAGTTTGTCAGTTTTGCCTTCATGGAAGGGGCAGGCAAAAGCGGGTCTTCGCAATATCAAACCCTCCGTGGTCAGCGGATCGAAGATGCGATTTCAGCATCCCTTGAAGCGCGCGGATACGCCGTGGATATCCATAACCCCGACCTTTTGATCAATTTCCATCTTAAGACCGAAGAAAAAACGCGAACATCTCCGCCAGTCTATTATGGCGGCTATTACGGCTATCGCAGTGGCGTCTATATGGGCTGGCCGGGATATGTGGAGCCGGGCCATGTCGATACATATACCGAAGGCACGCTCAGCATTGATCTGGTCAATCGCCGCACCAATCAGATGGTGTGGGAAGGAACGGCAGTTGCCCGCGTCACCGATACATCCATGGCAAACACCGATCAGGCCGTGCGCGAAGCAGTAGCAGCGATATTTGCGCAATATCCGTTCGTTGCGGGAAGCGGGGTTCCAATCGCGCCCGCGCAATAAGATGTTTCCAAGTGCACAACGAAAAACGGGCCGGAAATCCGGCCCGTTTGTAATTAAATCTGCTTGTGATCAGTCTTCGCTGGCAGCGGTAAAGGCCATGTAAAGGTCCTGCGCACGCCGCGTGATCGGGCCGGGCTGCAGGTTGCGGTCGTCCAGTTTGACGCAGGGGGCGACCTTGTAATAGTTGCCGGTGCCAAAGATTTCGTCGGCGACTTCAAGTTCTTCGTATTTGCAGGTTTTCTCAATCACCTCGACACCGTTTTCACGCAGCAATGTAATCACGCGCTGTCGGGTCAGGCCATTAAGGAACGTGCCATTGATCGCCGGGGTATAGACCGTGCCATCCTTGGCGAAGAACAGGTTGGCGTAGGAAAACTCGGCCACATTGCCAATCGGATCAAGCATAACACCGGTATCATAGCCAGAACCGGTTGCCTCGGTCACCGCACGGCCGACATTGGGATACAGGCAGGCTGCCTTTGCCTCGGTCGGCGCACTTTCCGGCGACGGGCGGCGGAAGCTTGATTTGCGCGCGCTAAAGCCGGTTTCAACGGCTGCGGGCATTTCCGTGATCGAGATGCACAGAACGAACTGAGCACTTTCAGGTGTCGGAGCAATGAAGCCTTCGCCACCATAGACAATCGGCTTGATATAAAGGGCCAGTTCCGGGTCGAACTTCTGAACGCCTTCCTTCACGAGTGCGACGATTTCCTCGGTTGTGATGGCCGGTTTCAGGCCCATCAATTCGGCCGAACGCAGCACACGCGCACAATGCGGATAAAGGTCGGGCATCTTGCCGTTCATGCGGCGCGCACCGTCAAACACGGTCGAGGCCATCCAGACGCCATGGGTTTGCGGACCCATGATGTTGGGGTTACCTTCGTGCCATTCGCCTTTGTACCAAGTCCAGTTGGTGACGGTGTCAGAAGAAGTATCGGTGGCGGCGTGACCCATTATTATGCTCCTGATTGTCTTTTGGGGTTGCCAGCAAAGCTGTGCCTGTGGGGCGGTCTTTGTGTGTGGCCACAGAATAGGGTTTTTGCCCAAGTCGGGTCAAAGAAAACATCGTTCCGATACGCGTCGTAAAATTGTCATGAAAAGTTTCAACCATGCAGGGCATGTGATTTTGTATAGCTGTCTGATTCTGATCCGGTTTTGCCACCAATAGCTAGCCGACCAACCGATCCAAAAGGGGATGCACCATGGCCAATGACGTTAAACTTAATATCGACGCGCGGTTCGATCATGCCCGCGACGTCATCAAGGCCGCAGGCAAACGCGCCATGGAATATTATGACGGGATTGCCGGTGATCTTCAGATCGAAGCCAAGGCCAATGCGCTTGATATGGTCTCCATCGCGGACAAAAACGTTGAAGCCATCATCCGGGATCGTATTGCCGATGCCTTCCCCGAAGACGGGTTTTTGGGCGAGGAAATGGGGATTGAGAAGGGCGATAATGACTGTCTTTGGGTGATTGACCCGATTGATGGCACGGCCTGCTTTGTTAATCAGATCCCGACATGGTGCATTTCGGTTGCCCTGATGGTTGGCACTGAAGTCGTCATTGGCATGATCTATCACCCGTGTGGTGATGAATTCTTTAGTGCCAAGAAGGGCGAGGGGGCGTTTGTAAATGGTGAGCCGTTCAAGGCCCATGATGCCAAAACGGTGGGTGATGGTTTGATGGGTTTTGGGGCGTCGCATCGTACGACAAGTGCGGAGATTTCAGGCTTTGTTACTGATCTGATCGATCGCAAAGGCATGTTTGTGCGCAATGGATCAGGTGCGCTTTCGATGGCCTATGCCGCTGCCGGGCGTTTGATTGGCTATTACGAGCCGCACATCAATCCGTGGGATTGCATGGCCGCCATCCTTTTGATGCGCGAAGCAGGCGGTTGGACCAATGATTATCTCGGCGCGCCGGATGTTTTGGAAAAAGGTGCGCCGATCCTTTTGGCTGGGCCGAATGTGGCTGATGAGCTGTGCGAGATGACGGGTATTGCGCGCGGCTAAGGCAGCGTGTCTGGCGCTATTCGCCCACCGTTTCAAATCCTTTGCGGCGTTCGGACAGCATCCGGCTTTCAAGGCGGGTGAGTTCCGAATTGATCGCGTTGATATCAAGCGGCTTGGTGCAAAACGCATCAAACCCGGCCTCTTGGAAGGTTGACAGGTTATCGTTTGAGATATCAGCGGTCAGGGCCAAGACAGGAATGGTTGATTTGATCGGGTCGCTGAATTTGCGGATTTGACGGGTGGCTTCAAGACCGTCAAGGACGGGCATATGCACATCCATCAGAACCGCGTCAAAGTCCTGTTCGGACAGGATATCAAGGGCGACCTGACCATCCGCGGCCGGGGTGATTGAATGGCCCTGCTGTTCCAGCAGTTTCTGGGCGAGGATGCGGTTGATTTCGATATCCTCAACCAAAAGCAGGTTCCAGCCAACCACACGTGGTTTTTCATCCTGCGGGGTGTTTTTGTCCGCCGGATTGGCCGCGTCAAATTCTTTTGCCTCGGCTTCGGAGCTGCGCGGCAAGGTGACATCAAACCAGAAGATACTGCCTTGGCCTTCGGTACTTTCGACCTTAATCAGGCCGCCCATGGTCTGCACCATGCGTTGGCAGATTGCCAAGCCCAGACCCGTGCCGCCATAGCGCCGCGTGGTCGACGTATCGACCTGGGCAAAGGCCTCGAAAATGGCTTCCTGTTTATCCTTGGGAATGCCGATGCCTTCGTCGCGCACCGAAATGCGGAAGGAAAGCTGATCATCGGTCACGACAAGGGGCATGGCCGCGACATGGATATTGCCATATTTGGTGAATTTGATCGCGTTTGACACAAGGTTGGTCAGAACCTGTTTCAAACGGACCGGATCACCGACAACCCAGCGTGGCATTTCCGGATCAATATCAAGATGAAGCGTGTTTTCCTGCGCACGGGCCGGGACCAGCATCATGGAGGTAACTTCTTCACAGATGCGGTGGATGTTAAGTGGCACTTCTTCAAGGATCAGCTTGCCGGCTTCGATCTTGGAAATATCAAGAATATCGCCAATCAGGGACAGGACATGCTGGCCCGCACCACGAATGGTGGTCAGATATCCATGAAGGGTGCTGACCGATAGTTCCTTATCAAGGCTGTCGGTGGCAAGCTGCGTATAGCCTAGGATAGATGTCATCGGGGATCGGAATTCGTGGCTCATATGGGCGATGAATTCTGATTTTGCCCGGTCGGCATTTTGCGCCTGGTTCATGGCCTGTTCGGCGGCTTCGCGCGCATCTTCAAGTTCACGCGTGCGCTGAGACACCAGATCAACAATCTGCTTTTCCGTGCGATTAAGCGACCGCAGATAAATCAGCAGAAGAATACTGACCGTGCTGCCAAACACAAAGATCGCCCAAGGCTGCCAATAGAGCAGCGAGCCCAAGCCAGTGCTTGATGGATGAAGGACAATCGTCCAGTCGCGATAACCAAAGGTGAAGTTCGAGACATTCGGGTTGAATGGCTGTTCAAGTTCGGTCCGGACGTGGTTGATCGCATATTCGGCCAAGCGGTTCGAATAGATCAGTTTCTGGTCACCCTTGGCGTTCAGGTCAGCCAGATGAACTTCGAAATCAAGGGGAATGCGCGCCACACGTGATGCGCGGCTGATCATATCGGTCAGGCGCAAAACGCCAACAGCCACGCCAAGTGGTGGTCCGGTTCGGTCCCGTCTGTTTTCAACGGCAAGAAAAGCCAATGAAGTGATCACAGCCGAGTTTGCCTGCAAAAGCTTGACCGGTTCCGTCAGCGTGATGTTGCCGGTCTGAAGCGACGTTTCAAGTGCTCTGCGGCGTGATTCTTCGCTTAGCAGATCAAAGCCAATGATCTTTTCATTCCCGGACCGCGGGAAGACGTAAAAGATCGGGAAATAGATGTCTTTTTCCGAAGATACCTGAAGCTTGCCATCGACCAGTTCACGGATCGCGAAATCTGACACGCCGCGCAGTTCGGCGTTCTCTTCCATCAGTCCGCGCGCACGGCGCTCAACATGGGGTGCCCATTCAAGGGCGGCGACGCCAGGTCGGCGGCTGACCCATGGGGCAATCATCGCATCATAGGTATTGGCCGATACATCACCATGCACATCAAACAGGGTTCGGACGGCCACCAATGAGTTTGTTGCGCTGCCAAGTTCTTCGCGAAGGGATGCTTCAAAGGCAAGGCGATATTGCTCGGTCGAGGCACGGTCAGCCGAAACAAGCTGGGTATATGTGTACCAGGATGCAAAACCCGAGAAACCAAAGCCGATGACACCAATGACAATCGAAAGCGTGCGGCGCAGGCGATGCACATCATCTGATAGTCGGCCATCTCTGGTGCGTGTGGTGATGGAGGCAATCCGTTCCATCCCTGCAGCCAGGAACAGGGTGCCGATCGAAATGGCAATCACATAGCCATAAAGATTGCGAAGCCCTTCATTCAGGCCAATTCCGATAAAGGTTTTATTGCCCGCTGCGGCAAAAATGATGATGTCGGCAACAATGATCGCATTGATCAGGACCGCGCCCAAAAGGCCAAACCGTACCGCGCCCCAAACAACGAACGGCAAAGAGACAAAGACAAACAGATATTCCGGTTTGGAGATCAGGGGCGTGGTCTGTACCGCGGATGCCAGAATGACCGTTGCGATGGCTATGAAAGCCAGCTCGCCATATTGCTGGAACGAGCGTTGCGACATCCGCCAATTCATCAGTCGCAGGGCAAGCGGACCCACCACAACAGCGCCAACCAGATCGCCAAGGAACCATCCCTGCCAGATTTGGGCGAACTTCGAAAAGTCACCAATGACCAGTGTGCTAAGTGATGTCGTTCCCAAAAGGGCGGAAATGGCCGGGCTTGCGACGCCGCCAAAGGCAAGAAAGATCATCATGCCGCGGAACTTGGTAAGCGGATATTTGCCAGCCAGTCGGTTGATCAGCAAACCGGGCAAAACCGCAGCCAGCGTATTACCCGCCGCAATCATCACAGCAGCCGGAACCGATGGCGAGGTCGCCAGATTAACCAGAAGGGCACCGATAAAGACAGCCGGGAAATACCGCCAGCCCCAGAAAACCATTGCGGCAATGGCAATGCCCGAAGGCGGCCAGACCAGTGTGACGCTTGTGCCAAAGAAAGGAAGCTGCAATCCCGCATAGCCGGTCGCGAAATAGCAAAGTGCAATCACCAGGGAGCGCGCAATATATCGGTGTTGCAGCGTCAAGCGATCCTTCCTTTCCCCATATGTCAGCGGTTTTTAGTTGTTCGCTTTAATGTAGGGGGAGTTGGGATAAATTTGAATACACCATTCGCGTAATTCAATTTTTACCCTGCACTATTGGCTGCACCATAAAACGCGCGCGACCCAATCGATCTGATCAGCGGGAATAAAACGGTCTTCAAAGGCCGGGTTAAAGGATTTGAGTTCCACACCCAAAGCGCCGCGCCGCACCAGTTCCTTGGCCAGAACTTCGCCTTCGATGGTTTTGACAACCACGCGGTCCTGCGGGCGGATGTTGGACGCCGGACTGACAATGATCAGATCGCCATTGCGAAACACCGGCGCCATGGAATCCCCTGATATCCGTAATCCATATGCGGTCGGGTCGTGCAGGGCTGGAAAGGTGATGTCTTCCCATGATCCGCCGACCGGATAACCGGCATCATCAAAAAATCCCTGATTGCCAGCCTGGGCAAAGCCGATCACGGGAATGCGCCCAGCACCATTGCCATCAACCAGTTCGGAAAATTCGCGGAAACTGACATCGGTGACCGAAAGAACCTTTGAGATGCTTTCAGTCGATGGCCAGCGCGCCTTGCCCTGATTGGTGGTGCGTTTGGACCGGTTGAATGTTGTCGGGTCCAGTTGCGCCAATCGTGCCAGACCGGACGGTGTCAAACCGTGGTCCTTGGCGATTTGGTCAAGGGCTGCCCAAATTTGCTGATGTCTGATCATGCCCCATCCTAACAGGGCGGCTATCCGCTGGGAAAGGAATTCATTCCTTTCACGCGTCGATGTCACAGAAATTTCGGATGGTGGTTATTGAACCGTCAGGCGGCACAGGATCGTGTTGCTTTGTTCAAGATCCGGTCCCCAGATCAGGCGTGCATCGCGATCCCAGCGTATCCGATCATAGCCATCCTTGGGTCGAACCGCGCGTTCGGAATATTCAACGGCCTTGGGCCAGCTTGATGCATCAAATCCGGCCTGATCCCATCCGGCGGGTTCGGGTTTGGCGTCAAAGGTGCAGGGGCCAATGCCTGGTACCGGATTGCGTTCACGCGCGCAGGATTTATCAAGCGGGGCGGTATGAATGACCATGCAGGACCAGCCAGAATTGCTGACAGCAATGCTGTTTCCCGCAGAATCCCTGACTTGTACGATTACACCACCATCGCCCATTTGCTGACGGCGGGTGCCGATATATTCAAGGCCAGCGTCATCCTGTTTGAAGTCCTTGGCGACCAGACCGATGGTAAAGGGGCGGTCTGCATCGAAGCTGAAACTCTCAGCGTTAAAGGATCGCTCGGTCGTGATGGGAACGCTGTCTTCGGCAACTTTGGTGCCGTTAATGCGCATCTCAAACCAGTTATCGGCCCAGACATCGGTGCGGAATGTTTCCGCCATCAATGGACTCGTCGCAAGGCAAAGGAATGCGGTCTTTGCGAGAAGGCGTTTCATCACTTGGTCCCCGGATTTCAGCATCATTTGGGCCAGCTTAGCATGGAAATGGCATCCACAAGAACGCACTGTTTGCCGAAAACCGGCATCGAGCGCGATATGGGAGGCAACAAGGTTTCCGATCAGGTGCCGGTGTTTGCTATGTCAATTCAATGGTTTGGCATTGGAATTGGCAGAAGATCCGTTAATGCGGTAGGCGTGATACTCCCTTTGAATAGGAAATTAATCCTTTACAATGAGAACAAAAGTGGATTATAGCTTGCATATCAACACCGGAACTGCATCCAGAAGTAAGTCCTGACGCACAAGTCGGGCAGGACGTGGCAGCGGGCGTGACATCGTTGCCGGAGTTGGGCGGTACTGCCGCCTTTGGGGAAATCATTCAAGACCAGTCTGTCAGACATCCGCGATCCTTGCGGGTGAGCGAACAGCTTTGCCGTCCTCCATGAAATTATATGGTGGCGATCGGTCTTTGGCGGCTTTTTCCCGGATTGCATGGTCGGCGTTGGGACGTGAATTGAACCAGCAGGAGGGCGACGTGACCGAACAACGACTTTTTCCAAAACCCCTGTCCGAACGCGAAATTACACCGTTTGCCAGTGCCCGTCAGGCGTGGTTCTGGTTTGTGCGCTGTCAAACCGCACGCTTTGAAGGCGCACGTGTTGTCGCCGATGCCGGCGAGGTGGTGCGACCGTGCGATCCCGATGATGTTTATAATGCGGTCATGCGCCTTAAACAGGCCGGAACGCTTCATGATCGACATTTGCAGGTGATCGAATATTTCGGCCTTGTTGAACGCGAACCCGATCCGCGTGACCCGCGTGAAAAGGGCAAGGATACACTGTGGCAACAGGCAATGACGGCGCTTGAAAATGTTCTGATCACGCGCGGGATAGTCAAGCGCGGGCGTGAAGACAGCTTTCATGATGACGAGGTGATGGTGCAACTTTCCGGGGATTTGTCGCCATGCGGGATATGATGTCAGATCCGCAAACCGATATTGACGCGCTTGCGGATCAATGGGGTGCGCAATCCTCATCAGGGCGTGAAATCTCGGTCCTGGTGGTGTTTGCCGATGCGCCCGAAAAGCCACTGTTGCGTTTGCTGAAACCGGGCTTTCGCCATTGCTTTGTGCTGGTGTCGGGCGTGCGGGCAGGGGAATGGATTTGCCTTGATCCGCAAAGCCATCGGTTGCGCCTTGAAAGCTGGTGTTATTCGCCGATCTTTGACCCGGAAGCTTATTACCGCGCCCTTGGTCATCATTGTGTTTGGGTGTCCTATCCGCGCGACGTCACCCGACAGGTCCGGTTTGGCCCGATAAGCTGTGTCGAAATCATCAAGCGATTGCTGGGCATTTCGGCATTTTCGGTCATTACCCCCTGGCAACTTTATCGTCATTTGACGGCAGCCGAGCACGCCATTGAAATCGGCGATGTTTATTTTTCTGAAAAATGTTCTTGATTTGTTCTTTTTAGTGTGACATAAGAGACAAATCAACGCCAGAGCTGCGCCCGCAGGGTTCTTACCCTTGCGGGCGTTTTTGTTTGGGGTGGAGCGCGCTGCTCTGGGTCCCCGCCTGCGCGGGGATGACGGTGTTCAATTCCTTGCATGGAACGAATGTCATTCCCGCGCAGGCGGGAACCTCGAACCACAAGCTCTAGCCGCCATATTGATCTTCACACTCCGGAGGCCCCAATGGGAAGTTTGTTTTCCACACCAAAGCCGGTTGTGCCAGCAACCCCGGCGGTGGTCAGCAATTCGATCAGTGATGCCGACGATACCAGCGCCGAAGAAGCCGCAAGCAAGGCGCGCAAAGAGGCGCTGGAGCGTCGCCGTTATGGCCGGTCCAGCCTGATCGCCACCAGTTATCGCGGGCTTTTATCTGATCGGATCAATCAGGCTGCTGGCGGCAAGAACCTGCTGGGGGATTAGGGATGAAAAAGGACGTTTCGAAATCAGCAACACCAATCGATGATGCCGATGGTATTGCCGTCGATCACTTGCGCCAGCGCTATCAAAAGGCGCTTGGCAATCGCCGCAATTGGTTGGCCCATTGGCAGGAATGTTATGAATTTGCGCTGCCACAACGCAATGGCGCGGCAAACCAATCAAACGGTGGCAAGCGCCTTGATCGGGTGTTTGATGCAACGGCACCCGATGCGGTTGAACAGCTTGCCGCAAGCCTGATGGCCGAAATCACCCCGCCTTCGGGTGGCTGGTTTGATCTTGAAGCGGGTGGCAATGTGGCGGGTGCCGACCGGCAGGTTTTGACAGAGCAACTTGGTCGCGCGGTGCGTATCCTTCAGGGGCATTTTGACCGATCGAACTTTGCGGTCGAGATGCATCAGGCGTTTCTCGATCTGGTCACGGCGGGAACGGCCTGTTTGCGACTGGAAAAGGCTGATCTGCAAAGCCCGTCGGCCTTTCGTTTTACCGCCGTACCACTTCGTGAATTGGCGTTCGAAGAACGATCTGATGGCAAGATGGACGGCGTGTTTCGCAAACTATCGCTGACCCGATCCGAGATCGAACGCAATTGGCCAGATGCCAAGAACTTGCCGGGTAAAGCCAATGATGAAGACGGGCAAAAACGCTTTGCCGTGATCGAGGCGGTCGTACCGGCCCCGAATGGCAAATCGGGCTATGACATCGCTGTGTTTTTCGAAGAGGGGAGTGCGTCTGATCAAGGCACGCTGATCTATCGCGACCGGTTTGAAGTCTCGCCCTATATCGCCTTTCGCTGGATGAAGGCCCCGGGTGAGGTTTATGGCCGATCGCCTGTAATGAAGGCGCTGCCTGATATCAAAACCGCGAATAAGGTGGTTGAGCTGGTGCTTAAAAATGCCTCCATCGCGGTGACCGGGATTTGGCAGGCCGATGATGACGGGGTGTTGAACCCGGCGACCATTCGCTTGGTTCCGGGCAGCATAATCCCCAAGGCGGTGGGGTCGGCAGGGTTAAAGCCGCTTGATGCGCCGGGGCGGTTTGATGTGTCTGATCTGGTCCTGTCGGATTTGCGCGATCGTATTCGCCGGTGCTTGCTGGCCGATCGATTGGGGCAGGTCGATCAACCGGGTATGACCGCGACCGAGGTGCTTGAACGGGCTTCGGAAAATGCGCGTCTTTTGGGCGCGACTTATGGCCGGTTGCAGGCCGAATTGCTGTATCCGTTAATGCGCCGTGCCCTTTATATCCTGACGCAAACTGGCGAGCTTCCCGACATCCCGATTGATGGAGATGTGGTGGTGTTGCGCCATTCCGCACCACTCGCCCAATTGCCCAAGCGCGTGCAGGCAGGCCAAGCCCTTGATTGGCTCTCAAAGATCGCCGGTCTTGGCCCTGAAGCCTTGGCCGAGGTTGATCTGCCGGTCATGGTGCGTTGGCTTGCTGATCAGTTTGGCGTGCCCGATCATTTGCTCCGCCCCGCTTTGCCGACCAGCGTTTTGGAGGCTTCGTCATGACTGAACATGGTTGGGAATGGTTTGAACCGGCGGATGAATTGCCATCACGTGACGGCATCGATCATTGGCAGGCCTGCTTTGCCAGTGCAGCGGGCGAAAGCGTGATGGCGGAGCTTAAGGCGCAGATCGTAAATTCCGCGCTTGGGCCGGAGGCATCAAATGCCGCGATCTGGATGCGCGAAGGGCAGCGTGCCTTGGTCCTGCATATGATCCGGCTGGCAAACCCGCGTGATGAGAATAAGGAGGTTGGCGATGACTGAAGACATGCTTGAAACCGAAAGCCTTCTAACGCCCGATGCCGTGCCGGTTGAGGATGCTTTGGATGGGGTGGAAGCAGAATTGCCAGCACCCGCGTCCGATGAGCCGGTTTTCGATCCGCTGATCGTGCCAGACCATGCAAAGGACTATGTGCTTCAGATTGACGAAGCGCTGGGCGAAATTGATCCGGGCCTCAATGACCGGCTGCATGAAGCAGGGTTTAACAATGCGCAGGCCCAGCTTGTTTATGATCTGGCGGCCGAAATCATCCCATCCATGGTCGATCAGGTCAGTCAGGCAGGCCAACGTGCTGCAGATCGCGCGACCCTGATGGCCGAGTTTGGCGGGGCTGATCAATGGCGGCAGCTAGCCACCAAGCTTGAAAATTGGGGACAGGCCAATCTACCCAAAGACGCGTTTGATGCCATGTGTCAGACGGCCGATGGGGTTCGATCCCTGCATCGTTTAATGACAGGCGGGCAAGAAGCGAAGCTTGCCGGGGGTGGCGCAACTGATGCCATTAGCGACATTCGTGCAGGCATCCGGTGCAAGATGAATGATCCGCGGTATTGGCGTGATCGCAACCCGGATATTATTGCCGAAGTACAGGCAGATTTTGCCCGATTATCAAACCCCTAACGGTGTTTTGTCCTGCACATTTTTTACGTGCATTGCGCAAGCCCGCATCAATCAATGGCTGGTATAAAGATTGCATTGGATTTGGTAATAACCAAAACTAGGAGGACACGATGATCGGCGCTACCAACTCCGATGCGATCAGTATCTTTTCAACTGGCCGCAACCAATCGACCACGACCGGTGGGACAGCTCAGGCTTTCGCCCAACAACTGACATCTTCCATCGAAAAATCATCCCTGCAAAGCAATCACACCACATCGGGTGCACCGGCGGGTGGCACTGCAGCCTTTCAGGCGGCTTTGCTTCAGGGCAAGGATAACTTGGGGGATGACGTGGTTGGCGCAGATGCCAATGACGGTGTGAATGGACGACCGGGCATTCCCTTTGCCAATGCGCCCGCTATGGAAGACTACTATTCCAACGATTACACCATGCCGGCCAATGGCAATTTGATCGATATGGCACCGCTTCGCATGCCAAATGCCGAGGATATTTCGGCACTGAGCAGCTTTGTTTCAAACAAGTTCAATCAGTTCCTGTCTGAAAACAGTATTCCAAAAGCCCCGGAAACCATCCGCTTTGATGATCACGGGCAGATGGTTTTGCCAGATGATTATCCCTATGGGGAGGAGCTGAAAGGCGCACTTGCCAATAATCCGGGGATGGAGCGGGCATTGCGTGATCTTAACGGCCTATCAAGCCAGTTTGCCGAAATCCAGAAACTGAAACCCTATCTTGATGAAGTTGCCGGGGCGACAACACAGGCCGAGGCCGACGCGATTGTTGCCAAATATATGCATCTGTTTGATCAGAACCGGCCAGCTTCGCAGATCGCCCTGCGGTTTTCCGATAATGGCGAGCTTGCGGTAACTGCCGATGGCACGCCCTTGGACCTTGGTGCTGAAAGTGTCGTGGCCTAAGCTTTTAGCGACCTAAACCAAAAGAAAAAACGCGATCGGCACGCATTGGTGTCGGTCGCGTTTTTGTTTCTGTGCCGCACGTTTACGAGCCGATCAGCCTTCACTCTCGCTGCCAAACAGCAGTGACGCGCGGTTTAACACCGCATCAATATAGTCCGGGACCGGCGTAAGCGGCAGGACGAAATAGGCGGCAACGCCAAGCCCGACGAGGGTGAAGAATAACAAAACCGACTTTCGCACAACGACACTCTTAACTTCGATTTTTGCGCGCAGGATTGACCGTACGGTGCAACAGGTCGGGACAAATCCTGCACGTGTCCCGGATCGGGACCGCACTCTTTAATCACGAAACCATGACCGGAAAATGACCAGTTTGCGGGCAATTGTGGCACCGGCTGCAATTGGGGACTGGCTGTGCGCGCGATCTGGTTTGAACGCCATTTGCAACAAGGGGATCAAGACCGATGACAACCACGATTGATCAAAGCTTTGTCGATCATTTTCAGGCCGATGTGCATCAGGCCTATCAACGCATGGGATCAAAGCTTCGCAATACGGTGCGGGTGAAAAACGCGATCAAGGGGGCCTCCACCGTTTTCCAGAAGGTCGGCAAGGGCACGGCCACCACCAAGGCCCGCCATGGCAAGGTGCCGGTGATGAATGTCGATCACGAAGCGGTGCGCTGTGATTTGCGCGATTACTATGCCGGGGACTGGGTTGATGCTTTGGATGAGCTTAAAATCAACCATGATGAAAAGATGGTTTTGGCCAATGCCGGGGCCTATGCGCTGGGGCGCAAAACCGACGAGCTGATCATTAATGCGCTGGTCGGAACCGATGACATCATCCCTGACAATACCGAGGGTATGACCCTTGAGAAGGTAATGATGGCGTTTGAAGGCATGGGCGAACGTGATGTGCCCGATGATGGTCAGCGCTATGCGATTGTTGGCTGGAAACAATGGTCGGAACTGCTTCAGATCGATGAATTTGCCCGGTCTGACTATATCGGTGATGACGATCTGCCCTGGAAGGGAACGCAGGCCAAGCGGTGGCTCGGCACCCTTTGGATGCCCCATTCCGGCCTTCCGGTGGCAAGCGGTATTCGATCCTGCTTCTGGTATCACCGCACCGCCATTGGCCACGCAATTGGATCAGATGTTCAGTCCGACATCACCTGGCACGGCGATCACGCAGCGCATTTTGTCAATAACTCCATGAGCCAGGGCGCGACGCTGATTGATGGCGATGGGGTGGTTTGTCTGAAGGCGCAGGAGTAGCGCCAAAGCCCTTCTCAACATGCGGTTCGAGGTTCCCGTACCCGTCTTCACGGGCACAAGCTCTGCGCGGGAATGACGTTCGTTCCATGCACCTTATTTAGCGCCGTCATCCCCGCGAAAGCGGGGATCTCGCGCCTGACGCTCAACTCAACTTTTCCCAACATCAGGAGCCCAAAATGGCAGAAGGTTTCAAAGCCAGAAACCTCAGTGTTCTGGCCTATGCCAACGGCTTTACGCTTTGGCATTACATCACACCCGACGTCGCAGCCGACGTCGATACCAGCGACTATTTCCTTGAAGCCCGCGACATGCTGCGCGTTGGCGACTTCATCATCGCCAATACCAACCGTGATGCCACCATGTCCGGCGGGCTGTTCGTCGTCGCCAGTGCCGGGGCAGGCGGCGTTGATGTGCGTGACATGACAGCGATTGGTACGAGCAACACTGACTGATCGACGTTTTCCTTTTCCCTCATCCTCCCTCGACCTCGACCCCGGCAGGAAACTGTCGGGGTTTTCTTTTCCAACCAAGCAAGGAGATTGCCCATGCAGGGTAATAACGCTGTTGAATGCGAAATCCTCAATGTCATTCAGGGGGCTGGCATCTGGCCGGACTGCGATGACAAAACCCAGCTGTTTCAGGCCATCGAAATCCTGATCGCCGGTGGTGGTTCGGGCGGTGGCGTCATCGCAGGCAGCGAAATTGGCGCAGTATCGGCATTCGCCATGCCAACCCCGCCGGAAGGCTGGCTGGTCTGTGATGGTGCCGCCATCTCACGCACCGATTATGCCGATTTGTTTGCTGCCATCGGGACCGTTTGGGGGGCGGGTGACGAAATCTCCACCTTCAACCTCCCGGACCTACGTGGCGAGTTCGTGCGTGGCTTTGATGCCGGGCGTGGAGTTGATGTGGATCGTGTATTTGGTTCTTGCCAACTCGATCAAATGCAGGGACATATTCACAGCTTCAACGTAGCCGCGAATTTCCCAAATACTGGCTTTAGCGTGCAAGGTCTCAGAGATGGAGATGCTGTCCAGGAGACGACCGTGGACAATGTCGGTGTCGCTAAAACTGATGGTGTAAACGGTATTCCGCGTGTTGGCCAAGAAACCCGCCCACGCAACATCGCAATGACCTATGCGATCAAGGCGTTCTATCCGACGGCCAACGTCGGTCAGTAAGGCCTTCTTAAACTGACTACCACCCCGGCAGGTTTGACTTGCCGGGGTTCTTTTTGCCCCACAATTGGAGAGTTTATATGCAGTGTCAAAACCCGGTTGAAAGCGAAGTTCTCAACGTTGTGCTTGCCGCTGACATCGTGCCGGACCGCATGGACGATACGCAGTTGCTTCAGGCGCTTGAGGCGTTGTTTGGCGGCGGTGGGACTTCTGGTGCCGCGGTGCCGGTCGCGACAATTCTGCCGTTCGCAGGTTCTGTCGCGCCGGAAGGTTTCATGCTGTGTGACGGTGCGGAGCTTCTCGCCAGTGAATATGCCGATCTGTTTTCGGCAATCGGTTCGACCTATGGCGTCGGGCAGGCGGCGGGTAGCTTCAAACTTCCTGATTTGCGCGGTCGTAGCCCGATCGGTGTTGGTCAGGGTGAAGGTTTGACCGAACGTGTTGTTGGTGCGACTGGTGGTGCTGAGCAGCATCAGCTGACTGTTGATGAGATGCCAAGCCACAACCACAATAATGCGCTGGTTGGTGGTGACTTGCAGCTCTACGGGATGGTCAATGAACCCCAGTACCATAATGGAGGGCAATTCCTTCAGATGGCATCCGACGGCGGCGACCAGCCGCATAACAACATGCAGCCATTCCTGGTGGTGAATTACATCATCAAGGTTTGATTTGCTTTGCGGGGGCCGGGTGACTGGCCCCCGTTTTTGTAACTTTTAGTTCCCGTTCCGCGCGCGGTAGCGTTCGAATTCGGCGGCGGCGCGCGTGCGTTGATCAGGGGTGACATAGGGTTCGATGGTGTCGCGCCAGATATGTGCGTCCGGGTGGTCGCCGTCTTCGGCGATCAGAAGGTAAAGCCAGGCGCGTTCCATGTCCTCTGTGACATATTCGCCGTAGGAATACATTCGCGCCATGGCGGCATAGCCATTGGCATCATCCAGTTCGACGGCCTTTTGATACCAGTTGATCGCTTCTAGCGGTTCTTCGGCGCCGCCGATGCCGTATTCAAGGAAATAGCCGTAATAATAGGGTGCGTCGGGATCACCATTTTCGGCCGCCTTTCCCATCCAGTGGCGCGCAAGCGCAAGATCGGTGGGGATGTCTGGCTGGTCTTCGGCCTGATAGATCCAGGACAGATTGAATTGGGCTGTGGTGTTGCCAAGCTCGGCCGCCTTGGTCAGCCATTCAAGTGCGCGGGTGCCATTTGCCTCGACCCCGGTGCCATTAAGATAACAATCGGCCAGACTTGCCATGGCATAACTGTCGCCAAGTTCTGCGGCACGGCGGAAATGATAGGCGCCCTCGGACGCGTCAGCCGTAACGCCAAGCCCGTCGCGATGGATGATGCCGATCAGATGAATGGCGCCCGCATGATCAAATGCTGCGGCTTCTTTGGCGAGGTTAAGGGCATCGGTGTAGTTTTCCGCCTCAAACGCGTCAAAGGCAGCCCCGTAGATTTTCTCGGCAAGTTCTGGGATGACGGAACTTGTGGTGTCTGATGCCGCCGTATCGATTGGTTGGGCGATGGGTGCCGGGGCGTCATCTACCGCCTCTGGATTTGGATTATCGGCCGTGTAACCGGCCCCGGTATAGTGGCATTCGCCGGTTTCGCTGATATCGAAATTGACCGGGATGTCTTGCAGATCATCAATTGCAGGCTCGTAGCCCTGAAGGGCAGCACATTCGAGCCAGCGGACGACTTCAAACATCTCGTCCTCAGTGACCTCGCCGTCTTGGGCATAGTCATGCGACAGCTTGATCGCATAGGTGCGTTGATAGAACGCATCGCCCTTGAACGCCTCTTCGCGGAGCCAATCATTTGTTTCATCGGCCAAACTGGATGTGCCGGGCAGCGCGGTGCCAAGCATGGTGGCGCAAAACAGGGCCGATAGCAGGGATCGGGACATTGGGGCTCCGGGTGAAGATCGCCTTGGACGGGCGTTGCGTTTGGTGGCGTCTGCGACGCGTGGCCGGATTTTGACAATATTTTTGCCCTGACAGCAACAGCAAACCGCGAGCCTTAATCAAGGAGAAGGAGAAACGACATGGCGCTTAGTGATGTGGCCCTTTGCGCGCGTGCTTTGATCATGATCGGGGCAGCACCGATTTCATCCTTTGAGGAGGACAGCAGCGAGGCAGAAATCGCCCGTATGCTTTATCCGACGCTGCGTGATGGTATGCTGGCAAGCTATCCGTGGCGCTTTGCTGCCAAGGGTATGTGGCTGTCAAAACTTGCCAATGAGGGTGCCGATCCGGCCGCTGACGGCATGGTGCAATTTGCCTTGCCGCGCGATTTTGTCCGCTTGCTCAGCCTTGAGGGGGATGGTGGGAAAATCACCCGGTTTGAGCTGCGCGGCCGGGTGGTTTTGTGTGCATCTGACAGTGCGTATTTGGGCTATGTCGCGCGGTTGGAAGAGGGCAGCTTTCCACCCTGGTTTGATCTGGCCCTGATCACGCGATTGGCGGCCGAGTTCTGCCTGCCGCTAACTGAAAGCAGCACGCGCGCGGAATATCTGTTCAAGCGGTCCGAAGATCAGTTCAAACAGGCCCGCCTTGCTGATGCGCAGCAATCAACCCCGCATGCGATTGAGGGTTTTTCGCTGATTTCGGCGCGGGGGTAGGTGATATGGCACGCCGTGTACTTGAGAAGAATACCTTCTCAACGGGGGAAATTGCGCCCGAATTGTGGGGGCGATCGGACCTGAATGCTTATGCCAATGGGGCAGCGCGGTTACGCAATGTGTTTATCGAACCATCGGGTGGCGTGCGCCGTCGTCCGGGTATTCGATTGATTGATGCACTGCCCGGTCCGGTGCGGTTGGTTCAGTTTGAATTCAATACCGAGCAGACCTATCTGCTGGCCTTTGGCGACAAGCGGGTTCAGGTGTTTGAGGACGGGATCGAGACCCTGTGGTTTGAAACGACATTCGGGCCCGAACACCATGATCTTTTGAATTGGACGCAAAGTGCCGACACGCTTTTGGTCGTGCATCCCGATGCGCCGCCCGTGCGCCTGACTCGCACCAAGGATGGTGATTGGCAAATGACGCTGTGGGCCTGGCGCGAGACCAATTTCAAAACCAGCCAGCCCTATTACAAATTTGCCGATCCCGCAGCGACCCTGACGCCATCTGGCACTAGTGGCACGGTGACGATAAGCGCCAATAGTGATGTGTTTGTCGATGGTCACGTTGGCACCCTGTGGCGGATTGCCGGGATCGAGGGTGAAATTACGTCGGTTGGCGGGCCAAGGACGGCGACGATTGCGCTAAAACAGGCCCTGCCAAACACGGATGAGACAGTCGATTTTGTCGAGCAGGCCTTTTCGGATGTGCGCGGCTGGCCGCGCAGTGTGACATTCCATCAGGATCGCATGATCATTGGCGGATCGCGCGATCTGCCCAATCGGCTGTGGATGTCGCAATCGGGTGATTTGTTTAATTTCGAACTGGGCGAAGGGCTGGATGACGAGGCGATTGAATTCGCCCTTCTGGCCGATCAGGTCAATGCGATCACCGGCATCTTTGCCGGACGGCATTTACAAGTTTTCACCAGCGGGTCGGAATGGATGGTGACGGGTGATCCGTTAACACCTGCCAATGTGCAAATCACCCGCCAAACCCGGATTGGCAGCCAGGCCAACCGCACGGTGCCATTGGTCAATGTCGATGGGGCGACGCTGTTTGCCGGGCGCAGTGGGCGCGAAATTCGCGAATTCCTGTTTACCGATGTCGAGCAGGCCTATGGATCATCCGATCTGGCATTGCTGTCACGCCATTTGATCAAGGGGCCGATTGATCAGGCCTTTGATGCGAATCGGCGGTTGCTGCATGTGGTGATGGGCGATGGATCGCTTGCCACCCTGACGCTTTATCGGTCCGAAGCCATCACCGCCTGGTCGGCGCAATCGGTCAAGGATTGCAGGTTTGAGGTCGTGACCGTTTCGGGCGGGGATGTCTATGTCACGCTTAAGCGCGGGGAACGTTATTTCCTCGGCGTGTTTGATGAAAGCTGCGGTTTCGATCTGCAGCGCAGCCAAAATGCGAAAGACGGTAAAGCACGTCGTCATTGGGGTAATCTTGAACCGCTTGATGGCGTGCCGGTCAGTGTCTGGAGCAATGGCAGGCTTGCCCATGAGATCGAAATTGCCGGTGGCACGATGAGTTTGCCCGCAAGCTTTGGCGCGGTTGAAACGCTTGATGTCGGATTGCCCTTTACCCACGAGATTTTTGCCCTGCCACCGGCGGCATCAGATGGCAGTCGTCCGCATGGTGGGAATGCCATGCGGCTGATTGCGCTGACACTTCGGCTGCAAGAAAGCGGGCAGCTTCGGGTGGATACGGGCCGCGGGCTTCGCGATGTGGCGCTGCCGATTTTGGGCAGTGCCGAGGACGGGCTTTATAGCGGGGATATCACCCTGCGGTCGCTTGGATGGCGGCGGGGCAGTGGCGGCAAGTTAAATGCCGGATTGTGGCGGGTGGCCGGGGATTTGCCCCGGCCTTTTTTATTGCTGGGATCGGCAAGTGAAATGGGGGTGAATGACTGATGGGTGGATTTACATCAATCGTGCCGATTGCAGCATCAGTGCTGCAAGCTGGCCAGCGGATCGAGGCCAACCGGGCCAGTACGCAAAACCAGATCGCGCGTAATGAGGCCGCCCGACAGGCCGAACTGGCCGACATCGCTGCCCAACAAAAGCAGGAAGATGCGGAACGTGCTGACACCCTTCGTCGGCAACAGGCCGGGATCCGCGCGCGCCAAGGGGCATCTGGCCTGATTGCGGGTGGCAGCGGGTCGGCCAGTGCGGTTTTGGCCGGTTATGAAAAGGCCGCAATGCAGGATCAGGAAACCGATCAGGCAGCCGCCATGCGCAAACGCAATCAGATCAATCAACAGGCAAGCTGGCGGGAAAAGTCGCTTTTGCGATCGGCACAGGATGACACGGTTGCACGGCTTTCAGCCTGGTTTTCGCGTCGTGACGGTTTTTAATCGGGGGAGGTGACATGGGCGCTGTTTTTTCCAATCAACGGATCGCATCGACACGCTTTGTTGGCGACGGGGTGCGCGATGCATTCCCGTTTGATTTTGATGTGTTTGATGCGGGTGATCTGCGGATATCGGTTAACGATGTTCACATCGAAACGGGCTTTCACATCGCCCTTTCCGGCCCCGACATCGCGGGCGGTACGGTTCATTTCGAGACGCCGCCTGACACAGGTGCGGAGATCGATATTGCGCGGGTCTTGAGACTACGACGGTTAAGTTCCTATGACGCTATGTCCTTGCCGCGCGGCGATGCGATTGACCGTGATCTTGATTTCCTGACCGCTGCGATTGGCGATATCGATCGTGCGCTTGCCGGGACGTTGCGGTTTGGTGCAACTGATCTGGATGGGGCCTCGGCGGAGCTTCCGGGCATTGATCCGGGCCGCGCACTGATCTGGAATGAAGCCGGAAACTCGCTTGCCAATGGCCCGGATGTTGCGGACATCACAGCGGCCGTTGATAATGCAGAGCGCGCATCAGATGCCGCCAACCGGGCAGAGGCGGCAGACGTTCGGGCACAAACCGCGCGGCAATCCTTTGTGCAAAGCGATGCGGGCGCGTTCCTTGATCTTGATTTTCGCAGCGGTGATGTCCTTGCGTGGGAGGATGAACGCCGCATGCCGGTCATTGATGCGCCCACCAATCGCATCATGGATATCCGCGAAACCGGATCGCTGGTGAGGCTGTCAAACGGCGCGCGCCTGAGCTTGCCGGTCGCATCGATTGCGCGCAATGGGGTGCGCTATCGGGTGTTTAATGGCGACGGCACGCTGGTTGATATTGCGGCCGCCAGTGGCGATCTGATCAAGCCGACCCACGGCGGGGTAGAAGCCAGCATTCATAAATTGCCACTTCGGGGCGATATGGTTGATCTGGTCTGTGATGGTGGACGGTGGTTTGTTTTGCCGATCCATCAGGTTGGGCCATTGGTCAAATTGCTGCGTACGACATCGCAAAGCGTCCCGGCCGGGGGTGCCTTTCTGATCGAATGGGATCAGGTGGTGGAAGACAGCCACGGGCTCTATGACGGGGCCGCGCATGGCATCACCAATCTGCCGCCGGGCCATTATCACGTGGATGTCGGTGTGTGCTTTCCAATCACGGCCCAGTCGGTGGCAACCACGCTTTCGCTGGAACGCTTTGATGGCACAAACTGGTCAAGCCATTTGCAGGCCAATGATATTACTGCGACTGGAACCGGTGCATCGCACAGCTTGCGCCTAAGCGGTATTGCCCGGATCGGAACGACGCCCGGTACGGGCCTTCGGGTGCGGTTGCTTCATACCGATGGCGACACGCGCGAGATCGGGGCAAGTGATCTTCTAAGCTTCTTCCAACTGCACCGTATCGGCGGGTAATCCCGCAGTCCAAAACAGTCTTGATAAAGGGGGATGCATCCAATGGGAGTGCGTTATCAGCCGCTTGCGGCCTGCATGAACCTGAGCCGGGCGAGTGCCAAGCTTATCCGTGGTGCCGATGGCCTGATCGCGCCACTGGGTCATGATCAGCCGGGTTTTGATCATGATCGGCTTGGTCGTCGTTTGGGGCTATTGATCGAGGGGGCGGCAACCAACCTGCTGCGCCATTCCAGGGCATTTGAGAACGCACTTTGGGAAAAGGATGGCGGCGTTGTGATTGGCAATAGTGCCATCGCCGCCCCCGATGGCAGCCTTGATGCCATGCAGCTTGACCTGCCCGGCGGGTCGGCGGGGCTTTATCAGAATGTCGGAAACTTGACGACGTCGGAGCCCTATAGCCTTGCGATCTGGATACGCGCGGTATCGGGTACGGCGGATATCACGCTGGGCGGGATTGATGGCCCGTCGACCCATGGCTTTACCCTTGATGAAACCTGGCAACGGGTCTGGATGTCCGAGCCCGCATCCGGCACAACGCGCTATCCGAAAATCAGCACGGCGATTTCGGGGCTTCCGGCAACTGTCCTGATCTGGAATGCGCAGCTTGAAGCTGGTGTTGTTCCAACCAGCGACATCATCAGCAACGGCATCCCGGCAGCGCGCGCGTGCGATGATGTGCGGCTTGATCCCGGCGACTGGTTCGCGCAAGGGGCGGGCACGTTTGTGTTTGATCTGGTGACGCCTTCGGACTGGAGCGGGATTTGGCGGATTGTTCAGATGTACTCCAACAGTCTCAATGACGATCATCTTGACCTTGGCTATGACAGCGATGCCGATCAGCTGCGCATTTCGCTGCGAAAATCGGGCACGCCGATCATCACCCAGTCGCTTTATGGCCAACTTGCCAGGAACACCCGCCATCGCATTGCGCTTGCGTGGGAGGATGATGTTATCGCGGTGGGACTGAACGGATCGGTCCTGAAATCCCCGCAGGGCTTTGCCATGCCGCGCAATTTTTCCAACATCGTTCTGGGCTCCTATGACGGGGTTGATAAGAACATGAACGGGCATTTGCGTAATCTGGCTTATTGGCCCGAACGCCTTAATGATGCGCGGTTGTCGGCTCTTTCGGAAAATTAACCCCATGGACAGTGACAAAGAAGCCGATCCGCTGGCGGTTTTGCGGGGTGATTTGTTGCGTGATCTGCCCGGTGACATCAAGCGCGTGCGCAATGCCTATCGCCGGGCGGCACAGCAGGCCGCCCTTATGCGTGATGCCAAGGATTTTACGGCACATCAGGCAGCCTGCAAGGCCGGGCTTTCACATCTTGATAGCTTGATCAAGTTGCTGCGTTGGGCGTCAGAGGGGGCGGAAAGGTCGGGATGCCAACCGGCAGCTGGGGACGAAAAATCGATTGATCAGCTGATTGCAGAAGCGCGGCGTTCCTTACAAGGCACATGACAATATGGGTTTCCGCACCCGTCGTTACGGGCGCAGGCTCTTCGCGGGAACGACGGAGAGGGGGGGGGCGCGCACATCGTCATCCCCGCGAAGGCGGGGATCCATCTTGGGGTGGAGCTCAAACCTGGCATGGATGCCCGCCTGCGCGGGCATGACGCGTTGGGGTGTTTGGGCGCTGAATTTAGGCGTTCAATTGATCAAACAGGTCGTGCCAAAGCGGGTTGTGTTCCTCGATCAGGCGGATTTTCCAGTCGCGTCGCCATTTCTTGATGCGTTTTTCTCGCAGGATGGCATCTGGCATTGAACTGTGCGGCTCGAAATAGACGAGTTGCTTGATGTCGTAGCGCTCAGTGAAGCCTGAAACAGCGCCAATTCTATGTTGGTGAATACGCTGGCGCAAATCACTGGTCACGCCGACATAGAGCGTTCCGTTCGGTCTGCTGGCAAGGATGTAGACGAAGGGCTGCTTCATGATGGCAGTTTAGCACACTTATTGGTTGTGGGATGCGTGTTCTATAGTGCTTGCAGCTCGGGTTCCCGTACCCGCCTTCGCGGGCACAGGCTCTGCGCGGGAACGACGTTTGGGGGATAGCCCGTCATGCCCGCGAAGGCGGGCATCCATAATGCCGTTGGGTGTTGCGCGAGGTTCTTGGCCGGGGAAGGGGACGCAATGACAGCACACACGCAATCCGCTCGCTTTAGCGAATTCGTCTGGATCTGGGATCAGATGTTGGGGCTGAGCCTGCCGTCCCATCACCGCAAGATGGCGGATTGGCTGGAAGACTGCTGGAATGCCGGGCGGCGGGAGATGCTGTTGATGGCGTTTCGTAATTCCGGGAAATCAACGCTGGTCGGGTTGTTTTGTGCCTGGTTGCTTTATCGCGATGCGGATCTGCGCATTCTGGTTTTGGCGGCTGACCTTGATCTGGCAAAAAAGATGGTGCGCAACGTCAAACGCATCATTGAGCGCCATCCGCTGTTGGCTGCGCGCTTGCCCGCGAAACTTAGCGATTGGGGGAGCGAGCGGTTTACGGTCGAGCGCCCCGGGGTTTTGCGTGATCCATCAATGCAGGCGGTTGGCATTGGCGGCAATATCACCGGATCGCGCGCCGATGTGGTGATTTGCGATGATGTCGAGGTGCCCAAAAATAGCGACACCGCGCATAAGCGATCGGAACTGCGCGAGAAACTGTCAGAAATCTCCTACGTCCTGTCCCCCAACGGCGCGCAGATTTATGTCGGTACGCCTCACAGCTTCTATTCGATCTATGCCGACGAAGCCCGGACCGAGATTGGCGAGGTCGCGCCATTTCTAAACGGCTTTTCACGCTTTACGCTTCCCATCGTCAATAAGGACGGAACATCAAGCTGGCCGGAGCGGTTTGATCGGGCGGCGATTGACGCGATCCGGACGCGCACGCCAGAGCGGAAGTTTCAAAGCCAGATGATGCTTGAAATGGTCGCCCCGACACCGGGGATACTCGACCCGGGCAAGCTTCATTATTACGACGCCCCGGCCGAGATCAGCCATGGCAATGGCCGCATGCAGCTTCGCATAGCTGATCGTTTGATGGTCGCAAGTGCATGCCATTTTGATCCAAGCTTTGGTGGGCTCAACAGCGACGGGGCGGTGGTGGCATGCGTTTATATCTGCGATCAGGGGGAATATTGGCTCCATGACATGGCATGGTTGCGCGCGTCTGACCCGGCGGCGGTCAAGGATACGGCGCGGCGCGATGAAGCCAGTCAGTTGTGTGGTCAGGTCGCAGCCTTTATGACGCGCAATCATGTGCCATCGGTCCGGGTTGAGACCAACGGGATTGGCCGGTTTCTGCCAAATATCTTGCGCCGGGAATTAAAATCAATCGGATGGGCCGCAAGCGTCGTAGAACATTATGAGGCAATAAACAAAGCCACCCGGATCGAGGATGCATTCGGGTCCGTGATGGGGGCGGGGTTGCTACATGTTGCCAAATCCATCGGCACTACGCCGTTTTTGCGCCAGATGCGCGAATGGCATCCCGATGGAAATGGTGCCGATGACGGGCTTGATGCGGTGGCGGGCTGTATTCTGGCCGAGCCGGTCCGTCTTCCACGGGTTGATCTGCCCATAAAACGGGCAGATTGGCGATCAAACAGCGGATTTTTCCAAGCGGATAATCATTTCAATCCGTGAGCGAGAAAAAAACTTTCTCACAATGCCAAATGGTTAGCGGCCCTCTGTATCACAATTGTGAAATATTCATGGAAAATTCAGTTTTCGCCCCTACGTTTATTATATGAAAGAATAGTAAAGCCATTTTGTTCCTATACTAAAGAGTGAATTTCAGCCAGAGAAACACGGGATCGTTGCCAAAAAAGAGGGTCCCAGGAAACGGCCAGGATCATTTGTTGATCAATTTAGCAGTCCAGGAAAACAAGACGCCCCTGTGGGCGCACCTGACTGTCAGGAGGCCTGACCATGTTGAAAACACTGAGCTTGATTGCTGTGGTTGCAGGTGCTGTCACAGTTGCTATTCCAGAGGCTTACGCATCCCCGGTGTGCGGTGACCGTTCCAAGGTTATCGACAGCCTGAGTGCCAAATATTCCGAAGAACCGGTGGCCGTTGGCGTGACCTCAAACGGTGGCGTGATCGAGGTGCTAAAGGCACCCGACGGGCAAACCTGGACCATCCTTTTCACATATCCGTCCGGGCCAAGCTGCCTTGTGGCATCTGGCGAAGCCTGGCAGGAACTTGAAGAAAAGATCAAGGGTCCAGCAGCCTAGGCAGGGTGTTCGAGAATGCCCAACGCCTCCTGATCAGATATCGGGTCTGGGCGCACTGAATGGTCTCCATTTTAGGTGCGCCGACCCGGAAGGCTTTAATGCCGCTCATCAAAACCGGTTTTGTCCGGCCATGATGACCTCCTTTGACTAACCCGCAAGCCGCCCGGTTTGCGGGTTTCTTTTTGCAAAATCACGAGGCCGACTGATGTCCGAGCTTGCCCAGCCCGTCGATGTGATCTGGTGGATCACGGCGGTCGAAATCCCCGTGGTCGCAAGCCTTTACTGGCTTCATTGGCGGATGCGGTCCGAACTTTTGACCCGGCTTGAAGATCAGCGCACGCGTCATGATGACGATGCCGGGATGCTCAAATCCGATCTGGCCGACTTCAAGCTCGATGTCGCGCGCAACTATGTCTCGATCCCGTATCTCAAGGACATTGAAAAACGCCTGACCGGCCATTTGCTTCGGATCGAAGCCAAACTCGACAGCCCCCAGAAAAAGGATGCCCTGCATGACTATTGATCTGACCCACCGCGCGGATGCACGCGCCCATACCCCAAATCCTCAACCGGAACCCGAAACCCTGCCGGATGCCGAAATCCTTGCCAGAACACTCTATGGCGAAGCGCGCGGCGAGGAACTTGCCGGGATCGAGGCGGTGGCATCAGTGATCCTCAACCGCGTGGCTTTTGCGCGCCAACGCGGGCGCTATTGGTGGGGCAATGACGTCAAAGCGGTGTGTTTGAAGCCGGGGCAGTTTTCCTGCTGGAACGCCAACGATCCCAACCGCAAAAAGCTTCTCGCGATCAATCCGCGCGACCCGGCCTATCGGCTGTGCAAACGCATCGCCAAGCGCGCAGTGGCGGGCGACCTTCGCGATCAAACCGACGGAGCCACGCATTACCACACCCATGCGGTCGATCCGTGGTGGGCGCGCGGCCATGTGCCGGTCGCGGAAATCGGCGGGCATCTTTTCTACAAAAACATTGGGTAGGGAGGTATCACGTGATCCCAGCACTGCTCGCCCAAATTGGCCTGCCATTTCTGATCAAGGCGGTCGGTGCCGGGCTCGATCAGATCGATAACCCGATCGCCAAAACGGCGGCCGAAGGCCTCAAACAGGTCGAAACCGCCGTCACCAAAGGCGACGTCACGCCCGAACAAATCAACGCTGCCAACCGCCACACCGAACGCATGGCCGAGATTGAACTGGCGCGCGACACCGAAACGCTCAAATCCGTCAACCGCACCATTCGCGCCGAGGTCGCCAGCGAAGACGCCTTTGTCCGCCGCTGGCGCCCAAGCTTCGGCTACGCCGTCGCACTCACCTGGATCATGACCATGGGTGCAATCGCTTACGCGATCATCCTAACCCCGCTTCAAGCCCCGGCCATCATCGCGGCCCTTGTTAATACCAGCCCGATTTGGGGCATTGCATTGGGGGTTTTGGGGGTGAGTGTGGTGAAGCGGAGCGCGGATAAGAAGCTCACTCAATAACGACAAGGAAAGGAGGGATAAGATGAAAAGTTCTTTTCTTCGCGGCGTTTTGGCGTCGAACGCTGCCGCTCATCCGGATGATGTTATTGTGGTTCGGAGAACGCTCAATGGTGCTGGAGTAACAGTTGGAAAAGATGAGTCTTATCCGACATCAGAGTTGTTCAACGGGATACGCGCATTCCAAAAGGGCCATGGGCTTGTAGTTGACGGTCAAATAAATCCAGGCGGTGAAACAGAAAATAGTCTTAAGGACTATATCGAGCTTACTAACCTCACACGATGCAGAAACTGCGGGGTTTTGCACGGAGGCGTGTACTCTCCATTCTACTGCTCCGACTGCTTAGGTAAAATGTTGCAATGATTTTTGCTGTGGTTGAGGAATGCATTGATGTCTTCACGAGAATATCCCAACAACTCTCCCATCCGAGCGGAATCTGCGTCGTGATCCTTAACAGTTCCAGAGCATAAATTTCGACACAAGACCAAGGCTTCCTCAATCCGCCATTCTTCGCCGGGCAGGGCGTAAAACAGGTAACGCATGTCGTACGGCTCTTTGGGGATGATCTCTTCAACCCGAATGAAACGGCCTGCTTCGACATGCGGGGCAAAGTCGGCTTCGGGGAAATAGTCGCTGACGTGGACCGCGTCCGAGAACATCGCCATCGGCTTTGTTCCGACTAGCATTAGCTCCAGTTCGCGGTCATTGTGCGGGCCGATGCCCGGTGGCAGCTCGAAGTCGTCATTCATTGGATCACCCCAGTTTTCTGATCCAAGCTTCACATCGGTTCGATACTTCGTCAACGATCACATCAAGCCTTGGGCTATCGGCAGCCGTGTCGCGTAATTCATTGCGCAGTGGGGGCATGGCTTCCTGCACTTTCTTTGCCATGGTCAGGAGTGCTTTGCGAAGCGCGGTTGGGGAGCTGCCAATCATGCGGGCTTGGGTTTCCCAATGCGACCAGTCTAGTTCGGTTGGATCAAAGCATCCGCCGATGGACTGGGCGAGGCGGGCGCGTTGGCTTTTGAAACAATCGCGGAATGCCGCACCATTATTGACGTCGTAAAGTGGACTGATCGCTGTTTGGACCGATTTGGGGTTCTGGCGATAGATCAGTGAATAGTTTTTGGCGTGCGCATCGGGGTTGCCAATCAGGAAATTGAACATGACAAAGCCCAGAAGTTTGGGAATGTCGCGCGCGGGGACGGTGGCGGCCTTTTTGGTCATTGCGAACATGGTTGAAAGGTCCGGTCCGCCCTGTCTTTCATATTTTAGATCCGGGTTGATGCCGCTTGCCTGGCAGAAATCTTCCTGATGCAGGCGGGTAACGCGCACGCCATCAGATGTTTGGGCATAGGCGCGGTCAAATCGGGTGACAAACAGTACCGGGCGGTCATTGAATATACGGATTTTGGTGCGTGCTGCATCCAGTCCGACCCGGCGCGCCAGTGTCATACAGAAATGCTCGGTCCGAGTGGAATCCGGTAATCGTTCGATATCTATTTTGAGGATATGGGTGCTTGGATATCCGCCAATTGGCAGAGAAATTTCCCCGCTGTTTGGATCGATGTAAACAGCAGCCTTGTCATTCACACCTGCCAGCGACAGGACTACTTCATCCTCGTCAATGAATAGCGGTCTTTGCGGCAGTTCGGCAATGCGCCCGGCAAGATCGTTGGTCGAGATTGGCGAAAGATGTGCCGTGTCCGGGCCAGTGGCCGCAGGTGCATCTGGCGAGACCAGCATCAAGGCGCCGGCGCAATCACGCCCGATATGCTCAAGAATGCCAAACTCGTCGGTCGGGGCGACGTCAAACAGCTCGCCAATCTGACGGCGGACATCCTTTTTATCAGGCAGAAGACCGTCAAAGAACGGTTCGATGGCTGTGTGATCAAACGAACCGGCGCGGAGAGGAATGCTTTGCGAGATTGGATAGGAAATCGGGTTCACCAGCCAGTTTTCGTCATATTCAAACGCCATATAACCGCGATCATCGGCTTTCAGAACGCCCACGCGGTCATGGCCATTGGCAAGAACAAGCAGAGATTTGCTCATGCCGCTCCCTCGCCGGGTACTTCAATGTCGGCCTGAAAGTCAGCGGAGGCTGAATTCATCCAGGTGATTTCGACCTGCCCGCCAAGGGCGCGGGTAATATCAATCACATTGGCAAAGCTTGGATTGTCGGCCTTGCCGGTTTCAAGCTGACTGATGAATTTCACGCTTAAACCCGTCGCAAGCGACAAGTCGGTTTGAGACAGGGAAAGGGCCTTGCGTGCCTTTCGGATTTCCGGCCCCAGTTGATCCATGCTGATGATGGGCAAGGTTACCTCCAAATTTACCTATCGGTAAATTTAGGGACTTTTTCAGTGAATGTAAATAGAAGTTTACCTATGGGTAAAATTATCTGGTTTTGTGTTCTGAATGCGTAATTGTTTACCTATGAGTAAAGTTCGGGCGCTTCGAGGCATGTGCATCGAGGCGCCCGATAATTCGGGGCGAGTTACAGGCTGATTTCCAAGGATTTCATCACCTTGCCCTGACCGCCTGCCAGAAGGCCGGTGATCTGGCCGTTTTTAAGGTCCAGCGTAACCTTGATTTGGCTCGGCGACGGCTCCGCCATGAATTCGCCTTGGGTGATCAGGAAGCTGTCCTTCTTTATGTCCAGGAAATCATACAGCACGCAGGCAAGCGGGCCGGCGGCCATGCCGGTGGCGGCTTCCTCAGAGATGCCATAGCGCGGCGCGAACATGCGGGTGGTGGCGTCGATGTTGGTATCGCCGGTTTCGGTGGTGAAGATGTAATAGCCGATCAGGTCGAGCTTTTCGCTGATCTCGTTAATCGCGTCCTGATCGGGTTTGATGTTGGCAAGGGTTGCCTGATCCTTGACCGCAACGACGATGAAGTTGTTGCCTGTATTGACCAGAACCGGGTTGGTGCGGGGATCAAGGTCCTGGTGGCTTAGGTTAAGCGATCCCAGCACATCATCGAGCGTTACGCTATGTTCGGCCCAGTTGGTGGCAGGCGTGTAGGTCGGGGCGAGTTGCTCCATATAGGCCATACCGGCATCGAGGATGATTTTGCGCGGGCCATCGACGGTTTCCTTGGATGTTTCGCCATCGCCAAACCGGCCCAGTTCGGCCAGATAGGAAAAGGTCGCGATGGTCGCGTGGCCGCAATGGGCGATGCGTTTGGTCGGCGTAAAGAAATCAAGTTTGATCCCACACGTTTCGGATTTTGAAACAAACGCCGTTTCCGAAAGTCCGACCTTTTGCGCGATCAAGAGCTTTTCCGCTTCGCTATATTGGTCGGCATCAAGCACGACACCGGCCGGGTTTCCGCCCTGATTATCCTTAACAAACGCATTGACGATCTGGACTGCGACGGTTTTGGTTATTTCTTGAGATGTACTCATAACTCTGTTCCTGCTAGAATCTCTGTTGGTCCCGTTTTAATAGCAAATACAGAGATATTGAATTCATATATAGATGAAGAAATCTCATGAAAGTCACCGCGTGAGCCTGATGGCCAAGGCCAATCAAAATGCGCCGCTTCTGGCCGCGATTGCCCGTGCGGGCAGCTTTAGCAAGGCGGCCGAGGCCTTGGGCGTGCATCAATCGGCCATCAGTCATCGGGTGACGTTGCTGGAAGAGGCGCTTGGCTTTGCCCTGTTTGAGCGCACCACGCGGCAGATCACCCCGACTGAACATGGGCGTATCCTTTGTGCGGCGGCAATCGATGCGCTGGCGCATTGGGATACGGCGTTTGATCAGATCGACAAATTTGCGAGCGAGGGCGCGGTAAGGCTTTCGGTTTCATCGTCGCTGGCGATGAAATGGGTGTTGCCGCATTTGGGAAATGCAGCAGATGCCGGGCTTGAGATCGCGCTTGATGTCAATGATCGCCCGGTGGATTTCAGGGCCGGGGTGATTGATGCCGCGATCCGCTTTGGCGTTGGGCCTTATCCGGGGCTTCATTCCACGTTGCTCAAAAAGGCCGAGCTGATGCCGGTTGCCCGACCGGATTATGGGGCCGGGGATGCATCAATCAAGCAACTGGCCAAGATGCCCGGCACCACGTTCCTGACTGATGCCACCGGTGCCCAGGATGAAACCGATTTCAGTTGGGCCTATTACATGGACAAGGCAGGCCTGAGCTTCGAGACGGACGCGCGCCAGATCAGCTTTGATCGCGCCGATCTTGTCCTGCAGGCCGCGATCAATGGCATGGGCATCGGGCTTGGCCGCACCCTTTTGATTGAGGGGGATATTGCCCAAGGGTTCCTAGCCCCCGTCGGGCCGGCGGCTGCGATGAAATCGGCTTATTGGCTGGTATGTAGTCCCGATTTCGCCGGAACTGAACGCTATGCGTCGCTTTTGGGCTGGTTGGAGGGGCAGATGAAATAGGCTTGCCGTTTGCGTGCGCCCTGCCTAAATTCCCGCCATGACAAACACACATGAAATTATTTACCGCGTACTTGGGTCGGACGAATGGGCGGAAGCGCTCAGTGCCGGGCAGTATGACGGCGCGCCGCATGATATCGCCGATGGCTTTATCCATTTCTCCACCCAGGAGACATTGGCAGCCACATTGGCGCTGCATTATGCCGGGCGCGATCATTTGAAACTTCTGCGCGTTCCCGTTGCCCCGATTGAGGCGAAACTCAAATGGGAACCCGCGCGCGGCGGCACATTGTTCCCGCATCTTTATGATGTCCTGTCGGTCGAACATGTGACCAAGGTTGATGACATCCGCCTTGATCAGCAGGGCGTGCATATTTTGCCAGAAGATCTGCGTTAAATCCGCGATCGGGCATTGGAAACAGAAAACCGGGCCGCACCGTGATGGTGCTGCCCGGTTCTTTTTTGCGTTTGGGGGAGCGCATGGGAGTTAGGCGTATTGGCAGATCGTTGGGTGAGCCGGTCAGTTAGACCAGCTCGGCCAGGGCGGCTGCGTTAAAATCTTCAAGCTGATCAAACGCACCCTTGGCGACCTTGTTGGGCCATTGGGCATCGGTGATCAGCGCGCGACCAACCGCGATCAGGTCAAACTCGTTGCGCTCCATGCGTTCGACCAGACCATCGAGGTTTGATTTCTCGGACGCCTCGCCAGAGAACGCGCCAATGAAGTCGGATGACAGGCCGACCGAGCCGACCGAAATGGTCGCAGCCCCGGTAAGCTTTTTCGCCCAACCGGCAAAGTTCAGACCCTTTTCACCGTCAATTTCCGGGAATTCCGGTTCCCAGAAACGGCGTTGGGATGCGTGGATGATATCGACACCGGCCTCAACCAGCGGGGCCAGCCATGCGGTCATTTCATCTGGCGTGGTCGCAAGGCGGGCGGCAAAGTCCTGCTGTTTCCATTGGCTGACACGCAGGATGATCGGGAAGTCCGGGCCAACGGCCGCGCGCATCGCGGCAACCACTTCGCGGGCAAAGGTTGCGCGCTCTGCAATGGTTTTGCCGCCAAAGCGATCGGTGCGCAGGTTCGTGCCCGACCAGAAGAACTGATCGATCAGATAGCCGTGCGCGCCATGGATTTCAAAGGTATCAAAACCGGCATTTTTCGCATCAAGGGCGGCCTTGGCAAAGGCTGCGATGGTATCAGCAATATCGGCATCACTCATGGTGTTGCCGCGCGGCTGATCCGGGCCAAGCAGGCCAGACGGGCTTTCAACCGGGGCATCGGGTTCCCATTCGGTGAAGGCACGGGTCGATCCGGTATGCCAGATCTGCGGGCCCATTTTGCCACCGGCAGCATGCACCGCATCGGCGACATTTTTCCAGCCGGCCATCGCCGCATCACCATGGAAGAACGGAATGCCCGGATCGTTGCGTGATGCCGGGCGGTCAACAACCGTGCCCTCGGACAGGATCAGGCCAACGCCGCCTTCGGCGCGTTTGCGGTAATATTCGGCATTGATCGCGCCCGGAATGCCGTCCTTTGCCTTGGTGCGGGTCATTGGCGCCATGACGATACGGTTGGGCAGTTCAAGGGTTTTCAGCGTAAATGGCTGAAACAGAATATCGGTATTTGTCATCACGGAAGTCTCCGGTTCATGAAAGTCTATGTTGGAGACTAGATATATCGTATATACTTGGTGTCAATCAGGCACCTTGATGATACCAGGTATACTCAAGGAAACTGCACATCGCGGGTTGAGGGCGGACATCCCCCAAATCCGCCCGCTGAAAACGAAAGGCCGCCATGCCCATGAAAGAATGCTCCATCCAGGAATTCCGCTCGGAATGCCCGTGTCGGGGATTGTTTGACCAGGTTGCTGATAAATGGTCGATGATGATTTTGGCGGTGCTGGCCGACGGGCCGCTTCGGTTCAATGCGATCAAGCGCGGGCTTGAAGGCATCACGCAAAAGGCCCTGACCCAGACTTTGCGCAAGCTTGAACGCAACGGCATCATTGCGCGCCACGTGATTGCAACATCGCCCGTGGCGGTCGAATATGAAATCACGCCACTTGGGCGTACGCTGATCGAGCCGCTCAAGGCGCTTTATTACTGGACCAAGGAAAAGCTGCCCGAGGTGGATGCCGCACGCGCCGAGTTTGATATGCGGATGGAAGAGAGTGCGTAAGCGCGTTCCTTAACCTGCATTGATATCCTTCATTGATCCTTGCCCAATTGCGGTCGTACGCGTAAGAACAGGGCATGTCTTTACAATCACGGAGCGCGCGCGTGGGGTGGTATAAATCACTGGTTTTGCCGGTTGTCCGCTGGATCGATGCCGAGACCGCACATGGTCTGGCCATCTGGGCCTTGAAAAACAATCTGGTGCCGCGCGATGATGACGCGACGGACGCAACGCCAAGCCTTGAAACCGAAGTGTTCGGGCGCAAATTTGCCAACCCGGTTGGATTGGCTGCGGGCTTTGACAAAAACGGCGAAGTGCCCAATCAGGCCCTTTCGCACGGGTTTGGCTTTGTTGAAATCGGCTCTGTCACGCCATTGCCGCAACCGGGCAATCCCAAGCCCCGTCTTTTCCGGCTTTATTCCGACCGCGCGGTGATCAACCGCATGGGCTTCAATAATGACGGGGCCGAGGTGGTGGCAAGCCGCCTGCGCAAACGTGCGCGCCGCGGTATCCTTGGTGCCAACCTTGGCAAAAACAAATATTCCGAAGATGCGGCCGATGATTACGTCAAGGGGGTCCAAGCGCTTGGACCCTATGCCGATTATCTGGTGGTCAATGTATCCTCGCCCAACACGCCGGGACTGCGGGCGCTTCAGGGCCGCGCGCCGCTTGAGAAGTTGCTCAAGGCTGTGTTGAAGGCGCGTGACAGCTTTGCGTCGGGTGTGCCGGTATTGTTGAAGGTCGCGCCGGACCTGACCGAAGAAGACAAATCCGATATTGCCGCTGTGGTGCTCAAGGTCAAAATCGATGGCATGATTGTCTCAAACACGACGATTGAGCGCCCGGTCGGGCTTAATTCCTATGATCAGGATGAAAAGGGCGGTCTTTCGGGTCCGCCGCTTATGGAGCCTTCGACCAAGGTTCTGGCAGACTTTTACCGTTTGACCGAGGGCAAGGTACCGCTGATCGGGGTTGGCGGGATTGCATCGGGCAAGGATGCCTACGAGAAAATTCTTAATGGCGCGTCGCTGGTGCAGCTTTACTCGTCACTGGTCTATCACGGGCTTGAGCTTGTGAGCGATATCAAGGAAGACCTTGAACGTCGCCTGCGCAAGGATGGCTTTGCCAATGTGTCCGACGCGGTCGGTGCCGCCTTCCCGGAAATTTCGGGCAAGGGCATCCCGGTGGATGAGGCGCGTGCTGCCAAGGCGGCACATGAGGCCGAGGCCGCCAAGA
Source organism: Thalassospira sp. (assembly GCF_048059015.1). GTDB lineage: Bacteria > Pseudomonadota > Alphaproteobacteria > Rhodospirillales > Thalassospiraceae > Thalassospira. The sequence goes on along the minus strand of NZ_JBLLNT010000004.1, from coordinate 204,844 downwards.
AAGATTGAGCTTGTGGATCGAGGTCCTCATACCCGCCTTCGCGGGTACAAGCTCTTCGCGGGGATGACGGTGCCAATCCAACGTTTTGTCATTCCCGCGCAGGCGGGAATCCAGATGCTTCAGGAATGCGTGGAACGATGGGCTCCCGCCTGCGCGGGAGCGACGGGTACCGAAAGATACATCTTCATCTCCGCAGCGGCGGGATATCAATCCGCTGATGATCATATTTGAACAGGAACATGTAAATGCGAACCGCCCCCTATGAAATGATCAATGGCCTTTCTGATGTGATAGGCAATTATGATGCCGTGATCCTTGATCTTTGGGGTGTGGTGCATGACGGGGTGAACCCTTACCCAAGCTCAATCCCGGCGATGACGGCGTTGAAGGAGGCCGGTGTTCCGGTCGCGCTTTTGTCCAACGCGCCGCGCCGGTCGGCAGTCGTTACTGCCCGCATGGAAGAAATGGGCATTGCGCGTGACCTTTATGGTCCGGCGGTGGCATCGGGTGAGATCGCCTATCATCAGCTGCTTGCGCGCACAGACCCGTGGTATGCGGCTTTGGGACGCAAGGTGTTTCGTACCGGTCCAGTGCGTGATCATTCGATGTTCGAAGGGCAGGATGTCGAAGTTGTCGAAAGCCTTGAGGATGCAGACTGGCTGCTGTGTACAGGTCCGAATGACGATCATGCCAAAGTGGCGGATTACGAAGATATGCTGCATGGTGCCTTGGCGCTCAAGTTGCCGATGCTCTGTCCGAACCCGGACCGCGAGGTCATTCGAGGCGGCGTGCGCATCATCTGTGCCGGTGCAATCGCCGGGCGCTATGAAGAACTTGGCGGCAATGTCCGCTGGGAAGGCAAACCGTTCGCCAGCGCCTATGATTTCTGCCTGCAGGCGTTCGACAAGGGCCCGGATGCCAAGCTTCTGGTCGTCGGCGACAGCATCTCGACCGATATTGCCGGTTCAAATAATGCCGGCCTTGATGTCGCGCTTGTGACGGGTGGTATTCACGCAGCGGAACTCGACGCGCCGCGCGGAACATTGCCGAGCCGTGAAAAGCTTGATGCACTTCTGGCCGCCACGGGCCGTCACATCACCTATGCGATCGGGGATTTTTGCTGGTAAGTAACAGCAACCTGATCTGGGATGGAGGATGCCATGCTAACCGATGAAATCCGTGATTACGCCAACCGGTCGGTTTTGTGCTGGCTTGCAACCATGTCCGACGATGGCCCGTCGGTCAGCCCGAAGGAAATCTTTGCCTGTTTTGGTGAGGATCGCATCATCATCGCCAATATCGCGTCCCCGCGGTCTATCTATAACGTCGCATCCGAGCCGCGCGTTTGTGTGAGCTTCGTTGACGTTTTCTCGCAAAAGGGCTGGCAGCTTTATGGGGAGGCCGTCCTGATGCGCGCTGGTGATGACGGTTATGACAATCGTCATGCAATCTTGCAGGGCATGGCGGGCGATGCTTTTACTGTCGGTTCCCTGATTGATGTGACGATCACCAAAGCCAAGGAAATCTTGGCCCCCAGCTATCGGTTCAATCCTGATGCCAATGAGGCCGCCATGCGGGCCGATGCCATGATCAGTTATGGTGTTAAGCCGCGCGATTAGGACGAAATCACTTACGGCTTTGCCTCAACCTTGCTTTCGCGGAAGATGACGAAAAGTCCGCTTGCGGTAATGATGGCGGCCCCGATGAAGGTCAGCATATCGGGTGTTTCGCCCCAGAAATACCAACCCAATGCGGTTGCCCAGACAAGGGCTGTGTAGTCAAACGGTGCTACCGTAGGGGCCTCTGCCAGGCGGAAGGCCTGGGTGATCATGGTCATGCCGCCGGTGCCGACAAAGGCGATGGCGACAAACAGCCCGATATCTTCAAGCCTTACCGGCACCCAGAAATACCAGACCATCGCACCGCTTAGGATCGCGCTGGTGAAGCTGAGGTAAAATAAAAGCGTCCACATGCTTTCGCGCGGGTCCAGCAGGCGCGCACTCAGCATCAAAAGCGCATAGGTAAAGGCGGTGGCAATCGGCAGGAGCGAGACGGGCTCAAAACTTGCCGCACCGGGCCGGACAATCACCAAAACGCCCAGAAACCCGACCACAACCGCCAGCCAGCGTCGCCAGCCAACGCGCGCGATAAAGATCGCCGAGAGGGCTGTGATAAAGAGTGGGGCGACAAAGGCCAATGCGGTGGCCTCGGCCAGGCCCATCAGATGGATGCTGGTAAAGAACATCACCGTTGCGGCAATCCAGATGACGGTACGCATGAAATGCACGCCAACCCGGTTGGATCGAAGCGCGTGGATCCCGCCCATTTTAAGCGCCAGCAACGCGGCAAAGGGAAGGGCGATGGTGTTGCGCAAAAAGATGATCTGGACCGGGGAATAATGATCCATCAATCCCTTGGCCAAGCCATCATTGGCGCACAGCAAAGCAACCCCGGCACACATGAAAAGAATGCCGGTCATGTTTTGATTGCGTGCTTGTGTCGACATTTCCATTGGTGGCGTCCCTGTCGCTTTTGGCGCGCTTATGTTGGGGCGATGCGCGCTTAAGTATTGAGCTTTAAGTGAAATTGACGCGACAGGCCAGCAAAGAAAAACGCCGCCCGAATGAACCGGCGGCGTTTTGCAAATTAACTTCCCTGAGGGAGGGAGTTGATCGCTTTGGCGTTACATCGCGGTTGCGCGGTTGGCTTCGATGTAAATCTCGCGCAGGCGTTTGGCGATTGGGCCAGGCACACCTTCGCCGATTTTCTTGCCATCAATCTCGGCAACCGGGCAGACAAAGGCAGAAGCCGAGGTGGAAAAGGCTTCCTTGGCGTTCTGGGCTTCTTCGATCGTGAAGTGGCGTTCTTCGACTTTGAGCTGCAGCTCTTCGGCGCATTTCAGAACCGATGCGCGGGTGATGCCGTGCAGGATGTCGGTCGAAAGCTCGCGCGTTACGATCGTGTTGTCCTGGGTGACGATATAGGCGTTGTTGCTTGAGCCTTCGGTGACAAAGCCGTCCAGCACCATCCATGCATCATCTGCACCCTTTGATGCGGCTTCGGTTTTCAGAAGCGACGCATAGAGAAGCTGGGTGGTTTTGATGTCGGACCGGCGCCAGCGGATGTCCGGGAAGGTAACGATTTTCTGGCCACGTTCGGCGAGGGCCGATTTGATCAGGCCCTTGCTTTGGGTGAACATAACGATGGTCGGCGGCGTTTCCGGGTCGATTGCGAAATCGCGATCCCCCGCCGACCCACGCGAGACCTGAAGATAAATCAGGCCTTCGGTGATGTCATTGAGCTTTACCAGCTCGCGATGGGCTTCAAGAAGCTGATCAATGTCAGGCTTGAATTTGAATTTCAGCTCAGCCAGCGACCGTTCGAGGCGCTTCATATGACCCATAAAGTCAATCAGCTTGCCATCAAGAACCGAGGTCACTTCATACACGCCATCGGCGAACAGGAAGGAGCGGTCAAAAATCGAAATCTTGGCTTCGGTTTCCGGCAAAAACTCGCCGTTCACATAAACAGTACGCATGGCAACTTTCCTGGCTCAGGAACGGATATTTCATCCGTCGGTGATCGATGTAGCGACGTTTCCATTGGTTCGGCCAGATCAATCCGATCAGCGACCTTTTGTTCCTACGCTATTTGGATATCTAGTTAGCATAGTGCGAGGCCCACTGTCGCGCGAAAGCTATATATCGTGCGTATAAAAGGTGGAAAGTTGCTTTGATGGGCCATGATCAATCCAGATTTGGAATGATATAGTCGGTTATTACCGGTAATGTTCGCAGATTATTCGATTTATATTTTTTCGATTTTTTGCGTTTGACCTTAACATAAGTTCAGGTTCTATCGTCCTGTTCCATGAGATGAAAAAACATCATCAAGAAATGGAGCCTTGTGATGAATAGCCACCAGCAAATCGCCCGCGACGTCGCCGTTGCCAATGACCGAAATGATCTGCAAAGCCGGATCAATGCCAGCTGGGCCGCGCCTGTAAAACGCCCGGCACAGGAAGTTGATCTGGATGCCTATTTCGCCCGCATCGGTTATGACGGCCCGCGCGAAGCAACGCTTGAAGTGTTGCAGGCCTTACATGCCCTGCATCCGGCAAATATCCCGTTTGAAGCGATTGATGTTTTTAACGACAAACCGATCAATATCAGCCCGGAACGGGTCGATCAGAAACTGATCCATGGCGGACGCGGTGGATATTGTTTTGAGCAAAACGGCCTGTTTCGCCGGGTGTTAAGAAGCCTTGGTTTTCAGGTCGAAGGTTTGGCTGGCCGCGTTTTGTGGGGCTATGACCCGAATGGCGCACCCCGTCCGCGTTGCCACATGGCCAATCGGGTGACGATTGATGGCGAAGCCTGGCTTGCCGATGTCGGCCTGGGCGGATGCGTGCCAACAGCCCCCTTGTTGCTCGATGTCTCAACGCCGCAAGTTACCCCGCATGACACATACCGCGTGACCAAGGGTGAACATAGTTACCTGACCGAACTTGAACGGGATGGCGAATGGAAAGCCGTGCATGAGGTCGATATCGCACCGGTATCTGACATCGATTACGAGGTCATGAACTGGTACGCATCCGATCACCCGGAAAGCGGATTTTGCAAGACGCTTATGGTCGCGCGCTCTGCCCCGTTTGCGCGTTTCACGCTGCTTAATAACCGCCTGACCATCCGTCTGGTCACCGGCGAGGAAGAACAACATACGCTGAGCGTCGGTGACATCCCGCAGACGCTTAAAGACATTTTTGGCATCGATCCGGACCCGGCATGGCGCTGGGCCTTTGCAAGATTGGTCAATCACAGTCACGGGTAAACGATTGTGCGGTGTTTATGCCGCCTGTGAATGATCAAGGGCGGGGAGTTTTGGCTCCCCGCCCTAAATTTTGTCTTAGTCGTGATGACCGGAATGCGGTTCGCTTATCGGAGGTAACCGCCATTCAGACGCGGTGTCAAAGACATGAACCTTTGTAATGTCAAAGGCGATGTGGATGAAGCTATCAACCGCGTAGGTCGGGCGATCCATGGTGAAGATCTTGATCGGTTTGCCCGCAAGCGTCACATGGACAAGGGTCGATAGGCCCATCGGTTCGATCAGTTCGACCTTGGCCGGAAGGCCGCCATCGGCATCCGATACGATAATAATATGCTCCGGGCGGGCACCAAGTGTTACCGCCTGATTGTTTGCGGCCTCTTTGACCGGCAGGACCGGGACGAGGGCGCCATCGGTTAGCCTGATGCCAGCCGCATTTTCACCAACGAGTTCATAGCTGCCTTCAAGGAAGTTCATCGCCGGTGACCCGATGAAGCTTGCGACGAAGATGTTGGCAGGCTTGTCGTAAATCTCGACCGGGCTTCCGACCTGCTGGATGATGCCGTCATGCATGGCGACAATCCGGTCTGCCATCGTCATGGCTTCGATCTGATCATGGGTAACATAGACCGATGTCGCGCCAAGGCGGCGATGCAGCTTGCGGATTTCGGTGCGCATCTGTTCGCGCAACCGGGCATCAAGGTTTGAGAGTGGTTCATCAAACAAAAACGCCTGCGGTTTGCGGACAATAGCACGGCCCATGGCGACACGTTGGCGTTGACCGCCTGAAAGCGCCTTGGGCCGACGTTCAAGAAGGGCGGTCAGGCCAAGGATTTCGGCAACGCCTGAAATGGCGTCCGAGATTTTTTCCTTGGCGGTTTTGCGCAGTGTCAGCGCGTAGCTCATATTTTCTGCGACCGACATATGCGGATAGAGCGCATAGGACTGAAACACCATGGCGATGTCGCGATCCTTTGGTTGCAGGTCATTGACGACATTTCCGGCGATTGAAATATCGCCCGATGTGATGTCCTCAAGCCCGGCAATCATGCGCAGCAACGTTGATTTGCCACAGCCCGACGGGCCGACAAGAACAATGAATTCCCCGTCCGAGATATTCAGATCAATGCCGTGCAGCACATCAACCGCGCCATAGCTTTTGCGGGCATTTGCAATTTGAATGGAAGCCATTGGAAACCTCTTATCCTTTGACCGCGCCAGCCGTCAGGCCCTGCACCAGATAACGCTGGATCAGCAGGAAGAACAGACAGGCGGGAATAAGTGCCAGCACGCCAGCAGCCATCATTTGACCGAAATCGACGCTGAATTTTGAAACGAATGACAGAAGCCCGACCGGGAAGGTCGATGCGGACTCACTGCTGACCAGCATCAGGGCAAATAGAAGCTCGCTCCAGGCGGCGGTAAAGACAAAGCCAAGCGTTGCCGCCACACCCGGAAGCGTCAGGGGCAGGATGATCGCGCGAAACGCTTCAAATCTTGTGTTGCCATCGATCATGGCTGCTTCTTCGAGATCCTTGGGGATGCCATCAAAGAAGGACTGCATCAGGAAGGTCGCAAACGGCACATTGAACGCCGTATAGACAATGATGAGGCCCGTGAGGCTGTCGGTCAGGCCAAGCGGGGCGAGAATTTTAAAGATCGGCGCGATCAGCATCACCAGCGGGAACATCTGCGTAATTAGCATGAGTGCGACGATGATGACCTTGCCGCGAAAGGCAAAACGCGAAAATGCGTAGCCGGTGAGGGCCGCGACCAGCGTTGTGACGATGGCGGTTGTGCCCGCGACAATCACGGAATTTAAGAAATAATGCGGGAAGTTGCTTTGGGTCAGAACGAATGTGTAGTTCTCCCACGTCGTGCGTGACGGCCACATGCGGACACCTTCGGTATAAAGAATGTCGTTGGGCGTCACGGAAACCTTGAGCAACCAGTAAAGCGGAAACAGCGCAAAGATCACAAAGGCGGCAATCATCAGATAATGACTGCCCCAATAGAGCCATTTACGCGTTGATGTTTGTCCAGTCAGGGTCATGGGGCAAATCCCTAGCTATCTGCGTGCGTCATGGCACGGCGAAGCGCAATCACACTAAGCGCATAGGCCAGCAACAGAACCAGAAGGACCGCTGCAATCGCCGAGGCATAGCCGAAATCAAGGCGGCGGAAAGCCTGGGTGAAGATGTAGGATGCGACAATCTGGGTGGAATCTGCCGGGCCGCCATTGGTCATGACAACGATCAGATCGGCGAAATTGGCAATCCAGATGGTGCGCAGCATCAGTGTGATGGCAATGGTGGGCGCAAGGAAGGGCAGGGTAATGCTGATAAATTGCTGGCGCGTGGTTGCCCCGTCAATTGAAGCCGCTTCGTACAGTTCCTTGGGGATGGATTGAAGGGCAGCCAGCATCGTGATGGCAAAGAAGGGAATGCCAAACCAGATATTGGCAATGATCGGACCCCACATCGCAAGGTCGGGATCAGACAGAATATTGAACGGCTCTGCCATCAGGCCAAGCGACGTCATCCAGTGCGGCAATGGACCCACCACGGGATTAAACATCCAAGCCCAGTTCAGCCCCGAAAGAAATGTCGGCACCGCCCATGGCAGGAACACCAATGCCTGTACCAATCGGCGACCCAGAAATTCGCGGTTCAGCAGCAGGGCCAAAATCAATCCCAGACCAAACTGAAACAGCAAAGACCCGAACGTCCACCATGCGGTATTGGCAAGCGCGCCGAGAAACGCCTGATCAGAAATCAGGGTTTCGAAATGCGCCGTTCCGACAAAGCCGCCGCTAAACGGATTAAGGATACGGATATCGCGAAACGCGTAGCTCAGGCCCAGAACCAGCGGCATCAACATGACCGCGATGATCAGGACAAGGGCGGGCGAGACATAAAGATAAGGTTCGATGATCCCGGAAATCTTCTTTGAGAAGCCCCCCGTCTTTCGACGGGGAGTTTTCCGGTTTGGGTTACAGTGGTCACTGATTTGCCTGCATCCATTTTTTCTGTGCCGGGGTCAGATATTCTGCCCACTGATTTGCCAGCTCTTCCGGGCTGATCCGGCCAAGCATCGCTTCCTGACTGGTGCGGATGACAAGGCTGTCTTTGAAGAAGGCAAATTCTTCAAGATGGGTCGGCATCACAGTCGGATGCACATCCGGATCAGACAGTTCGGCAAACCATCCTTCAAATTGCGGGCTGGCAAAGAACGGATCGCTTTCAGCGCCATTGTGGATCGGAAGTGCGCCAATGCGCTTGTTCCAGGCAAGGTTGCTTTCCTTGGATTTAAGATGGGCAATCAGCTTCCAGGCTTCGTCCTTGTTCTCGCTGTTTGAGAACATCGACCAACCGGCATAGCCAATGGTCGGGAACGCCTTGCCAGACGGGCCTTTGGGCATGGTGGTGACACCAAAGTCTTCTTCTTTCATGCGGCTTGAAATCGCGATCAGGGCATCGGGGTCCTGATCAAGCATCGCGCAGGTGCCGGAATAGAAACCGGCGACGATTTCGTTAAAGCCCCAGTTCAGGCTGTCTTTCGGCGCCAGACCGTCCTTGTAAAGATCGATCAGGTACTCGAGACCACCTTCCCAGCCATCGGAGTTAAAGGTGCTTTGGCCGTCTTCGGTGAAGAAGTCGTTTGATCCGGCTTCGGTCGCACCAAACATCACCCAGCCATTCAGGCCACCCGGACCACCTCGCATGCAGTAGCCATATTTCCCCGGAAGGGCGGATACTTTTTCAGCCGCTGCACGGAAGTCTTCAAGCGTTTCGGGAACTTCGGTTACGCCGGCTTCTTCGAACAGCTTTTTGTTATAGAACATCGCGCGCAGATAGAAGCCATATGGCAGCATATAGGCGGTGTCACCGGCGGAGCGGGCAAATTCAAGCGCGCGGTCATTGAGCGTCTTTGCGCCATCCCAATTGGCCAGATACGGCTCAAGACTTTCAAGCGCGCCATTATTGGCATAAAGCGTCAGCCATGTGTCGGGCATTTCAACGATGTCAGGCGTCTGACCGGCCGAGACCATGGTGGCGAATTTCTCGAACGCCTGTCCCCATGGAAGGGATGTGATTTCAACTGTCACACCGGGATTGGCGGCCTCGAACTCGGCAACCAGCCCTTTCAGGGTCTCGGTGCGTTCGGGGCTGGTGATGACTTCAACCAGCTTGAGTGTCGTGTCGGCATAGGCCTGACTTGTTAGCGCAATAGACGTCACACCTGCCAGTAGCGTTGTTTTCCAGTTCATTGTGAAGTTCCCTGTTTTAAACGATAGTGTTCTTACTTCAGGCTTGCCTCGATTGCTGTCGCCAGGTCAGACCAAAGGTCTTCGGCGCTTTCGAGGCCGATATGCAGACGGACCAGATTTTCAGGCACGCCAAAGCGCATGGCCGAATTCGGTCCGCCCACTTGCGCCCGCGTGACAAGTGCGGGGACAATCAGGCTTTCATGCCCACCCCAGGACACGCCGATCTTGAAAAAGCGCAGCGCATCAACAAAGGTCGGAATGTCGACCTGTTGGGTGAACTCGAATGAAAATAATCCGGATGATCCACTAAGCCCCGGTGCGGCTGGTTCCATCAAACCGGGATAGTGAACAGCAGTTACCATCGGATGGTCGGCAAGGTTTCGGGCAATGATCAGGGCCGATCTTTGATGTTCGCGCATGCGTGCAGGCAGGGTGCGCAAACCGCGCAGCAACAACCATCCATCAAATGCCGACAGCTTCCCGCCGAGATAGGGCAGGATGGTGGAGCGTACCTTGCCAACAAACTCGTTTGATCCGGCAATCACGCCCGCGACCACATCACTATGGCCACCGATATATTTCGATGCGGAATGAATAACGACGTCACAGCCAAGGGTGGCAGGCTGGCAAAAGACAGGCGATGCCCAGCTGTTATCGATCATGGAAACTGCGCCATGGTCGCGTGCAATATCGCAAAGGGCTGCTATATCGTGGGTATGGAAAGTCCAACTGGTCGGGCTTTCAAGATAAAGGATCTTGGCACCGGGGATGGCGGCCCGGACGGCATCCAGATCGCGGCCATCGACATAATCGACGCTGACATTCATGTCGCGCAGGAACATCTCGAAAAAGCGATAGGCATCTGGATAGCAATGCTCGACCGAGACAATGCGATCACCGGGTCTGACAACGGACAGGACAGCGGACGAGATCGCGGCCATACCGCTTGCCAGACCAAGTGCGTCTTCGGTCTTTTCCAGTTGGGCGATCTTTTCTTCGAATGCGCGGACGGTCGGGTTCAGGCCACGGGAATAGACCGGGCGGGTTTTGCGCCCGGAATATGTTTCGACCATCTCGTCGAAATTCTCGAACGTGAATAACGAGTTCTGAAAGATCGGCGGGACGACGGCATTGGCGAAATGTTCGACGTCATAGGCGACGATACTTTCAGGGCTGCTTGGCGCTTGATTGTGATTGTTCGGATTATTGTTGTTCTTCATCAGACATTCTCACGATGTCGTTTTCAACGACTTCAAGGATGGCAAGGGTGTGCTGGCGGGCCAGTTCGGCATCGCCCGCGACGATGGCGTCAAACAGCATGCGGTGGAATTCGAACGAGGAGCTGGCAAAGTCCGGGCGGTTGAATGGCTGGGCAAAGAAGCTTTCAAAGGCTTCGCGCATCTGACCCAGAAGCTGTTCAAACAACGGGTTTCCCGACGCCTTATAGATCGATAAGTGAAACACTAGGTCGGCTTCGCCCGCGGTGCCGAATTCAAGATGTTCGGCCTCCATCGCATCAAGGGCGGTGCGCATTTCATCGATGTCTTCAGCGGTGGCGCGCTTGGCAGCCAACATGCTGGCTTCGACTTCCAACCCGCGGCGAACTTCAAGGGTTTGCAGCAATCCGTCGCGCTGGGTAGCAATCGAAAGCGGCATGAACAGCGTCTTTTCACTGACCGGGCGTTTCAAATAAGTACCCGACCCGCGCCGGATTTCGACCACACCCAGTGCCTGCATATGGCCAATCGCCTCGCGGATGCTGGATCTGCCGACTTTAAGCCCTGTCATCAATTCGCGTTCCGGCGGCAGGCGATCGCCCGGTGTCAGTGCAGAACTGACGATGAAATCGGTCAGCGCTTCGAGGATCGCGTCACGACGCCCCGATGTTTCAATGGGTCGAATGGTAGCCCCGGCGACCTGCGGCACATCACACCTGCTTGCTTGTCATCACCATGTCTGATCCAACCAAATGCCATGGTTCATTGTGGTCAGTCATCAGACGTCAGACCAATTTTTATTTTAAATCGGTTCAAGTCAAGTTCAAATGCAATCAACAGGTGATTTTTGCGCCCGCGAAAATAGACTAAAGCGCTGTTTTAAAGGGGATGTGGGCGAACAACGTTTGCGCCAAATTCGCAGCGCAAAGATCGCCTGAATTTGATCAAAAACGGAGTTTGGCGATCAAAATATTGGTGAATTGGCGCTTATGTGGGCCGATTCATGCAATTGGTTGGAGGCTTTGTTTCGGCCCGACGCGTGTTACTTGCTGCTTTTGGCCTCTGCTTCCTGTGTCAGGCTTTCCATATAGGTCAGAAGATCCGCAATGCTTTCCGGTGTCAGGGAAAATTCCGGCATGGTCATATTGTCATGCGAAACCGTGATCCCCTCGGCTAGGGCTTCTTCAAGATTTTCAAGTGGCCAGCGTTGACCGAAGCTTGCAAGCGACGGTGCGTCGGTGATGGTTGGGTCGGGCAGGGGATCGCCATCAAATTTGGTGTGGCAGCGCAGGCAGGTTTGCTCGGCAATCGATTGGCCGCGCGTGACATCACCATGTTCTTCGCCCTTGCGGGCCATATAGTCGCTAATGCCCCACATGCCCGCGGCGACAATGCCGGTCACAAGAATGACAAGGCTGATTTTCTGCATGGTGATCTCCCCAAAGGCGATTGTTTCTTGTTGATCTGAGGTCAGCTTAACGCGCCAAGGTAACGAATTTCCTAAGCAAAATGCAGCCCTCAAAGCAAAACGGCCGCCTATTGAGGCGACCGTTTCACGCTTGAAGCGAATATGTTCGCTACTCGCGCAGTTTCTCGCGGGCCGGGGCGCCGCCGCGACCGCGTTTGAGGCTGGGCAGGGCCAGCATGGCGAGAACGAAAAGGCCCGTGGCCAGTTTCAGATCGGGCGGTGGCATGCCCGCTGCCAAGCAAAGCGAGACCAGCTGATAGTAGATGATCGCGCCGACAAACGGGGCGAGCAACTGGCGAAACACGCTTTGTTTGCCAACAACTGCTTCACCGATCATGAGTGCCGCAAGGCCGTTGATCAGGATGCCAAGGCCCATATTCACATCGGCAAAGCCCTGTGACTGAACCATCAGCGCGCCACTGGTGGCCGAAAAGGCACTGGCAAGGCCGACACCAACAATGGTCATCGCCCAAACCGAAATGCCCTGTGCCTCGGCCATGGCCGGGTTTGATCCAACAGCGCGAAGGGCCGTTCCCTTTTCGGTTTTAAAGAACCAGTTAAGTGCAAGGAAAACACCCGCGCCAATGATACCGGCAATGATGATCTTGCTGACCGGGAAGCCCGGCGTGACAAATGGTGCCCAGTTATAAACGCTGTCAGATCCAAAGATCGACAAGTTCGATTTGCCCATGATGCGCAGATTGATGCTGTAAAGCATCGTCATCATCAAGATCCCGGCGAGAAGCGTATGAATGCGGAACCGTAGGTGAATAAGCGCTGTGCAGCACCCGGCAATGAACCCGCACAGAAGGGCAATGACAATCGCCAATGCCGGGTTCATGCCGCCCGCAATCAAAACACCACACACACACCCGCCCAGCGGATAGGCACCTTCACTGGTCAAATCCGGGAAATGAAGGGTTCGAAACGGGATCATGATGCCCAGAACGACAAAGGCCAAAATCAGGCTTTGCGCCAGGGTCACCGGGACAAGGGCGACATAGCTGGTAAAGGTCGAAGAAAGAAATTCCATCATGATCTTGCCTTATGCCCCCAACATCATTGCGTCGGTCTTGACCGCAAAATGGTCGACCAGTTTTGCCACGGTGATATTGGCCTTTTCTTCGCCGCCGATCTGAAGTTTGACGCGACCGGCATCCAGCATGATGACGCGATGACCGTAATCAACTGCATGCTGCATATTATGCGTCACCATCAAGGTCGTCAGTTTCAGGCTATCAACCGCACGAACGGTGGCCTGCATAACAAGGTCCGCCGTGCGCGGATCAAGGGCGGCGGTATGTTCATCAAGCAACAGCAAATCGGGCGATCCGCCAACTGCCATGATCAGTGACAGCGATTGGCGCTGACCACCTGAAAGCAATTCAACCTTGGTGTTCAGACGGTTTTCAAGGCCCAATCCAAGTGTGGATAACCGTTCCTTGTAATCTTCAAGGCGCTTGGCATTGAGCCCGCGCGACAGGGTGCGTTTGCTGCTGCGAAGCTCTGCCAGAAGCATGTTTTCCGCAACCGTCATGCTTGCCGCGGTGCCAAGCATCGGGTCCTGAAACACACGCGCGATGCGCGATGCACGTTTGTGAACCGGTGTTGCGGTAACGTCATCGCCATTGATCAGGATTTGCCCGCTATCAAGGGGCAGGGCACCGGATACGGCGTTCAACATCGTACTTTTGCCAGCGCCATTTGACCCGATTACTACCCCGAACTCGCCGGTCTGAAGGGTAAGGTCAAGGTTATCAAGGGCGACTTTTTCGTCAGGCTGCCCGGCATAAAAGGTTTTGCGTGCAGATCGGATTTCAAGCATCCGTCTTCTCCATAAACTCATTGGCGCCGAAAGGGAATTGACCCAGACGGCGCCAATGTTCATTCAAGTGCGTAATAAATTCCGGGCGGATTATTCGACGATGCAACCGCAATCGTTGAACGATGCCGGAATTTCAATGCCAAATGCCGCCGCAGCAGATTTGGAAATCATCGGCGCATGCGTCTCATAGGTCGGTGCCGACGGTGCGATATCTGCCGCAGGCGTACCTTTGAGGATCTGAGCTGCGATCTTGCCCGCATTCAGACCAACCTGGCTGTAATCAACCGAGAAGCTCGCCGGAACCGTCCCATTGGCAACAGCGGAGCTGTCAGAGTTGACAATCGGCACACCAATCTGGCGGGCCGCTGCCGAAACAGCCGCAATCGCCGGCTGAATCAGGTTCGATGCCGGGGCATAAATCACGTCTGCTTTACCGGCAACTGCGGTGACGCGCTGCTGGATGTCGTTGACGTTATCAATACCAACTGCCACGACCGAGAAACCGGCAGCCGGTGCCAGTGCTTCGACCTTTTCAAGTAGTGCGACGTCGTTTGCTTCGCCCGGGTTATAGGGCAGCGCAAGGCGTTTGGCATCTGGCAGAAGCTTGCGGGTGAATTCCAGAACCGCTGCGATATCCTGAAGGTCAGACGCGCCGGTCATATCGGTGTCGCCCTTGTCCCAGGACGGAACCAGTTTGGCAGCAACCGGATCGGTCACAGCCGAAAACACAACCGGAATGCCCGAACCGGCAAGTGCTTGTTTGGCGATCTGGGAAACCGGGGTGGTGATCGTATAGATCAGTTTCGGGTTTTCAGACTGCAGCTTGGTGATCATCTGGGGCACCAAGGATGCGTCAAAGTTGGTGTGGCTTTCGGAATAGGAAACGTCCGTGCCTTCGACAAAGCCGTTGGCAGCCATGGCTTCCTTGAAGCCTTCGATCGCGGCATTGAGCTGCGGATGTTCACCAAAGTTGGCGATACCAACCTTGATCTCATCAGCAGATGCGCTTGATACGGATGCAAAAAGGCTGCCTGCAAGGACCAGACCTGAAATCAGGCCCTTCTTATTCGTTTTCATCTTCTGAAACTCCCTGTTTTCTTGGACTGGCATTTTTCCAAGCCAATCTCGAAACGGGATCATGCGAAGTTCCGGGATGCACGTCAATAATATGTATTATTGTAATGTGCTTATCACACAGGAAATGCCCGGCCTGACGGGGTATCCATCGGGCCGGGCATCTGATTTGGGCGGGTTTTAGGGGGTGTTAGCTGCCGTCTGCGGTGCGAAACACGGTCATGCCATTGACGACCACCCGGCCATCGGGCAGCAATTCACCGTCATATTCCATCGTGCCTTGCGGGCCGGGGCGGCCTGCGGCGAGACTATCAACGGCAAAGGGCACCAAAGCCCCCAGAAGGGTCGGGCTATCAGGGGTACCTAGTAAATCAACCAGCTTGTCCTGACCCAGAAGTTTGAAATCAAAACTGCCGGTAAAGCCATATCGCGCGGCGGCCTGTGCCAGGAATTCACCGGCACCAAGAGCCTCAAGCCCGCGCGATTCAACATAGAACTCGTCAACCTTGACCGGAGCACCATTATGGGCGGCGCGCTGCCACAGGGCATCGCCGATCTGACGGCGGGCAACGCGCGGGGCGGTCCCGGTCAGGATGTCGTAGAAGCCCTGTTGAATGATCGGCTGGGCCTCGGTCCAGGGCAGGCCATCGCTGCTGCTTTTGATCCGAACCGTGCGTGGTTGGATCAGGCTGGGGAGCCACAACCCGTCATGGGCGTAATCAAGATGGGTGGCCCCGTCATCACCGGGATAAAGCACAAAGCTTGTGGATTTGATCGAGCCGCGCTTTTCGCGGTTGGCCCCGGTCCATTCCGCGGCCTGCCATGAAATGCGCGCCAGTTCCGGCAACCATTGAATGACAAGGCCATTCATCATCCAGTGTTTGCGCGTGACCGGCTCATCACCGATCAGGGCATTGGCAAAGCCATCAAAGGTAATCGGCACATTGCGTGCAATGTCCCAGCGCAAATAGCCACCGGCATTGCGCATGGTCATGTCGCGCTGATCGCTGGTGGCTTCGGCATCCATTTTGGCCCGTTCGGGCAGTTTGATATCGAGATCAATGTGGCTTGGATTGTCGGTGTCGCGCACGGTGACCTGCACGTCATCCATCAGCAATTGGCGCGGTTCGGAATAGCCCGACAGATCAAGTTTGACGCTATCATAGATCAGCTCAACCGCATCGCCATCAAGAGCGCGCGCGTCAATTTCGGTCGCGGAAATGCCAGATTGCATCAGGATGGCATCAATCGCACTGCGCGCATCTTCAACGGAAATGGCGTGCGCTGGCTGGCTCACCGCAAACAGCGAGATCGCGCAAATACCGGCACGGATGAATGGAAGACGCACGGCCATCAAGTGATTCCCTATAAAAGGTGCAGCGCATCAAACGCGCGCAAATCTGTTTGGAACACTTCTTATTATTTAGCCCAATTTTGGTGATGATAGGGCAAAAACATCGTGATCCGGATCACCCATGCAAGCATCCTGACAGGATGCTGTCAGGAGTGGGGCGCTATAAGTGCCTGACGTTACTTACAAACAAGGGGCGCCTAACTGCCACATCCGAACTTTTCGCGATGATCAGGTGTTGCAATGCCACACAGAAGCATTTGAACCGCGCGCGAGACACGCTGTTCGATTTGCTGTTCGCTCATCGGCGGGCGCGGATTGTGTTTCATGATGCGTGATTGCCAGTCACCGATCACCATGGCTTCGAACAATTCTGCGCAATGGTCCGGGTCTTCGATGGATATGCGGCCCTTTTTTTGTTGGCGTGACAGGTAATCTGCCAGGTGTTTGCGCGTGCTGTCAGGGCCGACTTCAAAGAACTTTTCGATCAGGGGTAGAAAGTGTTGTCCTTCGGAATACAGAATTTGGGTGAAGCGCGCGACTTCCTCGGTTACTATCTTTTTAGCCAGTTTCGTGCCGAAGTCCGTTAGGGCATCACGAGGAGGGAGGTCCGTTTCCAGCGAAATGTGAAGTTCCGCGGAAAATTCAACGCAGCGCTCGGTCATGACGGCGCCCAGCAAACCATCCTTTCCGCCAAATGCTTCGTACAGAGTTGTACGTGAGCCACCCGATTGCGAAATAACATCATTGAGTGTGACGCCGGAGAACCCTTTTTCAAGCAAGAGTTTCCAGGCTGCATCCATCATTGCGCGTCGCCGTGCAGACCCGCGAGTGGATTGTTTTTCAAGCTTTTCTGGCTTTTCACTCATGATTCTAAATTCGGTTGTTTTTGGCTCTTGATCGTGCAGTGCACAATGTGTACTGTACCGTACAGTATTTCGAAATGCAACTACAAAGCCTTCGCTTTGCTTAGTGTGCAGGACTTAGAAGGAAGAACAACTTGTCCATGCGATCTTGTTTGAAATTTGCTGGTATGGCCGCACTTGCCTTGATGGTTGCCGCCTGCAGCGAGAGCAACGAAGGTGGTCAGCAACAGGCAGCAGCGCCGCAACAGCCGCAGGCGACGCCGGTTGGTACTGTCGTGCTGGAAGCACAGACCGTTGGTCTGGTCGAAGAAATGCCGGGCCGCACCATTGCCTATCGTCAGGCCGATATCCGTCCGCAGGTCGATGGCATCATCAAGGAACGCAACTTCACCGAAGGTGCGTTTGTTGAAGCCGGTCAGCAGCTTTATATGATCGACCAGGATGTCTATCTGGCACGCGTTGATGCAGCACAGGCCGAACTGGCCCGCCAGTCCGCGACCTATGATCAGGCGGTTAAAACGCGCAAACGGTATGACCCGCTGATCAAGTCGCAGGCCGTCAGCCAGCAGACCTATGATGATGCGGTTGCCGCCGAAGCACAGGGTCGGGCATCTGTTGCCGCTGCCCGTGCGGAACTGGAACAGGCCCGTATTGATCTGGCTTACACCACTGTTACCGCACCGATTGCCGGTCAGATCGGATCATCCGATTACACCGAAGGTGCGCTGGTAACCGCCAATCAGTCGGCGAAGCTGACCACGATCACCCAGCTTGATCCGATCTATGTTGACGTGACCCAGGCCGGTGGCCGCCTGATGAAAATCAAACAGGCGATCCAGAATGGCCGCATCAAGGGCATTGATAATGGTCAGGTGGAAGTATCCCTGATTGTTGACTTAACCGGTGAAGAATATCCGCACAAGGGAACACTTCAGTTCTCCGACGTTACGGTGAATGAAACCACCGGCACGATCCGCCTGCGCGTTGTCTTCCCGAACCCGGATGGTGCCCTTCTGCCGGGCATGTTTGTGCGCGGTCAGGTCCGTCAGGGTCAGCTCGAAAATGCATTCCTTGTGCCGCAAAAAGCGGTGATGCGTCGCCCGGATGGTTCGGCATATGTTTATGTCGCAGCCGATGGCAAAGTCGCCTCCAAGGACGTGACCATCGAACAGTCCCAGGGTCAGAACTGGCTGGTTTCCGCAGGTGTTGAAAATGGCGATCAACTGATTGTTGATGGCATTCAGCGCATCGGACCGGGTGCACCTGTTGCGCCGCAGCCCGTTGAAACCGCCAAAGCCGCCGAATAAGGGTTTATTCAATGGCAAAATTCTTTATTGATCGCCCCGTTTTCGCCTGGGTTATTGCCCTGGTGATTATGTTGGCGGGGGGACTTTCTCTTTGGCAGTTGCCCATCGAGCAATACCCGTCGATTGCACCGCCATCTGTGGAAATCAATGCGACCTATCCGGGCGCATCGGCACAGACGGTGGAAAATACCGTTACACAGGTCATCGAACAGCAGATGAATGGTCTGGACTATCTGCGTTACATGTCGTCGAACTCTTCGGCCAACGGTCAGGCGTCCATTTCGCTGACCTTTGAACCCGAAGCCGATCCCGACATTGCCCAGGTTCAGGTCCAGAACAAGCTTCAGGCTGCGATGTCATCGCTTCCGACCGAAGTGCAGCAGCAGGGCGTGACTGTTACCAAGTCATCGGGGTCGTTCCTGATGGTTGTTGGTTTCGTCTCCGCTGATGGTTCGATGTCGGCAGAAGATCTGTCTGACTTTGTGGTGTCCACGGTTGAAGATCCGCTTGCACGTGTGAACGGTGTTGGCTCTGTCACGGTGTTTGGTTCGCAGCATGCGATGCGCATCTGGCTCGATCCGAACAAGATGTATTCTTATAACCTGACCGTGTCTGACGTCAGTTCGGCGATTGAATTGCAGAACACCGAAGTCACCGCCGGTCAGATTGGTGGGGCACCGTCCATTCCGGGTCAGCAGATCAACGCAACCATTACCGCACAGAGCAAACTGCAAACCGTTGACGAGTTTGCCAATATCTTGTTGAAAGTCGAAACCGATGGTTCGCAGGTCCGTCTTGGCGACGTGGCCCGCATCGAAATCGGCGGCGAAAGCTATGAAGTTGTGGCGCGCTATAACGCACAGGCCGCAACCGGTATTGGTATCAACCTTGCCACCGGTGCCAACGCACTTGATACCGCCGAGGCCGTGAAGGCACGTCTGGCAGAATTGCAGCCGTTCTTCCCGCAGGGCATGGAAGTTGTCTATCCGTATGACACGACCCCGTTCGTCAAAGTGTCGATCGAGGAAGTGGTTCACACCCTGTTTGAAGCCATCGTTCTCGTCTTCCTGGTGATGTTCCTGTTCTTGCAGAACTGGCGCGCCACCCTGATCCCGACGATTGCTGTTCCGGTTGTGTTGCTGGGTACCTTTGGCATTCTTGCCGCCTTTGGTTATTCGATCAACACGCTGACCATGTTTGCCATGGTGCTGGCCATTGGTCTTCTGGTCGATGACGCGATTGTTGTTGTTGAGAACGTCGAACGTGTGATGCACGAAGATGGACTTCCGCCGCGCGAAGCAACGCGGAAATCCATGGGCCAGATTACCGGTGCGCTGATTGGTATCGCACTTGTTCTGTCGGCCGTGTTCGTGCCAATGGCGTTCTTTGCCGGATCGACCGGTGCGATTTATCGCCAATTCTCGATCACGATCGTATCGGCGATGGCGCTGTCGGTTGTTGTGGCAATCGTTCTGACGCCAGCCCTTTGCGCCACCATGCTCAAACCCTCGCACACCGATCCGAGTGCGAAGAAAGGCCCGTTTGGCTGGTTTAACCGTGGCTTTGATCGGACCAACAAGTTCTATCAGGGCAGTGTTGACCACGTGGTTCACCGCAAATGGCGTTACCTGTTTGTCTATGTGATCCTGGTTGGCGGTCTGGCAGCTTTGTTTGTCCGTCTGCCGGGCTCGTTCCTGCCAGATGAAGATCAGGGCATCATGTTCTCGATGTTGCAGCTTCCTGCTGGTGCATCGCAGGAACGTACGGTGGATGTTCTCAAAAAGCTCGAAGATCACTTCCTGCAGAACGAGAAAGAAACGGTCAATGGCCTGTTCACGGTTGCTGGCTTCTCGTTTGCCGGTAGCGGTCAGAACGCTGGTATTGCCTTTATTAACCTCAAAGACTGGTCGGAACGTACCCGTCCTGATCAGGCTGTGGGGGCGGTGATTGGCCGTGCTTATGGCGCGTTTTCCCAGATCCGCGAAGCAATGATCTTTGCCTTTGCCCCGCCTGCAATTATCGAGCTTGGTACGGCAAACGGCTTTGACCTTCAGCTTGTGGATCGTGGTGGTAATGGCCATGACGCACTGATGGCAGCCCGTAACCAGCTTCTGGGAATGGCTGCACAGGATCCGCGTCTTGTCGGTGTGCGCCCGAACGGTCTTAATGACATGCCGCAGTTCAACATCAATATCGACCAGGAAAAAGCAAGTGCGCTTACGGTCGAGCTGTCTGATGTGAACCGCACCCTGGCTGCGGCCTGGGGTTCAAGCTACGTCAATGACTTTATCGAAAACGGCCGTGTCAAACGGGTCTATATGCAGTCGGATGCGAAATACCGCATGATGCCTGAAGACCTTGATCACTGGTATGTCCGTAACGGTCTGGGCGAAATGGTGCCGATCTCGGCCTTTGCCATCACCGAATGGAACTATGGCTCGCCGCGACTGGAACGCTTTAACGGTCTGTCATCGATCAATATTCAGGGTGCAGCTGCACCGGGTGTTGCATCGGGCGATGCGATGAAGGCGATGGAAGAACTGGTTGCCAAGCTTCCGGGTGGTATCGGCCTTGAATGGCAGGGGCTGTCCTATGAAGAACGTCAGGCGGGCGAGCAGGGACCGGCATTGTATGCCCTGTCCATGATTGTTGTCTTCCTGTGTCTGGCAGCCCTTTATGAAAGCTGGGCGATCCCGATCTCGGTCATGATGGTCGTGCCGCTTGGTGTTCTTGGTGCGGTTGTCGCAGCCCTTCTGCGCGGTCTTCCAGATGACGTGTACTTCCAGGTGGCCATCCTGACGACCATCGGTCTGTCGGCCAAGAACGCCATCCTGATTGTCGAGTTCGCCCGCGAACTTTACGACCAGGGTATGGGCCTTCTTGAAGCCACCGTCGAAGCCGCCCGTCAGCGTCTGCGTCCAATCATCATGACGTCGATGGCCTTCACCCTTGGTGTCGTGCCGTTGGCGATCTCGACCGGCGCTGGTGCCGCGGCCCGTGTGGCTGTGGGTACCGGTGTGATGGGCGGGATGATTGCAGCGACCGTGCTTGCGATCTTCTTCGTGCCGCTGTTCTTTGTCTTGATTGTTGGCACCTTTGCCAAGAACCGCTCGAAACGCGGTGACGTCAAGGCAGCCCACGAACATCCGGCGGAATAAAATTCAGGGCCAGCCTTGAAAAAGACTGGCCCTGAAAGGCATCGCGCCGTGACGGTGCAGAATAATTAGAGCCTCAGCAATGAGGTCTCTAAAACTGCATGATCCCCCGACCCCGCCGTTGCGCGTGCGAAAGAAAGGGCCGATGCAAAAGCATCGGCCCTTTTGTTTTGGCCCTATCCAAAAGTGGCGTCAAGCGCCTTTTGGATAGAACACACAGGGAGAAAGGAGGGTCAGAGCATACTTCCTTAGATCTGCTTCACTTTGTTTGATCTTGGCGTGACGTTTGGCAAGGCACAGCGCGAAGAGCGATGCGGCGCATCGGTCAAGCGGTGTAACGCCGCAAAACGCCGCCAAGAACAAACCCTTCGGGCCGTTACATTCGCCTGCCCCGCAGCGTCAACGTCCTTGACCGTAGCCCCACTACGCTCTGCAGACATTTCCTTGCCGGACAGGCGAATGCCTCCGGCAAAGTGGATCAGATCTAAGGAAGTATGCTCTTAGTGGCTCAACCCCGGCCCGAAGTTAAGCTTAAAACTTAGTTTTTGCTCATCGCATCAAGGGCCTGGCGATGACTATGCATCTGGTGGAAAATGGCATACCGACGGTCATGTTCGGCCTTGGCTTTTTCATCTGGCGCATGCAGGGTTTCTTTGCCAGCCATCTGACGTGCAGCCTTGGCAAGGCCACCATCGGCATCAAGCGCACCCGCCGCCAGCATGGCCGAGCCCAGAAGAACCGGCTCTTCGCAATCTGACATCACAACGTGACAACCCGTCACATCGGCATAAAGTTTGACCAGAACCGCTGATGCGGTGTGGCCACCACTTAGATGGATATGGGTGATGTTATAGCCGGTATCATTGAGCGCATCGATGATGTGGCGCGTGCCATAGGCAATCGCGCAGGCTGTTGCCCAATAAAGCTTCAGGAAGCTTTCCTCGCTCTGATCGAGTGTCAGGCCGGAAATCACGCCAAGGGCCTCGGGATCGGCAAGCGGGGATCGGTTGCCATGGAAGTCCGGCAGGACATGAAGGCGCGGTGCCAGATCGGTTTTTTCTGCCATCATCGGCATCAGTTTTTCACCGGCAAGCTTGTGCGCATCCCGCCCCATTCCATGGGAAAACGGATGCATGGCAACCACATGGTCAAGCAATGCACCCGTTGCCGACTGCCCACCTTCATTTAGCCAAAGTCCTGGTGCAATCGCACCGAAATAGGGGCCCCAGACACCTTTGATAAAGCGCGGTTCTTTTGACAGTGCCATATGACAGGTCGAGGTGCCGGCAATCATCGCGAAATGCTGATCGAGATTGCCATCAAGATATTC
Organism: Thalassospira sp.; assembly: GCF_048059015.1. GTDB lineage: Bacteria > Pseudomonadota > Alphaproteobacteria > Rhodospirillales > Thalassospiraceae > Thalassospira. The sequence continues at coordinate 182,151 of NZ_JBLLNT010000004.1, read as the reverse complement.
ACCAAGGGTGCCAAGCGCACCGGCATGGGCATCAATCAGGCCCGCACCGACCACGCAATTGGTGGTCAGGCCAAGATCAGCCGCACCCTGTTCGGAAAGTGATCCGATCAGATCACCAACCGCAAGTGCGCTTTCATGCATGTTGATCTTGTCATTGAGATCATCCATGCCAATCGTCGCCAGGAAATCGCGATCCCACGGTTCATCCTGATGGGCAAGGTAGGTCCATTTGCACGTCACTGTGCAGCAGGACCGTGCATTGCTACCCGTCGCACGGAAGGACAGGAAATCGGCCAGATCATAGGCCGCACCCATTTTATCCCACGCGGTCGCATGATGGCGTTTCAGCCACATCAGTTTCGGGATTTCCATTTCCGGTGACATGGTGCCACCAATGAATTCAAGAACCCGCGCGCCAGTTTCGGTGCATTCTTCGGCTTCGCGCACTGCACGGTGATCCATCCAGACAATTACATCCCAATTGTCCGTGCCGCCCGGCGTCACACCAAGCGGCTGGTTATTCTGATCACGGATCACGAGCGAGCAGGTGGCATCAAAACCAATTGCGGCAATCTTTTCGGCGGCGACACCGGATTTTGCCATGGCGTCGCGCACGGATTGGCAAACCGATTGCCAGATATTTTCCGAATCCTGTTCAACGAAATCGGGTTTGGGACGGTTCATCGCAATCGCATGGGCGGCACTGCCAAGCAGTTTGCCATTGGCATCAAACACGCCTGCGCGTGCGCTGCCGGTGCCAACATCCACGCCGATGAAGCAGGTATTCTGGGACTCATAATGGGTATTTCCTCCGCTTTCCCCCGACTTTCCGGACCCAGTCCTGATTGCCGGTGTTTTTTTGTTTGTTCTATCTGAACCTGATTTGATCAAAAGTTCAATGATTGGTCAAATGCTCATTTTTGTTGACGCTGAAACGAACATTTCGATACGCTGTTTTCATCAGACAAATGAAACAAGCCAGGTTCAACATGGCCGCAGAAAATAACACTGGAAACGTATCCGGGAATGACACCGCAAAGAGCGCGCTGATGGTCGCGACCGTTCGCGCCTTGATGAAAGATTGCGCCATCGTCCTGTTTGATTGTGACGGGGTGCTTGTCGATAGCGAACCGATTTCGCTGGCGACACTTGTCGATGTGCTCGATCATTTTGGCGCCCCCCTTAGCTTACAGGAAGTCTCGGACCGCTTTACCGGACGATCAAGTTCGGCGCCGATTGATCATATCCGCGCCCAGACCGGGCAGGATGTGCGCGCGGCCTTCAAGCCGTTCTTCTATCAGAAGCTGTTTGCGCGCTATGACACGGAACTGCGCAAGATCGATGGCATCGATGCGGTGTTAAAGGCGCTTTCTGATCATCAGATAGCCTTTTGCATTTCTTCAAGCAGCTCGGTCGAGCGGCTTGAAAAAACCATGCAGGTAACCGGTCTTGGCCCCTGGTTTGGCCAGCGGATCTATAGTGCCGATTTCGTCAAAAACGGCAAACCGGCCCCGGATCTGTTTTTGCACGCCGCGGCTGACATGGGCTTTTCACCCAAAAAGACCGTCGTGATCGAAGACTCGGTCGCTGGTGTCACCGCTGCGGTGGCGGCTGGCATGAAATGCGTCGGCTTTGTTGGCGGTGGTCATTACGATCAGGACCGCGCCAAGGCGTCCGAGCGCCTTTACAATGCCGGTGCCGATGTCGTGATTGACGATATGAACGATCTTGCGGCTGGTATTGCTGCAAGTGCCGCCTGAAGCCTGAAATCAGCCCGCACCGCGCATGAGCTTCTGATCCTATCGTTGGGTCAGAAGCTTTTGATAGCGGGTCTGGCTCAGGCTTAGGTGATCGCGCATGGCTTTGCGTGCGCTATCTTCATCGCGGGTCGCAATGGCATCGTAAATGCGGCGATGCTCGCCCATGATCATTTCCATATAGGCTTTTTGATCTTCGACCTCTGGCGGGCGGCGGCGCAGCTGCGCACGCGGGATGGTCTTATCGCCCAGATGTTCAAGAAACTCGGCAAAGCGGCGATTGTTGGTCGCCGATGCGATGGCGCTGTGGAATTCGAAATCGAGCTGCTCGGTCGGATCGCCTTTTTCAATCGCACGTTCCATCTTTTCCATCGCTTCGTAAATCTTGGCCTGCTGTGCGACAGAGCTTCGTGTGCAGGCAAGACCGGCGGCCTCGATTTCGACCGCCATACGCAGTTCAAGGATTTCCAGAACGTCGGACACCTGCGCGTAATCAACGGCAAAGATCGATTTGTCGTTTGTGCGGGCTTCGGGGGCGAGAACAAAAACACCGGCCCCTTGGCGCGGTTCAAGCAACCCGTCGGCCTTAAGCGCTGCGATTGCTTCGCGCACCACGGTGCGGCTGACGCCAAACTTTTCGGTCAGGACCGGTTCGGTTGGCAGTTTGCTGCCCGGTTCGCGCTGACCGCTTTCAATTTCCTGACGCAGGCTGGCAATGACCTTTTCGGTCAGCGATACCTTGCGGGGCGTGTTTGACGGGTTGCTCTTGTTCATTTTGCGTGTCCGATAAATCCGGTATAAAACAACCGGATAGAAAATGATTGCCCGGCATTAATGTTTGATTGGTGTCACGGGCGTTACCATCTTCAGATAATCGAACGGGGATGGTGATGTAAAGTCATCATATGATTTTGGTTGGATTTGAGGCAGCAACGCATGGCCAAAAAGGGCGAACCGGAATACCGCTGGAACAGCGGACCATTTCAGATCGGCATTGTTCCCCAGGGTGGGGCAATTTCGCGGATTGACTGGATCAGGCCCGATGGCCAAGGCACGATCAATTTGTTGCGTCCGGTAACACCACAGGCGCTGACATCTGGCAATCCGTCCAGTCTTGGCTGTTTCCCGATGGTGCCCTTTGCCAACCGGTTGGCCTTTGCCGAGTTTGATTTTGATGGCCGCATCGTCAAGGTCCCGGCAAACCGTCCGCCAAGCCCGCATGCCATTCATGGCTTTGGCCGGGGCGCTGAATGGAAAATCGAGCGCCCGACGGTCGATACCCTGCGCTTCAATCACAAACATGATGACCCGCAAAGCGGCTTTGTCTATGTCGCCTGGCAGGAATTCAAGGTGACCGAAACTGATGTCACCATCGAAATTGGCGTACGCCATTTGGGCCGCACCCCGATGCCCTATGGTATTGGTCTGCATCCATGGTTCCCGGGCGGGGATGACGTGACAGTTCAGTTCATCGCCACCGATTGCTTTGGCACGGACGAGGACATGTTGCCGACAGCGCGCACCGTGATTGATCTTGGGCGTGATTTTTCCGACGGGAAGATGATCCGCCATAATCTGGGGCTCGATGTGCATTACTCCGGTTGGCAGCGTGAAGCCGACATGATTTGGGACGATGCGGGCTATAGCGTGAAAATGACGGCAAGTGAGACGCTGTCAAACCTGCAATTCTATATCCCCGAAGATGGCAAAACATTTTGTGTCGAGCCGGTTTCCCACGTACCAAACGTGCATAATCACCCGGAATTCAAGGAACTTGGCGATGTTGTCGTGCTTGATCGCAACGAAGCCCTGACCGGCACCATGACCCTGACGCCAAGCTTGCTTGCAAAACCTGTTAGCGGTTTGGTCGATGATGACATGGTCGGTATTCCGGGCAATCGGGATTACTCGCTGGTCGATTAGTTATGCGTCCATGATCACCGCCGTTCCGGGGCTTTACCGGCTTGTCGTTTGTCGATAAAACTTACAAGTGGGTTTTACAACATAACAAGTCCAAGAAGTTCCGGGGGGCGGGATGACGCAATTACAGCTTAGGGTCCAGAAGCGCGAAAAGCTGGCCGATCAACTTTATGGCCAGATTCTTGAACAGATTGTCACCGGCAATCTGCGCGAAGGGGCGAAGCTGCCATCCGAAAATGAAATCTGTGCATCCTTTGGCGTGTCGCGCCCGGTTGTGCGTGAAGCATTGCGCAAGCTGCAATCAGACGGGCTTGTCTATGCCCGTCAAGGTGTTGGCTCGTTCGTCAAGAAACGCCCGCCACAGGGGTTGATTGAATTTAGTGGTGTTCAGGATGTCGCAGGACTTCTGCGCTGCTTTGAGGCCCGCATCGCGATTGAAGGCACAACCGCGCGCATGGCGGCCGAACGCGGCAGTGTCCGCCATCACCGCGAAATCGAAAATGCGCTGAAGCTTCTCGAAGACGGCATTGCCGCAGGCGACATTGCCGATAAGGCCGATCTGGCCTTTCACATGGCGATTGCACGTGCCAGCGGAAACGAGATTTTCCTGACCATCCTTAATTCGCTTGATGGGGTGATGGCAAAATCCATGCGGGTGGCGCTTAATATCACGCGCGGCGGATCGGCAGAACGCGCGCAAAAGGTCCTGGCCGAACATCGCCAGATTTACGATGCGATTCTAACCGGCGATGGCAATAGTGCGGAACTTTTGATGCGCTATCACCTGCATCAGGCACGCCAGCGCGTCACCGACCATGCGCGCGATCAATAGGGCACAGGCCCTTATGCCGCCTGCCTTTGGGCCGCTTTCATCGAACAGGGCCTGACATCCTTGGGGGGATCAGGGGCAACTGCCTGTCACTCAAAATGGCAATTCCGGTTGACAAGGTGGGCCTCGCGGCGGCACACCCAAGAATATAAAAATTGATCATATGACTTTTGGGGTGTTAAACATGTCGGGATCAAGCGGGGCGCTTTATCAGCCGGAAATTCTCAGTAACGAGACGTTTACCTTGGCGGAATGCCCGAATTGGGATGCCAAAAACAACCGGCTGTATTGGACCGATATCCTCAATGGTCAGCTTCATGGTCTTGATGTCAGGTCGGGCGAGCGTCAGACATGGCAATTCGACAGCGAACTTGGCTGCTTTGGCCTGACCGATGCCGGGCGGATTATCATCGCCCTTCGCAAGGACATCCTGTTCCTTAATCCCGAAAATGATCAGCGCACACCGCTATGTCGCATTGAAGATGGGCTTAACAGCCGCACCAATGACGGTAAGATCGGCCCGGATGGTGCGTTTTGGGTTGGCACGATGGATGACAATGCCGACAAGCAGCCCGTCGCATCGCTGTATCGTATCACCGCAGACGGAAAGGTCGAAGAAAAGGCCAAGGGGTTCAAGATTTCCAACGGGATCGCCTGGTCACCCGATGGATCGCATATGTATCACTCGGACTCGCGCGGGCCGTGGGTCAACCGTTGGGATTTTGATGTGGCAAGTGGCGATATTTCCAACTGCACGCGCTATCTTGATCTTGATGATACGCTTGGTCGTCCGGATGGCGGGGCGGTCGATGCCGAAGGATGCTATTGGTCGGCAGGCGTGTCGGCGGGCAATCTGAACCGCTTTGCGCCAGATGGCACGCTTTTGAAATCAATCGCGATGCCGATGCCCAATCCGACCATGCCATGCTTTGGTGGGCCGGATATGAAGACGCTTTATGTCACCAGCCATCGCGAAGGATATAGTGCTGAAAAATGCTCGCAATTCCCTGATGCGGGCAAACTGGTTTCATTGCGGGTCGATGTTCCCGGTGTGCCGGTCTCAGCCTTTAGCGAAAATGGCGAGCGCCGGGCGCAAAGCCGCTAACAAGCGCGTTAAAACCAAAAAGGCCATGCAGGGAAATCTGCATGGCCTTTTTCTTTGGTATTGGTCCGATCAGACCTTTTTGATTTCGGCGGTCACGGTGCCAAGACCATCAAAGATCGCCTCGATCTTGCCAAACGGGCTGATGGTCGGAAGCGCACAGGCGCCCGTGGTGATCACGTCACCTTGCATCAATTTCTTGCCGCGCTTGGCAAGGAACCCAACCAGATATTCCAGCCCGCCGAAAATTTCCGGCCAGGCTTCGGGATCGTCATTGGTGGCCAAAACTGCGCCATTGCTTTTGGTCGTTACCGTGCCGCCGATGAAACCAAGATCGCGCCAGCCTTCAATTTCCGCACCCAGCACGAAATAGCCGGTTGAATTCAAATCAGCCAACGTCTGGATCGGGTCCTGCTTTTCATGATAGCGGCGATCGGCAATCTCGATCGCAAGATGGATGCTTTTGATGTGATCAAGGATATCGCTTGATGTCGCATCCGGGGCAGGGCTGCTTTCCATCACCACGGCAATTTCCGCTTCGATATTGGGAAAATGCAGATCCTTGGTGGTCAGAACCGCACCCTCGGCCAAAATGCGGCCATCCAGAAGCGGGCCGACCAGCGGGCCTTCTGCGCCGATCTTTTCCTGTGCGGCGCGCGTCGCAACCGCAAGCTTCCAGCCCGCCTGTTTCGCACCGGTCAAAGCCAGTGTCGCATCAAGCGTGTCATAGGCTTCATCAAAGCTTGTCGGCGCAATGTCCGCTGGCAGCGGATCAATCAGTTCATGATTAAGGAAGGCATCCGCAAGGATGCGGCTTGCTTTGGTGATGTCAGTCATCGGTGTCTTCTTGGCTGTGGGTCATAACAAATGTGCCCTGACCCTAGCGGGCTTCGTGGGTGAAGTCATCATATCAATTGGTTCGATTCGTCAAAATCGGACGATTTTTCAGTCATCATACAAAAGTTCAATCACCGCAAAACCACAAGGATCACCGCGTTTTTCCCGGTTTTCTGCCGGGTGGATAAGGTTTGGGTAATATGTTTGACAAAGTGGTATGATGAATTTATAGATTCGTCATAGTTATTTTGACGTATTCAGACTTGAAGGACGCTTGATGCATTATCTTGAGATGAAAAAGGCGATTGGCGCCGGGCTGCTTTCTTTCCCGGTAACGCCTTTTGATGCCGAGGGTCATCTGGACCTTGCGGCGTATCGCGCACATGTCGGCTGGTTGTCGCAATTCCCGGCAACGGCATTGTTTGCAGCAGGCGGCACGGGCGAATTCTTCTCGCTCACCCCGGCAGAGGTCGTGCAAACCGTGCGCGCAGCCAAGGAAGTTGCAGGCGATACGCCAATCATTGCCGGTTGTGGCTATGGTACGGCGATGGCGGTTGAACTTGCCAAGGAATGTGAAAAGGCCGGTGCCGATGGTTTGCTGCTGTTGCCGCAATATCTTGTCGGGGCCGAGCAGGAAGGTCTTTATGCCCGTGTGAAGGCCGTATGCGATGCGGTCGAGATCGGCGTGATTGTCTATAACCGCGACAATTCGATCATTTCGGCTGAAACCCTTGCCAAGCTGTGTGACGTCTGCCCGAACCTGGTCGGGTTCAAGGATGGCCATGGCAATATCGAAATGGTGACCAAGGTCTGCACGCTTCTGGGCGATCGTCTCTCTTACATCGGTGGCATGCCGACCGCAGAAGTTTTCGCCAAGGCCTATAAGGCCGCAGGCGTGACGACCTATTCATCGGCGATATTCAACTTCCTGCCGCAGCAGGCGCTTGATTTCTATGACGCGCTGACCCGCGATGATGACGCGACGATGAACCGCGTGCTCAAGGAATTCTTCTATCCGTATCTCGATATCCGCAATCGCGGCAAAGGCTATGCCGTTTCCATCGTCAAGGCGGGGATGCGGGTTATCGGGCGCGATACCGGACCGGTTCGCTCACCCCTGACCGATCTGACGCCCAAAGAACATGACATGTTGGCCGAGGTCATCCGCAATGCCTATGGCGATGGTGCGTTGCGCGTGGCTTAGGGGCAGGGCCCACCCGTTTGGTTTGAATGGTCAATCAGATTTGTGCGGATACGCGAAGCGAAGCCGCCGGAAGATATCCATCTTTCAAGGCTTCGCGACAAAGTAGCGGTGCAAATCCGATTGATCCGAAAGGACAGTCACTATGTTGAAGAACTCCGTCGTCAAACCCCTTGTCCGGGATACCAACCCGCTCTGCGGGCTTTTCCTAGGATTTCTTCAACATAGTGACTGCCATTCCAATCAAACGGGTGGGTCCTGCCCCTCGGTAGGCAGTGCCAAGACGACATGGGACCTGCCATTTATCCCGGTAGGTGGTTCTGCCGGGATAGATATTCGCGACGCCAAAATAATAACCGGCGCGCATTCGACCATAGGGACTTATTAGACTAGTTGTTAATTAATCTGATAGTTGTCTTTACAAGTGGGCAATTGTAAGATCATATGACAACAAACAAGGCCCGATAAGGGAAAACAAGGCTTTAACGTAAGTGACAAAATGTCTCGGGAGGACTCCAAATGAATAACTTTCTGAAAACCACGACACTGACGATTGCAGCTGCTGCTGTGTCGGTGGCGCTGGCATCGGGTGCACAAGCAAAAGAATGGCGCGGCTGGAACATCCATCCGCCGGAATATCCGGTTTCGACCGGCATGGAAGAATTCGCCAAGATCATCAATGAAAAATCCGGCGGCGATCTGGAAGCCAAGGTTTACCATGGCGGCGTTCTGGGCAACCAGCCTGACGCGATCCAGCAGGTCCGTCTTGGTGGTCTGGACTGGGCTGTTTTCAACCTCGGCCCGCTGGGTGAAGTTGCACCCGAAGCAAACGTTGTTTCGCTGCCCTTCATCTTTAAAAACGTCGATGCCATGCACAAAGTCATGGACGGTCCGGCGGGTCAGCAGATTGCTGATGGCCTGATTGCCGCTGGCCTGCAGCCGCTTGGCTGGTACGATTCAGGTGCGCGTTCCTTCTATAACACCAAGCACCCGATCAACACCCCGGCTGATCTTCAGGGTCTTAAGTTCCGTGTCATGAGCAACGATCTGTATGTTCAGATGGTCGCAGCCCTTGGCGGCAACGCAACCCCGATGGCCTATGGCGAAGTTTACCAGTCGCTTAAAACTGGCGTGATTGATGGTGCTGAAAACAACTATCCGTCCTATGACAGCTCGGGCCACTTTGAAGCGGCAAAATACTATTCCGTGACCCAGCACCTGATCCTTCCGGAATGCCTCTGCATCAACAAGGCGCTTTATGACGGCCTGTCTGATGAAGACAAAAAGACCGTTCAGGAAGCAGCTGATGCATCGGTTGCCGTTCAGCGCGCCGCATGGGCCGCACGTGCCGAACAGTCCAAGGAAAAAGTCATCGCTGCTGGCATCGAAGTAAACGAAGTTGCCGACAAGCAGGCTTTCCAGGATGCGATGCAGCCTGTCTATGACAACTTCATCAAGGCAAACCCGGATCTGGCTGATCTGGTCAAAGCCATCCAGGATGCGCAGAAGTAAGATAGGTCTTTGAACGGGCGGCGATATTATCGTCGCCCTTCTTTCTTTTCCTACTTATTCTATTTCTGGTTATCCACTTTCCGGATGTGCTTGGATGCTTTCACGTCTTACCAATTTGATTGACCGCCTTGGGGGCGGTATCGCCGGTCTGCTGAATTTGATCGGCGGCCTGGCACTTGTCGCTCTGATCCCGAGCTTCGCCTGGCTGGTGTTTGGCCGCTATGTGCTCAATGAAACGCCGACCTGGGTTGAACAGATTTCCCTGATCCTGATCGTTCTGATCACGTTCCCGGTCGCGGCCGCTGGCATGCGCGATAACAGCCACCTTTCCGTTTCGTTTTTCCGCGATGCGCTTCCGCCCAAAATCGCTGCGATTGTTGCTGCGATCAGCTACGCCGCGATGGCGTGGTTTGGCTATTGGATGCTGGTCGGCGGCATGGATCTGGTGTCGTTTAACTGGGCCAAGAAAATGCCGATCATTCATATTTCGGATGGTTGGCGTTCGGTGCCGATGGCAGTCTGCGGGGCAGGGATCGCGTTTTATAGCGTGGTACACATCCTTAAAATCATTACCCGCTGGAAAACCATTTCCAGTGCCGAATTTTACCACGACGATTTGCTGAACAAGGACGTGAAATAAGATGGGCATGACCATTCTTCTGGGCGTGTTTGCCATCGGTATTCTGATCGGTATGCCCGTCGCTATTGCACTTGGCATTGCTGCCCTTGGTGCGTTCTTTTTTGAAGGTCTTCCGACCCTGATCGCGTTTCAGCGCATCGGGTCTGGCATTTCGGCCTTTTCCCTTCTTGCCATCCCGTTCTTTATCTTTGCCGGCGAGTTGATGCTTCATGGCGGGATTGCATCAAGGCTTGTGCAATTCGCGACCGCCCTTGTTGGCAGTCGGCGCGGCGGTCTTGGCATTGTGAACGTGTTTTCATCAATGCTGTTTGGCGGCATTTCCGGATCCGCCGTAGCTGATACATCCGCCCTTGGATCGATCCTGATCCCGGTGATGAAAAAGGAAGGCTACCGCGCCGATTACGCCGTAAACGTCACCGTCACATCATCAATCGCCGGGATCATGATCCCGCCCAGCCATAACATGATCTTGTATGCAGTGGCCGCAGGCGGGGGCATTTCGATTTCCAAGCTGTTCATGGCGGGCGTCGTTCCGGGCATCATCATGTGCGTGTTGCTGGGGCTTGCGACCTGGCTGGTTGCGATCAAGCATGGCTATCCGGCTGAACCATTCCCGGGTTGGGCAGTGGTTTGGCGCACGGCTGTGCGCGCCATTCCGGGCTTCTTTACCGCTGTCATCATTGTTGGCGGGGTTTTGAGCGGTGTGTTCACCGTCACGGAATCAGGTGCCATCGGGGTGGCCTATGCGCTGATCATTACGGGGCTTGTGTATCGGGAACTTAGTTGGGCTGGCTTTATTGCCGCGGTCAAACAATCGGCCAAGACAACAGCCCTTGTGATGCTTCTGGTCGGTTGTGCATCGGCTTATGGCTATATGCTGGCCTTCTATCAGGTGCCTGATGCACTGGCCGAGGCCATCACAGGGATCACCGATAACCCGATAATGGTGCTGTTGCTGATCAATATCATGCTGCTGATTGCGGGCATGATCATGGATATGGCGGCCCTTATCCTGATTTGCACGCCGATCTTCCTGCCGCTGGCGGTGCAGTTTGGCATGGACCCGATCCAGTTTGGCATGGTGCTGATGATGAATTTGGGTCTTGGGCTTTGTACGCCGCCGGTGGGATCGTGCCTGTTTGTCGGCTGCGCGATTGGTGGTGTGAAAATTGAAAAAGCCGTGCAGTCGATCTGGCCATTTTATCTGGCGATCCTGTCTGCCCTGCTTCTGACAACCTATATCCCCGCGATTTCAATGACGCTTCCGAACCTTGTGTTTGGTGCGAATTGATCGTGGGTTACTACGGATATCAACGAGGATAATTATGAAACGTTTGCTGATTACCGGTGCTGGCGGAAACCTTGGCAAGATCTGCCGTGAAGGGCTTAAGGGCTATGCCGATGTCATTCGCCTGTCAGACATCGGCCCGATGGACCCGGCGGGACCAAACGAAGAAGTCGTTCAATGCGATCTGTCGGATCGCGCGGCTGTGATCGAGCTTACCAAGGATGTTGATGGCATCATTCATCTGGGCGGCATTTCCATTGAGGCGGCGTTTGATGATCTGCTTCAGGCCAATCTTGCGGGCACCTATAACCTGTATGAAGGTGCGCGTCAGAACGGGGTTGGCCGTGTGATGTTTGCCAGCTCCAACCATGCGATTGGCTTCCACAAACGCACCACCAAGCTTGATGATAAATCCGAACATCGCCCCGATAGCCTTTATGGCGTGACCAAATGCTATGGCGAGGCAGTGGCGAGCTATTATTACGACAAGTTCGATGTTGAAACCGTCTCGGTGCGGATCGGGTCGTGCTTTGAAAAGCCGCGTGATCGCCGGATGTTGTCCACCTGGATGAGCCCGCGTGACTTTATCTCGTTGATGAAGGCGATCTTTGCAGCACCGATGACCGGCCATCTGGTGATGTATGGTGTTTCGGACAACAAATCGAAATGGTGGAGCAACGACCACGCCGATTTCATTGGCTGGAAACCACAGGACAGCTCCGAACAATTCCGGGCCGAAATCGAAGCCGCATTCCCGATCGAAGATCGCAAGGACCCGGCCGTGATTTATCAGGGTGGGGGCTTTGCCGCCAAAGGTCATTTCGAAGACTGATTTCCCGTCAGCTTCCTTTTGAATTGACGCATGGTCAGGATTGTCTATAAGCACAAATGAAAATGATAACGGTTATCATTATCGAAATTCGGATGTGTGATCATGGCGGTCTATGACCGTTTCTGGGACGGGATTTACCAACAATATCGCGAACGGCTGTTGCGACAGGTGCAGAAATATCTGCCCGCGCGCGACGAAAGCCATGACGTCTTGCAGGACCTGTATGTTCAGCTGCGCCATCGCAATGTCAATCCGTCCGACATTTCCAACCCGCCGGCCTATATGATGCGCATGGCGACCAATCTGGCGATTGATGCTGTGCGCCGCCATAAGCGCAACCCGCTTGAATTCACCGATCCGGCCGAGATCAGCGAAATGGGCGGAACAGTTCATCAATCGGTCACGCCAGAACAAATCAGCTCGGACCGGCAGCGTCTTGATATCATCCGCGATGCGATTTCGGATCTGCCGCCACGCTGTCGCGAGGTGTTCTTGCTGTGCAAGCGCGATCATCTCAGCACCCAAGAAGCCGCCGACCGTTTAGGCATAAGTCGCAATATGGTGGAAAAGCATTTGCGTCAGGCGCTTGGGCATTGCAAACAGGTACTGGCCCGCCATGAGAACTAGACATCCTCATTCAAGCGGCCCAATCGTCAAAGAGATAACAGGTTTCGTTGCCAAACGCCGGGTCCCGACATTGCCATGACTGAATTCCGCTATCCCGAAGACTGCAACGGCAATGATCAGATTGCTGATTTCTGGGCCGTGCGCCTGGATCAGGGCGACTTGACCGCGCCCGAAGACATGGCATTCAAAGCCTGGCAATCATCTGATCCGGAAAATGAAAAACGTCTGACCCGCGCGCGTCAGGTGTGGCACAGCATGGAATTTGCCGTCGCCGAGGCGATTGATATCCCCGATGATCGGGCGTCAAACACGCCGACCCGCGATATCACGATGGACGAGTTTGATAGCGAAGCTGTCCGCCGTGATCTTGAACGATTGGGCGCACTTGAAGGTGGCGGTGGGCGTTTGCCCGGTATGCGATCTGCCAAGCGTCGCGCGCGTCCCGTTTGGGCACTGATGACCATCCTGTGTCTTCTTGGTCTTTGGGGCTATTCCGCGTTTCAGCCCGAACCCGATCTGATTGCCGCAAGTGATGCCAATGTCGTCACATCCATTCATGAATTGCCCGATGGATCGCGCATGTGGATGGAGCCGGGCACCCGGATTGGCATCGATTTCACCGATCACTATCGCGATATCAGCGTTCTGGATGGCGGCATCTTTATCGAAGTCGCCAAGGACGCCAATCGACCACTTCGCGTGCATATGAACCGTATGACGGCAACGGCTGTCGGTACGGCATTCAGCGCATCGAAATGGGGTGGTCATGTCCGGGTGGAAGTATCTGAAGGCACGGTCGATCTTGAAAGCCGTACTACCAAGCTGGCCCGTCTAACGGCTGGTCGCGCATCCTGGCAGGACGAAGACGGCGATTTGCATTTTGCCGCGATGGACCCGGCCCGCATTGCGCCGTGGCGCGAAGGTCGCTGGATCGTCAAGGATATGCCAATAGATGAGCTGTTTGGTCGTCTCTCACCGCTTATGGGTGATGAGACCTTTGTGCGTGATCCGATGTTGGGCGAGATCACTGTATCGGGCAGCTTTGATCTGACAAAACCCGACAGTGCCTATGGTGCGTTGCTTGTGGCTTACGGCCTGACAGACCGGGCATTTCCGGGCGGTTTCAGAATAATTTCAAGAAAATAGAAAAATCTACCTCCTCAAATCCGGGGGGTCGTTCGTCATGAAGGTAATAGTGATTTGCATTATTATTTTCAAGCGAAGGGGTATAGCTTTGAAAGCGAAGAATTTCGGGATGTCGCGCCTGTTGGGGAGCACGGCTTTGGTCGCAACATTCATGATCGCAACCGTGCCGATGGCACACGCACAAGACACCAGCAATCAGGCACAACCGGTTTCAATCGCCGCAGGAAATCTGCGCGCTGCCATCGATCAGGTGGCCGAACAATTTGGTTTGCAGCTGATTGTCCAAGGTGATCTTGGTGGGCTCAATAGCGGGGCGGTATCTGCCAATCTATCTGCGCCCGAAGCCCTTCATGTCCTTTTGGCGGGTTCTGGCTATCAGTTCGAGTTCGTCACCGAAGACAGTGTCAAAATCAGCCCGGTTGCAGCGGGGGCACCCGCAGTCGAAGGTGCGGTTGTTTTGCCCGATGTTGTCGTTACCGCAACCCGTTCGCGCCGCTCGCTTAGCACCATGTCGCCATCGGTTGTCGTGATTGGCCGCGATCAGATCGAAGCACAGTCAGCCAAAAGCAGCGACATCACCAATGTGATCCGCAATAGCGTGCCGGGTTTCATGTTTGATGATCAAAGCCTGATCGCCAGCACGGAAACCTTCCGTGGCCGTGATGTTCAGGTGCTGGTTGACGGGGTGTCGCGAAATACACCACTTCGTAACAGCAGCCGCATTCTTTCCATGATCGATATTCAACAGGTTGAAAGCATCGAAGTCATTCCGGGCTCAAACGCGCTCAATGGCGACGGCGCAACCGGGGCCACGATTAACATCATCACCAAAACGGGTGAGGCCGGCAAAAACACCTTCGTCGTTGATGGTCATGTCAAAAGCTATACCGACGATATCGGTGAAAGCTTCTCGCCATCTTTGACCCTTTCGGGCAGCGGTGGTGTTGGCAAGGTTGATTGGGCGGCCAGTGTCACCGGATCAAAAACCGGTAATGCCTATGACGGTTATGGCAATCAGGTGCCATCCGATGCGATGTTGGGGCAGGGCGGGTTTGATAACGCCGAAGACCTCAACCTGTTTGGCAAAACCGGTGTGACCCTTGCCGAAGGGCACCGTGTGTTTCTATCGACCGAGGTGGTCCGGTTTCGTCAGGACATTGAGTATAACCCGGACCTGACGACCGATCCGGTCTCGGTGGATTACGATAATCCCTATCGTGCACAGCCGCTTGAAGATGAAAGCCAGTATTTCACCGCCGGTTATGAATATGATCTTGGCAAGATCGGCACCGGTGATCTGAAGCTGTTTTACAATGACAGCTACAAACAGGCCGCGCGTGCGGATTACCATGCTTCCTACAATCCGGCACTCGTCGCCCTTGCCAGCAGCGGCTCGACCGAAGATCCGCTGGGTCAGTCGGTGATTGAGGCGGTCAAATACGGTATCAAGCTTTCAACCGATACCAGTCTTGATATGGCCTATGATGGTCTGACCCTGACCTGGGGTGGGGATTTGACCTTTGATGATGTCAAATACCGCACGGTGAGCGACCGCGATATTGGCGCGCCGATGGAGCAGGACGGCAAGGCGATCTTTGCCCAGCTGAGCGCGCCGGTGACCGACTATGTCGATCTGTCAGGTGGTGTGCGCTATGAAACCTATGACCTCACGGTCAAGGATTTCACCCGCCCGAACTATATGCGTTATGTCGGCGGGGTCGGGACGGCCTATATCGGTGCGGCGGCCTTCACGGGGGGCAATACGACCTATAACGCAGTCACCTATAACGCGTCCGCCGTGGTGCATTGGACCGATCAGATCGATACATCTTTTAGCTACAGCGAAGGTTTCTCCGTCCCCGATGTCGGGGCCTATACCCGCCGTGCCGGTATCAGCGGCGTTTCAATGAATTTTGCCGATATCGATGTCGATGCGTCCAAGGTCAAAACCTATGAGATTGCCGCGCGCTTTACCGGGCAGGATTTCCGCACGACTGGCGCGGTCTACATGAGCACCAATGAACGCGGCGATAATTTCGATAGCTCGACCAACTCGCTCAGTCAGGAAAAGGAACGCATCCTGGGTGCGGAACTGACCGGTGAATATGACATTTCCGAAGACACCTATATCGGTGCCTTGGCGTCCTATGTCGAAGGTCGCTATGACACCAACGAAGACGGCGATCTTGATAGCTGGCTTCCAAATAACCGCATCCCGTCACCGTTCCGCTTTACCGGCTATGTCGATAGCCACGTGTGGGATGATCTGAACCTGCGTTTTGATGGCACCTATACGGCAGGGCGCAACAAAATCAAAACCGCCAAGATCAAGCCAAGCCTTGTCTTTAACCTGTCGGGCAACTACCCGGTTTTGGGCGGCACTGCGCGCTTCGGGATCGAGAATATCCTTGATACCAGCTACGAAAACCCGGCGGCAACCGCCCTTCGTGGTTATTCGGTTGCAGGCCACGGCCGTGCAGTCACCATCGGTTTCCGTCGTGAATTCTAATTGCCACCATACCATTTGATCTGATCCATCCATCGGCCCGGCGGTTTATTTATCCGCCGGGCTTTGGCGCATAAAGGAAGCCCCTATGTTTCGATCAAGCACACCTGCCAAAGACATCGTTTTGTTTGAAATGGTGGATCGCCAAAGTGATGAAGATGGCAAAGCCTATCTCGCGGCCCTTGCGGCACTTTCGGCGCGATCCGAACCGGCAATCCTGATTTTCCGGGTGGCGGGCGAGATTAATCAGGACCACGAAATCCGCAAACAGGCCGCCGCATGGTTCAAGCAGAAGCGTGATCGGTTGGGCATGTTTGCCAAGGGGCTGATCCGGGTTGATGAAGGCCATCATCATGGCGATGGGGAAATACATAGCCATGATGCGGATGACCCCGAACAAAGCAATTTCGCCCGTATGTTGCCATTCCCGGTCCGGCATGTGGCATCGCTTGACGCCGCATATGATCTTGCGCGTGATTGGCCGCCTTCTGACAGCTAATTGATCTGACAAAGAAATTTCTGTGACGGGGTTGGAATGTGATAATTGTTCATGTTATGTTCTTTTGGTCAAGAGCCACCATAACGGGATTTAAAAATGATCAAGGGAAGCTGCCTTTGCGGCAAGGTTACGTTCGAGATTTCTGGCGAGCCATCATCGCTCAGCTATTGTCACTGTTCACGTTGCCGAAAGGCGGCGGGCGTTTTTTCCGCTGTTGTCATTGGCAAGGCAGAAGATCTTCACCTGCGAAGCGGGGAAGAGGTGATTGGCCGCTTCAAGGATGCGGAGTTAAAGTTTGAACGGTGCTTCTGCAAGGAATGCGGAACGTCGCTTGGTGATCTGTCATCGGGCCAGATTTACGTCATGGCGGCATCGGCCTTGGATGATGATCCAAAAATCCGCCCGTCGCTGCATATCCATACCGCGTCCAAACCCGACTGGTATGAGATCAAAGACGATCTGATGAAGTTCGAAGGCGACTATATTCCGCCCGCTAGCTGAGGCCGACAGGCCATGAAAGAACAGGCGTCATGGTTTGCATGACGCCTGTAATTATCGATTACGGATCGCAAGGATCAGGAAGTAACTCGTACCGATCAAGGCGGCAATCAGCCCGGTCGGAAGCTGTGCCGGGTACAGCATGTTACGCGCCAGCCACTCGGCCACCATCATCACATTCACCCCGATCAAAACAGCGCCCAGCAAATGCCCGCCTGCCAGGCGATAGCCCGCCACACGCGCCAGATGCGGTGCCATCAGGCCAACAAAACTAAGCGGTCCGACAAGAAGCGTCGCACTGGCAGCCAAAATGGCAGCCAACAGCATCATGGCAAACTGAAACACCGAAATGCCAAGACCAAGCGATACTGATTGATCCGTGCCCAAGGATGCCAGTTCAAGCGGACGGCGAAGGGCAATGGCGGTGATCAAAAGAGCTGCTGTGATGCCTGCAACAATCATCACTTCATTCATATTGGTGAAATAGGTCGTCCCGGCCAGCCAGGACATCAGCATGGATGTTTGTGTGCCACCCCGTGTCAAAACGATGCGAACGATTGCGCCTAAAATCGCGGTCAGGGCCAAACCATTGAGCAACATGTAATGCGGCGCATGGGTGAATTTGCGACATAGTCCCAGCAGAACAAAGAGCGAGATGATGCCACCCGCAGCGCCGATCGCCATCAACTCGGCCCGTTTGCCAAATCCGAAAATGGCAAGGGCAACGATCATGGCAAGGGCGGTGGCCGAACTAACCCCGGTGATTTCCGGACTGGCCAGCGGATTGCGCCCGACCCGTTGAATAAGGGTTCCGGAAACCGCCAAAGCTGCCCCGCAAATCATCGCGGCAAAGGTGCGCTCTGCCCGGCCAAGTGCTATGTCGGCACCGTCCGCATTCCAATCGAGCAACACCAGCGCATGACCATCAAAGGAAATCACCAGTGATGCAATGATGCCGACCACCAGGGTGGCAAGAAGGATGATGCTCAACTGGGATTTGGATGTGATTTCCTGATCGGAATGATGATCTTCGCTTTGCCCGCCGGGCATGATGCGCGCCTTGCGCAGGATAAAGATGATAAAGGGCGCACCAAAAAGGGCGGTCGCCGCGCCCGTCGGCAAAACATCCCCGCCAAGCCCGTTAAACTGGCGCACAACAAAATCAATGATCAAAAGCGCAAAGCCACCCGTCAGAACCGAGTGGATCATAAGATCGCGTGATCTGGTCAGTCCGGCAATGCGAAGGGCGGCGGGAACGGCAAGCCCGACAAAACCGATCATGCCTGCAGCAGAGATAACCGATGCCGTGATGAAAACCGCAAAGCCAAGGATCAGCAGGCGAAGGACTGTGACCTTTGCGCCAAGCGAACTTGCCGTGTCATCGCCAAGGGCCAACAGATCAAGCGGGCGCGACAGGGCCAGAATGGCAATCATGCCAATCATCACACGCGGCAACACAAAGGCTGTATCTTCCCAGCCGTTCTGGGCCAGATCACCAGCGCCCCACATGAAGATCGACTGCAGATATTGCTCGTTAAACAGCAGGACGATCTGCGATCCCGATTGCAGCAGCAGATTGACAATCATGCCCGCCAGAATAAGCCAAAGCGTCGCATTACCGCGCTTTGATGCAATCAGATAAACCGCGCCAAGGGCGATCATCCCGCCGGCCAGGGCAAAGGCTTCTTGAAATATCGCAAGGGATGCCGGGGCGATCAGAACAAAGATGGTCAGGGCAAATTCAACACCCGCACCAACCCCCAATGTGGTCGGGGATGCCAGCGGGTTACGTAATACGGTCTGGATCGCAGCCCCCGCAAGGGCCAAGCCCGCCCCGCATAGAAACGCCATCACAAGGCGGGGTAGGGTGCTGTAATGAAACAGGATTTGATCAAAATCGGTTTCATCGGGTGTCAGGATCACCTGACCTGCCAATCCCTTTTGCAGGAACGGCCAGAAATCAATGGCAAGGACCGCGATTGAAAGGGCGCCAAGCGATATCAGAAGTGTTGCAGGCAGGCGCGCAGGCGTCGAATGCGTCATGAATGCGGGCCGTTCTCAAGGCTTTCAGCCAGCAGTTTGGCAAAGCGAAGGCCCGATGGCACGCCGCCGTAAGCCCAAACGACCGGAAGCTCATAGACCCGACTGTTACGGGTGAAATCCATCACCTTCCACATCGGGGAGCTCCAGATTTTGTTGATCACCACATCTGGCACCGGGTTGGTATAGACAACCGTACCCTTGGCATAGGGGGCTAAAATCTCAAACCCGCCGCGCGCAAAGCCCCATTTATTGATCGCCCCGTCATAGGCAACTGGCAAACCCATCGCGCCCAGAACCGATCCCGGAAGCGATGATTTGGCAAAGATGCCGACATTGCTGTCATCAAAGAAATAGATGATGTTAAGCATCGGGTCGTTGCCCAAAACAGCCGTGATGCGATCGCTATATTCCGCAAGCTTTTGATCGACATGGGCAAGGTAAGCCTCGGCCTGTTCTTCGCGGCCGGTGGCCTTGGCGATTTTGGCAAAAACATCGCGGGCTGCCTCAAATGCCGGGCGTTTTTCATCAAACAGGCGAAGTTCAAGCACCGGGGCAATTTCTGCCAGCTTCTCATAGGCCATGCCGATATCGGGGATGGTAATGATCAGATCGGGTTTTGCTTCGCGAAGCGCTTCAAGATTGGGCGAGGATCGCTGCCCCAGATCGACGAAGCTTTCGGGCAATTTCGGTTCGGAAACCCATTCGACATAATCCTGCGGATCGGCAACCGCGACCGGATCAAGGCCCAGCGCAATCACGGTTTCGGTAAAGGACCAGTTGATGGTGGCAATGCGTTTTGCCGGGGCCTCAAGGGTTAGGATGCCGCGTTCATGTTCGATCTCGATCGGGTTGGCCATGGCATCAGATGCGATCATGACAGCAAGGATCAGGGCAAAGACGCCACAAAGCGCGCGATAGGCTGTCATGGCTTATGATCCGCTGGCTGGGTTGTGGGCAGACGTCACCGCATCGGCGAGTAATTCGGCAAAGCGGGCAGCGGAAAGCACCCCGCCAAAGGTCCAGCTCGACGGGATGGCATAGACATGGTCATTGCGCGCAAACGGCATGGCTTTCCAGATGGCAGAGTTAAACAACTTGCCCTGAATGGCCGGGGCAATCGGTTCGACATAGGCAAACTGCGCATCGCCCATTTTTGCAAGATCCGCCACATCGCCATTATGGAATGCCCAGCCATTCACATCCCCTTCCCAGGCATTGGCAAAGCCCATGCGATCAAGCGTGGAGCCAAACAAAGACATTTTGCCGTGAATGCGGAAATGGGCTTCATCAAGGATGCGTACGACGGCGAATTTGGCTTCATCGCCAACCGCATCGAGAATACGCTGGGCGGCGGCCTCAATCCGCGCATTGGCAGTAACAATCACCTCTTCGGCCTTTTCGGGTACACCGGCGATCTTTGCCACATTGCGCAGCAGTTCTTCGGCGCGATCAATCGCTGGTTCGTTACTGCCCGTGTTATAGATCGAAAACACCAGTGTCGGCGCAAAGCTTGAAAGCTTGTCATGGGCCATCGCGACATCGGCACTGATCAGGATCGCATCCGGCTTGGCTTCGCGAAGCGCTTCGAAATTCGGTTCGCGCCGGGTGCCAAGATCAGAAAACGTGGCTGGCAATTCCGGCTCCACCACCCACAGGCGATAGCCGTCTGCTTCGGGGATTGCGACCGGATCAATGCCAAGCGCCAGAAGGCTTTCGGTTAGCGACCAGTTCGATGCGGCAAACCGGTTTGGCGTTTGGGCAAACTCAACTTCCCCCAATTCATGGCGAATGGTTTCGGCCACGGCTGTCATCGGGGTGAGGGCCGTGAATGCGCTCAATGCTACTGCGCAGCCAAGCGCCAGCGCGCCAATCGGTTTGGTGAACATGGATTTCTTCCTTTTGGTGGGGCGGAACTGGATGCGCATCGAGCGAGTATTTTTAGGCGACATAGCTCACCGTGCGGGCTGTGCCCGGAAGGCGGATGACATCAATGTCGGTCTGGAAAATGTCGCGCAATGTCTCGCCGCGCATGAAATCACCTGCCGTCCCGCGCCAGCAGGTTTTCCCGCCGCGAAGGGCAATGATGTGATCGGCAAATCGCCCGACCATATCGATATCGTGCAAAACGGCTATGACGGTCAGATTGCTGTGATCTTTCAGATTGGCGACCAGTTGCAAAATATCGCGCTGATGGCCGACATCAAGGGCCGAGGTCGGCTCGTCCAGCAGCAATATCGGCGCATCCTGAGCGAGCAGCATGGCAAGCCAGACCCGCTGGCGTTCCCCGCCCGACAGGCTGGCGACCAGACGGTCCTTGAAACCCGTTACATGGGTCAGTTCCATCGCCTGATCGATCTTTGCGTGGTCTTCATCGCGGTATCGCCCGAATGCACCGCGCCACGGATACCGCCCAAAGGCGACCAGTTCGCGGACACTTAAATGCGGCGGCACAACCGGGTTTTGCGGCAGATAGGCGACCTTGCGCGCAAAATCACCGGTGCCATGATCGGCAAGGTTTTTGCCATCAAGCATCAAGGTTCCCGCATGGGCCTTGTTCTTGCGGGCAAGCAGTTTCAAAAGCGTACTTTTGCCCGATCCGTTATGACCGACAATCGCGCTAAACGCCCCGGTCGGGAAATCAACCGTGATGGCATCAAGCAGCGTTTTTGGGGTCTTGCCGTCACTTTTGAATGTGACGTCTTTCAGATCGAACATGTGCCGGAAACTCGCATAATCAGTAATCGGGGCAGGCGGGCATCTGTGGCGGCAATTACGGCGTGTAACATGCCGGACGCACGCACCTTTCCAATCTGAGAATGCCTATCAATTACTTGGCGTAAATGCAACCGAGTTGCGATCGCAAACAGTGAAAATATTGCCTGAAATTTAAATCATCATACAAAATTACTTTTCAGATCTATCCATTCCGGGTAGCAATAGAAATAACAGAATTCCCGTGCCGGAATGGTTGGCGATTTGCCATCATTCTTTCGGGACAAAGCGGAAAACCGCACGAAATATCAGGGAGAAACCATGGCCAACGTGAAAACCGTATTGCCACACCTGCGTTGCACATTGGGCGAAGGTCCGCATTGGGATGCCAAGGACGGCGTTCTGTATTGGGTCGATATCGTCGGCAAGACCGCCTATGCATTGCGCCCGCAAGACGGCGGATCGCGCAGTTGGACCTTTGATCAGCCGGTCGCGGCCATTGTCCCGCGCGAAAATGACGGGCTTTTGGTTGCCCTTGCCGATGGCTTGGCATTCCTTGATCCCGAAAGCGGGGAAACAACGCCCTTTAGCGCACCCGATAGCGACCATGCCGGCAATCGATCCAATGAAAGCCGCGTTGATCCGGCGGGGCGGTTCTGGCACGGCACGATGCAAAACAATATTGGCCCGAATGGCGAAGACCTGCCTGTTACGGTTTCGAGCGGAACGCTCAACCGGGTTGGCGCGGATGGGGAACCCGTGCGGTTCTTATCGGATATCGGCATTTCCAATACGCTTTTATGGTCGGTCGATGGTACCAAGATGTTCTTTGGCGATACGATCAAGGACACGCTTGATGTCTATGATTTCGACATGGAAACCGGTGTGCCGAGCAACCCGCGCGTGTTCTTTGGACCGCAGGATCGTGGCAATATGGACGGATCGGCGATGGATGCCGATGGCTATATCTGGAACGCGCGCTGGGGCGGGGGATGTTTGATCCGCTTTGCCCCGAATGGTGAGGTCGATCAGATCATTGATCTGCCCGTGACCCAGCCGACCAGCTGTGTGTTTGGCGGCCCGGATCTGAAAACGCTTTACATCACCTCGGCCGCAGTCGGGTTGGAAGGCAATGGCAACGAACTTGAAGGTGCGTTGCTCTCGATCCAGACCGACGTCGCCGGACAGCCCTGCACCCGGTTTGCCGGATAGAAAGGTGAACTAAAAAAGTTTGGGTGCGGAAATTAATTCGTTTTGCCGCTTTTTGGCCTTGGTTTTCCGTATTTTTGGCGGCACCATTGTGTGAATAAAACCACACAATCAAAAAATACGAGCAAACCGGGGTTACAATGAAACCTTTCTCATCCGCACACATGTGGGTACGGGCAGTTATTGCCATTGGCATGGTCGGAATATTATCGGGCTGTGCGGGGTTCCAATCCAGTCAGACCAGCGTGACCGGTTCGGTCGCCTATCGCGAAAGGATTGCCCTGTCGCCTGATAACACCTTCCTTGTCGTACGGCTTCTTGATGTGTCGCGTGCCGATGCACCGGCCATTGAAATTGCCAAGCTGCGCCAACAGGTCAGCAACCCGCCCATGGTGTTTATCCTGCCCTATGACCCGGCCGATATTGATCCGCGCATGACCTATGCGGTCGAGGCCGTAATTGAAAATGCCAAGGGCGATACCCTGTTTCGCAATGATCAGATGTATCCGGTCTTAACCCGCGATGCGCCAAGTGATGTCGATATCATGGTTCGTCAGGTCGCACGTGCGCAGTCCGATGGCGCGCGCAAGACCAAGGGCGGCGATGTTGCCCGCGATGTGGCCGCGATCGAGGCCAAGCTTGGTGATATGCGCGTGATCCCCGGTCAATATGCCGCGTCCGATCATACCGTAACCTATAAGGCATATGTCTCGGCCGATGGTGACCCACTTCTGGTCGACGAGCATCGCGATCTTGGCGATTACGGTGTGTCGGAGGTCAAACTTTACTATCGCAATAATCAGCTGCTGCGCTTTTCCGAAACGGCAACGCGGGTGAATTACGGCGGGGCCAGCGATGATCAGCCGCTGAAATACGACCTCAAGCTTGATTTCGCCCAAGGCCGCTTTGCCAGCGGGACCAAAACGGTCAATGGCATGGCAAGCCAGCCCGATGAACATGAAATCAGTGGCGCGCTATCGCAAAGCAAGGTCGCCCTTGCGCGCATTGATGCGATGCTGGCGCAACTCAACACCAGCCCGGCACCGCTTGCCGGATCGCGCTACTTCGTTTGCGAAGATCAAAGCCGGTTTTCGGTTTCGTTCGATCCAAAGGGCGAACGTGCAATTGTCGAGTTCCCCGGTCGTGAACCGCTTGAACTGGCCGTCATGCCGACCGGATCGGGATATGGTTATAGCAACGATGTCTATGAGTTGCGCGGCAAGGGCGGGGATGCCATCTGGCACACTGCATCGGACAAAACGCGCTGCGCGGTATCGGCCGATCCCGTCGCATTGCGTCTGGCACCGGGCAATTTCCCGGTCGTGAAGGTAAGCGAGCTTAAAGAAAAGGGCACAGGTATCTGGACCCAGTATTTTGACGAACTGCAACCCGCCATCACCGCCTGCCTTGGTAAAAATCCCGGTGATCTGGTGTCGGTCGTCAAAGCCTGGCCGATGAACCACGGCATGGTGGGCGTGCGTACCATTAATGGCAATGGCGGTCGTTATGATTGTCTGGTGCCGTCTGATGGGCTTGGCACGGTTCATACCGAACTGGTTGAAACCACCACCAATATCCTGCCCGGCGAAGATGATGTGCGCTTTACCCCTGCCAACGGGGCGTACCCGAATGGCAAATGTTTCAGCCACGAACGCCTCGAACAGGGTGGTGTCTTTGTCGGCTGGCTGTCGCAGAAAACCTGCGAGCCATGAGCTGATATGATGTGAATTGAACATCCCCGTTTGCGACAAAGCCCCGCACTGTTTGCGGGGCTTTGTTTTTGCGCGCAACGCATAAAAAAATCCCGGCAGGGGGCTAGCCATACCGGGATTTCAAGGGGGAATTCTAGCTGCTGGTTCTAGTGGGTCATCGCACCGGTTGCGTAAAGCATACCGTGAGATCCACTGAGAACATCTTCATTACCAAGATTGATCGCCTGGAACCGGTGACGATCAAAATGGCCGGGCATCAAAAGCCCGCTTGCCGGATTGGCATGGAAGCCAAAGCGCGCGTAATAGTCCGGATCACCCACCAGTAGAACCGAACGGTGACCGGCTGATTGTGCAGCATTGAGCGCTGCATAAACCAGACCGGCACCAACGCCAGAACCGCTATAAGCCTTTTCGACTGCGAGCGGGCCAAGCAACAGCGCATCACCGCTGTTGCCTGCTTTGACATTCCACAACCGTACGGTACCGATCATCTGTTTGCCGTCGTGGGCGACAAACGCAAGACCGTCCGCCGGAAGCCGATTACGGCGCAGGATTTCAGACGATTTCTGAAACCGCGCCAGACCCATGACGCGATCAAGCAGCTTTTCGCGTTCAATGTGCGAATAAGCGCCTTCGCGATCAATCGTGATCATTGGCGTATCTTTCCCGAAAAAAGGGGTCAGATGATGTATGCGGTCAACGGCGAGAAGCCGTTAAACGCAACAGAAGCATAAGTGGTGGTATAGGCACCCGTGGCTTCGATCAGAACTTCATCACCAATGGTCAGTGCGACCGGAAGGTCATAAGGTTTCTTTTCATACAGCACGTCAGCAGAGTCACAGGTCGGACCCGCAAGAACGCAGGGAGCAACATCGCCACCATCATGCACAGTGGTGATCGGGTAACGGATGGCTTCATCCATGGTTTCGGCAAGGCCACCGAATTTACCGATGTCGAGGTAAACCCAACGCACCGGATCATCTTCGTGTTTGCGCGAAATCAGAACGACTTCGGCTTTGATCACGCCTGCATCACCAACCATGCCGCGGCCCGGTTCGATAATGGTTTCAGGCATGTGGTTGCCAAAGTGGGTGTGAAGCGCGTCAACGATCGCTGCACCATATGCTTCGGTCGCCGGAACGTCGCGCAGGTAACGGGTCGGGAAACCCCCGCCCATATTGACCATGCGAAGAACGATGCCTTTGTCAGCCAAAGTACGGAAGATCGCAGATGCTTCTGCCAATGCGGTGTTCCATGCATCAAGGTTGCACTGCTGCGAACCAACGTGGAACGACACGCCATAGGCATCCAGACCCATGTGATGGGCATGTTCAAGAACTTCGAGTGCCATCGAGGGCGCGCAACCGAATTTACGCGACAGCGGCCATTCAGCACCTACGCCATCGGTCAGGATGCGGCAGAATACCTGCGCACCCGGTGCGACACGGGCAATTTTTTCGACTTCTTCGACGCAATCAACCGCGTAAAGGCGAACACCCATCTGATAAGCGCGCGCAATGTCGCGTTCTTTTTTGATGGTGTTACCAAACGAAATGCGGTCCGGGCTTGCACCAGCGGCCATCGCCATTTCAATTTCAGGGACAGATGCAGTGTCGAAGTTGCTGCCAAGATCGGCAAGCAGGCTCAGAACTTCCGGTGCCGGGTTTGCTTTGACCGCATAGAAAATGCGGGAGCTCGGAAGCGCACGGGTAAAGGTCTCGTAGTTGCGCTGTACAACGTCGAGGTCAACAACAAGGCAAGGGCCTTCCGGACGGTTCTGTGCGAGAAAATCAATAATACGCTGAGTTGCCATTGGGGCGTTCTCCCATTCCACGATATGGCAGTTGCAGATACCTGATGCGTATGAGCGCGGTGGAGGCGCATGACGCGGACTACCTGCGAACTGAATAGCTCCGGGGCCAACCGGAACTTGCGAAGTCTGCCTCGCTATGGAATGGGGGTTCCCGCTCCGCACGTGGGCAATGATGGTGTGCCTCTTTAGTGTCGGTGGATTTGGACGCCACCTGAGACCAAAAAAGCCCTACACCGTCGTTGCTTTAAGTAAGTCCTACGGGTTCCAGTAAGCAGGACCACCACAGGCACGTGCGACTTTGGGCAAGGCGGGATTTACGCCCATTGCTTTTCGCGCGCAAGTGAAATTTTCACCCGTTTTGTCATGAAACAATCGCAGGATCGTCGAATAACCGATACCGCAACGCAAAAAATGGCTCAAAAGGCCGGGTTTTGACTTTGCAAGAAATTGAGTTCCCGCATTTTGGTATGGGGCATTGCAATTTGTGCATGGTTCGAAAGGCGATTGACCATCCTTTGACGACGCGATAGCCCTTGGTTACAGCACGAAAATGACCACGCCATATCGGCGTCGCCCCACCGAACTGGAACAACCATGACAAAAATCAAAATCACCGCAGGCCCGTTCACCTTTGATGGTGTGCTTGAAACGCAAAAAGCGCCGGAAACCTGCAAGGCGTTTTTGGAACGCATGCCGTTTGAAAGCAAAGCCGTCCATGTCCGCTGGAGCGGCGAGGGTGTCTGGATGCCGCTCGGCGATTATCAGTTCGGTGTTGGCTATGAAAACCACACAAGCTTCCCGGCACCGGGCCAGATTATCCTCTATCCGGGCGGGATCAGCGAAACCGAAATCCTTTTGGCTTATGGCGGCGTTCATTTCGCATCCAAGGTCGGCCAGCTTGCCGGTAACCACTTCATCACGGTCACCAGCAATCTTGAAGACCTCGAAAAGCTTGGCAAAATGACGCTGTGGGAAGGTGCCCAGCCGATCCGGTTTGAAGTTGCCTGATTGCAGTAAACCCGATCCGGTCATCTGCATTAAAGGCCGGTGTGAAGTCGCACACTGGCCTTATGTGTTGCCCTGGATTAGAACGCCTCAACACTTATAATTAGGCGGGTTGTGCCTTGATCGAGACGATTAATCTTTGGATTCGGGATCATCAGGATCTGGTCTATATCCTGATCTTTACCTATTGCGTCAGCAAATCCAGCATCCTACCGGTCTTTGCCGGTATTCTGGTCGCGTCCGAAAGCCTGCTTTTGGGGCCGTCGCTAACCGCGATGATTGCGGGCGGGATTATCGGTGATCTGGTGCGTTACGGGCTTGGTCGGCGTTACGGTAATGCGATTATTGGCAAATTGCCGAAATCCTTTGCGGGCTGGATGGGCAAGACCATGCGCCTGTTTGAGCATTATGGCGTCGCCTATATCCTTTTATGCCGTTACCCCAACACCATTCGCATGATCGGCATGCTTCCGGTCGGCATGAGCAAGATGCCGGTGGTGCGTTTCCTGCCGCTTAGCGTTATCTCGATCCTGCTTTGGGTCGGAGTTTACTTCGCATTGGGCTATAGCCTTGGTGCGAGCATGAGCGAGCTTTTGGAACGCAACCTGATGCTGGTGGGCCCAGTGCTTCTGATTGTGTTTGTTGGACTGGGTTGGTACGGCCTGCGCCGGATTGACAAGCTTGAAGAACGCGCGCTGAAAGCCACCGAATAGGCAAAAGAAAACGGCAGCCACTGGGCTGCCGTTTCTGTATTTGCGTCAGGCGAGATGATGCCTATTCAGCAGCAATCGTCTTGCCGTCTTTTTCAAGCATCTCGCCCTGTTTGCGTTTGGCAAGGATTTCACGCGCCTTGGCGTAGCTTTCATCATGCCAGAAGATCAGGCAACCGTTACAGCCACGGCCACAGCAGCCCTTGGTGCCAACGCGCGGGGTGCGGAAAGAACGTTCCTTCTGGCGGTCATCAAGGGCGGTCTGAAGTGCTTCGCGTTTCGCGTCATAGCGCTCTTCGTTGCCTTTGCCCATCTCGATCTTGTGGCCTTCCTGGTCAAGTTTCAGGCGCTGCCATTCGTCTTCCGAAAGCGCCTTTTCCTTGCGCACGATGGTCATCGGCAGGATTTCGCGTTTCAGGAATTCCGGGTCTTCCTGTTCAAACAAGCTGAACGGAAGGCGGATGCGCGGATGGGTGTTGGCATGAACCGCTTCGCCGACCTTGCCGGTTTTGGCGTCGATGAATTCATACATGCGGATGAAGATGGTCTGACGCGAACGCGGCGGGACGATTTCGATCACGTCACCGGGCAGCATGCGGTTTTTGACCGACATGATAAAGGCGTCGTCTTCGACTTCCTCGATCATTCCGGCAAATTCCCAATCCGACACGTTGGTGTTGCTGTCATAGCCGTGCGCATAATTGGTCAGACGACCATCATGGAAGGCCAGCGTGTAACCACGGTTCGGAATGGTCGAGAGTTCCTTCATATATTCTTCGGCTGACCAGTTTTCCGGGTCTGCGTACCAGTCATCAATCGCCATGCGGTATGCGCGCGCAACGAGACCCGCGTAATAGGGGCTTTTGCCACGGCCTTCGACCTTAAGGCTATCGACACCGATTTTCAGGTAATCTTCAAGCTTTGGCATGATGCACAGATCACGCGAGTTCAGGATGTAGGAGCCACGCTCGTCCTCCTGAATTTCCATCAGCTCGCCCGGACGCATGTCTTCTTCAAGGAAGAAGTCAAACATCTCAAGGTTTTCTTCGGTCAGTTTGAGTTCCTTGACCGTGCCGTCCTTAAGCTTCATGTGGACTTTGTATTTCCAGCGGCACGAGTTGGCACACGCCCCCTGGTTCGCACCACGTTCAGCCATGAAGTTCGAAAGCAAGCAACGACCGGAATAGGTCATGCACATCGATCCATGCACGAAGGCTTCGATCTTGATGTCCGGGCATTGCGCGCGGATTTCGGTCAGTTCCTCGTAAGAAACTTCACGGCCCAGAACCACAAGCTTCGCACCAATGCTTTGCCAGAATTTCACGGACTGCCAGGAACAGACGTTGGCCTGGGTCGAGACATGAAGATCAAGCTCCGGTGCATGTTCGCGGACAAACATGAAGACACCCGGATCGGCCACGATCAGGCCATCGGGCTTACATTTGCGGACGGTATCGACATATTCCGGAAGCTTGTCGATATCCTTGTTATGCGAAAACAGGTTCAGCGTCAGATAAACGCGAACGCCATGTTTATGCGCAAATTCGATCCCTTCGACCACGTCATCAAGTGACATCTGGCTTTTGACGCGCAGCGACAGGTCCGGCGTGCCCATATAGACGGCATCAGCGCCATAAAGCACAGCAACTTTCAGCTTCTCGAGCGAGCCTGCGGGCATCAGCAATTCGGAACGGCGCGATTGATCACTCATCACTTGCGGGTCTTCTTATCGGTCATACGGGAAATCTCTCTGGCGCGGCTTCTATCACAGCCTGCTGCCTGTGCCGATTAAAATCGCATATTTGCCGGGGTTTGCATAGCCGAAGCGTTGATCAGCAGCCATGTCCCGCTTGCAGGGCGTAAACCAAAACACCCCCACCAATGGGCAGGGGTGTTTGGAATTGTTTCAAAATGTTGGCTTATTTGACCTTTTTGATCTCACCGCTTTCGATCTTGGCCCAATACTGGTTGATTTCACCACGCACCACCGGCATCAGGAAATAAAGGCCGATGATGTTGGGGATCGCCATGGCAAAGATCATGGAGTCCGAGAAATCAATCACGGGACCGAGGCTCATGGATGCGCCAACGATCACGCACAGGCAGAAGAACAGCTTGAAAATGATCTCCTTGCCTTTGCCTTCACCGACCAGATAGGTCCAGCTTTTAAGCCCGTAATAGGACCATGACAGCATGGTCGAGAAGGCAAACAGGACAACTGCCAGTGCCAGGATCAGCGGGAACCAGGTAAAGGCCGACGCGAATGCGGCTGAGGTCAGCTCAACACCGGTAAGACCGGAATTCAACTCGCCACTAATCGTGATCACAAGGGCGGTCATGGTGCAAATCACCACCGTATCGATGAACGGTTCAAGAAGGGCAACATAGCCCTCGGTAACCGGTTCCTTGGTGCGGACAGCCGCGTGTGCGATGGCTGCAGAACCAATACCGGCTTCGTTGGAGAAGGCTGCGCGTTTGAACCCCTGGATCAGGGCGCCGACGACACCGCCAGCAACGCCAGCCCCGGTAAAGGCGCCAACAAAGATCTGGGCAAAGGCATCACCGACCATTGTGATGTTTGAGAGGATAATGATGATGCCCGCGGTGACATAGATAACCGCCATAAACGGCACGATCTTCTCGGTCACCTTGGCGATGGATTTGATGCCGCCAATGATAACCACGCCAACAATGATCGCCATGAAAAGTCCAAACAGCCAGCCGGACCCGGCGAGGAAGCTGTTTTCTCCACCTGTTACATTGACAACCTGCTGGAAGGCTTGATTGGCCTGAAACATGTTGCCGCCACCAACCGCACCACCAATGCAGCAGATTGCAAACAGGACCGCCAAAACCTTGCCAAGGCCGGGCTTGCCCTTTTCGGCCAGACCCTTGGACAGGTAATACATCGGCCCGCCCGAAACACGCCCATCGGCATATTCGTTACGGTATTTCACGCCCAGCGTACATTCGGTGAATTTCGATGCCATGCCCAAAAGCCCGGCAAGGATCATCCAGAATGTTGCACCTGGCCCACCGATGGAAACAGCAACGGCAACCCCGGCAATATTGCCAAGGCCAACCGTGCCCGAAAGGGCGGTTGCCAATGCCTGAAAGTGTGAAACTTCGCCAGCATCCTCGGGATGGGAATAATCCCCTTTGACCAGCGAAATGGCGTGGCCGAATTTACGGAATTGCACAAACCCGAAATAGAGCGTGAAGATGGTTGCTGCGACCACCAGCCAGCCGACAATCAACGGGAATGCTGTGCCGCCAATCGGCACGGAATAGAACATGGTTCCGGCAATCACATTTGAAATCGGTGCGATTGCCTGATTGATGGCTTCATCAAGGCCGGCTTCCTGCGCATGTGCAATTTGGGGCAGGGTGGCCGACATCATTGCCGCGGCCGTGGCCGCTGCTGTCTTGTTCCAGAACATGATGTTTCTCCGGTTTAACTTTTCGTGATTGCCTTACGGAACGACAGTGACCGGAACAGGCGATGCCTGAACCAGGGTAAGCGGCAAACTGCCCAGCAGTCTTGCGCCAAGCGTCGATCCACCCTTGCGGCCAACGATGATCTGACAGGCATTTTTCTGTTTTGCGATGTCACATATCAGTTCGCCGGAATGGCCGTAACGGACCTCCGAAGTCACCGGTATTTTCAATTTTTTAAGGGTATCAAGGGCGGGTTTGAGCGTCTGCTCTGCCCTGGTAAGTTCTTCTGTACGCCGTTGATGGCGTTCTTCAAGCTCCTGTGTCGACAGGAAGCTGTATGGGGACCACTCCAAGACAAAAACAAGATGCACGGCACAGCCGACTGCTGTTGCACGCTGGCCCGCGAATTCCACGGCGCGCTGTGCTGCATCTGTTCCGTCATAGCCCACAAGTATTGGCTGATCGGTCATTTGCTTCTCCTGATCAGATGCTGAAAATTTCAGGCTGATCCTCCCACGGCACGCGATGCAGATCCCCTCTGCACCAGTCGCTTGGTCAGTGACGGCGGCATGACGGTTCCCCCGATATGCATTTACCACCGCCAGCTGAGGCGACGCGAAAAGCATACATAAAAATGAAACAATTTCGCTGCAAAGTTGAGTATTAGTAAATTATATGATGCTAAAAGTTGATGATTTGGGGGCTAAAACAAAACAATGCCCGCCGAATTGATCGACGGGCATCGTAATATTTTGCGAAACGGCTCAAAAAAAGTGGGGTCAACCGGCTCTGTTTTGCCAGTTTGACTGCATTCAAAGCCCTTTCATCGGCCCAATCATTTGCAGAAAGTCGATCAATACATTGGCAGCGACATCGATATCTTGCGCTGTGACGGCCTCGTCGGGGTGGTGACTAAGCCCGTCGCGGCAACGCACGAACAGCATGCCGATATCGCACAGATCATGCATGGCAAGCCCGTCATGACCAGCCCCGCTAAACAGGCGGAATGGTTCAAACCCCTGTTCGCCAATCGCCTGACCCAGACCATTCATGATCCAGTCGGCACAGGGAACACCTTCGGCCTCATATGTCTGATCCGCACTGATTTCCACGCGCCGGTTGGTGGCGATATTGGGAAGGGCTGATAATATCTGACCCCGGCCATTGACCCGGACAAAGCGTTCAGGGGCGCGAAGCTCAATCGTCAGATCGACATGATCGGGAATGACATTGACCGCGTTCGGGCTGACTTCGATTTTGCCGACAACACCCACCATGCCCTCTGTCGCGGAACACACCGCTTCGACCTGATGAATAACGTCAGCCGCCGCCACCAGCGCATCATGGCGATTATGCATCGGTGTCGTGCCTGCATGGCTTGCCTTGCCCTGAATGCGAATGTTGTGGCGTTCAATCCCGGTCAGGGCGGTGACAACACCGACCGGAAGATCACGCTTTTCAAGAACCGGGCCCTGTTCGATATGGACTTCAACAAAGCCCAGCGTGTTTTTCTTGTCACGCTTCAAGCTTGGGATATCGTCCGGCGCACAGCCGAAATCGCGCAGGGCATCGGCAACGGAAATGCTTTGATCATCGGTCGCATCAAGCGATTTGGGATCATGTTTGCCAGCAAGGGCGCGCGACCCGACAAGGGTTGATTGAAACCGTGTGCCTTCTTCATCGCCAAAGGCCACAACTTCGATCCCGAATGGCAAATCAATGCCCGATTTTCTGATCTGTTCGATCACTGCAATCGGCAGGGCAACACCCAGCATGCCGTCATATTTGCCACCCGAAACAACCGTGTCCTGATGCGATCCAAGGATCAGGGTGGGCGCGCCGTCCAATGCCTTTTGATCGCGTCCGACGATATTGCCCGCCGCATCAATTTCGCTTTCAAGGCCCGCTTTGGTCATCCAGTCGCGGATCAGCGGGGTGACCGCACGGTGCTCGTCACTCAGGAACAGTCGCGTGACTCCGGGGCCGGGTTGGCTGTGGGTGGCGGCTTCTTCAAGGCGGTCAAAGATCAGTTGGCCAAGCATGATAACGGGAACTCTGATTTTAATACTGGTGGGGCGCATCCGGGGTGGGCAGGCGGTCAAAGAACCGGCGATATTCCGGATCACGGGTCTTGCCGTAAAGGCGTTGTAATTCCAAAAGGGGGTCGGCGTGATCATCGACCCGCAAGTCGAGTGGCAGGCGGTTGGGTTCCACGACCTTGATCATGGCCGATGTCGTGCCGCGCACATCGCCCCCGGCATCAAAGCCCGCGACCAATGCTTCTAACAGGCATTGATCGAACGGTTTGGATGATTTCATCATGTCGACATACCGGTCGCGCATGACATTCGGCACATTTGAATGGGCCAGCATATTGCCGCCAACCACCAAATCACGTTCGGTGATATGCGTGGTTTCCGGGCGGTTTTTATCCCCGGTCCAGGCGGCTGTTTCGCCATTGGCATCCAGAACAAGAAGCTGGCGCCAATGGTGACCATTATCGGCAAGGGTCAGTTCATCACGTACCGAATCCGCGCGTTTTCCTGTTTCCAGCAAGGTCAGGCCATTGATGCCGTACCAGTAATTTGTCGAGAATCCCTGTGTCGCAATGGCACCGACGCCGGGTTTGATATGCGGGACAAATCCGCCAACGGCCAGATTTCCCGTGGCACTGGCGATCCCCAGCGCATTGGTTTTCGGGTCTCTGGCGACGATTGTGTAGGTCATGTTTCCCGCCTGACGGACAGCTTGTTGAATTTGCTGTCTTGAATTTATAATGATAAATAATTGCCGAATTCGAATTTATCATTATAAATAGGTTTTGCAACCGTCGCATCCGAATGCATCGACAGCGGGTTCGGAAAACGGGGAAGCGTCCGTAAAAATAATAACTCAGCGGTGCGTTGTCGGTCGGTTCGGTTTGAGCCGGGGGTAACAGGAAGGTTTCAACAAGGGAGGCTTGAATGAAAAGCCTGTTTAAGGGGATGCTTGCAGCAGCAGCCCTCGCGGTTTCCGCATTTGGTTTCGGCCCGGCGGCCGAAGCGCAGACCCCACCGGGTGTTCTGGTGGTGGGTCAGATTGCAGAACCCAAATCACTTGATCCGGCGGCAGTGACCGCCGTGAATGACTTTCGCATTCTGATGAATGTTTATGATGGTCTGGTGCGTTACAAGGACGGCACGCTTGAGGTTGAGCCCGCCCTTGCCGAAAGCTGGACAATCTCCGATGACGGTACGGTTTATACCTTCAATCTGCGTGATGGTGTGACCTTCCATGACGGTACGCCGTTTAATGCCGAGGCGGTAAAATACAATTTCGACCGTATGCTTGATGAAAATCATCCCCAGCATGATACCGGTCCTTTCCCGCTGGCATTCTTCTTTAGCGCGGTTGAAGAGGTCGAGGTCGTTGATGATCTGACCGTCAAATTTCAGCTGAACGCGCCTTATGCGCCGTTTCTGTCCAACCTTGCCTATCCGACCGGCCTGATCGTTTCCCCGACGGCGGTTCAGGAAAATGGCGCGGATTATGGTCGCAGCCCGGTTGGTACCGGTCCGTTCAAATTTGCCGAATGGGAAAGCAACGCCAAGGTGGTTGTCGTGCGTAACGATGATTACTGGGAAGATGCCGCCAAACTTGAAGCGGTTGTGTTCCGCCCGATCACGGATGCCAATACCCGTGTGGCCGAGCTGATGGCTGGTGGTATTGACCTTATGGTCGAAGTCCCGCCAGACAGCCTGACCCAGCTTTCAGGTGATGCCAATTTCAGTGTCTATGAACAGGCAGGTCCGCACCTTTGGTTCCTGATCCTGAACCTGAAAGAAGGTCCGTTCAAAGACAAGAAAGTCCGTCAGGCGATCAACTATGCGATTGATAAAAAGGCATTGGTTGAAAACGTGCTTCAGGGCACGGCCGAAGTTGCCGCTGGTCCGACGCCGCCGGCATTCGCATGGGCTTATAACGAACAGCTTCAGCCTTATCCGCATGACGTGGAAAAAGCCAAACAGCTGATCAAGGAAGCCGGTGCCGAAGGTGCAGAAGTCACCTTCTATGTCACCGAAGGCGGTTCGGGCATGCTTGATCCGGTTCCGATGGGCGCTGCCATTCAGGCCGACCTTGCCCAGATCGGTCTGACGGTTGCGATCGAGACCTATGAGTGGAACACCTTCCTTGGCAAGGTGAACCCGGGTCTTGAAGGCAAGGCAGACATGGCAGAAATGGCATGGATGACCAATGATCCCGACACCCTGCCATATCTGGCACTGCGCACCGATGCATGGCCCGATAAGGGTGGCTTCAATTCGGGTTATTATTCCAACCCGGAAGTGGACAAGCTTCTTGAAGCAGCCCGTTCTTCAACCGATCAGGCTGAACGTGCCAAGCTGTATCGCGAAAT
Source organism: Thalassospira sp. (assembly GCF_048059015.1). Lineage (GTDB taxonomy): Bacteria > Pseudomonadota > Alphaproteobacteria > Rhodospirillales > Thalassospiraceae > Thalassospira. The sequence continues at coordinate 145,919 of NZ_JBLLNT010000004.1, read as the reverse complement.
GCAGGAAATCGTTTATGACGATGCGCCCTGGGCCTTTATCGCGAACTGGAAACAGAACGCTGTTTCAAGCACCATGGTTGATGGTTTCAAGCTACAGCCATCGTTCTTCCTGCTGCTTGATGACGTCGTAAAGAACTGATCTGATCTTGATGCCGGGGTAAGGGTGCCTTGCCCCGGCATTATTGTTTTCGACTTTTCCCGCACATAGCCAGACGAGCCTTGCCATGCACGTCTATATTTTACGCCGATTGATCCTGATGGTGCCGGTTTTGCTGGGCCTGACTGTGATTGTTTTTCTGATTATGTCGATGATCCCCGGTGATCCCGCATTGGCGATCCTTGGATCCTATGCCACGCCGGACAATGTCGCGAAATTGCGCGCCGATCTTGGTTTGGACAAAACCATGGTCGAACAATACTGGATCTGGCTGACCAATATGCTTCAGGGCGATTTCGGGCGATCCTATAGCCTGAACCGTCCGGTTCTTGATGAAATCTTGGAGCGGTTTGGTGCGACGCTTATTCTGGCGGGCACCGCCCTTGTCCTGTGCACGATCTTTGGTCTTCTGACCGGGGTGGTTTCGGCCGTGCGCCAATATGGCTGGGCGGACAAGGCACTGACCTTTGCTGTTTTGATCGGGATTTCCATTCCCAGTTTCTGGCTGGGTTTGCTTTTGATGATGTTCTTTGCCGTTGAACTTCGGTGGCTTCCGGTCAGTGGCATGTATGCGATTTATGGCGGTGGTGATTTACCCGATCTGATCCGTCATCTGATTTTGCCGTCGATCACGCTGGCCGTGGTCGCCACAGGCATCATCGCGCGTCTGACGCGTTCGAACATGCTTGAAGTCCTGCGTCAGGATTTCATTCGGACCGCACGCGCCAAGGGGCTTGATGAAAACCGGGTGATTTATCGCCATGCCTTCAAGACAGCACTTGTGAACGTCGTCCCGGTGATCGGGGTGCAGGCGGGCTTTGTGCTGGGCGGGGCGGTTTATATTGAAACCGTGTTCCAGTGGCCGGGCATCGGTCGAATGTTGGTTAATGCAATTTCGACCCGGGATATCTTGCTGGTTCAAGGTGGCGTGGTTCTGGTTGCGGGCAGTTACGTTCTGTTTAACCTGTTTGCCGATGTCATCCAGCATCTTCTTGATCCGAGGGTGAAGGCATGACCAGCACAGCAATCAATCCTCAACCCAAAACCAAAAAACGGTCGGCACGGCCATCAGCGTTCAAGCTTCTGGCGCGCAATCAGCTTGCCCTGATGGGCGCTGTGATCCTGGCCCTTGTGGTTCTGGTGGCAATCATCACCCCGATCCTGCCATTGCCGGACCCAGATGCCACCAACCCGGCACAACGTTTGTTGCGTCCGTTATCGGACGGTCACTTGTTGGGAACCGATCACCTTGGCCGTGATTTGCTGTCGCGCCTTTTGTGGGGCACACGGGTTAGTTTGGCGGTTGGTATTTCTGCATCCTTGGTTGCGGCACTGTTTGGCTCAACCATCGGGATTGTGTCGGGCTATTTCGGCGGGCGGACCGACAACATCATGATGCGCGGCATCGATATGTTGATGGCCTTTCCCTATATCCTGCTGGCACTGGCGATTGTTGCCGCCCTTGGTCCGGGGTTGATGAATGCGCTTTATGCGATTGCGGTGGTCAATATCCCGTTCTTCGCGCGTAACATTCGTGGAGTCACGGTGGGCATTGCGCATCGGGAATTTGTCGATGCCGCCAAGCTTTCGGGCAAGGGGCATATTCGCATCCTCCTGACCGAAATCCTGCCCAATGTGATGCCGGTGATCGTGATTACGATTTCGACCACGGTGGGTTGGATGATCCTTGAAACAGCGGGGCTAAGTTTCCTGGGGCTTGGTGCGCAGCCGCCGCAGGCCGATCTTGGCTCCATGCTGGGCGAGGGGCGTAAACTGATCACAACCGCGCAGCATCTTTCGGCCATTCCCGGTGCGATGATCTTTATTCTGGTCATGAGCATCAATTTGCTGGGCGATGGTATTCGCGATGTGCTTGATCCGCGCTTGAAATCAGGTGCGCTCGCCCGTCCGGCACCGCTGACCAAAATTGACCGCAGCGACGAAGGTGCTGGTGCAGCTGTATCGAACGATACGGTGTTGGCGGTAGATGAACTCCGCACCGAATTTGTTTTGGGTGATGACACCTATAAGGCGGTTGGCGGCGTCAGCTTCGATGTTGGCAAAAACGAATGTGTCGGTCTGGTCGGTGAGTCCGGATCGGGCAAATCGGTCACCGCACTGTCGTTGCTGGGCCTTGTCGCATCCCCGCCCGGAACTATTGTTGGTGGGCGGGTGATGTTTGATGGCAAGGATGTCTTTGACATGTCCGAACGTCAGGTCCGTGACATTCGTGGTGGCAAGGCGGCCTATGTCTTTCAGGACCCGCTTTCAACGCTGCATCCGCTGTTTTCGATTGGTGATCAGCTGGTTGAGGCGATCCGCGCCCATAATGCCATCAGCTACAAGGATGCCTGGGCCAAGGCGGTGAAGTTGCTTGGCATGGTGCGCATTCCCAATCCGGAAAGCCGTGCCAATAACTATCCGCATCAATTGTCAGGCGGGATGCGCCAACGTGTTGGCATTGCCATGGCACTGGCCAATGAGCCGCGCCTGATTATTGCTGATGAGCCGACCACAGCCCTTGATGTCACCGTGCAGGCACAGATTTTGAAACTGATGAACAATCTGCGCACCGATCACGGCACGTCTGTTTTGTTCATCACGCATGATTTTGGCGTGGTTTCGGAAATCTGTGACCGGGTGGCGGTGATGTATGCCGGGCGCATTGTTGAAATGGGAACGACCGAACAGGTTCTGAACCATCCGGCCCATCCCTATACCAAGCGGCTGATTGATTGTGTGCCGCGTCTGGGCGAACCGGATCGTCGGACATCGGCCATTCCGGGCTTGCCGCCGGCGGTCAATGATCTGCCCGCCGGGTGTGCCTTTGCCGATCGTTGTGATCGGGCAGAGGATAAATGTCGGATTGGTCAGATCAGTTTTGATGATCTGGGCGACGGGCATGGTGTGCGCTGTATCAAACCGATGGAGGGTGCAAATGCCTGATGGTTCTGACGTCGTTTTGCAAACAAGCGATCTTGTCCGCACCTTTGGCGGTGGGCGGACCCTTTTCGGGGGCAAGAAGCCGACCGTCTATGCCGTGCGCGGGATTGATGTTGCCGTGCGCAAGGGCGAAACCCTTGGCATTGTTGGTGAAAGCGGATGCGGCAAATCAACCCTTGCCCGCATGCTGGTTGGTCTTGATCGTCCGACCGAAGGCAACATTACCCTGACCGGATCAGATATGAACGATCTGGTCGCCGAGGATCGTCATGCATTGTCGCGGCGCATTCAATATGTGTTTCAGGACCCGATCAGCTCGCTTAATCCGCGCAAGCTGATCCGGGAAACACTGGCGGCACCGTTGCGGTATCTGCGCGGTCTTTCGGGTGATGCGCTGGATAAACGCATGAAGGAATTGATGGATGCGGTCAATCTGCGTCCGGAATTCCTGGATCGTTATCCCCATGAATTTTCCGGCGGGCAGGCGCAGCGTATCGGCATTGCGCGCGCTTTGGCGGCCGAGCCGGAAATCATTGTTCTCGATGAACCGGTATCGGCCCTTGATGTGTCAGTGCAGGCACAGGTTTTGAACCTTTTGGCGGAACTGAAAGATCAGTTTGGCCTGACCTATATCTTTATCAGCCATGATCTTTCGGTCGTCGAAGCGGTCAGTGATCGGGTGGCTGTGATGTATTTCGGGCGCGTTGTTGAACAGGCACCCGGACGGGCCTTGTTTGATGCGCCACAGCATCCCTATACCCGACTGTTGCTTGATAGTGCGCCGGTACCGGGCAAACGTGGTTTGACCGTGGAAGACGCCAGTGCGGAACTGCCTGATCCATTGGCACCGCCGCCTGGCTGCGCCTTTGCGCCGCGTTGTCCCTATGCCAAGGATGATTGCGTGGCGAAAGTTCCCGATGCGCGTTATGGGCTTGATAATCATGACGCGGCATGTTTCCACCCGCTCAATGCGGTGACAACACCGTAAAACAAGCTAATATACCGTAAGGGAAGTCATCCGGGCGCGACAGGAAAGACAGAATGACAAAAAACCCGATCAAGGGATCGACTGAGGATATTGAACTTGCGACACGCCCGCGTAAGCGTGAACGTAAAAGATCCGATGTTATTGCGGATGCGCTTAAGGATTACATCGCCCAAAAGGGCCTGCGTCCGGGTGAACGCCTGCCACAGGAAGCCGAACTGATCACGCTTCTGGGGGCGTCAAAGGGCACAGTGCGCGAGGCGCTGAAATCGATGGAAACGCAAGGTCTGATTGCGACGCGCACCGGGCCGGGTGGTGGTGCGTTTATCGATACAGTGTCCGAAGGCCGCGCGGTGGAGCTTCTGGCCAATTACTTCTTTTTCAAGGATCTTTCGATCCGCGATATTTATGAGCTGCGCATTCTTTTGGAACCAGAAATGGCGGCGGCATGCATCGGGCATCTCAATGAAGATGACTACGAGCGACTTGAAGAAGTCATGACTTGGTATGCAAGCCACCCGCAATCGATTGAAGAAGCCCGTCAGCAGCGCCTCAAGGAGCTGGAATTTCACCTTGTACTGGTGGAACTGTGCCCCAATCCGCTGTTGTCATTCATGTGTCGGTTCATGATCGATTTGCTGATGAATTTGACGGTGTGCAAAAAGATCTATGATCAGCCCAATACCGAGCTTCGCGAAACCGGACGCAATTATCAGTTCCGTCTGATCGAAGCCCTGCGCAAGGCCGATGGTGAAACCGCACGTGCGGTGACCTATCAGCATATGTGCGCGGCCCAACGCCTGATGGAAGAACAGGAAGCCGTGGTCGAAAATCGGTTCCTGAAATCAGGCAATATCGATCTGCCGCGTGACTTGCCACCCAGTGCGGAATTGCGCGCATTGTCGGGCATCGCGACCAAACACTAATCCACCTTTTGGTCCGTGTTTCGGGCCATGCAACCTGCGTCATTCTGGACGGTAATCATGTCTGTTTCCCATATCGACCGCCAATATCTTAGCGCTGTTTTGGCAAAGCTCCTGACGATTGACAGCCCGACCGGCATGACAGAGCAGGCGGTTGATTTCGTCTGTGACGAGTTGCGCGCTATGGGTATTGCGTTCGAGCTGACCCGGCGTGGCGCCATCCGGGCTGTTGTGCCGGGGCAGGCAAAGGGTGTTGATCGCGCAGTCGCAGCGCATCTTGATACGCTGGGTGCGATGGTCAAACAGATCAAGGATAATGGCCGTCTGGAAGTTTCCATGATCGGGCATTGGTCATCGCGCTTTGCTGAAGGCGCGCGGGTGACGGTCTATTCCGATAACGGCAAAACAACGCGCGGCACGATCCTGACGATCAAGGCATCGGGCCATACGTACAATACCGAAATCGAAAGCCAACCGGTTACCTGGGAACAGCTTGAGTTGCGCCTTGATGCGCGGGTTGCGAATGGTGATGACGTGCGTGCCCATGGCATCAATGTCGGGGATATGGTGGCGATTGATACCAATGCCGAATTTACCGATAGCGGCTTTGTCGTGTCGCGCCATCTTGATGACAAGGCGGGGGTGGCAGCCGTTCTGGCAGCGGTGCGCGCGCTGGTAACCGCCAAGGCATCCTTGCCGGTTGATTGCAAAATCCTGTTCACCATTGCCGAAGAAGTCGGTCATGGTGCGCCCCATATTCTTGATGATGATATTGCCGAACTGGTTGCGGTGGATAATGGCACCTTCGCGCCAGGGCAAAACACCAGCGAATATGGCGTCACCATAGCGATGAAGGATATGTCAGGCCCGTTTGATCGCAAGCTGAACCGTCATTTGCTTGATCTGGCCGAAGCCAACGGGATCGAGCATTCCCGTGATGTTTTCAAGTTTTACCGAAGTGACGTCGCCGCAGGCATTGAAGCGGGCTATGACGCGCGCGGATCGTTGATCTGTTTCGGGCTTGATGCATCGCACGGCCATGAACGCGCGCATATCGATAGCTTCGTCGCGGTTGGCGAATTGCTGGTGGCCTATATGCAAAGTCCGTTGCTTGATGCGGATAGCTGATCAGGTCTTGGTGCGCTGATCTTCGGGATCAGGATCAATCGGGCGCGGGCGGCCGTCATCATCGAGCGCGACAAAGGTAAAGACACCTTCGGTCACTTTATCAGATATCTCTCCAAACCGGGTCTGGCGCCAAGCTTGGACATGAATGCGAAGCGATGTTCGGCCTTCATGGATGATTTCTGTGAAGAACGATACTTCGTCCCCGATATGAACCGGGCGCAGGAACGACATGGTGTCGACAAATACGGTCGCGGTTCGGCCTTTTGCCCGGCGTGCCGCAGCGGTCCCGGCGGCCAAGTCCATTTGCGACATCAACCAGCCACCAAAGATATCGCCGCTTGGATTGGTATCAGCAGGCATGGCAACGGCACGTACCGATGGTTGACGATCAGGTAGGGTATCCGTTGCAGTCACGTCTTTGGTCATTGCGGGCATTCCAAGCTGGGATGACTGGGGCAGTGCCAATTAACGTTACTTCAGTTTCTTCGATTAAAGCCAGCGCAAAGGTCGCAAAATCAGCGAACTACCAGATGTTTGGTATGGCAAGAAGGTGGGATGACGCGTGCGTTCGATGCGCGATTTTCCCAAGCAAACCGGGCGGTTGAACAGCCAAACAAGAATTCGCATTTTTAATCTTGACCAAATGATCAGGATTGGACATGCTGTATTCGTCAGAGAGAGGCATCTGCACGTGTAATCAACCGGGGATAACCCCGCAAATATAACCGCACGGCAGATTAGATACTGGGAAACAATCTGGCTTTGGCCGGACGGATACGCCAAGAATGTCAGTACGAGAAGACCCAGAGTTGGGCGGAACCGCATCCGTCCACACAACGCCATAAATCCATCTTGATCCCAATTCGGGGTCGCTTGGCGTCATTGATCGCTTTGGGCCAGATTGTATTTTCATTCTTGTTGTTTTGTCTCTCGATGACGTCAGGAGAGGACGCCTTTTTGGCAGGGAGACAAAACCAATGACCACCTTGCAGGCCAAGCAAGCTTCTAAATCCGGTGCCGTTCACGGCGGTGTCGGTCACAATGAGACCGATGACGGATTTTCCGATCTGCATCCGGCATATTCCACGCTTCAGGCAATGGCAGAAAGCAATCGCTGCCTGTATTGCTACGATGCCCCTTGTGTCACCGCATGCCCGACATCGATCGATATTCCGACCTTTATTCGCAAAATCAGCACCGGCAACCCGGATGGCGCGGCAAAAACCATTTTGTCAGCCAACATCATGGGCGGGACCTGTGCGCGCGCATGCCCGACCGAAGTGCTGTGTGAACAGGCATGTGTACGTAACGTCGCCGAAGATGTTGCCGTTGAAATCGGAAGCCTGCAGCGTTTTGCTGTCGACCATTTGATGGAACGCGATCTGCCCCATCCGTTCAAACGTGCGTCCGAAACCGGCAAATCGATTGCCGTGATCGGTGCGGGTCCGGCGGGTCTTTCCTGTGCGCACCGTGCTGCCATGCTGGGTCATAATGTGACCGTGTTTGAAGCAAAGGCAAAGCCGGGCGGACTGAACGAATATGGCTTGGCCGCCTATAAGATGACCAATGACTTTGCCCAGCGCGAAGTTGAATTCCTGCTCGGTATCGGCGGGATCAGCATCGAGTATGGCAAGGCGCTTGGGCGTGATATCTCCATTGAGGCGCTTAAAGATTCCTATGACGCCGTCTTTGTCGGTGTCGGTCTTGGATCGACCAACAATCTTGGCCTGAAGGGCGAAGAATTCCCCGGTGTTGATGATGCGATCAAATTCATCGAACAACTGCGTCAGACCGAACCGAAATCCGACATGCCGGTTGGCAACAACGTGATCGTCATTGGCGGTGGTAACACCGCAATTGATGCCGCCGTTCAGGCCAAGCGCCTGGGGGCAGAGGAAGTCACCCTTGTCTATCGTCGGGGTGCGGAAAACATGTCTGCGACCGAGTTCGAACAGGATTTGGCAAAAACCAATGGTGTGGTTGTCCGCTATTGGGCCAAACCGGTTGCGATCAAGGCGAATGGCAAGCTGATGGGGATGGAGTTCGAAAAAACCGAACTCGATGCCAGCGGCAAGCTTGTTGGTACCGGCGAGACCTTTGAAGTGCGTGCCGATCAGATTTTGAAAGCCATCGGACAGAAAATCAAAACCGATGACCTTGCCGGAATGGAGATCGCCGGCGGCAAAATCGTGGTCGATGACAATTATCAGACAACAGCCCCGGGCGTGTTCGCCGGTGGGGACTGCATCAAAAGCGGCGAAGACCTGACCGTGCAGTCGGTCGAGGACGGCAAGCAAGCCGCCATCGCCATTGATGCATTCCTGAAATCCGCTTGAACCGCAAGTCAAAGGGAGAGAGAAAAATGGCTGATCTAAGCTGCAAAATCGCCGGGATTGACTCGTTAAACCCGTTCTGGCTGGCATCCGCACCGCCGACGGACAAGAAATACAACGTCGTTCGCGCCTTTGAAGCAGGCTGGGGCGGGGTTGTCTGGAAGACGCTGGGCATTGATCCGCCCGTGGTCAACGTATCGTCGCGCTATGGCGCGCATCATGACCAGAACCGTCGTCTTCTGGGGATTAACAATATCGAGCTGATCTCGGACCGTCCTTTGGAAGTGAACCTTCAGGAAATCCGTGAATGCCGCGTCGAATATCCTGATCACGTCATCATCGGATCGATGATGGCCCCGATCGAAGAACGCGCCTGGAAGGACCTTGCCCAGCAGATCGCCGAAAGTGGTGTGCATGGCATTGAGCTGAACCTTGGTTGCCCGCATGGCATGTGCGAACGCGGCATGGGCTCGGCCATCGGTCAGGTGCCGGAAATGGTCGAGCAGGTCACTCGTTGGGTCAAGGACGCGGTTGATATTCCGGTCTTTACCAAGCTGACGCCAAACATCACCAACATCCTTTGGTCGGCCGAGGCTGCCTATAAGGGCGGGGCGGATGCGGTATCGCTGATTAACACTGTTAACTCGATCATTTCGGTCGATATCGATCAGATGGTTCCCGAACCAATGGTTGATGGCAAAGGTACCCATGGTGGTTATTGCGGATCGGCGGTCAAGCCGATTGCGCTGAACATGGTTGCTGAAATTGCCCGCACGCCAGAAACGAAGAACCTTCACATTTCCGGTATCGGTGGCATCACCACCTGGAAAGATGCGGTGGAGTTCATGGCGCTTGGATCCAACGCGGTTCAGGTTTGTACTGCTGCGATGATCTATGGCTTCCGCGTTGTCGATGATCTGATCGACGGGATGAGCCAGTGGATGGATGACAAGGGTTACACCAGTGTCGAACAGTTCACCCGTGCGGCGGTGCCGCAGGTGGCGAACTGGAACGAGCTTAATATGAATTTCGACACCAAAGCCGTCATCAACCCGGATAACTGCATTGAATGTGGTCGTTGCCATATCGCATGTGAGGATACCTCACATCAGGCGATTACCATGACCAATAAGCCCGAAGGTGGCCGACTGTTTGAAGTGGTCGACGAGGAATGTGTTGGCTGTAACCTTTGCTATCACATCTGCCCGGTTCCCGATTGTATCACCATGGAGCCGGTCAAAACCGACAAGCCGCCCATGACCTGGCCGGAACATCCGCTGAACCCGATGCGTCAAGCGGCCGAGTAATCCATCAGATCGACGAATGCCACCAAGGAAGAAGGACTGAAGAATGACCGTTCAACCCAGTGTACGTAATCTGTCGATTGATGGTGACCGCCTTTGGGACAGCCTGATGGAAATGGCCAAGATCGGCAAAACAGCAAAGGACGGCGTTTGCCGTCTGGCGCTGACCGATCTTGATCGTGAAAGCCGCGATCTGTTCATCAAATGGTGCGAGGCGGAAGGCTGTTCGATCCGGATCGACAAGATGGGCAATATCTTTGCCCGTCGCGAAGGTCGTAACCCGGACCTGCCGCCAGTTGTCATGGGAAGCCACCTTGACAGCCAGCCCACCGGTGGCAAGTATGACGGCGTTTATGGCGTGCTTTCGGGGCTTGAAGTGATCCGTGCCCTTAACGAAGCCAAATACGAAACCGAAGCCCCGCTTGAAGTCGTTTGCTGGACAAATGAGGAAGGCTCACGTTTTGCCCCGGCGATGGTGTCATCAGGCGTTTTCGCCAAGGTGTTTGACCTTGAATATGGTCATTCCCGCGCGGACATCGATGGCAAAACCATGGGCGAGGAACTGAAGCGTATCGGTTACATGGGCCCGGATGAACCGACTATCGATGCCCATCCGATGGGGGCCTATTTCGAAGCCCATATCGAACAGGGCCCGATCCTTGAAGATGAAGGCAAGGATATTGGCATCGTCACCGATGCGCAGGGTCAGCGTTGGTATGAAATCAAATTCACCGGTGTCGAAGCCCATGCTGGCCCGACCCCGATGAAAACGCGTAAGGATGCGTTGCTGGGTGCAGCACGCGTGATTGATCTGGTCAACAAGATCGGTCTGGATCGTTCCCCGCTTGCGTGCGCCACAGTCGGGATGATGCAAATACATCCGAACTCGCGCAACGTGATCCCGGGCGAAGTTTTCTTCACCGTTGATTTCCGTCATCCTGACGATGCTGTTTTGGCCGATATGGACAAGGCCCTTCGCGAAGGCGTTGAGAAAATCGCATCTGACATCGGCCTTAAAACCGAGTTGGAGCAGATCTTCTATTACGCGCCAGTGCCGTTTGATGAATCATGTGTCGATGCGGTGCGCAAGGGTGCGGAACTTGGCGGTTTCTCGGCGCGTGAAATCGTATCAGGTGCCGGGCATGATGCGTGTTATCTTGCGCAAGTGTGCCCGACCGCGATGATCTTCATCCCGTGTGTTGATGGTATTTCGCATAACGAAATCGAAGAAGTGCACAAACACTGGTCGGATGCAGGTGGACAGGTTCTGCTGCATGCGGTTCTGGCCAAGGCCGATGAAACGGTGATGCAGAAATCAGACTGATTTCGACCACCTCAAAAACGTCCTCCCGTGGCTGACCATGCAGCCACCCAGAGTGGGGCGGGTTAATCCCGCCCCGCTTTTTTATGTCCGGTCTTAAGCCGGAACCGGATGGATGACCTTGGTAAAGGGTTCATCCTGTCCTTCGACAATCCAGTGCGCCCAATAGCGGTCCTGTCCGGTTCGATCATCGGGCTCAAGACACAGGAAGTTACGCGCGCCAACGAATTTGACGTCGGTTCCGGGCAGTGCCGCCATGCGTGACTGAATGCCGGGATCGATTTCCTTGTCGTTATCCAGCAAATGACGGAGCGCAAACAGCACCATCTTGTTGGGAGCCGGATGAACAATGGCTGATGAAATCAGCTGATTGATCACGCGCGTGCGGCCCGGATATTCCATGCGGTCATTTTGCAGCAGTCCGAATGCCGCGACATGGACATCGCCCGACAGGATCGTGATCCGCATGCCTTTGGCCTGAAAATCAAACAGACGATGTACCATGCGGGTGCGTTCGCCCTTATGGCTTCGGCTGCTCCAATGATCTTGCAGATCATCTTCCAGTTCCTGCTGCCCCGGCACAACGCCAAGCAAGCTTTCAAGCAGATTGAAGTCGGGATAGACCACCGGGATGCTCGACATGACAAACAGATGTTTGATGCCTGACAGGTTCGAGACCCAGTCATACAGCTGCTTCCAATGCGCGTTTGACAGAACCTGTCGCTGGCTTCGTTCCGATCGCATATCCAGACAGAGGATCGCGGTGCTGCCAACAACATGGCCCATCGAAAAGCCGTGATCCGGTGCCAGATAGACATCGGGCTTCACACCACCTGGTTTGATGTGTTGTTGAAACACACTAAAGGCGTCGGTCGCAATTTTACCAATACCCTGAAACACATCACAGTTCTGCCGGGCAGGCGGGTAAGAACCCCAACCATCGAAAATGTCATGGTCATCCCAGATGGTAATTGACGGGATGCTTGCCATCATCGCCCTGATTTCCGGCTGCGCCCAGCGTTCGGTGTAAAGGGTGAAATAGAACGCTTCGACTTGGTTTTGCATCACTTTGGTAAAGGATGCCTTGTTCGCGGCATCGTTGGATTTGTTGTTCCATGCCTTGATCGATGGCACAACTTCCCAGATTGAATCGGCATAGACCTGATCCCCGCCAAGCAACATCAGATGGATCGGTTTGGCTTGATGGCGATCAGCCATTTCCAGCCACATCTGATTTTTGACCTCAACACCCTTCATGACCTTTTGCGATGAAAAGCCATTGCAGGATGCATAGGACATGTTCGGTGCATCATTTTGGCCGGGCAGGTGGATGTCGTGATAGATACCGTCTTCAACGCTATAGGTCAGCGTGGATGGATCGGCCGCCAAAGGGGCGTCGAAGGTAAAGCAATGCGCAAATTTGTTGCCGTTTTGCCAGAGCAGTCTGTGGGTGGGCTGCGATACGGTTGCGCCGTTGGTAAAGAAGATGCCGCTTGGCTGTGCGCTGTCTGTGACAACCAGTGCACTTAGTTTCCAGCGATTGGTCGCCTTGTCATATCCTTTGAACGACAAAACCGGCCCCATAAGGATTTTCATCGATCCGCCCCATTATTATGTGTTGCTAAATTTGGGTTTTATTTTGCTCGTTGGCGGCAACTTTAAATCGAAAAAGGTCATGGGGAAAGAGGCGGCGTTCCGCGGGCCTGTTTGCCAGAACACCTTTGAACAGAAGGGCAGGCTTGCGTGTTTAGCTGCCGCTTTCAGCCGGGGTATTTGCAAGATGGTTTTGCGTCCATCGTTCAAGGGTTCCGTCTTGATCAAGCTTTTCGATCAGAAGGTTGATGTTTTTGATGTGGCGTACGCAGGAACTGCCACGCGAAAACATCAGATGGACTTCATTGCGCACAATTGGTGGTTCGGCGGGGATGATGGTGCCAAGCAACTTGTCGCGATAGATATTGGCCATGCCATCATACAGCCCCAGCATGACGTAATCAGCTCGCCCATTGAGAAGCACATTAAAAATGTGGTTCCCGGTCGGGGAATACATCATGTCCAGGCGCTGTTCAGCAAACTTGTCGATATGATCGCCATAGCTACCCCCTTGAGGGCGCGCACCGCGATAGCCGATCAGGTCATGCAGGCCAGTCACCTTAAACAGATTGTCGCGATGCTGAAAAATCATCACATCGTCATGGGCGAAGGGGCGTGAATAGATAAAGGTACGGTCGCGCTCGGCGGTGAAATAGGCACCGGCAATTACATCAAGCTCGTTATTGGCGAGCATTTGCAGGGACCGGTTCCAGGGAATATCAAGCTGAAGTTCAAGCTGGATGTCATGCTGTTTGGCATACGCGCGCAGCACATCAATTCCCAGGCCACTATGGCGGCCATTATCTTCGATATAGGTGATGGGTTCCCAGCCATCTGCGCCACCGACGGATATGGTGTGACAGCCAGACAGCGCATGGTCGCGGTCTGTTGTGGTCGGAGCTGTGTCATTGGCGATCGCGGGTTTTGCGATCAATACGCTAAGGCCGCCAGCCACAAAGGCAGCAAAAAGCATCCCGGCGGCGCGTAGCCAAGCTTTGGGGCACGCCATATCAGCCTCTGTCTTGGGAAATCTGTCTGCTATTACAGATTTGTCGACATTAGAAGGCTTGCAACTATTCGAAAGTGGTGGATGTGCGAACTTTCACGAGAAAATTCGTTAGTTCAACCCAACACCTTTCAGGATAATCCGCACAACGTTTTCCTTGGCCTCGGCAAACTGTTCTTCGCTGAGCGGTTTGTCACCGTTGAAAATTTCGATCTGGCGGCCAAAGTCGGCGTAATGCTGGGTGGTGGCAAAGATCATATACATCAGCGAATAGGGCTCGACATTGTCCATCTTGCCCTCGGCGATCCAGCCCTTGATCACGACAACGCGGCTATCAAGCCAGTTCTTGACCGTGGTGGAGATATAATCAGACGAGAATTTCGCACCACGAATGATTTCATGCGCCCAAAGACGCGAACCATAGGGGCGCGCGCGTGACAGATCCATCTTGGCTTCGATATAGCCGCGCAGGATAACCGCCGGGTCGGCACTGTTATCAAACGTCATTGCCGCTTCAAGCCAGTGATCACAGACATCTTCCATGATCCGGCGATAAAGCGCCTCTTTGGTGCTGAAATAGTAATGCACATTGGCCTTGGGCACTTTGGCGATTTCAGCGATCCGGGCGGTTGTTGCACCCTTAAAGCCGTAATCGGCGAAAACCCGTTCGGCGGCAGCTAAAATCTGCCCTTCATTTTCCTGACGGATGGCGGCCTTATGAGCCCCGTTTACTGCGGGTTTCGCGCCAAATTGACTATCCTGTTTCGAGCCGCTTTTTACTGAGGTCATTCACGCTCTCTGATTTGTGTCATTTATCTTGACCGTTTGGTCAGGTTAAAATAACCTCTACCTTAAATATGCAAAAGAAACTTTTTTATGCGCGTCATTCTTGACCATGGTCAAGAGTTGGTTTTGTCCGAAATATCGAACAGCACCGATGAAAGATAAACACAAAATAGACGCCGTAAACAAAAAACAGGGTCGCTTAAATGGTGTTTGACGGTCGAATATTCGAAACAATTCCCCGGTGGTGTTAAAGCTCTAGTGCATGGGCATGTCTCATGCTAACGATTTTTGCGTGCTCGCTAATCGGGCCGTCCCAAACTCGGAATGTGCGACATATTGGTCACTTGGCCAAATCGATCTGACGATACGGGACGATGAATGTTAGATGCCGGAACTGCGGTGCCCGCCACCCGAACCGGTATCAGGGAAGCAATAAAAAAGGTACGGGAGACCTTTTATGACAGCCACCACGAAAATCAGCCGTCCAAACGACCTTTCGGCGTTCTGGATGCCGTTCACGGCAAACCGCCAGTTCAAGCAGACCCCGCGTATGCTGGTTGCTGCTGAAGGCATGATCTATAAAACCGACGACAACCGCGATATTCTGGATGGGACCGCAGGCCTTTGGTGCTGTAACGCCGGTCACAAGCGTCCGAAAATCGTTGAGGCCGTCAAGGCACAGATGGACGAGCTGGATTATGCCCCGGCCTTCCAGATGGGCCACCCCAAGGCGTTCGAGCTTGCCAGCCGTCTCGCACAGCTTATGCCGGGCAACCTTAATCACATTTTCTATACCAACTCCGGTTCTGAATCGGTCGAGACCGCGCTTAAGATCGCGCTCGCCTATCACCGTGCACGCGGCGATGGTCAGCGTACCCGCCTGATTGGCCGCGAGCGCGGTTATCATGGCGTGAACTTTGGCGGTATTTCCGTCGGTGGTATTTCGGGCAACCGTAAAACCTTTGGCCAGATGCTGGGCGGTGTTGACCATATGCGTCACACCTATCTGCCGGAAGAAAACGGTGTTACCCGTGGGATGCCGGAACATGGCGCGTTCCTGGCTGATGATCTTGAGCGCATCTGCGCGCTGCATGATCCGTCAACCATCGCTGCCGTGATTGTCGAGCCGGTTGCTGGTTCGACCGGTGTTCTGATCCCGCCGAAGGGTTATCTGGAACGCCTGCGCGAGATCTGCACCAAGCATGGCATCTTGCTGATCTTTGATGAGGTTATCACCGGTTTTGGTCGCCTTGGCGCACCGTTCGCAGTTGATTACTTTGGCGTTCAGCCGGACCTTGTTACGACCGCAAAGGGCCTGACCAACGGGACCATCCCGATGGGTGCGGTGTTTGCGACCGATGACATTCATGATGCCTTCATGAACGGCCCGGAAAACATGATCGAGCTGTTCCACGGCTATACCTATTCCGGTAGCCCGGTTGCCTGTGCGGCAGCGCTTGCGACCCTTGAGACCTATGAAGAAGAAGGTCTTTACACCAAGGGGCAGGATCTGGGCCAGTATTGGGAAGACGCGGTTCACAGCCTGATTGATCTGCCGCTGGTCAAGGATGTTCGTAACCTTGGTCTGATTGGCGCGATCGAACTTCAGCCAATTGAAGGATTCCCGACCAAGCGTGCATTCAGTGCGTTCCTCAAGGCATTTGAGAAAGGCATTCTGATCCGCACGACGGGTGATATCATTGCGTTGTCGCCGCCGCTGATCATTGAAAAATCACATATTGATCAGCTGTTTGGCACGCTGCGCGAAGTGCTTAAAGAGATCGATTAAGATCAGGATTTCGTTCCCTGCCGGGTTATGCCAGCAGGGAACAACTGGCTTGCTGAACTGACAAAAAAACATACGGTTCTGCAACGCCATGGAGGAAACATCTGTTTCGCGATTTTTCTGATCGCGTCCCGTCTGGGAATGGACCCGAATAAAAACAAACAGGGTTCTTGGGGCGCGAAAGGGCATAAGTCCGTCAGACCACAGAAGTGGCAAGGACATAAAATATCAGATCAAGGAGGTATCTCGGATGTCGATGCTGAGAGGTGGCCTGATTCAAATGAGCCTTAAGGGTTCAACCGATCAGTCCCCCGAAGAAATCCGCAAGGCCATGATCGAGGCGCATCTGCCCTATATCGAAGAGGCGGGCAAAAAAGGTGTGCAGGTCCTGTGTTTTCAGGAAGTATTCACCCAGCCGTATTTCTGTCCCAGCCAGGACAAGAAATGGTACGCCGCGGCGGAAAAAATCCCCGATGGCCCGACAACACAGCTGATGTGTGAACTTGCAGCCAAATACAAGATGGTGATCGTTGTTCCGATCTATGAGGAAGACATCACTGGTGTGTATTACAACACCGCTGCCGTGATCGATGCCGATGGTACCTATCTTGGGAAATACCGCAAAACCCACATCCCCCATGTCGCCGGTTTCTGGGAGAAATTCTTCTTCAAGCCGGGCGCATCGAACTGGCCGGTCTTTGAGACGCAATATTGCAAGCTTGGCGTCTATATCTGTTATGACCGCCACTTCCCCGAAGGCTGGCGCGCACTGGCATTGAACGGTGCGGAATATATCGTCAACCCGTCGGCAACGGTGGCTGGTGTTTCCGAATATATCTGGAAACTTGAACAGCCTGCATCGGCGGTTGCCAATGGGTGCTTCATTGGTGCGATCAATCGGGTCGGCCGCGAACAGCCATGGGATATTGGCGAGTTTTATGGTCAGAGCTATTTCGTCAATCCGCGCGGCGAAATCGAAGCACAGGCATCGCGTGATAATGATGAATTGCTGGTGCATGACATGGACATGTCGATGGTCCGTGAAATCCGCAATAACTGGCAATTCTTCCGCGACCGTCGTCCTTCGACCTATACACGCCTGACGGACGGAAACTGAATTCATGATACCGGCGAGCGGGGTAAACCTGCTCGTCGTTTTGCTTTGACCGACCTAAGCGGGCCATGATCCCGCGATCCCGGCAATGACCGGGCAGGGCCAAACGGCACCTGATCAAATGTTGGCAAGGTTCAGGGCAACGTCCCTGAGGGAGGCTTCCGTAAAGTTCTGCCAGAAATCTCTTTTTCTGGTGATGAGAGACATACGATCAGGGGATACCCCATGACGCTAAAACAAGTCGTCAATAATGTTGCTGAGATGCCCGCATCAAAAAACGCAGTTGTTGACATCAAAAAGCTATCGCTGACGTTTCAAACGGCAGACGGTCCGGTTTACGCGCTTTCTGACGTTGATCTGACGATCAATGAAGGCGATTTTGTTTCCTTTATCGGCCCGTCGGGCTGCGGGAAGACCACGCTTTTGCGCGTGATTGCCGATCTTGAGCGCGCCACAGGCGGCGATATTTCAATCAATGGCGTTTCGCCGCAGCAGGCCCGCGAACAGCGCGCTTATGGCTATGTGTTTCAGGCACCTGCCTTGTTGCCGTGGCGCTCGATTGAACGCAACGTGACCCTGCCGCTGGAGATTATGGAAATCTCCAAGGAAGAACGCATCAAGCGTGCCCATGACGCGCTGAAACTTGTTGAGCTCAACGGGTTTGAAAAGAAATTCCCATGGCAGCTGTCGGGTGGCATGCAGCAGCGTGCGTCGATTGCCCGTGCGCTGTCGTTTGATGCCGATCTGTTGTTGATGGATGAGCCGTTTGGTGCCTTGGACGAGATTGTCCGTGATCACCTCAATGAACAGCTTTTGAAGCTTTGGGCGCGCACCAACAAGACGGTTGCCTTTGTGACCCACTCGATCCCCGAAGCGGTGTATCTGTCGACCAAGATTGTCGTCATGTCACCGCGCCCGGGCCGCATCATTGATGTGATCGAAACCGATTTCCCGAAAGACCGTGGTCTTGATATCCGCGAGACGCCGGAATTCCTTGAAATCGCGCATCGTGTTCGTGAAGGACTGCGTGCGGGGCATAGCAATGACGAGTAATTCTGCCGCCATGACCGGGTCCCTTGCCGGACCGTCGATCTGGTCGCGCATGATGTCGGGGCAAGCTGGCCCGGTCTGCGTGGTTCTGATCGCGCTTTTCGTGGTCTGGTATGTCGGTGCAGTTTTCATGAATGCGCCGATCCAGATTGATAAATATGAACGTGCCGGTCAGACCTGGACCACAGGCCAGCTGATCGAAGACACTTTGGCACAGGAACGCCCGATCCTGCCGGCCCCGCATCAGGTGTTTGAGGAGATGTATAAAACCATCTTCGCCATCAAGATCACCTCAAAGCGGTCGCTGGTATATCATAGCTGGGTGACGCTTTCCTCCACCTTGCTTGGTTTTGGGATCGGCGCGCTGTTGGGCATTGTTCTGGCGGTTGGCATTGTCCATGTCATGACGCTTGAGAAAAGCCTGATGCCATGGGTGATTTCATCGCAAACCATTCCGATCCTTGCCATTGCGCCAATGATCATTGTTGTTCTGGGCGCGATTGGCATCAAGGGTTTGGTGCCAAAGGCAGTCATTTCGACCTATCTTTGCTTCTTCCCGGTCACGATCAGCATGGTCAAAGGTCTACGCTCGCCGCAAACCATCCAGCTTGATCTGATGCGGACCTATAATGCCTCGAAATGGCAGACCTTCTGGCAACTTCGTTTGCCGTCCGCCATGCCCTATCTGTTTGCCAGCCTGAAGGTCGCGATTGCGATCAGTCTGGTGGGCGCGATTGTTGGTGAATTGCCAACCGGTGCGCAGGCAGGCCTTGGTGCGCGTTTGCTGGCCGGGTCCTATTACGGGCAAACCATTCAAATCTGGTCAGCGCTTCTGACCGCGGCCTTTGTCGCGGCCATGATGGTGGTGATTGTTGGCTGGTGTGAGCGCAGGGTTCTTGCCCGGATGGGGGTAAAGCCATGACCGAGATGAAGCTTGATAAATTCTGTCTGGTCGCGGCGATTACGGCCCTTCTGGCTTTGATCTTCCCGCTTGCGGGCATTGATGCCGATACCGGCAAGCAAGTTGCCTTTGTTGGCGATATTCCCGGTCTTGCCATTGCCATGGCGCTTTGCGTGATTTCCGGGGCTGCTTTTACCTGGCTTGGTGTGCGCTCCGTGATCAGTGCAATCGTCATTCTGGCTGTTGCCGTCTTTGGCGCCTGGCAGGCGACCAGCACCCTTTATGATTACGGGGTTGCGGGGTATGCCGGGACCGGATTCTGGTTGTTCATCATTTCGCTTTGGGCATTTGTCTGGCGCGGGATTGATGTGATTGCCAATTACAAAAGCCTTGAGACCGCCAAACAGCAAACCGCAAACATCATTGTGCCGGTCGCCTTTGGTGTGTGGCTTCTGTTTGTCTGGGAAGTGGTCGTATCGGGCTTTGGCGTGCCACAGGTTCTGTTGCCGCCGCCCAGCATGATCGGTGCGCGGTTTGTGACATCAACCGACATCATGGCAGCTGATTTCCATCAGACCTTTATCAAGGCGGTTCTGAGCGGCTATGTGCTGGGCTGTGGATCGGCCTTTATCATGGCGATTGCGGTTGATCGTGTGCCGTTCCTCAAGCGGGGTCTTTTGCCGCTGGGCAATATGGTCTCGGCCCTTCCGATCATTGGTGTCGCGCCGATCATGGTGATGTGGTTTGGCTTTGACTGGCAGTCAAAGGCGGCTGTCATTGTGATCATGACCTTCTTCCCGATGCTGGTGAACACCGTGACCGGGCTTAATGCCGCAGGCAAGCTTGAGAAGGATCTGATGGCGACCTATGCGTCAGGCTATTGGTCGACCCTTTTCCGGTTGCGTTTGCCAGCCGCCATGCCGTTTATTTTCAACGCGCTTAAAATCAATTCCACGCTTGCGCTGATCGGCGCAATCGTTGCCGAGTTCTTCGGCACCCCGATTGTTGGTATGGGCTTCCGCATCTCGACCGAGGTGGGACGCATGAATATCGACATGGTTTGGGCAGAGATCGCTTTGGCGGCCCTTGCGGGTACCGCCTTCTATGGAGCCGTGGCTTATATCGAAAGAAAAGCGACGTCATGGCATCCATCTTTTCGGGTACGTCGCCATTAAAGGCACAATCAAAGACGGCCCACCGGGAGGACTTGACTACAACCTGAGGAGACATCGACGAATGAAGAAATTGTTTGCGACTGCATTAGGGTTGAGTTTCGGTCTGACATCGCTCTCGGCGATGGCAGCAGACGAAGTAACCCTGCAGCTTAAATGGGTCACACAGGCCCAGTTTGCCGGTTACTATGTGGCACTCGATAAAGGTTTCTACGAGGAAGCCGATCTTGATGTGACCATCAATCCGGGTGGTCCGGATATTGCCCCGCCGCAGGTGATTGCCGGTGGTGGTGCAGACGTGATCATTGACTGGATGCCATCAGCCCTTGCATCGCGCGAAAAGGGTGTGCCGCTGGTCAATATCGCACAGCCATTTGCCAAATCGGGCATGATGCTGACCTGTCGTAAGGAAACCGGGATTGAAAGCCCGGAAGACTTCCCGGGTCGTACCCTTGGTGTCTGGTTCTTTGGTAACGAATATCCGTTCCTGAGCTGGATGTCGAAACTGGGCATCCCGACCGATGGTGGTGATGCTGGTGTGACCGTCCTGAAACAGGGCTTTAACGTTGATCCGCTGCTTCAGAAGCAGGCCGATTGCGTATCGACCATGACCTATAACGAATATTGGCAGGTCATTGATGCCGGTCTTTCCGAAGATGAGCTCAAGGTCTTCAAATACGAAGACCAGGGTGTCGCGACCCTTGAAGACGGCCTTTATGTTCTTGAAGACAACCTCAAGGATGAGGCCTTTGTCGACAAGATGGCGCGCTTTGTCGATGCCAGCATGAAGGGTTGGATGTGGGCAAAGGAAAACCCGGAAGAAGCCGCAATGATCGTTCTTGATAACGACCTGACCGGTGCACAGACCGAAAAACATCAGGTCCGCATGATGAGCGAAATCGCCAAGCTGCTGGGTGATGGCCCGGCCCTTGATGAAGCGGCTTACGAGCGCACCGTTGACAGCCTTCTGTCTGGTGGTTCCGATCCGGTGATCACCAAAAAACCGGAAGGTGCATGGACCTCGGCTGTGACCGACAAGGCGTCGATGTAATCCGATCTTGACTGTCTGGCGGTGACTTTGGTCCCGCCAGACAGATTTACCTCCCGAATAAATGCGAATTCAGAAGTCCCGATTTTGGTCGGGGAACGGGTGAAATGCCGGGATGGCCCGCAACTTTTCAGCCCTCAGACAGACAAGGAGCCACCCATGTCCATGGTTATTCGTGGCGGAACGATCGTTACCGCCGATCTGACTTACAAATCCGATATCCTGATCGAAGACGGCAAGATCGCCGCGATTGGCGATAATCTGACCGGGGACAAGGTGATTGACGCCGACGGCTGCTATGTGATGCCCGGCGGGATCGATCCGCACACCCATATGGAAATGCCTTTCATGGGCACCTATTCCGAAGACGATTTTGAAAGCGGCACCAAGGCGGCAGTTGCCGGTGGCACGACCATGGTGGTCGATTTCTGCCTTCCTGCCCCGAACCAGTCGCTGCTTGAAGCGCTTCAGGCCTGGGATAACAAATCCTCCAAAGCCGTTTGTGATTATTCCTTCCACATGGCCATCACCTGGTGGAGCGAGCAGGTCTTTGACGAGATGAAAATCGTTGTCGAGGAAAAAGGCATCAACACCTTCAAGCACTTCATGGCCTATAAGGGTGCTTTGATGGTTGATGATGACGAGATGTTCGCGTCCTTCTCGCGCTGTGCTGATCTGGGCGCGATGCCGCTTGTTCATGCCGAAAATGGCGACGTGGTCGCAACCCTTCAGCAGAAATTGCTGGCCGAGGGCAATAACGGTCCGGAAGCCCATGCATATTCCCGTCCTGTTGATGTTGAGGGTGAAGCATGCAACCGTGCGATCATGATTGCCGATATGGCCAAGGTGCCGCTTTATATCGTTCACGTATCGTGCGAACCGGCCCATGAAGCTATCCGCCGTGCGCGTGCCAATGGCAAGCGCGTCTTTGGCGAACCGCTGATCCAGCACCTGATCCTTGATGACAGCGAATATAAAAACACCGATTGGGACCATGCCGCACGTCGCGTCATGTCCCCGCCGTTCCGCAGCAAAGAACATCAGGATGGCCTTTGGAATGGTCTGGCGTCGGGCAGCCTGCAGGTTGTTGCGACCGACCATTGCGCGTTTACGACCGAACAGAAACGCATGGGCGTTGGCGATTTCACCAAAATCCCGAACGGTACGGGCGGTCTTGAAGACCGCATGCCGCTTCTTTGGACCTATGGTGTTGGCACCGGTCGTCTGACCCCGAACGAATTCGTAGCCGCCACTTCGACCAACATTGCCAAGATCCTCAATATCTATCCGCGCAAGGGTGCGATCCTTGTCGGGGCAGATGCCGACCTTGTTGTCTGGGATCCGAAGGCATCAAAAACCATCACGGCAGAACATCAGCAATCCTCGATCGATTACAACGTGTTCGAAGGTATCGAGGTGACCGGTCTTCCGCGTTACACGATCAGCCGTGGCCGGATTGCTGCCGAAGAAGGTGTGGTTATTGCAAAATGCGGCGACGGCGAATTCATTGCCCGCGAACCTTATCCGGCGGTGAACAAAGCCCTTTCCAAATGGAAAGAAATCACATCCCCGCGCAAGGTTGAACGCAGCGGTATTCCGGCTGGCGTTTGATCGACCCGATATGTACCTGACCTTGAAATGCCGTCCTTCGGGGCGGCATTTCTTGTTTCAGGTGCCGGTTTGCCCGTGAAAGGCGCGGACCGAATTGATGAAGGCACGAAGGGCGGATGGCAGGTAGGTGCGTTTGGGATAGTAAATCCAGAACTGGCCGTAATCGGGCATCCAGTCTTCAAGGATCGGGACAATCTCGCCGCGCTCGATGGCATCATCGGCACTGCCTTGCATCTTCTGGCCAATGCCGATCCCGTTCCTGACCGCATCAAGCATCATCTGCGTTGAGCTTACGGTCAGATTGCCGTTATTTGCCAAAACGAAATGGTTCTCGCCATCAGTGAAGTCCCATGGTGCAAGCTTGCCGCCGGGAAACAGCAGATTGATGCAGTTATGATTGGCCAGATCATTCGGGTTCATGGGCGTGCCATGGCGTTTGAGGTAATCCGGGCTTGCGATCACCATCGGGCGGATCGAAGGGCCAAGGCGAATGGCGGTCATGCCTGGTGCCAGTGTTTCTTCAAACCGGATACCGGCATCAAATCCCCCGGCGACGATATCGACGAAACCATCATTTTCAATGATCTCAAGGCGAACATTGGGATTATCGCGACAAAAACCGGCGATGGCCGGGGCAAGCACCACACGCGCGGCATTGGCCGGAACATTAAGCCGCAATGTGCCGGTCGGGCCGGATCGATAATCATCAAGACTTTGCAACGCACCGCTCATCTCGCGCATGGCCGGACTGACCCGATCATAAAGTGCGCGGCCCGCATCAGTTGGCGCGACACTGCGCGTGGTGCGGTTTAACAACCGGACTTGCAGGCTGTCTTCAAGGTTTTTGATGCGGTGGCTGAGTGCAGAGGGTGTCACGCGCAATTGCTTGGCAGCGGCGCGAAAGCTGCCCAGTTCGATAATGGCGCAGAAGGCCGCCAGATCGCTGATGTTCTCATTCATCATTGATGAAAATATTTCAGTAAATAATTCAGTATTGCGTAGATTGTTTCACCATAGCTCAGGTCATAGGCTGTCGTCATTCAGTTTCGCGGAAGATCCGCACAAAGCATGGAGTTTGGATGATGTTTGGGAAATCAACGATCTGGTTGGGCGCAATGGCGCTGTGCGCCGGGCTATTGGGTGGGGCTTCTGCCCATGCCGATGACGCAAAGCGCATTCTGGTGTTTGGCAATTCAAACAGCTGGGGCTGGAAGGCAAAACTGGAGGCGTTCCCTGTTGAACGGTTTGGCGATGACGAACGGTGGGCCGGCGTCATGGCAACCGCCCTTGGCGAAGACTATACCGTGATTGTTGATGGGCTGAACGGCCGCACGACCGATCTGGATTTCGGTGAGGATCTGGGCGCGTTGGCGGCCGAAGACTTCAATGGTGCCAAGGACCTGCCGGAGGTTCTGGCCAAGAACCTGCCGCTTGATCTGGTCGTCGTGATGCTGGGCACCAATGACGCGCAGGCGCAGTTTGATCGTAATGCCGATCAGGTGGCGCAAGGAGCGATGCATTTGGTGGATATCGTGCGCAACATCAATGGCGGGGTTTTGACCACTTATGGCACGCCAAAGGTGCTGTTGGTGACACCGCCGCCGATGGGTGACATTTCCAAAACCCCGCTTTCAGCCAACATGGCGGGTGGTGTTGAAATCTCCCAACAATTTGCCGATGCATTTAATCGTGCGGCCAAGCTTGCCAATGTGCCGGTCTTTGATGCGGGAAGTGTCATTGGTACCAGCGGTGTCGATGGCATTCATTTCACCGCCGAGGAACACGCCATCCTTGGCAAGGCCGTTGCAAAACAAATCGAGGCAGGTGTGCTGGTCAATTGATCGAGACTACTTCGAACGAAAACAGGGCAGCCATTGGCTGCCCTGTTTTGCTTCGAGATCAAATCCAAACTCAGGCGGGGCTGAACAGTTTCAGCAAGATGATCCCGCCAAGGATCATGCAGATCGCGATCAGGCGTCCGATGCTGGCGGCTTCTCCCAGCATGACGATGCCAAAGATAACCGCACCAACCGCGCCAATGCCGGTCCAGATGGCGTATGCCGTGCCGAGTGGAATGGTGCGCATGGCAAGGGCCAAAAGCCAGAAGCTGCCTGCCATGGTGACAAGGGTAAAGATGGTGGGAACGGGTTTGGTGAAACCTTCGGAATATTTCAGGCCAGATGCCCAGCAAACTTCCAAAACACCGGCAATGATCAATGCAATCCAGGCCATGGTCGGCCTCCTTTTAAAGGGGCCGTCCCCATACGTCCTATAACGATCACCGGTCGTCCGGCAATCGGGCGGCAAGCCGCGATGTGTGATGCGAATTCTAGCCAATGCGATGTCATGCAACAATGTCAAAATGACGTATCTGCGTGCTCTGAGCGCCGATCAGATATGCCTTGGTGGCAAGGCTTCTGATGCGCGGGAATGCCAACTGCGCTATGATGGATCATTATCTGATCTGCCCCCGAATTTCCAAGGTCCGATCCCATGTCTGAAGCACCCCGTGATCCGCAAAAGCCATCTGTGCCGACCCTTGGTCTTGTTCTGGCCGGGGGGGAGGGCAAACGCATGGGCGGGGATAAGCCATTTCGCGAGATCGCCGGAAAACCCCTGATCGAGCTTGCGGTTATGCGGGCCGCACGGCAATGCGATCAGGTGATGATTTCATCAAATGACGATGCCGGTGCATTCGCCAATTTTGGTGTGCCCGTTATCGGTGATTTGCCCGAAGCCGGGCAGGGGCCATTGGGCGGCGTTTTGGGCGGGCTTAATGCCTTGCCAGACGGCATCGATTGGCTTGTCACCTATCCGGTGGATTGCCCGGTGGTGCCGGGCCGCATGGCCATCGAGTTGATTGACGCAGCACTGAAAAAGGGTGCCAAGGCCGCCTATGTCAATCACGCAGGACGCGATCATTATCTGTCTTCGGCTTGGCACCGGAATGCAGCACCTGTGATTGCCAAATTACTGGCAGACGGGAAGCGCCGCGTACGCGGGCCGCTTGATGCGCTAAACGCCGCAGAGCTTTTCTATGACGAACGATCAGATCAGCCGGGCCTGTTTGCCAATGCAAACACGGTTGATGAACTTGCATCAATCAATGCGATCTTAAGCGCGCAACGTGCTTCAGATGCTTAGTAATTTATCTTCTCATTAGCATGGTCTCGTCTGAGAAACTCCGATTGTTAATGCGGTTTTGATATTTAAGCGAAAGGCACTTTTCCAATTTTCTACTTTAGAGAGTATCAAAGTGCTTGAGAAACAGATAATGAATGCTACTGTTTGCCTTAGTGGTTTCTAATAGAGCTTACAGCTGAGGTGATGGTGTGGCAGTTGGCGAGAGCGGACAGAAGATAAAGGGAAGCAATCCAAAGATTGCAATCGAGTGGAGCCAGTTGGTCTCAGGGGTTGCCGAGGTGGCGGTTCGTGGGTTCGCTACTTTTTTTGGCGCAAACGAGGGTGTCAATACAATCGCAGCTGCCGTTTCTACCACCCTAAGTTCATTTAAGGTCGAGGTCGGTGACGCTGAGCGTGCTCGAGCTCTTGTATTTGTTTCTCTAGCTTGGGCAATAGAGCAAATTTCCGCAGATCTGTCTGAGGAAGAGCAGGGACAAGCATTGAAAGAGACACGGAATCTCCTGAAGGGAACCTCTGAAAAGATCGAGAAAGGCGATTACTCAATCAATAGCTCATTCTTTCACAAACCTGTCTCGTTACCGTTATATCAAGAAATAAGAACATCTATTGTTGAGCTTCTCGCACACGTACGAAGAGATATCGAACCCGACCCCACGGTGCTGGGGGCAAAACTGGACGCAGCTTTCAATCAAGGAGTTTATGAAGTTCTCCGCGATAGTGGTGGAAGTTTTGACCCCTTGAAGGATGGGCTCGATAACCCAGCCGCTTCAGCAAATGCTATGGAACGAGAGTGGGAACAGTACAGAGCGCAATTGAGATATGCATTTAATGTCGCTCCGGTATTTGGTCAAAGAGATACTCGTATCTCGTTATCGCAACTCTACGTCCCGTTGCGCGGTTGTTGGACTGAGGTCAGCTCCTCAAACGAGATACTCAACAATATTGTCGACCTTGAGCGATCGACATTAGATTGGATTTCTGAGCGTGACATCAGGCGACCAATAAGACTTATTTATGGTGGACCAGGATCTGGTAAGTCGAGCTTTGGCAGAAGGCTTGCATCAGTACTCGCGGATCATGAGGACATTCGACCAATTTTTGTGCCGCTTGAGCATGTTGACCTCTCTAATGAACTAGTGGATGAGGTATCTCGTCTATTGGTAGCGGAAGCTAAAGTGTTCAGCTCGTCGCCAATCGACTACAGGCAGGCTGACGTTAACCGGCCATTCTGCCTCATCTTTGATGGTCTTGATGAACTAGCAATGCCGGGGTTGGCTGCCGATAACCTTGCCAGAGAGGTATTAGAAGAAGTTGATAAGGTTCTCAAAGCTCTCGGTGTGCCCAATGCATGTGGCGCAATGGCAGTAATAACTGGCAGGGAGCCGATCGTTAAGATCACAAAAGACAGGTTAAAAAAGAAAATTGCTGAGCAAGATGCAGTTGAAGTATTGGGTTTTCTTCCGCTTCAGGGAAATGGAAGCGAGCCTGAGGACCCGCTGTACCAAGATCAACGACCGGTATGGTGGAAGCGTTACGCAATTGCGACTGGACAATCAGAGGAAGTGCCAGAGGCGTTGCAGTCGAGTAACTTAGAGGAACTCAGTGCGGAACCACTATTGTGCTATCTCTTGGCAATGTCGGGTTATACGAATGACAATTGGGAAGATGCTGCGATAAACCCGAACCGTGTTTATGACAAACTATTCCGCGATATCTATCAGCGTCTTTGGGGAGGGGGGGCAGTTGGTGTTCAAGCTGAGCTCGACGAGGATCAATATGATCGTTTAATGGAGGCGATTGCCATAGCTGCATGGTGGTCCGGTGAAAGTCGAGTTGCTTCAGAAAAGGACTTTCTCAACGTACTTACCGTCTTGAATGCCCAGTCCGTGTGGGAAGAGTTTTGTAATGATCAAAAGGAAGATTACAAGAATTTAGCGTTAACATTTTATTTAAGAACATCAGACAACGGCGGAAAGGGGTTTGAGTTTAGTCATCGTAGTTTTGGCGAATATTTGGTCGCACGTGCGTTGTGGCGAGCTGTCGAAGAGATATTATGTGAGTTTAAACCACAGTTCTATAGTGATGCACTGCAAAGGTGGGCTAGGTTAACGAGTTTCTCACCGGTCACAAGAGAGATATTGATTTTCCTGAGGCGGCACGTTCTCTTGGCATGGGAAGGGAAATATGAGGAAGAAAAACAGAAAATATTAGCAGATTTAATGACAATTTCTATTCATGATGGGGTGATGGTGCCTGTATCTGATGGAGATACTTGGAGATCACTTGAAAAGAAGCAGAGAAATTCAGAGATTTCTTTGATGGCATGCTATAGTGCTGCAACACTTGCAGTTCCGGCTGAAGAGCCTTTTGCTCTTATCGATTGGAGAGGAAACCAATTCGCAGCGCGAAGCCTTGTTGAGCGTATGGTGTTTGGAGGAGGGCTTCGGATCGACAGTGGTTTGCAAATGCTGAAAGGCATTGACTTTCTTGGTAAAGATAAGACCGCACCTTGGATGGTCGGTACGTTTATGTATGAAGCTGACCTTTCTTATGCGAACCTTTCTGGAGGAGTACTTGGTGATACAGATTTTTCGGGAGGACTGTTGATCCGAGCAAACTTGTCAAAGACTATTCTTAATTTTTCAAACTTTAACCACTCAGTATTGATGCACGCAGATCTCTCCGGTTCGCAAATAGCATATGCTCAACTCCAAGGAGCCGATCTGTATCGTGCGAATATGGAAAACTGTGACCTAGAGCAAGCAAACCTAACAGATGGTATTTTGCGGTCCGCTAACCTCAAGAACGCGGTGATTCAGGGTGCGGACCTCTCCGAGGCAATCCTTGTGGATGCTAATCTGGAGGGAGCTAACTTGTCCCAAGCAAACCTAAAAATAGCCAACCTAGAGAGCGCTAGACTTGTGGGTGCCAACTTAGACGAAGCCAACCTAAAAGACGCTAATCTAAAAAATTCAAACCTTGAAGGGGCCTCACTACAAGGGGCTGACCTAAGAAATGCCAATCTTGAAGGGGCTAATTTACAAGGAGCTGATCTAGATAATGCCAATCTTGAAGGGGCTAATTTACAGGGAGCTAACCTAGATAATGCCAATCTTGAAAGGGCTTTACTAGGCGCAGAAAGCAGATAACAGAACTTACATGGAAAACTAGCTTCGATAAATTTGAATTAAGGCTATCTGACAGCGCACGCCTGCCAGGGTTGCCAGGGTTTGTATTCTTCAAAGAAGCTGGCAAGGAACTGGTCAACTTTTTCACGGTTGGCCGCGCGGTCTTCGGCATCAAGATCCTTGTCGAATTTCGAGCAATTGTCTTCGACCGCATCGCCAATTGATTTCCAATCGACATCTTCGTTATGGCCCGGAAGGCCGGTGGCAATCGCGCACCAGCCAACGGCTTCGGCCGTGTCGTCAACCGATTTGGCTTCTTCGGCCAAATAGGCTGCTGCGCGCATTTCACCGCGCTGGGCCGCAGCGCGCAGATATTGATACCGGCCGCTATCAGATTTGGTGAAACGGTTGGCCAAAAGGGTGGCCGCACGCGGATCGCCAAGTTCCCATGCCTTTTCCAAAAGCTCTTTGGCCTGATCAGCATTGCCCTGATCCATCGCATCAAGGGCCAGCCACAGCATGGCCTGGGTTTGATCCTTGTCCGCTGCCTGCTGATAAAGACCACGGATCAGATCGCGGGGCGCCTTATCGGCTTCAAGCTTGCGCGCCATGATGATGCTGGCGTCAGGTTGAAGGTTGCCAGCGGCCTTTTTCATCATGTCCCAACCGGCATCTTCATTGGCGGTTACACCAGCCCCGTTGATCGTCTGACAGGACAGAAGATACTGGGCTGTGGTGTCACCATTTTCCGCAAGCGGGGCAAAGATCGAAGCCGACTTTTCAAACTCCCCATGGCGATAGGCCGAGATGCCGTCATCAAGGGCAGAAGCGGCATGCGCGCTTGATGACGTGCCAAATGCAAGGCACGCAGCAACGCCGATTGCTGGCATGGCGACCATGGATTTAAGGGCCGAAATACGGGGCGAATTTGACGGGCGGACGATCATGTTTTTCATATCAACAGGTCTATCATTTTGCTGCGAAGAGGGGGCAAAAAAATGCCGGGACTGATTGGACAATTCGGGGCGAAAGCCCGCTCAGTCCCGGCGAGGTGCGCTCATCGCAGGGAGGAGGTTGTTTCTTCTGTTTGCTCGGACCGGATATTGCTCAGGAACTCACGTACACGATTGCCAAGGTCATCAGATTGACTGCGCAGGCGATCGGTTGCCTCGCGCAGGCCATCAACGGCCTGAAGGTTGTCATCAGCTGCCGTACTAACCTGTGCGATCGTGCCATTCATTTCGCCAGCAGCGGTTGCTGATTGCTCGACATTGCTGGCGATTTCGGCAACGAATTCCTGTTGTTCGCTGACCGCATCGGACATTTCACCAACGGTTTCATGAATGCCGGTAATGCTGTCACGAATGCCTGCGATTGCCTGAACGGCAATGCCGGTTGTCGACTGGATTTCATTGATCCGTTCGGCAATGCGATCAGTCGCAGACCCGGTCTGATTGGCAAGGTTTTTGACTTCTTGCGCCACCACGGCAAAGCCTTTGCCTGCTTCGCCCGCACGGGCGGCCTCAATCGTTGCGTTGAGTGCGAGAAGGTTGGTCTGGGCGGCAATATCCTGAATAAGGCTCAAAATCTCGCCGATTTCCTGCGCGCCGGTTTCAAGTTCATGCATGGTCGCGTTGGTGCGCTGGGCGGCTTCAACCGCGCTGGTGGCAGCGCCAACCGATTTCTGTGCACGGTGGCCGGTATCGCGAACGCGTTCTGAGAGCGACTGGGCCGCATCAGACACGGACGCCATATTGATCGAGATTTCCTCGGACGCGCCGGCAACACCGGTGGCGTTGGTTGAGGCGACCTGGGCACGATCACGGACCTGATTGGATGTGGTCTGGATGTTTTCCGCTTCGCGGGCGACACCCTCGGCCACCTGCATGATCGATGCTTCGAATGCATCCGCCAGATCAAGCATGTCGCGACGGCGTTTGGCTTCGGCATGTTCGCGTTCACGGGCAACTTTTTCCTCGGCCTGCTGGGCGGCAAGGCTGGTTTCGCGGAATTGTCCAAGGATTTCAGCCATGCGGCCAATTTCATCGCGGCCGGTGTCTTTGACCTCGGTCGACAGATCACCATTGGCGACTTTGCGCATGCCATCAATCACATGCAGCAAACGTTTGATCAGGTTGCCACGGACATAGAAGATCAGGATCGCCAGCGAAATCACCAGAACAGCCGCGCCAATGATGGCAATCAGACGCTGATCACGGTCTACCTGCGACAGGGCATCGGTGGCATTGGCATCAACCGCGTCACGCTTGGCATCAACCATAAGCGAGATGGATTTTGACAGGGCCTCGGCCGTGGCAAGGGTCGCATCAAGGGTTTGCTCGGTCTGATACTGGTTGTCCCATTCGGTTTCACGCAGATCAAACACGCTATCCCCGCCGGTGCCATAGGCCAGAAGCGCCTTGGCCAATTCACGAATGCGGTTGCCATCATCATTATCGGGCAGGTCTTCAAGCGCGTCGGTAATGCGAAGCTCAGCCCAGCTCCATTGATTGCGGACTTCGTCCATTGCCTCGCCTTCGGGGACGGCAATGGCAGCAGTCAGCATGCCAAAGGCAAGGTTCACATTCGCGCGGATTTCGGAAATCAGTTTGGAAAAGCCGATGGTTTCTTCAAGCTTGGCGGCGGCATCGGTGTTGCCATTGGCAACGCGCGAAATGCCACGATCAACGTCAATATCAACGACCTCGACCAGCGGGCTTATGAATTCGGACAGATCGCCATAGGCAAAGACCATATCAAGGGTCAGATCACCGCGCTGCTTTTCGATATCAAGGCGCTGGGTGGTCAGTTGATGAAGCTTTTCACGGCGTGCGACAATGTCATCAAGCTGGGCTGTCAGGGTTGCAACTGCATCGACCAGTTCGGGTTCGGTCGCAGCCGTTTCCGTCGTTGCGTCGCCTTCTGCCATGTCACTTGCTTGCGCGCCGTCTTCGGCAGCGTCGAGGTCAGCGTTGGCAGACAGATCAATCATCACCGGTTCGGGATTGGCATCGGCAATCTCGGTCAGGCGGGTGCGCGCATCGGCGATCAACTGATCAAGACGTGCTTCGGTTTCAGCAAGCTCGTCCGCATTACGCGACGCTGCCAGAACCGGGGCCTGTGCAGCCAATCCGACACCGTTCATCGCCAGTTCCATCTGACGGATGATGGAAGGCAGGCTGTCGGTGGTGATGTCAGCGACAAGATCGCGACTATTGCCAAAAGAGACCCAGGATACGGCCGATGAAATGCCGGCCAGAACCAGAATTAAGGCAAAAGAAGCCATGAGCCGACCTTGAATGCCAAGGCCAGCGCGTCGTTTTTTGATGGCGGTATTCACTGTTTCCTCCCTGTCTGGCCCGCTGGTTATCTTATGTTTGGGCAGACATTCCCTTGTGGGACATGCGCATCCGTTTTTCGGATGTCTGGGCTTTTTGTGGGCTTAATGACCTAATGAAACAGACTGCAAATATATCAAATTCGTTCTGAAAATCGGGCGGGACGGCCGGGGATGAAAACATCCCCGGCACCCCCAGTGGGCCTTTACTTGACGCGGCCCTCACGCCATGCAGCGATCAGATCGTCATATTTAACGGTCTCACCCTGCGGCTTCTCGTTGGCGAGTTTCGCCTTCGGTGCGCCCGGCTGGTCGAACCAGTACTGGGCATCACGTTCTTCGTTCAGTTTCGGTGCGCATTCGCCACCAATACCTGCACGTTCCAGACGCTGCAGAACACGGTCCATGGAGTTCGCGAGGTTGTCCATGGCTTCCTGCGGGGTCCGTTCGCCGGTTACAGCTTCGGCAACGTTCTGCCACCAGAGCTGAGCCAGTTTCGGGTAATCCGGAACGTTGGTGCCGGTCGGGGTCCAAGCAACACGTGCCGGGGAACGATAGAACTCAACCAGACCACCGAGTTTCGGTGCTGCTTCAGTCATTTCCGGCGTGTCGAGGTCCGACTGACGGATCGGGGTCAGGCCGGTAAGGGTCTTTTTCAGCGAGACCGACTTGGAGGTCACGAACTGAGCATAGAGCCAAGCGGCTTTGCGACGCTCAAGCGGGGTCGATTTCATGAGGGTCCAGGAACCGGTATCCTGATAACCAAGCTTCATGCCTTCTTCCCAGTACGGGCCGTGCGGCGACGGTGCCATACGCCATTTCGGCGTGCCGTCTTCGTTCACAACCGGAAGACCTTCTTTGGCCATATCCGCGGTAAACGCGGTGTACCAGAAGATCTGCTGAGCAATCTGGCCCTGTGCCGGAACCGGACCAGCTTCGCCAAAGGTCATGCCAGCAGCTTCTGCCGGAGCATAAGCCTTGAGCCAGTCAATGTATTTGGTCAGTGCGTAAACAGCCGCCGGGCCGTTTGCAGCACCACCACGGGTCACGCTCGAACCAGCCGGTGCGCAACCTTCAACACGGATACCCCATTCGTCGACCGGAAGGCCGTTCGGGATGCCCTTGTCGCCAGCGCCAGCCATCGACAGCCACGCATCGGTGAAGCGCCAACCCAGCGACGGGTCTTTTTTACCGTAGTCCATGTGACCATAGACCTGCTTGCCGTCGATTTCTTTCACGTCATTGGTGAAGAATTCTGCGATGTCTTCATATGCCGACCAGTTGACCGGAACACCAAGATCATAGCCGTATTTGTCTTTGAACTGCTTCTGCAGGTCTTCACGCTGGAACCAGTCGTAACGGAACCAGTAAAGGTTCGCGAACTGCTGGTCAGGAAGCTGATAAAGCTTGCCATCCGGACCGGTGGTGAAGGAAAGACCGATGAAGTCTTCCAGATCCAGGGTCGGGGAGGTGACGTCTGCACCTTCGCCAGCCATGAAGTCAGACAGCGGTACAACTGCGTCATAGCGCGAGTGGGTACCGATCAGGTCCGAGTCATTGATGTAAGCGTCATAGATGTTACGGTTCGACTGCATTTGGGTCTGCAGTTTCTCGATGACATCGCCTTCGCCGATCAGGTCGTGGGTCAGGTTGATCCCGGTGATTTCCGAGAATGCCTTTGCCAGAACTTTGGACTCATATTCGTGCGTGGTGATGGTTTCAGACACCACGTTGATGTCCATGCCGCGGAACGGTTCAGCTGCTTTGATGAACCACTCAAGTTCGGCCATCTGGGCATCTTTGTTCAGGCTCGACGGCTGGAATTCGCTGTCGATCCATTTTTTCGCTGCATCGGTGTACTGATCTGCCATTGCCGGGTTCGCCAGCACAGCCAGACCAAGGGCGACTGCTACGGCACTGCCTTTAACAACGCTCGATGCACCTTTGGCTTTAACGATCATGTCGTTTTCTCCCTGGTCGTCTTCCTTTTTGCTCATCCGGTAAACCCGGTCATCAACGGTGGGGGAAGACGGCAACCCACCGTGATGAATGCAGAAGGAACGGCACCGTTGTAGGACACGGTACCGTTCCGAATTCTTAGCCCCAGCGCATCACAATGATGAGCCATGCAAGGGCGATGATGGAGCCAATCCAAAGGGCGACATCGGTAAATGCCAACCAACCCAAGTGGATATAGGCTGCACCAAGCAAGCTGATGAACAAGCGATCACCACGTGTGGTCACCAGCGGCAAGAAGCCGCGCCGTGGAACGGTTGGTGAAACCGCTTGCCAAATTCCCATCCCGATCAACATCAGGATGATGCAGCTGAAAAACGCTGCGGTAATCGGGGTCCAGGCCATCCATGCCATGTTGAAATTCCTCCTGTTTTCCGATTACACGCGACCCATGGCGAAACCTTTGGCGATGTAGTTACGAACGAACCAAATCACCAAGGCACCCGGGACGATTGTCAAAACGCCAGCTGCGGCAAGAACACCCCAATCCAGACCAGACGCCGAAACGGTACGGGTCATGGTTGCTGCGATCGGCTTTGCTTCGACCGAGGTCAAGGTGCGGGCCAGAAGCAGCTCAACCCAGCTGAACATGAAGCAGAAGAAGGCTGTCACACCGATGCCTGAACGGATCAGCGGCAGGAAGATCGTGGCAAAGAAGCGCGGGAACGAATAACCGTCGATATAGGCGGTTTCATCGATTTCCTTTGGAATGCCAGACATAAAGCCTTCAAGGATCCAGACAGCCAGCGGCACGTTAAACAAGCAGTGTGCAAGGGCCACAGCGATATGGGTGTCAAACAGGCCGACACTTGAATAAAGCTGGAAGAACGGCAGCAAGAATACGGCCGGTGGTGCCATACGGTTGGTCAGAAGCCAGAAGAACAGATGCTTGTCGCCAGTGAAGTTGAAGCGCGAGAAGGCATAAGCCGCCGGAAGCGCAACCACGAGCGAGATCACAACGTTGATCCCGACATAAATCATCGAGTTGATATAGCCGGTATACCAAGCCGGATCGGTCAAGATCGTCGCATAGTTGGCCAATGTCGGGTTATCCGGGAACAGGGTCATAGCGCCCAGGATTTCCGTATTGGTCTTGATCGACATGTTGAACAGCCAATAGATCGGCAGCAACAGGAACAGAATGTAAAGAAGAAGTCCGATATGTCGTTTCTGGAACTGCATTTTATTGTTCCCCCTGCTTTCCGGCGTTCATCACGACGGTATAGAAAACCCAGCAAACCAGCAGAATGATCAGGAAGTAGACCAGCGAGAAGGCTGCTGCCGGACCAAGGTCAAACTGACCAACTGCCATCCGTGTGAGGAACTGGCTGAGGAAGGTGGTTGCGTTACCCGGACCACCACCCGTGAGGACGAACGGTTCGGTATAGATCATGAAGCTGTCCATGAAGCGCAGCAGAACACCAATCACGAGAACCGACTGCATTTTCGGAAGCTGAATAAAGCGGAAGATGGCCCAGCGCGACGCACCGTCAATCTTTGCGGCCTGATAGTAGGCATCCGGGATCGAACGAAGACCGGCATAGCACAGCAGAACAATCAGGCTGGTCCAGTGCCAAACGTCCATGACAAGAACGGTCAGCCAGGCATCCATCGGGTTCTGGGCGTAGTTGTAATCAATGCCCATCAGGTTGATGACGTAACCACCCAGACCAATGTCTGCACGGCCAAAGATCTGCCAGATGGTGCCAACCACGTTCCAAGGAATAAGCAGCGGCAGGGCAAGCAGAACCATTGATGCCGATACACCCCAGCCTTTGCGCGGCAGGGTCAGGGCAACAGCAATGCCCAGCGGAATTTCGATGAACAGAACGCTCATGGTGTAGACGATCTGACGGATCAGCGCGTCATGCAGGCGGCTGTCTGCCAGAACCTGTTCAAACCATTCTGTCCCGACAAAGAAGCGGGTCTGCGGATCGAAAATGTCCTGAACCGAATAGTTCACAACCGTCATCAGCGGGATGATCGCGCTGATGGCGACAATAAAGAAGACCGGCAGGACGAGGAACCAGGCCTTGTTGTTGGTAATCTTGTTCATTTCCTCATCCCCCCTTACGCGACCAGCTGACTGTCGGCGTAAAGCTTGGTCCATTCAGGTGCGAAGCGCAGAATACCGGACTGGCCGATTACCTGTTCGTCTTCGCCAAGCTTTACTTTGACTTCAGATGACCCGAAACGGGTGGTTGCGATCTTGTATTGGCCAAGGTCTTCGACCTTGATGATATTGACTTCGACACCGTCGCCCTTGGTGGCGTTTCCGGTTTCAAGCGTCAGGAATTCCGGACGGATGCCCAGTTCGATCTTGCCACTTTGTTTGGAAATCGCTTCAAGGTGACGATCCGAAAGACCAATGCGCTGACCATCAATCCAGGCTGCACCATCATCGATGTTGCAATCCATGATGTTCATGCCAGGACTTCCGATGAAGTAACCGACAAAGGTATGTGCCGGATTTTCAAACAGTTCCTGCGGGGTGCCCAGCTGCACGACCTTGCCGCCATACATGACAACGACCTTGTCTGCAAACGTCAGAGCTTCGACCTGGTCATGGGTGACATACACCATGGTCGGACGCAGTTTGTTGTGAATTTCTTTAAGCTTGCGGCGCAGAACCCATTTGAGATGCGGGTCAATAACGGTCAGCGGTTCGTCAAACAGGATGGCCGAGACATCGTCACGCACCAGACCACGCCCAAGCGAGATCGTCTGTTTTTCATCCGCACCCAGGCCGCGTGCCTTTTGCTTGAGCTTGCCGGTCAGATCGAGCATCCCGGCGATTTCACGCACACGCGCATCAACGCGCTTTTCGTCAACACCGCGGTTGCGCAGCGGGAAAGCTAGGTTGTCATAGACAGTCATGGTGTCATAGATGACCGGGAACTGGAAAACCTGTGCAATGTTGCGCTCTTCCGGTGCCAGATTGGTGACATCCTTGCCATCAAACAGGACCTGACCATGGGACGGGGTCAGAAGGCCGGAAATGATGTTCAGAAGGGTGGTCTTGCCACAGCCCGACGGGCCGAGAAGCGCATAGGCGCCGCCATCTTCCCAAACATGCTCCATCCGACGCAGGGCATAATCTTCGTCCGTTTTCGGATCGGGGAAGTAGGAATGCGCAAGGCTTTTAAGATCAATACGTGCCATTTTGTTTCTCTACCCTCACGCCGCTTTGCCGTTTGAAATTTCGACCGGCGGGGCGGCCACGAGCGCACCGTTCGCATCAAAGGCAAACAGGCGGGTCGGATCGACATAGAAAGAAGTGGCCTCACCCAGACGCGGGTTGTGAACACCTTCTTCCTGGATCACCCAGGACACATCGTTGAAATGCACATGGACAAAGGTTTCAGAACCGGTGATTTCGGCCAGTTCGACCTGACCCTGCATGGCGATCGTGTCATCCCCGGTCGGATCAACCGACAGATGGTTTGCACGAATGCCAAGGGTATAAGTGCCATTGGCCAGATTTGCGAGGTGACCTTTAAGTGGAACTTGATGGCCGCTTTTCATAAAGATCGCGCCTTCGCGCACTTCGGCTTCAACCAGGTTGATCGGCGGGTCCGAGAAGATCAGACCGGTCTCGACCGATGCCGGGTTGTGATAAACCTTGGTGGTCGGGCCAAACTGGGTCACGCGACCTTCATGCATCACCGCACATTTACCACCCAGAAGCAGGGCTTCCATCGGTTCGGTGGTGGCATAGACAACAATGGTGTCACGCTCGGCCAGGATGTTTGGAATTTCTTCGCGCAGCTCTTCACGCAGTTTGTAGTCAAGGTTCACAAGCGGCTCGTCAAGCAGCAGCAATTTGCAATCCTTGACCATGGCGCGCGCCATGGCGGTACGCTGCTGCTGGCCACCCGAAAGTTCCTGGGGCAGGCGATCAAGCAAATGTTCGATATGCATCAGCGCTGCGGTTTCGCGAACGCGCTTTTCGATCTCGGCTTTATCTACACCCTGAAGCTTCAGCGGGGATGCGATATTGTCAAAGACATTCATAGAAGGGTAGTTGATGAACTGCTGATAGACCATCGCGACATTGCGCTTCTGCACAGCCATGCCGGTCACATCAACATTATCAACAAGGATACGGCCGCTGGTGGGCGGTTCAAGCCCGGCCATGATACGCATCAGGGTCGTCTTACCGGCCAGGGTCCGTCCGAGAAGGACGTTGAATGATCCCGGTTCCAGCGTCATCGACACATCGTCGATGTGGGACTCCCCTCCCACAGTCTTGGTTATGTTTTCAAGCGTAAGGGTCATTTTCCAGTATTTCCTTCGCCCGTTTTCACGGTGTTTTTTGATTTCGGTTCGGTTTTGAACCATTGGACAATGGCGTTACGCGTCTCTTCTGATAAATGCAGCCCCAGTTTGGAGCGGCGCCACAAGACGTCTTCTGCCGATTTGGCCCATTCGTGGTCTACCAGATAGCGCAATTCGCACTCATATACGTCATCCCCTAAATGCTGCCCAAGCCCTTTAAGATCAGAGGCCTCGCCAACGAGATTAAGGGTCAGTGTGCCGTAGTTTTGCACGTAACGGTAGATTTGAGCGTCCGGAATCCAAGGAAACTTCTTGTGCATCGCGGTAAGGTAACGCTCGAAATCGGCATCGGGGATGTCACCACCGGGCAGCGGCTTGTTGGCTGTCCAGCGGGTGTCATCGCGCCCAAGCAGGGGGCAAAGCTTGCTCATCGCGGATTCTGCAAGCTTGCGATAGGTCGTGATCTTGCCGCCATAGATATTTAGAAGCGGCGCACCATGATCGCCCTGATCAATCTCAAGAACATAGTCACGGGTGACCTTTGATGCGTCGTCGCTGCCATCGCCATAAAGCGGGCGGACACCGGAATAGGCCCAGACCACATCATCGGTCGTGATTTTCTTCTCGAAATAGGTGTTGGCCAGCTTGCAAAGATATTCGGTTTCTTCTGCGCTGATCGCGACCTTGGACGGGTCACCCTTGTAATCGCGATCGGTCGTACCGATCAGGGTGAAATTCTGTTCGTACGGAATGGCGAAAACGATACGGCCATCCGGGTTCTGGAAGATATAGCAGTAATCATGGTCAAACAGCTTGGGCACAACGATGTGGCTGCCCTGAACCATGCGAATGCCTTGTTTCTTCTTGGCTTCGACCCGGTTTTCCAGAAGCTCCGCACACCAAGGGCCTGCGGCATTGACCAATGACTTGGCGCGAATGGTATGTTCCGCGCCATCTTCGTCGCGGATGGTGACATTCCAGACATCGCCATCACGTTTGGCCGACACACATTCGGTGCGCGTCACGATATCGGCACCGAGATTGCGGGCATCCATCGCATTCAAGACAACAAGACGTGCATCCTGTACCCAGCAATCGGAATAGACGAACGCCTTTTCCATGCCTGCGACCAGCGGCTTGCCCGCCGGATGGGTTTTCAGTTTGATGCCCTCGGACCCCGGAAGCTTTTCACGACCACCAAGATGATCATACAGAAACAGTCCAAGACGGATCATCCATGCCGGACGCAGGCCTTTGACATGGGGCAGCACGAAACGCAGCGGCCAGATGATGTGCGGGGCAGCACGCAACAGAACTTCACGTTCAATCAGCGCCTCGCGGACCAGCCGGAATTCATAATGTTCAAGATATCGCAGGCCACCATGGATCAGCTTCGTGCTGGCAGATGAGGTCGCGCTGGCAAGGTCATTTTTTTCACACAGGAAAACCTTAAGCCCGCGTCCAGCTGCATCACGTGCAATACCGGTACCATTGATACCACCGCCAATAATGGCGATGTCGTATGTGTCTGAAGTGAGCAACCGCTTCCTCCCTGGTGCTCTTATTTGTGACAGTTGTTCTCAACTGCCTTTCTGTTCTTTCACAAACGTTACGAATGACCCAAAATAATTGCAAGCGAAAATTATAGTGTTTTGAAATTTTGATAGTGAACTAAATCTGTCAAAATGTAACAGATTGTTATCATTATATATTTTTCATAACCCTGCCCGAAGGTGGCTCGGTTTAGGCCAATGTTTCGTTTCCAATCAGGGGCTTGGAATGCTCAGAATCGGTTGAAAATGAAAAAACAGTTCTCCCACGCCGCGAAAACCGGGCGGTCCTGGCGGGGTGGGATGTAACAATATCATTTGCAATTGCAAATTATTATCATCATTGATAGGTTGCGCCTGTCGGGTGATTTGTGACCGGAGGTCGCAGTGCCCGAACCCCGCCCAAATGTTATGACCCGTCCGACCAAGCGTCGCGGGACTGCATGCGGGCGCGATGACCAAGTGATGGCGGTAATATCTGAACATGAAGTTCTGGCAGAACACCCTTGCAAAACTGTTTGAAGACCACCGGGGAAAGCTGGTGTCGATGGCAAGCCGTCGCGTCCGGGATCGTGAAACCGCGGTCGAGATTGTGCAGGATGTCTATGCAAGATTGATGCGTGCGGGTGACCGTGGCTCGGACGAAGAAAACACCAAGGTTCTGTATGCTTCGGTCCGCAATGCCGTCATTGACCATCATCGCAGCACGGCGGGGCGGGCCAATGTGATGAATGGCATTCTGCCCGTGCAGCTTTGGCAGAATGAAACATCATCACCGCAAGAGCATGCGCAATCGCGTCAGGCGCTTTCCGCCCTTGATCAGGCGCTTTTGGAACTGACACCCAAGGCGCGCGAGATGTTTATCCTTCATCGCATTGACGGAATTTCGAATATGAAACTGGCCAAAAAATACGGCATTTCCATCAGTGCCGTGGAAAAGCAACTGGCGCGCACCATGCGCCATTGTCAGGAACGCTTGTCTGATTATCGCGATGTCGACTGAATTTATCTACCGGACTGAGGATGTTTCTTCGTCATACGTTATTGGTTATAGAGATGCGTGCATGCCCGAAGGGCTGCGATAACTGCCGCAACCGTGTGGACAAACAATAGATCAATGCAAGCCGACCAAAACCCGACCCAAACGCAAAAGGATGAAGCCGCCCTCTGGCACGTAAGACGTATCGGCGGCTCAATGACGGCTGCGCAAGAGGTCGAATTTGATGTCTGGCTGAATGCCGATATGGGCAACCGGTTGGCCTTTGATCAGATGCGTGTGCTTTGGGGCCAGGTCGAAGAACCGGCCAGCCGTTTGGCGACTGCCCGCAGCAAAAAACAATCAGGGTTTGGCAAGCTCCGCCGTTGGTTTTCACCGGTGCGCACGGTTTCTGCCTTTACCGGAATGGCGGCCTGTGCGGCATTGGCCTTGTTCCTTAATCCTGATGTGATCGAGAATATGCAGGCCGATATTGTCAGCAGCTCGGACATGGTGACCGATATTGAGCTATCAGACGGCTCGCATGTTTATCTTGCCGCCAATAGTGCGATCAAAACGGACTTTGAAGATGGCCGACGCGATGTCGCGCTTTTGCGCGGGCAGGCGTTTTTTGACGTGACCCATCGCAATGGCGATCGGTTCCGCGTAAAGGCGGGGGATGCGACGATTGAAGTTGTCGGTACCCGGTTTAATGTCGATTACCTGACGCAAAATACCCGTGTTGGCGTGGAAGAGGGCGCTGTTCGGGTTTCAACCCAAGCGAATGGCGATGGTGTGTTGTTGGGCCCGGGGCAGGTGGTTGCCCTTGAAGCCGGGCGTTTGACTGTTAGCGACGGCGTGGATATTGCCGCAACACAGAGCTGGATGCATGGCCGGTTGAGTGTGCGCAATATGCGGGTCGATGATTTGGTCGCGCAGCTTGATAATTTCGCAAGCGGACGATTTGTGACCGTCGGGGACATCGGTGACAA
Organism: Thalassospira sp.; assembly: GCF_048059015.1. GTDB lineage: Bacteria > Pseudomonadota > Alphaproteobacteria > Rhodospirillales > Thalassospiraceae > Thalassospira. The sequence continues at coordinate 103,337 of NZ_JBLLNT010000004.1, read as the reverse complement.
GACGATTTCTGGCAGTTTTCCAACGGCAGATATCGACAGATCGCTTGAAACACTGGCCGCCGCAGTGGGGGCAAAACTGGTCAAAACCTCACCTTGGTTGACTGTGATTTATTGAGATTGCGAAAAATTCGCAAAAAATGCACCTCATGACGTGAGGTGTTCTTTTTCCCGTTCGTTTGTCTTTCTAGATGCAGGGGGACCTGCCTGAAGAAAAGACTTAGCAGTGGAGCGGGAAGTTGGATTCCAAGCAGGCAAAATCAAAAAAGAATATCTTTATCTCAGCGCTTTTGATGTCGACATCAATGGGGGTGCCCGCCGGTATGATGATCGGTCAGGCAAATGCGCAAGGACTTTCAAACACACAATCCGAACAAATCGAAATTGCTCAGGCGACCTATGCCTTTGACCTTACGGTCACATCCATCGCTGATGGTGTCAGCCAGATTGGCGACGTTTCCGGCTGGGGCATTGCCTATACGGTGGATCTGCCGGACCTGAATGCGCCGCGCACCATTCGCGGCAATATGTCTGTGCCAGATGCGATTGAACAGCTTATTAGCGGGACAGGTTTGTCCTATCGCGATACCGGCAACCAGTCGCTGATCCTTGTCGATGCCAATGCGCCCGAAAATGCGGATGGTTCGGTAACGGTCGCACCGGTTCTGGTCGAAGCTAACAGCGTTCAGTCCGACCTTCCGGCGGCTTATGCCGGTGGTCAGGTCGCAAGCGGTGGTCGCCTTGGTATGCTTGGCAATACCGACATCATGGACGCCCCGGTCAGCATCACAAGCTACACCGCCGAACGCATCGCCGATCAGCAGGCCGAAACGATTGCCGACGTCTTGCAATATGATCCGTCCGTGCGCGCGCCAAATGCCGAAACCGCCAACCTTGATACCTATCAGATCCGTGGTTTTGGCGTGAACCTGTATAACACCGGCGAGGTTTCCTTTAACGGTGCCTATGGTGTTGCGCCGACCTATCGCGTGTTGTCGGGTTTGGCTGAGCGCATCGAAGTCGTCAAAGGCCCGAACGCGTTGCTCAATGGCATGTCCCCGACCGGTGCTGTTGGCGGGGCGATCAATATCGTGCCCAAACGTGCAGGCGAAGAAGACCTGAACCGTGTCAGCCTTGATTACGGTCGGGGCGAGCAGGGCGGTGGCAACCTTGATTTCAGCCGCCGTTACGGCGCAGACGAAGAGTTTGGTGTGCGCTTTAACGGCGGGTACCACAATGGCGATACCTTCCTTGATCGTCAGACGCGTGAAACATCGCTTGGTGCGCTGGCCCTTGATTACAAAGGTGACAAGTTCCGCGCATCGCTTGATCTGATTGATCAGCGGGAGAACCTTAATGCTCCGGCACGTGAGTTCCGCTTTAACTCGGGCTTTGTCATTCCCGACGCACCGGATGGTTCAACCAACGCCATTCAGGATTGGGAATGGTCCGATGCGGTTGATCAGTCGGGCCTGATCCAGGCCGAATATGACGTGATTGAAGACATCACTGTCTTTGGCAGCTTCGGCGGTGGTCGTACCGAGCTTGACCGCTTGTTCGGGACACCAACCGTTCAGAACGCAGCGGGTGACTATATTGATGACGGTTTGTCATATCGCCGGTTCCAGACTGATCGCTGGTCGGCCAGTACTGGCGTGCGGACCGAGTTTGAAACAGCCTCGATCAAGCATAAGGCGACCTTTGAAGCGACCCGTTATGAAGATGAATTGCGTCAAGGGATCAGCAATGCGGGCTCCAACCCGTCAGCCAATATTTATTCGACACTGGCCGTTGCACCAATTGCGGTAAGTGCACCAAGCAACAAGCCAAAGACTTCGGAAAGCCAGCTTACCGGTTATGCGCTGGCTGATACGATGTCATTCTTTAGCGATCAGGTTCTTGTGACCGTTGGTGCGCGTCATCAGGCGATTTCGGTCGATAACTACAACACAAGCGGTGCGGTAACCAGCAGCTATAATGACGAAGTCATCTCGCCAATGGCGGGCATCGTGGTCAAGCCGCTTGAGACCGTTTCTGTCTATGCCAACTATATCGAAGGCCTGAACAAGGGCGACATCGCACCGTCAACCGCATCGAACTCTGGCGAAGCAATGTCGCCCTATGTCGCCAAGCAGATCGAAACCGGTGTGAAGCTTGATTTCGGTACCATCGGTGGTTCCATCGCGGCCTTCCAGATCACCCAGCCAAGCGGTGCAACGGACTCTGTTACGAACGAGTTCCGCGCAGATAACGAACAGCGCAACCGCGGTATTGAGCTCAATGTCTTTGGTCAGGTGACCCAGGATGTGCGCCTGATGGGTGGTGTGATGTTCCTTGATTCCGAAATCACCAAGGCGGTGAATGCGTCAAGCAAAGGACTTCGCCCGGTCGGTACGCCTGAAATGCAGATCAACCTTGTTGGTGAATGGGATACCCCATTTGTCGATGGCCTGACGCTGAGCGGTACGGTCACGCATACATCCGAGCAATTTGTTGATACCGCAAACACCCAGGACATCCCGGAATGGACCACGCTTGATCTTGGCGCGCGCTACAAAACCGAGCTTTACGGCACACCAATGACCTTCCGTGCCAGCATCCAGAACGTCACGGATGAGAAATACTGGTCGGGTGTCAACCAGTGGCGCTTCGTATCACTCGGCGCACCCCGCACGGCCATGCTGACGGTTACGGCGGACTTCTGATTTTTATCAGGTGGTCCCGTCGTGGGGCCACCTGTTCCAAGCCAAATCAATTGGCATTTAGAACCCAAAGGGTCATGGGACGGAGCGAATGAACCATCAATCTTTACACAAACCGGGTTTCGTTCAGGAAACCGGATTGCCGATCCTGGAGCCACTCCTTGATCCGGTCATTCGGAGCTTGACGGCCGAACAACAGAGCAAGCTGCATGATTGGGTCGGGGCATATGGATCACCGCTGAATGCGGTGTTTCCCCATACCATCGGCATCAATCATGCGAGGCTGGCAGGCGTATTGGATGCGCATGCCGTGAAATCGAAAATTTTTTACGCCGCAAAAGTGAATAAGTCGCATTCACTTGTGGCCGAAGCCGTTCAATGCGGTCTTGGGGTGGATGTCTCAAGCCGTTTTGAGCTTCGCGATGCACTGGATGCAGGCTGTGCAGGTAGCGATATCTGCGCGTCTGGCCCGGCAAAGGACGATGTGTTTCATCGTGAGTTGATCGCGGTGAATGCGCTGATCTCGATCGATTTAGCGGAGGAGCTTGAAGACCTTCTCGCACTTCTGACTGACGAATTATCCGGGACCAAGACCCGCATTCTCCTGCGGTTCCGCCCTACAAGCAACAAGCACAGCCGGTTTGGTATTCCTCATGAACAGCTTCATGCGTGCTTGCAGGTCGTTGCGCAAAACACTGATCGCTTGGCGTTTGAAGGGCTCCATTTCCATCTTGGCGGATATCAGGCTGATAACCGTGTAGAGGCCCTGATCGAGCTTTCCGACTGGATCATGGTTGCTCGTGAATATGGGCTTTGTGTCGAGATGGTCGATATCGGCGGTGGTCTGCCGATCCGTTATCTTGATGCGGATACCTATGCCGACTTCATTGATGCCCAAAAGTCGAGCCATTATCGCAATGGCAAGGTGCCGGGGTCCTATTACCCCTATGGCGGACCGAATGAAGCCGATGATTGGCTGGATCAGTTCCTGTCGGCAACCGGGCCAAGCGGCAAGTCGGTTGCGCAATATCTGAATGACGAGGGCATCACACTGGCGCTTGAGCCGGGCAGGAGCCTTGTTGATCAATCGGCAATTACGGTCTTCCGAATTGCGCGCACCAAACGCCAGCCTGATGGCAGCTTTGTTTTGTTTGTCGAAGGTAGCAGCTTTAGCGCGTGTGAAACCTGGTTCGCATCGGAATTTCTGATTGATCCGATCTTGGTGCCAGCGGCCAATTCAACCCGCGAGCAGGGTGGTCCGGTGCGCGCTTATATCGCGGGCCATAGCTGTCTTGAAGAAGACGTTATCACCAACCGCCTTCTGCCATTCCCATTCCAACCGTTAGCGGGCGACTTGCTCGTTTACGCCAACACGGCCGGCTATCAGATGGACCTTCTGGAAAATGAATTCCATAGGGTGCCAATGCCGCGCCGCGTTTCCATCAGCGCCGATCTGGCGACAGTTCAACCGGACGATCACAAGGGAGCATCCCGATGATAGAGACGAAGGTAAGCAATCTGATTGGAAATACACCGCTTATGGAGGTTCCGGTATCAGCCCCGAATGCGCGGCTGTTGCTTAAAATCGAAAAGAACAATCCCGGCGGCAGCATGAAAGACCGCATGGCGCGCAGCATGGTCATGGCGGCCATCCGCGATGGCAGGCTTTCTGCGGGTGGGACCATTGTTGAATCCTCTTCGGGCAATACCGGCATTGGTTTGGCAATTGTTGCAGCCGAACTTGGTTTTCGCTTCATCGCCGTGGTTGACCATCACGCAGCCCCGGACAAGCTCGCTGTTATGAAGGCAATGGGGACGGAGCTTCGTTTCGTTGAAGGCGATTACGCCGAGGACGAAGTTGCCGTAGTTGAACGCCAACGACTGGCCGCTGAACTTGGCAGCAGCATCCCCGGTGCGATTTTCATGAACCAGTCCGATAACCCGGCCAACCCGGAAGGCTATCGCGGGTTTGTCGACGAACTTCTTGAACAAACCAATGGCAAGGTCGATGCGTTTTGCGGCTGCACGGGGACCGGCGGTTCGCTGACCGGGATTGCCACCGGGCTTAAGCATTACAATCCAAACATCACGACCGTGGGTGTGGAACCAAAAGGATCCATCGTCTTTGGTCAGCCGGGTCATCCTTATTATCAATCAGGGACCGGAACCCCCAAGGGTGATGAAATCGGCAAGGTTCTTGATTTCAGCGTGATTGATATCGGAACCCAGGTCGGTGACGCCGAGGCATTTGAAGCTGCCCGTTTTCTGGCACAAAACACTGGCCTTCTGGTTGGTGGTTCGACCGGTGGCGCAATCTATAAGGCGCTTGAACTTATCCATGCAGGTACGCTTTCAGGCACGGTCGTTTGCACCATTGCCGATGGTGGGGAAAAGTACCTTCACACTGTTTTCAACGAAGCATGGCTGGCCGAGCGGAACTTGCTTGATCCGGCAATTGGTCAGCAAATGGCGCGCTGGATGCCGATCCATCGACCCTATGCCAATACCCAATTTGTCCCGGTCGGAGACGTGGCATGACGGCCGTCTCAAAGACACATCTGCCAATTGTCCTGATTGAAACCGACCGTCTGCGCCGCCACGAGGAACACGTTCCCTCAAACGCGGATCATGTCCGGGGACAGATCATGGCGGCGGGGACATGGACGACGCCAATCGTCGTGGAATGGAAAGATCTGATCGTGATGGACGGGCATCATCGCCTGTCCGTCGCGCGTCAGGCGGGGCTTACTTACGTGCCCTGCATCCTGGCGGATTATCACACCATTCAGGTCGAAAGCCGCCGCCCGGATATCGTCGTCACCCCCGATGAAATCCGCAGGCGGGCACAAAGCGGATTGCTTTATCCGCCCAAAACAACCCGCCATCACATCCCATCAGATTGGGTGGCGTGTTGTTCGGTGCCGCTTTCGGTTCTGGGTGGGTTTATGCCCACCATGCCGATGGCAGAAACCTTTGCCACAAGCACGCCGGGGTATGAGCAATGACGATGCAAGGCAAACCCCAACCCCCGCTTACGGTGACGATCTGTGGTGGTGGCCGAACAGGGCATTTGAATGCTGTCCTGTTCAAACAATTGCCCGGCGTGACGGTCAATCTTCTGACTGCCAACTCCGATGTGTTGACCGCACATGAGGCGGGTGAACCTGTTGTCGCGCACTTGCCGGGCAACAGGCAGATCACCGCGCGCTTAGATCGCGTCAGCACGGACGCGGCGGATGTCATTCCCGATGCGGACGTGATCATCGTGACGCTTCCGGCCCACGCCAGAATGTCGTTGCTGGAGCAAATTGCGCCTTATGTCGCCGTGGATAAGCCCGTTTTTGTCGGTGCAATTCCGGGCTTTTGTGGCTTTGACTGGTTGGCGGAACAGATATTGGGGGAGCTTCCCAATGTCGTGATCTGGGGCATGAAGGATGTGCCCCATACCGCGTTCGAACTTGATCCGGGTCGATCCATCCGTATGGGGGGGCCGAAGGCAACGCTCCATGTCGCCACCCATGATCGCGAAGATGATCTCAGCCGTGATCAGTTGCTGGCACATTTAAACCGGCTTTATGACGCCCCGGTCGAGATGCTCGAAAGCTTCCTTGAAATCACGCTGACGCCGGGCAATCCGATCATGCATAGCTCGGTGATTTACGGGCTGATCGGGCCGTTTGGCCAATGGCATAACCGGCAATTTGGCAAACCGATTTGCTGGTGGTCGGAATGCCCGGAAATCGGGGCCTATTTCCTTGAACGCTGTGACGGCGAAAGTCAGCAGCTTTGCAAGGTGATCGAACGGGAACTTTCGGTCGATCTATCTTCGGTCCGTCCACTTAAGGATGAGATCGTTGATGCCTATGGCGATCAAATCACGGACAGCCACACGATGCTTTCGGTTCTGCGCAGCAATCAGGCTTATGCAGGCATTCTTGCTCCACTGATCCCCGATACTCCGTCATCAGAAAATCTGATCATGGATCCGAAAAGCCGCGCATTCGAAGAAGACGTCGCCTTTGGCCTCGCCCTTCTTGTTGAAATGGGCAGGCGGCTTTCGGTGCCACTTCCCCATATCGAAGAAATTTTTGGCTGGTGCGTCACCTATATGGGCGGGCTTGCCAAATCTTCACTCGACTACTTCCCACACAGCTGGCCGACGGAAGGACACAAGCTATGAACAAGGAACTTCCAATTAAGGCACTGCACACGACAAACGCATCGAACTTCACGATGGGTGATGCACTGGGTGTGGCTCAGCGCAACGCGATCACGCGCATCATTCGCTGCGTCTTTGCCGAAAACATCATTGATCCGGAACGACTTGAATGTTCAAGCACGGACCGCTCGGCCCTTTTGGCGCTTTCGAATGGTGAAACAATCTGGTTTGAAGCCCTTCGCCAAGCTCCTGCCAACACCTTTGTCAATGCAGGTTATGTCAGGATCGAAGGCGTCGATGGCGATTGGCGTGTGATTACAGATGTTGCCGATTTGATTGATGCGCTTTTACCGGAATTTGATTTCGATCCGGCTGATGCAGGGGCTGAAAAGCTTAAGGGCGATATTCAAAACAGTATCGAAAATGACGCATTGGCGCGTCAGCATCGGGCCGGCTGGAATGCGGCGCTGCGCTCGGAAATGGCAGATGCCGGTGTCGATGGTCTGATCGCGCTTTGGCGGAAAACCAAGGACCCGCGCACTGCCGCCATCCTGCTGGATCAATGGGGATCGCTTGAAGGTCATCCGTTTTATCCGACCTGGAAAACCAAACCAAACCTTTCATCTGAAGAGGTTCGCGACCTTTCGCCGGAATTTGCCGCAGAAGTTCCGGTGCGTCTTGCCGCCATTCGCAGTGACATGGCCCATGTTGAACTGATGGCGGGTGTCACCGACGTTCATGCATGGATTGCCCATAAGCTGGGCGATGTCTATGGACAGTGGCGAGGTGCGTTGGAGGCCAAGGGATTGTCGGTCGAGGATTATCTGCCGCTGCCAATTCATAGCTGGCATCTGGAACACCACGTCAAAACCCATTTTGCCGATCTGATTTCGGATGACATCCTGATTGTCGATGGGCCGGACATTCCAACACGGCCCAGCATGTCATTTCGAACCATGCTGCCGGTTGATGCGGCGATTGATCCTTTCATCAAACTGCCGGTCGCGATCTGGCTGACCAGCGAATTGCGCAGCCTTCAGGCGAAATCGATCCATATGGGGCCACGGTCGAGCACCGTGATCAGCCAGATCCTTGCGCGTGAAAACGGTTTCGACAATCTGCTGGAATTCTTCACCGAGGATATCGGCATCCATTACAAACATGCGACGCGTCAGGATGATGCCGAGGGCAAATTGCTGTCGGTCATTTTCCGGTCCACCAATGCGTTGCTGGATCGCCGTGATGGATTGCTGCCAGTCACAGTCGCAGCCCTTTTGACGAAGACCCCGGATGGCAACCGCCCGCTAATCGCCGAAATGGTCGATCAGGCCTGTGCGGCGGATGGGACACTTGATGTCAGTGGCTTCTTTAGGCGTTACGTGCAAACAGTTCTAAAGCCGGTTCTGCAGATTTACATGCTTTATGGCATCGCCCTTGAAGCCCATCAGCAGAACACATCCATCCTTTTTGACGATGACGGCAATCCGGTTCGTATGTTGATCCGCGATTTTGGCGATGGGCGGACCTTCGCCCCGTTGCTCAATGCCCAAGGGTTGGAGCTGAAATCCTATTACTACAAGGGCATCCTGCCGACCGTGTTTGACGATGATATCGAACCGGTTCGATCCTTTGTGATTGATGCCTGCTATGTCTGTCACTTGCACGAAGTGGCGATGTCACTGACATCCCATTATGGGCTGGATGACGATCGCCTGTGGCAGGTCATGCGCGAAGAAACCGAACGCGTATTTGATCAAAGCAAAGCGCGGGTCGGGGATGACGCATTCTGGCAGGAAGAACGCGAAACCTTCCTTGAAGCCGGGTGGTCAACCAGATCGGTTCTTCGCATGCATTTACAGAAATACGCCGATTACCGAGTGCAGCACCAATTGCCCAACCCGATGCGCGGTGAGGCCAATTCATAATGGTCTTGCACTTTCGGGACACGATGCCGGTACGATGGAAAATCCATCTGCTGTTTGTCATTCAGCTGGTGTCGATGGGTGCCATGGAAATGAGCGGGCCGTTCTGGCCCGTTCATCTGCGTTCCATGACCAGTTCGGACGATCTGTTCACATTTGCCAGTGTCGGCGTCTATGTCGGGCCGATGCTGGGCATTATGTTGACCAGCACCTTCTGGGGGCGGATGGGCGATCGCTTTGGGCATAAGTCGATGATGATCCGCGCCCTGTTTGGTTTGGCGGCAACCCAACTGGCACTGGCCTATGCCGGTGATGTTATCTCGATCCTGATCTTGCGGTTTCTGCAAGGGGCATGCGCGGGTTATATCGCGCCTGCACAGGCCTATGGGGTCAGCATCGAAAACCCCACACACCGCGCGAAGCTGTTTGCCTATTTGCAGGTTTCAACCAATGTCGGATCGCTTGGCGGGGCGCTGATTGGTGGTGTGATTCTTGATCTGGCGAGCTTCTTTTGGATCAACTTTTCGGCGGCCATTCTGTGCGCGCTTTGCATGGTGTCGGTTTGGGCAATGCTGCCGTATGTGTCGGCACCCATCGCCAAGCCAGGCGATGCCGGGGCAGGTGCCCAAAAACCGGGCCCAAGCATTCTGCGATCACCGCAGGTCATCTCGCTTCTGACCATCATTGGTGTCTTGTTGTTGGGCCGGATGGTGACGCAATCGCCATTCCCGATCTATGTGCTCAACACCTTTGATGTCGGCAATTGGGTGGTCGGGCTTTGTTATGGCCTGCTTGCCATGGGGTTTGTCGCAACCGCCTCCCTTTGGGCGCGCTATTTCGAAGGACGCCCCGCGCGTGAGGTTCTAAGTGGCATGTGTCTGGTGATTGCCGGATGCGTTGTTGTCACCTTCACCGCCGGTTTGACCGGATCGGTCATTGTGTTTGCCGCGATGTATTTCCTGTGGGGGATGCTTTTAGGCGCAACGACGCCGGTTTTGACCACCCTTGTTTCGCGCAGTGCACCTGATCATCAGCAGGGGCATTTGCTGGGACTGGCGCAAAGCACAGCGCAGCTTTCATCGATTGCCGGAATTGCACTTGGCGGCTGGTTCGCCCAGGTCGCCGGACTTTCAAACATCTATTTTCTGGTCGGATTTGTCTATCTCGTTGGTTTGGTGCTGACCGCGGCAACGCGTGTTGGTGTCTTCCAAAAGGCACGCCCGGCCGAACTACCAGGGGAGTAAATTGAGAATGAGAAAACTGTTTCACCTATTGGCCATGATGATGCTGGGCATTTTTGTCCAGACATCCGCACAGGCCGAAACCATTACGGTCACCGACATTGCCGGGCGCGAGGTTGCGGTCGATGTGCCGATCAAACGCGCAGTCCTTGGCGAAGGGCGTCAGCTTTACATCATCGCGGCCCTTGATCGCGAAAACCCGGCTGAGCGTATTGTCGGTTGGCGCAAGGATCTGATCGAAGCCGATCCCGCCACCTATCAGGCCTATCTTGCGAAATTCCCGGCCTTTGGTGATATCCCCGCCTTCGAAGGGTTGGAGCAAAGCCTGATTGATATTGAAACCACAATCGCGCAGAAACCTGATATCGTTTTCCTTAATCTGGAAACCAAACGTGCGGTCGAAGAAGCGGCTTATATCGAAAAGCTTGGTGCGCTTGATATCCCGGTGATCTATGTCGATTTCCGTAACAGCCCGGAAGTGAATACCGAACCTTCCATTCGTCTGTTTGGCAAACTGTTTGGCAAAGAAGAACGTGCAGAGGAACTGATTGCCTTTCGCGCGGCCGAGATCGCCAAAATCACTGACCGTCTGGCCAATGTGAAACCCGAACGTCCAAAGGTTTTCATCGACCGCGCGGCCGGGTTCTATGAGGATTGCTGCCATTCCTTTGGCAACAGCAATTTCGGTGCGATGGTTGAGCTGGCCGGTGGCGATAACATCGCCAAGGACCTGATCCCCGGCACGTTTGGGCAGATCAATGCCGAACAGGTGATCGTTTCCGACCCGGCACACATCATCGTCACCAGTGCGATGTGGGATGCCTATGTTCCCGGTGGTAAATGGGTTCCGGTCGGGCCAGGGGCCGATGAAAAGCTGATTGATGAGAAGCTGGCATTTTATCCGACCCGCCCGGCTTATCTTGGCATTGATGCGCAAAAGGCCAAGGCGTTCCACGCTGTCTGGCATCAGTTCTATAACAGCCCGTATCAGTTCGTCGCCATTCAGCAGATGGCCAAATGGTTCCATCCCGACCTGTTTGCCGATCTTGATCCGGATGAAACCTTCAAACAGCTTCATGACCGGTTCCTGCCGATTGATTATCAGCCGGGCTATTTCGGTTCGCTTTCGAACTAAACAGGCGGCCATGCGGCTTGACCGCAGCCAAAGGATACTTTGGGCGGGAATGACGATTGTTGTTCCCGCCCTTTGTTTAAGCTCGCAGTTTCTGCCAAAAAGAACAGCCTTCCGGACACGCGGTGCAATCTTCTAGCAAAGCGGGCGATCGCCCCTGTTTGCGATTGCCAAGCAAGAAATATCTCGCGAAGATGTGGCATCCACCACGGAGCAGACTAGATGTGGGATATCCCATCATGTCGCTCCCAATAAAGAATTCCGGAGGCACCAATATGATTTCGCTTAAAGACCCGTCTTTATTCACCCAGCAGGCCTATGTCGGCGGGGAATGGGTTGATGCCCCAGACGGGAAAACAGCCGAAGTAACCAACCCGGCAACCGGCGAGGTGCTTGGCACTGTTCCGGTGTTGGGTCGTGATGCGGTTGCCCATGCCATTGATGTCGCCGAGAAGGCGCAGAAACTTTGGAAAAAGCGCACCGCCAAGGAACGCTCCGTCATCCTGATGAAATGGTACGACCTGATGATGGAAAATCAGGACGACCTAGCAGCGCTTATGACTGCCGAACAGGGCAAGCCGCTTGCCGAAGCCAAGGGTGAGATCGCCTATGGATCATCGTTCCTGCAATGGTTCGCCGAAGAAGGCAAGCGCATCTATGGTGATGTGATCCCGACCTTTGCCGAAGGCCGCCGTGTGATGGTTCTTAAAGAACCAATTGGCGTTTGTGCCGCGATCACGCCGTGGAACTTCCCGACTGCCATGATCACCCGCAAAGCAGCGCCTGCCTTGGCTGTGGGCTGTGCTATGGTGGTCAAGCCGGCGATGGAAACGCCGTATTCCGCCTTTGCCATGGCAATCCTTGCCGAACGTGCCGGTCTTCCCAAAGGTCTTCTGTCGATCGTGACGGGGGATGCACCGGAAATCGGTGCGGAAATGACCCAGAACGCCAAGGTTCGCAAACTGACCTTTACCGGTTCGACCGCGATTGGCCGTCTTTTGATGCGTCAGTGCTCTGACACGGTTAAGAAGCTCAGTCTTGAACTTGGTGGCAACGCACCGTTCATCGTGTGCGAAGATGCCGATATCGATGCGGCTGTTGACGGTGCGATTGCATCGAAATACCGCAATGCCGGTCAGACCTGTGTGTGTGCAAACCGACTGTTTGTTCATGACGCGGTCTATGACGAATTTGCCGAAAAATACGCGGCCAAGGTTTCGAAAATGGCGGTGGGCAACGGTGCGGATGAAGGTGTTGTGATTGGTCCGCTGATCACGGAGAAGGCCGTTGAAAAGGTTGAAAGCCAGATTGCCGATGCCGTTGCCAAGGGCGGTCGCATTCTTACGGGCGGTAAGCGTCACGCAATGGGTGGTTCGTTCTTTGAGCCGACCGTCATTGCCGATGCAACCCGTGAAATGATCGTGTTCCGCGAAGAAACCTTTGGCCCGATGGCGCCGCTGATCCGGTTCAAGACCGATGATGAAGTGCTCGAAATGGCCAATGATTCCGAGTTTGGCTTGGCGTCTTATTTCTATTCACGCGACATCAACCGCATCTGGAAACTGGCCGAAGGCCTTGAAAGCGGGATTGTTGGTGTTAATACCGGCATCATCTCGACCGAGGTGGCACCGTTTGGCGGTGTGAAGCAGTCCGGTGTTGGCCGCGAAGGATCGAAATACGGTGTCGAGGATTACCTCGAAGTCAAATATGTCTGCATGGGCGGTGTTGACGAATAAGTCGCACCAACTCCTAAGAACGACAAAGGGCGCTGCAGATGGCAGCGCCCTTTTTGTTTGGCGGATATCGAGCAAATTCAATTGCGTCAGGCAGCAAAGATGTCTTTCTTGCGTGCACCAGCGGTCTGGTCCTCTTCGTCCTGTTTGCCCGTGATCGATTGTGACGAGCCGCTTGGCAGTTCGGACTGCAGTTCGGTGAAGACATCAAACATGCGCGGGTTAAAGGCCAATTGCGCGCTCATGCGATCGCGACGTTCAGAAGCGGTTTCTTCGCCGTCCTTGGATTTGCCCAGTTCCGCATTGGCAAGTGTATTGCCATTCAGGCGCTGTTCGATTGCTTCGGCAATCGCCTTTTCGATCGCCTGGCGATCATCGGCATCCATCGCGGCAAGTTTTTCTTCATCGAGCCCCATGCTCAGCAAAATCTTGGCACGCATTTCTTCGATTTTGCGTTCTTCGATTTCCTTTACATAGGTAGTAAAGCCATGCTCGCGGATATAGGCCAGCTCGGCATTTTCTTCCTTTTCCTTTTCGGGAAGCGGTTGACTGTTTGATGCGATCGTTTGCCCCATCGAGGCCGCGCCCTTGGCGCTATAGGCGGTGTTGGTCACGCCAAGCAATGTGTCATACAATCCCATAAGAGCCCTCCATGGGAAAAAGATGCCGGTTTAAACTTCAATCTGTTGTTTTCGTTGCAATTCATATGCCGCTATAAAAGGGGCAGTTTATGCCGCGCGATTTTTCCGGTAGAAATTGCTTGTGAAACAGTGCTTTGGAACAAAATCAGCGAAAAATTTTCGAAAACGAATTGTTTTTTGGTGCGATTTTTTTCTAAATAGAGCAATAAAACCAGCGGCGATGTCACAAAGACAGGCCGCAACGCATGACTTCATGCAGGGTCGTACGGCAGGGAAACTGCCGGCTCGGGAGGAAAACAGACATGACCGATACGCGCTATATCCTTGCCATTGATCAGGGAACGACAAGCTCACGTGCGATTGTTTTTGATGAAAACGGTCGATCCGTTTCCGTCGCACAACAGGAATTCCCGCAACATTTCCCCAATAGTGGCTGGGTCGAACATGACCCGGAAGATTTGTGGAGCACTGTTGTTGCCGTCTGCAAAGAGGCCCTTGGCCGTGTGGACATCAAAAAGGTTGCCGCAATCGGCATCACCAACCAGCGTGAAACCACGGTTGTCTGGGATCGCAAGACCGGCAAGGCGATCTATAACGCGATTGTCTGGCAGGACCGCCGTACCGCTTCGCTGTGTCATGACCTGAAAAAGGGTGACGCGAAGCTTGAAGAAGCGGTCAATGCCAAGTCCGGCCTTTTGATTGATCCGTATTTCTCGGCCACCAAGGTTGCCTGGATCCTTGATCATGTTTCTGGCGCACGTGCACGTGCCGAACAGGGTGATCTGGCCTTTGGCACGGTTGACAGTTTCCTTTTATGGCGCCTGACAGGTGGCAAGTCGCACGCAACCGATGCGACCAACGCGGCCCGTACCAACCTGTTCAATATTCGTGACAATGCCTGGGATGATGAGCTGTGCAAAATCTTCCGCGTGCCGCGCAACATGCTGCCGGAAGTCAAAGATTGTGCTGCTGATTTCGGTGTCACCGATGCAGATTTGTTTGGTGCTGAAATTCCGGTTCTGGGCATGGCAGGTGATCAGCAGGCCGCGGCCTTTGGTCAGTGCTGTTTTGAGCCGGGTGATATCAAAAGCACCTATGGCACAGGTTGCTTTGTGATCCTTAATACCGGTGACGAGGCTGTAACGTCCCAGCATCGTCTTCTGACCACGGTTGGCTATCGCCTGAATGGCAAAACAAGCTACGCCATCGAAGGTGCGATCTTTGTTGCTGGTGCGGCTGTTCAGTGGCTGCGTGATGGTCTTGGCATCATCAAGTCGGCGGCTGAAACCGAAGGACTGGCAAAGTCCCTTGATGACAATCATGGTGTTTATCTGGTGCCGGCCTTTACCGGGCTTGGCGCGCCTTACTGGGACCCGGATGCCCGTGGGGCGATCTTTGGCCTGACCCGCGATACCGGTCCGCGCGAGTTCGTCCGCGCTGCCCTTGAAAGTGTTTGTTATCAGACCTTTGATCTGTTCGAAGCCATGGCAGCTGATGGCGTATCGCCCAAGGCCGTTCGTGTGGATGGCGGGATGGTTGCCAATGACTGGATGTGTCAGATGCTTTCAGACGTTCTGGGCATTTCGGTTGAACGTCCGGAAGTGACCGAAACGACCGCCCTTGGTGCGGCCTATCTTGCCGGGCTTCAGGCCGGTATTTACCGCGATCTCGATCATATTGCCGAGAATTGGCACCTGGATGCCAGCTTCAATGCCAAGATCGAGCCGGGCCGTCGCGCGGGCCTTCTGGCCGGTTGGAAAGATGCGGTACGCCGGGTTCAGACCGATCCAAACGCGTAAACGCATGGCAGCCTTGCCCGTGATTTCGGTCGCGGGACTGGTAAGTCGCGAAATAGATTTGTAGTATTTTAGGACAGTACGTTTCGTGCTGTCCTTTATTTTTGCACGATAATTCGGGTTTGGGGCCCGCTTGGTGCAAGTTTCGCTGCAGATGATTTGCCGGGGGATGCATGCTTGATCTGATCGTCGGAAAAGTTGGACCTGTCTTTTTGACGATCCTGTGTGGTTTCCTGCTGACCTATATCAAGATCATCAAGCGCGAAGGCATCCCGTTCCTGGCCAAGCTTGCCATGAATGCCTTCATCCCGGCGATGTTGTTCCAGACCCTTTCGCAATCCGACATCAGTGCACATTTCGATTTGCGCCTGTGGGGCAGCTATTACTCCGGTGTGCTGCTGAATTTCGCATTGGTGTTTGTCATTGCCCGCATGTGGCTGCGCGCCAAAACCGACGAAGCCGCCGTGACCGCCATGGGCGGGGTATTTTCCAACATCGTGCTTCTGGGCATCCCTCTTGTGCAGGCGGTTTATGGCGAGGAGGGACTTGTGCCCCTTTTGATCGTGCTTTCGATCCATCCGCTCAGCCTGCTTGGCATGACGATCATGATCGTCGAAGGCAGCCGTGGTGGAGATGGCCATTGGTTGCCCAAGGTGTTGCGCAGTGTCGCACGTGTTGCCAGAAATCCAATCATCGTTGCGATTGTGCTGGGTGTGCTGGCGTCCCTGTTTGAGGTCCGAATGCCCGAAATGGTTGATGGTACGTTAGAGCGGTTTAGAACTGCCGGGCCGACCATCGCCCTTCTTCTGGTGGGGGCGGGGCTTTATGGCCAGTCAGTACGTGGTAATCTGAGTGCAAGTTTGCTCTGCACGGTGGCCAAAATGTTTGTGCAGCCGATCCTGGTCTTTTCGATCGGGCATTTCATTTTCGATCTGCCGCCGCTTTGGTTGACGATTGTGACGCTTGTCGCAGCACTGCCGTCCGGGGCCAACGTCGCGATCATTGCCGGCAGTTATAACGTCTGCATCGATCGGTCTTCGACCACGATCCTGATCACCACGATCATCAGTATGCTGACCCTGCCGTTACTCGTCCTTTATGCCGGGGCGCAATAGCCGGGTTTTTGATTTGCGGCATCAAGGATGCTGGTCATAAGATCAATCTCGGCCGCAAGTCCGGGCATCAGGGGATGGCGTGTGCCCGAACGGATGCTCGTGATAAAGGCATCCAGCGCGTTGGCTTGCCCCTTGTCTTGTCCGAACCACAGGCGTTGAACCGTCTTGCCATTGATCTCAAGCTTCCGCCAATCTTTCAGCTTCGCATCAAAGCCCGGCGCATCAACTTCCAGAACTTCCTTGGGTTCACGGCGTTTGGTCAACTGATAACTGACCTCACCCACAGAGCAATCTGCAAACCGCATCCGCCAGATGCTGTCGCCACGGAGGCGGTTGATCCATGTGCAGGTCAGTTCGACCAAATCCGCCCCACATAGGCTTAAGATCAGATCAATAAAATGGCTGACTTCGCCAATCGCGCGACCGCCCTGATGGCTGTGGTTTAGCCAGTGTTTGTCGGGCAACGCCGAAAACCGCACGCGATAGCGAAAATGCTTTGGCCCATCAGGTAGGGCAGTGCGCAGCATATTGCTCATATCCGCATAGCGCCGATTATGCCCAATCATGAAAGCTGAACCGCCACTCATGCAGGTCCTCAACTGCTCCAGCCCCGCATGATCAATTGCAATCGGTTTTTCCAGCCACACATGCTTGCCTGCATCCAATGCTGATGCGGCAAGGTCAGCGTGACTGTCATGGCGCGTGGTGATGAGAACCGTGTTAATGCCGTTATCATCAAGAATGTCCTGCGCCGATGAAACGGCATTAGCACGGCCCACCTTACGTGCAACTGCCATCGCCGAAATCCCGTCACTCGAACAGCATGCAATAACTTGGCTATTGGTGCATTTGCGCAATATCGGCAGCAAGCTTCCACCCAAGTAATTCCCGGCACCGATCAGCCCTATCCGAACATCGGCTTCCGGTCGCGAAGCCATCTGTTCTGACTTGCCGAGGTCATCCGAACCAATGTCTGACGCGGTTGAATAGCGCACAAGCGTCGCCAACTCCTCGGGGGCAGAACCCTTGGCAAAGTAATCGGCAATAGCGGCAAAGGCTATTTCAGAAGTAATCAAGGGGCTCGGATCAAGCCTGCCATCGGCCATCAGCGCAAGGGCTGCTTCCATGTTGCGCTTGATCGACCAGCGCACATACCCAATCGGGTAGTCCTGCCCGAGTTCCTCATAATTCGGATCATAGCGACCGGGCCCGTATGACCGGACTTGTTTAAGTGTCAGCTCCTTCTCAAACAGCGCCGGGCGCTCAGCCCTGATCGCGACATCTCCAACGCAGATAATGGTCGCCCGATCCCGGCAGAGTTTGGCCGCATCATTGATCAGGTCATGATCACCCTTGGCCGCGGCACATAGATAGACGGCGTCAAACGAATTGGCTGAAACTTCTGCAGTTGTCGCAAAACCAGCATGGGCTCCATTGCCCGTTGCCGCTTCTCGCCGAAAATCATCTGGCTCAATAACCGTGACGATTGCACCAGATATCCTCGCGATTTCCGCAACCAACTGACCAACCAACCCCGCACCAACAATCGCAACCCGATCTCCAATCGCGGTGCCACCTTGCCGCACGGCGTGCAGGGCCAGTGCATACAATGTCGTGAAGGCAGCCTGCCTATCCGTCACACCGTCGGGAACAGGGCAGGCAAGATTGCGTGATACAGTGTTCCATTCCGCATGATTGGCCTGTCCCATTCCGGCGATTGCAACGCGCTGACCTGCCACAAAGTCCCCGGCCGTTTCGCCCGTGGCCTCAACAATTCCAACCGCGCAATAGCCCATCGGCAATGGCTGCCCCAGTCGGTTGCTTACCCGGGCAGAGGTTGCGCGCGCGCCGTCTGATCGCAGGCTTTTGAGCGTCAATGCAACAAGGTCCGGGCGCTGCCACACCTTTTGCAGAAGGGATGCTGTGGCTTGCTTCGCTTGGGTGAACTCAGTGCCGGGACTGATCAGGGAATATCGGGTGCGGACCAGAATGGCTTGGCGGTCGGGGGTGGGGATCGGGCAATTGGCAAGGGCGATTTTGCGATTGCCTGGAAATCTGAGCAGGGCCTTCATCTCCGTCATGATCCGCCAACATCCATAATGGGTTGAATAATATGGATATCAGTAAATCATAAATTGCCGCGTTTGGTCGACGGGGTAATGTTGATGATGATTGACGCCAGTCCCGCACACGGTTAGCAAGACGGCAGACTTCAATTTGGAACCATGATCATGCAACAAGCTGTCCCGACGCGGCACTGGCGCGATAATGTGCTGACCCTTGCCGCCATCCTGTTTGGCATTTCCGCCCCGCTGTTTTTCTTTGGGCGAACTGCATTAGGGATTGGGTTGGGGCTGTCACTGATCGCAGCGTTGTTTGCCGGAAATCACGGTGAAGCGTGGCGCCGAATGCGGGCGGATATCGCAAGTCCGATTGGTTTGCTGGTTGTGGCTGCGTTGACTGTGTTTCTGATTTCTGCGGCAAGCTCTGTTGTGCCATCCAAGTCACTTGGGACCTGGAGCGGACGGTTCGCGATGATGGCCGGGATTTGGTATCTGATGCGGCTGATCGCGCCACATGCGCGACTGGCCTGGGATGCCTGCATTTATGCGACTTGGGCGCTTGTCGCATATTGCATGCTGGCGATCATCATCCATCCGGAAATACTGTCGCTCAAGGCGTTGATGGAGCCGGATTTCCACTTTGATATCACGCGCCGTCTCAAGCCGGTTGGCAGCTTCTTGATCTTTGGCGCGATGATGCTTGTGTTTGACGCCATTGATCGCAAGGATTTTAAGCGATTTATCTCGTTGGCGGCGGCCATCGCAATTCTTCCCATTCTCGAAGAATCTCATGGCCGCGCGAACGTCGCTGCAATGCTGGCAGCTTCATGTGCCGTCGGCTTCTGCGGGATATTGATGATCCGCTCGCGTTTGCTTCAGATCGGTATTTTGGCTGGCATCTTCGCAGCCGTGGTGATCGCGCTTAACTGGTTGAGCGGCGTGACCGGTAATATGGCTGATCTGCGCGGGTTTGAACCATATCTTCCGATGTGGTTGATTGATGTGCACCGTCAAATGATCTGGCAGTTCGTGTATAGCCACGTGTTCGATCATCCACTAATCGGTTATGGCATTAATGCAGCTCCCTGGGTGCCTGGTGCCAATGATCTTGCGGGTAGTTCGACGCAATCTGTACTGCCTGGACACCCGCATAGCTGGTTCATGGAAATCTGGCTTGAAGCCGGATTGTTGGGGCTTGTTACCGTCGTTCCGCTGGTGATTGTTTGTGCGTTCACTGCCATCAAGGACGTTCTTGGCAAAGGGATGCGTGCTTGTGCCCTTCCTTTGATGATGTTGGCAGCCTATTGGTTTGCGGGGCTGTTTAACTATTCCTTCTGGACGTCATGGTGGTTCGGCGTCTTTATGCTGGCGCTGACCCTTGCATTCCTTCGTCGCGAGCAACTGCTTGACGGGGCAGAGGCAAAATCCAAACGCCGCAAACTCCTGATCGTTTGCGCCGAAGATTGGTCGTTTGTTTCTCACCGTATCGGGCTGGGCCGTGCGGCATTGGTGCGTGGCGATGAGGTTGTTGTTGCCTGCAATGTCGGGGCTGCAACCGAGGGGCTGCGCAATGAAGGTTTCCGCGTTGTCGACGTACCAATCGCGCGTGGGGGCTTGAGCCCGATCAAGTCGCTTAAGACCGTCAAGGCACTTGGCTGTTTGATCCGTCGCGAAAATCCCGATGTGATCGTCAATGTCGCGATCCAGTGTGTTGTCCTGTCGGCCTTTGCCGGTCTTCTGGTTGGCGCGAAACGTTCGGTCAATATGGTGACCGGGCTTGGCTTCCTGTTTGTTTCAGGGGGGACCAAGGTCAAACTGGTGCGGAGCATCGTCTCATTAATCTTGCGGTTTTATGCCCGTTGCCCGTCGGTCAATGTGATCGTGCAAAATCACGATGATCATGCTCTGATGACCAAGCTTGGGTTTAAGGAACATCGCCTTGCGCTGATCCGTGGATCGGGTGTTGATATCTCGGCCTTCTCGCCAAAAGAAAAAGCCATGTCAGAGCCCAAATCCGCCATCTTCGTTGCCCGCATGCTATGGTCAAAGGGCTTGGCTGAGCTGATCGAAGCAGCGCGCCTTTTGAAGTCACGTGGTCGCACCTATCGCATTATTCTGGTAGGCGATGCCGATCCGGCCAATCCCGATAGCGCGTCTGAAGCTGATCTTCGGATTTGGCAGGATGAAGGATTGGTGGAATGGCTTGGCAAGCGATCCGATGTTGCCAAGCTTCTCTCGGAATCTGATCTGGCTGTCCTGCCATCCTGGCGCGAAGGATTGCCCAAGGCATTGCTGGAGGCCGCCGCATCCGGTCTTGCCATGGTGGCAACCGATGTTCCGGGATGCCGGGAAATTGTCATTCCCAATGAAAACGGTCTTCTGGTGCCGCTACGTGATGGTGCAGCCCTTGCCGATGCGATTGAAACACTGATGGAAGATGACGCAAGGCGCACTGCCTACGGCAAGGCGGCCCGTTCATTGGTCGAGCGCGAGCTGTGTGATTCGGTCATTATTGCCAAAACCCTTGATGTTATCGGCGCGGAACCGGCCAAAAGGTCCCCCAATCACGTTCCGATCGGGGCAGGGGCGAGGTAGCACGCCTCCGTCAACCTCTTGAGAATGCATGATTAAGGGACCTGTTTTCGGGTCCCTTTCTTTTTGTCGAAAAACCCCATTGCAATGGCATTCTTTATTTTGTATACAATATACATGAATTGCATAGAGCCCTTCACCCGGAAGGGACTTTGAACAGCTAAGAGTGCGGCAAATCGCCCACTTTATCAGGAGGTAACTTTCCCATGCAGGTAAACTGGACTGGCGTCTTCCCCGCCGTTGCAACCCAGATGAACGAAGATGGTTCTATTGATTTCGATATGACCGCTGAACAGATCGAAGCTCTGATCGAAGCCGGTGTTGACGGTCTGGTCATGCTGGGCTCGGTTGGTGAAAACACCGCCCTTGATCCGGAAGAAAAGATCGCCGTCCTCAAACTTGCTGTCGAAGTCACCAAGGGCCGCATCCCGGTTCTATCCGGTGTTGCTGAAAGCTCGACCCGTTCGGCAATCCGCTATGTTCAGGAATGTGAAAAGCTGGGCGCTGATGGTCTTATGCTTCTGCCGGGCATGGTTTACACTGCCGATCCGCGCGAGAATATCGAACATTTCCGCACCGTTGCCGCTGCAACCAAGCTTCCGATCATGATCTACAACAACCCGGGTGCCTATCGCATCGACATCAAGCCTGAAGAATTCAATCAGCTGGCCGATGTTGATAACCTGGTCGCGATCAAGGAAAGCTCGGGCGATCCCCGCCGTATTACTGACATCTACAATGCCTGTGGCGACCGCTTCGTTCTGTTCTGTGGCATGGATGACCTTGTCATGGAGACGCAGGTTCTGGGTGCCGTTGGCTGGATTTCCGGTTTCACCGATGCCTTCCCGAAAGAATCCGTTGCGCTTTGGAAGCTTCTGTCTGAAGGCAAATACAAAGAAGCGCTTGAGATTTATCGCTGGTTCACCCCGGTCCTGCACATGGATGTCCACGCCAAACTGGTCCAGTACATCAAGCTGGCCCAGGAAATGACCGGCGTTGGTAAGCCGCACGTTCGTGCGCCGCGTCTGGCGCTTGTTGGTGAAGAACTTGAAACCATCAAGGCGACCATTCAAAAAGCCATCGATACCCGCCCGTCGCTCTAGGCCCGGAGTGTCCTGCAATTATGGGTCCCTCCCTTAAACCATGATTGCAATGGCAGTGTATTTGATGGAACAGTGAGCTCCCCTGTATATGGCAGGGGAGTTTGCTGCCATCTGACAAGCAGTTCGCAAGAACCGATAAAAGCACACCCCATCAGGCGAGGCCCCAAATGCCCCAAACGACCACGAAACCCGACCCAACCCCATCGAACGCCCAAAAGGCCGTCGTTATCGGTGCCGGGATTGTCGGGGTGAATGTCGCACTCGCCCTTCAGGACAAGGGATATGATGTCACCATCCTTGATCGCGGCGAACCGGGCATGGGCGCATCCTTTGGCAATGCTGGCGGGCTTGCGGTAACCGAATGTGCCCCGATCGCCATGCCGGGCACTTTGATGAATGTGCCGGGCTGGCTGATGGATCCGCTTGGTCCGCTTTCTGTGCGGTGGGGCTATCTGCCCAAAATGCTGCCCTGGTTGCTGCGCTTTGTCGCGGCTAGCTCCAAAAGCCGGGTTGAGCAAATCGCAACCGAACTGGCCGCCATTCTGAACCGTGCGTGGGATGATTATGATCACGTGATTGCAACGGCGGGCCTTGGTGATGCAGTTTCGAAAAAAGAAGGTGCTATGGCGGTTTACCGCTCTGAAGCATCTCGGCGTGACGACGATTATAATATCGATCTGCGCCGCCGAAATGGTGTGTCGCTTCGCGATCTGACCCGTGATGAAGTCCGCGATCTCGAACCCGATCTGGCCGATATATTTTCCTGTGGCGTGATGGAAGAAGATTGGGGCAGGGTGATGGATCCCTATAAGATCGTCATGGGCATCTATAAATGCTTCCTGGATCGCGGTGGGAAATTCCAAACCGCCGAGGTCACTGACTTTGTCTATCGCGATGGAAAACCGCGGGCTGCAATGACCACATCTGGCGATCAGATCACCTTTGATCAGGTGGTTGTTGCCTGTGGTGCCTGGTCAAAAACGCTGGCCAAGCGGCTCGGCTCCAATGCGCTTCTCGATACTGAACGCGGCTATAACACCACCGTTCCCTATCATGATGCCAAGCTGTCGCGCATGGTGATCTGCGCGGATGACAGCTTTGTTCTGACCCCGCTTGAAATGGGCATTCGCGTCGGTGGGGCGGTCGAGCTTGGCGGTCTGACCGCAGCTCCGAATTACAAACGCGCCAAGGCTCTGTTTGCCAAGGGGCGCGAAGTCCTGCCCAAACTGAAATCCGAAGGCGGCACGGAATGGATGGGCTTCCGTCCCTCTATGCCCAATTCAAAGCCGGTCATTTCCAAAAGCCCGGTGCATCAGAATGTCTTCTTTGCCTTTGGTCACGGTCACCTTGGTTTGACTATGGCTGCGACCACTGGTCGTCTGATTTCCGATCTCGTCACCGGATCGGAAACACCGATCAATATGACGCCCTATCGTATCAATCGCTTCTAAGGCCCCATCCATGGCGAAAAACAGCTTCTTTTGTGTAGACGGTCATACTTGTGGAAACCCGGTGCGTCTGGTTGCAGGCGGCGGTCCCAAGCTTGAAGGTGCCAACATGCTTGAAAAGCGTGCGCATTTCCTTCGCGAATATGACTGGATCCGAACCGGCCTGATGTTTGAGCCGCGCGGCCATGACATCATGTCGGGATCTATCCTGTATGATCCGACTTCTGATGATTTTGATGTTGCAGTTCTGTTCATTGAAACATCGGGCTGCCTGCCGATGTGCGGTCACGGCACGATCGGCACCGTTACCATGGCAATCGAAGAAGGTCTGGTAAAACCCAAGACGCCCGGGCGCCTGCGTCTGGAAACGCCAGCTGGTCTTGTGATTGCCGAATATCATCAGGTCGGCGATTACGTTAAATCGGTCAAGCTCACCAATGTGCCGTCGTTCCTTTACAAAACCGATATCGAGGTCGATTGCCCGGATCTTGGCCCGATCAAGGTCGATGTTGCTTATGGCGGTAATTTCTATGCGATTGTCGAACCGCAGGAAAACTATCGCGACATGGCCGATTTCACCGTCGGTGATTTGCAACGCATCAGTCCGGAACTGCGCCGTCGTCTGAACGCGGAAAATGACTTCGTCCATCCGCTTCATCCCGATATCAAGGGCCTGTCACATATCCAGTGGACTGGTAAACCGACCCAGTCTGATAGCACGCACCGCAATGCCGTGTTCTATGGCGATAAGGGTATTGATCGCTCCCCATGTGGGACTGGATCGTCGGCACGTCTGGCGCAACTGGTTGCCAAAGGTCAGTGGGACCCGGCCGATGAACTAGTCCATGAAAGCATCATCGGATCGCAATTCCGCGTCACCGTGGTCGAGAAAACCAAGGTCGGCGAGTTTGATGCGGTGGTACCGGGGATTGAAGGCTGGGCGCGCAAGCATGGCTATAACACGATCTTTATCGATGATCG
The DNA here is from genome assembly GCF_048059015.1 of Thalassospira sp. Lineage (GTDB taxonomy): Bacteria > Pseudomonadota > Alphaproteobacteria > Rhodospirillales > Thalassospiraceae > Thalassospira. The sequence goes on along the minus strand of NZ_JBLLNT010000004.1, from coordinate 78,712 downwards.
TGATCCCTATGCGCATGGCTTCATCGTCAAATAAACCGGGTTTTGGTCCCGGTTCACTGTTGAATTTTGCGAAAGGGGGCTTTATGCCCCCTTTGTCGTATATCGCCACCGGATCACAAATTATACAGTATGCAATTGTATTGCGAGTTGGCAGATGCACGTTTATGAATAAGAGAAGATAACGGTTTCACCGGCATACAATCTGAAATCCGGTTCACCCGAATGCCATGTATCGGGGGCCACAATAAAAGAGCTGAAATGACCGCATCACCGCGATTTACCCGCCGCACCATCACCGATCAGGTGACCGAAGACCTTCGGGCCCGGATCCTGTCAGGCGACTTTCCCGCAGGCTTCCAATTGCGACAGGACGCAATCGCTGGTGAATATAATGTCTCGCGCATTCCGGTCCGCGAAGCTTTGCAGCGCTTGGACGCCGAAGGACTGGTGTCCTTCCAGCCCCATAAGGGCGCGATTGTCTCCCAGCTGTCCCTGGATGAAATCGAAGAACTGTTTGAAGTCCGCAAACTTCTTGAATGCGAGCTTCTCCGTCATGCGGTGCCGCGCTTGACACCCGCTGACCTTAAATCGGTCGAAGATATCCTCAAGGTCTATGACGAAGCGTTCCGGTCTGGCGATGTGTCGAAATGGGGCGAGCTTAATCGCGAATTCCATGATCGGCTTTATCGCGCATCGAACCGTCCCAAGACGCTCGAAATCATTCGCATGATTGGCAATAACACCGTGCGTTTCACGCAGGCGCAGTTGGCCCTTTCGGGTGCCACCGATCGTGCTGAACGCGAACATCATCAGATTTTCGAAGCCTGCAAAGCTGGCAATACCGAAGAAGCAGTCGAACTTTTGGCCGATCACATCCAAAGCTCTGCCGATAGCCTGATGGATTGCCTGCGCAAAGCGCGCGAATAGAAAGTGCGTGTCAGCTAACAGATATAAAGGGATGCAAGTGGCATCCCTTTTTTGTTTGATCTTAGCTAAACCGGCTTAGCCAACAATAAAGCCGCGCCCGACTTCGTCGCCTTCCTCATACCAGAAGCTGGCCGTGCCACTATAATGTGCCTGACCCTTGACCGATGCGATGATGGCCGGGTGGGGGCCGCAGGTCGTGACATCTTCAACTGATCCCTCAAAGCCCGATCCAATCACGCTTTCAAACGGGCGGACCTGGCCTTTGGCAATCAGTCCCTTGGCATG
>NZ_JBLLNT010000004.1:0-70000 GCF_048059015.1 Thalassospira sp. | reverse complement strand
GATTGAGGTTTTCAATCGCCTTGTCAGCAAAGCGGTTCAGGATATGGGTGTCTGATCCGGCCTTGTTCCAGCGTTTGAACTTTGCCACCGGGCTTGAAATCTGTTCTTCGATTTCATTGTGGATGGCGGCCTGAAAATCCGGGAAGCCTTTGAAACCAAGCTTTTTGGCCATGCGCACCACGGTCGGTGTCGAGACCTGGGCTGCTGATGCGACAGCGGTAATGCTGCTGAGACACGAGACCGGATAGTTATCGAGCATCGAATTGGCAAGAAGGCGTTCGGAGTGTGTCAGGCTCTCGAATGATGTCCGGATGCGCTCTGCGACGGTCTGTTTTTCTGCGTTTCTCACCCTTTACCCTTTCAGGATGTTTTTGCGGATCTATGCCCGATGTGATGATCATATCACCACTGAAAACATTATGACAGAAAACATCTTGCCTGAAAAAATCATTTCTGGAATAGTCGTGTCTGTGATTGATATCAAGTTGTTGGATGGCGTGAATGTCTGCTCAAGAGTCCGGCCCAAATCAGTATCAAGCAGTTGATGTGACCAATCCCGACGGGCAGGGCGGCTTTGTCTTTGTCTGCGAGCATGCCAGCCGTTTCATCCCCGAAGAATATCAGGATCTGGGACTGGATGGTGATCAGGTCATCAGTCATATCGCCTGGGATCCGGGCGCACTTGCCGTGGCAAAGAAGCTGTCAGCGGCGTTTGACAGTCCGCTGGTCGCAGGGTGCCTGTCGCGGTTGCTTTATGATTGCAATCGCCCGCCCCATGCGTTCGATGCGATCCCGATGGTCAGTGAAATTCACACCATTCCGGGCAATCAGAACCTGTCCTTTGAGGACAAGCGAAACCGCATTGATCACATCTATATCCCGTTTCAGGATCGGCTTAAGTCGGTGATCAAGCAAGCATTGGCAAATCATCCTGATCTTTTGATCGTCACGGTGCATTCGTTCGTTCCGGTTTATAAGGGGCAGAAGCGCGCTGTCGAGGTCGGCTTTTTGCATGACGAGGACAGCCGTTTTGTTGATGCCATTCTGGACGCGGATGAAGGCGGGCAGTTTGTTGTGGCGCGCAACGAGCCCTATGGCCCGGAAGATGGTGTCACCCATACGCTGCGCTATCACGCGCTTCCCAATGGCATTCCCAATGTCATGATCGAAATTCGCAATGATCTGATCCAGACCGATCAGCAGATTGATGAAATGTCGGATTATTTGCGCGCACTCATCACCAAGGCAGTTTCCAGTGCGGACCTTGGTGCGGCAACCAAATCAACAGGTGCCAACCAATGACTTCGTTTATGCGATCCTATGTAAAATATGTGGATGCCATCAATTACCGGCTTGGCCGGTGCATCATGTATGGCATCTTTGTGATGGTCGGCATTTTGTTGTGGTCGTCCATTTCCAAGACATTCTTTTTGCCGTCTCTCTGGACGCTTGAAATGGCGCAGTTTGCCATGGTGGCCTACTACATTCTCGGTGGGCCTTATTCCATGCAGATGCAGGCCAATGTGCGTATGGACCTGCTTTATGGCGGCTGGACGCCCAAGAAAAAGATGTGGATGGACAGTTTCACCATCGTCTTCCTGCTGTTTTATCTTGGCGTCATGCTGTATGGCGGCGTCGAAAGTACGATGTATTCGCTTGAATACGGTGAACGCAGCCCGACGGCCTGGCGTCCGTATCTGTGGCCGATCAAAATTGCCATGTGTGTCGGTATCGCTCTTATGATTTTGCAGTGCATTTCTGAGTTGATGAAAGACATCTTGCACCTGCGTGGAGAAGAAGTCTGATGTCTTACGAAATGATCGCCATTTTCATGTTCTCTACCATGATGCTGATGATGCTGACAGGGCAGCGCATCTTTGGTGCGATTGGCTTTGTTGCTGCGATTTCGGCCGTCCTTTTGTGGGGCACAGGCGGGTCTGATATCCCGTTTGCCGGGGCGATGAAGCTGATGAAATGGTATCCGCTTCTGACCCTGCCGATGTTCATTTTCATGGGCTATATCCTGTCCGAGAGCAAGATCGCCGATGATCTTTACAAGATGTTCCATGTCTGGATGGGGCCGGTAAATGGTGGTCTTGCGATTGGTACGATCCTGTTGATGGTTCTGGTGTCGGCCATGAATGGTCTGTCGGTTGCCGGGATGGCGATCGGGGCGACCATTGCGCTGCCGGAATTGCTCAAGCGTGGCTATGACAAGATCATGGTGACCGGGGTTATTCAGGCCGGATCGTCACTTGGCATTCTGGTGCCGCCATCGGTTGTTCTTGTGCTGTATGCCATGATTGCGCGTCAGCCGGTCGGGCAGCTTTGGCTGGCGGGGGTGATCCCGGGCCTGATGATGGCGGCGATGTTCATCATCTATATCGTCATTCGCTGCAAGATGAACCCGAAGCTTGGTCCGGTTCTGCCCAAGGAAGAACGCAATGTCAGCCGGGCTGAGAAATTCCGTCTTCTGCGCGCGGGCATCCTTCCGGTTGCGATCTTTGCCACCATGATGGTGCCGTTTGTCAATGGCTGGACATCACTTGTTGAAAGCTCCGCCATTGGTGCGATGGCGGCCTTCGTAGCAGCCGTCCTTAAGGGCCGCATGACCAAGACGGTGTTTGAAAACTCGGTCCGTCAGACTTTGGCGATTTCGTGCATGTTCATGTGGATCATTCTCGCAGCCCTTGGTTTTGGTGCGGTGTTTGATGGTCTGGGGGCGGTACGCGCGATCGAGACCCTGTTTACCGAACAGCTGGGCTTAAGCCCCTGGGCGATCCTGATCATCATGCAGCTTAGCTTCATTTTGATGGGAACGTTCCTTGATGATACGGCGATGCTGGTGATTGTCGCACCGCTTTATATTCCGCTGGTGGGCGAGCTTGGCTTTGATCTGATCTGGTATGGCGTTCTTTACACCATCACCACGCAGATCGCCTATATGACCCCGCCATTTGGATACAATCTGTTTTTGATGCGCGCCATGGCGCCGCCGCAAATCCAGTTGGGAGATATCTACAGATCCATTGTGCCTTTTGTCCTGGTGATGACCCTTGCACTTGCCTTGGTCATGGTGTTCCCGGATGTCGCACTTTGGTTACCTGACTACGTCTACGGAAAATAAAACGAACTCTGAAAACAGAGCGAACCTAAGTCGATGATAAGTAACATTCAGGAGGCTAACATGACTTCAAGACGTGACTTTATCAAATCAGCAGGTGTGGCCGGTCTGGGCGCTGTTGCTGGTACCGCATCTTTCGCTGCACCGGCCATCGCACAGAGCAAAATCAAATGGCGTATGCAGACCTATGCCGGTCCGGCCCTGGCCGAGCATGTGATCAAACCGGCCATCGACAGCTTTAACAAAATTGCTGGCGACGAGATGGAAATCGAGCTGTTCTTTGCTGATCAGCTGGTTCCGACCGGCGAGCTTTTCCGAGCCATGCAGAAAGGCACGATCGATGCGGTGCAGTCTGATGATGACAGCATGGCATCGCCAACCGAAGTCACCGTATTTGGCGGCTATTTCCCGTTCGCATCGCGCTATTCGCTTGATGTGCCGGTCCTGTTTAACCAGTACGGGCTTAAGGAAATCTGGGAAGAAGAATATGCCAAAGTCGGTGTGAAGCACATTTCGGCAGGCGCCTGGGATCCGTGCCACTTTGCGACCAAAGATCCGATCAACAGCCTTGCTGATCTTAAAGGCAAGCGCGTCTTTACCTTCCCGACGGCTGGCCGTTTCTTGGCCCAGTTTGGCGTCGTTCCGGTAACTTTGCCGTGGGAAGATATCGAAGTTGCCGTTCAGTCGGGCGAGCTTGATGGTATCGCGTGGTCGGGCATCACCGAGGATTACACGGTCGGTTGGGCTGATGTGACCAACTACTTCCTGACCAACAACATTTCCGGCGCGTGGGCTGGTTCGTTCTTTGCCAATATGGATCGCTATAACGAACTGCCAGAGCACCTTAAGGAGCTGTTGCAAGTCTGCATGGATCAGAGCCACTATTACCGTCAGTGGTGGTATTGGGGCGGCGAAGCCAACCTGCGTGTCCATGGCGATAAAATGAAACTGACAACCATCCCTGACAATGAATGGGCGCAGGTCGAAGAAGCGGCTGTTAAATTCTGGGATGAGATTGCAGCAGAATCCGAAACCAAGGCCAAAGTCGTCAAGATCATCAAACAGTACAATGCGGACATGGTCAAAGCCGGCCGCCCGTATCGTTACAGCTGATCAACTGATCATCTGATCTACGCGACTTAGTCTTTCTCAACGGATCAATAAAAGGGAAGCATAATGTCTGGCAACTTGACATTTGACCAACTAAAACAACAGGTTGCTGAGGGCAGCATCGACACGGTTCTGGTGTGTCTTGTTGATATGCAAGGCCGCCTTATGGGCAAACGTTTCCACGCCCAGAACTTTGTCACCACCTCGTATGAAGAAACCCATTGCTGCAATTATTTGCTGGCAACGGATCTCGAGATGGCGACGCCCGATGGATATGCTTCCACCAGTTGGGAAGCAGGTTATGGCGATTACGTCATGAAACCTGATCTGACGACATTACGCACAGTACCGTGGCTTGACGGTACGGCCATGGTGCTGTGCGATGTTCTTGACCATCATCATCATCAGCCGATCACGCATTCCCCGCGCGCGATCCTGAAAAAACAAATCGAACGTCTTGAGGCACTTGGCTTTACTGCCAAGATGGCAACCGAGCTGGAATTTTTCCTGTTTGCCAAAAGCTTTGATGAAATCCGCAAAAACGGCTTCCGCGATCTGGAACCGATCAGCGGCTATAACGAAGATTACCATATCTTCCAGACCACCAAGGAAGAAGGCGTGATGCGCCCGCTGCGCAATCATCTTTATAACGCTGGTATTCCGATTGAAAACTCCAAGGGCGAGGCCGAGGCAGGCCAGGAAGAGCTCAATATTCGCTACGACAATGCCCTTAACTGCGCCGATTATCACACGATCGCCAAAAACGCGATCAAGGAGATCGCCTGGCAGCAGGGCCATGCAGTGACGTTCCTTCCGAAATGGGATCATCGCCGGGTCGGGAGCTCGTCACACGTGCATCAATCGCTGTGGCGCGATGGCAAACCGGCCTTCTTTGATGAAAATGATCCGCTCGGCATGTCTGATCTGATGCGTCATTACATGGCGGGATTGATTAAATATGCGCCCGATTACACCTATTTCCTGGCCCCTTATGTGAACAGTTACAAACGGTTCGCCAAGGCGACCTTTGCACCGACCAAAACCATCTGGTCGATTGATAACCGTACCGCCGGATTCCGCCTTTGCGGAGCGAATACAAAAGCTGTACGTGTTGAATGTCGCATCGGTGGTTCGGACATGAACCCGTATCTGGCCCAGGCCGCCCAGCTGGCGGCGGGCATACGCGGTATCGAAGACAAACTTGAACTCGACGCCCCGTCCAAAGGGGACGTCTATGCGATGAAAAATGCGCAGGATATTCCGCGCACATTGCGTGCCTCGACCGAGACATTGCGCAATTCAGACATGCTGAAAGAAGCAATGGGCGAGGACGTAGTAGCCCACTACACGCGGGCTGCGGAATGGGAACAGGAAGAATTTGACGCGGTTGTGACCGATTGGGAAATCAGCCGCGGCTTTGAACGCTCTTAAATCTCGGCAAGGTTAGAATTAAATGACGATCTTGAAATGTATTAGCCCGATTGACGGGTCTGTTTACGCAGAACGCACGTGTGCCACCAAGGAAGAAGCATTTTCCGCGGTCAAATCCACGCGCGCAGCCCAGAAAGCATGGGCAGCACGGCCCTTGTCCGAACGTATTGAACTCGTCCGCGCAGGCGTCGCCAAACTGGGCGAGATGAATGACGTCGTCGTCCCGGAAATCACCAAAATGATGGGCCGCCCGATCCGTTACGGTGGCGAGTTTGGCGGCGTTAAAGAGCGCGCCGAATATATGGCCGAAATCGCGCATGATGCCCTTGCACCCATCGTGGTTGAAGTCAGTGACAAGTTCGAACGCCGTATCGAGCGCGAAGCACATGGCGTGGTTCTGGTGATTGCACCGTGGAACTACCCATATATGACCGCGATCAACACCGTTGCCCCGGCCCTTATTGCCGGGAATGCTGTTGTGCTGAAACACTCCACCCAGACCCTTCTGGTGGGTGAACGCATGGTCGAAGCCTTCACCAAGGCAGGTGTTCCGGAAGACATCTTTATCAACCTGTTCCTTGACCACGCCACCACCGAAAGCCTGATCCAGGAACGCCAGTTCAACTTTGTGAACTTTACCGGTTCTGTTGGCGGCGGTCGTGCGATTGAACGTGCTGCTGCGGGCACCTTTACCCCGGTGGGGCTTGAGCTTGGCGGGAAAGATCCGGGCTATGTCATGGAGGACGCCGATCTTGATGCGGCGGTCGATACCCTGATTGATGGCGCGATGTTCAATTCCGGTCAGTGCTGCTGCGGGATCGAGCGGATTTACGTTGTTGAATCGCTTTACGATGCCTTCATCGAAAAGGCGGTCAAGATCGTCTCGGGCTATAAACTTGGCAATCCGCTGGATAAGGAAACCACCATCGGCCCGATGGCCAATGTGCGTTTCGCCAACGAAGTCCGCGGCCAGATCGCCGATGCGCTGAAAGACGGTGCCAAGGGCCTGATTGACCCGGCGCTGTTCCCCGAAGATGACGGTGGCGCATATCTCGCCCCGCAGATTTTGGTCGATGTCACCCATGACATGCGTGTGATGCGCGAAGAAAGCTTCGGCCCGGTTGTCGGCATCATGAAGGTCAAGGATGACGCAGAAGCCATTGCGCTTATGAATGACAGCGACTTTGGCCTGACCGCATCGCTTTGGACCAAGGATGTTAATCGTGCGGCCGAAATCGGCGCGCAGATCGAAACCGGCACGGTCTTTATGAACCGTGCAGATTATCTGGATCCGGGCCTGTGCTGGACCGGCTGCAAGGATACGGGGCGCGGCGGTGCCTTGTCGTCCATCGGCTTCCACAACCTGACCCGTCCGAAGTCATACCACTTGAAGAAGGTGCAATAATGTCTCTTACCGCAAATTGGAGCTACCCAACGGCCATCCGGCTTGGTGCGGGGCGTATTTCAGAACTGCCTGAGGTCTGCGCAAATGCAGGCATCAAAAAGCCGCTTCTGGTCACCGATGCTGGCTTGGTCAGTCTGCCGATCACGGCAAAGACCGTGGCGATTATGAAAGAAGGCGGTCTGGGCGATGCGGTATTTTCCGATGTTCAGCCGAACCCGGATGATCTGCAGCTTGCAGCGGGTCTTGAAGTTTACAAGGCCGGTGGCTTTGACGGCGTTATCGCCTTTGGTGGCGGCTCTGCCCTTGACCTTGCCAAGGCGATTGCCTTCATGTCCGGTCAGACGCGCCCGGTTTGGGATTTCGAAGATATCGGTGACTGGTGGACCCGTGCCGACCCGGCCGGTATTGCCCCGGTCATCGCCATCCCGACCACGGCGGGGACGGGTTCCGAAGTTGGCCGTGCATCGGTTCTGACCAACTCCGAAAGCCATGTGAAGAAAATCATCTTCCACCCGAAAATGCTTCCGGTTGCCGTGATTTGCGACCCGGAACTCACGGTTGGCATGCCGCCGGTTGTAACGGCGGGCACGGGCCTTGATGCCTTCATCCACTCGTTTGAAGCCTTCTCATCGCCGTTCTATCACCCGATGTCACAGGGCATCGCGCTTGAAGGCATGCGTCTGGTCAAAGACAACCTCATGACCGCCTATAAGGACGGTGGCAACATCGAAGCCCGCACACATATGCTCAGTGCTGCTGCGATGGGCGCAACCGCGTTCCAGAAGGGCCTTGGGGCTGTGCATGCACTGTCGCACCCGATTGGCGCTGTCTATGGCACGCCGCACGGCATGACCAACGCAATCGCGCTTCCGGCCGTGGTGAAGTTCAACCGTCCGGCCATTGAAGCCCGCGTGGAGCTGCTTGCGGCTTATCTTGGCATCGAAGGCGGGTTTGATGGCTTCTATGCCTGGCTGATCGACTTCTCCCGCGCGCTTGGCGTGCCGGAAAAAATGTCGGCCCTTGGTGTCGACCGCGATCAGATCGACCTTCTCGCGAAAATGGCGGTCGAAGACCCCAGCGCCGGCGGCAACCCGATCCCGCTGACCACCGAGATCACCAAGAAGCTCTATGAAGAGATCATCTGATTTCCGCGTGATATAGGCGGTTTCGTGACGTTTGTTGCGGGCTGTACAGAAAAACACCCCCGGTCGATGGCCGGGGGTGTTTTCGTTTTAGAGCTTTACGCATCAGGTCAAATCAACGTAGCAAAGTTGGAGTACGCAAGCTGTTGTAAAGTTAGGCGCGTAGCCTAACTGAGGCTGGGCGCCGGAACGGCTAGATAGAGCCAGATCACCCCATAGTGGGGCACAACGGTTCAGATATTTACAAGAATGCTCAACTGATGGCGTGCAGCACCCAGTTACCTGCCAGACAAACACATCTCTCTAAAATAGTATTCTGCTGTGGTAAGATTACCATAAAGATGTAATTGGGGAGCTATCTAAATGACAAATATTACCAAACTCAAGCTACATAATTTTAAGCGTTTTCAGGAATTTGAGGTCGATTTTGATAAAACTATCAACTTGCTCATTGGGGACAATGAATCCGGAAAGAGTTCTTTGCTTGAGGCAATAGATATAGTCATCAGTGGTAGTGTAAGCAAAGTTCAGACAATCGGCCTTGAAAGCCTGTTCAATGCCAAAGTTATAGATGAATTTTTAGCTGGAGAAAAAAAGTACGGCGATCTACCTGAGTTATACATCGAACTGTTTCTGGATGAGCAGAATAACCCAGAGTTAAATGGCAGAAAGCACTCCTTGGATCCGAAGGATTTCGATGGTTTGAAGCTTAAGTGTGTGCCCAGAGATGATCTTTCTGAAGACATTCTAGAAATATTGGCGCAGGAGCAACCAAGTTTCCCTTTTGAGTTTTATTCAATTAACTTCAACACGTTCTCGGGGAAGTCGTATACAGGATACAATAAGTATATTAGGCACCTATTGCTTGATAATACTCAGATAAATAATGAATACGCAACTAGAGAGTATATCAAAACTGTCTATCATTCGACTGCTGAGGAAAAAGACGTTAGCAAGCACCAGAATGAATATAGAAATCATAAAAGTAGATTTAAAGATAATGTTCTTAATGATGTTAATGCCAAAATAGAAGGGTATGAATTTGGTATTCGGACAGGTGTAAAGGCAAATTTAGAAACGGATTTAACAATTCTGGAAGAGAATATCCCACTGGAGAAAAGGGGGAAGGGGCGTCAGTGCTTTATAAAGACCGAATTTGCGCTGACGAGGAAGCAGGATAAGTATCCAATAAATACTCTTTTGCTTGAGGAGCCAGAAAATCACCTGAGCCACACAAGTATGGCGAATTTGATAGGGAGTATATTAAAGTCTAGCGATAAGCAGATTTTTATTTCGACGCACAGCAATATGATTTGCTCCCGACTTGGGTTGCGTCAAGCTATTTTCCTGAATAGTAGCAGCGATTCCGCTGTTCTTCTTTCCGCGCTTTCGAGCGGCACAGGAAAGTTCTTTATGAAAGCTCCAGACAATAATGTGCTCGAACTGATCTTGTCCAAAAAGGTGCTGCTTGTTGAGGGTGACGCAGAGTTTATTCTGATGGAGCAGCTCTACAAAAAGACATCAGGGGAAGAGCTTTATGACTCTGATGTACATGTCATTTCAGTTGGAGGGACAAGTTTCAAGCGATATTTAGAACTCGCTAACCTGTTAAATATCAAGGTAGCAGTCGTTACCGATAACGATGGCGATGTTGACTACTGTAGAAAACGATACGTTGATTATGAAAACGCTGATGCCAAGGTTTTCTTCGATCAAGACCCGGTCAGAAGTACATTTGAAATCGCGATGTATACAGATAATAAAGCCATCTGTGAGGAGTTGTTTGCGGAGGGACGGATTAAGATTAGCGTTCAAGACTATATGCTGAGCAACAAGGCTGACGTAGCTTTTGAATTGTTAGATAAGAAAGCTAACGAAATTGTTGTTCCAGAATATATCCGAGAGGCTATCGAATGGCTAAGACATTAGTTCTCGCTGTTGCAGGAGCTGGGAAAACTAAGTTGTTGATCGATAAGCTGAACGACAAGGACCGTTTCTTAGTGCTGACATACACGAATAACAATCAGAATAGTTTGCGGGCTCGCATAATCGAGCGCTTTGGATGTGTTCCGCCTAATATTACCGTGTCAGGTTATTTTGAATTTCTATATGGGTTTTGTTTACGACCGTTGTTGGGCGAAGATATTGAATGCAAGGGAGTTAACTGGAATTTCCCCCCAGTTTCTAACCGAAGGTTTGGGAGAGATAAAATAGAACACTATTTTGATGATAATGGCTTTGTGTATCACAATCGCATGGCTCTGCTCGCGAACGATAATAAAGATGTGAAGGCGCGGATAGAGAAGTATTATGATGTTTTACTGATAGATGAAGCCCAAGATTTTGGTGGTCATGACCTGAACTTTATATGTTCATTTCCACAGATGAACGTTGAAGTTCTGCTGGTTGGGGATTTCTATCAACATACTTTTGATACTAGTAGGGATGGGGCGACCAACGGAACTATATATAATGACTACCTTAAGTATACTTCAAAGTTAGAAAAGTCTGGTTATACGCTTGATAAGGACACACTGGTTAAGAGCCATCGTTGCAGTTCAGAAACGTGTGCGTACATAAGAGATAATTTGCAAATCCGCATAGAGTCACACCGTGATGATGTGACAAATATTATTACTGTTAAAACCCAAGAAAAAGCAGATGAGTTGTTTCACGATGTAAACGTGGTGAAATTATTCTATCAAAACAGTGCGAAGTACCCATGTTACTCAGACAATTGGGGTAACAGTAAAGGTCAAGATCATTACAATGATGTTTGCGTAGTGTTAAATCCCGCAACGTTCAAGCTATTTGAAGCTGAGGAACTACATGAGCTGAACCCTAAAACAAAAGGGAAGCTTTACGTGGCTTGCACTCGGGCCCGAGGCGATATATTTTTTGTGCCTGAAAAATACTACACAAAGTACAAATCGAGCACTTAGGTTCTGAGCCTAAAGTATGGTTTTGGGTTGAATGCTCCCCAAAAAACACCCCCGGCCATCCGACCGGGGGTGTTCTCGTTTCAGAGCTCGAAAGCTCCAACTCACATCATGTTAAAGGCGTAAGCCTTACGCGAGATCGAAGCGATCTGCGTTCATGACTTTGGTCCAAGCCGCGACGAAGTCTTTAACAAACTTCTCCTGGTTGTCGTCCTGAGCATAAAGCTCGGCAGAGGCGCGCAGGATGGAGTTGGAGCCGAACACCAGATCAACGCGGGTGGCGGTGAATTTGGTGTCGCCGGACGTGCGATCAACGATGTTGTAAAGGTTCTGACCCGCCGGTTTCCAGCTATAGGACATATCCGTCAGATTGACGAAGAAGTCATTCGACAGAACACCTTCGCGGTCGGTAAACACACCGTGCTTGCTGCCACCATGGTTGGTGCCAAGAACGCGCATGCCACCAATCAGGGCGGTCATTTCATGGGCGGTCAAGCCCATGAGCTGTGCACGATCAAGCAGCATTTCTTCAGGCGTGACAACATAGTCTTTCTTCGACCAGTTGCGGAAACCATCCGCCAGCGGCTCAAGCACGTCAAACGATGCAGCATCGGTCATCTCGTCTGTCGCATCACCACGACCCGGTGCGAACGGAACGGTGATGTTAACACCGGCGTCCTTGGCGGCCTTTTCAACGGCTGCCGTACCACCAAGTACGATCAGGTCCGCGATCGAGACTTTCTTGGCAAGGCCAGCCTGGATGCCTTCAAGGGTTTTAAGAACCTTGGCAAGGCGGTCGGGCTCGTTGCCTTCCCAATCCTTCTGCGGGGCCAGACGGATGCGTGCGCCATTGGCACCACCACGTTTGTCCGAACCACGGAAGGTGCGCGCACTATCCCAAGCGGTATTGATCAGCTCGGCACTGGTCAGGCCGGATGCCAGAAGCTTGGATTTCAGATCAGCGATTTCTGCATCCGAAAGGGTGTAGTCCACGGCCGGGATCGGGTCCTGCCAGATCAGGTCTTCTTTCGGAACATCCGGGCCGAGATAGCAGACCTTCGGGCCCATATCGCGGTGGGTCAGTTTGAACCATGCGCGGGCGAAGCAATCAGAGAAATAGTCAAAGTCATTATTGAATTTCTCGATGATCGCGCGATAGGTCGGGTCAACCTTCATCGCCATATCGGCATCGGTCATCATCGGCATGCAGCGGATTGACGGGTCTTCGACGTCAACCGGCATGTCTTCTTCCTTGATGCCAATCGGCTGCCACTGGGTTGCACCGGCCGGGCTTTTGGTCCGCTCCCACTCATAGTTCAGAAGCAGATGGCAATAGCCATTGTCCCACTTGGTCGGATGGGTGGTCCAGGCACCTTCGATGCCCGACGTCACACTGTCACGGCCAACACCACGGGTGGTGTGGTTGTTCCAGCCAAGGCCCTGTTCGGAGATATCAGCCCCTTCGGGGGCGTCGCCAAGAAGGCCGGCATCGCCGTTACCATGCGCCTTGCCAACGGTATGACCACCAACGGTCAGCGCAGCGGTTTCTTCGTCATCCATCGCCATACGGGCAAAGGTTTCACGCACCTGTGCGGCGGTTTTCATCGGATCGGAAACGCCGTTAACACCTTCCGGGTTCACATAGATCAGGCCCATCTGCACAGCGGCAAGCGGGTTTTCCATTGTTTCCGGTTTGGAAACATCGTCATAGCGATTGTCGCTTGGCGCGAGCCATTCTTTTTCCGAACCCCAGTAAACGTCTTTCTCCGGGTGCCAGATGTCTTCACGACCGCCACCGAAACCAAAGACCTTAAGACCCATGGATTCATAGGCCATGGTGCCGGCCAGGATGATCAGATCAGCCCAGGAAAGCTTGTTGCCGTATTTCTTTTTGATCGGCCACAGAAGGCGACGTGCCTTGTCAATATTGGCGTTATCAGGCCAGGAGTTCAGCGGGGCAAAACGGATATTGCCCGCACCGCCGCCACCACGGCCATCAGCCAGACGATACGAACCGGCAGAATGCCAAGCCATACGGATCATAAGCCCGCCATAGTGACCCCAGTCGGCCGGCCACCAATCCTGGCTGTCGGTCATGAGGTTTTTGATGTCGGTCTTGACCGCTTCAAGGTCGAGCTTTTTGAATTCTTCGGCATAGTTGAAGTCCTTGCCATACGGGCTGGACTTGGTGTCGTGCTGATGCAGAATGTCGAGATTAAGGGTTTTCGGCCACCACTCGGTGTTGCTGTTGCCGGTCTCGGTCATGCTGCCGTGCATTACCGGACATTTCCCTGCGGTATGTTTTCCGTCCATTTTTCTCTCTCTCCGTCGTGGCTTGAGATGTTCTTAAAACAGCTCCTTGACCCGTATCGTGCAGCCCGCAAGGCGATTTAAGGGGCGAAAATGACCGATCCCGATCTGTCATCTTCATCGCCTTTTGGTTGTTTATCCCTGAGCGGATTATTTAAACAAAACCAAGCTGATCACACCAGTAATTCTACGTGAAGCTTTCATGTTCAAGGTAATGTTCAACTCAGAGATCGCAACAAGACAGGGTCACATATTTCGATGCGACGGGTTTCCCCATCGCTTTACGCAGGCTAACAAGTGATGCGTCCATAGGGGAAATAGTTATTTCAAGTATCTTTGATAGTTTTTTTCGATGAAATGTTGCGGGCGCAGGGGCGGTGCCGTTGGGCTGTTTTCTCTGTCATTGACCAGGCCGATTCTAAATAGTATGAGGATATAAAAATCGGTGTGCCAAGCTGTGCATGCCACAACAAACATCAAAGGGCAGGATCTTGAGCGCAGCAGGAATTTCTCAGCATTCAATTACGCCAGGTGACGTGCTTTCATGGATTGCTGTTGACTGGGGCACATCCAATCTACGCGCCTGGGCGATGGGAAAGGCCGCAGAAATCCTTGCAACGGCTGAAAGCCCGCTTGGCATGAATGCGATTGCCGGTGATCCGAAGCTATCGTTCGAAGGTGTTTTGATCAGCCTGATTGATGAATGGCTGGGGGCGGGAAATACTCCGGTGCCGGTTGTGATTTGCGGTATGGCGGGGGCGAAGCAAGGCTGGCTTGAAGCACCCTATTGCGAAGTTCCGGCAAAGCCATCTGATCTGGCATCGGGGGCTGTGAAACCGAATGTGAGTGATCCTCGCATTACCGTTTCGATCCTGCCGGGCCTCTGCCAACGTAATGATGCCGATGTCATGCGTGGCGAGGAAACCCAGCTGGTTGGCTTCATCGCACGGCATCCCGATTTTTCCGGCTGGGTTTGTCTGCCCGGGACCCATTCAAAATGGGCCCATGTCAGCAATGGCACGATCACAGCCTTTCGCACCTATATGAGCGGCGAGGTGTTTGGTCTTCTATCGCAAAACTCGATCCTGCGTCATTCGGTGGGTGATGATTGGGATGATGCGGCCTTTGACGATGCCGTCCGTGCGGCAAAGGCGCAACCGACAGCGTTCCTTCATACCCTTTTTACCGTGCGGGCCGGGGCCTTGGTGGCAAAGGATGGCGCGAACGTACCACCGGGTGCTGCCGTTCTATCTGGCACTGTTATTGGTGCGGAGATTGCCGATGTGCTCAGCCGACTGACGCCGGGCGAAGACATCGCCCTGATCGGGGCGGGTAAGCTGGCATCGCTTTATCAGGCGGCACTTGCCGTTCATAACCACCAGGCTACGCCACAGGACGGGGCGGTGATCACGCTGGCCGGGCTTGGCCGGGCATATGATGTGGTGACAGGTAACTAGGGTCAGGACCTATTAATTTGATTTGAATGGCAGAGCTTATATTTGTGAAATCCAAGAAAAATCCCGCCGAGCGGGTTGGCATCCCGCGCAAGGGGTTTGACGCGGGAGTTCGCAAATATAAGCTCTGTCCGCTGGATCGCTCAGATTTGCGCGGGCTACTTTGTCGCAAAACCTTGAAAGATAAGTATCTTCCTGCGGCTTTGCTTCGCGTATCCGCACAAATCTGAGCGACCATTCGAACCAAATTAATAGGTCCTGACCCTAAGCATTCTGGCCGCCGAGCCCATTGATGGTTCCGGCAGGCTCAACAAACAGGAAGACAAAGATGGCATACCCGACCTCGGTCAATGATCAGATCACCGATAGCGTGTCCTCCACCAAGCATCGCAAACTGATTGCGATCCTGCGCGGTGTGCAGCCTCACGAGGCCGCCGATATGGCGCGCGCATTGGTCGGCGCGGGAATCACCATGATCGAAGTGCCACTGAATTCCCCTGAGCCGCTTAAAAGCATCGCCGCGATGAAAGAGGCGGTGGGGGATGCGGCCTTGATCGGTGCCGGGACTGTCCTGACGCCCGAAGATGCTGCGAACGTGAAGGCCGCAAGTGGCGAGTTCGTGGTGTCGCCCAATTGCGATATCGAGGTGATCGCCAAGACCAAGGAACTTGGCATGGGATCATGGCCTGGCGTGCTGACGCCAACCGAATGCTTTGCCGCGATCAAAGCAGGTGCGGACGGACTTAAAATCTTCCCGGCCAGCATCATCGGGGCGGATGGTATCAAGGCCATGCGTGCGGTTCTGCCAAAGGACATGCCAGTTTATGCCGTCGGTGGCGTCGGCCCGGATGATTTTAGCGTTTATGCCAAGGCGGGCTGTGATGGCTTTGGGTTGGGTTCGGGTATCTATAAACCCGGCATGACAGCCAGCGACGTCTCAAAGGCGGCGATTGCCTATGTTACGGCGCATGATGCGGTGTTTGGCTGAGGTCTTTGCTGTTAATTCGCCGTTTATTCTATGGGCAATTGATGGTGCTAAAGCCTACAGAACGTGTCGGTGTCGCCGCAGCAAAGAAACAGCTACCATCATTGGTCGTGTTCCCGGTTGATGCGACGTTGAAAATCGTTGCTCCGTTGCCGGTAATAACTCTTTTGGTGCCGGTGGTTGAAAGCGAAAACGTGTTGTTGGCAATGGTCGCATTGGTGGCGTTTCCAACAACAATTCCGTTCGTAGTGGCGGTATTGGATGATGCCGATAACGTGTTGTTACGAACGACCAGATTGGTTGAACCACTGGCTGCGATGGCAACGCTACTCGTTGTCCCATCAAAGGACGTAAGTGTGCTGTTTTCGATTGTGACACCGGTTGTGTTGTCAGCGCGAACGGCAAAAGTGCCAGTCCCATTATTCGAATTGCTGACAGTCATTCCGATCAGTTTGGTATTGTTTCTCATCAGCAGTGCATAGGCGTTATTTTGGTTCGTCGCCGCGATTTTTCCGCCAGAGACGGTCAGGACCGCTTCCCGACCGGAAGGGGATTTAACAGTGATATTGCCAGACCCGACAAGAGTTTGACCGGCAACCATATTTACCTGCTTATCTACATCAATTGCCCCGCCGATGATAACAGTGCTGGCACCTGCTGTCGTCAGGGCACTATTCAATGCATCTGTATCGGCCACCGATGAGGCGTTGATAACCGTCAAAGTTTGGCCATCGGCTGTTTCTGTG
Organism: Thalassospira sp.; assembly: GCF_048059015.1. Taxonomy (GTDB): domain Bacteria; phylum Pseudomonadota; class Alphaproteobacteria; order Rhodospirillales; family Thalassospiraceae; genus Thalassospira. The sequence continues at coordinate 53,354 of NZ_JBLLNT010000004.1, read as the reverse complement.
GCGGTTTCAACCGGGCCGAAGGCGCCAGCTTGGCTGACAATATCAATGTCACGGACCACCGGATCAGTCATGCGCCGTTCCATCGGTGTCAGGCGCTTGCGGCCTGCGCCAAAGAACTGCAGCGGAATGCGCAGACGTGCTGTAACAAATCCCTGTGAGCCACGCGGTTTGTCATGTTGCCATTCGCTGCCAAAGGAAAAGCGCGATCCGTTCCAAAGCCAGGGTACCTCGTCGAATGTCATTTCAGCCCGCAGTCGTGGGCCGGTTATGTCCTCGACTTTATCGGCAAAGAAATGATATCCACCGGCAAACAATCGGATTTGCCGGGGTTCTTCTGGTTCATAGACCGGCAGACGCCAGCCAATTTCGCCATCAAAGCCCGCCATGCTGCGTTCTTCGCCGCCGCGGAAGCTGATGGTTGTGCCCGACAGATTGGCCTCGTTCAAGGCGTTAACATTGCGAACACGGCTTCCCTGCGGGATATAGGCGTTGCTACGAAAATCCCAGTCGGTTGAAAGCGCTTCCGCACCAAGTGTTACCTGATTGAAGTAGTTGCCCCATTCGCTTTGTCGGCGATCAAAATAGGCAACACCACCCAGATTCCAGCCACTTTCATGCATGTGGCGGATGCCAAGGCCGAAATTGCCTTCAACACTGCTGCCATCATCCATGCGTGTACGTAAATTAGTAAAGAACAGCGTATCTTCATTCTGAAGAAGCGGAATGAAAAGATCGGTCTCACCGAGATTGCGGTCTGTGCCTGCTTTGCCTTCAAGATCAAGGTGCGCTCCCCATTTGGCAGAAGTTTGATCCTGTGCACTGCTGGGCGAGGTCAGACTGAGAAGCGTTGCAAAAACGGCAAGTGGCAGTGGTATCTGGGGGCGGAAGAGTGTCTTCACGGTAAAACCTGTCGGGCTACATATAAGCGTGTTGAGCGTCGGGCAGGCACGCCTTTGGATGTGCCCCGGTGCTTTGGTTGATTGATTGTTTGTGGGCGAAGGCTAGTGACGATCAAATGGGCAAGCCACGGAAATTCTTTATCAATTTCGCAAAAGTTATCATTTTCCGAACCGGCGGCGTCTGACCGGTGCTCAGATTATGTAAATGCACCGATGGTGATAAATGGCGGCGGCGCTTTTCTACTGGCGTTTGGGATTGTCGAATATTTTGGAACATTCGTTTTCCAAATCGTGGAAGGGCGTTTGACCCGGTTGGCCTGTGCGGGCTAAATTCCTGCCATTGTCTGAATTCCTGAAAATGGGAGGATCCATTGGATCTTGGAATTAAGGGCCGCAAGGCCATTGTGTGTGCATCGTCCAAGGGCCTGGGCCGTGGTTGTGCGATCAAACTTGCCGAAGCCGGTGTTGACCTTGTGCTTAATGCGCGTTCCGAAGGGCCGCTCAATGAAACGGCGGAATATATCCGTGATACCTTTGGCGTGAATGTCACGACGGTTGCGTGTGACATCACCACCGAAGAAGGCCGTAACAAGGTTCTGGCTGCTGTTGATGCGCCCGACATCCTTGTCAACAATGCCGGTGGTCCGCCCCCGGGGGTGTGGTCCGACTGGGGTCAGAAGGAATGGGAAGCCGCCGTTCAGTCGAACATGCTGACACCGATCCTGCTTGCGACCGCGGTTCTGCCGGGCATGATTTCGCGCCAGTGGGGCCGGATTGTGAATATCACATCGGGTTCGGTTAAATCGCCAATCCCGCATCTGGGCCTTTCAAACGGTGCGCGTGCCGGTCTGACCGGCTTTGTCGCCGGGACTTCGCGCCAGGTGGCCAAGGATGGTGTGATTATGAACAACCTTCTGCCGGGTCAGCACGACACAGATCGCATCAATGCCCTGATGACCAACAAGTCCAAGGCAGAGGGCATCAGCCTTGATGAAGCGCGCACCAAAACCCAGGCGGGGCTTCCGACCGGGCGTTTCGGTGATCCGCTTGATTTCGGTGCGACCTGTGCATTCATGTGCAGCGAGCATGCGAAATTCATGGTCGGGCAGAATGTCTTGCTCGATGGTGGCGCCTTCAACTCCACCCTTTAATTCGTCCCATGCTGGTCTGCAAACGGCTGGCTTCTGCGCTTCCGGTGCTCACGTACCTTAAGTACGTTGCGCGCCGGTTCTCAAAGTCAGCCGTTTTCGCCACAGCATGAAACGAATTCGGTCGTGTCATCAAAGACCGGGTAATTCGCAGATGGCGTCCTTCACTTTTGTTTATGTGCTGCGCGAGCTGGATTTTGTACCGGGGCAGGGCAAGGTTAAGCTGCCCCGGACCTATGTTGGCTGGTCAACCGATGTTGATGCCAGACTTGCGACCCACAATAGTGGCAAGGGTGCCAAAACCACGCGCGGGCGGCAGTGGGAACTGATTTATGTCGAACGGTTCCGCACATTCGGGCAGGCCATGAGCCGCGAATGGCACCTTAAGCGGGACCGCAAACTGCGCAAGATGCTGGCGGGCGGTTAGGAAAACCGTGCCAAGCCCTGCAAGGATTGCAATGAGGCATGGCAAATCAGAGCTTGCATGATCACGCCAAGTAACAGATATGTCCTTGCAAATACCGTATTTGAACCGAGGGGAGACCGGTTATGGCGTTCGTTCGCAAAAATCCGCTGAAACTCAATAAACTTCAGCTTCGTACACTCGTCCTGGCACAGGTTATCGCCAATGATCCGAATTCCGGTCAGGTGGATGATGAAACCGGTGAAGGCACGCTTCTGCGCGTCCCGCACGCCCATGGCGATCATGTCCATGTTGGCAAATTCACCGTTGCTGCGCGCGATGCCAGTGGTTTTGAAAACCCGGCTGTCTGGGTGGCGCTGACCCGCAAAGGTCTGGTCAAGGATGGCTATCCGGCAAGCATCGTTCTGACCAAGGAAGGCATGGCCTATGACACGGGTCTTGGCGATCACTTCCTGGAAGAAAGCGATCACTAAGGTCGTCTTGCACGATCCTGGAATTGCAAAAGCCCCGCCAAAGCGGGGCTTTTTTCATGCGCGGGTGATCGCTATGGCGCGTTACTGGACGCGGATAAATTTGCCGTCCTGAATGGCAACGAAATAGATGGCCCGGTTGCCATCGCCAAACTGATCAAACATCAATTCCTGATGCAGGCCCATCTGCGGTGGCAGGTTGGTCAGCGCATCGGCAAGGGTTTGATCCGGATGTTTGGTTTTCATCGCAGCAAACAAAACCGTTGCCGCGTCATAGGTCAGAACCGCGCTATAGCCCGGATGCTGATCAAACATCGCGGTATAGTCGGTGATAAAGTTCTGGAACCGCGGATTGGTGTCATAGCGATCATAAGCCTGCACCAATTCCATCCCCTCAACCGCCTCACCACCCATTTCAATCAGCGATTCCGATCCGGCCCATTCTGCTGCAGATAGCGGTACATCCGGGTCAAGTTTGCGGATTTCCTGTGCCAAGCTTGCGCTGTCCGCACTGTTGGCGATCAAAACGATGCCCTCGGGGCCGTCTTTCACAAGTTGTGCGGCGGCATCTGCATGGGTGATGCCATCGACATTGACCCAGACTTGCGAAATCACGCGACCGTCAAGCTCATCAAACTCCAACAGGAATTCCCTGTTCCAACTGCCGGTGAAAGCTTCGTTCTGGCCATCAAGGGCAACCGAAACCCGGCTATGCCCAAGATCAATACTGCGTCTGGCATAGGCACGCGCATTTTCACGCGTGGTGGTGTTCATGCGAAACAGGTAATCACGGAAACCGGCAAAGTCCGCAGCCGAAACCGTCGGCGATACAGTGACGATGCCAAGCTCGTTAATCACGGGCAGCATCGCCATGCCGATCGAACTAATGATCGGACCAACGATGGCATCTACGCCAATTTCCTTGAATTCGCGCACATGGTCTTGGGCAATATCGGGGGTTTTTTCATCATCACGCGGGATGATTTCAATCATCCGGCCATCGATGCCACCGTCATTGTTGATTTGCTGTGCGGCAAGTCTCAGTGCGTTCAGGGATGCTGTGCCTGTTTCTGATCCGGGGCCGGAAAGTCCGGCAATAAAGCCGATCCTGATCGGACCGGATTGATCACAGGCGACCAGAAGAAAGCAGCCGATCACAAAGGAACTCAGAATTCTGATGGATCGCATCATATCCCTAGGATGTTAATGCCGCACTGCTTGGGGCCGCAATGGGACGCGGTTGTTTTGGGTTGTGACGAGTGTCTGCAACGCTTTCGATATGGCAGTTGGGGACGCGCTATTCAAGAATTAGAAGATGCGTAAATAGTATTACCCAAAATCACGTCGTGCCTGTAACACTCGACCAAGGGTTGTCATCAGGCAAAGCCCGCCAAAGATCGCGGCAATTTGCGGGAACCACGCCGGAAACACACAGATCAGACACAGGACAAAGATGGTTTCGCTGCCCTCGGTAATGCCGGTCAGGTAATAGAAGCTTTTCTTGCCCTGTTGCTCATGGTTGCGGTTTTGCTTGGCGGCAATGATTGCATAGGCCAGAAAACTTGAACCCGTCCCGACAAAGCAGAAAATCAGAAAAGCCGCCATCAAGGCATGTTCCGGCCGACCGATGGCAAAGGCCAGAATGATGCCGGAATAAAACAAAAAGTCCGAAACAATGTCGTAATAGCCGCCCAGATCGCTTTCCTGGCTTTTCGCACCGGGATGGCGGGATCGGGGGATTGTATGGCGTGCAACAGCCCCATCCAACCCATCCATGATGCGCGATGCCAGGATCAGGACAAGGGCCGCGTAATCAAGCTTGAAGGCAAGCGATGCTGCTGCCAGCAACCCCAAAAAGAAGCCAAACCCGGTCACCATATTTGGTGTGATGCCACTGCCCGAAAGGGCGCGGGCAATCGCATTGAGCGGCTTATCAATCAAGGGGCGCAGGCTGGCATCAAGCATCGATCATGTCCGGTTAAGCTGTTGTTGTCGCACTATAAGCGTAACAGCACCGAATTGAAAATGACGTCTTGCTGATCAGATGTGAACGGGCCTTTGGGCGCGAAGTCGTGAAATATCCCCATGCCGCGCTGATGCGTGCGGGGCATGGGGCATAGAGGTCAGCTTTGAGCAGGCGCCGCGATGTTATTTGCGGAAATCCTGAAGACGACGGCGTTGCTTGCCATCTTCATTGAAATTATCCGGCGACATCCATGCTTCAAAGGCGGCATTGATCGCGGGCCATTCCTCGATCGTGATGGAAAACCATGCGGTGTCGCGATTGCGGCCCTTATAGACCATGTGATTGCGAAACGTGCCTTCATAGGTGAAGCCATAGCGTGTTGCCGCTGCACGGGACGGCGCGTTTTGATCGTCGCATTTCCATTCATAGCGGCGATAGCCCAGCTCATCAAAGGCACGCTTCATCAGAAGATACATGGCTTCCGTCCCGCCGATGGTCTGCGAAAGGGTTGGCGCATAGTTGATATTGCCGACCTCGATCGTGCCATGGGTCGGATCAATCCGCATCAGGGCGGCAACACCAACGGCCTTGTTGGTGGCTTTGTCGATGATGGTATGGAGGATCGCATCCTTGCTGTCGGCAACCGATTGAAGCCAGGCGCTATAGGATGCCAGATCATCAAAGGCCGGCGTGAACAGATAAGTAAAGCGTGACCCATCCATTGCCGTGCGGTTGGCGTCAAACAGTTGCTGTGCGTCGCGCGCGATATCAATCGGGCTTACGATCACATGGGTGCCAACCATATCGGTGCGCGGCGGGAAGTCACATCCGGTCCAGTTTTCGACCGGGTGGCCAACGGGTTTGCCGAATTCATCAATGTGGGGCGTGCTCATCATTCTTCCTGACTGGTTTTGGTCAGATTGCAGATTGCCGATGATTGGTCCCGTATAAAAGGTCCAGTTTTGTCAATCTGATAGGGCCAATTAAGGGCCGCATTATTGGGTCAGGCTTTCCTGATCGAGCATTTTGACAAAGCTCCGATTGCCTTCGGTGTCATGGCAAAGAAGCGGCACACCAAACTGTCGCACTGGCGGCAGATTGGCCGGGACAATACCGGCATGTGGACCATCGGCATCATTTTGCACATGGGATGGATCGGCCAAAAGCGCATCGATCCGGCCCGCACGCAAAAGATCAAATCCCTGTTGCAGGTTCTGGAGTGGCAACCAGTCGATCATGGTTTTCTCAATCGGCAAGGCAGGCGGCGGGAATTGCTTCATGCGTCCGACAAGGATTTCATCCTGCGCGCCAAGATCAAAGTCCGCGCGGGTAAACAGGCGCACTTCAAACATCAGGGCGCGCTTGGTCATTAATTGCGGATCATCATGGGGCCAGCCACCGGTCAGGATGCAATCAAGTTGATGCGCGCGATAAAGCTGATAGAGCCGGTCTGTCGGCAGGGTTTCGATTGCGCCGGATGCTGTTTTGGTACGTAAGCTCGAAACAAAGCTGCGGTTGGCTTGGCTGGTATATTTCGCCCATTGCCCATCCAAAACAACATGGGCGCCGATGCGAAACTCTTTTTCATCAGCCAAGGTCGCTATTGGCATCGCAGCAGACATAACTGCCACAACCGCCAACGCGTCCAACATGTACCGAACAGGCGGCAACACAAACCGCATCACATCCTCCATTCCGTGCCATATCATTGATGTTACGACTGAAATGCGGATTTACAAGATGACGCCCATGATATTGGTCGGGAGCGTATCGGTTAGCCGTGCTTGGGTAATTTCAAGCGACTGGTCAGAAGTTCGCCCTGATCTTTCAGTACTGGATAGGCCGCCGCCGCCACCAGATGGGCGTTGATGCGTTTAAGGTCGCGGACGATATCCAGATGCAGCGTGCTTGTTTCCGTGCTGTCCTGACGCCCGGCCTGCAGGCGTTCAAAATGTGCGCTGATCGTGCGTTCCTCAAGATCGCGGAAGGCTTCTTTTTCCTTGGCCAATTTGCGTGCCATGCGCGGGTCTTCATTCATGAAAACAGCCGATGCCGAACGCAGGTTATTCCCGAGGCGCTCAAGCATATCAAGCAATTCACGCTGCCCGTCCGGCGAAAAGGTCAGGCCGCGCTTGATCCGCTTATTCGTCAGGTTCACAAGATCACGTTCAATCACATCGCCCGCTTGCTCAAGATTAGTGGCAAAGGTCAGAATTTCACGCATACGACGATGATCACGTTCGTCAAATTTCCGCACATCAAGCGACGTCAGATATTCTTTGATCGCGGTATTGAGGTGATCAAGGATGTCATCCATCTGGCGCGTCTGGGCAGCACGTTTGCGATCACCGTTTTGCAGGGCATCTTCGACCCCTGCCAACATTTGTTGCAGGGTATCGGACATCCGAAGTGCTTCGCGCGCGGCAACGGCAATCGCCATCGGCGGGGATGAGCGCACATCTGCATCAAGATAGACCGGCTTGGCCGGATCGCTGCCGTCATTACGCGTTGGCAACCACCGGCACAGAAGCCTTGCATAAGGTGGCAGGATTGGCAGGAACAAAAACGCCATCGCCAGATTAAAGATCAGATGAAATGCCGCAACGGCCTGTGCGGGGTCGGGCACCAGTAGGGTGATATAGGCGGTGGCGGGTTCAAGTACGGCAAGCCCGATCACAGCACCAATCATCCGCCCCAAAAGATTGCCCAGCGGCAGGCGCTTGGACGCCGGATCGTTATTATTTCCGCCTTCAAGCCACGGATTGATCGCCGTTCCCAAATTGGCACCCAGCACCAGTGCAAGGCAGGCCTCAAGCGGAACAATGCCCGCCGTGGCAAAGGACATAATGATCAGAACCGTCGCGACACTTGAATGGGCAAGCCATGCCAAAACGGCCGCAAGCAAGACGTTGAGAACCGGCGCCACCGTGATCGCTCCCAAAACCGCACGCAGTTCCGGGGCATTGGCATAGGGCAGGATCGCGCCATGCACCAGATGAAGCGACAGCAACATCAGTCCAAGCCCGATCGCAACCCGGCCAAGATCGCGGGTGCGCGTGATGTGACCGCGCCTGAACATCAAAACGCCGATCAGAACGAAAATCGGTGCGATCTGGGTGATGTCAAAGGACAGGACCTGAACAATCAATGTGGTGCCGACATTCGCACCCAGCATTATGGCCAGGGCGGTGACCAGACTGATCAAACCCTCTGAGGTAAAGGATGTCGCCATCAGACCGGTGGCGGTGCTGCTTTGCAGGGCCGATGTCACGCCGATGCCCGCAAGGAACGCCTTAAACCGATTGCCAAGTGCGGCTGAAAGAAGCTTTCGAAGTTCGGGGCCATAGGCGCGCTGAATGCCGGTTTGCACCATATGAAGACCCCAAAGCAGAAGGGCAATCATGCCTGCAATTTCAAGCAGTTTCAGCGATATATCCATATTGGCGCCTTTTCTTGTGGGTCGGCTGACGCGGTGGTCAGCACAGTGAGGCCCTTTGATTTATAGATGTTGCCGCAGCTACATTTATTCAATGTCAGCTTGTAGGTATGGCATCCATGCAATTCACTTGAACTTTTAAAATGTTCATATGAACATAAAACATTTGCGTAAAAAGGCAAGAAAAGCAGAGCTGGCAGAACCAAAAGTGATCCTATCGAATGTTTCTAGGCGGTGCTGCTTTGAGATGCAACTTGATGAAAGCGCGTCATGGTTTGAAGGCTAGGTGTCTGAGAAGACAATATTTTTTCAACCGATAAGTGTTGCCTGCGCGGTGAACCTCCTTTAATTTCGAATGAACAAAGAAACATGATTTTTGCTTTTACAGTGTTATGCAGAAACTGCGCGTTTCGCAGCGCGTAAGGAGACAAAGCTTAGCGTCATGGCACTACTTTCCAAATTTACAGTACTGCAGTCGCGCGACTTGTCTGAGCTGCAAGAGATGGTATCGAGCTTTTCATCGCCTGTTCGACTGACACTTAATCGAAAAGGCGAGGAAGTAGATGCCAATATGGCCATTGCGCAGATTGGCGATGTGCCGTTGATGTATGGGACGTTTGGCGAAGCACGTGTAGATTGGCATTCGGACGGCGAATGCACTGATACCATGTTGATGTTTGCCCCAATTGAAGGGGGCGGCGAAATTACGCATCGTGGTCAAAGCTGGCGACTATCAAAGGAAACCGGGATGATGCGGGACCTCGGTATTGAGGCAACTGCCTATCAGGAGAAGTTCCACTCACTTGTAATGCCCATATCCAAGCTGAGCCTTCGCGAACATGCCAGAAATCTGGGCGGTGAGCAGTTTGGCCTTTATCCGATTGAGTTTAACCCGACGGCTGACTTCACGACGACGGGCGGGAAAATGATCAAACAGTATTTGCTGTATCTGGCAAACGCGCTTGATCATGGCTTGATTGATGTCGGTAACGTCTTGTTAACATCACAGATGCGCGACTTGCTGCTGACGCAGATACTCACCCAGATGGATAGCAGTGTAAGAGATGCCTTGACCGGGAGAGAGACGGCGTTGGTTGTGCCGCGACATGTAAAACGTGCGCAGGAGTATATTCATGCGCATACCGGGGAGGCGCTTGATATGCAAACGTTGTCTGAGGCGGCAGGTTGCAGTTATCGGACGTTGCAGCGCGGATTCTTTGATGCTTTTGGCCTGACCCCAAACCAATACATCCGGAAAATAAGATTACAGTTTGTGCGCAATGACCTGATCGGAGCAGATATTGGGACCCCTATTGCATCCATTGCCCGCAAATGGGGATTTGGTCACATGGGTAGATTTTCACAGGAATACGCGCGCGAGTTTGGCGAGCTTCCGACGGATACAGTTCGCTAGATTCTCGTCTGAACTATCCATTTCAAGACATCTATGTCCATATTAGGACAAAAAAGAAAAGGTATATAGATCATCGACTTGTCTGATCCGGAAGCATTGCCTAAGCACGTGAAGGCAGTTGCTTCTTAGGTTTTCAGATTGATTTTCGATGATCCGGTCCGAAGCGCTGTTAATCAAAAATAACAGTGGTAAGGAACGAGCAGTGATTTCATTGGCCTTGCGGGCGTTACGATACACAGGTCTTTTTGGGGCCGGTATCTTCGCGTTGCTATTCTTTTCGCACATCAATACAGCTCAGGCGCAGAATTATCAGACGCAAAGTGGCGCGATCACCAGTAACGCGACATGTGGTGCAGCAGATCTTTTTACCGGAAAACTTCTGGAACCTTGCGGGTTTGAAAAGGCAACAAAGATCGGCAAGGCCAGAGCAGAGTGCCCTCCTGGATCCTTCTTCGATGTTGGGCTTTGGGCCTGCTTCACTTGTCCGTCAGGCTATAATCGAACGGCCAATGCAGTTGATACCAATGTTGCTTGCTCTAGGGAAGTAAGCCCACCGCAGTTTCTTTCTGCAACGCGTGTCGGATCGCACAACATCTGCCCTTCTGGCAGTGTTACCGATCCGCGCAATGGCGGCGAATGCTGGAAATGCCCGTCAGGATACAGCCGTACCATGTCATCAGTTGATGCTTGGGATGCGTGTGGCAAAGTTTTCGCAACCGCGCGTTCTGCCGAATTTTTGGGGTCCGTTTGCCCAAATGGCACCTTCGCAGACCCGAATGGCAGTTGCTATAGTTGCCCGGAAAACTCGATCCGTACCTGGGAAGCCGTTACCCATCCGAAAGCATGTGTTCGTAACGAACTTCTGACGGCTGCAAACCGTGAAGCCCCGCTGACCTGCGAGCCGGGCGAGCATTTTGATTTCATTGATGGGGGTACTTGCTGGACCTGCCCGGCGGGTTCGGTGCGCACGGCGGGGCATGTCAAAGCAAACGATGCTTGCGAATTCGTCACCATGCGTTGGGAAAGTACACCGCGAACCACCAATGGTTTGTTCGCAATCCCCGGCGGCATGGAAATCGCAGCAGATGTTCTGAGCACGCCGAACGCAGTGGAAAGCGTGATCCGTCGCTATATGACAGCGCAGAACATCACCGATGAGTCATATTTCGCCCAGTCAATGGAAGTAATCCAAACCGCACCGGAAGAGTCGCCAGCCCTTCTTGTCGCGGTATATGAACGGATCATAAACATTATTACCAAGGGGCCAAAAACCAACTACGAACGCGATTTCCTTGGCTATTTTGCGATTTACATTCAGCAAACCCGCCAACTGACCGCAACGGAAATGAGCCGTTCCTGGGAAAGCTGGCAACGGGGCGTGGTGCTGCGCGCAGGTTCGAGCAACATGCGCACAAACATGGCACGTCTTTATGATGTTGGATACAAACCGCCATCGATCGAAACGCTAGTCAGTTCGTCTGTGCATTTGGCACCGAGTGCTGTGATCACTCTTGGCTATGCATCTTTGATTGGTGTGGAGTCAGTTTCTTCCGGCTTCAAGAGCGCAGCTGCAGGTCTTGCCAAACAGATATTGCCTTATACCTTCCAGCGAGCAGCAGGGTATGTTGGGATAATGTCCAAAAGCTTCGCGCTTCCCTTCATTGCCGTGACGGTTGCTTCGATTGTTACAAGTATTGCTGCTGAAAACGCGGGTGAAATGATCAAGCAGGAAGCTCTTGTTCATGATGCACAGGAAATTGCCAAACGCCCGATCAATCTGGCTTTGATGTTGCAGCGTCCCAACACCCGCGATGAACTTGTGACCAACTGGGCCCTGATGACCCAGGATCAAGTCAAGCCGAACCAGGTGCGTTGGGCATCCTTGATGAAGGATATTGCCAAGGCATCCCCGACTGTGATGGGGACCAAATGGGTCGACTACAACCAGACGGCGCGCGATATCGCAATTTCGTCGGATGGTTCGGTTTTCATTCTTTCTGACATGTTGCTTAAACGTCATCAGAGCACCGATGGCAGCATGATTACATTCCGTGATGTCGCAGAAGCAGATGAAGCTTCTCGGGTCATGATGTTCAATCACCAGACCGAAAAGTTCGAGGATATCTCAGGTCTGGCGGCAAAACGCATTGCCGTTGCCGGCAATATTCTTTGGGGCATCAATGATGAGGGGCAGACCTTCTACGCCTATGGCAATAGTCCGCCCTATCGCGTCAATGTTATCCAGAGCACAAACGCAGTCGACATCGCTGCGGCCGATGGCAACATCTGGATGCTGGATGACAAAGGGACGATCTATCGCCTGATTAACAACCGCTGGATGCGTGAGTCCGGACAGGCGACCAGCCTTGATGTCGCAAGCGACAATCAGGTCTGGGCAGTCAATGCCAACAAGGAAATCTGGATGCTTGATGACGGCAGGTGGCAGCGCATGAGCGGTGCCGCAACGGACGTTGCCGTCTTCCAGTCCGGTTTAAGCTACGTCGTTGGCACAGATGGGAAAATCTATGCCTATCAGGCCGATACCAAAAACTGGGCGGCGAAGGGGAATAACGGCGATGCTGCCCGGGTTGCTGCGGGTGGAAATCAGCTTTGGCGTATCACGAAAGCGGGTAAAGCGTCTCATTGGCGCTAAACGCTGATCTGAAAAAGGGGGCACGTCTTGGCGTTGCCCCCTTTCTTCCTTGTTTCCTTTCTTTTCCCACGCGGAAGACATCTGTTTTGAAATGATGGGACACATCGCTTTGCTTTGGCGGTGATCGATCCCCAAAGGCTTTACGAACATGATTTCAATTAAAAACCTTCTTCTCTCTGGTGCGGCATTGCCAATCATGATGATGCTTTCTGGCTGCCAAACGCTTGGAGATACGGGATTTTCTACCTCGAACTCGGTGTCGGATGTGCAAGGAGAAACATTTAAAGTCTCTGAGATGCGCAACGCCAGTGTCATCCATGAACTGGTCAACGCCACCATCGAGAAATTGAAATCAAATGAGTTTGATGAAGCGTCACGGCTTGTGAATGTGGCGCTGAAGATGGATATCACCAATTCGGATTTGCAGTTCCTGAATGGCTTTGTCTATCACCTGATGGGTAAGTCCGGCGATGCATCGAAATTCGAGCTGGCAGAGCAGGGCTATCAACAAGCTCTTCAGTTTGATCCGGGTAATCTGGTTGCCCAGTACCAGCTGGGCCATCTTTATATGGATCAGCGCCGCTATGGACTGGCGCAGCTTGAATTTGCCGCCGTTGCCCAGCATTACGGCGATGATGCCCATGTGCTTTATAATCTGGCGGCTGCGTCCTATTACGCGCATGATCCGGAAACCGCCGAAGGGGCGTTGAAACGCCTGATCGAAGTTGCGCCGGAAAAAGCGACGGACCCAAACGTGGTCAAGGCGATGACGGTCAGTCTGGCGGCGATGAATGATGCTGCTGCGCGTGACTATCTTGATAGTTATCGGGATTTTGTCGAAGATCCCTACAAGGTCAGAATGCTTGAGCGGCGTGTGTCTGGCTGGGACAGTTTTTATGATACTGATGCTCAGGTTCTGCTGGCACAGTTTCAGAGCACAGATCCTTATGCCATAACGTCCCAGTCCTCGCAGTCCTCCCAGTCCGGCCAATCGCCCTATGGAAGTTCCGGCTCGGCCTATGGCGGGTCGGCCTATGGCGGATCAGCCTATGGAGGGGCGACATCGCAATTGCCGACGGTTGATGTTGGATCGACCGGCGGATCGTTTAGTGACACATCCATGGTGGTGGTCGATGTTGTTCTGATCGGGACACAGGAAGACGTACGTAATTCGCGCGGCGTTAATTTGCTGAATGGATTGCAGTTGCAATTTGGTGATCCGCTTTCGGGGACGCCTGGCTTTTCGTTCGGATCAAACCGGGTGAAAGATTACCACAATGACGGGTATGAGCAGAGCACCCAGACCATCACGCGCATGATTTCCATTCCGGCTGTGACTTATTCGTTGAACATCGCAAACTCTGCCGATGCCGACAATCAGGTTCTGGCAAAACCAAGTCTTGTCGCGCAAACCGGTCAGACATCCGAATTCTTCTCGGGCACGGAAATTCTGGCTGCGGCGGTTTCGGGTGGCAATGGTGATAGTGTTTCTGTGCAAAAGGAAGTCGGCGTCAAGCTGGCGATCACGCCCGAAATTCTGCCTGACGATATGCTGCGTTTGCATGTCGTGGCAGAGCGTACCTTTTTGACCGACCCGTCAAACTCGGTTGTCTTTGAATTCCGTCTTGATACGACCAAAACCAACGTTAATTCGACCGTCACCATGCGGTTTGACGAAACGCTTATTCTGGGGGGCTTGAGCGAGCGTGAGACGTCGAAGTCGGTCGATGGTGTTCCGGTGTTGATGGATATTCCCGGGCTCAACATGCTGTTTTCTCAACGGACCGAGCGTGAGTTCGAGAGATCCGTTCTGATCTTGCTGACACCGCGTCGCCCGCAATTTACCCGCCAATCCGAAGAAAGCCGCGAAGTTGTACTCGAACAGCTTTCGCCGCTTGAGCAGGATCTTGAACGTCTTCATCGCCGTCATAAGGACTGGTTTACCCCGCGTCCGGCGTTTAACGAGATCCTCGATAAAATCCAGGGTCAGGAGTTCTTCGAGGAATTCCGTTCTGGTGACGTCGACCTTGTGTCCTGGCACGAAGACGAAACCGTTCAGGACAACATCGCCATGGTTCAGTCCCGCATCTTGATGCAGTGAAGTGGTCTTAGCTGGAAGGAACATTGCGTTTGAAAAAGCTGATGCTTGCCCTAATCGGGCTTGCCACGTTCGCGATCAATCTCGGCGTGACAACTACGCTGCCGTTCGCGGCTCAGGAAACATCAACGGCCCCGTCGGCCCCGTGGACGGCTCTTTCGGGATCGGTTGCCGATCTTGCGATGAATGCCGATGGTCAGGCCTATGCGGTGGGGCGTGATGGTACGGTCTGGCGGTGGGATCTTGTCGAAATTCGCTGGCGACCGATGTCGGGAAAGATGCAGCGTATTACCGCCGCCGAGGGCAATCGCCCTTGGGCGGTTTCGGGTGATGGGACTGTGTTTCGCTATAACGGGCTGTGGTGGGAAAACCGCGCAGAAGACGTTGTCGACGTTGCGGCAGACATCCTCGGCAATGTCTATATTGCCAAAAACGATGGCGCGATTTTCAAATGGTACGATCTGCGCAGTGAATGGCGGCCAATACCGGGTAGGGCGGTGCGCCTGGTGCTTGATTATGACGGGATGCTTTGGGCAATCGCGCCTGACGGCACGGTGCAATCCTTTGATGGAGAAAGCTGGCAGGCATGGAATGGACGTGCGCGCGATATCGCCGCCGGTAGCACCGGGCAGGTCGGGATCGCGACCCCTGAAGGTGATATTCGCCTTCTCAATGACACCGCGAAGGTCTGGAGCAAACTTGCCGGGATCAATGACGTGATCAGCCTTGTGATCGCACCAGATAGTGCTGTCTGGGCGGTTCAGGCGGATGGTGACCTTTATACCAACAAGCCAATTTCATCGGCAGGGGAGCAAACCCGAAACCAGCAGGCCAGATCGGCAAATGCCCGTTCGATGACTGCCGAGGGGATTGCAGTAGATACCCCATCCGCCCCAGTACAGTCCGCGCAATCAATTGTTGCCCCGTCCGTTGCGCCGCAAACCGCGGTGGTTAAAGACAGCAGGCCGACCGAAGATCGCGGCAGTGTGGTCGATCAGGCATCCATTACGGCCGATGATCCGATCACGTTCTTTGATACCAACAAATCGGCTGACCGGATCGCGATTGGCAAGGATGGCAGCATCTTTGCGCTTGATGCAGATGGCAATGTGCTGCGCTGGTCCAATAGCCGTCGTGATTTCGAAAGTTTCCCGGGCTCGCTCGTGCGGATTGCAGTGGACCCCGAAGGCAAGCCTTGGGGGATTTCCAATCTGGGTAGAGTGTTTTTCAATACCGGTGTCGAATGGGAACAGGTACGTGATGCAACCGCCTCAAACATTGCGATCGGATCAGACGGGACCGTTGTGATTTCTGATGCGTCCGGGACGCTGTTTGAATTTGATGAAAGCAGCAAACGGTTTAACCGGATACAGGGGGCGGGGATTGATGTGGCCGTGTCGCCCGACGGAGTTGTTTGGGTGATCAATGTTGACGGATTTGTTCAGCATTGCGATGACTTTCCCTGCAAACTTCTGCCGCAAAAGGCGACAGATATATCCATTGGGCCTGATGGCCGCGTCTGGATTGTGTCCGATCAGGGGCGTTTGATGCGCCTAAAAGAGGATGAGGCAACGTTCGAGATGGTGACCACCTTGGGGCAGGAGCCGCGTGATGTGGCCAGTGGCCCGAATGGCTTACCGTGGTTTGTTGCGACCGATGGCAGCGTTTATGCGTCATCCTATTTCGAGCGGGATGAAAGTGCAGATCGCATGATTGCTGCACGTAGCAGCGGCGATACTCTTGGCAGTGGGGCCAGCGAAAGTCCGGTGTCAGACAGTCCGTCTGCGATCACCTTTTCCAAGAACATGCGCTTTGACGTACTTGATAACGGCGATATCGCAAGCGGCGAAGCCTGGATCGAGGCCGGCAATGACGAGCTTGTCTATGTCTATAGCCTCCAGGATCGTAAATTCACGACCTATGACGAGCGACGCCGAACCTTTGTCTCCAAGTCGACACAACTGGGGGCGAATTCCTATGAGATCGACGGGTTTGTCGTCGATTCAGAAGGTGGCATCTGGGCGGACGTCAATGAGATGGGGCAGACGACCGTGGTTGGTCTATTTCGCGATTTCGAAGGCTCTTTGCGCGAATATGATGATCCCTGCAACACGATCGAGGATCTTGGCATGGCACCGGACGACACGCTTTATGTCGTTTGCAGCTTTACCAGCGGGAACAACCGGCTTTATCACAAGCCGTCCAATTCCCTGACCTTCCGTCAAATTCAGACGGATGTGAATATCAGCAAGGTTGCCGTTGGTCGTGCACAGGGTATCTGGATCATTGATAGCAATGATAAAGTTCGTCAGTGGGATGGGCGGAACTTTGTTCTGCGTCCCCGTAGCGGGCAGGAAGCGCAGGCGATCAGTGTCGGTGCAGATGGTTCGGTCTATATCCGCATCAATAACGATCTGGCGAAATGGAACAGCGCCAATCAGAGTTTTGATACCGTCAACAATATCGACATCAGCCACCTGACCGTCGATCACACCGGTCGGCCGTGGATTACTTTTGATACGACACCGGATGTTAAACGCGCACGCCAATAGGGGCAGCCTCAGCCAAGCCGATTGTGTGCTCCGTTGTATGCAGCCGGCAAAGCTTCTCGCGTCCGTGCCCCTTCCCGGGGATTTCGCAGTCTTCGGGAAACAGAAAACCCGGCAGGTGATCCTGCCGGGTTTTCTCTCATTTGCTTCGAGGCTCTGTAAAACTAGTTAACATCGGAAATTTGCTCAGCGGACGAGCTGATTTGTTCATTCTGCCAGTCGGCATAGGTTTTGTTGGTACCTGCAACTCGCCACGTTGTCCGTCCATTGTCTGGTCGACCAAAAATCGTTGCAGATGCTGCACTGGGACTTGAGAAAACCGTGTCTTCCCTGAAGCGGAGAATTCCATCGCGTTCTGGAACTAGCCTCTCCTCCTCAACAAGTTGTTCGTGAAGGCTACGATAACCTCCGGCATTGCTATCCCAAGATGATCTGGCATGGGAGCCCGCTAATACAACAAAGTCACCATCAACCTGCCGGGCTTTTGCCGCCAGTTTGTATTTTGGACTATATATTTCAAACGTAGGAGAGCGTTCTGTGGAAGAGTCCGCGATGACGGCTGACTCGGATGTGTTCGGCTTTTCTCTCAGGAAATCCATGCCAAGAACTGGCATTGTGATGCGGATCTGTTCTATGAAAAACTCCATGTCCGCAAGATCAGCTTCAGGTAGGTATCCATATTCAGGGGCTGTTGCGTTTACTAGATTAATACGACCGGCATTTGCCGCGATCGAGATCAACTTGCTTTCAAGGCATCTCACATGGGCTTTCGTGAGATTTTGATCTTTACTGGTGATTACGAACGTTTTGTCCCAAAAATCTTTCGTTTGATCGTTGTTGTGGCTGATTAAACGACGAGAGACATTGTCGCTTTCTCCGATGTAAACGAGACTTTTGGCTGGATTGTCAGGGTTAGGGCCGGTGAGAAAGTAAACGCCTGTCCGAGTAACTTCATGGCGCTTTAGAAGATGCGGCAGGCTATTTCTTGGCGCTGAAATGATATGGCCAGTCCAATTCATAATCTCAGCGGTGATGATACCAGTAGGGGTGCCATCTACTAGAAATAAGCGGATACTTCTGCCCAACGCCATAAGAGCTAATTGCCTTTGCTAATAAGTGTATAAGTCGAAACAGTTTAATCTTATTCATCTAATAGATGTCAAAAGAAAACCCGGCAGAAATACCTGCCGGGTTTTCTACGCTTGCATCTAATGCCTGATCAGATGTCCGGATACCACGCCCCCAGAACGCCGAACTCTTCGAGTTTTGCGACGATCTGTTCTGCGGCTGCTTCGGCACTTTGATCAACGGTGTTGACGATGATCTCGGCGTTTTCCGGGCGTTCATACGGGCTGTCGATGCCCGTGAAGTTCGCGATCTCGCCAGCGCGGGCCTTTTTATAAAGGCCTTTGACGTCGCGCTGTTCGCAGACCTCAAGCGGGGTGTCGATAAAGACTTCGATGAACTCGTCTTTTTCAACAAGGCTGCGGGCGAGCTGACGTTCGGAACGGAACGGCGAGATGAAGGACACCAGCGTGATCACACCGGCATCAACAAACAGCTTGGCTGTTTCGCCAACGCGGCGGATGTTTTCCACGCGGTCCGCATCGGTAAAGCCAAGATCCTTGTTCAGGCCATGACGCACATTGTCACCATCAAGGGTGTAGGTATGCTTGCCAAGCGCATGGAGCTTTTTCTCCACCAGGTTGGCGACGGTTGATTTACCCGCACCCGACAGGCCCGTGAACCACAGAACGACCGATTTCTGGCCTTTCTGATAGGCACGTGCGCCCTTGTTAATGTCCATTTCCTGCCATTTGATGTTGGTCGCACGGCGAAGGGAATGGTTGACCATGCCCGCACCAACAGTCGCATTGGTGAAGCGGTCAATGATGATGAAACGGCCCGAATGACGGTTCTGATCATAAGGATCAAACGCCAAAGCCTTATCGGCCGAGATATTGGCAATGCCGACTTCGTTAAGTTCAAGCGTTTTGCCCGCGACATGTTCAAGCGTATTCACATTGACCTTGTATTTAAGGTCGCTGATCTGCGCATTGGCAACCTGTGCGCCCATCTTGATCAGATAGGGGCGACCTGGCAGAAGATGGTCTTCATGCATCCAGATGATGCGTGCTTCGAACTGATCGGCGAAGTCCGGCTTTGCGTCGGACGCGGCCAAGATGTCACCACGCGAAATGTCGATTTCATCTTCAAGCGTCAGGGTGATCGCCTGACCGGCAATGGCAACATCAAGGTTACCATCAAAGGTGACGATTTCCTTGACCTTGCTGGTCTGACCTGACGCGGTCACGACAATCTCGTCACCCGGCTTAACTTTGCCCGATGAAATCGTGCCGGAAAATCCACGGAAATCAAGGTTCGGGCGGTTGACCCACTGAACCGGAAGACGGAACGGTTTTTCAATCGCGTCCTGTTCAACCTGAACATCTTCAAGATGGGCCAGAAGTGTTGGGCCGGAATACCAAGGCGTGTTCGCGCTGGGCTCGATCATGTTATCGCCACGAAGGGCCGAAAGCGGGATCGCGGTGATCGAGCTGTAATTCAGCTGTGCGGCAAATTTCTGATATTCGGCAACGATCTGATCAAATTTGGCCTGATCATAGTCGATCAGATCCATCTTGTTGACGGCCAGCACCACATGCTTGATGCCCAGAAGGGACGTGATGAAGCTATGGCGGCGGGTCTGGGTCAGGATGCCTTTACGCGCATCAATCAGGATCACGGCAACATCGGCGGTCGACGCACCGGTTGCCATGTTGCGCGTATATTGTTCATGGCCCGGCGTGTCGGCGACGATGAATTTGCGCTTGTCGGTCGAGAAGAAGCGATAGGCAACGTCAATGGTGATGCCCTGTTCGCGTTCGGCCTGCAGACCGTCAAGCAGCAGGGCAAAATCAATCTCGCCACCCTGGGTGCCAACCTTGCGGCTGTCGGCTTCAAGGGCAGCCAGCTGATCTTCAAAGATCAGTTTGGAATCCCAAAGCAGACGGCCAATCAGGGTCGATTTGCCATCATCCACACTGCCGCACGTGATGAAACGCAGAAGGCTTTTTTCTTCCTGGGCTTTGAGGTAGCCGAGAATATCGTCGGCAATCAAATCAGATTTATGCGCCATCAGAAATAACCTTCCTGCTTCTTCTTCTCCATCGACCCGGCCTGGTCGTGGTCAATCATACGGCCCTGACGTTCGCTTGAGCGGGTCAGAAGCATTTCCTGAATAATCTCGGGCAGGGTGGCAGCCTCGGACTTAACGGCACCCGTAAGCGGGTAGCAGCCAAGGGTCCTGAAACGCACCGATTTCATTTCCGGGGTCTCGCCCGGATTAAGCGGCATGCGGTCGTCATCAACCATGATCAGCATGCCGTCGCGCTCAACCACCGGACGTTTGGCGGAGTAGTAAAGCGGAACAATCGGGATCTGCTCAAGATAGATATATTGCCAGATATCAAGCTCGGTCCAGTTCGAGATCGGGAAAGCACGGATGCTTTCACCCTTGTTGATCCGGGCGTTATAGATATCCCACAATTCCGGGCGCTGATTTTTCGGATCCCAGCGGTGGTTCTCGGTGCGGAAAGAAAAGACACGTTCCTTGGCACGTGCTTTTTCCTCGTCACGGCGCGCGCCACCAAAGGCTGCATCGAACTTGTATTTGCTCAGCGCCTGTTTAAGCGATTCCGTTTTCATGATGTCGGTATGCAGGCTCGACCCATGGGTGAACGGTCCAACGCCCTGTTTCACACCTTCTTCATTGATGTGGACAATCAACTCAAAGCCGTATTCCTTGGCAACCCGGTCGCGAAACTCGATCATCTCGCGGAATTTCCAGGTGGTATCGACATGCATCAACGGGAAAGGCGGCGGGGCAGGGTAAAATGCCTTGCGCGCAAGATGCAGCAGAACCGATGAATCCTTGCCGATGGAATAAAGCATCACCGGCCGTTCAAACGATGCCGCAACCTCGCGGATGATATGAATACTCTCTGCCTCAAGCTGGCGGAGATGGGTCAGATTAGGCTGCATTCTCTTTCCTGACGATATATCAACACAAAATTTGTGTTTATAAATGTATTTCACTTGGCTTTGATGGGTAATACGGAACGCTACACAACGCAAGTGTGATTTCTATTTTTACACAAAAAATTGAGGCGGAATTTAGTTCAACACTGATTGGTGTGTTTAATGTGGATTTGTGTCAGAAACAAGATTAATCATCGCCCGATATTACGCGCCGCATTTTGACATGCGCAGTTTTGCGCAAGGGGTGTGTGCTTTTGCGGCTGGCGCAAAGCAAAATGCCGGGGCAAATTGACCGCGATCCAACCCGGTTCGGGTGGTATGACGTGCGTTTAAGGGGGCACTGTGTTTCGTCTCTGGTTCAAGTTCCAACAGGCATCCGGCCTGTTTTTCACATCGATGTTTGCCGCAAGGCTCGCTGATCAGTTTCTTTTGTTTGTTGTGCCATTGGTGGTCTATCAGACCACGCAAAGTGTTGCGTTGTCGGGCCTGGCCTATGCGGCCGAGACATTGCCGCGCGTCTTATTCTATCCCGTGTGCGGGGTGCTTTCAGATCGCTATTCGCCACTTCGTTTGATGCAGCTAAGCCAGATCGGGCGTGCTGTGATCTGTGTGCTCGGGCTGGGCGGTTATGCTTTGTTTGGCGGGCTTGGTTGGGTTGTCGGGATTTCAGCCCTTTGCGGGCTTTTGACCACGCAGGGGTTTATGGCGCGCGAAGTCATGTTACCGCAGATCTTTGCCAATGCCCGGTTTGAGAAAGTCCAGTCAATCTCGCAAAGTGTCAATCAAACCAGCATTGTCACCGGCCCGCTTTTGGCCGCCAGCCTGTTTGCGCTTAGCAACTGGCAAACGGTTGTTGGCGTTGCAGCCGTCATGTTTGTTGGTGCCGAACTCTCGATGATGATCTGGCGCAAAGGCAATAAAACGCCGATTGCAGCAACCGATGACAATCCATCCTGGGGCGCGCCGTTTAAAACCGCGTTTGGGCATTTGCTTTATCTGCCTGGGCTTAAGCGTGTGATTGGTCTGACGGCGAGTGTGAACCTTGTCTTTGGTATTACGCTTGCGACGTCGGCGGCCATGGTTACGGGGCTTCATGGCCAAAGCGAAGAGCATTATGCCCTGCTTCAAACCATCGGTGCGGTCTTTACCATCATTGTTTTGATGATGGCCGGTGCCAGCCGCATGTCGGTTGGCATGATCGGGCTTGTTTCGTTTGCCGGTGTGTTTCTGGGCGGGGTCATGACCGCGCTTAGCCCGGATTACTGGCTTTATATGATCGGTTTTGCCGTGGTGCTGGGTTTTGACGGCATGTTTAACATCTATATCCGCACCATCCGGCAAAAGATCATCCCGGCGCGCGATTACGGCAAAACCACCGGTGTCATCATTCTGTTTAACAATATGACCCAGCCGATCGCGGGTCTTCTGGTGGGCCTGACGGCAAGTCTTGAACAAACCAGTTGGTTGATCCTTGGCCTTTCGCTGGTGATGCTTCTGGGTGGGGCGATCCTGTCGCTGCCGCGTTTTCAGGCAAGAACGACCTGAAAACATTGAACTAGGCCCCCATACATCGCCATATCAAACGCAATGAAGTGCGACTGTTATGTGATGCGATTGTATGAGGATCAATGAACGCGAATGCGCGCCCGTTTAAAAGTTGGGTCGTTCAAGACGGCATGACGCTGATGTGGCAGGGGCGGGCGGTTATCGCCATTGCTGTTCTGCTGACGATCCTGCTTGCCGGGCTGAGTGCCGCCATTCCCGGTCCCGCATTGCTGGGGGAGGATGGGGCGCCCAGCCTGCCGGGCGCTATCTGGCAGGTGATTCTCTTTATCCTCCATGCTGCTCCTCTGATCCCCGTTGCTTATGTCAGCCACATCGCTGTTCTGCGCAGTGTTGTGGGCATCGCTGCCCTGCGATCAGATGGCTTGTGCGGCATTTTGCGGTTTGGGCGGGCAATGTTGGTTGCGGTCTTTGTGCTGGCGATCTTGGCGACGCTTTATCAGCTGATCTTTGTTTCAGACATCCTTCTCATGACGGCGGGGCGTTTGGAGGCGGATAGTTCGCTGCGTCTGGTGTTTGGTGCTGTGATGGTGATCGCGGCATTGGTGGCATTTGTGCTTTTGGGATCGTGGGGAGCTGTAAGCACTCAACGCGGGCAGGTGGCATTTGGGGATGTGCTGCAGGTCGGGCGACAAAGCTTCTGGTTTGCGCTGCTGCGCGTGATCGCCGTCATGCTGTTTCTGCCGATCATGTCTGCGCTGGGCCTGCCATTGATGGGGCAAGTGGGTGCGATTTTGGTGGCACTTGGTGTTGCGGCTGATCCGGCATTTCTGATCGTCAGCGCGGGATTCTCGGCACTGATCGCTTGCTTTGCGGTGGTTTTGGTTTCTGTGATCTTTTGCCGGGTTTGGCTGGAATCTGAAAAGGTGAAGCTAAAACAATAGTTTGGGTCGGCTTCTACGGTATAGGCTGAAATTAACTTTGTAATTTTATTTCAAAATTTTATTCCTTAATAAAATAAACTTGATTTAGGTCAGTGTTGCTTGCCAAATAATGGCAATGTTGCTGACCTAAAGAGAGCCGCCATGACCATCCAATGGAATGAAATGATCGTCCCCGATGCCCGTGCCCTGCGGGCTTCCGAAATTCGTGACCTGTTGAAAGTGGCCGAGCGGCCAGAGATTATTTCATTTGCCGGTGGCGTGCCCGATCCCAAGCTTTTCCCGCTTGCGACCTTTAATGATGTCTATGGTCAGCTGACGACGGATGATCAGGCCGGGCGTCGCAGCCTCCAATATTCGATCAGCGAAGGCCTGCCCGGTTTGCGCCAATGGATTGCCGATGATTTGGCGACCATGGGGACCACGCGCGTGATTGAGAACATCCTGATCACCTGTGGTGCGCAGCAGGGACTGGATATGCTTGCCCGATTGCTGCTTGAACCCTGTCGCGAGATCGTTCTGGAAAAGCCAAGCTATCTGGGCGCGATGCAGGCCTTTTCAATGCGTCGTCCCACCTATGTTGGCATTGCCATGGATGACGAAGGCCCGGTGATTGAGGAGCTCGATGCCGCCTTTGCCAATGGAGCGCGGGTTGCCTATCTGTCACCCGATTTTCAAAACCCGACCGGTCGATCCTATTCCCTTGCACGGCGCAAGGCTGTTTTGGCAACCGCACGTAAATATGGGGCGGTGATCCTTGAGGATGCGGCCTATTGCAAGCTGGCCTATGAAGGCGAAAGCCTGCCATCGCTTCTGGCACTCGATGAAACCAATGGCGATCCGGTTGAAGGCACGGTTATTCAGCTTGGGACGTTTTCCAAAACACTGGCACCCGCTCTTCGCATTGGCTGGATCACGGGGCCGCGTCCGGTGATCAAACAGCTTGTTCTGATGAAGCAGGCGGGTGATCTGCATGTATCGACCATCAATCAGGAAATCGCACTTCGTGCTGCGACCAAACTGTTCCCGGGCCATCTTGAAACCCTGCAGGATGCCTATCGCGCCAAACGTGATGTGATGCTGGGCGCGCTTGAAGAATTCATGCCCGAAAGTGTTCGCTGGTCGCGCCCGGAAGGGGGGATGTTTGTATGGTTAACATTGCCCGAGAATATCAATAGCCGAGAACTTCTGATCGATGCGATGGAAGACGTAAAAGTCGCCTTCGTCCCCGGTCAGGCGTTTTTCTGTGATCAAAGCGGGATCAATACCGCACGGCTCAGCTTTGCAACCGAAAGCGAACAACGCATCCGTGATGGTATTGAACGGCTGGCCTTGCTGATCCGGCGCAAGGACAATCAATAGGCCCGAAAACGTCGCATAAAAAGAGCCCGGCAGCAGGCGGGGGAACGCTGCCGGGCGATATGCCTGCCAGAAAGTTGGTTGGCAGGTATGGGGGATTTGTTTGCGACGGAGCTAAGCCTGTCCCAGCATGGCCTTAAGGATGAAGGCCGCCGTACCAATCACGACGATCCCGCCAAGATAAAGCGCTACAAACCAAAGAAGTCGTCTGGTTTTTTCCGATGTTACCTGTGGCATCAATGATATCCTTCATCACTGACCTTGCCGCGAAACACCCAATAGGCATATGCCGTATAGGCAATGATCACTGGCAGCAGGATGGCAGCACCCACCAGCATGAAGGCAAGGCTGTTATTAGGGGCGGCTGCATCGCGGAACGTGATCATTGGCGGCACGATATTGGGATAAAGCGTGATGCCAAACCCGACATAACACAGGAAAAAGATGCCAAGCGTGATGCCAAAGACGGTCTTTTCACGTTTGCGCACGGCATGCCAAAGCCAATACAATAAACCGGCAGTCACAATCGGGATCGGGGCGAGAAACGCTATATTGGGCATCGCAAACCAGCGATCCGCATAGGCCGGGTTCACATAAGTCGTCATCAATGACACGACCGCCAGATTGGCCGCCATCCAGATCACGGCCGGTTTGGCAAGACGGCGCAGATTGCCCTGAAAATCGCCCTCCATTTTCATGATCAGCCAGCCGGTCCCCAAAAGGGCATAACCCACCACCACGGCCGAGGCGCAAAAGATCGAAAACGGGCTTAGCCAATCAAACGCACCGCCAACGAACCGTCCGTTTTCAACGGCAATGCCCTCGATAAAACCACCCAACATCGCGCCCTGCATGCTTGCTGCAATGATGGAGCCAGCCGAAAAGGCAATGTCCCAGTGTTTTTGATGGTTAAGGCTTTTAAACCGGAACTCAAATGCCACCCCGCGAAACACAAGGGCGAGCAGCATGACAAAAACCGGAATGTAAAAGGCCGTCATCAGCAATGAGTATGCCTTGGGGAAGGCTGCATAAAGCCCGCCACCACCCAGCACCAGCCAGGTTTCATTGCCATCCCAGATGGGGGCAACTGTGTTCATCATCCGCCCGCGTTTGGCCGGGTCCTTGATGAAGGGAAACAGAATGCCGATGCCTAGGTCAAAGCCATCAAGCGTGACATAGGCAAAGACGGCAACCGCAATCAACAGAACCCAGATCAGTTGATAATCCATGATCATTCTCCTGCCTCCGAGGGTTTCCGGGGGGCATTATGTGCCGCCAGCTGCCGACCACCGGCACGAAGGACTTCGCCCTTGGGCAGGTGCGCATGACGTGGGTCATGGTTCATGGCGCGGATGATATAGGCCGTGCCAACCCCAAAGACGATCGTATAGACAGCGACGAAGGCCAGAAGCGATCCGGCAATTGCCGTTGCAGTGATGGGCGATCCGGCTTCGGATGTACGCATTACGCCATATACCACCCATGGCTGACGCCCGATTTCGGTGGTGAACCAGCCTGCCAGAATGGCGACAAATCCGCTTGGTCCCATGACAAGGGCAAATCGATGCAGGTGTTTGCAGTCATAAAGCTTGTGGCGGAACCGCGCGATCAGGCTTGCGACGCCCAGAAGCGCCATCAAAACACCAATGCCGACCATGATGCGGAAAGTCCAAAAGACGATGGTCGCATTCGGGCGATCCTCGGGGGCGAAATCCTTCAACCCCGTAATCCTGCCATCCCAGTCATGGGTCAGAATCATTGATCCCAGTTTGGGGATTTCAATCGCATATCTGGTTTCCTCGGCATCCATATCGGGCAAACCAAACAGGATCAGCGGTGCGCCATTTTGTGTTTCAAAATGGCCTTCCATTGCCGCGACCTTGGCCGGTTGATGCTCAAGGGTATTGAGCCCGTGCATATCGCCTGCCACGATCTGGATCGGGGCCACGATGGCGGCCATCCACATCGCCATGGAAAACATGATCCGTGCCGCACGGTTTTCCCGGTCGCGCAGCAAATGCCAAGCCCCAACCGCACCGACAACAAAGGCGGTGGTGAGGTAAGCTGCCAGAACCATATGCACCAGCCGGTATGGGAAGCTTGGATTGAAAATCGCATCGATCCAGCTTGTGACAACTGCCCGGCCATTTTCGATGACAAAGCCATCAGGCGTTTGCATCCAGCTATTGGCCGACAGTATCCAGAAGGCAGAAAACAAAGTGCCGACCGCAACCATCGTGGTCGCCATAAAATGAAGCTTCGGCCCAACCCGGTTAAGGCCAAACAGCATGATCCCAAGGAAGCCTGCCTCAAGGAAAAAGGCGCTTAGAACCTCATAGGCCATCAGCGGGCCGATCACGCCACCGGTGAATTCCGAAAACGGTCCCCAGTTGGTGCCAAACTGATAGGACATCACAATCCCGGAGACGACCCCCATGCCGAAGGCCAGCGCAAAGATCTTTAGCCAGAACTTGTAAAGCGCAAGATAGGTATCATCGCGGGTGCGCAACCACATCGCTTCAAGCATGAACAAAAAGCTCGCAAGCCCGATGGTGAATGACGGGAAGATGATGTGAAACGATACGGTAAAGGCAAACTGTATGCGCGCCAATATTTCTGCATCAAGCATTGGCCTTGGTCCTTCTAATAGGCGAAGCCTCCGGCCAATTCCGCATCATCGTAAAGTACGACGTGCCTGTTACCAGATACCATCAGGTTTGCTTGCGCCAACTGGTATGGATTGACCTGTCAGAAAGACCGATAAAGTTTTATGTGCAGTGCGACATTGCGAATGCGCAATTTGCAATTGGAATATTTAAAGTTGGAAAAATTACATTACGTATTTTCTGGTAAGCTGCATTCTACTGCACTTTAACCGCTGCTTGTCCTACACGTAACACTGAATTCAGAGTGATCGTATGTTATCTGCTATCGGATTGGTGTTAGATCTTATCGGTGCAATACTTATATTCTTCTTTGGCGTGATGCCCAAAGTCAGGTCGGACGGCTACGACACTATCGTCGTTGAGCAGGAGAATCAGGCGGAAAGGGTAAGAGGTGAGCGTTATGAGAGAGTTTCTCGGCTCTGTATAGTACTATTGGCGCTCGGATTCGTGTTTCAGATCGCCGGTAATGAGTATGTGCGTGCTTTGAATTGGTAGCCATGTTGTCGAAGGCCTAGTTTAGCGTCCACCCAATTGCATACACAGTTTCTCCAGCGCCAGCGAACTTTGGGTTTGCTGGCGTTCTTTATGGCGCAGCACCATGAACTTGCGCGGCGGGATCGGGAAACTTGCGCGGGCGAGCCTGCCTTGGGCGATCAGTGAGCTTACCGCGAATTGCGAGACGGCGGTGGCGGCAAGGCCGGTTTCGACCGCTGTGATGACGGCCTCGTTACTCGGCAGGACGAGGGCGGTTTTAAGCCGGGTTGGGTCGATGCCAAGATCGCGAAGTGCGCTTTCAAATTCCGATCGGGTGCCAGACCCAGCTTCGCGCAGGATCCAGTTGGTTTGCGTGATCAGGGCGCTTGGCGTTAGCGGCCTACCATCGGCCCAGGGGTGCTTGGGGCCAACCACAATGACCAAGGCATCTTCGGCGACTTCACGTTTGGCAAGGGCCGGTTCATCAATATCGCCTTCGATAAAGCCGATGTCGGCGGCCCCGCCGCGGACCGCGTCAGACACGGTCTTGGTGTTACCAATGGTCAGGTGGATTTCAATGCCGGGATATTGATCGTGAAACTTCATTAAAAAGGGCGGTAGCCAGTAACTGGCAATCGTCTGACTGGCATAGACGTTCAAATCACCGCGCTGCATGCCTCCCAGTTCGGCCAGTGTCAGCTCAGCTGCGCGTGCGCGGGCCAGTGTTGATTTGGCTTCATCTAGGAAAAGCCGCCCGGTCTGGGTCAGTTCAATCCGCCGACCAACCCGGTTAAACAGCGCGACACCATAAAAACCTTCAAGGTTCTTGATCGCCGAGCTGACCGCAGAAGGCGTCAGGCCAATCGCCTCGGCCGCGCGGGTCAGATGTTCGCGTTCGGCAACGGCGACAAAGATTTGAAGTTGTTCAAGTGTCATCATGGCGCTGGCCTATCCGGTGTCAGTTCGCATTAATCGTTCGATTTTATCGAATGAAATATGAATTTTTATTCGATGGAAGTAAATGGTTTGGCGTGAGATTTTCCGACTGTGATCAAAACACAGGAAAATCATGTTTTTTAACGCCCGCATCAAACCGATCCTGCCTGGCCTTGCCGTGACATTGCTTGTCGCATTGGCTGCCAAGCTTGCCGAACATGCAGAGCGCGTGTTTTTCGGGCGTGGCTGGGTGGAAAGTCTGGTCTTTGCCATTCTGATCGGGGTAGTGGTGCGATCGGTGTTCGGGCTTGCCCCGCGTTTCTATGCGGGTGTTCGGTTCTGCGGCAAGACAGTGCTTGAGATCGCGATTGTTTTGCTGGGCGGATCGATCAGTGCACAGGCGATTGGCTCGGCCGGGGGCGGGTTGATTGCTGCCATCATTGCGGTTGTCTGTGTCAGCCTGTTTGTCAGCTATCATATTGGCCGCGCGCTTGGATTATCCGAACATCTTTCAATGCTTGTCGCCTGCGGCAATTCGATCTGCGGCAATTCGGCAATTGCCGCGACCGCACCGGTGATTGATGCGAGGTCCGATGATGTGGCGGCATCGATATCCTTTACCGCTGTTTTGGGCGTGTTGTTTGTTTTCGTTCTTCCAATGCTTCATGCCGGGCTTGGGTTATCGGCTACCCAATATGGTATTTTTTCCGGTTTAACTGTCTATGCCGTGCCACAGGTTTTGGCGGCAACCGCCCCGGCCGGTGCACTTGCCGTTCAGGTCGGGACGCTGGTGAAACTAATCCGGGTTTTGATGTTGGGGCCGGTGATCTTTGCCCTTGCCCTGATTGGCGGGCGGGCGCGCGAGACCAGGCTTCCGGTCGCCCAGGTCGTGCCGTGGTTCATTATCGGCTTTATTGCCATGATGGCGGGCCGGTCGTTCGGGCTTCTGCCGGAATTTGCACTGGGCGGCATGAAAACCGCATCGTCGTTCCTGACGATCCTTGCCATGGCGGCCTTGGGTTTAAGCGTTGATATCCGCAATGTCATGCATGTGGGCGGGCGGGTTGTGATCGCGGCTCTGATGTCGCTGATCGTGCTGTGCATGTTAAGCGGTGCGGTGATCGTTATTCTAGGTGCCTGACCCTATAGGCTTAGCCCGATCGCCCGATTAATGATCTTCCCGGTATTCACCGCCTGATAGGTTGGAAACGGGGTTCGCTGTGAGACATCAATCTCGCGGCGAAGCCAGTCGCGTTCTTCGAGCATTCCCAGTGAATTGGAAAGTGCGCGATCCGTGATCGCCCCCAGACCGGACCGGATGGTGGAAAAGCGACTGGGGGCCTCCGTCAATGCCAGGATCGGTACAGGCCAGCTTCGTTTGACAAGATCAAACCCGTCCTCGTCCGGTGCGGCTTCGAGGATGCGATGCGCCATCGCGGCAACGACCTTTCCTTGTTCCGTTAACCGGAATTCAGGCCGCAGCGGGTGGCCATGGCCCGGATTTCTCTCAAGCAATCCAAGTTGGAAAAGATGTTCCAGACTGGCGGCAAAGGCGCTGCGCGTCGCCGTGGTGGCCGCGATCAGGGGCGCTTGCCGCCCGGGAGTACCGGAATGCAACAGCGCGAGAATTTTAAGGGACCAAGCTTTAGATGTGAGCTTGACAAGCAGTGGTATATCCATAAATGATAGTTACTATATTTTTACTACAAAGGAAAGTGTCATGTCTGTCGTTTCTTTGGATAACACCATCACGCTCGCCCTATCTGTGCGGGACCGTCATGCCAGTGCGCAATGGTATGAGAAGAACCTGGGTTTCCAGCTTCTCATGCATATTGACGAGGCTGGTTGGAGTGAAATGCAGACCAAGACCGAAGGCGTCACCCTTGGATTGGGGGAGCAGGTGGAGCCATTGCCGGGCAATATGGTGCCGGTGTTTGGCGTGGCAGACATTGCCGTTGCCCGCGCAGCCCTTGAGAAGGAAAACGTGAAGTTTGATGGTGATACCGAAACAATCGAAGGCATGGTCAGCACCGCGACATTTTATGATCCGGACGGCAATGCGTTGATGTTGGCGCAGGATCTGACGAAGTCGTAATTATCCGGGGTATGGGTACGCGTTTGCGTGCCCAGCGACCTCGTTCGGTTTTCGTCCTCGGAACCTTGGGTGCGGGCAAAAAAATGCCCGCTGCCTGAATGGGGGATGGGCAGCGGGCGAGGAGGAAGAAGCCGCACATAAGCTGGAAATACTGGCTGCTTCTTCCGGCGTTTCGGGGGTGTGTGACATCTTGGGAGAGGGTGTCAGAAACGAAACGCCCGGGTAGATAGACGTTGATATCGCTAGTCCGTGATCGGTGCCTTTTCCTCATGCGCCTTGAGCGCGATCCATTCATCATCGCTAAAGATGCGTGATCGGGTCAGGAAGCGTTTGCCTTCCGGGCCCTCGAGCGAAAACATGCCGCCACGCCCATCGACCACATCAATGATCAACTGGGTATGGCGCCAATATTCGAACTGTGCGCGCCCGATAAAGAACGGGCTTTCTTCAATCGTGCCAAGCAGCACATCCTGATCGCCGGTTTTGAACTCGCCATCGGGAAAGCACATGGGCGCACTGCCATCACAGCAGCCGCCCGACTGATGAAACATCACCGGTCCATGGATGTCCTTGAGCTTCCTGATCAGGGCTTTTGCCGCGTCTGTCGCGGTTACCCGATCGGGAATGGTGTCTGATCCGGTCAATGGTGCCTCCTTGAATGTAAATTGCGACCGGACGTGCATGGTTATGCGCGTCCGGCCCCATTCATGGATGGATCAGAAGAAGCCCATCGGTTTCGGATCGTAGGAAACCAGAAGGTTCTTGGTCTGCTGATAATGGTTGAGCATCATCTTGTGGTTTTCACGCCCGATGCCCGACTGCTTGTAGCCACCAAAGGCCGCATGTGCCGGATAGAGGTGATAGCAGTTGGTCCAGACACGACCGGCCTTGATGTCGCGACCAAAGCGGTATGAACGGTTGGCATCGCGCGTCCAGACACCCGCACCGAGGCCATAAAGCGTGTCATTGGCGATATGAAGGGCTTCGGCTTCGTCCTTAAACGTCGTTGCCGAAACAACCGGACCAAAGATCTCTTCCTGGAAAATCCGCATGCGGTTATGGCCCTTGAAGATGGTCGGCTGGATATAGAAACCATCCGAAAGATCACCACCAAGATCGGCCTTGTCACCGCCACACAGGACTTCAGCACCTTCCTGCTTGCCGATATCGAGATAGGACATGATCTTTTCCATCTGCTCGGTCGAGGCCTGCGCACCCATCATGGTGTCGGTATCAAGCGGGTTGCCCTGTTTGATGCTGGCAACGCGTGACAGGACGCTATCCATGAACTTGTCATAGATGGTTTCCTGAATGATGGCGCGCGACGGGCAGGTGCACACTTCACCCTGGTTAAGGGCAAACATCGCCATGCCTTCGGCGGCCTTTTGGCGGAAATCATCATCAGATGCCATGATGTCTTCAAAGAAGATGTTTGGTGATTTGCCGCCAAGCTCAAGCGTCACCGGAATTATGTTTTCCGATGCATATTGCATGATCAGGCGACCGGTGGTGGTTTCACCGGTAAAGGCAACCTTGGCAACGCGGTTGCTTTGTGCCAGCGGCTTGCCCGCTTCAACGCCAAAGCCCTGAACAACGTTGACCACACCTGCCGGGATCAGATCGGAAATCAGTTCCAGAAGGACACAGATTGATGCCGGGGTCTGTTCGGCCGGTTTCAGGACAACGCAGTTGCCCGCCGCCAGTGCCGGGGCCAGTTTCCAGACCGCCATCAGGATCGGGAAGTTCCATGGAATGATCTGACCGACCACACCAAGCGGTTCATGGAAGTGATAGGCGACGGTGTTGTCGTCAATCTCGCCAAGCGATCCTTCCTGTGCGCGGATGGCTCCGGCGAAATAACGGAAATGGTCGATGGCAAGCGGGATGTCAGCGGCCAGCGTTTCGCGCACGGCCTTACCATTGTCCCAGGTTTCAGCAACTGCGAGCATTTCAAGATTGGCTTCCATACGATCAGCAATCTTGTTGAGCATATTGGCGCGTTCGGTCACCGACGTTTTGCCCCAGGCCGGGAAAGCAGCATGGGCGGCATCAAGCGCGCGTTCGATATCTTCACTTGATGACCGGGCAACTTCGCAGAACGGTTTGCCATTTACCGGCGAGACATTTTCAAAATACTGGCCCTTGGCCGGGGCGACCCATTCACCGCCAATGAAGTTCTCATAGCGGCCCTTGAAGCTGACATTGCTACCGGCGTCATTTGGATTCTTGTAGATCATTGTGGTTCCTCCGTGATCCACAGGCGATTTTTTCGCCCGTTTTTTGATTGTGACGCCGCCATACCCGCAAAGCCCATGCCACCTGCGAAACAGCGTGCCAATTCATTGCGAAACCCTTTATTTGCAATTGGTTGAGGCGCTCATTTTCCCGTCGGGTATTGTGCCATCGCCGCCCGCGATACAGGACAGTTGGAACAAAATGTTCCAAAAATGGAACACTGGTGATTGTGCAGTATTTTTGACGTGAAACTGTTTGGCGTGCGGGGGCTTTGATGTGTTAGGATTTTGGCCGTGATCGGAGGTGGCAAAAGCTGCGCACCGGAAATTTCCGGACCAAAACACCGACACTAGGGAGATAACGTCTATGTCAGGAAACCTTCCCGGCGGACGGATTGAAGCGGCCCTGCAGCTAAGCGGCGGGGCGCAAAATCGTGCGGTGCTTGAAAGCTGGCAACGGTGTGAAGAACGCTTTGGCCTGGCTCATGACACCTTGCGCCGTCCCGAAGTGATGCCCGAAAGCCAGACCCGCCAATTGCGTGATCGCAACGGGCGGCTTTATCACCATGCCCATGATCTTGTGCGCACGCTGTATCGCAAGATTGATGCATCGGGCTATGCGGTGTTCCTGACCGATAATAGCGGCGTGATCCTTGACAGTGTCGCCGCCCATTCCCTGTTACCGTCATTTCGCACCAACGGGCTTTTGCCCGGCGCAGTCTGGAGCGAGGAGCGCGAAGGCACCAACGGCATTGGTACCTGTATTGTCGAAGGCCGCGCGATCACGATCCACAAGGACGAACATTTTCTGGCGCAGCATTCGGTTCTGACCTGCACGGCCGCCCCGGTATTTGATCCCGATGGCAAGGTGTGCTCGGTCCTTGACGTTTCGGCCGTGCGCGATGACATCAAACGAACCGATTGCCTGCGTGTGCGCGGCATGGTGGCCGATTACGCCGATGCACTTGAACGTATCCTGTTCTTTGACGAGCGCACAGGAGACGTGATTTTGCATCTGCATCCCGAAGCCCAGCATGTCGGATCGACCCGTGATGCGATGATTTCGATTGCACCCGATGGCACGATCAGCGGGGCGACATCAACAGCACGCCGCATTCTGGCTGCAGCCAATAATTCAACCGACATCAATGAAATGTTTGAAATGGATGTCGATAGCCTGCTGTCGAAATTCGCCGATCAAAGCCCGATGAAGGCTAGGTCAGGCCAATCGGCCATGGCACTTAATATCGCCGGTGGCGGGGTTCTGTTTGGCAGTCTGACGGTGCCCGAACGGATGCGTCGCAAATATATCGGCCGCTCAACCCCGGTTGCGTCAAAGGCGCCAATGCCAGCCAAGCCGGTTGCCGACATTCCCGATCAGGACCCGGCATTGCGCCGCATCTTTGACATCGGATCGCGTCTACATGCGCGTGATATCAATGTCCTGATGTCGGGCGAAACCGGAAGCGGCAAGGAATATCTCGCGCGCAGCATCCACGACGCCACCCTTGGCAAAGCCAAAAGCTTTGTTGCGATCAACTGCGCGGCATTGCCTGAAGGCTTGATTGAGAACGAACTGTTTGGTCATGCCGGTGGGGCCTTTACCGGGGCCGCGCGTGACGGGTTTGGCGGGCGTATCCGCGAGGCCAATGGCGGAACCTTGTTCCTTGACGAAATCGGCGATATGCCGCTGGCGGCCCAAGGGCGGTTGTTGCGTGTTCTTGAAAGCCGTAAGGTCGAGCCGCTTGGTAGTACGAAATCGGTGTCGGTCGATTTCCGTCTGATCTGTGCGAGTAACGTCGATCTCAACAAGGCGGTCGCTGAAGGCAAATTTCGCGAAGATTTGCTGTATCGGATCAAGGGCGCGCGTCTTGCTGTGCCGCCCTTGCGCGAACGCAGTGATCTCAGCCAGCTTATTGGTCGCCTGTTATATGGCTTGGCAGGCGAAAGCGTTGTTTGTGATGACGAGACATTATCGCTTCTCACCCGCCATCAATGGCCGGGCAATGTGCGCGAACTGATCAATGTATTGCAATATGCCAGTGTCTTTGCCGAAGACGGCGTGATTTCAACCAATCATCTGCCCGATGATTTCCGGGTGCAGACGATGGATGAGGAACCAACGGCGCGCCAAACGATTGAGCGCGCCGAAGGAGCGGCTTTGCGCGAACTTCTTGAAAATCATCACTGGCATATCAGCAACACGGCCAAGGCACTTGGCATCGGGCGCAACACGCTTTATCGCCGCATGGCACGATTGGGTATCGAGCGGTCCTGATCCGTCATTTCGGTGGGGGTTTTTCCGTTTTGTGGGCTTGTCTGAAGGGCAAGGCAAAAATTCTGCATCAATTGGCCTGAAGGGCAGTGATTGCAGAATGTTTTCATTGTAGAACTGCGCGATATTGTTTTAAGTAACTGCACGGTTTTACAGGATTATTTTATGTGCGGAATTGCCGGTTTATGGCTGTCTGATCAGGGTGACGCAAGCGGATTGCACGATACTGTATCGCGCATGAATACGGCGTTGCATCATCGTGGCCCAGATGGCGGCGATGTTTGGGTGGACCCTGAAAACGGGCTTGGCCTTGGTCAGCGCCGTCTGGCGATTATTGATCTTTCCGATGCTGGCAAGCAGCCAATGCATTCGGCCAGTGGCCGTTATGTCATGGTCTATAACGGCGAGATTTATAACGCGCCGGAGCTGCGTGAGAAGCTGGCAGCGGCCAATATCAACATCGCCTGGCGCGGTCATTCCGACACCGAAGTTATCCTTGAATGTATTGCCCATTGGGGGGTGCGCGACACGATCAAGCGCCTGATTGGCATGTTTGCCATTGCCCTTTGGGACAAGCAGAAAAAGAAGCTGACCCTTGTGCGAGACCGGCTGGGCATCAAGCCGCTTTACTGGTCGCGTTATGAGGGCAATATCGGCTTTGCGTCCGAGGTGAAGGGACTTCTGGCGGGCAATGCGATTTCACGCGAAGTGAACCATTCGGGTCTGGAAGCCTATTTGCGGTTTGGCTATGTGCCATCGGGGCTTTCGATCTATGCCCATGCCAAGATGCTCAAGCCCGGCCACATCCTTGAAATTTCATCGCATGATCAGGCGACGGAAACTGCCTATTGGTCGGTTGAGGACGCGGTTCTCAATGGTCAGAACCATATGTGGAGCGGCGATGATCAAAGTGCGATTGACGCGCTTGAAGACTTGCTGCGCGATGCGGTTCAGCGCCGCATGGTGGCCGATGTGCCGTTGGGTGCGTTCCTGTCAGGCGGGATTGATTCATCGACCATCGTTGCCCTGATGCAATCGGTCTCGGACCGTCCGGTGAAAACCTATTCCGTCGGGTTTGAGGATGAGGCCTTTAACGAGGCAGCCTTTGCCGGTGAAGTGGCCAAGCACCTCAAGACTGATCACACCGAGCTTTATGTCACGCCCAAAGATGCGCTTGATCTGGTGCCGAAGCTTTCGGAAACCTATGACGAGCCGTTTTTTGATAGTTCGGGCATTCCGACCTATTTGATTTCAGCGCTTACGCGCAAGGAAGTCACGGTAGCACTTTCCGGTGATGGCGGGGATGAGACATTTGGCGGCTATACCCGCTATCTCTGGGCAAAGCAGCTTAGTGCTGCTGCGGGTAGTATTCCGTTTGGCGCATCGCTTGTCGCGCGTGGCTTGACCATGCTGTCGCCGGAACAATGGGATAATCTGGTTGGATTGGTGCCGGGCAAACTTTCAACCAGTGCAATTGGCGATAAAATCCACAAGGCAGCACCACTGATCGCGATCAAGGATGACATCGAACGCTATCACGCGTTGCTGTCACTGTTTGATACCAACAAGCTTCTGGGCAGCAAGGCCGGGCAGAAGAAATTCCGCGTTCCGGGCGAGAAGTTCTGTCGTAACCGCAATCTTGATTATGTCTCTTCCATGCAGGTCATGGATACGATGATGTATATGGTCGATGATGTTCTGACCAAGGTTGACCGGGCATCGATGGCCAATTCGCTTGAGGTTCGCGTGCCATTCATTGATCACCGCGTGATTGAATTCGGCTGGCGTATGCCCGCACGGCTTAAGATGAATGGATCGGTCGGTAAACATGCGCTCCGCCAAATCCTGTATAAATATGTGCCGCGCGAAATGATCGATCGGCCGAAAACCGGCTTTGGTGTGCCGCTTGCGCAATGGCTGCGCGGGCCGCTTCGCGAATGGATGGGCGACCATCTGGCCAATGAGGCGCTTTATAACGATTTCGGTCTGGATCGTCGTTATATTGATCGCCTGCATCAGGAACATATGTCGGGCAAGCGCAATTGGGGCCATCAGCTTTGGACGATTTCCATGCTGTCTGATTGGCAGAAACGCTGGCTGGCATAAGCCAGCGCCGGGCGCGTTGCCCCAAAATCCCGCTACATGATGAACGCCCCGCCTGAATATCAGGCGGGGTTTTTCTATTTATTTCGCTAATGAACTTTTTGGGAAAAATGGTCCAATTCCCGGTTAATGGCGTAGAGTGATGTGTTTCTGACATGTCTGCGTCGAATAAATGTCACAATTTGAAACTTGAAAATTTTCGAAAATGAACTATTTATCGATGCAACGAGATATTCTTCCTGCACAGAGAGGCCCGAATGGCTGGCACTTCACAGTACGATCTGATCATTATTGGCGGCGGCATCAACGGTGCCGGCATTGCGCGTGACGCAGCGGGCCGCGGCCTTAAAGTGTTGTTATGTGAAAAGGATGACCTTGCCAGCGCAACCTCGTCGGCCAGCACCAAGCTGATTCATGGTGGGTTGCGTTATCTTGAACATTACGAATTCCGTCTGGTGCGCGAAGCTCTGACCGAGCGCGAAGTGTTGTTGGACAACGCGCCGCATATCATTTGGCCGCTGCGCTTTGTCCTGCCGCATCGCAAGGATCTGCGTCCGGCCTGGATGATCCGTCTTGGCCTGTTCCTGTATGATCACCTTGGTGGTCGTAAAAAGCTTCCGGCGTCCGAGGGGATTTCATTTGCCAAGCATGTATCGGGCGAACCGTTGCGTGATGAGATGACCAAGGGTTTTGTCTATTCCGATTGCTGGGTCGATGATGCGCGTCTTGTGGTTCTGAACGCAATGGATGCCAAGGCGATGGGGGCAGAAATCCACACCCGGACCGAATGCGTTGGTGCGAAACGCGTTGACGGTCAGTGGAATGTCAATTTGCGCGATCAGGAAAGTGGTGAAACCCGCTTGGTTTCCGGCCGCATGCTGATCAATGCCGCAGGGCCGTGGTGTGCTGATTTGATCAATCCGGAAAACGGTGTGGTCAAGTCAGATACCAAAGCCAATATCCGTCTGGTCAAGGGCAGCCACATTGTTGTGCCCAAGCTGTTTGACCATGATTATTGCTATATCTTCCAGAATGGTGATGGCCGCATCGTCTTTGCCATTCCCTATCAGGATGACTTCACCCTGATCGGCACCACCGATGTCGATTTCAAAGGCGATCCGGCCAAGGTCAAAATCGATCAGGACGAGATCGATTACCTTTGCAAACTTGCCAGCGGCTATTTCAAAAAGCAGATCGCATCAGATGATGTCGTCTGGACCTATTCCGGTGTCCGTCCGCTGTATGCCGGTAATGGCGAGGGTGAAAATGCATCCAAGGTATCGCGCGATTACACGCTGAAGCTTGAAAGCAATGGTTCTGCCCCGGCACTGCATGTGTTTGGTGGCAAAATTACAACCTATCGCAAGCTTGCCGAACATGCGCTTGAAATCATTTCCAAGGAATTGGGCGCAAAGGATACACCCTGGACCGCGCGCGAAGCTTTGCCGGGCGGTGATTTCCCCGATGCATCTTATGACGCGGCCTTTGCACACTATGCCAAGCGTTATGACTGGATGGGGGCGGTGATGCTCAAACGCCTGCTGCGTGCCTATGGCACCCGGATTGAAATGATCGTCGGCGATGCCAAACAGCTTTCCGATCTTGGTATCTGCTATGGCCATGATCTTTACGAGGCAGAGCTTCGCTACCTGATTGATCATGAATGGGTGCGCGAAGTGAATGATCTGATCTGGCGTCGCTCCAAACTTGGCCTGCGTCTCAGTGCTGATCAGATAGCGGTTCTGAAAACCCGCCTTGCCGATGAACGTTCTGCTGCCAAGCCGATTGCTGCTCAGTAACGTTTATACCGGTTATTTAGATGAAAGCTCCGCCCGAACCTGTTCCAGCATCAGGGGGAGCTTTTCTTTGAGGGCAGGGCTGATGTCACGCCAGTCTTGGTCATGCATCGCCCCTTCAAGCGCATAAAGGTAATTCACGCTGATCTTCTTTTCGCTGCCAAAGCGAAACAGCAATCGACGTGTGACTTCCTCAATCCCAAAGTCCGCCAAGTCTTCGCGCGTTTCAACGCCGATCTCGCGCAATTCACGCGATGATGTCGGCCCGATATTGCGAAGCTTTTCAGCACTCATGATGAAGCAGTTTCTTCCGTCAGGCGTTCAAGCGGCGGGGTGTCGATGTCTTTTTGCATGACCGTGACATCCAGCGCGCGATAGCCAAGATGGCGATAGAAATCCTGTGTCAGGTGGTTTTCCGAACGCACCATCAATTGCATGCGCCACACACCCTGATCACGCAGCCATCCTTCGGCAATATCCATCAGCTTGCGGCCAAGACCCGATTTCTGAAGGGTCGAGGCAACGGCAAGGTAATAGACCCAGCCACGATGACCATCATGACCGGCCATCACCGATCCGATAATGTTATCACTGTTATCTTCCCAAACCAGAAGGGTCGCTTCATCAGACTGAAGCGCGAATTTGATGTCCCAGGCCGGCGGGTTGTAAGGGCGATACAAACTGGTGTCCTGCCAAAGTGTCGTCAGGGCATCAATATCATCAAGGGTGGCTGTCCGTGGGGCCGCTTTGATCTCGGTGGCAGTCATGTTGTTGATCTTCTTGCTGTTTTGGGCGCAAAAACGATCAAGCAGAATGCGCTGCCGGTTTGGCATGGTCAAACCAAATTCCCGCAGTTTTTAGCAAAACCCAAAAATAACGCCCCCGAGGCGGGGACCTCGAGGGCGCAGGGGTAGGTCCGGGATATCGGTTGGGAGAAAAACTACCCCGGACCGGGTGGGGAAGGTGTCAGCTGTGTTGTAAGCAGACCGATCAGCTGATCGGGCGGCCGGTCACACTGCTGAGTTCCATTTCGCGAACAATGTCACCGGCCTGATTGGTGACTGTCGCGTTATAGGTTCCACGCGGGGTTTCTTTGATGTCGCCAAGTTTCAGTTCGCCATTGCCAAAGCGGATGACCATCGCATTGGCCAGAAGGGTCATCTGATCATTGTTGAATTTGCGGTTATAGCGTTCTGCCTTGTCCGGGCGCGGCATCAGTTTGCGCAGGTCATGACGCTCATCACGGTCAATGCGGCCGGACTTGGCGTCAAATTTGATGACTTCGACAACGTCGCCTGCGGCATTGACCAAAAGCACATCAATCTTGCCCGGCTCTTCTGCCATCAGGGCATCGCCGGTCTTAAGATCAACCGCGTTGGTTTTAAGCAGCATGGCATCGATCAGAATGCGGGCTTCTGCCGGGGTCAGCGGAACGGCGCGTTCGCGATCTTTGCGATGGAACTTGCCACCCTTGTGATGCTCGCCGCGCTCGCCGCGCTCGCCGCGTTCGCCATCAAACTTGCCGCCATGATGGTCGCCGCCAAACATGGCCCATTCGGTTGGTGCGCCATGATCACCCGGTGCAGCATAGGCCGTTGCAATCGGGGTGGCGATCAAAGTTGCACCGATCAGGGCTGCGGCAATTTTGAGCTGGTTTTTACGTTTCATTGTGGGAACCTCAGTTGGTTGGGGGATCGTTCGTTGAGGTCCGTTATCGCTGATGATTGTCGCGAAATGATCCCGAAGAACCGGCTAATTGGTCGCAAGATTTGCCAAACCGGCCATATGCGACAATTTGATACAAATTGCCGTTTTTGCCCCAATTGCCAACGCGCTAAGGTAAGCTGAGAAAACCGTATTTGATGCAGGACCGTTTATGAGCGAGCAGCCCCACATTCTTGTTGTTGATGACCACCGCGATATTCGCGATCTGCTGGGGCGTTATTTGCGTCAGCATGAATATCGCGTCTCGTTGGCATCCGATGGCAAGGAACTGCGCAAAATGATGGCCGATGATCTGTCGCCCGATCTGATCGTGCTTGATCTGATGATGCCGGGCGAAGACGGGCTTAGCCTGTGCCGATGGCTGCGCGAAAATCATGATGTGCCTGTGGTGATGCTGACCGCCCTTGGCGAAGAAACCGATCGCATCATTGGTCTTGAAATGGGGGCCGATGATTATCTGGCAAAGCCATTTAACCCGCGCGAGTTGCTGGCCCGCATCAAGGCCGTGATGCGGCGCGCCCAAAGTCTTCCGGTTGGGCGCAAGGGGCCGCTTCCTGGCGGGCAGGTGCATTTTGATCGCTGGGTTCTTGATCGCACGCGTCATGAATTGCGCGATGGTAATGATGTGGTCCTGCCGCTCAGTGCCGGGGAATATGGATTGCTCTGCGCCTTTGTCGAACATCCCAACATGGTGTTAAACCGTGACCAGCTGCTTGATCTGACCAAGGGGCGCGAAGCCATTCCGTTTGATCGCAGCATCGATAATCAGGTCAGCCGCCTTCGCAAAAAGATCGAACTTGATGGCAAAAACCCGACCCTGATCAAAACCGTCTGGGGTGGGGGCTATATGTTCACCTGCGAGGTCGTCGAGAAATGACCAAGCGCCGCCTGATCAAACATCTTTGGCCCAAAAGCCTGACCGCGCAGCTTGTCTGCCTTTTGCTGGGCGCGATCATCCTGACGCACATCGTATTGGGTATCTTGCTGGCTGATGAACGCCGCGATGCGGTGGCGTTTGAACGCAAGAACTATGCGCTTGCACGTGTGGCGGCCATTTCCCGCATCCTGACGACCACGCCACGCGAAAACTGGCATGATGTGTTGCGCGTTGCCCAGTCACCGCAAACCAGATTGCGTATCCTGACGCCAGATGAATTGCCAAAGGATGGTCGGGATGGTTCGCAATTCCTAAGCTCGAAACTCAATGAGTTTCTGGCCTCATCGCCCGAGACACCAGCACATGTCTATGTCCTGTCAGAAGACGGGTGCTGGGATCATAAGAAATCGCTGCATGATGCAAAGAACGAATATCTTAACGGTACTTCGGCCTATGGCGTGAAGCCACAGGATGGCGGGGAACAATCCCATCACGATAAACGTCGCGAAGATGGCAAAGCGCCATGGTCGTTACGCTATATGGAGCGCTTTGATTGCCATGCGGCCCCGGTGATGCAATTGACTGTGCCGATCACGTCCAACCTTGGCGATCAGGATGTGGCACCTGATCAACAACCGACCGTCTGGCTTGAAGCCATGATTGGCGGGGTGATGCCGCCGCCCTGGTTTGTGTTCGACAATCTGTTGCGTGTATTGCTTTCAACCCTTGTGATTGCAGTGATCGCCTATTTCCTGGCGCGCCGCATTTCGCGGTCCTGGGATGTTTTGACCCGTGCCGCCGACCGGGTTGGGCGCGGTGATTATCCCGAACCTGTGCCGGAAACCGGACCGATTGAAATTCGCCGTGCGGCCAAGGCGTTTAACCGCATGACGGCACGCCTGAAACGCTTTGTCGAGGACCGCACCAGGATGCTGGCCGCGATTTCCCATGATTTGCGCACGCCGATTACATCACTTCGCCTGCGCGCCGAGTTCGTCGATGATCCTGAAAACCGCGCACGCATCATCGAAACGCTTGATGAAATGGAACAGATGGTCGAAGCGGCCATGGCCTTTGCGCGCGAAGAAACCGCCAATGAGGAAACCCGCAAGATCGATGTTACCGCCCTTGTTGAATTTGCGGTCGAAGATCTGGCAGAAACCGGGCGTCCGATATCCTTTATCGGCGAAGCACCCGCGCGTGTTTATCCCTGTCGACCGCTTTCGGTTAAGCGGGCCTTTGGTAATCTGATTTCCAATGCGCTTAACTTTGCCGATCATGTCGAAGTCGCGGTGCGCGATGCCGATGATGGTGGTCTGTGGATTGAAATCGCCGATGACGGGCCCGGCATTCCGGTCGAAAAGCGTGATCAGGTGTTTGAGCCGTTCTTCAGACTGGAAGAGTCACGCAATCGTGATACCGGGGGCATTGGCCTTGGAATGGCGATCGCAAGAACCGCCATTCGCGCCCATGGTGGGGAGATTTACCTTGAAGATGCGCCAAAAGGCGGACTTTTGGCGAAGATCTATCTGCCGCCGGTTCAGGCCTAAGCCCGGGATAAATATCGCCCGGACAGTGGCTTAATTCACAGGGAATCAGCCTGTTGCGCTTTTTTGACAAAAGGCCCTTGCAATTTAACTGACCAATAGTCATTTGTGGGCCGGAAATTAATTGTTTCCAAATCAAGAATTGCGGTTTGGCATTGCTGTTCTATCTATGCGATGCCAAAATTAAGCATAAAAGGACGGAGCGGACATATGGTTGAAAATCAGAATTCTACAGGGGTGGTGATGCCACTTCCCGGGACCAATAACGCGCAGGCTGCGCGTGGGTTCGTTCGCTCGGTCAATGACTGGCTGATGGAATGTGCGCTTGATGACACCGATATCAGCGAACTTCTGTCGGGTATGGTCAGCCGCCTTGTAGCTTCGGGGATTCCGATTGACCGTGTGATGGTGGCGTTTAAAACCCTTCATCCTCTGTATGAAGGGGTTTCCTATATCTGGAACAAGGAAACCGGACAGGTCGAACGCACCACCCATATGGGCATGGGCGAAGAAGACCAGGATGAACGCGACTGGTCCGAAAGCCCGATGAAATGGATGCTTGATAACGATGTCAGCTTCCTGCGCCGCCATTTGATCGGCCCAAGCTCCGTACT
Organism: Thalassospira sp.; assembly: GCF_048059015.1. Taxonomy (GTDB): domain Bacteria; phylum Pseudomonadota; class Alphaproteobacteria; order Rhodospirillales; family Thalassospiraceae; genus Thalassospira. Next base: position 9,111 of record NZ_JBLLNT010000004.1, on the reverse strand, counting down.
TGATTTCCCGGTTCTTGAAAGTTTCCGCCGCAATCGCGGCACGGACTATTATGCGCTGATGACCCCGTTTGTAACGGATCGCGACAGCACGCTTGATAGCAACCGCATCTTCATGACCTATCTTACGCGCCGTCCAAGCGGCTTCTCGGACGAGGATCTGGCGATCCTGTCGGGTATTCAGCGCCGCTTTGCAGTGTCGTGCAAGATGCGCATCAACCACGAAGAAACAAGCACCATCCTTGAAACCTATTTGGGATCGGACGCCGGTGGGCGTGTGCGCAACGGTCAGATCAAACTGGGCGACAGCACCAAGACCCGTGCGGTGATCTGGTTCTCGGACATGCGCAATTCGACCTCGGTTGCGACCCATGTTGGCGATGATGCGTTTCTGGGTGAAATGAATGCCTTCTTCTCGGCAACTGCCGGTGCGGTGCTCAAGCACGGGGGGCAGGTTCTGCGCTATATCGGTGATGCGACGCTTGCGATTTTCCCGATTGGTGATGATGAGAACAACCTTGAAGAAGCCTGTTTGTCCGCCCTTTATGCCGCGGCCGAAGCACAGCTTAACATCGATGCGCTGAATGCCTCGCGCGAAGGTGAGGGCAAACCACCCTTTGATTACGGCCTTGGCATGCATGTCGGCGATGTCATTTACGGCAATGTCGGTGTGTCTGAACGTGTCGACTTCACCGTGGTCGGTCAGGCTGCCAATGAGGCCGCCCGCATCGAGCAGCTTACCAAGCAGCTCGGCAAACGCGTTCTGGTCAGCTCGACGGTCGCCAGCTTCATTTCCTGCCCGACCGAAGAAATGGGTGCCTATGAGCTGCAGGGAACTGGCGTCAGCGTAAAGTTGTTTGCCCCGGACTTTGCCGAAACATGCCACCGGATAGAGTTGATGCGGGCAGGCTGATCGAAGCGGTTCGCCAAAAAAAAGACCAGACACCCACATGGTGATCTGGTCTTTTTTATTTCTACTAGGCCTATGATCAGGCGAGGCTATCGAAATCCTTCACCACTGAACTGGCTGATGTGCCAACGCTTGAGAATGTCTTCTGCGCATCGGTGACGGCCTGTGTTGCCGCCTTGATGATGTCGGCATAAGGATCGACTTCCTTTTTGGCCAGCATCTGCTGCATGGCGACACCGGTGGTGGCAGAGGCCATCGACATGATGTTGCGCAGATAATCGGTTAAATCCTGCACCGCATAGGCCGCTGCCTGCGCAACCTTTTGATAGGCAACGCCATTGGCGCCCGGGATCGCACCATTAAGGACCGCATGATTGGTCGTGCCGACCGCCTGAACGATTTGCGGGTTCAGTGCGGTGCTGAGCGGCGGGGTGTTCGGGGCTACGTCCGCCGGGCTGCTTGGCGTGGCACTATCCGACCCGCTTGCCGGTTTGTCGCCATTGTCACCTCCGCTTGCGCCTGCGTCGCTGCTGGCGTCACTATCCGCGCTCGCACCGGCTGCCTTTGGGGCATCGGTGCTGTCCGTCGACGGATCAGTTTTGGCGTCGCTATTTGCGTCTGTGCTGGTGCCGGTATCGCTTGGCGTTTTGTCATCATCAGCCATCGGGAACCTCATGCGGGGTTAGGATTGCGCGTGTCTTTTGCGATGCGAGCTCGGGCGATCAGCCGCCGGATTTGTCACCGCCACCACCCATGCCGCCGCCAGTACTATCAAGGATCATGCGACATGCGCTGGAGGTCACGGCATTGCCGATTTGCTGCAGCCCGCCCTGGGTTTGCATGGCGTTTTGCATCGATAAGCTGATTGAATGGGCCATCGTTTGATACACAAGCCCCATGGCCTGTGCGGGCGCCTCGCCAAGGACCTTGACGTTGGTCTGTGTCACGGCGTCCGTGATCTGAGCATTTACAGGGGTGTTGTCTGCCATTTCACGCCCTCACGTTTGTGACCATGGCCCGGCGCAGAAAGACCGGACGGGTCAGGTGCCTAGCGGCGGGTTGCTGCCAAAATTACCAGAAAAGTCAGAAGCGTATCTGCATTGTCCGACCGGCCAAGCTTGGCGGTAGCCTGCGCGCCTGCCATGGTATTGACCGAGTAGAGCTGCATCACACCCTGATTGGTGGCGGCCTGCGAACAGATCGATGCCTGTTGCTGGGCCTGCACGGCATTCTGGAACAGGATCGATGTCGAATGGGCCGCACTTTGATAGATCGCGCCCATCGCATTGGCAGGTGCGGATCCAAGAACACTGACCGAGCTTTGCGTCACAGCATCGGTAATCTGACCGTTCACCGGGGTTGGAATAGCCATGTTATCCTCCGAAAAGGCGGTCCGGATGACCGCATGTCTTTAGACGTTGCTTGCAACGAATTGTGATCAAATTCCTGTTCGTCATCCCGCCTGTGCGGTGATCATGGCAACAAGCTTTGAGGTCGATGTATTCACAACCTGTTGCATGTTGCCCTGGGTAAGTGTCGCGTTTTCCATCGCAAGCCCCGTGGCGTGGGAATGCGATTGCAGGGCCATTGAAACAGCCTGTGCCGGGCTTTCGCCCAGTACCTTGACGTTGGTCTGGGTGACGGCATCGGTGATCTGTGGATTGACGATATCATTCATGCTTCGTCCTCTTCGTTCTCACCGTCGTGCTGGCCGGGCGTTCCACCGGCTTTGTGATAGTTGAACTGTTCAGCAAATTTCGAACCATCACCAATGAAGCGCTCATCAAGGGCCATGTACCAGGGAAGCTCCTTGGGCGGTAACTGTCCGGGCGGCGGGGCTTGATCGTGATCTATGCCTTCGACACCTTCGACACCAAAACCACCGCCAAGCCCGCCTAGGTCGGCGAATTCGGATCCTTGGGCTGTTGCGGCCGTGCCGGCGCTTGTGGGCGGGTAAAAAAATTCGGCTTGTTATCCTGAACCGAAAGGGTCGCCTTGGCGCATTCCATGGTGGTGGCAAGGCTTGCGACCGATTGCTGCTGCTGTTCATTGACCATGTTGGCAAACAGGATCCCCTGCGCCTGGGCCTGTGACAGATAGGACTGCATCGCCCCCATGGCCGGGCCATTGGCAATGACCGATGTGTTGGTCTGGGTGATGCTGTCGGTGATTTGTTCGTCGACTTCGTTCGGGTTGCTCATCGCTTTGATCCTTAGTGGTTACGACGATTCATCAATTGCAGGATGCTTTGGGTCATGGTCGTCATGCCGATCATGGTGTTTTGCTTTTGCGCCGAGACCATGTTCGCCATCAGAATGTTCTGGGATTGGGTCTGCCCCAGCATCGATTGCAGGGCGGCATAACCGGGACCAGCCCCCAATGTCGCGACATTGGTCAATGCGACGCAATCCGTGACCTGATCGGACACCGTGCATTGATGGGTATCAGATGAATTTGCATCAGGACTGATCTGGGTTTGGCTGGGTTGCTTGCCGTCTTGGGCCGATGGCATGTCGATCTCCTTGGGTAGCGGTAAGGGAGCTTATCGATATGACGCGGGATCGGTTCGCTTGTGACAGAAAAAGCCCGGCAAGCGTTTGCATGCCGGGCTGGTTCGGCGGCGAAACCAGTTTTCGATTACGACACGGAAGTTCCGGTCGTTGCTTTGAGTGCGGTCAAAAGCGACAGCATGTTGTCGGGAACGTCGCTTGCGGCGAGCTTTGAAGTCGCAACAGCACCAGCCATGGTGTCGACAGAGTAAACCTGAATGACGCCCTGATTGGTGGCTGCCTGCGAAGAAATGCCGACCTGTTGCTGGGTACTGACAGCGTTCTCGTAGAGAATGCCATGAGAATGCGCCAGCGACTGGTACAGCGAGCCCATGGCCATTGCCGGCGCATCACCCAGAACCTTGACGTTTGCCTGGGTGACAGAGTTGGTAATCATGCCATTGACCGGAGTGTTATCAGCCATTGTGTATCTCCTGGTTGCCTAAAGAAGTGCCGGATGAAAATTGTCCCTCGCAACCGGCCTTTCCGCATTTCTTGCGGTCAGCCTTTTGACGGGGGGCGCTTGGTGTTGTGACGGGTTGCCCGGAAAAACTTGAAGCGTTTTAAAGGGCGCTTCGTAACGAAATCGGGCGGGCGCAGTTGGATGCGACCGCCCGATTTATCGGTAGCCTGTTTTGGGGGAAACAGGACTTCAATCAGCCTTTGGTCGCCTGAAGGGCGGTCAAAAGCGACAGCATGTTGTCGGGCACATCGCTTTTTGCAATTTTCGAGGTCGCAACAGAATCTGCCATCGTGTCGACGGAATAGATCTGAATGACACCCTGATTGGTGGCGGCCTGCGAAGTGATGCCGATCTGCTGCTGTGCGCTGACCGCATTTTCATAAAGAATGCCGGTGGAATGTGCGAGGGACTGGAAGATCGAGCCCATCGCCATTGCCGGGGCATCGCCCAGAACTTTCACGTTAGCCTGGGTGACTGCATCAGTGATCTGACCATTTACCGGGGTCGGAATCGCCATTGTAAAGTCTCCTTCGTCTGCTTTGCTGTATGCTGCTTGCTGGTGTGATCATGACGGGGTTTCGCCGTCCCGTTTTCAGTCTAAAGACGCTGGTGGTTTTGCCTTGTGACGCGTCTTTTTATCTTCGAGGCTGTTTTTTGCCCTTTATTGAATACCCGCACCGCGCAGATGTTCGCGGGCGAGCTGAACCCTTTTGCGTACCGCGCAATTGCTTAGTCCCAAGGCCTCGGCAATCTCGTCATAGGTGCGGTCCTGAACGCAGCGCATCAAAAGCGGTTTGCGCAGTTTTTCCTGCATGGCAAGAAGTGCTGTCTCGAGTTGATCGAGTTTTTCTCCCGCCAGATAAGATTCTTCGGGGCTGGGAATGATCGGCGCGGTCATCGGGGATGCCGGTGTATCGGCACTGCCATGGGTTTCTTCACGATATTCCGCCTTGCGTCGGTTCTGACGGTGCAGATCAATGCAGGCATTATGAACAATGCGCGAAAGCCAGGCCCGATGATTGCGGATTTCATCCATGGATTCTTCGAATTTGGTCGATGCCTTGACCATGGCTTCGGACAACGCATCCTGCGCGTCATCCATATTGCCCGACATCAGTTTCAGGCACTGCTTTAAAAGACTGTCCTGTTGATCAATCCAAAGCGGCCAGAAATTTGGTGCGGCCGGACCCAGATCGGCATCAGTTTGCACATCCGGTGTCTGTGCTGGCTGGCTGGGTTGTGGGGCGGGGCGCCGCATCGCCGGGGCTTCGGCCGGGTGTGGCAGAATACCGCGCAAAACATCAAGCGGGCTTGTGCCCGTTTGGCCGGATTGTCCGCCAAGGGCACCGGCAATGATGTCTTCGGGGCTTGGCCCGGTGCGCGATGGTTCAAGCCCGGGGAAGCCTGCCAGCGGATTGAAATCCGCCGGATAGCCGCGCGGCGGGCGGTATTGATTATCTGGTGTGGGACGATCTTCAAAGCTGGGGGCAGGCGTTTGGGCGATGAAGCGGGCATCAAAGTCGCGGTTTGGTGCTGCATTTGGCGTATGCGCATCATCATATTTTGGGCATTCGTCATCTTCTGGATCATCAGAACTTAAAAGCTTGCTGAGATAATCTTCGGCGATGCGTGCCCTTTGATCGGGTTTTAGGCGTGACCAGATGGATGTCACCTTGTCACCATCCCCCAATGCCTGATTAAGCGTCTGTTCAAGGCTTTGTGCGAATTGGAGTTCGGCCTGGGTCAGGCCTGCCTCATCCTGTTGGTTGTTCTTTTCGTTCTGCACTATGGACCCCTCCAGTTGATAGATTGCAACCATAGGCTGATTAAGATCGCAGTGTTTTATTATGACGCGTGACGTAAGTAATTGTGAATAATAATTTTAATACATCCTAAGGTTGCACATTCACGCATGACGAATGGTCCGGCTCCGGTTGAGGCGGACATTCAATCGGGGCGTGGTTGGCGTTGTGACACGCGTCAAAAAATGTGGGCGAGGTGGCGAGCCACCTGATCATGCTGATCAGGAATGGCGCTGTTGTCTTTGCCCCTGATCAATCACCGTTTGGTGTTCGATCCACGGGGTTTGGGCGTTCTGGCGTCGCGCTTTGTCGCAGTCGCTGGGGGCGCCTTGTCTTGCTGTTCTGTTGGAAATGCGTTGGCAAGGGCAGTTTCGACCTTTTCCGAAAGGACCTGCATGCGCAGATCAATCTCACGCGTGATGATGTTTCGGATTTCATTGGCGATATCGAACATGATCTGTTGATCGCCCGAAAGATTGGGATCGGATGCCATATGCGGTGCACCTTGATGGGGTTGCGCGTTTGCATGCGCGTTTGGCTGTGCCGGGCGGTTCGGGTGACCATGCCCGATTGGGGGCTGTGGCGCTTTGGTCCCGGATTTGACATCCTCGGCATGGCTGGCGATGGTGTATCGCTGATCAAGAACCTGGGCGCGGGCGCGTTCAGCCGCCTGCGACATGGCCTTTTGGGTTGCCAGATATTCCTGATTGAACGCCTTGCGCACCGCATCCTTGCGACCACTTGCGGTGGCGACATCGTTTTGCGCCGGGCCGGGCATCAGGAACCTCCCTTGGTGCTGCTGGTGCCAGAATTGCTCGTGCTGCTTGGTTTGCTGGTGCTATTGCCGCTGCCTGATCCGCCTTTGCCGGTTGTCGATGCCTTGGCCGTCGTTCCAGCATCATCGGATTTGGTGCTGGTGGCATCGTCGCTATCCGCCGTCGGGCTGGATGGCTTGGCAGCATCAGAATTGGTTTTGTCATCATCGCTTGTAGCGGTGCTCGCAGCCTTCGCGTCACTGCTTGCGGGCGCTGTGGGCAGGATAAAGCCATATTTCTCAAGAATACTGTCATCCGGGCTATCGGCAAGCCCGGTCAGGCTGGTTTCAAGCCGACCAGAACTATTGGCGACCATGCTGGCCGCCCGGCAGGCGGAATTATCGCTCTGCGCGCTGCAGCTTAAGATCGCGGTCGGCGTGCAGGTTTTGTTTTCGGTCAGAAGCTGGGCTGTGACGTCAAAGCTTGCTTCTTGCTCATAGCGGACCAAAATCACCAAGCCTGCGCCCTTGTCCCCCTCGCTTGGTGGAGTGATCTGTACCCAAAACGGGATGGTATTGTTGGGCCCGGTGACGATGCTGCCCGACATGATCGGGCTTGGCAGGCTTCCGACATATTCAAGCTGGGCCGGGATCGGCGCACGATCGGCAAACACCAACCGGATCAGGGCCAGATTGGGTTCACTGCCACTGACCGGATTGCCAATCGATTGTTCCAGATGCAGGGCAAAGGGCCCGCCACCATAAAGCGGGACTTCGGATACCTGCGGGCTGTTCGCATCCCGGCTGGTATCAAACAGCATCGCGCGCATCATCGATGGCACGCTTTCAGGCAGGGATACGGAAAGCTCCGACTGTGCATCTGCATTTGGCCCAACCCTTACTGACCATTTATTCAGCGCATCGGGCGTGGTGCTTGCGACCATGCGTGCGCCGATTGCTGTTTGCGCATTGGTGCGCCCGGGTGCTAATGGCGGGCCCTGATGAAGTGTGATCGACCAATCGGGATCGGCTGCATCGCCGGTTGCCTTGCCCTGAAGCGAAGGCATGGCAGTTCGAAACATATCATCGCTGATCACGGGGCCATTAAGCTCGGTCGTGCTGCCATCAGAATGGGTGGTGCGAACGCCCCATTGTGCGGCGCTGGTGTCAGAGGATGCAGTGTTCATGGCATTGGCCTCGTAGAGATCAGATGTGGCGGGGGAGTAGTCATATTCCGGGTGATGAAAGCCAAAGATCGGCTCGGAAACGCTGTCATAGCCGTTTGTCGGCGCATGCGGTTCACCACCGTCGAGGAGATAGCGCTGTATGATCTGAAACGCGGTTTCGGTTGGTTGATCCAGATGGCCCGGAAGTGCCGATGGATTGCTCGCCACCGTCGGATTGGTGCCGATCAGCCCAAAATCCCGACAAAGGGCGGCCATCATATCAAGCGCTGCCTGCTGCGCGCTTTGGGGCTCGGCTCCCACCGTCGGCTCGACCGGTTCGTTCAAGTTGCTTTCTGCCGCGGCCGATTTGGCTGCGGTCGTATCGGCTGCATCTGCTGATGCCGCATCGGGCGTGACGGTTTTGGCTTTGGTCTGATCTGGTTTGGGCGCGTCATTGTCGGTCATGCATGCATTCCCCAATACGGTCCGTGCCGCGGGCGATTGGCATGCAGATTTCGCCGCCAAGCCGGACAAGGATTTAAACGGTTCCTTGCAAACAGACGGCGGCGGGGGGGGTGTGTGAACTGGATTTGTTGTTTAAGGGAGAGATTGCGGGTGCTGGCACATTGGGCTTCAGCTTGACTGACGACTAGAAACCACAATCATATTCGTTTGGAACGAAGAAGCATGTGCCGCCACAGCGCGAGACAAGGCGATAGCTGTTTTGTTTGAAGTAAGTGTATGCCTCGGTTTGGATCACTTCTTCCATGTCGTGTCCATGGATCTCGCACAATACCAATGTCGGTGAAAATTTAGATATCGTGAAGCCTTGAAGAACGCTGAGTTCATGGCCTTCCACGTCGATACTAAGAATATCGATTTTCCTGCCTGACGCGTTTTCATCAAGGATTAAGTCAAGCGGCTTTACAGGGATTTTTGCAATCTCGTAGTTTTTCTTAAGGATTTCTGCCCATTTGTCGGCAAATGATTTGTCCAGGGAGTTCAGTGAAAATGACTTAGAAAAAACAAAAGAGTTGACTTCTCCGGCCTCAGAGGAGACACCGGTCAGCAAGTTTGTGTCGCGTTTTCGGATGGAGCGACACAGCTTGATGTTCCGTTCCATCATGTCGATGTTGATGCCTGACCACCCTTTTTGATACAGGCGATAAAAATTGTTCCCGATCCGGGGGTTGTTGCATCCGACATCAACGTAGAACCCGGATTTTTTCCGGAACTCCGGCATCAGCAAGAAGTGATCAATTAGTATGTCCTCGCCCCACTGCGAGAAGGCCTTTGCTGATTTAGCGGTGGTCGTTTTGTAAAGCGCGTATCCGAAGGAGTGCTTCCAATACTTGTTCTTTAATCGCTTAACAAAACCCATCTTTATCCCCGAAATTTATAGCAGATCTTTAGTTTCTGCGAATGTGAACGGGAATGACACCAAAAGCAAAGCAAAATGACGTTGAAATA
>NZ_JBLLNT010000003.1:255000-564352 GCF_048059015.1 Thalassospira sp. | reverse complement strand
GGCAGCGTCAGCGTGTCGCACTTGCACGCTGTCTGGTGATGGAGCCGCGTGCGGTTTTGCTTGATGAGCCGTTGGCGAACCTTGATGTTCATCTGCGCGAAACCATGCAGCAGGCGTTTCTGGATTTCCATCGCCGTACCGGGGCGACGATGATTTACGTTACCCATGATCAGGCAGAAGCCATGGCAATGGCCGATCGGATTGCCGTGATGGATAAGGGCCATATTCGCCAGATGGCGGCACCCGAAACGCTTTATCGCGAACCGGCCGATCTGATGGTGGCGGGCTTTGTCGGGGCTGGTGCGGTGTTGCCGGTCGGTGATGTGGATGTCGGATCAGACGGCACCTGCGCGGTGCGTTTGGGCGATGCCAGCATTGCCGCACGTATTTGCCCGAAACTGTCATCGGGGCATGTGAACGGGCAGGCGGGGCTTTGCCTGCGGCCTGAAGATGTCTGGGTCGATGATGATGCGGCCCTTCGCGGGCAGGTCGAAGATTGCGTCTATCTTGGTGGTCGGTTCAGATTGTCGGTCCGCATTGGTGATGAGCAGGCCTTGCCGGTTTATGCCAATCGCCGCGCACGGATTGGCGAGCAGGTCGGTTTAAAGGTGTCAGACGGCTGGGTGTTTGACCGCATGGCGGGTGAGGCCGCCTGATGTCAGCCCGTATGCGTGTTCTTTCGGGCCTTGGGGAAAAAGGCCCGGCCTGTTTGCGACTGGAATTCTTTAACCGGCGCTGGTTGCTTGATTGTGGTGTGGGTCCTGAAAGCGATCAGGGATTTGATCCGGCGTGGCTTAATAAAGTTAACGCTGTTTTCATTACCCACGATCATGTCGATCATATAGGTGCGGCCGAGGAGATTGTGGCGGCAGGGCTTCCGATTTATTGCACAGAGGTCACCGCGCGGTCGCTGCCCAAGGGGGCAAACGTCATACCATTGCCACCCTGTGGGGAAATTCAGGTTGATGGTGTGACGGTGACGACGGGGCGCACCGGCCATTCATTTGGCGGGGTGTGGTTGCATTTCGAACTGGGCGGCGGGGTGCTCTATTCCGGCGATTTCTGTCAGGAATCTGATTATTTCCTCTATGACGCGCCGCCCGATGCCGCGACCGTGCTGCTTGATGCGTCCTATGGCATGGAACAACTGACCCAGCAGGTTCGCATCGACAGTTTGCTTACCACCATGACCAAGCTTGATGGGCAAATCCTGTTTCCTGTGCCCCCAAGTGGGCGTGCAGCAGAAATGGCGTTGCTGTTTGAACGGCATGGCCTGACCAACTGGTCGATGGATGATCGTTGCTATGGGCAGGTCAAACAGGTTCTCGATGCCGACGGCGCAGATTATGTCGATGGTGAAGCCATCCGGCGATTGAGGGGGCTTAAAGACAAGGCCAAGCATTTCAATCCGGATGCCAGATTGCTGTTATGTCATGCGCCCTGCGCCAGTTACGGCAAGGCGCGGGAACTGATTGATGGCTGGCAGGATGCCGGGCGCATGGGGTCAAGCGCGCATGTGATCTTTACCGGTTTCATGCCGCTTGCGGCGCGCAAGATGGTTGAAAAGGGCCATGCGCATTTCCGGCGCTGGAACGTGCATCCGCTGGCAAGTCACGTGATCGAGCTTGCCAATCAATGCCATGCGATGCAGGTGGTGCCGCTTTTTAACAGCCGGCCAGAGGATTTTGGTCTTGTCGACGGGTTCGATGGGCGGCTACAGCTCGCAGATCGGTTCTATTTGTAATGCAAAATAAAGGTGATGCCCGGTCATGATCTATGCCGCTGAAAAGTTCGACTTTCCCAAATTGCCGTTTGTTTTCATCCGGCACGGGGAAACCGATGCCAATCGGGCGGGCATCATTGCCGGGTCCAATGAACCACCCTTGAACGATACGGGGCGTGAACAGGCACTTGCCATCACGCCCTTGATGGCGATGGCAAAATGGCATGCGGTCTATGTCAGCCCGCAGGATCGGGCGCGCACAACGGCCAATCTGGTTCTGCCAGACTACGAGGCCAAGGTGCTTGATGGTCTGCGTGAACGCCATTGGGGCGATCTGGAAGGTCGCCCGATCTCCGAGCTGTGTCCGCGCTTTGACACCCCGCCAAATGGCGAAGGATTTGATGCCATGTGTCAACGCGTCTCCTTTGCCATGCAACAGGCGCTGGCCGAGGTCAGCGATGATCTGACCGTGATTGTCGCCCATTCCGGTGTGGCGCGCTGCATTCTTTACATGACCGGGTTTGAGGCCGATGGCCCGCGCGTTCCTAACGCAACCCCGATCCTGTTCCGCCCGACCCAGACCGGGTGGGAGTATGAAAATTTGACCGAGACTTTGATCAAGGAGATTTCCGCGTGAACCAAACCAACGCGACTGCGCAAGATACTACCCAAGCCGTGCCTGATCTGCGCGATGCGGTGGTGTTTGATATGGATGGAACACTTGCGCATTTTGATGCCGATGAATTGGGGCATCTGGTTCATGGTGTGGAAAAGCAGTGGGATGCGTTCTTTGATGCGATGGATCACGCCAAGCCGATTGAAAATATCGAACGGCTTCTGCGCATCCTGCATGCATCGGGCCATGCGATTGTCATCTGTTCGGGCCGCCCGGCTGGCTGGCAACATCGATCCGAAGCCTGGCTTCGTGCGCATGACATCCCGTTTGATGGCATGTATCTGCGCCCCGAAAACGCCGATCACCGCACCGATGAAGAGGTCAAGGAAGACCTTTTGGCGCAAATCCGGTCAGACGGATTTAACCCGTGGCTGGTGGTCGATGATCGCAGACGAGTGGTCGATAAATGGCGCGATATGGGATTGACTTGCCTGCAATGTGCGCCGGGTGATTTTTAAGTCCAGCTTTCAATCATCACACAAATAAAAAGACCGGTTTCACGCCGGTCTTTTTTGTCTGATTATTCGAACAGATGACGATACTCGCCGTATCCTTCGGCCTCAAGATCCTCGATCGCGACAAACCGCAGGGATGCGGAATTGATGCAGTATCGCAACCCTCCACGATCCTGTGGCCCGTCCGGAAAGACGTGACCGAGATGGCTGTCACCATGTTTGGATCGGACTTCGATGCGGCGCATTCCGTGTGTGTTGTCTTCTTTGGCAACGATATGTTCGGATTGCACCGGCTTTACAAAGCTTGGCCAGCCACAACCGCTATCGAACTTGTCGCGCGATGTGAAAAGCGGCTCGCCCGAGACGATATCGACATAAAGCCCGTCTTCCTTGTGATCCCAGAAATCGTTGCGAAACGGCGGTTCGGTGCCGCTTTCCTGTGTCACATGATACTGTTCCGGCGAAAGGTCGCGGATGGCGTCCGGGTCTTTATGATATTTGCTCATATCGGTCACTTCACATCTTTGGGGATCTGGATCGTAAATTCCTCGATCCCAAAGATGGTCGGAAAATCCAAATTGTCCAGTAGCTTCACGCCAACGTGACGAGGTGCGCTGTGCGCAAGATCACCCTTGGCACCAGGGCTGGCGTTTGGTTTTGCCGTCATAGGGGCGGGCAAATCCGTTATTGATCAGTTCCAGATCAAGCGGGCTGCCGTCTATGCGAACCGATGCGACAACGCGCCCGCCATAACGGCCCCATTCAGGTTCGCAAAACTCGACCGATTTGGCGGCTTTCAAGCGGTCACGGGCATAGTCGCGTGCCTTTTGCGCCAATTGCTTTTCGCTATCGCATTTACCGCGAATTTCAGGCGTATCGACCCCGCGTACCCGCACCGACATATTGGCGATTTCCCCCGGCAGACCCGGAACCGCGACATAGATGGTGTCACCGTCATAGGCATATTCACCCTTATAGTCGCGAAGCGGCCAGCCATAGCAGGCGGCACTTGCCGGAAGGCTGGTGATTAGAGTAGCAGCCGTCGCACACGCAATGATGGCACGTTTGGCAAATCGGGATGCGGGGTGGGTCTTTTTCGTCATGGGGCGTGATGCTTACATTTTCAGGCGAGACAGAATTTGGGCGGCGCGCTGTTCGACCGGGCCTTTGCGAATTTCGACCAATTCATAGCCGCATTCATGATAGGTCCGGCACAGAACGACATATGTTCTGACGGCTTCAGAGAAGCTTTGTGTTCGTGCGCTGTCGGTTTTGTAGATTTCCGACCAGGGCGGAAGGACAAAAGCCACCCGGTGATAGCGATAGGTCCGGATGGCATTCATCAATCCCTGATCTTCGGGCAGTCCCGAAAGCCTGCGATGGGCCAGCGTATCAGGCAGGCCGCGATCACAGAAAACCGTGCGCGGATGGCATTGAATGGCTTCTTGCCAGGCACGGATGGATCGGCGGCACATCAGACCGGCATAGGCGTCATTATCGCCCCACGGCAGGGCATTGCCGCCGCGTTCCTGCTGGTCTTCGATGATGGCACGCGCCACCTCGGGACTGGTGTCAAAGCCCCGTTCATGAAGATGATCAATAAGTGTGGTTTTGCCGACACCGGGACCGCCGGTGATGACAACAAGATTGGACGTTATAGGCGTTTGCATTCGTGTTTCCTGCGCGAAGCACGACGATATGGTCGGGCAATGCGGCAAGGGGATGGCAATATTGTTGTTGGTTTTTGGCTCGCCCAAGGAATGAGCGAGAAGCGCCTTTTACCCCCTTCGCCGATCATGTCAACGTGAAAGGAAAAGCAGCTTATTTACAGGTATTTAAGGGGTGTGGTCGGGCGCATAAACGGCTTAGGAGCAGCCTTCGACCAGCGTGATCGCCTCCGACCCGGCATGGATCGCGGTCACAAGACCTTCTTCATTAAGCTCAAAGCGGATACCACGGGTTTGCGCATCATCTGCCCACCACGTGATATAGCGCGCCTCGGCCCCAAGATATTCATGGCCATCTTCGATAAGCGTCTTGCCGTCAAAGGCAGCAAAGATATCGGCCTTGGTCGCACCGATTGAGATGCCATTGGTGGTTTTCACAAGCGACGTTGCTACATCATATTCATCGGCATAAAGCGATACGCGGGCCAGCTTGTCATCAAGAAGCAAATAGCCAAGCCCGGATGGATCAAGGGCGCGTTGCAGATAGGCGCAGTTTTCATCGTCGCCGGCAATGAATTGATCAAGCTTCGGGCCAAGCGCCTTGCGAAGTTTGTCTTCATTCATACCGATTTCTGCCAACCCATAACCGGTTTCGCTAAGCGTCGCCAATGGCGTGGCTATCGCATCGGTCACAGTCACATCAATGATAGCAGTGGTGCCGTCAATGCGAAGCTTTGACGGGGTGATGGTTTGATGTAGATGAACCTGTGGCCAGGTTTCGCCGCCAACCCAATCCTTGGGGAAGACCAGATTGGCAGACGGTTCAATGCATAGCTGATCAGAAGTCCCCAGAACCTTTTTATGGCGCGCGCGGATGTCTGCTGGGATGTCCATGCAGATGGTTTGCGGCACATCTTCCATCCAGCTGACCGGAATGCCCGGATCATCGCAAATGGCGGGATCTGGACGCAGTTCGCAATAGGGTGGCACGATGCTATCCATCGCAAGATCAAGGCGCATTGCCCCTTTGCCCGCAGATGTGATCAGGGTTTCAATTGCGTCTTCGCTGGGCTCCAACCATTCGAAATTGGCAATCGCCCACGCGGTATTGCCGCGCAAATCCATCAGCGCAAAGGCAGAATCTTCGGAGGGTGTTTCGTCCGTCTCGCTTGCCAGCGCGGTGGCGGAAATCAGGGCACTGCAAAGGGCAAACAAGGCACTTAAATTGCGGGTCGTGCGCAGCATGTTTATGTCTCGATCAGAACATGTCTTGGTTTTGTCACAGTAGTTTACGCCAGTTTCAGTGCGGCGCACAGTCAAATCCATCTGTCACATCATCGGCTTTTCAATTCGGGCCAGAACATGGTCCGATACAAGCTGGGCGGATGGCGACAATCTGTGGCCACGCGCGGTGATCAGGCTATAGGGTTTAATCTCGATCACGCCATCGAACGGCAATTCGGTAATCAGACCGCCACTGGACAGAAGGGATGTGACTTCTTCGGCCATCGGCGCGATTGAATCGGTATCGGCCAGTGTTGCCAGCGTCACGAGAAGGGATGCGGAGTTCAAACTTGAATGCGGCAGCGGCAAATGACGCGAGATAAACACATCCTCGATCGTGCGGCGCATCAGGTTGCCAGGCGGTGGCAAAATCCATTCAAACTTGGCAAGGCGCGCCAAGGTAATTGGCTTGTTGCTTTCAAGAAGCGGATGGCCGGTTCGGACCATCAGTCGGATTTTCTCGCTGCGGATTTCGCGGATGTTAAAAAGCCTGGGGTCCATATCCTCGGGCACGCGGCCAATGACAAAGTCATGATCACCCGCCAGCAAATCCTTGATCAGCAAATGCGATGGCCCGACCCCGACATGGGCTTCAAGCAGCGAGTTCACGGCTTGCACGCTGCGGATGGCGGGGACCACCAGATCAACTGCTGCTGCGGTCACGGCACCGACAAAAACCGTACCGCCGCCATGCTTGATGTCTTCGATCTCGCGTTCGGCTTCGCGGATTTCAATCAGCATGCTGCGCGCGCGCCTTGCAAGGGCGCGACCGGCATTGGTCATTTCAATGCCGCGCGGGCTGCGCACGCAGAGTTCTGCCTCCAGAATCCCTTCCATTTCCGACAAAAGACGTGATGCTGCGGGTTGGGACGTCTTGAGCATGTCCGCGGCCAAGCTGATTTGGCCGGTTTCTTCCATCGCAACAATCATGCGCAGGTGGCTTAGTTTCAAACCGCGCTGAAACAGGTTCCCCGAGCGGAACAGCAAGGATTTAGCAGAGCTTAGCGGCTGCGTATTGCGTATCTCGGACATGGTTGTTCCTCCCTCGGCTGCAATTCTATTATATCAATTTTGATATGCAAGTTTCGAAATTACTTATTTGATTGTTATGTAGTGCGTCTGAATAATGTCGCTGCGTCCTTTTGGGAAACGGGACGCATACTTAATTGAAAACCAAGACACGACATGCACGGGCCAAGAAGGCTCAAAGTCGGGCAACAAGAAATGGCTAATGTGCCGTGTCTGTAGGGAGGATAGCTATGAAACGTCTCAGTGCCGTAATGGCAGGGGCCGCCTTTGGTGTGGCCGCAATGATGAGCCCGATGATTTCTGGCGGTTATGCACATGCCGCAGATAAAGGCTATGTCGGGATCGCAATGCCGACCAAATCTTCGGCACGTTGGATTTCTGACGGCAACTCGATGGTCGAACAGTTCGAAGCAGCCGGTTACAAAACCGACCTGCAATATGCCGAAGATGATATTCCGAACCAGCTTTCCCAGATCGAAAACATGATCGTTAAGGGCGTTGATGTTCTGGTGATTGCTGCGATTGACGGCACGACGCTTTCGAACGCGCTGGAAAATGCTGCTGCGGCTGGCATCAAGGTCTTTGCCTATGACCGCCTGATCCGCGAAAGCGCGAATGTCGATTACTATTCCACGTTTGATAACTTCAAAGTTGGTGTTCAGCAGGCAACCTCGCTGGTTGATGGTTTGGCCAATGCAGGCCAGCCGCCTTATAATGTTGAGCTGTTTGGCGGATCGCCAGACGATAACAACGCATACTTCTTCTATAACGGTGCAATGTCGGTTCTTCAGCCGCTGATCGATAGCGGTGATGTTGTCATCCAGTCCGGCCAGATGGGCATGGACAAGGTTGGTACCCTTCGTTGGGACGGTGCGGTTGCACAGGCCCGCATGGATAACCTTCTGTCGGCTTACTACACTGACAAACAGGTCGATGGCGTTCTGTCGCCATATGATGGTCTGTCGATTGGTATCCTTTCCTCGCTTAAAGGTGTTGGTTACGGTTCTGGCGACATGAAGATGCCGGTGGTTTCCGGTCAGGATGCTGAATTGCAGTCGATCAAGTCGATCCTTGCTGGCGAACAGTATTCCACCATCTTCAAGGACACCCGTGAACTTGCACGTGTCACCGTTTCGATGGTTGATGATGTCCTTGCCGGTCGCGAGCCGACCATCAACGACACCAAAACCTATGACAATGGCGTCAAGGTTGTTCCTTCCTACCTGCTTGAGCCGGTTATGGTCGACAAGACCAACTGGGAAGAAATCATCATTGGCTCTGGTTACTACACTGCTGATGAAGTGAAGTAATCCAAGACCGAGATTGTGGAACCCGGTTCAGTGTTTGAGCTCCTGACCGGGTTCCAATTCTCAGTGGGTGCTAAAAAGTCGGCATCCTCGTTCATAACCACCATCTATGGTGTTTGGTGATGACGGGGATAAGCCCGGCAGGTTTTCCAAGAAAACAAAGACCAAAGCAGATAGCGGCGCCGTCAACGCCAGACGGCAGTGGGAGGACCGGATGGATACCATCCTGGAAATGAAGAACATCACCAAGACCTTTCCCGGTGTGAAAGCGTTGGATGATGTCAGCCTTAAAGTCGAACGTGGTGAAATCCACGCACTTTGCGGCGAGAACGGAGCAGGTAAATCCACCCTGATGAAGGTGCTAAGTGGCGTTTACCCGCACGGCACCTATGAAGGCGACATCCTTTACGACGGTGGTGTACAGGAATTCAAAGATATCCGTGACAGCGAAGATCGCGGGATCATCATTATTCACCAGGAGCTGGCGCTTGTGCCGCTTCTATCGATCGCCGAGAACATCTTTCTGGGCAACGAAATTTCCGAAAACGGCATCGTGAACTGGCCTGCGACATTTGCGCGCACCGGCGAGCTTCTGAGCAAGGTCGGGCTTAAGGAAAACCCGGCGACGCTTGTGACCAATATCGGTGTTGGCAAACAGCAGCTGGTCGAAATTGCCAAGGCCCTTTCCAAAAAAGTGAAGCTGCTGATCCTTGATGAGCCGACCGCGAGCTTGCAGGAAAATGACAGTCAGAAACTTTTGGATCTGCTGCTGGAGTTCAAGGCGCAGGGCATTACGTCGATCCTGATTTCGCATAAACTGAACGAGATCAACCGGGTTGCTGATCGCATCACCGTAATCCGTGATGGCAAGGCGATTTCGACCCTTGATGCACGCGACGGCACCATTACCGAAGACGACATCGTCAAGGACATGGTCGGGCGCGACATGGCGCACCGTTACCCGGAACGCACACCCAATATCGGCAGCGAAAAGCTGATGGAAGTCCGCAACTGGTCGGCAACCCATCCGCTTCATCCCGAACGCAAAGTGGTCAACAACGTTAACATCGATGTTGCCGCAGGCGAGGTGGTCGGCATTGCCGGTCTGATGGGAGCCGGGCGCACCGAACTTGCCATGAGCATTTTTGGCAAATCCTATGGCACCGATATTTCCGGCGAAGTCCTGATCAATGGTCAACTTGCTGATGTTTCGACCGTCGAAAAGGCGATTGCATCGGGTCTGGCCTATGTCACCGAAGACCGCAAGGAAATGGGCCTTATTCTTGAGGAAAGCATCACCACCAACATCACGCTTGCGAACCTGAACGGTGTTGCGGAACGCGGGGTCTTGAATGACGGGGCCGAACGTTCCGTTGCTGAGGATTACCGCAAGAAGATCAATATCCGCACGCCCAATGTCGGTCAGAAGGTCGTCAATCTTTCGGGTGGTAACCAGCAGAAAGTCGTTTTGTCAAAATGGCTGTTTGCTGCACCTGAAGTGCTGATCCTTGATGAGCCGACGCGTGGCATCGATGTTGGCGCAAAATACGAAATTTATACGATTATCAACCAACTGGCAGCCGACGGCAAAGGGGTCATCATGATCTCGTCGGAAATGCCGGAGCTTCTGGGCATGTGCGATCGCATCTACGTCATGAACGAGGGTGAGATCAAAGGGCAGCTTGCGGCAAAAGACGCAAGCCAGGAAGCAATCATGCGCATGATCCTGAAAGCGTGAGGAACGGACAATGACGGATACTGATAACAAATCAATTGGTTACTACTTGCGCACCCATATCCGTGAATACGGCATGGTTGTTGCGCTGGTTGCCATTCTGGCCTTCTTCCAGGTTCTGACCGACGGCATCATGCTTAAGCCGGTCAACCTGACCAACCTGTTCCTTCAGAACAGCTACATCATCATCATGGCTGTTGGCATGTTGCTTGTCATTGTCGGCGGGCATATCGACCTTTCGGTCGGCTCGGTCGTGGGCTTTGTCGGCGCATTGGCCGCCGTGATGATTGTGAACTGGGATCTGCCGACGGTCTTTGTCATTCCGGCCTGTCTGGTGGTGGGTGCGATCATTGGTGCCGCCCAAGGGTACTGGGTCGCCTATTGGCGCATTCCGTCCTTTATTGTGACGCTGGCAGGGATGCTGGTATTTAAGGGCCTCACACTGGCCCTTTTGGGGGGCGCGTCGGTTGGTCCGTTCCCCTCAGAATTCCAGGCAATGTCTTCGGGCTTCCTGCC
The DNA here is from genome assembly GCF_048059015.1 of Thalassospira sp. Lineage (GTDB taxonomy): Bacteria > Pseudomonadota > Alphaproteobacteria > Rhodospirillales > Thalassospiraceae > Thalassospira. Next base: position 553,960 of record NZ_JBLLNT010000003.1, on the reverse strand, counting down.
GGACCTCTTTGGCGGTCTGATCGAAGGACGCTTTAACGTGTTTTCGATGACGATTGGCGTGGTCCTGGCCGCACTCCTTCCGATCCTTGGTCTGCGTTCGCGGGCCAAGCAGGCGAAGTTTGCCGCCGTTGATGAGCCGATGGCGTTCTTTGTTGCCAAGCATGCGGTTGCAGGTACGGCGATCCTGTTTGTCACATACCTTCTGTCGACCTATCGCGGTCTGCCAAACATCCTGATCATTATGGCGCTTCTGATCGCGATCTTTACCTTCATTACCAACTCAACAACCCTTGGCCGTCGCATCTATGCGCTGGGCGGGAATGAGAAGGCGGCCAAGCTTTCGGGTATTAACACCAAACGCCTGACCTTCTTTACCTTTGCCAATATGGGCATGCTGGCTGCGCTTGCCGGTCTGGTCTTTGCTGCGCGTTTGAACACGGCGACACCAAAAGCAGGCCTTGCGTTCGAACTTGATGTGATTGCCGCGGTCTTTATCGGTGGTGCATCGATGTCGGGCGGGGTTGGCAAGGTGATTGGTGCCGTGGTTGGCGCGCTGATCATGGGTGTCATGAACAATGGCATGTCGATCATTGGTGTCGGTATCGACTGGCAGCAAGTGATCAAAGGTCTGGTGCTTTTGGCGGCCGTGATCTTCGACGTCTACAACAAAAACAAGGCATAACAATAGGATGATGCGGAACGACACACGGCTGGTCACACACAACCAAGATTGCCACCTGGTTGCCAGCCTGTGTCGTTCGAAGTCCCTTATGTGGCTGTCCCAACCACATATATCCGGACCCGTCATGATAATAAGTCAAAAGGAAAACGGGCATGACTAAGTTCAAACCGGCACCCTGGCCGCGCGTTTTGCGGTCACAAGAAGGTTGGTTCGGCGGAACCAGCAAGGACAATATCTATCACCGCAGCTGGATGAAGAACCAGGGTCTGCCATCCGATCTGTTTGACGGTCGCCCGGTGATCGGCATTTGTAACACGTGGTCGCAATTGACCCCGTGTAATGCCCATTTGAGGGACCTGGCCGAACGGGTCAAACACGGCATTTACGAAGCAGGCGGCTTGCCACTTGAATTCCCGGTCTTCTCGCCAGGCGAAAGCACGTTGCGCCCAACCGCGATGATGTTCCGTAACCTCTGTGCGATGGATGTCGAAGAAGCCCTTCGCGGAACCCCGCTTGATGGTGTGGTTCTGATGGTGGGTTGCGATAAAACCACGCCGGCCCTTTTGATGGGGGCGGCCAGTGTGGATATCCCGGCGATCGTTGTTACCGGCGGTCCGATGCTTAATGGCAAATGGCGTGGGCAGGATATCGGATCGGGCACCTCGCTTTGGCAGCTTTCGGAAGACCGCAAGGCTGGCAAGATCAGCACCGAAGACTTCCTTGAAGCCGAAATCGCCATGTCGAGATCACCCGGTTCGTGTAACACCATGGGCACCGCGTCAACCATGGCCAGCATGGCAGAGGCGCTTGGCATGGCGCTTTCGGGCAATGCGGCCATTCCGGCCGTTGATAGCCGCCGTCGTGTGATGGCACATATCACCGGGCGTCGCATTGTGCAGATGGTTAAAGATGACCTGAAGCCGTCTGACGTCATGACGAAGGATGCATTTGAAAATGCCATTCGCGTCAATGGGGCGATTGGCGGATCGACCAATGCGGTTATTCACCTTCTGGCGATTGCCGGGCGTGTTGGCATTGATCTGACCCTTGATGACTGGGACCGTTTGGGCCGCGATATTCCGACGATTGTGAACCTGCAGCCATCGGGCAAATACCTGATGGAGGAATTCTTCTATTCCGGTGGATTGCCTGTCGTGATCAAGGCGCTGGGTGAGGCGGGTAAGCTTCACAATGATGCGCTCACGGTTTCGGGCGAAACCATGTGGGATCAGGTCAAGGATGTGCGCAACTGGAACGAAGACGTCATTCGTCCGTTTGATAAGGCCCTGACCGAAAGCGGCGGTATTGCTGTGGTGAAGGGCAACCTTGCACCCAATGGTGCGGTGCTTAAACCGTCTGCAGCAACGCCGGAACTTCTGACACATCGTGGTCGTGCGGTGGTGTTTGAAGACATCGATGATTACAAGGCCAAGATCTATGACGAGAGCCTTGATATCGATGAAACCTGCGTCATGGTTCTTAAGAACTGCGGGCCAAAGGGTTATCCGGGCATGGCGGAAGTCGGCAATATGGGGCTGCCGCCCAAGGTGCTGCGCAAAGGTATTACCGACATGGTGCGTATTTCCGATGCCCGCATGAGCGGCACGGCATATGGCACGGTGGTTCTCCATACCTCGCCCGAAGCTGCGGCGGGTGGACCTTTGGCGGTGGTTCAGAATGGCGACATGATCGAGCTTGATGTGCCAAACCGTCGCTTGCACCTTGATATTAGTGACGAAGAACTCGCCAAACGCTTGGCCGCTTGGAAAAATACCGTTCCGATGCCGACCAGCGGTTATGCGTCGCTTTACTACAAATCAGTGATTGGTGCGGACAAAGGGGCCGATTTCGACTTCCTCGTCGGTCATCGCGGCAAAGCGATCCCCAAAGACAGTCACTAATCGACTACTCAAATGCAAACTCCCGCCGGATGCCACTGGGGCGCATCCGGCAGACCCCGAACCGGCTGGCACTATGTGTCGGCCGGTTTGCGTTATATGTTTTCGCAGACAGCTACCAGTTGAAACGTTATAGAAGCTAAATTCGGCTAATTTCTGTACAGTTCATTTGTTGGGGCGTTACCGTGAAAACTGTTGCTAATACTTTGCTGCTTATAGGGTTGCTTTGGATTGTCGGTACCAGAATTCTGGTTCCCGGAGCAAATATTCAGCCGGATTCTCCCCGATATGTTGCTGCTGGTCTGAACATCTATGAGCACGGGGTGTTGTCCGGGGAGGGGTACAAAGTAGATAAGGCACCTGTGCCGGGGCTCTATGCGGGTGGTGTGTTCACAGCCCTTGAAATTGCTTTGGCCGCCTCAATCAGCACGGACACTTATCGAGATCTGGTTTGTGTTGCAATGGTATCCGTAGACGAGAATTGCGGGCAGGGACTTTGGGCGCTAAAGGGCATTTACTACTTTGAAACAGTGGTCTTTCACTTGTGCGTTTTTGTTGTGGGATATTTGTTCTTTGGCCGCAATCTACTAGGCGGTTGGATGACGGCAGTTATATCTCTCACGTTTTACGACACATTTTTGTATGCGTCATCCCCGCTAAGCGAACAGGGATACCTGATGCTAGGGGGCCTGTTTATGGCGTCTTGGGCCCATGCTTATGAGCGGTCGGATAAGTTATGGCCTTGGGCCTTATCCGGGGGCTTGGGCGGCTTGTTGGTTTTGGTCAAACCTGCTTGGCTGCTTCTGCCGCTGGGGTTATCTGTTTTACCGATTATCGCTTTTTTCATTCGGCGAGATGATCGGTTACATGTTCTCAAGGCGTCATTGGTATTTTTTGTAGCGTTCGTTCTTGCTGTCACGCCGCTGATTGTGCGCAATGCCTTGGTTCTAGAGACTTTTTCGATGAGCCAAACGAGTTATCTTGTCTCGTCGCTTTCACATCGGTTTGCCTTCAATCTGATGAGCTGGAAAGAGTGGTTGATCGGTTGGATCTACTATCTTCCCCTCTCAGGAGCGCAACGCATGTTCGGAGCTGATGCACTGGTTCCTCTTGGCTGGGATGCTGGTAGCTACTACGAATATGGGCGCGATGTCTTAGACAAAGCTGCCAACGATGGCCGGACTGATCTTGAAGCTCGCGGCTATTTACTCTCCCATTTTGTATTCGAGATGCCGCTCAAATTTGTTGCAGTTACAGCGTTATTGTTATGGCGGGGGATTTTTGTCGGTCACATTGTTGGGATGCTTGCCGTACCATGTGTGGTGACGGTTATGGTTTTCGCCGAGAGTAACTATTGGCGAAAATGGGTGTTTATCTTTTTACCTCCATTCTTTATGGCAGGTGTAAATGCGGCACTTTCTGTGAGTTTATATAGGTACAATCTAGCAATGATTATTCCTTATTGCCTCGCAATGGTATGGGTAGCGCTCACAACATTGAATTTCCTAATTTCTAGGCGAAATCAACATGGTTTTCTTGCTACTGCGAAAACATTTTTACCGGCAACGCGTTGAGTAACAATGTCCATCGTTTTGCTGAGAGGGAACGCGAAACGGTCATATGCGACCAAACCTGATACCGAAACATCCCCGGACTTGCTTCCGAATAGCTTGTAAGCCCAAGTTGCAAAGACACCTAAAATATCGGCGTAACGGCATTCAATCAGTTCGAACCCAGTCTTCGAGAGTTTGCTGCTGAGTTCATTTTTCGTATAGCGACGAAAATGTTGAACTTTCTCATCCATTGAAGAATAAAGAGAAGGCATAGCTGGTACATAAATGACACAACATTGTCCTGGTTTGAGCACACGGTAGATTTCACGCATTGCTTCGACGTCGTCTTCTATGTGTTCCAGAACATTCAGGCTATAAGCAAAATCAATGCACGCGTCAGCTAGTTCATTAGTATCTGAAAACGTCTTAAAGCCTTTGTTGGCAATTTCTTCGATCTGCTGCGCATCAGGCTCAACGCACAATACTGAACGCGCATCCTTTGCTAAGCGTTCCGCAAAAAAACCTGTTCCAGCACCGAAGTCGAGAATATCACCTGACTGCGGTGCATGCGTGTTTACTAATGAAACTAGAAAGTTATTATAGTTTTTAGCGAAAGACATTACATCGAGGTTGTCTTTGCCAGTGTAGTCAAAATTCTGCATGCGGGGCACCGTGATATGAATTGCGGATATAAAAGTTAGAAGACTAATTTTGCGAATGTCTAGGACACTAAAAGTAAATTGACTTAAACTTTCCGACTGCGCGCGCAACAAGGGACATCTTTGTTTATCGACATAAGTTCTGAATGGCAATCAACAGTTTACGATAATCCACTACAGTTAAGTCCGCACCCAGTGATCTTGCGCGCGCATCATCGACTTCCATGGCAACGGCAATGGCTTTGATGCCAACAGCGTGGGCCGCGTTCACGTCATTGGCGTGGTCACCGACCATGATGGCGGTGTCGGAGGCTTTGTTGAAACCAAGCTCGCCCAAAACGAATTCAAGGAAACGGCCATCGGGCTTTTTGACCTCAAACGAGTTTCCACCGGCAATGACGGTGAACAGATCCGCTACGCCAAGTTTGGCGAGGATTTCCTTGCATGGGCCTTCGGGTTTGTTTGACGCCAATGCGATCGTCCAGCCATCGGATTTGAGTTGGCGAAGAACTGTTTCAGCGTTTTCAAACAGGCGGGTATAGGCGTAGTCGGTTTCGACATAGCGGGTGTTGAAATCAACATTGAGCTCATCAAGCATCGCATCATCCGGGGTGGATCCGCGGGCGGCAAAGGCGCGTTTGGTCAACATCCAGGTGCCGTCACCCAACATGGCCTCGATGTCGTGTCGTTTCAGCGGGGCGTGATCGTGGGCGGCCAACAATCCATTCATGGCAAACAGGATGTCATCGACCCCGTCAATCAAAGTGCCGTCTAGGTCGAACAGAATGAAGTTTGCCATTGGATGGGGCTCCTTGGTGGGCAATTGGGTGGTGCTGCGTTTGCTTTAGGAGAACTTAACCGAGTTCGTGGCATTAACAAACGGTAACATCCGCTAACAGGCGGTAACAAAACGTGATTTTTTATGGGCTTTTGCTCAAAAAGAATATGCTCTAAGACTTTCATCAAATTCGATGATCCGCGCAGTGCTTAGGGCCCGCGCGACACATGAAAAGGGGATGCTGCATCAAAGTTGCAGCAGGCATATTGATAAATGTCGATTGATTTAAGCGTTGTTGTTTTGGCCGCTGGTATGGGTACACGCATGAAAAGTGCATTGCCCAAAGTCATGCACAAGGTTGCCGGCAAACCGATGGTCAATCACGTGATTGATACGGCTGCCCATTTGAATGCGACAAAGACGATGGTTGTCGTCGGTCCGGATATGCCGAAACTGATCGAAACGGTCGCCCCGCATCCAACATTTGAGCAGACCGATCGTCTGGGTACAGCACACGCCGTTTTGGCCGCCAAAGAAGGCCTTCAGGGCCTTACTGGCAATGTTCTGGTTCTTTATGCCGACAGTCCGCTTTTCACTTCCGCGACGCTGGAACGTCTGGTGAAGGCACGTGAAGAAAACGATTATGCGGTTGCAGTTCTGGGTTTCCGCCCGGAAGACCCGACCGGTTATGGCCGTTTGGTCACGGATGGCAAAACGGGTGATTTGACAGCGATCGTCGAAGAAAAAGAATGCAACGACGCACAGCGTCAGATCAATTTCTGTAATTCCGGTGTGATGTGCTTCCGTGCTGAAGACATGATCGCGACCCTTGAAGCGATTGATAACGCTAATGCCAAGGGCGAATATTACCTGACCGATGCGGTCGAGGTAGCCCTGAAAAAGGGTCATCGCTGTGCCGCAGTCGAGGTCGACGAAGCTGAAACGCTTGGCGTGAATTCACGTACCCAGCTTGCTGTGGCAGAGGCGATTATTCAGGGCCGCCTGCGCGAGCAGGCGATGGTGTATGGCGCAACCCTGATCGATCCGGCATCGGTGTTCTTTAGTGCGGACACCAAGCTTGGCCGTGACGTGATTGTTGAACCGAATGTTGTGTTTGGCCCGGGCGTTGTGGTTGGCGACAATGCCGTGATCAAGGCATTCAGCCATCTTGAAAGCTGTGTCGTGGGCGAGGGGGCTGATATCGGTCCCTATGCCCGCCTGCGTCCGGGTGCCGAAATTGGTGCCGGTGCACGGGTTGGCAACTTTGTCGAGATCAAGAAGGCCGTTGTCGAAGACGGGGCCAAGGTCAATCATCTGAGCTATATCGGTGATGCGCGTGTCGGGGCGAAAGCCAATATCGGTGCAGGCACGATTACGTGTAACTATGACGGATACCGCAAACAGCATACCGATATCGGTGTGGGTGCGTTCATTGGTTCGAACTCGGCCCTTGTGGCGCCGGTTGAAATTGGCGATGGCGCGATTGTCGGAGCGGGCAGCACGATTACGGGTAAGGTCGAAGCTGATGCATTGACCTTGACTAGGGCAGAACGCGTTGAAAAAGCCGGGTGGGCCGCAAAGTTTCGCGAGAAAATGCGCGCCCTGACCGGCAAGAAATAATCCGATATTCGGAACTGGAATTTGTCGCCTTGATGCAAGCGGGGCGATCACGATCTCAAGCGATTTGAAGCAGGAAAATACACAATATGTGCGGCATTATCGGGATTATCGGCAAGGACAGCGTAAGCGAGCGTATTCTTGAAGGCCTCAAGCGCCTTGAATATCGTGGCTATGACAGTGCCGGTATTGCAACGCTGGTCAATGGCGATATTGAGCGCCGTCGTGCAGAAGGAAAGCTGATCAATCTTGCCAATCGTCTGGCAGAAAGCCCGCTTTCGGGCGATGTTGGCATCGGCCACACCCGTTGGGCGACCCATGGTGTCCCGACCGAAAACAACGCCCACCCGCACACCGATGGCAAGGTTGCTGTTGTCCATAACGGCATCATCGAGAACTTCCAGGAAATCAAGGCAGAGCTCACCGCAAAGGGCCGCGTTTTTGCCACCGATACCGACACCGAAGTCGTCGTGCATCTGGTGTCTGATTTCCTTGATCAGGGTAAATCTCCGCGCGATGCGGTTGCCGCGACCCTGCATCGGATTGAAGGTGCCTTTGCACTGGTGATCATGATTTCCGGCCATCATGACGTGATCTTTGGTGCACGTCGTGGCACGCCGCTGGCTGTGGGCCTTGGCGAAGGCGAGATGTATCTGGGGTCGGACGCGATGGCGTTATCGCACCTAACCAACAAGCTGATTTACCTTGAAGAAGGTGACTGGGTTGAAATGACCCGTGACAGCGTTCAGGTCCGCGACGAGAACGATGTTGATGTCACCCGCGAAACCAAATTGTCGGCTGTTTCGGGTGCCATGATGGGCAAGGGCAATTACAATCACTTCATGCAGAAGGAAATCTTCGAGCAGCCTGCAGTGATTGGCGATACGCTTCATGCCTTTATCAATCCGGCGACCCAGACGATCAAGCTTCCCGATATGCCGTTTTCCTTTGCGGATGCGACGCGTCTGACGATTGTTGCCTGTGGCACGTCGTTCTATGCCGGTCTGGTGGCAAAGCACTGGATCGAACGTTATGCCGGGCTTGGCGTTGATGTGGATGTCGCATCCGAGTTCCGCTATCGCTGCCCGCCGCTGCCAAAGGGTGGCGTTGCGCTGTTTATTTCCCAATCCGGTGAGACGCTTGATACCCTGGCCGCCCTTCGCTATGCGAAATCCAAAGGCCAAAAGATCGTTTCCATCGTCAATGTGCCTGAAAGCACGATTGCACGCGAAAGTGACGTTGTGCTTCTGACCTATGCCGGTCCGGAAATCGGTGTGGCATCGACCAAGGCCTTTACCACACAGCTTACGGTTCTGGCCTGCCTTGCCGTCACCATTGGCCGTGAAAACGGCAGTCTTGCCAAGGATGAAGAAGCTGCCATCGTCAATGCCCTGACCGAAGTGCCAAAGCATGCGGCTGAAACGCTGCATCATGATGAGGCGCTCAAAAAACTCGCGCTTGATATCGCTGATGCGCGTGACGTGCTTTATCTCGGACGTGGTCTTGGTTACCCGATCGCGATGGAAGGGGCGCTTAAGCTTAAGGAGATTTCCTATATCCACGCCGAAGGCTATGCCGCGGGTGAAATGAAGCACGGCCCGATTGCCCTGATTGACCAATCCGTTCCGATCATTGTCATTGCGCCGTCGGATGAGTTGTTTGAGAAAACCGCATCGAACATGCAAGAAGCTGCCGCACGTGGTGGTCGCGTGATCTTTATTTCTGACGCACCGGGCTTGGCGAAACTGGGAGACATGGCATCGGCTACGGTTGAACTGCCGAAGGTCGCCGATTTTGTCGCGCCGATCCTCTATACGATCCCGGTTCAAATGCTGGCCTATCACGTGGCTGTGCATAAGGGCACCGATGTGGATCAGCCGCGCAACTTGGCGAAATCAGTCACGGTCGAGTAACGCGACCAAGCTAGAAGTAAAAAGCCGGACGAGATTTCGTCCGGCTTTTTTGTTTGCAAAGGCAAGTCACATCGCATTAGAGCGATTAAACGGGTGATGCGTATCCACATAGTCCGAAAACCGCGCCATGAAGTCTGCGAATTCCGCGCCAAGGTAATGATAGAGCGGGTCGATTGCGACAGTCTCAACCTGAACCGGGATGCGATCAGCGGCGAAGTCACCGCGTTCTATTGCCGATTGGACGTTTGAATCTTCGGCCAGAAAGCGCGTGATCAAGCCGTTATTATAATGATCGATCATGTCGGCGATATGCAGATGCCCGCTTCTCGGTAGACCCATGCGATCAAGGTAATATTCCTGCCAAGCAATACCGATCAGATACCCGATGGGTAAATCAGCTTGTAATTCCGTTCCCGGCACCGCCCACAGGCTTTGCGTTGTTTCAAAAAGCGGTAGTTCAGATCTAACAAATGGCCTTGTATAATGGCTTGATCCAATGGGGGCGCGGAACAGCTCGCCATCAATTTCGCCCTCATTAAAGGCGGTAAAGCCACGGCGTGCGGGAAGCACCACCATCTCGATAGGGCAGCCAAGCTTTTGATAGATGTCGCCAAGAACCTTGGCCGTGGTCGTCGCCATTGTGTTGTTGCTGACCATGCCCAGTCGCTTTGGACAATGCTGTGCTTGCTCGGCAAAAGCCGGACTGAAAATGCCCAGAACCAGAAGCGAAATCAACGAGGTCGCCAGACGCAGAATGTTCATGGTGATGATTGCTGCTTTTACTGCGAAAACAGGTTGTTACGTCCCTAGATAAATTGGCACTGCTTGGGACGGTTACAACGGTCCTACGCCTCAATCACGCGCCAATATTGAAGGTCGCCTCATAACATGCCCTCATGAGCAAACGGCGCATGCGTGATGATATATCGGGACAGTCGTTCCATGAACGGTGCGAATTCCGTTCCAAGGTAATGGTACAACGGACCGGCATTCAGGACCTCAAGCTGGACCGGGACGTTATCCGAACCAAACTCACCATCCCGAATGGCGGCAACGATATTGGTGTCTTCGGCAAGGAAACGGTCAAAAGTCCCGGCATTATAATGGCCGATCATATCGCCAATATCGCGATGACCGCTTTTGGGCAGGTTGTTGCTTTCAAGATACGCTTCCTGCCAAGCAACACCGATGACATAGCCGGTTGGGCCATCTGAATGGCGTTTGCTGCCGGGTTTGACCCAAAGACTATTGGTGATCTCAAACAGCGGCGCTTCCGACTGGACATATGACCGGGTGTAGTTTTTTGCACCGACCGGCAAGCGGTAAAGTTCCCCATCAATGGTGCCGTTATTAAATGCGCTAAAGCCGCGGCGTCCGGGGAGGCTTACGATCTCAATCGGACAACCAAGATTTTGATACACTTCTGCCATTTTTTCGGCTGTTTCCGACGCCAACCTGTCGTCACCCATAATGCCGATGCGTTTGGGGCAGTCACTGCTTTGTTGAGAAAACGCCACGCCCGACAACATTAGAGAGAATGCAAATGTTGCGGCATATACCAATGATACGTCACGGTATGACATTTTCACGACTTTTGGCTGCAATATCAGTTGGTTAGTAGTTGGGAAGATGAGACCTTGTTCACCAGAAATCAAGGCTGATCTTGCTTAAGAATAAAACAGGTTGGGTTAGAACTGCGGTCGTAAACACGCTTGACGTCGTTTCCCGAAACTTCGGGAAATGCGAAGGCGCGATCGTGTTCGAAGAGTGTGAAATGAAAATCATCGTCACGGGTGGTGCCGGATTTATCGGCTCCGCTGTTTGCAGAAGTGTGGCTGGTGTTAAGGGCTACAAGGTCCTTAATATTGACAAGCTGACCTATGCTGCGGATGTGCGAAGCTTGTCATCCATATCGCAACAACCAAATTACCATTTCGCAAAACAGGACATCTGCAACAAAGCTGCGATCAAACAACTTTTTGCAGAGTTCAAACCAGATGCGGTCATGCATCTGGCGGCAGAAAGCCATGTGGACCGCTCAATCGATGGCCCGGCGGAGTTTGTCCAAACCAATATCGTCGGAACTTTCACGTTACTCGAAGTCGCACGCGATTATTTCGAAAGCTTGTCGTCAGAGCAAAAGGGAAGGTTTCGCTTCCATCATATTTCGACCGATGAAGTATACGGCTCATTGGGTGAAGAGGGTTTGTTTACCGAAGAAACGCCTTACGCGCCGCGTTCTCCTTATTCCGCAAGCAAAGCCGGTTCAGATCATTTGGTGTCGGCATGGGGCCATACCTATGGCCTGCCCGTAATTATAAGCAATTGTTCGAACAATTACGGCCCGTTTCAGTTCCCTGAAAAGCTCATTCCACTTGCTATCCTCAACATGCTTCACGGTCGGAAGGTCCCGGTCTATGGCGATGGCTTGAATATCCGTGACTGGCTCTATGTTGAAGATCACGCCAGCGCACTTATTACTATCCTGACCAAAGGAAAAATCGGCGCGAAATACAATGTCGGCGGTAATTCTGAACGCACCAATCTTGGCGTGGTGCGCAGCATCTTTGATGTTTTGTGTGATCTTCGACCCGAAACAGTGCCACGTGATTTCGATGATGTGATTGACCCTGTCGCGGATCGGCCCGGTCATGATCGGCGTTACGCGATTGATCCAACGAAGATGCGAGATGAACTTGGCTGGCAACCAACGCACAGCTTTGAGGACGGCATCCGGCAAACTGTGCAGTGGTATCTCGACAATCGCGACTGGTGGATGCCGATCCTGAAAAACAAGTATTCCGGCGAACGCCTTGGTCAACTGACAGGGGGCGCAGCATGACGCGGATCCTTGTCTTTGGAAAAACCGGTCAGTTGGCGCGATGTCTGGCGGAGGCTGGTCAGGCTTCTCCGGAGTTTGAAATGACCTTTCTTGATCGTGCAGCATGCGATTTGTCGCACCCGGCTTCAGTGGCCGATGTCGTCAATCAGTGGCAACCAGATGCAATCATAAATGCGGCGGCCTATACCGCAGTTGATCAGGCCGAAGCCGACTATCACCTTGCACACACGATTAATGGTGAGGCGGTTGGTCATGTGGCAATTGCCGCACGTGAACTTTCCATCCCGTTGATCCATGTATCGACCGACTATGTGTTCAATGGCGAAGGCTCGGCGCCCTATCAAGAGACCGAGACACCCCGGCCGATCAACGCATATGGCGAAAGCAAGCTGGCAGGTGAAATCGCCATTGGCGAGATCGCCCCTCAGCATGTGATTTTGCGAACATCCTGGGTATACAGCCCATATGGCAAGAACTTCGTGCGCACGATGTTGCGCCTGATGGCCAGCAAGTATGAGCTTAACGTCGTTGATGATCAGATCGGTTGTCCAACAAGTGCCGGTCATCTCGCCGATGCAATACTGCGCATTTTGCCAGACTCACCGGCATCGGATCGCAACGTTACGGGGACCTATCATCTGACATCGCCTGATGCGATGAGTTGGTGCGCGTTCGCACGCCGTATTCAGGTGGCTGCGATCGAAGCATGGGGCACGGATTGGTCAGGTGCGGATTGCAAGATCACACCGGTTGGATCAGATGCATTTCCAACGATTGCAGAACGACCACGTTATTCAGCACTTTCCACCAAACTGTTTTCCGAAACATTCGGGTTTGAATTGCCAAGCGTCGATGAAGGGTTGCGTTCTGTCATCGCGCGCATGAACAGGAGTGATTTCGATGCGTAAGGGAATCATTCTTGCCGGTGGGACCGGAACCAGACTTTATCCGTCAACATTGGTTGTCTCAAAACAGCTTCAGCCGGTTTACGACAAGCCGATGATTTATTACCCGCTAACCACCCTTATGTTGGCCGGGATCAGCGACATATTGATCATAAGTACGCCGCGCGATGTTCCGCTGTTCCAAGACCTTTTGGGCGATGGATCGCAGTGGGGACTAAACCTTCAATATGCGGTGCAGCCAGAACCGCGCGGGTTAGCAGATGCCTTCATTGTTGGCGCTGAGTTTATCGGTGACGATCCGGTATGCCTTATCTTGGGCGATAACATCTACTTCGGGCATGGTCTGACGGAGTTGTTGGGCCGCGCGATGGAACAGCCATCAGGGGCAACCGTTTTTGCCTACTATGTGCAGGACCCGGAAAGATATGGTGTGGTCGAATTTGATCGCGAAGGCATTGCGCTGGATATCGAAGAAAAACCTGCGGTGCCAAAATCCAACTACGTCGTCACAGGGCTTTATTTCTATGATGCGGGTGTGGTGGATGTTGCGAAATCAATCAGGCCATCTGCACGGGGCGAGCTTGAAATCACCGATGTTAACAAGGCTTACCTTGAGCTCGGCCAGCTTCGCGTCGAGAAGATGGGGCGTGGCTATGCTTGGCTTGATACCGGAACACATGGCGCGATGCTCGATGCGGCCAATTTTGTCCGCACAGTCGAAAGCCGCCAAAGCCTTAAGATCGCCTGCCCGGAGGAAATAGCGCTTCGAACCGGCAAAATCACGATTGATCAGTTCGAGGCATTGATCGCAAGTTTCGGTAAGAGTTCCTACAGCAATTATCTAAGAACGGTGCTGCGAACTTATGATCAGCTCTGACGCTTTTAGAATGCGGGATTGGCGCGGTAATCTGCAAAACGCATTCCATCTGCGTCCTTGGCTGATAGCGTAGCGTTATCAGAACTCAGAGGCCAATCAATGCCAAGGTCGGGATCATTCCAGATGATGGTGCGCTCGGCATCCGGTGCGTAAGTGGACGATACTTTGTAGATGACCTCGGTATCTGGTTCGAGGGTCATAAAGCCATGCGCAAAGCCCTTTGGGATGTAGATCTGGTTCCATTCGGTAGCGCTGATTTCTGCTGTAACCCAGCGTCCGAATGTTGGCGATGCTTTTCGGATGTCTAGGGCAACGTCAAGGATACGGCCGCGAACAACCCGGACCAGTTTGGCTTGTGCATGTGGTTCGCACTGAAAATGCAGCCCGCGCACAACACCGGTATCACGTGACAGAGAATGATTGTCCTGAACAAAATCGTGATCAATGCCCAGTGCAGAAAGTGTCGCCTGATTATAGGTTTCCGAGAAGAAACCACGATCATCGCCAAACTTCTTGGGAACGAGAAGTTTCACATCGGGAATTTCGAGTGCTTCAAGCTGCATAAGCAGGCCCTGTTGTATTGTTCTAAGTCGATCGAGTTTCGTGATCACATCAAACTTGGGCATTAGCATGACATCTGTGGCAGGATATTTTGACGCAATGAATGCGAAGCCGAAAGGAAATGCCGCCCGATGAAGTCTGTGTTGCGCCTTGGCAGTTTGATGCTTGGATTGGCTGTGTTGTCCGCCTGTGCCGGGCAGCAACCGAAGATAGCAGATATTGAGACGGCGACGTGTGCAGAGAAGCTTGATTATGCTGCTTTGCGTGTTTCGGAAGCCGATGTTCAAAACGCTGTAGCATCGAGGGTGCCGGGCTATCCGTTTTTGCGGGCCAATCGAAATTCGGTTTTGATGAGCGCGCAGGTTGGTGAGGCGTTAAAGGCTGGGGATGGTTCGGGCGAAAAGCTGTTTGCCGATTGGGTGGCGCAGATGCGGGGGCTGGATCGCGAAGCTCGGTTTGCCGAGATGCGAAACTTGCCTTTGGCACCTTCCGTGACGCTTGCAGCACAGGAAGCTTGTGCGGAGCAGTTGGCGGATGGCTTGAGTATTGAGGATTATGACGATCTCTCGACTGCTGTTTTCGTGCCCGATGACTATCTTGATTTCCAACGCATAGCCGGATTTTACCCACTGACGGCCTTTGCTGCCCATTTCGGCTATGAGGGGTGGAAGCGCGATAACTTGCAGAGTTTTGATCTGTCCATTTCTGATCTTGAGGCGATGGGGGATTGGCAGGTTTATGATTTGTCGCGTGATGCGCTGAATGTTGCTGAGTTTCGGGCGATTGCGCGTAATAGTTTTGGCCGGTTGATGCCAAGCGATGCCGAGCTTTTGGCGTTGGTGCGTTCTTATGCGCCTGAAATCCGCGTGCGCACGGAAAGTGCGAGTGATCGGATCGGGCGTCCGGTTTTGGCGGCACGTAATGCGATATCCAAGGTCGATGTAACTGCACCCACGATGTTCTATCGGTTGGGCCATACCTATCTTGATGGCGCATGGTTGCCGCAGATTACCTATAGCGTTTGGTTCCCGGAGCGTCCGAAACAACGAATGTTTGATATTCTGGCCGGGCATTTCGATGCGCTGGTGTGGCGGGTGACGCTCGATCGGGATGGTTCGGCGATTTTGGCCGACAGCATTCATGGCTGTGGCTGCTATCACATGTTTTTCCCGGGCGAGGGGATGGAGCGTATTGCCGCGCCGGAGGATGGCGATATCCGTGAAACAGCGGAAATGCCAGCCGGGTTGGTTCCGCGCGAGACTCTGGCCAAACCCATCTTGTGGGTGGATGCGATAAGCCATCATTTGTTGAAGGTCTCAGCCCAAGATGAAGTCGGGCATGAGGAAGCAAACATTGCTCTCGATCTTCTGCAGGATCAGACGCTTTATAGCATCGCGCTTGGGGATGGTTCGGGCTATGCCAGCCTTTATGATGAAGATGGTTTTGTGCCCGGTACGGATCGGCTGGAGCGGTTTATCCTGTGGCCGATGGGGATCGAGCGTCCGGGTGCCATGCGCCAATGGGGCCATCATGCCACGGCCTTTGTCGGACGTAGGCATTTTGATGATCCCCTGATGCTGGATCGCTATTTCAAGATTCGCTGAAATCAGGTGATAACGCGAATACCAGCGGTTCCCATTATTTTTCTGTGAAGGGCTTGTGTGGCGCACTGGAAAGTGGTGTGATGCGCACGCCTTAGAGACGGCGATTTTACCCGGCGCGGGACGCGCATAAAATTGGCAGAAATCGTGACATTTCTGCGTCTTTTTTCATCTCCCTATTGACTTTGGATGGGCACTCCAATAAATGCTGTTAGCACTCGCCGGGGGTGAGTGCTAATACGGGCTCATCCCGGTTAGTCTTAGTTATTAACGAGCCTTAGCTTTAACACGGAGTTGTCTAAAATGAAGTTCCGTCCGCTGCATGATCGAGTACTGGTACGTCGTGTCGAGTCCGACACCAAGACTGCCGGTGGCATCATTATTCCGGATACCGCCAAAGAGAAACCGCAGGAAGGCGAAATCGTCGCTGTTGGTTCTGGCGTTCGCAAAGAAGATGGCTCGGTCGTAGCCCTCGACGTCAAAGCAGGTGACAAAGTCCTGTTTGGCAAATGGTCGGGCACCGAAGTCAAGGTCGACGGCGAAGAGCTGTTGATCATGAAAGAATCCGACATCATGGGCATCATGGAATAAGTCAGCCCGTCTGGGTGATTTAAGTCCACGTTCATCCGTCTCATAGAGAGGAAAGAATATTATGGCTGCTAAAGAAGTAAAATTCTCCACCGACGCACGCGCTAAAATGCTGCGCGGTGTCGACATCCTGGCAGATGCTGTCAAGGTGACGCTTGGCCCGAAAGGTCGTAACGTTGTTATCGAGAAGTCCTTCGGCGCTCCGCGCGTAACCAAGGACGGTGTTTCGGTCGCCAAAGAAATCGAACTTTCTGACAAGTTCGAAAACATGGGCGCACAGATGGTTCGCGAAGTCGCGTCGAAAACCGCCGATCTGGCTGGTGACGGCACCACGACCGCAACCGTTCTGGCACAGGCTATCGTTCGTGAAGGCAACAAGTCTGTTGCTGCTGGCATGAACCCGATGGACCTGAAGCGCGGTATCGACCTTGCGACCACCAAAGTGATCGAATCCATCCAGAGCCGTGCACGTAAAGTTGCTGGTCGCGATGAGATCGCACAGGTTGGTAACATCTCTGCAAACGGTGACCGTGAAGTTGGCGACATGATCGCTGAAGCCATGGAAAAAGTTGGCAACGAAGGCGTTATCACCGTTGAGGAAGCCAAAGGCCTGCACACCGAACTCGACGTTGTTGAGGGCATGCAGTTCGACCGTGGTTACCTGTCTCCGTACTTCGTAACCAACCCGGAGAAAATGGTCGCAGAAATGGATGCTCCGTACATCCTGCTCTTCGACAAGAAAATCTCCTCGCTGCAGCCGGTTCTTCCGCTGCTCGAAGCTGTTGTTCAGACCGGCAAGCCGCTTCTGATCATCGCTGAAGACATCGAAGGCGAAGCTCTGGCAACCCTGGTTGTCAACAAGCTGCGCGGTGGTCTGAAAATCGCTGCTGTTAAAGCACCGGGCTTCGGCGACCGTCGTAAAGCAATGCTCGAAGACATCGCCATCCTTACCGGTGGTCAGGTTGTCTCCGAAGATCTCGGCATCAAGCTGGAAAGCGTTACGCTTGACATGCTCGGCACCGCGAAATCTGTCACCATCACCAAAGAAGAAACCACCATCGTTGATGGTGCTGGTGAGAAAGCACAGATCGAAGCACGTGTTGGCCAGATCCGCGCTCAGATCGAAGAAACCACCTCTGATTACGATCGTGAAAAACTGCAGGAACGTCTCGCGAAACTCGCTGGCGGCGTTGCAGTGATCAAAATCGGTGGCGCTTCTGAAATCGAAGTTAAAGAACGCAAAGACCGCGTTGACGATGCTCTGCACGCGACCCGCGCTGCTGTTGAAGAAGGCATCGTTGCTGGTGGTGGTACGGCTCTGCTGTACTCTGTCAAAGCACTCGAAGGTCTCGAAGGTGAAAACCACGACCAGACCATCGGTGTTGACATCGTTCGCCGCGCTCTGCAGGCACCGGTTCGTCAGATTGCACAGAACGCAGGCGTCGACGGCGCTGTTGTTGCTGGCAAACTGCTCGAGCAGGATGACACCGAGTTCGGTTACGACGCTCAGAAGGGCGAATACACCAACCTCGTCAAAGCTGGCATCATCGACCCGGCCAAAGTTGTTCGTACTGCCCTGCAGGACGCAGCATCGGTCGCAGGTCTGCTGATCACCACCGAATGCATGATCGCTGAAAAAGCCGACGAAAAATCGGCTGGCGGCGCACCTGACATGGGTGGCATGGGTGGCATGGGCGGCATGGGTGGCATGGGCTTCTAAGCCTTACCAACCAACCGACCAAGCACTACGAGAAGGGCTCCGCAATCGCGGAGCCCTTTTTGTTTGTATCGGTATGTGGCGCAGTGACGGCCAATGATGCTGGTGCAAGTCGTCGCGGATTATCGCACCAGTTTGAGGTATGCGTGCTTATCCTCTTTGCCATCAGTGATGGGCTCATCGGCCAGGGCGTCAGGGACGATGGTTTCCGCCAGACATGTCTGGTTGCGTCCATTCTGCTTGGCGCGATAAAGCGCATTGTCAGCACGTTTAAGCACATCACGTGGCTGCTCATTACCGATATTGGCCGCAATCCCAAGGCTGATAGTGACGCTGATCTGTTCATTATCAACCCATGCCGGGGCCGTTTCGATGCGCACACGAATGCGTTCGGCCAGGAACAGGGCGGCTTCGTCATCGGTATCGGGCAACAGAATGACGAATTCTTCACCGCCCAGACGGAAGAACAGCTTTTCTTCCTCGTAGCGCAGGGCGGCCATCGCCGTGCTTGTGATGTGTTGAAGAACCACATCGCCGCTATCATGGCCAAAGGTGTCATTGACCCGTTTGAAGTGATCGACATCAAGCATGATCATTGAATAGGACGCATTTATGCGCTGCGCACGGGCATGCAGACGTGCAGCACGGTCATCAAATGCGGTCCGGTTCAAAAGGCCCGTCAGCGGATCGTGGAAGGCCTCGAACTCAAGGTTCATGCTGCGCAGCTTTTGCTGATGAATGTTTTTAAGCAGCCCAATGATGTGGGTCGGATGGCCAGTTTCATCACGCTCGGTCGCAGAGCCGGTATGAAGGAACCATTCCCAGCGATTTTCATCATCGCCGATCTGCATACGTGCTTCGACCTCAAACGCCGGGGTTTCGCCAGCAATATGGGCCTTAAGGGCATGGGTAAAGGCATGACGATCATCGGAATGAATGCGTTCGCGAATGGCGTCATAGCTGATCGGACTGGCATCCCGACTGATTTCAAGCAGTTCATAGAAGTTATGGGAAAAATAGCCACGGTCTTCGGCAACGTTCCAGTCCCAAAGGCCTTGGCCCGCGGTATCGAGCGCAAATTGCAGGCGGTTATCAAGTGACTGACGTTTGCGTTCTGCCGCCTGTTTCATCCTGCGATCAAGGCGGATCTGCAGCAGCAAGAAAACAGCGATGGCAATGATCGTGATTGACGCGATCAGGGCATTGTGAAGGGTCGATTTGTAGTTTTCAAAGAACCGCTCGCTTGCAATCTGCATGAAAACCGTGACCGGCAGGCCCGGCAGGTTTTCACGGGCCAGCACCAGATCATCGTAAATCAGAACTGAATTGGCACTCATCGATTTGGCCGCGTGATAGTTTTCCCAAAGCGTTGTTTCTTCAGCGATGCCGAGCCAATTTGCATCCCGCAAATTTTGCACATATTGGTCGGTATGGATGTTTTGGCTTTGAATGCCGGCAATGCGGACTTTGGCGCCGGTCAGGAATTTCTCAAGCGGGCTGTCCTCATAGGGGCTGCCAACCGCGACCAGAATGATGATCACGCCGGCAAAGCTGCCATCTTCACGCCAGATACCACGTTCTGTTGCAATGTCCGATGGTTTCAGACCAAGCCCCTCGGATGGCAAAAGGGCCGGTTCAATCCATGCATCGCGATGACGGGCAAGAATGGCTTCAATTTGCAGAACTTGCTCGGTGGTGTTTTGAAAAATGAAGCTGTTGGCGATCTCGCCATTGGCATTGATGTGCAAATAGCCCGCGATATCACTGTCATCCTGAACAATTGAGGTCAGTTGGTCTTCAAGATGTTCAGGCAGTTCTTCGCTTGTTGCCATGCGGCGTGCTGCGAGAAGCGCAATGCTGTCGGCCTTGATCAGAATGGCCGACAGATTGTCGGCATAGGTCGAAACCGCGAAGCTTGTTGTATCAATCGCCTTGTCCTGTGCGGAGTGGAACTCGGACATGGTTTGATACACCAGCATCGACAGAACGCCAAACAGCAGCCCAAGCGATAAAAAGATACTGAGGAATTCTTCTCCAAGCAGACGGCGTGAACGATCAAGGATGGTTGATTGGGTGGTCATGGTCTATTTCCTGATCGCTTCGATGACGGCTTGGGTTTCTTCGGAAATACCGATGACATGGGCCATTGAGTGCTGCTGGATTAGCAGTTCGGAACGTTGACGTTCGCGCTCCTCGCTGGTGGGGGCGGAAATCTCGATACCGCGTTCGCGCAGGGTGAAAAGGGATTGGTCCTGATGGCGGACGGCCAACGCACGCCCGTCTTCGATCATGGCTTCCCAGTCTTCTTCGATCTGTGTGCGATGTTGTTCAGGCAGTCGGTTCCAGATGTCGCCTGATATTAGCGGCAAGTAAAACGGATAATAGGAATGGCTGAGAAAGGCGTAATTGATGCCATGATCCCAAAGCGATGCACTGACAACGGTGCTGGTGGTGGTGAGAAGCCCGTCAATTTCTTCGCGATCAAGGGCCTCTGGCACATTGGGCCATGGGATCAGAACCGGGATCGCACCCAAGGCAGACAAACGCAAAGCATTGGCTTCGCCGCCGGGATAACGAATGCGTAAACCCTTGAGGTCGTCAAAGCTTTTGACTTTCTTTTTGCGTGTAAAAATGTGTGCCGGGCCCAAATCCAGCCAGCGGCCGATGACTTTGACGTTCAGTTGCTTTTCAAGCGCGCTTTGCAAGGTACGACCGACGGGGCCATCAACAACCTTGCGTACATCAGCCGCCCCCAACCCCATGAAGCGCGGCAGCAACAGGGCATTTAAATCACTGCTATAGCGGCCCAAATGCCAGATGCCAGGTGCTGCAATGGCAACGCGGCCGCTTGAGACAGCTTCGGCGACATCGCGGTCGCTAAAGGCGCGGGCAGAATGGATGACTTCGAAATTATGTTCGGGGATGTGGCTATTTAGCGCCTCTGCATAATTTTGCAGAACGACAGTTTGAAAGTGGCTTGCGGTGTTTTCTGTGGAAATCTGAATGTCGGCCGCGATGCCCAATGACGGAACCGTCATCAGCGCAGCCGTTAAAACAGCAAGGATCTTTCCAACTTTCATTTCGATAACCCGTTGTGACGGGCGCATCTGCGGGCAGGCGCCAGTTTAGAATCATTCTGCAACGGTTCGAAATTACAGTGGCGCTGGCATAGGCACCTTGACATGAGTCAAAAATACCTATGCCATCGGATAGTATTTCGCATCAAAAGTGTAGTCTGCGTGTTTTAAGCTTATCCAAAGAGCTTTTTAAGCGTTCTTGGCTGACAGCGCAGATATTGCGGGGCTGCCTTGACCTCGGCACCAAGGGTTGCCGCAGCATGCCACGGCCAACGCGGATCATAAAGAATGCCGCGCGCAAGGGCGATCGCATCCGCCTGACCGGTAAAGGTGATGGCTTCTGCCTGTTCGGCCTCGGTGATCAGGCCAACGGCAATGGTGGTCATGCCTGTTTCAGCCTTGATGCGAGCAGCAAACGGCACCTGATAGTTCGGGCCCAGCGGGATTTGCTGATCAATATGCAAACCACCCGATGACACATCGATAAAGTCGCAGCCTTTGGCATTCAGAAGTTTGGCAAGTTCGACACTTTGATCAATGTCCCAGCCATCATCGACCCAATCGGTTGCCGAAATGCGGATGCCGACCGGATAATCGGTACCAACCGCGGAACGGACGGCGTCATAAATCTCAAGCACGATACGGGTGCGGTTTTCAAACGACCCGCCATATTCGTCGTCACGTTTGTTGGCATGTGGCGACAGGAACTGATGCAGCAAATAACCATGTGCCGAATGGATTTCGATGGCATCAAAGCCCAAGCGCACTGAGCGCACAGCACTATCGGCAAAAGCCTGAATGATTTCAGCAATGCGGGATTTTGAAAGGGCTTCGGGGATCGGATCACCGTCGCGGAATGGAACGGCGGACGGACTTACAACCTGCCAGCCATTTTCATGTTCCGGGACCAGGGCATGACCACCCAGCCAGGGCTTTTCACAAGATGCCTTACGCCCGGCATGGGCCAGTTGAATGGCAATTGGCATGTCGGAATGGCTGCGCACGGCGGTCAGGGTTTTGGCAAGGGCAGCTTCGGTTTCATCATCCCAAAGCCCGACATCGCCATATGTAATGCGGCCTTCGGGCTCAACAGCCGTGGCTTCGATAATCAAAAGACCGGAACCCGATTGGGCAAGGTTGCCCAGATGCATGTCATGCCAATGGGTGGTCTTGCCATTATCTGCGGAATACTGACACATCGGTGCGATGACGATGCGATTATCAAGGGTAAGGTTTCCCAGCGAAAGCGGGGTGAAAAGGGTGCTCATATGCGTGTCCTTAAACTCGGAGGGTGGCGGCGATGCGCCAGACAATGGGATGAAGCTAGTCCGAGCTGGGGCAGCGCGCCAGTGCCGTGTTTGACTTTTCCAAAAGATGGAATGCCAACAGACATTTATGCGGGGCAGGGGCAGAAAAAATCAAAAAAATCGCAAAAAAAAATGCATCGACTCACTTGCGGATATTTTCACCTGCTCTATCTCAAGGTCGGAAAGGGACATGGTGTCCCGATACGCGTCAAGGTTGCAGCCTGGTCTGGACTGATGGCGCAAGATTACTCGTCTGTAACGGAGGGTACTATAATGACTGGTCTTCAGACTCTTAATGGATCCGCACGTCGCTTTGCATCTGCACCGA
Source organism: Thalassospira sp. (assembly GCF_048059015.1). Taxonomy (GTDB): domain Bacteria; phylum Pseudomonadota; class Alphaproteobacteria; order Rhodospirillales; family Thalassospiraceae; genus Thalassospira. Next base: position 531,057 of record NZ_JBLLNT010000003.1, on the reverse strand, counting down.
CCTATGGTGATCCTTTCACTCAAATTTCCCGTGATGTCGACCGTATGATCGGTTCGCTTTTTGGCGACCGGACCGCATCGGCAAAGGCGCTTGCTGAAAATGGCGAAGCTGCCAAAAACTGGCTAAGCCCGCGTATCGACATTCATGAAACCGAAGATCACATCGAACTGTCTGCCGAACTCCCCGGTGTCGAGCAGGAAGATGTGGATGTGTCTGTCCTTGAAGGTCTTCTGACCATTACGGGTGAAAAGAAATCCACCCGAGAAAGCAACGAAGGTGCCCGCGTGATCGAGCGCAGCTATGGCAGCTTTAAGCGGTCATTCCGCCTCAACGACATTATTGATGCCGACAATATTACGGCATCGTTCAAGAACGGTGTTCTGTTGCTTACTCTCCCCAAGGTGGCAGAACAAAAGCCTGAGCCGCGCAAAATCGCAGTGACTGGCTAACGTTCTTTCTGTCTCTCCTCCCTCGTGAAGCTTCCCCTGATATGACTGACGGGCGGTATATGCCGCCCGTCTTTTTTTGTGCGTGATCTATTGGCCGGGAATCCGGGGCTTATTTGCCCTGATATCCGATGCAATGTTCAATCGGCACATCAAACAGGCCGGTTTCATCAAACCGAGCCAGTGCCTCGGTCCAGGGCGCAAGATCGATATTCTGCGCCTTGATCCAGTCTGGATTGTAATAGGTGTCGCAGTAACGATCTCCGCCATCACAAAGCAGCGTGACAACCGATCCGGTCTGCCCGGCCTTTTTCATTTCCGTGATCAGCGACAAGGTCGCGATCAGGTTGGTGCCGGTCGAGCCGCCACAACGGCGGCCAAGATGCTTGTTCAGATAATGAAGGGCAGCAAAGCTTGCGGCGTCGGGAACGCGATACATCCGGTCAACCACGGTCGGGTTGAAGCTGGGCTCCACACGCGGGCGACCAATGCCTTCAACACGTGATCCCTTGTCCCCGGTAACCGAACAGTCGCCAGTTTCATAACCGGTATAGAAGACCGAGTTTTCCGGATCAGCCACGCACAGCTCGCAGCCCTGACCCAGAATACGGCCATAACGGATGTAACGGCCAATGGTCGATGATGTGCCGCCGGTGCCCGCACCAACAACCACCCAACGCGGAACCGGATGGGCTTCGCGTTTGAGCTGATCAAAGATGCTTTCGGCGATGTTGTTATTGCCGCGCCAGTCGGTTGCGCGTTCGGCATAGGTGAATTGGTCCATGTAATGGCCGTTCAGCTCACGTGCGAGACGCTGGGACTCATCGTAAATCTGACCGCTGTGATCCACCAGATGGCTTTCACCGCCATAAAAGGCGATCTGATCAATCTTTTGCTGGGATGTGGATTTTGGCATCACGGCGATAAAGCGCAGGCCAAGCAGGCGGGCGAAATAGGCCTCGGACACTGCGGTCGAGCCGCTTGATGCCTCGATAATCGGGGTGTCCCTGGTGATCCAGCCATTGCACAGACCATACAGGAACAGGGAACGCGCCAGCCGGTGCTTGAGACTCCCGGACGGGTGGGTGGATTCATCTTTCAGATACAGCCCAATTCCATCAAGCTTCGGCAAATCAAGCCGGATCAGATGGGTATCTGCGGAACGGTTAAAATCGGCTTCGATGATGCTGATGGCATCAGCCACCCATTGGCGGTCATATGTCATGAAACGTCCTGACATCTGTTTGAATTATCGTTGGCATTCCGGGCGTCATCCCGTGATGGGCACCTGTTTAGGGGAATATAATACAAAAAACTATCGTAAAATTGTGTCGATACATTTGCCACCCAACCACGCATCGCGACTGAATTTTAAGAGATTGGGCTTGCTAACACTTTTTTCAAAGCTAACCTTTAAGATACAAGCTTCGCGATTCTTCTGAGCTTACTGGATGGCCCAAGATCATGGCTAACGACGACAAAGATGGTTTCACCGTCCGCATGGGCGCATCGGAAATCGGTGCGGCATATGACGTACCTGTGCGTGTCTCTACGGTGATTGGCAAAAGCCAGATCCAGGTCGCGCAATTGATGCGCCTGACCCGTGGTGCCGTGCTTGAGCTTGACCGTCGCGTGGGCGAGCCGGTTGATATCTACGTCAATAACCGCCTGGTCGCGCGTGGCGAACTTGTCGTTGTGGATGAGAACCTTGGCGTGACGATCACCGAAGTCGTTAAGACCGGCACGATCATCGAAACCCACCACTAATCTATTTACTGTCGTTTACAGCTCGACGGGACTGACATTTGTGTTTTGGTCGCGGGCTTTCTTGCTGATTTCGCGGGCAAGGGCGACAAAGGCCTTGTGACCTGCTGATTGATTTCGGCGTCCGGGATAATAAAGGCAAAGCTCGGACAGCGGTTGGGTCCAGTCTTCAAGAACCCGGATCAGCCTGCCTGATTTTATGTCGGCAATGACGTCGCGTTCCATGAAACATCCAATCCCAATGCCTTCAAGAACTGCGGCACGCGCCAGACTAGCCTCGTCAAGTGTGATGGGACCCGTGACATCAATCTGTGCAGTGTCGCCTTCTTTTTCAAAGCGCCATCTGAAAATCGCACCATCGGGTAACCGGACCCTGATGCAATCATGATTTAACAGGTCAGGTGGCACGATGGGTTTGGCGTGCTGGGCAAAGTATTTCGGCGCGGCGACGATGGCATATCGTTGTGCCTTGCCCAGGGATACGGCAATCATGTCGCTGGGGATTAAGGGGGCGACGCGCGCGCCAAAGTCAAATCCCTCGGCAACGATGTCGACCAAGCGTCCCTCAGTGACAAGATCGACCTGCATGTCGGGAAATCGACGAAGGTACTCAAACACCAGCGGCGAGATAACTTCGCGTGCAGCAAACGGCGCGGCATTGATGCGAATGGTCCCGGACGGCGTTTCACGTTGAGAACGGACAACATCCAAGGCGCCGTGGATGTCCTTAAGGGCTGGACCGACTTGTTCTACAAACAGTTTACCTGCTTCTGAGAGCGAAACACTGCGCGTTGTGCGGTTAAACAGGCGCACACCAAGACCAGCTTCGAGTTTGCTGATCGCGTGGCTGAGGGCCGTGGTGGAAACACCCATGTCAATCGCCGCCGCGCGAAACGTTCCGCGTCTGGATATCGCAATGACCGCTTCCAGATCATTTAGTACTAAGCGTTCCATTGTCCCGATTTTTTCATCAACACATGAAGAACTATCCGAATTGTTTGTATAATAAAACGGGCTTATCTGTCGATATACAAGTTACTCGACAGGAGATTGACGATGGATATGCCAGAAATTCTCAGCGCCTATTTCGCGGCCGATAAGGGAAAAGATCCAAGCGTATTAAGCAACGTGTTCGCAAGCGATGCCATAGTCCATGACGAGGGACAAGATCACGTTGGCGCGGACGCCATACGCGACTGGTGGCTGGCGGCAAAAGCAAAATACAACCATGTTGCCGAACCGATTGATGTGCACCAAGCAGGCGACGAAACTGTTGTTCGGGCAAAGGTCAGTGGGCAGTTCCCCAACAGCCCGATCGAGCTTCGCTATTTCTTTGTGATCAAAGAAGGCAAGGTTGCCGAAATGGGGGTGAAGTGATGACTGATTTCCTGAACATGGATGGAAAGCGCATCCTCATAACCGGCGGTACCAAGGGTGCTGGTTTCGCAACATTCAAGCTTTTGCGTGCGTTGGGTGCCGAGGTTCTGACAACAGCTCGCACCCGACCCGAAGCATTTCCGGAAAGCGCCTTTGTCGCGGCTGATCTTATGACCGTCGAAGGATGCGAAGCTGTTGCCAAAGCAGTACAAGAACAGCTTGGGGGCTTGGATGTCATTATTCACATGCTGGGTGGTTCATCGGCGCCTGCGGGCGGGTTCTCTGTCCTGTCAGACACTGATTGGCAGAACGAGCTTGACCTGAACCTGTTTCCAGCGGTGCGGTTGGATCGGCTGCTTGTCCCCGGGATGATCAAACGGGGGCAGGGCGTTGTTGTGCATGTGACGTCGATCCAAAGGGAACTCCCATTACCTGAATTGACAACAGCCTATGCCGCAGCAAAAGCAGCACTGTCCACATACAGCAAAGCTTTGTCCAAGGAAGTCTCCCCAAAAGGTGTGCGTGTAATGCGCGTTTCCCCGGGATGGATCGAAACAGAAGCTGCTGTTCGCTTTACCAAGCGCTTGGCCGAAGATGCCGGAACGGACTATGACGGCGGCAAGAAGATCGTTATGGACTCGCTTGGCGGTATTCCGCTTGGACGACCAGCCAAGCCAGAAGAAGTCGCAAACCTGATCGCCTTTATGGCATCAGATCGCGCCAGCGCCATCACGGGTACGGAATATGTGATCGACGGTGGAACTGTTCCCACCGTTTAGCTGCGCACTCAACGGATGCCACTGGACTACCAGTTCAGCGCATTTTGATAAATCACGTCACGAAGCTGCTTGGTCTTCATGTTCAATTCAGCAAGGTCTTCTGGTTGTTGGCCTGATGCCTGCAACAGGGCAGCTCCGAGGCAACCCGCCTGATCTCGGAGCGCAAGCCCCTCGGCAGTGAGTGAAATAAGAACCTGGCGTTCATTTTCCGGGTTCCGGTCACGCTGAACCATACCGGCAGTCTCAAGCCGTTTGAGGAGTGGTGTCAGTGTACTTGATTCCAAAGCCAGTCGATCGGCCAGTTGGCCAACACTTTGGGTGTCTTTCTGCCACAGAACATTAAGAACCAGATATTGCGGATATGTCAGTCCAAGCTTTGACAATAGCGGTTTGTAAAGCCGCTGGATCGCAATGCCAGCTGTATAGATCGCAAAGCATAACTGGTCATCAAGGGGGACTGGCGGGTTGGGTTCGCTGGACACTGTGGGCTCCGTCTTCGTGTGCGGTACTGTATATTCTCGAGATAATATATATCGCGATAAATAATTTCTGGACAAGCCGGTTGGTTGAGAATATTTGTTATTGCAATAAATGTTATCGCGATAAGTAAATGAGTTTTTCGAAATCAGGCATCGTCTCCGTTGAGCAGATCAACCCATGCCACAGACCGAAAGAGGATTAGGACAATGAAAACCGGCTTACAGAAATTTGCACTCGCCACATCAATGATCATGTCGTTTCTGACTGCAAACCTTGCAAAGGCAGATGATGCCGCAGCAAGCAGTGGCGCAATTCGCAACGTTGTACTTGTTCATGGCGCGTTTGCGGATGGCACCGGGTGGCGAGATGTTTACAGTGACCTGACTGCGCGCGGTTACAATGTAACCATCGTGCAGAACCCGCTGACATCTTTGGAAGACGACGTTGCTGCGACAAAACGTGCGCTTGATCTTCAGGATGGCGCAACCGTGCTTGTTGGTCACTCGTGGGGTGGCACTGTCATTACCGAGGCAGGTGTCGATCCAAAAGTAGAGGCGCTTGTCTATGTTGCAGCACTTGCCCCGGATGCAGGGGAAAGTACCGGTCAGCTTTATACGAACTACTCAATCCCGGCTGAGTTTGTTCTTGATATTCGCGCTGATGGCTACGGCTTTGTCGCCCCGGCAAAATTTAAGGAAGGGTTTGCTGCTGATGTCAGCGATGCCGACGCGGCATTCATGGCAGCCTCGCAGGTACCGATCAATATGTCTGCCTTTGACACGAAACTTCAACACGCAGCATGGCGGACAAAGCCAAGCTGGGCAATCTATGGCACAGAGGATAAGGCATTCGAGCAAAGCATGCTTGACTGGATGGCTGAACGCATTAACGCAAAGGTGACCAAGGTATCAGCCAGTCACGCCATCTTCATGAGCCAGTCGGCTGCGGTTGCCGAAACCATTCACCAAGCGGCTGTCGCTGCGGCCAAATAACCCCCGACGCCAAGAAGGGCGGGTTTGTTGCTGAGCGATAGACTTGCCCTTCTTGGCACAAAGGATCATCTGCCGTGTGGGTCAGAATTTATTCGATCATATGACCTTCGCTGGCAAAACGCTTATCGACGCGTTTGACCTCATCGGCACTCAGGCGCTTTTCAAGGGTGAGTACGGCCTTTGCCGCATCCATTGGTTCGGCTTCTTCGGCGCCATCAGGCAGGGTGATCGGGCCAAGGGCCGCGCGACGGAGCCAGTAATAGGCATCTTCAAAGCTTTGCTGTACACCCCAGCCCCGTTCGATCATGGCGCCATACATGAATTGGGCGGCATGCATGTTGGCCTTGGCAGCGATTTCGAAATAGTGCGCGGCTTCGATGAAGTTCTGGCGCGCACCACGTCCATGAAAATATTGCGCACCGATCAGATAGGCCGCGTTGCTGTTGTTTGGATTGATCCTAAGTGCACGTTTGAAATAGTCGGTCGCGCGAAACTGATCATTGGCAAGGCCCCGGCCGTTGAAATACATCAGGCCAAGATAATAGGTGGCATTGCCATGATTGGCGCGCGCGGCCTGTCCAAACCATTTGGCGGCTTCGCGGTAATCAGGCGATCCGACATTTCCCCGATAATATAAAAGTCCCAGCGCATATTGCGCATGCGGGTCGTCATTGAGCGCAGCTGTTTGCCAATGTGACAGGGCGGTTTTGTATTGGCCCGACTGATAGGCGCGATAGCCAGCCTGGTAATCCTCGCTCATGCGGGCGGCGTTGGTGGACTGGATGCTGGCAATGGAAAGGGTGCAGGCAAGGCAAAGGGCAAGAAGGCAGGACTTCACGGCACGACCCATCAGGATTTTGTTTTAAACAGCGGGACGACCTTGCGTGCGCGTTTTTCAATCGCTTCAAGCACCTTGGAAAGTTCCGAGCTTTGCTTGATGCGTTCCCCACTATGCAGGGCCAAAAACAGCCCGGCATTTTTATGTTCGGGGCCGAGTTTTATGACCGTGAAAACCGGTGTTTCGTGGGTCGATCGAAAGATGGAAAACATCGCCATGCCATCAAGGTGATCAATGGCGTAATCACGCCAGGCACCACTTGCGACTTGTTGGGAATAGATATTCATGAGCCGCATCAGTTCAGTCCGGTCAAAATGAACAAAGCTTTTGGCTTTGCGGTATTTCGCCAAATCGAACAGTGTTCCCATAGGACCTCCGGCAGTGTGACGGCGGGTTGCGGGTTCCCCGATGAAGGGAAAATGACAACCATATGACACGGTACCGTGGATTGACGCTGGCCTCAAGTTTCAATGGGCAAAAACGGGATCGAAATCCCAAAGCAATGAATGCGTCTTAAAGGCTGCGTGAGCGGGTCGGCGGCCAGTCGACGGTTTGCGAGCCGGTGTTATACGGATCGGGCGTGCGATAGCAGCTGACGGCGGCAAGCGTGCGATAGCAATAAAGCGGGGTTTCGGGCACCGGATCCTTTTTGCAGTATGATTTGCCATCAATCTTGCGAATGGTCGAACAATCCTGCCCGGTCGAAAGCGATACGGCATGGTCAATCAGGGTTTTGTCCGTATTGATGATGCTGATCACGTCAAAGGCCAGATACCACTCACCACCCGTGAACAGGTTGGTGCCTGCAATGTCGGACATGGTTGTACTGCACCCGGAAACGCCGGTTCCCAGCAGGGCCGCAAACAATCCGGCAAGGATGGGCTGTCGGATAACGCGTTTGGCGTCATGGCGGCTATGTACAATTTGACGACGTTTCATGGTGGTCTCCGTCCAGCCACCGGGCAATTTTGACCGATGACATTGTGAAATCTGTTCCCTTGGTCCCTATCAAAGCAAGGCCTGTGCCGGATTGAACGGTGATGTGTGCCTTGTTGCGATATGGACCTTGTTGTCGTTATTTTCAGCCTGTTTTGCGTTTGAAGTCCCGTATTCGAACCACCGGGTTTATCAAACCTGCCTGGGTCAGAATGGGCTTTAAACCTTTCAAACCGGTTTAAACGGCGGATTGGCCCCGTTTGGCAGGCAATTCTTTCCCCATCGGGGCCGGGGATTAATGGCCTTGCCTGAATTGGGCCACAAGTTGGCGATATTGACGGGAATAGTGCGATGTTTGCACCCGCGTTTTGGCGCAGAAATCGGGGGCGAGGCAAAATATTGCGGTGAAAGGTGCGATTGGTGTCGAGCAGACTTGACCCTATGCCCGCTGGCGCGTTAAATCCTTGCCAGAATTAATTCAGATAAGCGGGCAGGTTGCCCGCTTTATTGTGACCGGATTGGAGCCGTTTTCGTGGTTGATATTTTCCAGGAAGTCGAAGAAGACCTGAAGCGTGAACGCAGTGAAGAACTGTGGCGCAAATACGGGAAATACGTGATCGGCGTTGCTGCTGCGATCGTGTTGGGTGTGGCAGGTCGTGAAGGCTGGAAAACCTATGAAACCAGCACCAGCATCGAAAACGGAACCCGTCTTGCCAATGCTGTTGAGCTGGCACAGGCTGGTGAAGATAAACAGGACGCAGCCCTTGAGGCGCTTGATGCGATCATCGCAGAAGGCAATGCCGGTTTTGTCGCCCTTGGCCATTTCCAGAAAGCTGCGGTTTATCTGCGTTCGGGGGCAAACCCGTCGGCAATCGCCGAGCTTGAAGCTGTTGTTGGCAATGCAGACATCGATCAGGTTTATCGTGATCTGGCCGTTGTCGAAATCGCGATGAACAGCGCGACTGAAAGCAATGCCAAAGACCTGATCACGCGTCTGGAGCCGATCGCGGTTCCGGAAAATGCCTGGTATTACTCGGCACGTGAAATGATCGCACTGCTTCATGTTGCTGCCGGTGAAATTGATGCGGCCAAACCGCTTCTGACCGAAATTGCGGATGACAGCGAAGCACCGTCTGGCATGCGTGCACGTGCAAGTGAAATTCTCAAGGCCGTTGGTGCCTAATCAAACACGGGAATGGATTGGTCGGTAAACGACCAACAAAGCGTGATCTTGAAGCAGGGGAAACGGTTTTGACCAAACGCGGTATTAAGTCAGTTCTGTACGCTGTGGGCCTAACAAGCCTTCTTGCGGGATGCACGGGTTGGTTCGGTGCACCAGAAGACCCGCCGCTTCCGGGCGAGCGTATTTCGGTTCTGGCCCTTAAAAGCACGGTTCAGGCAGATGTTGATCTGAGCGATCAGCGCGTGATCCTGCCGGAACCTGAAGTCATGGCGGACTGGCCGCAAAATGGCGGTTTCCCAAGCCACGCCTTGCATCACGTTGCCCTTGCCAATGATGTTCTTGAACAGGACTGGTCGATTGATATCGGCGAAGGGTCGATGGATGACAATCTTCTGCTTAACCAGGCGATTGTTGCCCGTGGGGTGATCTTTACCATCGATGCCGCGGCCGAAGTCCGCGCCTTTGCCGCAAATACCGGCAAGGAAATCTGGTCGCTTGAACTGGCACCGGAAGATGAAGAAGACAGCACGCTTTTGGGCGGTGGTCTGGCCTATGAAGGCGGGATCATTTATGCGACCACCGGCTTTGCCGAGATCATTGCAATTGATGCCGCCAGTGCCACGGTGATGTGGCGCGAACAGGTCAGCGCACCGATGCGGTCCGCACCGACCGTTCGTGGTGGCCGTGTCTTTGCCATCACCATCGATAACCAGACGATTGCGCTTAATGCCCTTACCGGTGAAAGCCTTTGGAGCCATCGTGGCGCATCCGAAGGTGCATCCTTTATCGGGGGTGCCAGCCCGGCGGTTGATCAGGGTGTTGTGATTTCGGCCTATTCGACCGGCGAGCTTTATGCCCTTCGTGTTGAGAACGGTCAGATGATCTGGTCCGATGCACTGGCGTCTGCTGGCCGTACCGATGCGGTGTCGGCGATTGCCGATATCCGTGGTCTTCCGGTCATTGATAATGATCTGGTGATTGCGACGAGCAACTCCGGTTTGACCGTGGCAATTGACCTTCGCACCGGGTTCCGCGTCTGGGAACTTGAGGCGGGTGGCATCCAATCCCCATGGGTGGCCGGCGATTACGTATACCTGCTAAGCAATACAAATGACCTGATTGCCTTGCGTCGGCAGACAGGACAGGTTAAATGGGTGACGGTTCTGCCACGTTTTGTCGATCCCGAAGACCATGAAGAACCGATTGTCTGGACAGGTCCGGTACTGGTCGGTGACAGGTTGATCGTAGGTAACGAGCAGGGCGAAGTGATGACTGTTTCCCCTTATAGCGGTGACATTCTTGGCAAGGATGAAGTATCCGGGCCGATTACGCTGCCGCCATCTGTTGCCGGTGACAGCCTTTACTTCCTGACTGCGGATGCCGATCTAATCGCATATCGCTGATCAGTTAGAACAGAATTTTAGGCAAGGTTACCTTGCAGGATTTGCGATGCGCCGGGGGGCATGAAAGCCACCGGCGCATAACGCCTTTTATAACGAGAGTCTGAAAGTCAGATGTCGCTTAAAGTTGCCATTATCGGTCGCCCCAATGTCGGGAAGTCGACCCTGTTTAACCGTCTGGTCGGCAAAAAGCTGGCCCTGGTTGACGATCAGCCCGGTGTTACCCGCGACCGCCGTTATGGCAAGGCGCGCCTGGGTGACTTGTCCTTTGACATCATCGATACCGCCGGTCTTGAAGAAGCGTTTGATGATTTCGTCGAAGGCATGATGCGTCAGCAAAGTGAAAAGGCGTTCGAGGAATGCGACGTTGCGCTGTTCCTGATTGACGCGCGTGCGGGTTTGACCCCGCTTGATAACCACTTTGCCGATTGGCTGCGCAAGCGTCACAAGCCGGTCTATGTGATTGCCAACAAGCATGAAGGCAAGGATCAGGACCCGGGCCTGTATGAGGCTTATGGCCTTGGTCTTGGTGATGTTGCACCGATTTCAGCCGAGCATGGTCTGGGGATCGAGCTTCTTTACGACATGCTTCAGCCGCACTGGAAAGAATGGAAAGATCGCGAACGCGTTGCCAAACAGCACGCCCGCGAAGCTGCCATTGCTGCCGGTAACGTTGATGACGATGCCGACGATCTGATTGAAGAAGACGGTTTTGCCGATGACGAGGGTGAAGTTTTCCCGTCATATGAAATCGAATTCAGCGAAGATGATGAAGACGAAGATGGCGAGCTGATTGTTGAAGGTCCGCGCGACAATTCAAAAATCCAGCTGGCGATTGTTGGTCGTCCGAATGCCGGTAAATCGACCCTTCTCAACCAGCTTCTGGGTGAAGAACGCGTCATGACCGGCCCGCAGGCTGGCCTGACCCGTGATTCCATCGCGGTTGACTGGTCCTATGAAGGTCGTCCGATCCGTCTGGTCGATACCGCTGGTATGCGTCGCAAGAAGAAGATCGATGACCGTGTCGAGAAGCTTTCGGTTGCCGATACGCTGCGCGTGATCCGTTATGCGCAGGTCGTTGTTTTGATGATCGATGCGACCAACACGCTTGATAAGCAGGATCTGACGATTGCACGTATGGTGCTTGAAGAAGGCCGTGCGCTGATCATCGCGGTCAACAAGTGGGATGCGATCAAGGACAAGGCAGGCGTCATGCAGGAACTGCGTGACAAGCTTGAAGTGTCCTTTGCCCAGGCACGTGGCATTCCGGTTCTGACATTCTCGGCGCTGACCGGGCGTGGTACCGATAGCCTGATGCCGACGGTTCTTGATATCCACGATATCTGGAGCCGCCGCATCCCGACATCGCAGCTTAACCGTTGGCTTGAAGCCACCACCGAACGCCATTTGCCGCCGGTCATTTCCGGGCGTCGTATTCGCCTGCGCTACATGACCCAGGCGAAATCGCGTCCGCCAAGCTTCTTTATCAACTGCTCCAAGGCGGCTGAACTGCCAGAAAGCTATACGCGTTACCTGATCAATGGTCTGCGCGAAGATTTCGATATGCCGGGCGTTCCGATCCGTATCTATCTGCGCAGCAGTGACAACCCATACGCCAACAAGAAGAAGAAACGATAGTTTCAAAAGATTGGCTGTCAGAACTTTAAAGCCGCCCTGTGATTGCAGGGCGGTTTTTATTTTGAACCCAAAGTGTTATACGAGGGGATAGTTTTATCACTTTGATGGTTTTAACCATCTATGATGAAGCCATATATTCAGGTCTAAGCTTCAACGCGCGTTTTGCGTGATGGCGTCATGAAGACCCAAGCGGGCGGGGCGGATGCGACTAAAACATGTTCTGATGATCAGCTTCCTCCTGCTTGCGGCATTGCCCTTGTTGCTGAGCATCTGGACGCTTAACAATCACAGCGCAACGCAATATCGCAAACTGATTGCCACCGATCTTCAAGCCATCTCCGAGCTGGCAAAACATCGTCTTTTGGCTGCCATCGACCGGATTGATGATACGGCAAGACTGCTTGCCAATCAGGAAGCCATCCGTAAGCACCTTGTTGAGTTCACCCGCACGCGTAACTACGAGCTTTATGGCGAGATGGAAAGCAGCCTGCGCGCAACCCATCGCGATGTGGACAGCATTCTTGACGTCACTTTGTTTGCGCCAAATGGCCAGTTCCTGGCATCTGTTAATCAGCGGGCCACATCGTTTGACCCCAGACGCTTCATCGACCGGGAACGCGAGATTTTCCTGGTTCATTCACAAGAATTGATCATTCGCAGCATATCGCGCATTCAGCATGCCGGTGTGGTTCTTGGCTTTATGGTGGTGGATTTCAGCGGTGAGTTCATCCTCGAACTGGTCGAGGATCGCACAGGATTAGGCGCGACCGGTGAATGGTTGTTTGCGGTTCGTGACGAAGATGGCAATGCCCTGTTTGCGGTGCCAACGAAATATGATCCAAATGCCGCCTTTACCCGACGCATTCCATCGGATCGAACAGATGTCCCGATCACGCAGGCAATGCTTGGCCAAGAAATCCTGATGGATTATGCGCCCGATTATCGCGAGCAGCCGGTGATGGCTGCAACCCGATATCTGCCCAGCATGGATTGGGGGCTGGTTGCCAAGATCAGTGAGTTGGAAATTACGGGGATCATCAATGACGCCAACCGTTTTTTGATAATCGTTGGTGTTGGCGTCCTTGTCGTTGCGGTTTTGGCAGCGATCTGGCTTTCCGTTTTGATCGCCCGACCGGTTGAACAACTGCGCCGATCAACCTTGAAAGTGATTGATGGTGACTTCGATGTTGAACCGATCGAAGCCAGTTGGCGCGAAGCAAAAGATCTGGCCGAGTCATTTGGCGATATGGCGATTTCGCTTCAGGACCTGCGCGCGAACCTGCAGGACCGGGTTGATGAACGCACACGTGAACTTGACGAAGCCAACCGTCAACTGACGGAAATCACCGTTCGTGATCCGCTTACCGGTGTGCATAACCGTCGCCACATCACCGAACGGCTGGACGAAGAATTTTCAAGGTCGCAACGCTATAACAACAATCTGGCGGTCGCGGTTCTTGATATTGATCACTTCAAATCGATCAATGACACCCATGGCCATGGGGCCGGGGATGAAGTCCTGATCGGGATGGCTTTTTGCGTTCAGCACAACCTGCGCACCACCGATCAGTTTGGCCGTGTCGGCGGCGAGGAATTCTGCATCGTCATCCCCGAAGCGGACGAGCAGGGTATTCGACGCCTGCTTGACCGTATCCGGCAGGAAATCGAAGCACTGGTATTTACCTTCGATGGCAAGAAAGTGCAGGTCACGTGCAGCATCGGTGTTGCGTTTCTCGATGACACCATCATCAGCGCATTGCAAATGATCGAATGTGCTGACAAGGCGCTCTATCACGCCAAGCACACCGGTCGGAACCGGCTCATTGTCTATTCGGACATGAGTTCCGATGAAGCCCGCAGTATCAATCCGCCGCTTTAGTCCCTATTGGCCGGGGATGGATGGCCCATTATCGATGATTTCGCGGATATGGGTTGGCAGATCTGCCTCGGTAAAGCGTTCCTGAACTTCGCCACTTTGCACGAAAGCAAAGATATCGGCCATGTCCTGCCCGGAAAAATCAATCTGATAGCCAAGATCAGCCTGTTGCAGATGAAGCATCTGCTCCGCCCCGCGCCACATGCGGGCGAAAAACTCAAACGGCTCACGCGCGATATTCATGTTTGATGCATCAAGGCTGGGCCCGATATCACCGCCCACATTGTTCACCGAATGACAAACAACGCAGCCACGCTCCGCAAACAGGGCCTTGCCGCGTTCTGCATCCATTTGGGGCAGGGTTGGCGTGTTATCGGCAGCATGGGCCTGTGGTGCGCCTGAAAGCAGCGCAAGCGTGCTGAGTGCTCCCAATGCAAAGGTGACATTGCGCGTGGTCTTAAGAAGGTTTGTGCGGGACATAACAGCCGATCTCATTTCAGGCCCTGCTTTGATGCGAATGGGTCATTGATTATCTGGCCATGCTATCGGGCATCGGGGATGGTTTGCAACGTATTGATGTGCCGGGCGAAAGTTTTTGTTTTGGGCGTTGCGAGTTGAAATCAGAACAATAAAAAAAGGGCCCCGTAAGGGCCCTTTAAAATCGCAAAACTGCGGAAGGTCTTAGTACGCGTCAACCACTTCACCGTGTTTGGTGCAACTGGCTTCGGCCAGATCGACAAACACATCGGTGATGCTTTCAGCGGTCGGAAGCGTCTGCGGGTCTTCGCCCGGATAGGCTTCGGCGCGCATTTTCGTGCGGATACGACCCGGATTGACCAGGTTAACGCGCACAGACATTTCTTCGACTTCCTGCGCATAAGACAGAACCAGGCTTTCAAGGGCTGCCTTGGAGGATGCATAAAGCCCCCAGAAGGCGCGACCCTTTGCCGATGCATTAGACGTCACAAAGATGGCGCGACCAGCATCAGACAGCTGCAAAAGCTTGTCCGTGGTGCGGATCAGGTGGAAGTTCGCGGTAACGTTGGTGGCATAGGTGTTGGTAAACACCTGCGCATCAATATGACCAACCGGGGCGATTTCACCCAGAAGGGCGGCATTGCCAACAACGATATCGAGCTTACCGAACCGCTCATAGATCGACGGGCCGATGGCATCGACCTTGTCAAACATGGTCAGATCAATCGGAAGCAGCGTGATGTTGCCACCCGCAGCCGTAACCTCGTCGCTAAGTTCCTCAAGCGCGCCAACATTACGGCCAAGGGCGATTACATGCGCGCCTTCGGCCGCAAAACGCTTGGCAACAGCGCAACCGATCCCGTGCGAAGCTCCGGTGATCAGTGCGACGCGACCTTCAAGACGTTTGGTGTCGGTCATGCAGACTGCCTTTCAACCAGCTGGCTGAGCTTGCGGTCTTTGTTTTCGGCATTGTGATCGGTCAGCTTGATCGGATAGTCACCGGTGAAGCAGGCATCACAGAAGGCCGGATTGTCGTTGTCACGGCCTTCAAGACCGGTCGCACGATAAAGGCCATCGATGGTGACGAACGCAAGGCTGTCCACGCCAATGATCTTTGCCATGCTTTCGATGTCGTGATTTGCCGCCATCAGTTTGTCTTTGGACGGGGTATCAACGCCATAGAAGCACGGGTTCATGGTCGGCGGGCTTGTGATGCGCATATGCACTTCAGCTGCACCGGCCTGACGGACCAGATCAACGATCTTGGTCGAGGTGGTGCCACGCACGATCGAGTCATCAACCAGAATAACGCGCTTGCCCTTAAGCTTGCCCGGGTTGGCGTTATGTTTCAGCTTCACGCCAAGGTGGCGGATCTGATCGGTCGGCTCGATAAAGGTACGGCCAACATAGTGGTTACGAATGATGCCAAGCTCAAACGGGATACCGCTTTCTTCGGCGTAACCAAGCGCGGACGGAACACCGGAATCGGGGATCGGCACGACAACGTCGGCTTCAACAGCAGACTCACGGGCCAGTTCGCGGCCAATGTTTTTACGCACATCATAAACGCTTGTGCCTTCGACGATGCTGTCGGGGCGGGCGAAATAGACATGTTCGAAAATGCAAAAGCGTGATTTGACCGGTTTGAACGGCTTGATCGAGCGCAGACCATCATCGGTGATCTCAACAATCTCGCCCGGTTCGACGTCGCGGATGAATTCCGCGCCAACGATATCAAGGCCAACCGTTTCCGATGACAGGATATAGGCGTCGTTAAGCTTGCCCAGAACCAGCGGACGGACGCCAAGCGGGTCACGCACACCGATTAGTTTCTTCTGGGTCATCACGACAAGGGAATAGGCCCCTTCGACCTGACGCACCGCATCGATCAGACGATCGACGATCTTTTCATAAAGGCTGGTTGCGATCAGATGAATGAAGGTTTCGGTATCCGAAGTCGACTGGAAGATCGAACCGCGTTTGACCAGACGTTCGCGCACCGCGAGCGAGTTGGTCAGGTTACCGTTATGGGCAATCGCCAGACCGCCAAATTCGAAATCGGCAAAAAGTGGCTGAACGTTACGAAGGCCTTTGCCGCCGGCAGTGGAATAACGGACATGCCCAACAGCACGTTCGCCCTGCAGGCTTTTGATTACATCCTCTGATCCGAAGATGTCACCAACCTGGCCAGAAGCCCGGTGGGCGGGAAAATCTTCGCCGTCATAGGACACAATGCCTGCGGCTTCCTGTCCACGGTGTTGCAAGGCATGCAGGCCAAGGGCCGTCAGTGCCGCAGCATCGGGGGAGCCAAAAACGCCAAAGACGCCACATTCTTCACGTAGCTTGTCGTCATCAAATGGATTGGTGGTCAGCATGAGTGGGTTCCGCTCTCTCGCCGGTGGCGCACGGATGTCGCTCTTGGTGCGATACCCACACGCCTCACTCGTTAGTGGTCGCCTCGATCAGACGATCCAAATCATCGCGCGAGGGCCTTGTATACCCGTTTAGGGGCGCGGGTCCAGTCCCTTTTGGTTCCGGGCCAATAAGTTGACGGTAGGTTTGTTCATTTGCGTCAGCATTCCGTTGAGCACGCGCAAGTTCTTCGGCTGTGGTATCGAAAATTTCGTCAGGAGCCATGCGCATAATGAGGAACGCGCCTTCCTCAAGAACCGGTCTTGTGCGGGCATCACGCACCCAATCGGGTTGCGAATCTGCTGGCAGAAGCCATGAAAGTGCCAGGAAGCCGATACAAACGATCAGCGCACCGCGCAAAAGGCCAAAGACAAAACCAAGGGTGCTATCAAGGCTATCAAGTCCGGAATTTTGCACCGCACGGCCAATACGTCCGCTGATGAACGAGAAAATCAGGAACGTGATCAGAAACAGGCCAACACCTGTTGCCAGATCGGCAATCAGTTCTGAGGGGATCAGTTCGCGCACATAGGGGCGCGCAACCGGATAGCCATAAAGCGCACAGACACCAGCCCCGACCCAACCCATCATCGACAGGGTTTCGTGGATAAAACCGCGGAAAAAGGCAAACACACCCGATATCAGCAAAATGCCGACAACAATCAGGTCAAAAATATCACGTGCGCCAAGATCGGGCAGGCTGGAGAAATCCATTTGTTCGTAAACCTTGTCAGTCAGTCAGCATCCAACGTGCGATATCAGGCAAATGTGGCTTAATACATGCCTTCACGCGGACGCACCTTGTCGCGCACATCGTCGCCGAAGAGATTTACCAAATCCTGAAGATGGCCGATTTCGGTCTGATTGAGGCCCTTGATCGACATCTTCTTCTTGCCCTGCGTGCCGTTTTTCGGCGTATAGGCATTGCCAAAGCCAAGTTTGGTGGCTTCTTTCAATCGCGATTTCGAGTTGTCCGACCGGGCGGACTTCCCCCGAAAGGCCGATTTCACCTACAATCACGGTCTCGGTCGGTACTGGCGCATCGGCCACCGCCGATATCAGGGCTGCTGCAACCGCCATATCCGCGGCCGGTTCACCCACGCGCAAACCACCCGCAACGTTGAGATACACATCAAACTGGCTGAGCGGCAGGCCACAGCGTGCATCAAGCACGGCCAGGATCATGTTCATGCGTGCTGATCCCAACCAACAACCGCACGGCGCGGGGTGGCCAGGGCGGATTGCGCGACCAGTGCCTGGATCTCGACCAGCATCGGGCGCGTACCTTCAAGGCCGGCAAAGACCGCCGTGCCGCTGACTGGTGCATCGCGGTCAGCCAGGAACAGGGCAGACGGGTTGGGCACTTCGACCAGACCGGCATCACCCATTTCAAATACACCGATTTCATCGGTTGCACCGAAACGGTTTTTCACCGCACGCAGGATGCGGAACTGATGGCCGCGTTCGCCTTCGAAATAAAGGACGGTATCGACCATGTGTTCCAACACGCGCGGACCGGCAATCTGGCCTTCCTTGGTGACGTGACCGACCAGAAGGATCGCAAAGCCCTTGCGCTTTGCCAGACGGATCAGCTCCAAGGCACAGGCACGGACCTGTGACACGGTGCCGGGCGCACTATCAAGGGTGTCGGCATACATGGTCTGGATCGAGTCAATCACCACGACTTCATGCGCGCTGGCTTCAAGGGTGGTGATGATGTCGCGCAGGCTGGTGGCGGCGGCAAAATCGACCTTTGATTTTTCAAGTCCAAGGCGGGCTGCGCGCATGCGCACCTGATCAACCGCTTCCTCGCCCGAGATATAGGCGCATTTATGTTTGGCCGCGATGGCACCAACCGCCTGAAGCAGGATGGTCGATTTACCAATGCCCGGATCACCGCCCACCAAAAGGGCAGAGCCCGGTACAAGGCCACCACCACAGGCACGATCAAGCTCGGTAATGCCGCTAATGATGCGCGGCGGGCGGGCACTTTCGCCTTCAAGGGCGACGAATTCGATGGTTTTGCCTTTGGCACCCCCGGCAATGCCGCCGGTTGCCTTCGGGCCGCTTTCAACCCGTTCTTCTTCGATGCTGTTCCATTCGCCGCAGCCATCGCAACGCCCGGTCCATTTGCGGTATTCCGCACCACAATTCTGGCAGATGAAACGGCTTTGGGTTTTGGCCACAGAATGCTCCGCAGATCAAAGAAGTGTTAGTAAAGGCATGTGTCGGTCAGACACAAATCAGAGATGCTTGAGATCAAGTTCAAGCGGACCTTCGATATCACCGGCAACGAATTGTTGCAAATAGGGGTTATCGGCATTGTCGATTTCCGACACCGGACCCTGCCAAATGATCTTGCCCTGATACAGCATGGCAACACGATCAGCGATCTTGCGTGCGCTGGCCATGTCATGGGTGATCGTCATGGCACTGGCACCAAGTTCGCGCGTGCATTTGACGATCAGATCATTGATCACATCGCCCATGATCGGATCGATCCCGGTGGTCGGTTCGTCAAAGAACAGGATTTCCGGTTCGGTCGCAATCGCGCGCGCCAGACCGACACGTTTCTGCATGCCACCTGAAAGGGATGCCGGTGACATATCGGCGATCTCGGAACCAAGGCCGACATCCGATAAACGTGCGATGGCAAGATCACGTGCCTTGGACGGTTTCATGCCCTGTCCTTCGATCAGGCCAAAGGCAACGTTTTCCCAGACACTAAGTGAGTCAAAAAGGGCTGCCCCCTGAAACAACATGCCGGTTTTGGCCAGCATGGCTTCGCGATCAGAACGTGATGCGTTGGTCATCTCAACGCCGTCGACCGTGATCGATCCTTCATCAGGTGTCAGAAGACCCAGAACGCATTTCAATGTCACGGACTTGCCCGTACCTGATCCGCCAATGATGGCAACGGATTTACCCGGCGCCACATCAAGGTCAACACCCTGAAGCACCTTTTTCGGGCCAAATCCCTTATGGACGTTGCGCAGCGATATCTTGGGCTGTGTGCTCATTGCGGTATCAACGGCCCTTATCGCGTGAAGAACAGTTCAGTGACGATATAGTTCGAAATCAGGATCAGGATCGAGCTTGATACAACCGCATTGGTGGTTGCCTGACCCACGCCCTGTGCGCCGCCACGCGAATGATAACCGTGATAGCAACCCATCAGCGTGATGATGAAACCAAACACAGCCGCTTTCACCAGACCCGAAACCACATCAAGCTGTTCAAGATACTGGAACGTGTTGCGGATATAGGACCCTTCGTTAAAGCCAAGCTTGTTGACGCCAACAAGGTAGCCGCCTAGAACGCCGATAACATCACCGATCAGAACCAGAACGGGCAGGGTGATCATGCCCGCCAATACGCGTGGCACGACCAGATATTTGAACGGATTGGTCGAAAGGGTCACAAGCGCATCGATCTGTTCGGTCACGCGCATGGTGCCGATTTCAGCAGCAATCGCCGCACCGACACGACCGGCAACCATAAGGCCTGCCAAAACCGGACCCAATTCACGGGTCATGGAAATGACAACCACGGTCGCAACCGCACTTTCGGCCGAGAAACGCGAGAACCCGGAATAGGACTGAAGGGCCAGAACCATACCGGCAAACAGGGTGGTCATGGCGACCACCGGCAGCGAGAAATAACCAATCTCGCGCATCTGTTTGAAAATCAGCCGGAAATAGATCGGCGGGGCGACCATATGGCCAATCGTGCGGCCGGCAAATACCGTGACGCGACCGACAAGGGCCAAAAAGGTCAGAAACATATGGCCAACCGGCGCAAAGATCGGCATCGGTACTGTAAGTCCCCTGTTAGCGGCCGGTCGGTTTTATCGGGCCGGTTATCGTTTTCAGCTTTCTGTATAGACCCGCCGGTAGCGATGTCCAAGAGAAGTTAGTATCTCGTAACCGATTGTACCAGCAGCAGATGCGACATCGTCAACCGTCATCTTGTCATCAAGAAGCGGAACCATGTCACCCGCCTTAAGCGGCTTGCCCGGAAGATCAGTGATATCGACCGTGATCGCATCCATCGATACACGCCCGACATAGGGGACTTCGTGACCCTTGATCAGAAGCTTGCCCGCGTTTGAAAGCGAACGCAGCCAGCCATCAGCATAGCCAAGGGCAATGGTGGCAATTTTCGATTTGCGTTTTGCCTGCCAGGTGCCGCCATAGCCAACCGCCTGATGTTCGTCGATCTCGCGCACCTGAAGGACTTTGACCTGCAGGTTCACGACCGAACGCATCGGGTTGGTGGTTTCTGGTGTCGGGTTGCCACCCCATAGGGCGATGCCCGGACGGCAGAATTCAAGGTGATAGTCATCATTGCGGAAGATCGCCGACGAGTTACAGAACCCGCGTGGTGCGGGTGGCAAACGGCGATACCATTTCATGAACAGGTCATACTGTTCCTTGGTCACCGGATTATCGGCTTCGTCGGCTGCGACCGGATGGGTCATGTAACCGGCTTTTTCAAACCCGTAGAGAAGCGACGAATAACGATCCACCAGATTGCTGACATCAAGCGGGGTGAGGCCAAGGCGGCTCATACCGGTATCGAGATGGATAAAGGCCGGGGCAGGACGTTCATATTCACGGCACAGGTTCGACCAGCGTTCGATCTGTTCAATGTCATTGAGAACCGGGATCACGTCATTCTCGATGAAGAATTCTTCATCACCGGGCAAAACGCCATTCAGCACAGCAATCCGTCCGCCGCCGCGCAGAACCGGGAACAGCTCAGCTGCTTCGTTGGCTTGGGCCACGAAAAACAGACGGCAGCCCTGCTTTTTCAGCACAGGCACAATCGTATTGGCACCCAGACCATAGGCATCAGCCTTTACCACAGCACCACAGGTGCGGCCGGTATAACGTTTGGTCAGGCGTTTATAGTTGTCGGCAACTGCTTTCAAATTGATCTGCAGTTCCGCGCACTCGGCAGCACGGCCGACGGCGGGAAGAACGGTCATTCGTAATACCCCGTGGAATCCGATGATGGATGGGTGGAAGCCCTATCCTCTATTCATATTCTTCTTCGATGTGATCAAGATCGCCAAACTTGGTGTAGTTCCCGTCAAAGAACAGGCGCACGTTACCAACCGGACCGTGACGCTGCTTGGCAACGATAACTTCTGCGGTGTTGTAAACGTGGTTCAGACGTTCCTGCCACTGCGCATAACGTTCCCCGAACTTGTCGGTTGCTTCTTCCGGACGCTGGGCCGGTTCGGCACGTTCGAGATAATATTGTTCACGGTAAATGAACATAACAACGTCGGCGTCCTGCTCGATCGAGCCGGATTCACGAAGGTCAGAAAGCTGCGGGCGTTTATCTTCGCGCTGCTCGACCGCACGTGAAAGCTGGGACAGGGCCAATACAGGGACTTCAAGCTCTTTGGCGATCGCCTTGAGCATACGGGTAATCTCGGAAACTTCCTGCACACGGCCATCGCCACGGAAGTTGGTCGGCGGTGCCAGAAGCTGCAGGTAATCGACGACGATCATTGCAAGACCGTGCTGACGCTTCAAACGGCGGCAACGCGTTCGCAGGGTCGATACCGGAAGGGCCGGCGTATCATCGATGTAAAGCGGAACGGTATTGAGTTCCTGGGTCGCCAAAAGGAGCCGCTCAAAGTCCTGCTCGTTCAGATCACCACGGCGCATGTTATCGCCTGATACCTCGGCTGCCTGCGATAGCAGACGACCGGCAAGCTGTTCTGCGGCCATCTCAAGCGAGAAGACGGCAACGGCACCGGTGCGGACCTCGTCGCGGGTATCTTCGCCGGCTGCGCGGTTCTGGTGCGATGCGATGGCGGCGTTAAAGGCGACGTTCATCGCAAGGGCGGTTTTACCCATCGACGGACGACCTGCAAGGATCAGCAAGTCAGACGGGTGCAAACCGCCAAGCTTGCGGTCAATGTCACGAAGACCGGTGGTCACACCAACAACACGCCCGGCGTTCTTATAAGCGTGATCGATATTCTCATAGGCCTTGGCAAGGGCTGGGCCAAAGGCGACGAAACCGGATTCTGCCGCACCGGCAGTCGCAAGCGAGAACAATTTCTGTTCGGCTTTTTCGATCTGCTTGGTGGCATCGGTATCAAGTTCGTACTGATAAGCGTCATTGACCACATCTTCGCCAAGCTCGATCAGCTCGCGGCGCAGATACAGGTCATAGACCAGCTTGCCATAGTCACCGGCATTGATGACGGAGACGAGGTTGTTCGACAGCTCGGCCAGATATTGCGCGCCGCCGATCTCGGCAAGATGTTCATCCTGCTTGAAATAGGCTTTGAGCGTCACCGGGTTTGCCAATTGGCCGCGTTCAATCAACTTGCCGCAGGCTTCAAAGATGCGTCCATGGCGGGCATCTGCGAAATGTTCGGGACGCAGAATGTCCGAGACGCGCTCATAAGCCGCGTTGTTGTTGAGAATCGCGCCCAGAAGGGCTGCTTCGGCCTCAAAGTTATGGGGAGCCATGCGTTCGAGCACCATTCCGGCGTCGTCACCGTGGTCCATATCAAGAGGGGCAAAAAGGGCGTCTAGATTGGGATCTGTCATGGGCAGAAAAGGTATCAGTCATCCGGTGGGCCGCATAGAGTTAATCGGTATAACTCATAGCCGGTATTCCGCAAGCGCAGAGGTCGCCATTCAGACAGGTTTTTGAAATCTTTTGCAATTTGTTGCCTGGGCATAAGGGCCGGGCAAAAGAAAACGGCACATCCTTGCGGATATGCCGTTTCCAGATAGCGTGATGAAGAACCCGCAATTAAGCGTTGGTTTCTTCTTCGCCTGCTTCGTCAGCAAATTCTTCTGCTGCATCTTCTTCGAAGAGTTCTTCAGCAGCTTCAAGAGCTTCTTCAGCTTCCATTTCGTCGATGGTGCCAAGAACAGCAGAACCCTTACGGAGCTGCTCAGCGGCATCTTCTTCGGAACGTGCAACGTTGGCAGTTACTTCGATAGCAACTTCCGGGTGCAGATTGATTTTAACCTGGTGCAGACCAAGGGTCTTGATCGGCTGATCAAGAACAACCTGGGTACGAGCAACAGTGTAACCAGCGTCGGTTACTGCAGCTGCGATGTCGCGTGCAGTTACCGAACCGTAAAGCTGGCCAACGTCAGATGCCTGACGAACGAGGGTAACAGCAAGTTCACCCATGTTCGAAGCAACTGCTTCGGCGTCTTTACGACGGTCAAGGTTGTCAGCTTCGAGCTGTGCTTTCTGTGCTTCGAACACAGCAAGGTTTGCTTTGGTTGCACGAAGGGCCATGCCCTGCGGCAGCAAGCGGTTGCGGGCGTGGCCCGGCTTGACGGAGACTACGTCACCCATCTGACCGAGTTTTTCTACCCGCTGGAGCAGAATAACTTCCATCACCGATCCTCCTCATTGCTACGGGTCATCGGTTCTTTCCCCCGCAGCCTGATTAAATGCTCAACAATTCCAAGTCCCGTGATCGCAATAAAGGACCAACTGGACAGAACCGCGACGATGTAAAACACCGTCAGTATCATACGTTTTTGCGGCCATCGGGCTGCCTGCCCATGCACCAGTGCCAATCCCTGAAACAGGAACGGCACTGCCAGTACCACCGCGACGTTTCGCGCCACATAGGCCAGGGAACCATCGGCAAAGCCGACCGTAAACCCGGCCAGGGCGAACGCAAACAGTGACCAACCAGGCAAAGCAAAAGCTGCCATACTTGGTGTCGGACGCAGGTTTTTGCCTGCACGCACCAAGATTGCCTGTGCGATTGCAGCATTGGCGAACAGCATAAGAAGCCAGCTCACCGCAGCAATCGCCGGGAAGTATGTCTGGAACATGCCAATCAGACCCTGAACATCGGATGTCATAGGGACACCCATTTCCGAGTACATCTGGCTCAGGAATTGCGAAATGAATTCCTGAATGTCCAAACCTTCCGCCGTCAGGGTAACGGTAATGAAGATCATCACCGTTGCGACCATAACGGCCATGGCGCTTACGACAATTCCGGACGGTAGAAAGGCAATATTGCCTTGTTCATCCTTCCGAATGACCAGCGCCATGCGGGTCAACAACATCGCCGGTCCGGCAAACACGACCATAAAGACCGTGAAAGGCAGTAATCCCCCCAAAAGAACAAGGGCACTACATGCGGCTACTGCCGCAACCAGCAGGCGTTTGGGACCTTGCCACAATCCGGTAAGGAAAAGCGGCAGATGCCCGAAGTATGAGAGCAAAAGCGCAATCGGATTTCCTGATAGGACGAGTAGAAACAGAACGGCACTGCCTAGTCCTGAACCAATCGCTATGAGGGTGTCACGTTGCATCATTTACTCCCGGCCCGAGACCACAAAAGGGTCTCTTGCCGACTGCCTCAGACCTGGTCTGCGTAAGGCAGCAGCGCCAGGAAGCGTGCACGTTTGATGGCTTTTGCCAGCTCGCGCTGCTTCTTGGCCGAAACCGCAGTGATACGGCTCGGAACGATTTTGCCGCGTTCGGAAACGAAACGCTGCAGCAGTTTGACATCTTTGTAGTCGATCTTCGGCGCATCATCACCCGAGAACGGGCAGGTCTTGCGACGACGGAAAAACAGACGACGTCCAGCCATGATATTATCTCCTCGCTATCGGTTAGCCGTTCTGACGGGGACCACCACGGCGATTACCGCCACGGCCGCCGCGCTCGTCGCGGTTACGCAGGATGGCTGACTGTTCTTCTTCGAACTCTTCAACCTTGACAGTCATCTGACGCAGAACGTCTTCGTTCAGGCGCATCTGACGCTCGTATTCCGCGATCACGTCTTTTTCAGCTTCGATCTGGAAGAGGGTATAGTGGCCTTTGCGGTTCTTTTTGACACGGTATGCCAGGGAACGCAGACCCCAATATTCGGTTTTAGCGATCTTGCCACCGAGACCTTCGACGGTCTGGGTCAGCTTCTCGTTCAGACTTTCAACCTGTGCGGTCGAGAAGTCCTGACGTGCGATAAACACGCTTTCGTACTTGCTCATAATACTCCTAATCACTCCTTGTGGCTTATCTCTTCCGTACATGACCTCATGTCATGCAGGCATAGCCGGGCAATCCCGGCAAGGAGCCGTGAGACGGCGGAATATACACTTTTCGACCATGAGTGCAACGCCAAATGCAGCTTTTTGCTATTTGCGCGGGATCGTGATCACACGGCGCAAAGCCGCAGGAACCCGGTTCTTTTTACGGTAAGCCCGTTGGTGGTTCAGCGTTGCGGTTTTGTGATAACCGCCATGCGTGGCCAAGCAAAGCCATTTTTAATCTTGTATGTGGGGGCATGATTGTCGATTAAGGGCCTGAAATCGGCAGATTTCCCGGCATTGTCGATGGTGGGTCACAGCACGACGACACTCGTCACCTTCACATTCAAATGATGATGTGCATCGGGCAGGGCGGTGGTTGGCTTTAGCAAGGCAGCGGAGACAGCTTGTTTTGTGCGCTGCGCAACAGCCAATCCTTCGTAAATGACGGAAAATATGCCATAAACGCGCGACACGGTTTTACAGACAGTGACTTGCAATTCCAGTCGGCGCTGCCAAGTTCTGGGACTATGAAACCGTGAATGCGAGTGGATTAAAGGTATCTGTCCTTGACAGTGCGGTCGCGCACGTTATCAAGGGTGGCTCAAATTTCAGGGCCGATATTCGGCACAGCCTTCGTAGAAGCTGACAAAGGTATATTATATATAATGACACGCGCACTGGTTTTCCCCGGTCAGGGGTCGCAAGCGGTAGGAATGGGCAAAGAACTGGCAGATGCATTCCCGGTTGCCCGCGAAGTTTTCCAGGAAGTTGATGACGCGCTTTCGCAAAAGCTCAGCGCATTGATGTTCGAAGGACCGGAAAACGAACTGACCCTGACTGAAAACGCACAGCCAGCACTTATGGCTGTCAGTCTTGCTGTTACCCGTGTTCTTGAAAAAGAAGGTGGCTTCACCCTGACCGATAAGTGCGACCTTGTTGCTGGTCACTCGCTGGGTGAATATTCCGCTCTTGCGGCGGCCGGCACCTTTGCCATTTCCGATACGGCACGCCTTTTGAAAATCCGTGGTCAGGCCATGCAGGCTGCTGTTCCGGTTGGCGTTGGCGCGATGGCTGCCCTGTTGGGTCTTGATTATGCAGACGCCGTTGCGGTTGCTGAGGAAGCAGCGCAGGGTGATGTTTGCACTGCGGCAAACGACAATGCCAGTGGCCAGGTCGTTGTTTCCGGTCATAAAGCTGCTGTTGAGCGCGCGATTGAAATTGCCAAGGAAAAGGGTGCCAAGCGCGCTGTTCTTCTGCCGGTATCTGCACCGTTCCATTGCGCTTTGATGCAGCCGGCTGCTGATCGTATGGCCGAAGCACTTGGTACTGTTGCGATGAATGCACCGGGCAAACCGGTTGTTGCAAACGTCACCGCAGAAAAAACCGACGATCCGGAAACCATTCGTAAACTCCTTGTGGAGCAGGTTTGCGGCACGGTGCGTTGGCGTGAGTTTGTTCTTTACATGAAAGAACAGGGCATCACCGAACTGGTCGAGATCGGCGCAGGCAAGGTTCTGACCGGTATGGTACGACGCATTGATCGTGATCTGAGCGGCATTGCCGTTAATGGTCCGGCAGATATCGAAGCATTCCTTGGCTCGCTCTAAGAGCGCGCAAGGAAACGACGAACCCAAAGGGGAAGAAAGTTTTATGTTTGATCTTGCAGGGAAAACAGCACTCGTAACGGGCGCTACCGGCGGTATCGGTGGCGAGATCGCCAAAGTTTTGGCGCAAGCCGGTGCGAAGGTTGCTCTGTCGGGTACCCGTCAGGAACGTCTTGAAGCCGTTGCTGCCGAGATCGGTGGGAACGCTGTTGTGGTTCCGGCCAACCTTTCGGATTCTTCATCTGTTGATGGTCTGATCAAGAATGCAGAAGAGGCCCTTGGCGGTCAGCTGGACATTCTGGTCAACAATGCGGGCATCACGCGCGATCAGCTTGCCATGCGTCTGAAAGACGAAGACTGGCAGGCGGTTCTTGATGTTAACCTGACGTCTGCTTTCAAGCTTGCGCGCAATTCGCTGCGCGGCATGATGAAGCGCCGTCATGGCCGTATCATCAACATCACCTCGATTGTCGGTGTTACCGGTAACCCGGGTCAGACGAACTATGCCGCTGCGAAGGCAGGCATGATCGGCTGGTCGAAATCGCTGGCACAGGAAGTTGCTGCACGCGGTATTACGGTTAACTGTGTTGCACCGGGCTTTATTACGACGGCCATGACCGAAGAGCTTGGAGATGCCCAGAAAGAGAAGCTTTTGGGCGGTATTCCGGCAGGTCGTATGGGCGATAGCAAAGAGATCGCAGCAGCGGTTCTGTATCTCGCAAGTGACGAAGCTGCTTATGTCACGGGACAGACCTTGCATGTGAACGGCGGAATGGCGATGATTTAACCCGTTGCGGGTTGCCTTCTTTTCTGTTTAAAAGAGGCCGCTATACCAAATATTGAAACCGGCAATTGTTTGTCGTCGGTTTCCGGTTTCCGGGAGGTCCTTCAATAGGGGGAATGAACGGGCACCACGTAAACACTACTGACAGAAAACCTATTGAAGGATTTGAGCTATGAGTGATGTCGCAGATCGCGTGAAGAAGATCGTTGTCGAGCACCTCGGTGTTGAAGAAGACAAGGTCACTGAAAACGCAAGCTTCATCGACGATCTGGGTGCAGACAGCCTGGATACCGTTGAGCTGGTTATGGCGTTTGAAGAAGAATTCGGTTGCGAAATTCCGGATGACGCGGCTGAAAAAATTCTGACCGTCAAAGACGCGATCGACTTCATCGAAAAGGCGAACGGCTAATTTTGCCGTGAGACATGGGCGCCAGAGGGCATCCTCAGGCGCCCTTTTCGTCTTTGCTGGATTTATAAAATAAAGGCGTAATGCGGGATGAGACGCGTAGTTGTTACCGGTATTGGTGCTGTTACTCCGCTTGCTAGCGGCGCTCAGAACACTTGGCAGAAACTGCTCAATAGCCAATCCGGGATCAAAGCCATCGACACGTTTGACGTGTCGGATATCCCTGCCAAGATCGCAGGCCTCGTGCCGCGCGGTGTGGGTGAAGGACTTTTCAACGCGGAAGATCATGTCTCGATCAAAGACATGAAAAAGATGGACGATTTCATCGTCTATGGGGTGGCAGCTGCTGATCAGGCACTTGCTGACTCCGGTTGGAAACCTGAAACCGACGAAGATCAGGAAGCTACTGGCGTTCTGATTGGTTCGGGTATTGGTGGCCTGCCGAAGATTTCCGAATCAACCGAACTGGTGAATAACGGAAAAACCCGTCGCGTTAGCCCATTCTTCATTCCGTCCTGCCTGATCAACCTGGTTTCTGGTCAGGTTTCGATCAAACACGGTCTTAAAGGTCCGAACCATGCGGTTGTTACCGCGTGCTCGACCGGTGCACACGCCGTTGGCGATGCGTCGCGCATGATCATGCTTGGTGACGCGGACGTCATGGTTGCTGGTGGTGCAGAAGCTGCTGTTTGCCGTCTTGGCATGGCTGGCTTTGCTGCAGCACGCGCACTTTCTACCGGTTACAACGACACGCCGACCGAAGCATCCCGTCCGTGGGACGAGGGCCGTGACGGCTTCGTCATGGGCGAAGGTGCAGGTTGTGTCGTTCTCGAAGAATACGAACATGCCAAGGCACGTGGTGCAAAGATCTATGCTGAAGTCGCTGGCTACGGCATGTCTGGTGATGCCTATCACATCACCGCACCGGCCGAAGATGGCAATGGTGGTTTCCGCTCGATGCGCAACGCGCTTCGCAACGCGGGCCTGAACCCGGAAGATGTCGACTATGTGAACGCACATGGTACCTCGACTCCGCTGGGTGATGAAATCGAACTGGGTGCGGTCAAGCGCCTGTTTGGTGACCACGCACAGAACATGTCGATGTCTTCGACAAAGTCGTCAACCGGCCACCTTCTGGGTGCAGCTGGTGCGATTGAAGCAGTGTTCTCGATCCTTGCGATCCACGAAGGTGTCGTTCCGCCGACCCTGAACCTGCGCAATCCGTCTGACGCTTGCAAAGGCATCGATCTGGTTCCGCTTGAAGCAAAACAGCGTAAAGTCAATGTTGCCCTGTCGAACTCGTTCGGCTTTGGTGGCACCAACGCATCGCTGGTCTTCAAGGCCGTCTAAACAGCAGAGCCAACCTTAACGGGAGCTATCCCCTTGAAGCGTTTTCTGCTTGTTCTTGGCTTTCTGATCATCACCGCCGCTCTCACCATTGGTGGGGCGGCGGTGTATGTTTATGTGCAATATACCTCGCCCAGCAAGTTGGCGCAGGAACGCGACATCATCATCCCGCAGGGGACTGGTGTGCGCGGTATTGCCGAGATTTTCCGACGCGAAAACATCATTGATGAACCGCTGATCTTCCTTGCCGGTGTGCGGGTCAGTCAGCTTGATCGGTCGCTGCGCGCGGGGGAATACCATTTCCCGGCCCGTGTCAGCCCGAAACAGGCCGCCGAGATTTTGGCGACCGGCGATACGGTCAAACGGTTTGTCACCATCCCAGAAGGCCTGCGGTCAGGGGAGATCATTGACCGCATCAAACTGGTCGACGGATTGGTTGGCGAGATCACGGAAATCCCCAAGGACGGCACGTTGCTGCCCGAAACCTATCAATTCTCGTTCGGGGACACGAAGCAAAGCATCGTTGATCGCATGCGTGCCGCCCATGATGAGATGGTCGAACAGCTTTGGCCGGGGCGGCAGCAGGGGTTGCCATTTGATACGATTGATGAAGCCGTTATTCTAGCTTCCATCGTTGAACGTGAAACCGGTGTTGCGGGCGAACGTTCACGGGTGGCCGGGGTATTTGTCAATCGCCTGAGAATCAACATGCGTTTGCAGTCCGATCCGACCGTTGCCTATGCGATCAGCCCGGACAAGCGTCTTGAACGTGCCTTGACGCGTCAGGACTGGAAGTTTGAAAGCCCGTATAATACCTATGTGAATGCGGGCCTGCCGCCCGGACCGATTACCAATCCAGGTCGTGAGGCATTCCATGCCGTACTTCATCCAGCCGCGACCAAGGATTTGTACTTTGTTGCTGATGGCACGGGTGGTCATGCCTTTGCCCAGACGCTGAAAGAACATAACCGCAATGTTGCCAAATGGCGGCGTATTCGCGACGGTCAATAGGATCTGATCATTTATTGATCGATCACTACAGAAATAAAAAAGGCGGCAATCCGGAACAGGATGCCGCCTTTGTCATTGGTCTTTGGTAACGCTCTTTACGCGTTGTCGTCTGCCATGGCTGATGACTTTTTCGGGATGCGCGAGGCCGCAAGATCCATGATCCATTGCGGTGTTATCTTTAGCAGGCCAATCAGGATGTTCATCTGCCATGGGAAGGCGATCATGCCCTTGTTGCGTTCAAGTCCCTTGACGATTTTACGTGCGGCTTTGTCGGCCTGCATGAAGAACGGCATAGGAAAGTCATTGGCATCGGTGATGCGGCTTTTGACAAAGCCCGGGCAGATGACATTGACCTTGATGCCATCCGGGGCCAAGGCACCACGCAGGCCTTCGCCATAGACGCGCACAGCGGCCTTGCTGGCGCAATAGGCCGGGGCAGAGGGTAAACCGCGCCAGGACGCCTGTGAGGCCACCAGGGCGACCTGACCGCGCCCGCGCACCCGCATGGCATCAATTGCCGGATCAATGGTGTTTAAAACGCCTGCAACATTGGTGGCAAAGATATCGCGAACCTGTTCGGGGCTTTCACCCCGGCCACCTGTTCCAGCCGAAATACCGGCATTGGCGACCACAAGGCTAAGTGGGGAGATTTCATCGCAATGGGTGACATAGGCCGACATGGTATCACGCGAATTCACATC
Source organism: Thalassospira sp. (assembly GCF_048059015.1). Taxonomy (GTDB): domain Bacteria; phylum Pseudomonadota; class Alphaproteobacteria; order Rhodospirillales; family Thalassospiraceae; genus Thalassospira. The sequence continues at coordinate 499,556 of NZ_JBLLNT010000003.1, read as the reverse complement.
GAGCACATCGGCATAAACATTGGCACCCGCAGCGCGGCAGTCATTTTCCACCAGACGCAGGCGGGTTTCATCCCGGCCACTGATAAACAGGGTAACGCCGGTCCGCGCGAAATGGCGGGCCAAAGCGGCGCCAATGCCGGAACTGGCACCGGTGATCAGGATGGCGTGATACTGAAAGGACATTGTTGCTCTTATGCGGTTCTGAAGTCGGGTTGTCGGATTTTGGCGGACCATGCTGCAGCAATAGGGCAGCATTATGAAACAAAGCTGACAGATACCATATTGTTGATATGCAATAAGCTATCAGTGTTGGCCCTTGGCGTGAAAGGGGCCAACCGTTATAAACGCCGAAACATGAAATCAGACTGGATAAAGATATGACCGTTTCAAGCATGACCGGCTTTGCACGCACCGATGGTGCAGCCGATGGCTTTGGCTGGACCTGGGAGCTGCGCAGCGTCAATGGCAAGGGCCTTGATGTGCGTGTGCGCCTGAATGGCGGGTTCGAACGCCTTGAAGCCAAGGTGCGTGATGCGGTCTCCAAACGTTTCAAGCGCGGTAATATGGGCGTGACGCTTAACATCGCCCGTTCTGCTGAAACCGGCTCCTACACGGTGAACCGCGAATTGCTGGCTGAACTTGTTGCCTTGGCCGAAGAGTTTGATAACACGAGTAGCCTGTCGGCCGGTACAATTGCCGATCTGATGAATGTACGTGGTGTTCTTGAAACCCATGAGCCGCAAGAAGATGAAGACACCCGCGAAGCACGCGATGCAGCCGTTCTTGCCAGCCTGAACGAAGCGATTGATCAGATGGCCGCACACCGTGCTGAAGAAGGCGAAAAGCTTGACGCGATGCTGCGCGGCCACGTCGATAATATCGAAGCGACCGTGAAGCGTGCTGAAAACTGCGCATCAGCGCGTGGCGATGCGATCAAGGAACGCCTGAAACGCCAGATCGAAGAGTTGATGGATGCGGGCAAGTTCGAACCAGAACGTTTGCATCAGGAAGCAGCCCTTTTGGCGACCAAGGCAGATATCCGTGAAGAAATCGATCGCCTGAAAGCCCATATCACAGCAGCGCGCGATATGCTGACCAAGGGTGGCTCGATCGGCCGTAAGCTTGATTTCCTGTGTCAGGAATTTAATCGCGAAGCCAATACGCTGTGCTCAAAAGCCAATGACATCGAGCTGACCAATTGCGGCATGGAGCTTAAAGTGATCATTGATCAGCTCCGTGAGCAGGTCCAGAACGTCGAATAAGCGGGCAGGGAAGGAACGTGACCATGACTGATCCACATAACCGCCGTGGTGTGATGCTGGTTTTCTGTGCGCCTTCTGGTGCCGGTAAAACAACCATTACCCGCCAGTTGCTTGAAAACGATGACAAAATCTCGTTATCCGTATCGGCAACTACGCGCTCAGCCCGACCGGGCGAGGAAGAGGGCAAGCATTACTTCTTCAAGTCGGTCGATGATTTCAAACATATGATCGCCGATGACGAGCTTCTCGAATGGGCAGAAGTGTTTGGCAATTACTACGGAACCCCGATTGCGCCAGTCGAAAAGGCGCTTTCGGACGGGCATGACGTTCTGTTTGATATTGATTGGCAAGGTGCGCGTCAGCTGCGTGACAAGGGCGGGGCCGATGTTGTGTCAGTCTTTATCCTGCCGCCATCATCGGGTGAACTGGAACGCCGTCTGCGAGACCGTGGTCAGGATGCCGATGATGTGATTATGAAACGCATGGCAAAGGCCGGTGCAGAAATCAGCCATTGGGAAGAGTTTGATTACGTTCTGATCAATGATGATCTGGATCGTTGCATCGCCGATGTTCAGCACATTATTGGTGCCGAGCGGATCAAGCGTGGTCGTCAAACCGGTTTGCCAAGCTTTGTCAAAAAGCTTCTGACAGATTGATCTCCGATCAAGAAAATGGCCGCTTTACGAAGCGGCCATTTCATCATGAACCTGTGTCAGGCGGACAAAATCCGCCACGCTGAGTTCTTCGGCCCGGGCCGTTTCCGTGATCCCGGCCTTTTCAAGCAGTTCCCCAACATTGATGTTCAATGTCTTAAGGCTCGCGCGCAGCATCTTGCGGCGCTGGCCAAAGGCGGCCTGGGTGATTTTGGCAAGGCTCGTCAGATTGATGTCGGTTCCGCGATCTGCCTTTGGCCGCAATTGAACCACTGCCGAAGTTACCTTGGGCGGTGGGGTAAAGGCGCTGCGATGGACATCAAACAGGATGTCGCAATCACACAGATACTGGCACAGGACGGATAAGCGGCCATAGGCCTTGCTTTTGGGCCCTGCGACAACGCGCTCGGCCACTTCTTTTTGGAACATCAGGGTCAGGCTGGCGAATTGATCGATCTGCATCAACCAGCCCAGCAACAGTTGTGTCCCAACGTTATAGGGCAGGTTGGCGACAATCTTGCGCGGGGCAGGGCCAAGGGTTGTGACATCGACATCCAGCGCGTCGCCATCAATCACGTGCAATGCATCTGGATAATGGTTGCTGATCTGCTCCAACACCGGTTGGCAGCGCGGATCACGCTCTATCACCGTCAGGTTCTTTGCACCATGAAACAGCAACGCACGGGTCAAACCACCAGGACCCGGACCGATTTCGATCACGGTGGCATCTTCAAGTGGGGCAGCAGCGCGGGCAATACGGCCCGTCAGGTTCAGATCAAACAGGAAGTTCTGACCGAATTTCTTTTGCGCAGACAGGCCATGAGTGGCGATGACTTCACGCAGGGGCGGAAGGCCATCGTTGGCAAGTTTGCCGGTATTGGCGTTGTCTTCTGACACGTGGATCAGGCTCCTGTCGCAAGGCGTTTGGTGGCCATTTCTGCTGCCATCTTAAGGGCGGCGATGAGGCTATCGGGACGTGCGATGCCTTTGCCAGCGATATTAAGGGCAGTTCCGTGATCCGGTGACGTTCTGATAAATGGCAATCCAAGGGTGACATTTACACCACCATGGAAGTCCAGCGTCTTAACCGGGATCAGGGCCTGATCATGGTAGGGACAAAGGGCAACATCGTAATTGGCACGTGCTTCTTCGTGGAACATGGTGTCTGCCGGAAGTGGGCCGATGACATTCAAACCCTCTGCACGCAGTGCTTCAATTGCCGGGGCCATGATGGTTTGTTCCTCGGACCCCATCGCACCGTCTTCACCCGCATGCGGGTTCAGGCCAGCAATCGCCAGACGCGGATTGGAAATTCCGAAATCCTTCTGCAAGGACGCAGCTGTAATCCGGCATCGTTTGATGATCAAGTCTGCGGTCAATTGCTTGGGCACGTCGCTTAGTGCGATATGAATGGTCAGCGGCACAACGCGCAGCTTGGCATTGGCCAGCATCATTACGGGGACGGTATCGGGACCGGCAAGCTCGGCCAGAAACTCTGTATGGCCGGGATGTTTGAACCCGGCATCATAAAGTGCACTTTTCTGGATCGGGTTGGTGACGACAGCACTTGCCGCACCTGACTTCGATAGTTCAACTGCGCGCGTGATGCTTTCAAGAACGACATTGGCCGTGTCGGCCGATGCAAAGCCGGGAACAGCATCCGCAGTTGGTTCATCAATCACCAAAACGGGCAGGGCGGTATCAAACACCGTTGCTGTTTCAGAGATGTCGGAAATGACCTTGAACGGTACCTGTGCATCAGAACGCTTGATGGCTTGCTCGACAATGCCAAGCGGGGCGATCACGCAAAATGGTGCAAGACCGTCCTCGTGACGGCGTAACCAAGCCTTAAGCGTCAGCTCCGGGCCAATGCCGCCGGGCTCGCCTATGGTTAGCGCAAGGGGCGCGATCTTGGTCATGTTTTGTCCGTCCATTTGTCCGGATTAGATGCGGATATCGATAAAGGCCTGACGACGAAGTTCGCGCAGCTTACGGCGCGCAAGAATATCAAGGCGTTCCATCAGAAGACGGTTTTCGATGTCCTGACGGCTTGGCAAGTTGCTTTCTTCCGTCTTGTTGCAGATCATGACCATCAGCGCACCGCCATCAACTCGGATGATGTTTGAGGGTTTGCCAGCCGGAAGGTTGTTCACCGCCTGACTGATCGGGCCGGAAAGCTCGCTTGGCGAAATGCCTTTCATCTCACCGCTCATATCCGATCCAAGATCAACGGCGACAGCTGCCATAGCATCACAGCTATTGGCGTTTTGCTGGGTGTTTTGCAGGACGGCGACTTTGGAATCCACGAGATCCTTCGGCATATCAGGCGTAATCGGCACGAACAGTTGATACAGATCCAGACGGACATCGGTGATCGCACCCGCATCACCAACCCGGCGATCAAGCAGTTTCAGGATGTGATAGCCCCGAATGGTCTGGATCGGTTGGCTTGTTTGGCCCGGTTCGAGCTGATTAACGGCTTGTTGCAATTCGCCAGCAAGCTCACCGGCATAAAGCCAACCAAGATCGCCACCGTTCGCCGCACTCGCACTGGCCGAGAATTGCTGTGCAAGACCGCCAAACTCTGCGCCCTGGTTTAAGGCATTAAGGATTTCCAGCGAGTTCTGATAGACGCGTGTGCTGTCTTGCGGGTTATCGACCGGAAGGAAGATTTCCTGAACACGGTTACGCGGTTTACCCTGGTTGTTGACGATACGTTCAAGGTTCTCATCGATTTCGGTTTCAGAAATCTGAACCTCTCGGCGCATGGTGCCCAGAAGCTTCTGCCAAGCGACCTGCGGACGGATCTGATTTTCGATGGTGCCTGCCGCGATCTGGCGCTGGGCCAGGAACGGGTCAAGCGCTCCATCTGGCAGACCTGCACCTTGCTCGATCATCGACTTGCCGCGTGCAATATCTTCGTCGGTGACTTCAACGCCACGACGCTCGGCCTCCTGCATCTGCAGCTTCTCATTGATCAGCTGTTGCAGGATCTGTGGCGCCATCTCGTTACTTTTTTCCGGTGTCATACGGATGTTCGATGACACGGCAACCAGCTTGATGCGCTCAACCAGATCAATGATCGAAATCGGATCATCATTGACGACAGCTGCAACACCCACCGGGGACTGTGCCCGCACCGGAGATGAGAACGCAATTAATGCAGCTGCACCGATAACAGCAAAGGTGTTGGCGAATTTGGAAATCGAAAGTTTTGAAATCATCTTTTCTTACAATCCGGCTGCAGAAGCAAACTCGCCCAAGGTCTTGAAGACCAGGCGGAACAGGAACTCGTCAGATTCACCCAGGTCCTGATCCTGATAGAACGTACGGCGCACGCGCCCATCAAAAATAAAGCACTCATCTTCATACACAAAACCAATGCCATATTCCAAGGGGTCTGAGGCATCTACATCGTAGCGGCCATAACCCATGCCGGACCAATACTGGCTGAATTGACGTTCAGCTCTGAAATAGAACTCTTCACGCTCGTTGAACTCTTCGCTACCAGCGTCATCGGTGAAGTGAACATATGTCGTGTTGATACGCAACGTATCCATCGAACCAGCGGTAAGTGTCACTTGGTTGCGTCGTGCGGACAAATCTTCGTTGTCGAGACGATATCGATAAGTCAAGTCGACGAACTGATTAGGAGAAACGGTAACGCGGCCGACATAGTCAGACATATGTTCATCCAAGCCCGAACCGGAGGAAAAAGTATCGTTTTCATTGGCTCGATAGCTCTGACCAAACATCGCGCTTGTATAGCCGCCTTGCGGACCATAAATGCCCCACTCAAGGCCATAGCTTGCACGGAACCCATCTTCTGCACGGTCCAGTCCACCAAATCGGTCATGCGAGAATAGGTTGATGTCATCAAACTCAAAGGATTGGGAATCTTCGTTCGAGATTTCGTCAGGATTGCCGCCGTTGGGTGACCATGCGGCCATTGCAATTGGCGTAATCACTTGCTGGTAGGTGCCCTGATTGTTGACAAAAGGCATCTGCCAGTCGATTGCTGCGAGTGGCAATAGACGGCCAGTATAGCCGCTATAGTTACTTTTACCCTCGCGCTCGACGTCAGATACCATGTAATTGTCGCTGCGGATGGAGAGGCTCAGTTTGGTTACATCCCCCAATGTACCAACATGGGGAAGTTCCCAGCCTGCCTTCGCAGATAATCGGTGGGAATTTGTACCTTCATCTCGCGTCAGTGAAAGACCATCCAAATCCAAAGTGGTATAAGCACCATGTTTTCCGGGAGCTGACTGACCATGGAACTGCATATGAGGCAATACTATCGGCGTTGTATCTCTATCATCATCAGACTTCAGGCCTTGGAAATAATAGCCATCTACTCTTGTATAGCTTGCCCCGCGGAAACCCTCAGTGAACAGGTTAGAGGTTAATTCTGAAGGAGATTCAAAGCCATACCGAGAAAGATAGGTCTTTTCACTTGCTTGCTCAGCATCAAAACCCCAACGCCACGTTTTGTTGATATCGAACCGTCCTTCGGCGTCGATGTGACCCTGCCAATCGTCATTGCTGTCCTGCGTGACACTGCCGAAGACTTCCATCTCGCCCGGATCAAATCTTTGGCGATACTCGGTGGATAGCACCGGGCCTTCATCAAGTGTGTAGGTCGGCGTGAAAGTCATATCCTTACTTTTGTCGATTGCCCAATAATAAGGCTGACTGAAGTAGGAGCCGACATAGCTTGTGCTGCCAAATGACGGTGCCAGTAATCCAGACTGACGCTTAACAGTGGGGTCGGGGTGCTGGAAATAAGGCGTGTACAGGATTGGCACACCAGCGACTTCTAGCCGCGCATCTTCGTATTCAACGGTCTTGTTGCTTGCGTCGTGGAGAACGCGTGCTGCGCGAATACGCCAAAGCGGCGTACCCGCTTCGCCATCATCCTCTTCACAGACTTTGCACGGGGAATAGACAGCTTTCGCGATCTCGGTAAAGTTACCTGCACTGCGGCGGGCACCAGTACCGGCAATTCGGGTATTCTCGTCAAGTAATACGTAGATGTCTTTGACGATGCCGTTTTTGAAGTCACCCGTGAGCTCCACATAACTCGCAAAGGTCACTTCGCCAGTCGGTTCAGTTATGCTCACATTTCCCGAAGCTGTCAGAACATCTTGGGTGCGGTCGTAGCTTACAGTGTCAGCAAGGAGAATGCGGCCTTCGCGTGAAATCTCGACATTGCCGCGTGCTGTAACAGTTTCAAGTTCGCGGTTGTAATCAACCTCATCAGCGCTAAACAGGATTGCAGGCGCTTCTTCTTTCTGCTGCTGGTCGGTTGCTGATTGAGAAAGCGCCGATGAACTGTCCCATCCGGCTGCTGTCAGAAGCATACCGCAGCTCAGGATCGTGCTAGTCGCCAGTCTTTTTATCATTCCCCCCGCCTTGGTCATAGACTAGCCATCCTCAAGATGTAGCAAAGTTGAAATCCCCAACAACAATGAGATACCAGCCGGCGCCCATGCCGATAAAACGGGCGGTATCCCGCCGGAAACACCAAGTGCTGAAATCACATCGGTGCAGAAATACAGAATAAACCCGGTCGCAACACCACCACCGATAACAAGGGATGCCCGCCTGCGTCGAGAGAATTTAAGACAGAAGGCGGCAGCAATCAGAACCATCGCGCACAACAGTAAAGGTCTGGAAAGCAAGCTGTGGAAGTGTATTTTGTGTCGCGTTGCGTTAAACCCAGCCCGCTCTAGAAGGTTGATAAACGGCTTTAGATCCCAGAATGACATGGTTTCGGGCGAGGCAAAGCTGTCTTGAATTTTACGCGCCGTAAGGTTGGTCGGCAGCATCAGTTCGTCTGAAAACTTACTGGCTTGGCCGGGCGTGAAAGTCCAGGCGTTATAGAAACGCCAGGTTCCCGGCTCCAAAACGGCACGTGCTGCGTCGATACGTGTTGCGAAGTCGTCGGCATCTTCAAACCGAAAGATTGTGACGTTGCGCAGATCTATTTGATCGCCTTGCTGGCTGCGCACTGCACGTGCGTAGATCACAGCCTGTCCATCTTGAGTTCCCTGACGCAGCCAAAGTCCGCTGGATGAAAGGTTCATCACGCTGACATTGTTTTGCAAATAGCGTGCTTCGAGCATTTCGTAGCGTTGCAGTAGAATAGACGAAAGTGGATTAAGTGCCGCGACCTGTATGCTGCCCAGGATCAAGGCGCACAGGATTGGTGGAAGAAGGAATTGCCAAGCTGAAACGCCTGCCGCGCGTGTCACAACCAGTTCCTGATTGCCGGTGAGTTTCCAGAAAGAGAACATCGAACCAAACAGGACGGCAAACGGCAGTACCTTTTCTGTCATAAAAGGAATACGGCTCATAGCCATTTGAACTACGATGCTGACGGTCGCATCGGGCTTTCCGCCCGCACGACGCAGAAGTTCGATCGTATCGCCGATCATGATTAGTCCAATTAGAAGGGCCAGGATTGCCAATATCGAGAGCAAAACGTGCTTGCCGAAATACCATGTCAGAAGCGGTGAAATTCTCATGCCTCTGCCTCTTCAGCCGTCGCACGTTTGGCCTTGATCTGCGGTCCTTTGAACGTCCAATACAACCCGAGTAAGATTGGGATGAAGGCATTGGCATACATCAGAGGAACAAGGGCAGGGTTCTTTGCTGCCAGGTTCTTCATTGCGATACTGGTCGCTTGACATAGAACCATGGCGCCAATCGCCAGCAGAAGGCGTCCATTTTGACCACGACGTGAGAAGCTGCTGGAGACAAGCACTGCCAGAGCAATACTTGCAAAGGCGATGGCATTTAGAGGGGATATCAGTCGATCATGTCCCTCTGCGCGGAAAGCACCCATATCGTGCTGGGCAATATCTGGCGGCGTTCCGGTGAGCAGGTTATATACGCTGCGCTCACGCGCCTCCTGATAGCGAAGGCCGGATTCTTCGGAGCTGTGAGCAATATCAACCGCATATCGATCAAAATACAGGATCGACATCGTACCGTCTTCTGCGTTCACTTCCTGCCTGTTGCCATCAAGCAATACAATGCGAGGGCCTTCATCAGTACGAAGCAACGCACCGTGCTTTGCCATCATGGTTGTTTGGGCATCGGGATTACGTGAATCATGAACGAGGATACCAAGCAGCTCATTATCCCGCCCGACTTCGCGGACATACACGGTCAATCCGTCAAGATCGGTGAAACTTCCTTCCTGCAAAAGCACGGAAGAGAAATCATTGCGGATGGAGAATTGCAGTTCTTTGAACTGTTCGTAGCTGTAAGGCAGGTAAAATAGGGTCAAAAAATAGCAGGCAGCGGTCGATAGCAAAGCAACCATTAATGCCGGTTTTGCTAGCGCCCATTGGCTGAGGCCCGCCGACCGCATCACGATCAATTCGCGATCCTGGATGAGTTTGTTGTAGGTAAAGACAATAACAAAAAATAATGAAATCGGGATAATGATCGTCAGGAAACTGGGCAGCAGAAGCGATGTCAGCTGCAAAAACACCGAGATCGAAAGACCCCGGTTCACGATCATTTCCACAAAACGCAAGCTTTGCGATAGCCAGATGACGCAGAGAAGCCCCAGCGTCACGAAGACCATCATAATCAGCTGCTGTTTTAGCATATATCGGGTTAAGCGATTCATCGGGCGGATTATAGAGAAGCAATCAAAAACCGAAACAGGAAATTATCGCACCATTCCGTGAAACCGCAGGGAATTTCCGAATGTTGGCGCATGCGGGCAGGGTCGTTTGGGGGCTTTGCACAGGTGGGGTAGAACGGTCAACGCCATCGTCATCCTGTGATAACGATGGCGCGACCCCAAACTCGGCAAAGAGTTTGTCAAAATAGTGGCTAAATGGCGTGGAGCTCGACACTGTCGCAGTTTCTGATTTGTGCGGCCATAAAACCTGATTCCGGTAGCACCTGTGCAAAGAAGAAGCCACAGCTTTGGGTCTTTGCATCCCGCAGGTCATTTGCAACGGCCCCATCAGCGGCTGCCAGCATTGAACGCAGCATTAGCCAGCCCGAAATGCACAAGGCTGCCTGGCGCAGATACGGCGTGGCCAAAACCTGAGCCATGTCCGCATTGGCGGCGCAGCGTTCAAGTACGATTTGTGTACTACTTTCGAGTTCTGTGACGGCGGTTTGCAAGTGATTGGCGGCTGCTTGCACAGGGCTGCTTTGTGCAAGCTCGATCGTCTCTTTGATGTCACCTAAAAGCGCGGTAAGTGATTCTGCCTGATCGCGAAGAACCTTGCGGCCTATGAAATCAAGCGCCTGAATGCCGTTTGTGCCTTCGTAAATCGGTGCGATCCGGGCGTCGCGGAGGTGCTGGGTCGCACCGGTTTCCTCGATGAAGCCCATGCCGCCATGCACCTGAACGCCAAGTGATGCGTTTTCAACGCCAAGGTCGGTCGACCAGCCTTTTACCAACGGGATCAGAAGGTCAGCACGGGCCTGTGCGGCTGCGCGTGCTGCGTCATCTTCAAGGTGATGGGCAAGATCGAGTTGGACCGCCGCGTAAAGCGACAGCGCACGCGCCGCCTCGGTCGTGGAGCGGATCCGCATCAACATGCGCTGCACATCACCATGCATGATGATCGGGGCATCTTCGCCGGTCTTGGGATCGCGACCCTGTTTGCGGGTTTGGGCATAATCAATTGCCTGCTGATAGGCGCGTTCAGAAATTGCAACACCCTGTTGACCAACGGCAAGGCGGGCATTGTTCATCATGGTGAACATATAGGCCAAACCTTTGCCTTCTTCGCCAACCAGATAGCCGGTCGCGCCACCCTTATCGCCAAAGGACAAAACAGCGGTCGGGCTGGCATGAATGCCAAGTTTGTGTTCAAGCGAGACACACGTCACGTCATTGCGTGCACCAATTTCGCCAGCTTCTGAAACCAAATATTTCGGAACGATAAATAGCGAAATGCCTTTGACCCCGGCAGGGGCGTCTGGTGTGCGCGCCAAAACGAGATGGACAATATTTTCCGTCATCTCATGATCGCCATAGGTGATGAAAATCTTCTGGCCTGAAATCTTGTAGGTGCAATCATCTTGCGGAATGGCTTGCGAGCGCACCTTTGAAAGATCGGACCCTGCTTGCGGTTCGGTCAGGTTCATGGTGCCGGTCCATTCGCCGGTAACCATGCGCGACAGATAAAGAGCACGCTGTTCGTCTGAACCATGCGCCACCAAAGCCTCAATCGCGCCTGCAGTTAGCATGGGGCAGAGCGCAAAGGCCATGTTGGATGAATGCCACATCTCGGCAACAGCAGCACCGAGAAGGATCGGCAATCCCATGCCGCCTTCGCTTTCAGGCGCTGAAATCCCCTGCCAGCCACCTTCGCAGAACTGCGCATAGGCTTCTTTCCAGCCGGTTGGCGTGCGAACCGTTCCGTCATCGAGAAGCTTTGATCCTTCCTGATCACCAATGCGATTAAGCGGTGCGAGAACTGAGCTTGCCAGTTTGCCAGCTTCTTCAAGGATCGCGTCAACGAGGTCTTCGGTGGTTTCGGAAAACGCCGGAAGGTTTGCAACGGTATCAAGCCCGATCACATTGTGGATCAGGAACCGGAAATCGGAAATGGGTGGCGTAAAATCGCTCATGAAAAAAGACGTCTCCCTGAATTGTGAGCCGCCCGCTCGGATTAGTCGGCTTTTTGCCAACTTTGATTGTTAAGCCCCAGCATAACGGTGCATTGCATCAATATCGAGTCTGTTTCGCATTGCAGCGCCATTTTGACGATTGGACATTGGTTGTAACGGTGCAGATCTGGCGTGCCACTGGCAAAACGGCAAAAAGCTTCCGATATGTGAAGCTATGCCAGAACGGGACGGGCGCCATCACGATTTGGTGCGTAGTCCCAGTCCGGGGGTCGCCAATCGCAAAAAGGCAGGCTAGACTTGGCAGATGCGTAACCCGATTGTCAGTCGGTGAAGTGAAGTAAAAGGACGGGAGTAGGCTATTGCTGCGTAAGGGAATATTGCCGGTTTTGTTTGCGGTGCTGATTTCGTTTGCCGGAACAAGGCTGGTCGCCTGTGCCGGGCCCGCCTGGCCAAGCGATGAGGAACGCAGATTTCTGGAAGCCTACCGCGACAGTGTTAGCGCTGGCGCGAGCGATGAGCAATTTGCTCATGCCGACAAATTATATGTCGAGGCGCTTCAGGTTCTTTCAGAAACCTATGTTGAAAAAATCGATCGGATGACCTTCATCGATAGCAGCATTGCTGCTTTGGGTGAGCTTGAAACCGATGATACGTCACCTGTTGGCATCGTCGGTGCTGCTTTGGATGACAGTCTGCATAATCTTGACCCGCATAGCGCCTATATGACCGATGATATGTTCCGTCGGTTGCAGGAAAGCACTGAAGGCAGCTTCGCCGGGGTCGGGATCGTCATCGCCCTTGATGATGACAAACGCATTCGAATTGTTTCGCCAATTGATGATACGCCGGCTGCACGCGCGGGGCTTAGGCCCGATGATCGCATCACCCATATCGATGGCTATCAGATGGAGGGGGAACCGATATCAGAGGCCGTGCGTCGCATGCGCGGACGTGTCGGTGATCCGGTGACGCTGACCATTCAGCGTATTCAGGACAGCTTTGACGTCACGGTCAAACGTGCACGGATCGAGGTCCCGTCTGTCACCGCAAGCATCATTGATCAGGATATCGGTTATATCCGTGTGTCGCGCTTTGACGCGACGACACTTGATCAGGCGCAGGAATATCTGGCCGAGCTTGAAGAAAAAATCGCAAGCCCGCGGGGCATCATTGTCGATCTGCGCCGTAATCCGGGCGGGTTGCTTGATAGTGCGGCGGACATTGCCGATCAGTTCCTGAGTGACGGATTGATCGTTGCCACCGAAGGGCGTGGCGAGCGGAAATTGCGCAGCTATGAAGCCGATCGTTCTGACTTCTTTGATCAGGTGCCGATGGCAATCCTTCTGGATCGCGGGTCGGCATCTGGGGCGGAGCTGATGGCGGCGGCCCTTCGTGAAAATGGTCGTGGCGTCATCATTGGCGAGCGTTCGTTTGGCAAAGGATCGATGCAGCGCATTATGCCGCTGACATCGGGCGGTGGTTTGAAGATCACCACGGGGTATTACACCACCCCGGAAAATCATATCGTTCAGGGTCATGGCGTGATCCCCGATATCGAAGTTACCCGTGCTGATGCTGAAGAGTTCGAGCGCGAAATTGATCTTGAGCACGCCTTGCCATCGCGTCGTCGTGATCCGCGCCAGTCACTGGCAAAGATCGATGCGACGAGTTGCGAGCAGGATATCGCGATCGAACGCCTTGGAAAATCCAACCGCGATAATTTTGAAGAGAATGTCGAGGAAGGTGGCGAAGCGTTCCGTGATTCGGTTCTGGAATGTGCCGTTGGATATTTTGACAAAGGACCGTTGGCAACCTATCGCAATCAGGTGGAGCCGCTTCTGCGTGCGGGTCTGTAAGACCACCAAAGATCCGATATGAACAAATAAAGCGCGGCCCAAATCGGGCCGCGCTTTGCTTTTGTGTTGGTCTTGCTTTGGCCTGTTACGGGCGGGCAAGCAGATCAATCAGGCTAGACGTATCCCAGCGTTTACCGCCACGTTCCTGCACCTGGGCATAGAACTGATCGACAAGCGAGGTGACCGGCAGACGCGCGCCATTACGTTTGGATTCTTCAAGGCAAATGCCCAAGTCCTTGCGCATCCAGTCAACAGCAAAGCCAAAGTCGAACTTGTTCTGGACCATGGTGCTGCCGCGGTTTTCCATCTGCCAGCTACCAGCAGCACCCTTGGATATCACATCAAGAACCTTTTCCATATCAAGGCCGGCCTTCACGCCGAAATTGACACCTTCGGAAAGGCCCTGAACCAGACCGGCGATGCAAATCTGGTTGACCATCTTGGTCAACTGACCGGCACCACTTTCGCCCATCAATTTGCAGGAACGGGCAAAGGCATCAATAACCGGTGCCGCGCGATCAAATGCATCCTGATCGCCACCACACATGACGGTCAGAACGCCGTTTTCAGCACCCGCCTGACCACCGGAAACCGGTGCGTCGATGAAATGAACGCCCTGATCCTTGGCGGCGGCGTAAAGTTCGCGCGCAACGTCTGCGGAAGCGGTGGTGTTGTCGATCAGGACCGCACCCTTGTCCATGCCGGCAAACATGCCGCCATCGCCCAGCATTACGCTGCGAAGGTCGTCGTCATTGCCGACACAGGAAAAGACGAATTCTGCACCCTTGGCTGCTTCTGCCGGGGTCGGTGCGGATGATCCGCCGAATTCGGAAACCCATTTGTCTGCCTTGGCGCTGGTACGGTTATAGACCGTGACGTCATGCCCTGCCTTTTGCAGGTGCCCCGCCATCGGATAGCCCATTACGCCAAGACCGATAAATGCACATTTTGCCATTGGATTGCCTCCCAAATACTGATGTTTGCCAGTAAAGGTGGCAAGCGCACCAATGTCAATGAACGCAAATGTTACCGCGACAATGTTTTCACGATCTGGAAGACCACAGGATTTTGGATGGTTTAATCTTCGTCGAGTTCCTCGGCCACACTGTGAATAATCCGCCGGTCATAGATCAGAATTTCCGGACGTTTCCCGGGATAATCAAACTGTGACAGATAGAACCGCATCGCATTGATGCGCGCCCGCTTCTTGTCATCGGATTTTACGATCACCCATGGGCTGTCAGTCGTTGATGTGTGGAAGAACATGTCGCGTTTGGCTTCGGTATAGGAGTCCCAAAGGTTCTGGGATGCCAGATCAACCGGGCTCAGTTTCCATTGTTTGAGCGGGTCTGACTGGCGTTGCTTGAAGCGGCGCGCCTGTTCCTTTTTGCTGACCGAGAAATAGAACTTGGTCATGTGAATGCCGGATCGGATCAACATGCGTTCGAGTTCCGGGACCGATTGCAGGAATTCGCTGACGTCAAACATGCTGCAAAATCCCATCACCCGTTCGACCATCGCCCGGTTGTACCAGGATCGGTCAAACAGGGCGATTTCGCCGCCACTTGGCAGATGTTCGACATAACGTTGGAAATACCATTGTGTGAGTTCGCGGTCATTGGGTTTGCCAAGGGCGACGATGCGCGCACCGCGCGGATTGAGATGTTCGGTAAACCGTTTGATCGTGCCGCCTTTGCCTGCCGCATCGCGGCCTTCAAAGATAACCAGCGATTTCAGGTTTTCCGACTTGATCCAGTTTTGCAGCTTAAGAAGCTCAATATGCAGCGGGGCAATCAGTTCAAGATACTGTTTGCCTTGCATCTTCTTGGCCCGTGCCTTGGGATTAACGTCGATATCGGGCGGCAGTTGATCGGCCTTCGATGGATCAGTTTTCTTGCGCGATGGTTTTTTGTCTGACGGTTGATCGTCCAGGCGATCCATTGTCATGTTTTCAGAATCAAGCAGGAAGCGGTCCTTGGTTTCGCTATCAAGCGTTGCCATTGCCGAGGTCTTGTTTGCCGCTGATCGGCTTTTGCCGGTGCGGTTGGTCGCCTCATTGACTACGTCAGCAGATTTCTTTTTGCGTGCCGCCATCGCGCAGATCCCATCGGTTGTAATGTCCATATTCCAACAACTTTGCGGCAAGATCAGAGAAGCTGCAATGAACTGGATCAAATTACACCAGCGACTTCTGGCATGAGGCGCAAAAAAAAACGGTCAACGGTGGGGGCCGCTGACCGAATAAGGCGTGCAGGTTGTGCTGGTGGCACGAAGGGAGAGCCTGTTTCGCTTTAAAACCGTGGGGGCGGAGAACGAAACAGGTCCCGTGCGGATTACAGCAGTTTGAAGGACTGCCGGTATTCTTCCTCGGCATCGGCGCGGGTCAGGCCGATATCCAGAAGTTGCTGGTCGTTAAGTGACATCAACATGCGGCGCTGACGGCGGGCGGCCAAGAAGTGTGAAAAGCGTTCAGCCAGCTCGTTTATGCGGGCAGTCAAGGTCACGCTGGCGATCGTTTTGACAGAGGTTTCCTGTGTCTCCCGAAGTGCAGGAGCAGGGCAAGCCGAATAAGCCATGATCTTCTCCATAGGTTAATATTGCTAATGCAATGTTTGCTGTGGAACCCATAGTGCGGCTATATTCCGATCAGAACAAACGAGTATTTCTGATCAAACAGATTAGATACTCTAATCCATAAGTTTGGAGTGATCCCTGATGCGGTTGCCGCCCCTGCAATCCCTGCGCGCCTTTGATGCGGCTGCGCGTCATTTAAGCTTCACCAAAGCTTCTGAAGAGCTGTTTGTCACCCAAGGTGCGATCAGTCAGCAGGTCCGTCAGCTTGAGGAATATCTGGGATTTAAGCTGTTTCATCGGTTGCCACGGCAAATCCATCTGACCGAAGAAGGCGTGCAGTTGGCCCATGCGACCAGTGCCGGCTTCTCGCGCATCTCAGATGAAATTGAACGCCTGATGCTGGTGGAGGAAACCGGCGTGGTGACGGTCAGTGTCCTGCAAAGCTTTGCGGTGAAGTGGCTGGTACCGCGTTTGGGATATTTCCGCGAAGCCTATCCAGACATTGATGTGCGCATTCATGCCGATGACCGGCTTGTGGACCTTCGGACCGAGGGTATTGATCTTGCCGTGCGGTTTGGCAATGGCAAATATCCCAACCTGCATTGTGAGATGCTGATGCGCGATAAATCGTTCCCGGTCTGTAGTCCCGCCTATCTGGCAGCGAACCCGGAACTGAAAAAGCCGACCGATATCGCAGGTCATCAGTTGCTGCATGATGCAACCGCGATCATAAACCACCCGCATGCCGCTGATTGGGAATTCTGGTTTGATGGTGTCGGGGTATTAGGGATCGATGTCAGCCGTGGCCTTCGGTTTAACTCCGGCGATATGGTGATCCAGGCAGCCCTGATGGGGCAGGGGATCGGCATGGCGCGGACAAGTTTGGCCGCATTGGATCTTAAGGCCGGAAACCTTGTGCGGCCGTTCCCGCAAAGTGTGGCGTCGAACGGGGCTTATTATCTGGTCTACCCGGAAGAGCATCTGCGTCGCCCGCGCGTTCAGGCCTTTGTTAATTGGCTGAAGGATGAGGTAGCCGCAACCCTGCGCGATATTGATGAAGATTGTTCCGAGGCGCCCGCGTGATCAGAAAACCTGATCAGATCAGGCCAAGGTCACGCAATTCATCTGCCATGTCATCGGGAAGCGTATCGGTGCCGCCACCCTGTTTGTCATCAGGCGGTATTTTGTCTTCGGGCAGGTAACGCCATCCCTGAAACGCGCGGTGCGGGTAGGGGCGCGTTTCGATCAATTTGGGATCAAGCACGATGCGGCAATATTTCGTGCCTTCTTCATTGGTGAATTCCTCAAGATCAATGACGCGCTGGCGGCAACGAATAGCACCTTTGAAAACCCAATAGATGGACCCGCCATCAAGAATTTCCGCCTTGCGTTTCGGCGTCATGCGGGTGGTATGGAAAACCCGGCCATAGGTGGCCTGAAAATAGGTTTGCCATTCACGCAAACCTTCAGGGGTTTCCGTTCCAACGCTGAGCTTGATGATGTGAAGGGGCATATCGAGATGGCTTTTCTTAGCAGGGAGAAATTCTGTGTCCTGACCTAGAACCAGTACGATCAAGGGTCAAGCGTGGATTATATTAACATATAAAATAGTGTAATTAAGTCTATTTCACAAAAAAACTTGACCAATAGTGGTTAATCAGCCAAATTCTGGTGCAGAAAAGGTCCCGTTAATGGGCCCGCCCCCGAGAGATTTACAGGCTGAGAGAACCGAATGTCCCTGCAAGTTGTCACGGCAAACCGTCTGGATGACGGGTTGGTGGTGTTCCTGACCGCAGATGGCGGTTGGAGCGAAAGCATCAACGATGCCCGTACTGCCGAAGGCAAAGAAGCTGCTGATGCGCTTCTGGCCGAGGCAAGCGCCCCCGAACTCGACGTTGTGATCGTCGGGCCGTATCTGATTGACGTTGAACAGCAGGACGGTGGACTGGTTCCGACAAAATACCGCGAAGTTCTGCGCACCAAAGGCCCAAGTGTCCGCGAAGACCTTGGTTATCAGGCGGTATAAGGAGAGACCCCATGTATCGTTACGACGATTTTGACCGCCAACTTGTTCAGGAACGTACCGAACAGTTCCGTGAACAGGTAAAGCGCCGTCTGGCCGGTGACATCACCGAAGAACAGTTCCGCCCGCTGCGTTTGATGAACGGTGTGTATCTTCAGCTGCACGCTTATATGCTGCGCGTTGCCATCCCGTACGGCACTCTGCGCGCTGATCAGCTGCGTGAGCTTGGTGGCATTGCACGCAAATATGACAAGGGCTATGGCCATTTCACCACGCGTCAGAACATCCAGTATAACTGGCCGAAGCTTGATGAAATTCCCGATGCCCTGCTTGATCTTGCCAATGTCGAGATGCACGCCATCCAGACGTCGGGCAACTGCATTCGTAACACCACGACCGACCAATATGCCGGTGCTGCGGCCGATGAAATCGAAGATCCGCGTCCTTATTGCGAGCTGATCCGTCAGTGGTCGACTTTCCATCCGGAATTCACCTATCTGCCGCGTAAGTTCAAAATCGCGGTGACCGGTTCGCCCAATGACCGTGCGGCGGTGAAGGTCCATGATATTGGTCTTCGCATGCATCAGAACGATGCGGGTGAAACCGGTTTTGAAGTCATCGTGGGCGGTGGCCTTGGCCGTACGCCGTTCGTTGGCAAGACCATCCGTGATTTCATCGGCAAGAACGACCTGTTCTCGTATCTCGAAGCCATTTTGCGCGTTTATAACCGCTTTGGCCGTCGCGATAATAAATACAAGGCGCGTATCAAGATCCTCGTTCACGAGGAAGGCATTGATAAAATCCGCGAGCTTGTCGAAGAAGAATGGGCCCAGATCAAGGACGGTTCGCTGCGCGTTGGTGACGAAGAAATCGCCCACTACATCGCACAGTTTGCACCGCCTGCATTCGAAGCACTTTCCGATGAAGATGCGGATTTCGAAGTCCATAAGGCTGCCAACCGTGGCTTCTTTAACTGGGTGCGTTCGAATGTGATCGAACACAAACAGCCGGGATATGCGATTGCCAACGTATCGCTGAAACCGATTGGCGGTATTCCGGGTGATGCAACCGATACCCAGATGGAACTGGTTGCCGATCTTTCGGACAAGTACAGCTTTGGCGATGTCCGCGTGACCCATGAGCAGAACCTTGTTCTGCCGCATGTGAAAAAAGCCGATCTGTTTGCCCTTTGGTCAGAGCTTGATGCGGCTGGTCTTGGTACGGCAAACCTTGGTTATGTTACCGACATCATTTCCTGCCCGGGCCTTGATTATTGCGCCCTGGCAACCGCGCGTTCGATCCCGCTGTCGCAGCGCATTTCCGAGCGTTTCGGTGATCTGGATCGTCAGCATGACATTGGCGAGCTCAAGATCAAGATTTCCGGCTGCATCAATGCCTGCGGGCATCACCATGTTGGTCATATCGGTATTCTTGGCCTCGATAAGCGCGGCAAGGAATTCTATCAGATCACGCTTGGTGGCGACGCCAGCCAGGATGCATCGATTGGTAAAATTGCCGGTGCCGGTTTCTCCGAAGCCGAAGTGGTGGATGCGATCGAAAGCCTGGTAACCAAATATATTGATATCCGCGAAAGCGGCGAACGTTTCATCGACACCTATCGTCGTGTCGGCATGGACCCGTTCAAGGAGGTGCTTTATGGCGATCGTTAAGAATGACAGCGTGATCGAACAGGAATGGATCACGGTTGACGCCGAAGGCGACCTGCCATCCAGCGATGAAAACCTGATCGTGCCGTTGGCACGGTTCAAGGAAGAACGCGACAGCCTTCTAGGCCGCAATGGTGGTCTGGGTGTTCAGCTTAATCCGGGTGATGCACCAGAAGATCTGGCAGATGATCTTGATCGCCTGTCGATCATTACGGTCAATTTCCCGGCATACACCGATGGTCGTGGTTATTCCTATGGCCGTGTATTGCGGGAGCGCATGGGCTTTAAGGGGGAACTTCGCGCGATCGGCGACGTACTGCGCGACCAGATCCTTTATATGCATCGGTGCGGTTTTGATGCCTATGACCTGCGGGTTGATGGCGAAACTGCATTGACCAAAGTGCGCGCAGCACTCAAGGAAATGTCGGTTTATTATCAGCCGACCGGCGATGGCCGTGTTACTGCGCAGTCCCTGCGTGAACGCCGCCGCGCGGCATTTGATCAGAAAGCATCCTGATCAGCTGATCCTATACATTCGGACAGAGCAGAGATGCTCTACCTTCAGGGCACCCGATCGGGTGCCCTTTCTTTTTGCCCGAAGCCAACCGGGCGATTTTTCACCAAGTTGCTGATTTAGAATAAATATCGACTTGCTCTCTGCAAGGTTGAAGCTGTGCACCCATATTATTCTAAGGTAGTGGAAGTAGGTATAGTTTTCGCCAAAAGGGTGGCGTAAGGTCGCAATATCGGCTATACACTTAATAGCTGTTTATGTCAGTCGTACTAACAACCTTTAAGTTGTTATAATTGGCTATTAATTTGCGATCGCGGGGCCTTGCGACTGCATTTCCTGACCGACTTCCCCGCTTGTCAATTCGTGCCATCTTTTGGGCAAAGAATTGGCGTTTGATCGTACCCAGCCGTTTTCTTGATCAAGAGAGGTGGCCGTTACCATAGATGACTTCTGTTTTGGGACTTGCACATGCGGTGGATGGATGCGTGATCGGGCGGGATTTTGCCCGTTATGACCGCGCCTATCATGACAAGGCACAAAGATATAACGACCATCTTGGTGCCATGGCGGGCGTTTTGCGCCGCTTTAGCGAATATAGCCGCACCATGCTCGCATCCCAGCAGCTTTACATCTACGCCAAATGGCTTGCGCGCTATACTGCCTATTGGCCGCGTCTTGATGATCTGGTAGCCCGCCTTGAAAGCAGCTTTGAGGAAACCGATCAAAGCTATGTCGCGCGTCAGTCATCAATCGATGGATCGTGGGGATGGCAATATACCGAGTTCCATCACAAGTTTGATGCGACCATCGTGCGCCTGCATGAACTTGCCACCGAAAAGCAAACGCCGCGCTATCCGCTTCATTTTCTGGAACCGGTATCGACCATTCCGAAAATGCGGGCCTATCTTGAAGATCTTCTGGTCTCCGACATTGCCGCGACCGGACGGAACAAGCGTGATGAGCTGGGATCGGTTCTGTGTTGTCTCGCACAGCTTTGCTTTAAACCACGCTTGCGCAACTTTACCCGTGAACATGTGCGCGGTATCGATCTCGAGGATGCCTATATCAAGGCCTTTACTGATTTCCTTGATGACATCCAGAACCCGGAAACCGGTTATTGGGGGCCGTGGTATTCATCGGATGGCACAACGCACCGCTATGATGATCTGAGCTATACCTTCCACATCGTTTCCTATCGCAAGGGCGATGTGCGCCAATGGCCAAACATCATCCGCACGACATTGGATCGTCGGAATGATGAATATCCGTTTGGCTGGCGTAGCCGGGGGCAGTTCAACAACCACAACAACTATGACGTGGCGAAGATTTTTCGCCATGGCTGGTCGCACATGAGTGATGCGCAGCGCGAATTTGCCGCAACACAGATGGGCAATATGCTCTCCTGGTGTCTGAACCGTTCGATGCGCGAGGATGGCAGTTTCGTGTTTGACGAGCTGTTCTATAACTCGCTCGAATCCTGCCATTACTTTGGTGTGTCGTTCCTCGACGAGGTTGGTTATTTCCGGCCGCGCAAACGTTTCTGGACTGATCAGGCATTTCCCGAAGCCGTCGATATTCAGCATCGCGTGATCGCGCGGCTCAATGAATTTTGCCCGGATAACCCCAGCATCATTGCCGCGAAATGGAAGGCGGGTACGGACCTTGTCGCCATGCCAAAACCGCCACTATCTGAAAACGGATCATCACGGCGCACCGTACCGGAAACAGACCTGCGCCCGATCGGATGGCAGGCCGCCGGACATGGGCCGCGCCGCCACAAGTTTTTGGCAAGTGCCGATACATCGGCACGTTCTTTCAAAAACGACTGAGCCCCTTATCGCAGCCAGTCGTTTACCAAGGTGGCTAACGGCAGAAGATGGCATTGCAACCGCAATATTTCGTCACGGGATCGATCCTGCGCCATATTTTCAGCATGGCGCATACCAGCATGCTTGCGCTGGTGGCGATGGTTTTGGTCGATGCGCTTGATCTGTTTTTCCTGAGCCTTCTGGGGGATGTGGATGTGGTGGCGGGGCTTGGTTTCGCCTGGCCGCTGATCTTTTTTACCCTTGCTGTGTCGCTTGGCATTTCAACGGCGATGACGGCCTTGGTGTCACGTGCCGAGGGGCAAGGCGACCGCGAACGGGCACGTGTGTTTGCAACCCATATTTTGCTGTTCGGATTGGGGCTTTCGGTCCTGATGACCATAATCCTGTGGCTGGCGGCGCCGCATATGCTGTCCTTGCTGGGCGCGGTCGGCCGGGCGCATGCCTTGGGCACCAGTTATCTTCAGATCGTGATGCTGTGTTTGCCTGTGCTGGTGCTTAGCATGTCATCGGGTGCCCTTTTACGTGCCATCGGGGCCAAGCAACGCTCCATGTGGGCAAAGGTTGCGGGGGCCGTGACCAATGGTGTGCTGGACCCGATTTTCATCTTTGGCTTTGGCTGGGGTGTTGAGGGGGCCGCTTGGGCGACCGTGATTTCGCGCGTCGTGATCATGGTGATCGCGTTTTATGGCGTGCGCAATGTGCACAACATGCTGGGCCGGTTTGATGCCGCCACATTCACAAAGGATCTGGGCGAGATTGCCAAGGTGACAGTACCCGTGGGGCTGGCCAAGATCGGCCCGCCGATGGCGAGCGGCTTCATCATGGCATCGATGGCAAAGTTTGGCTCAGACGCGGTGGCAGCGATGGCAATCATTGAACGCATCGCACCCTTTGCCTTTGTCGGCTATATGGCCCTGCCACAGGCAATTGGACCGATCATTGGCCAGAACTTTGCCGCAGGACGTGGGGATCGTTTGCGCGCGATCTGGCACACGGTCTGGGGGCTTATCATCGGCTATGGGATTGTGGTTGCCGGTGGGCTTTATCTGTTTTCCGATCAATTGGCAGCACTGTTTCGCGCGACGCCCGATACGGCGGTGTTGTTGGGGCAGTTTTGTACCGCGATTGCCCCGCTTTATATGTTTTTGGGGCTGCAATATTCATCGCACACATTCTTTAACGTCACCGGCCGGCCGAACCTTGCCATGATCGCCGATCTGACCAAGGAGCTTTTGGGCGTTATTCCCCTGGTGTGGCTGGGCAGTGTTTACTTCGGTGCCGCAGGCGTTTTGTGGGGGCAGGTGGCCGGTATTTGCCTGTTTGGTGCGTTGACCGGGATGATGAGTTATCGGCTTGCATGTCGTCCGGTTGCCGCCATTGTCGATAGCCGCCCCAAGGTTGGGGAAGCATCACTTCAGCGTTAACGCATATAGTGCCGAAAAGTTGTGATTTTGTTCACAAGAACCCGCGCCAGACGTGTCAATCGTTCCCATATGTGAAGCAGTTTTCTCTTTGCGGGGGGGGGGGGGAGATGACCACTCTGATCGATGGCTTCAAAATCTCATCAAAAGTCTTTGGTGGGTTCGGGCTGGTCTTGGTGTTGCTGGGGGGGATGTCATTATTTGCCGTCATCTCGATTGGAATTGTCGGTGATGATTTCACCCGATACCGCCTGATTGCTACCCAAACCAATCAGGCTGCCCGCGTTCAGGCCAATCTTCTTGAAGCACGTGTTTCAATGAAGGACTACCTGCTAACTGATGCAGCGACGTCGTCGAGAAATGTGTCCGAACGCCTAGCTGCTGCCATCGACTATAATACCGGCCTTGTTGATTTGCTGATCCGGCCTGAACGCCGCGCAATTGCCGAACGTTCATTGGGCGAGCTTAAGCAATATCAATCTGCCTTCAATCAGGTAGCAGGCCTTCAGGCATCTGATCCCCAACGCAACACACTTGTGACCGGCACCCTTGATCGACTGGGGCCACTCATTGCTGATAATCTTGAACAGCTGAAACTCGAGATCAAGAAAGAGCAGGAAGCACTCGGTGCCCACGCATCGGCCGCGACCGATAGTGCGGTAATCTGGACGGAAATCCTTGCCGCGGTTGCCGTGATTGTTGGTATGTCAGCGGCATGGGTGATTGGCGTGGGCATTTCGCGCCCGGTGCGCGCGATTACCGATGCGATGAACCAGCTCGCCGGCGGGGATAAGCAAACCACTATCCCCGGTCAAAATCGATCCGATGAAATTGGCGCGATGTCCAAGGCGGTCTTGGTGTTCAAAGAAAACATGATCCGTGCCGACGAGCTTGCCGCCAAAGAAGCCGAAGCCCGCAAGGCGCGTGAAAAACGTGCCGAAAAAATCTCGGAGCTTACCACAGGCTTTGATCAGGATGTGTCAGCCGTTCTTAAAACCCTTGCATCGGCGTCGACTGAAATGCAGGCAACGGCAAGCGGCATGACCAGCACGGCTGAGGAAACCAGTCGTCAATCAAGCATCGTTGCCGCCGCCGCCGAGCAGGCATCAAACAATGTGCATACGGTTGCCAGTGCCGCCGAAGAGCTCAGCACTTCGATTGCCGAAATTACCCATCAGGTCGCACAATCATCAACAGTGGCAAACCGAGCGGTTGCCGATGCCGAACGCACCAATGAGCAGGTCCGTGGCCTTGCGGAATCGGCGCAGAAGATCGGCGAAGTTGTTGGTTTGATCAGCGACATTGCCGAACAAACCAACCTATTGGCACTAAATGCCACGATCGAGGCGGCGCGTGCTGGTGATGCAGGAAAGGGCTTTGCCGTTGTCGCGGCAGAGGTCAAAAATCTTGCAACCGCGACCTCAAAGGCAACCGAACAAATCACAACCCAGATCACAGGCATTCAGCAGGAAACCAATGGTGCGGTTGATGCGATTGCCGCGATCACAACGACAATTGCCGAAATCAGTGAAATTGCCGCAACCATCGCAAGTGCGGTCGAAGAACAAGGGGCCGCAACCGGTGAAATTACCCGCAATGTGCAGGAAGCCTCTACCGGAACGACCGAGGTTTCGGCCAATATCGCCGGGGTAAACGAAGCTGCAAGTTCCACCGGGGCCGCTGCGGAACAGGTGCTTGCGGCATCAAGTGAACTGTCACAGCAGTCTGAATTGCTGCGGCAAAAGGTTGGTACGTTCCTGGATGCGGTTCGGTCCGCTTAATCCAAATAACCCGATTAATCTGACTGCGGCGGGGCCAGTGTCATTAAAAGGCATGGGCCCTTCGCTGTTTCATGTTCCCGCCCGGCGATAAATCCGATGGCTTCGTAGCAGCGAATGGCACGTTCGTTTTCCGGGTCGGGATCAATGCCGATCATGGGCGCGCCACGTTCGAACAACTGACGTGTCAGCATTTTAAGAAACATCTGACCATGACCGCATCCCATCATGTCGGGCACACCGATAAAGGCATCCAGACAGCGGGTATGTTCGGGCAGGGGATCAAAATGCGCCTGTGGCCATTGATGGGCGTCGTAATGCTGCACGAACGCAAAAGGCCGATTACGATAGGACACAATAAGTGTCGCCATCTCGGCCAGTTCGACATCTTCGGAAATCAGTTCAAATTGCTCGGCAGGTTCGCCCCACCAGCGGATAACTTCGGGGATATGGAGCCAGCGGCCAATCATTGGCAGATCGTTTGGGGTGGCCCGTCGGAAGCTATATTTTGACGGGCTCATTCACTATTCCCCGGATGATAAGCGTTTGGCGCCAAAGGCAAGATTGACCTTCGATGCGCTTGATTTTCCTATCTGATCACAAATCCAGCTTCCTGTCTCGGCAAGCTTTTCAAGATCGATACCGGTCTCAATCCCGAGGCCATTGAGCATATAGACAACGTCCTCGGTCGCGACATTGCCACTTGCCCCTTTGGCGTAGGGGCAACCACCAAGGCCTGCGACCGAACTGTCGATCACGGCAACACCCATCTGAAGGACGGCCAGCAAGTTCGCCAGTGCCTGACCATAGGTGTCATGGAAGTGAGCGGCGAGTTTTTCGGTGGGCACATGCTTGGCAACGGCTTCAATCATTGCCTGCGCCTTGGCCGGTGTTCCGGTGCCGATGGTATCACCCAGACTGATTTCGTAGCAGCCCATGTCATAAAGGGCCTTGGCGACCTCTGCGACCTTTTCTGGGGCAATGTCGCCTTCGTATGGGCAACCCAGAACGCACGATACATAACCACGCACGGCAAGGCCTGCTTCACGCGCCGCATCAGCGACCGGGCGGAAGCGATCCAGACTTTCGGTGATCGAGCAATTGATGTTCTTTTGCGAGAAGCTTTCCGATGCTGCACCAAAAACGGCAACTTCGGTCGCACCTGCGGCGATGGCTGCTTCAAGGCCCTTCATATTGGGGGCCAGAACCGGATAGGTCACATCAGCTTTGCGGGTGATCTGTGCCATGACATCGGGCGCATCGCCCATTTGCGGGACCCATTTCGGGCTGACAAAGGCGGTGGCCTCGATGACGGACAGGCCTGCGTCGTTCAGGCGATGGATGAGCGCGACCTTGGTATTGGTCGGCACCATCACCTTTTCGTTTTGAAGCCCGTCACGCGGACCGACTTCAACGATTTTAACCCGGCTTGGAAGATCGCTGATGGCGGCCATTATTCGGCCTCTTCAATCGCGATCAGCTCCGCGCCATCGTCAACCTGATCGCCAACGGCAAAGAAGACTTCCTTGACCGTGCCAGTTACCGGGGCAGAAATGGTGTGTTCCATTTTCATGGCTTCCATCACGACAAGCTTGTCACCGGCCGTAACCGACTGACCGGCTTCGGCCATGACAGCGATGATTTTGCCCGGCATCGGCGCGGTCAGGCCGCCACCGGCACCTTCATTGCCACCAGCAGCAGCAAGTGGGTCAAAGATTTCCAGGCGATCCGAACGACCATCGCGGAAGATTGCCAAGCGATTGCCATCACGAAGCACCGATGCCCGTTTGCGCACATTGTTCAGGCGCGCAACGATTGCGCCGGTGTCGTCATGTTCGGCAATGGCATTTACCGCGCTGCCATCTGGCATATCAATCACATAGCCATCGGCGCGGTAATGGACCTTAACCGCGATGTCCGATCCTTCGTGGCGCAGGATCAGGTCGTGGTGGTTATCATCATTCAGGCGGAAACCAGCCGTGCTGTGCCAAGGCGAATAGGGATCGTTGCTGTGGGCTGCGTGTTTTGCGGCCTCTGCATCGCGGGTCAGCAGGATATCAAGGGCAGCAAATGCCAGTGCCTCGTTATCAGGCGCACTTGGTGCCGGGATCAGGTCATCCTGATAGTTCGGGATAAAGCCGGTTTCGACTTCGCCGCGCTCAAACGCCGGATGACGGGCAATATTGCCAAGGAAGCCGGTATTGGTGGTGACACCAACGATCTGAACATCATTAAGGGCGGATGCCATACGACGCAGGGCCGACTTGCGGTCGACATCCCACGTGATCAGCTTGGCGATCATCGGGTCATAATGGATGGAAACTTCGCCGCCTTCATAAACGCCGGTATCGACACGCACATGGTCAGTTTCGCGTGGCATGCGCATATGGACAAGCTTGCCGGTGGCCGGCAGGAAGTCATTCTGCGGGTCTTCGGCATAGATGCGGACTTCGAAGGAATGACCATTAATGGTGAGTTCGTCTTGAGCCTTTGGCAGCTTTTCGCCATCGGCGACGCGAAGCTGCCATTCCACCAGATCCTCGCCGGTGATTTTCTCGGTCACCGGATGTTCTACCTGAAGACGGGTATTCATTTCCATGAAATAGAACGCACCCGACGCATCAAGCAGGAATTCAACCGTTCCCGCCCCCTGATAACCGATTGCCTTGGCAGCATCGACGGCGGCATTGCCCATCTGGGCGCGGAGTTCTTCGCTCATACCCGGTGCAGGGGCTTCTTCGATGACCTTCTGATGGCGACGCTGCAAGGAGCAATCGCGTTCAAACAGGTAAACCGCATTGCCATGGCTGTCGGCAAAGACCTGAATTTCCACGTGGCGCGGTTTGACGATCAGCTTTTCGATCAGGCAATGGTCATCGCCAAAGCTGCTGGCGGCTTCACGTTTACAGCTGATCAGCGCATCCTTGAAATCAGATGCCTTTTCAACCGCACGCATACCTTTGCCGCCACCACCAGCGGATGCTTTGATCAGAACCGGATAGCCGATCTTGTCGGCCTCAGCTGCCAAAAGATCAGGGTCCTGATCTTCGCCGTGATAACCCGGCACCAGCGGAACGCCAGCCTTGCCCATGATTTTCTTGGCTTCGGATTTCGATCCCATCGCGCGAATGGCACTTGCCGGTGGGCCGACAAAGACACAACCAGCTTTTTCCAGCGCTTCAGCAAAACCGGCATTTTCCGACAGGAAGCCATAACCCGGATGAACTGCATCGGCACCCGATTGCGCGATAACTTCAAGCAACCGGTCGGTGCGCAGATAGCTGTCTTTCGGGGCAGGGGCGCCGATATGGTACGCCTCGTCGGCGTGTTTGACATGAAGCGCATTGGCGTCTGCATCGGAATAAACTGCAACAGTCTGGATACCCATGCGACGGGCGGTTTTGATCACGCGGCAGGCGATCTCACCGCGGTTGGCGATCAGAAGTTTGCGCGGCATGTTAATTCTTGCTCCAGTTCGCGGGACGTTTTTCCAAAAAGGCACCGACACCTTCGCGGCCTTCGGCACTTGCACGCTGATCGGCAATGCGATGTGCCGTGTCATCAATCACGTCATCAGAAATCGGTTTATTGGCAACAGCGTAAATCAGGTTCTTGGCGGCATGCATGGCATCCGGGCCATTGGCCAACAGGATATCTGCCATTTCCTGCCCACGGGCAGCCAGTTCATCGCCAGAAACAATCTCATGCACCAGTCCGATCTGTTGGGCGGTCTGGGCATTGAAACGTTCTGCTGTCAGGAAGTAACGACGGGCCTGATTGACACCGATGGCCTCAACCACATAGGGCGAAATCACCGCCGGGATCAGGCCAAGTTTGACCTCGGACAGGCAGAAGCTTGCGCGGTCCGATGCAATCACGATGTCACAGCACGCAGCCAAGCCAACCCCGCCGCCAAAGGCAGCCCCGTTGACCAGTGCGATGGTCGGTTTTGACGCGAAGTTCAAAACCTTCATCAGTTTTGCAAGCGCACGAGAATCTGCAAGGTTTTCCGCATGGCTATAACCCGCCATGCGTTTCATCCAGTTCAAATCCGCACCGGCTGAAAAGCTTTTGCCAGCACCGGTCAGAATGATTACGCGCACGGCCGGATCGGCGTTCAGCGTTTCGATCTTTGCGGTCAGATCGGCAATCAGAACGTCATCAAACGCATTGTGAATGTCCGGGCGGTTCAATGTGATGGTTGCAACGCCGTTGGCGGCAACTTCACACAGGGCGACATCAGAAATGTTATCGCTGTTTACATTGGTCATGGCAGCCTCACATTCTAAAGACGCCAAACCGGGTTTCTTCGACCGGTTTGTTAAGTGCTGCGGACAGGCCAAGACCAAGAACCATGCGGGTATCCGCCGGATCAATCACGCCATCATCCCAAAGACGGGCTGATGCGTAATAGGGGTGGCCTTGTTCTTCGTATTGATCGCGAATTGGTGCCTTGAAGGCTTCTTGTTCGGCCTCGGGCCAGCTTTCGCCGCGTTTTTCAGCGGCATCGGCACGGATTTGCGTCAGAACGTTTGCTGCCTGTTCGCCGCCCATGACCGAGATGCGGGCATTTGGCCACATCCACAAGAAGCGTGGGCTATAGGCACGACCACACATGCCATAGTTCCCGGCCCCGAATGATCCACCGATCAGGATGGTGAATTTCGGGACATTGGCTGTGGCAACTGCGGTGACAAGTTTCGCGCCGTCCTTGGCAATGCCGCCGCTTTCATATTTGCGGCCAATCATGAAGCCGGTGATGTTTTGCAGGAAAACCAGCGGAATGCCGCGCTGTGCGCAAAGCTCGATGAAATGCGCCCCCTTAAGCGCGCTTTCAGAAAACAGAATGCCGTTATTGGCAACGATGCCAACCGGATAGCCAAAGATGCGGGCAAAGCCGGTAACAAGGGTCGTGCCGTATTGTGCCTTGAACTCATCAAATTCAGAGCCATCAACGATGCGGGCAATGATTTCGCGCACGTCATAGGGCTTCTTGGTGTCGGTCGGAACCACGCCATAAATCTCGCGCGGGTCATAGGCCGGTGCGCGCGGTTCGGTCAGGGTCAGGCCGGGATTTTTGGTCCAGTTCAGGTTCTTGACCACGTCACGTGCAATCGAAAGCGCATGGCTGTCATCCTGCGCATAATGATCCGTCACACCGGATGTTTTGCAGTGAACATCCGCACCACCAAGGTCTTCGGCCGAGACGACTTCGCCAGTCGCGGCCTTCACCAGTGGCGGGCCACCCAAGAAGATCGTGCCTTGTTTACGGACAATGATGCTTTCATCAGACATTGCCGGGACATAGGCGCCGCCTGCGGTGCATGACCCCATGACAACCGCGATCTGCGGGATCCCCTTGGACGACATGGTTGCCTGGTTAAAGAAGATGCGTCCGAAATGATCACGATCAGGGAAAACATCATCCTGGCGGGGCAGGTTGGCACCGCCACTATCGACCAGATAAATGCAGGGCAGATTGTTTTCCAGCGCGATTTCCTGTGCGCGAAGATGCTTCTTTACGGTCATTGGATAGTAGGAACCACCTTTGACCGTCGCATCATTGGCGACAATCACACATTCGACACCCGATACACGGCCAATGCCGGTAATGATGCCAGCAGCCGGAACGTCTTCATCACCATACATGCCATGGGCGGCAAGCTGGGAAAGTTCTAAAAACGGTGAGCCGATATCAAGCAGCTGGCGGATACGTTCGCGGGGCAGCAATTTGCCGCGTCCTGTGTGACGTTCACGGGCGCGATCACCGCCGCCAAGTTTGACCGTCGCGATTTGATCGCGCAAATCCGCAACCAGCTTTTCCATATGTTCGGCATTGTTGCGGAATTCTTCAGAGCGTGAATTTACCGCAGATTTCAGTACCGTCATCGTCCGCCTGCACCGTTTTGTTGTGGGCAAGAAAGCGCCCGGGTGAATGGTGTTTATGGCTGTTGTTATGGGTGAAGTTTACGTAAACGTCAATATTAAATAGGTATTTCAGTACCGAAATTATCTATATGGAAATAAGGAACGCTATAACCACCTGAAACCGAACGATTGTTGCGTCCGCGAAGCCTGTTCGCAGCCTATTTTTGCGCATGCGATCACGTCCCAAGGCGATGCGATCTGCATGCATTGAGGTAGGGCAGGCGGGTGCGCGCTTCAACTGGAAAGGTCCGTTAAAGTTTAATGGTAAAGCTTGATGGCGTGGTGTTGGTTTGTGGAGGTGCGATCAGTCGCTTTGACTGCCCGCTGTCTCTTTGCGCAGTGAAATCCACTGGGCAAGTTGTTCAAGTCGGTCATTGCCGAAAAATGGCTCGTCCTCATAGAAGAAGAAAGGCGATCCGAACGCGCCAAGCGATATGGCTTCTTCGGTTACGGTGCGGGTGTGATCTTTCCAGCGTTGATTTTCAACAGCTGCCCGCATTTCCGAAACATTGATCGAATGGCGGCTTGCGGCGGCAAAGACGTTTTCCGGGTTGGCCATATCCAGGCCATCGGCGAAATAGCCGCGATAGATATCCTTGGCGAATTTCCGTGCCAGCATCGGCGATCGTGATTCAAGCCAGTAAAAAGCCCGTGTCGGAACCAAGGCCGCGTAGGGGAAGTTTTCCGGGATGTGAAACGGTGTGTTCTGCAAGCGTGCGCAGCGTTCCATATCGTGGCGGAAATACGTGCCTCGAATCGGTTGGCTTAAAAGGGGTGATTGTCCGGTTTGCTTGAAAGCCGCGCCTATCATGAAAGGCCGCCAGGTAACGGTGACACCGACACGCGATTCGAATGCTTCCATTCGTTCGGCAGCGAGATAACCGTAAGGTGACGAAAAATCGAAATAGAACGTTACTTCGGACATGTTTCTGCGCCTGTTCTGTTTATTTGGTTTCCGGCAATCTTCACACCGACAGGTCTTTCGCCTGTCTTGAACAATTGTAATTGTGCGGCATTAAGCTATTGCGAATCAACCAAAAAACAGAACATCAAGGGATCGTAATGCCCGGCCGGACTTTTACTTCTTCCATGACAACATATGTATGAGTCTGACTGACGCCCTGAACCGAAGACAGACGTTCAAGGAACTCGCGATAGGCATACATGTCTTCAACCCGCAGTTTGGCGAGATAATCAAATCCGCCAGCAACCATGTGGCACTCTTCGATCTCTGGCAGCTTGCGAATGGCAGCGGCAAAGACATCAAAAACGTCCGGGGTGGTGCGGTCCAAAGTGATTTCGACAAAGACAACTAGTGACTGATTGAGTTTGCGCGGATCAAGGGTCGCCATATAGCCGGTAATGAAACCGTGCTGTTCAAGGCGGCGCACACGTTCAAGGCATGGGGTCGGGCTAAGATTGACCCGGCGAGACAGCTCTACGTTTGACATACGGCCGTCATTTTGAAGTTCCCGAAGGATCTGCTTGTCGATCTTATCGAGGCTCTTTTGGTTCTTCTGCATTTTAACCAACTAACCAGTGTTTGTGACTGTATAAAGGCGAATTGTTTGGATGATATATCGTAAATTTTCGAAAATTGGCAGCACATTTTTTGGATGAAATCTTATTGTCTGTCGCCATAGAGGTGCCATCAGGCTTCAAAAGGGCCGCGCCAAATACCCGGTTTCGGGATCGGTGAATTGAAAATGCAGGGAGAGATCAAACAAGATGTTCCGCACTGAATTGCCCCAACCAAACAAAATTCGTCAGCAGATCCGTGATTCCTATCGTGCGGATGAAGAAGCTGTTGTTGAACGTCTTATCGAAGCTGCACGGTTGTCGCCGGAACAGACCGCCCGTGTTCAGGACCGCGCCTATCAGCTGGTGTCGCGCGTTCGCAAGGCGGATAACGGCAAAAGCGGCATTGATGCCCTCCTGCATGAATATGAACTTTCAAGCAAAGAAGGAGTGATCCTGATGTGCCTGGCTGAAGCCCTGCTTCGCGTGCCAGATGCGGTCACCGCCGACAAGCTGATCCAGGACAAGCTGTTTGATGCCAACTGGCAAAGCCACCTTGGTCATTCTGACAGCTTTTTTGTCAATGCATCCACTTGGGGGTTGATGCTGACCGGTAAGGTCATCAAGTTTGGCAAGGCAGAAAAAGCCGATCCGGGCCGTTTGCTGAAACGTATGATTGCGCGTTCCGGCGAGCCGGTTATTCGTAAGGCGTTCAACCACGCCATGCGCATCATGGGCCGTCAGTTCGTGATGGGTCGCACGATTGATGAAGCGGCCGAGCGCGCCAAAGCCAACGAAGAAAAAGGCTATCGCTATTCCTATGACATGTTGGGCGAAGCGGCCCGCACCATGGAAGATGCTGATCGTTACTATAAGGCCTATGAAGTCGCGATCCACGATATCGGTCGCGTTGCCAATGGCCGTGGTCCGATCGATAGCCCGGGCATCTCGGTCAAGCTTTCGGCGATCCATCCGCGGTATGATTTCGCGAACTATGATCGCGTGATGAACGAGCTGACCCCGCGTCTGAAGCAGCTTGCTCTTTTGGCCAAAAAATATGACATCGGCTTTACCGTTGATGCTGAAGAAGCCAACCGCCTTGACCTGTCGCTTGACGTGATTGGTGCTGTGTTTGCCGATCCGGAGCTTGACGGTTGGGAAGGCTATGGTCTTGCGGTTCAGGCCTATCAGAAACGTGCTTACTACGTTCTGGAATGGCTGGCTGATCTGTCAAACAAGGTCGGTCGCAAGATGATGGTGCGTCTGGTCAAGGGGGCTTATTGGGATACCGAAGTTAAATTCAGCCAGGAAAACGGTTTTGACGGCTATCCGTGCTTTACCCGTAAGGCTGCGACTGACGTTTCCTATTTGGCATGTGCCAAACTGATGCTGTCGCGTCGTGATGCGTTTTATTGCCAGTTCGCCAGCCACAACGCACACACGGTTGCCTCGATCCTTGAGATGGCGGGCAATGACCGTACCTTTGAATTCCAGCGTCTGCATGGCATGGGCGAAGCGCTGTATGAACAGATCGTCGATAAGGCCGGTGAAAATGTTCCGTGCCGCGTGTATGCGCCGGTTGGCACCCATGAAGACCTTCTGGCCTATCTGGTGCGTCGTCTTCTGGAAAACGGTGCTAACACCAGCTTCGTGAACCGTATTCAGGACGAACAACTGCCGATCGAAGAAATGATCGCCGATCCGGTTGAGAAAATGGCGGCTCTTCCGCGTAAGGGCCATCCGAAGATTCCGGCACCGGTTGATCTTTATGGTGCGGGTCGTGTGAACTCGCGCGGGATCGATCTGACCGACACCAACAAGCTGCTACCGCTGAATGCGAAGCTTGCTGAAATTCAGGGTAAGACCTGGAACGCGGCACCGCTGATCGATGGCAAACTGGTCACGGGTAACCCGGTTGATGTTTTGAACCCGGCCAAGCTTGGCGAAAAGGTTGGTGATCTGGTTCAGGCGTCCGAGGCCGATGTTGAAGCGGCAGTTGTTTCTGCGCTTAAAGGCTATGACATCTGGAATAAAACACCGGGTAGCGACCGTGCAGCAGCATTGCGTCGTCTGGGTGATCTTCTTGAAGATCATATGGACGAGTTCATTGCCCTTTGTCAGCGCGAAGCAGGCAAACTTTATTCCGATGGCGTTGCCGAAGTCCGCGAAGCTGTCGATTTTTGTCGCTATTACGCCAACCGTGCCGAGGAAACCTTCCGCGAAGGAAGCCCGCTTGAAGGCCGTGGTGTGATCGTATGCATCAGCCCGTGGAACTTCCCGCTTGCGATTTTCCTGGGGCAGGTCACTGCGGCCCTTGCAGCAGGTAATGCTGTCATTGCCAAACCGGCAGAGCAGACTTCACTGGTTGCGGCCCGTGCCGCAGAATTGATCCTTGAAGCTGGTATTCCGGGTTCGGCCTTTAACCTTGTACCGGGACCGGGCCGTGTGATTGGCAATCAGCTGATCAATGATCCGCGCATTGCCGGTGTGGCCTTTACCGGGTCGACCGAAACCGCACAACTGATCAACCAGGCGCTGGCAAAACGTCCGGGTGTTCCGTTGCCGCTGATTGCGGAAACCGGTGGTCAAAACGCGATGATCGTTGATTCGACCGCACTTCCCGAACAGGTCGTTCAGGATGCGATCATTTCCGGCTTCCAGTCCGCTGGTCAGCGTTGCTCGGCGCTTCGTGTCCTGTTTGTGCAGGAAGATATCGCCGACAAGCTTTGCCACATGCTGGTCGGCGCGATGAAGGAACTGCGCGTTGGTGATCCGAAGTTCCTTGATATTGATGTCGGTCCGGTGATTGACGAGAAATCGCGCAAGGTTCTTGAAGCCCATGCAGAACGCATGAAGAAAGAAGCCAAGCTGCTTCATGCGTGTGATGTTCTGCCGGAATGTGAAGGTGGTACTTTCTTTGCCCCGCATTGCTTCGAAATTCCGTCGATTGATGTTCTGGAACGCGAAGTGTTTGGTCCGGTTGTGCATGTGGTGCGTTACAAGGCGCGCGATCTGCCCAAGATCCTCGATCAGATCAACGCATCTGGCTATGGCCTGACCATGGGTATTCATTCGCGTATCGACGGTACCGTGCGCGAGATTTCCCAGAAGCTGCGCGTTGGCAACTGCTATGTGAACCGTAACATGATTGGTGCGGTTGTCGGTGTTCAGCCGTTCGGCGGGCAGGGTAAGTCCGGTACTGGTCCGAAGGCCGGTGGTCCGCACTATGTCGAACGCTTTGCCAAGCCGGTTGCGACTGCAGCCAGCACCAAGGCCGACGATTACATTGAAGATCGCGCACCGATCATTGTTAAGGATGTCATCGCATCGGCTGAATATGCCGCGATGCTTTCAGCCCAGGAAGAATGGCAGGCCGTTGAAGGCAACGAGCGTGTCCGCATTCTTGAAAAGCTGGCAGCGAAAATGGATGCGTCTGGCAATGATGCCCTGGTTGCTGGTGCCGATCATGTCGCGAACTTTGCGGCCTTGGCTGAAAACGGCTTTGTTGCGCCAAAACGTATGCCTGGACCGACCGGTGAAACCAACGACCTTTATTGCCTTGGTCGAGGGGTTTATCTGGTGCAGGTAGACAAGGATGCCGAACCGGCACGGGTGATCCGTCATTTGGGGGCAGCCTTGGCTGCGGGCAATGCGGTGATCCTTGCAGGTGATCAGAAATGGCTTGGTGATATTCCGGGTCTTGTGGTGGCTGCGGGTCTTCCAGC
The DNA here is from genome assembly GCF_048059015.1 of Thalassospira sp. GTDB lineage: Bacteria > Pseudomonadota > Alphaproteobacteria > Rhodospirillales > Thalassospiraceae > Thalassospira. The sequence goes on along the minus strand of NZ_JBLLNT010000003.1, from coordinate 463,193 downwards.
GAAGCTTGTGAAGGCGGTTGGTACCAATACGGGCCTTGGTGCGATGTATGATGGCGATATTGCCGGTGTGTCCTGTGTTGCACCGCTTGATCGTGTCACCTCGTTCAAGCAGCTTTTGGCAAAGCGCGCTGGCGCGATCCTGTCGCTGATTTCTGACAGTGGTGCCGAAGATGACGGCGCACTTCCTGATGAAGCATTCCTGCATCGCTTTGCCACGGAAAAAACTATCACGATCAACACGACGGCTGCGGGCGGGAACGCATCGCTGATGTCGATGGACGAGAATTGATCGCTTGCGGTCAAAGACAATCCGGTCGTCCGGATGATGAGCCTGCCGGATAGTGATATCCGTACCTTGGACCGGGAAGAAATTCCCGGTCCATTTTTCTTTCAATCATCACAAAATTGTTTGATGCTACGCCACAGAATGCTGTCGGGCTTTTTTTCGTCAAAATTCATTGTAATACCTGATGTCTGGAACAGATTGCGTCCTGCGGCTTTGTAACGGGTGTCATATTGGAACGGACGGTCGCCAAGCGACCCCGAAAATGGCAGCCCTGTTTGGCAGGTAATAAAAGGAGAACTCGAATGATCAAGGTGTCCCACGGTGTCCGCCGTGTTCTGAAAACGGTATCGGTTTGCGCAGTTTTGGCTGCACCGCTTGCGGCCTGTGGACCGCTGCAAATGCCGTTGGAAGACCGGACAGGCAACGACCAGTGGGTGGATACCCAGATCAAGTCAGGCATTCTTGGCGAGTTCTCCAAACTCGACCACACCTATCTGATGGATGTGAATGTCGATATCTGGAAACAGGACGTCATGATTACCGGCATGGTGGATTCCAAGGCCAAATATTATGATGTGACCTCGCTGATCAAGCAGGATACCCGCATTAAAAACGTCTATGACCATCTGGTTGTCGCGGACGAAGAAACCATCGCCGCATACCATCAGGCGGAAGACGAATATGGCAAGAACGCCGTCCCGACGGATTCGGCCACCCAGTCCGTGTCAGACGTCTGGATCGAAGGTCAGATTAAGGCCTTGTTATTGGCGGAAAAAGGGGTGAGCTCGGTCAACTATCGTTGGCAGTCGGTGCAGAATATCGTCTACATCATGGGCGAAGCACAAAGCGATGAAGAGCTGCAAAAGGTGCTTTCGATCGTGCGCCGCATCAAAGGTGTTTCGCGTGTAGTTAGCCATATCGCAGTGGCCTGATCTCCTTCTGATTAAACGACTTTTTTGAAAATTCCCCACAAACCTTAGGGTTTCTGGGGAATTTTTTTTGTGCAGCATTTGCAAAAGTGTTTGAAAACTATTCGCATTTCTCGTAGAGATTTCCAGCCGTAATTAATAACTGATTGCAATTGCACCATGTATGTTTGCATCTGTAATGCACTAAGGGAAAAAGACGTCCGACGCGCTGCCGAAGAAGGCGGTGCTACGCGTCCTGCGGAAGTATTCCGCTTCCATGGCTGCGCGCCCCAGTGTGGGAAATGCGCCTGCCACATGCGTGCTGAATTGCTTCAGTCGAAAACCTGTGGCAATTGCGATTGCGATGATGCAGCAGCCGTTACCGCGAATTACGAGCCGATCGCCGCGGAATAAGACATCCGCCAAAGGCCAGATCACTACATACCGAAATGGAAAAAGGCGAAGCCACTTGGGCCTCGCCTTTTGTTTTGTCTGCTCGTGATCCTGAAAATATCAGGCGGCGCGTTTGACCAGTCCAAAGCGTTCTTCTGCCAGACGGTCGGCAACGAAGCCGGTTGAAAGGTTCTGCTGCTTGGCGCGTTCGAAAATCTCGCGCACGGTCGCGGCGATGCCTTCGATATGTTTGTTGGTTTCGGCAACTGATTTGCCTTCGCGGCAATAATGCACTTCGACCACACCACCAGCATTGATCACGTAATCGGGCGCATAAAGAACACCTTTATCACGCAGCATTTCGCCGTGGCGGTCATGCTCAAGCTGGTTGTTTGAGGCACCGGCAATGATGCCAGCTTTCAGCGCGTCGATGCTGCGATCATTGATCACGCCACCCAGTGCGCAGGGGGCGAGAATGTCTGCATCGACCGACAGGATTTCGTCAACGGATACGGCAGTGGCACCGAATTCTTCGACCGCTGAGTTAACACTGTGGGTGTTAAGGTCAGCAACAATCAGTTTTGCACCAGCATCGTGAAGCATACGGCACAGATGATAGCCAACATGACCAAGGCCCTGAACCGCGACGCGCATGCCTTTAAGCTCATCCGTGCCGTGCTTGAAGCGTACTGCTTCTTTCAGGCCGATAAAGACGCCATAGGCGGTAAACGGGGATGGGTCGCCGGTGCGGGCCGGGTCGGAGCCATCATTGATGCCGCCAACATGTTTGGTCTGGCTTGCGATCTGTTCCATATCGGCGGGGCTGGTGCCGACGTCTTCTGCGACGATGTAACGACCACCGACCTGTTCAACCGCACGGCCCATGGCGCGGAACAGTTCCGGGGTCTTCTGGCTGCGCGGATCGCCAATGATCACGGATTTACCGCCGCCAAGCGGAAGGTTGGCAAGGGCTGACTTGTAGGTCATGCCGCGCGACAGGCGGAGCACATCGTGGATGGCTTCCTGTTCGCTGGCATAGGGCCACATGCGGCAGCCACCCAGCGACGGACCAAGATTGGTGTTATGGACGGCGATGATGGTTTTCAGACCCGTGGCATCGTCACTGGCGAAAACGACCTGTTCATGGCCATCAAATGCGATATCGGAAAAGACGTTCATCCTCTTGCAGCCTCCTGGCAGCATCATTGTTTTGGTGCAAGCTCCCGCCTGCTTATCCTTTTATGTTTGATGCAATGGGCTTCCGATCAATTTCAAATTCACGTGGGAGCAAAAAAAGAACGTTTCGGTTGGGGCGATCATCTGGTGTGGAACTTTATGATCATTGCAGATGCGTTTTGAAATATTATTACGCGACCTGTGCGCTGCAGCATGAGGCGCTTTTGCCAAAACGTGAAAATATCACGGCTCGGATGATTCTTTTTTGACTGGTCAGCAGGGGGCCAAAACAGCGTTTCAGGCAATTTGGTTTGGGCAGATCGGGATATTGTTTTCCCGATCCTGCGGTTGAACGGGAATTGTTCTGATCCAAGCTTTGTGCCGGATTCTGGTCATGCAGCCATGTCGTTTTCGCACTTGAAACAGGAGCAATTAATCTAGAAATACAAATTAACCGGACAATTTACGGCTCGTTAAGGCGCGAAACGTAAACTCACGGTTGGGTATCTTGTGGTTGAGATTCCCGGTTCAGGACACGACGGCGTCTGGGCGGCGCCGCCGGACAAAAAGTAAGGAGATCGGCGGAAATGTCTGCATTCACAGACCATCGCCAGACCGTATTCGAAGTTGAACTGCACAACCAAGCCGTTCGCGAATGTGTCAAAGAAAACCGTTCCCACGAAATCTTTGACGATCGCTGGGCAGATGTGCAGACCCACGAAGTTGCTGCAAGTGACGAGCATAAGGCCCTTGCCATGATCGAAAACAGCTATCCGTCTTGTGACGGTTTCGTTGTCGATCACGTCAAACGCCTTGGCTAAGGGGTAAACCAATACTGGTTGCTGATCTGATCGGGGGCCAAAACGACTTGGGCGGGGTAATCCCCGCCCAAGTCGTTTTTGTCTGATGGCGTTTTAAGCGCGCTTAGCCGAGGGCGCGGTCGACAAAATCCAGTCGATCCTGACCCCAGAACATTTCATTTCCGACGAAATAGGTCGGAACACCGAAAATGTTCCGCTCCCGCGCTGTCTGACAGTTGTCGTCATAGATCTTGGCGATTTCCGGCAGATCGGCACTTTCAAGATATTCGACCGAAAGGCCATTGGCGATCAGTGCCTCGCGCACGGTTTGATGCAGGGTCAGGTCGCGTTCACGCAACCAGATATCGCCCATCAGCGTTTCGGTCAGGCCTGCGACATCCTTGCCGTCTTCCTGAACTGCGATGATGGTGCGTGCCGCAAGGGTTTCATCGACCGGGAAGAATTTCGGATGCAGATTGATCGGGATGCCAAGATGCTCCGACCAGCGTTTCAGTTCGACCAGACGATATTCCTGACGCGGTTTGGGGCGCTTTGCCAGCGGCACACCACCCCCATGTTCCCAGACATCTGCTGCCCGGCATGGCTTATGGATGATTTCAACACCATGTTTCTTGGCAATTTCGACGGCACGACGAAAACCAAAGAAAGACCAGGGGGACTGGACAAAGAAGTAATGAATGATCGGTTCTGACATTCGGGCCTCCTGTTAACTGCGATGCAGATTATGTTTTAATGTGACATCACAGTGCATAAGCATGGGCCCTCCGTCAAATGTGTGACGGTGGATCGGTGGCAGTTTCAGATCATTTGTTTGTGAAGACGGCCACTTTTGGGGCGGATATCAGTAATCAAGCCACCAGGCATATTCATCAAGGCCACCCAACAGCACACCATCAAAGCCAAGCTTCATGATACCGCCCAAATAGGCGCCTTCGCTGCCATAGATCATGCTTTGCCATTCACGGGACCAGTAATGGACGTGATGTTCCTGACCCCAGCGCGCCAGAAGATTTCCCTCGCTCAGGAAGCTTGGATTGCCCGGCCGCCAGCTGCTTTTCCAGTAATAACGATATGTTTCTGCCGTTGCGATATTGATATAGGCCAGCAAGGTACGCGGCGTTCCGGTTTTTTTGTAGCGCAACCGGGTCATATCATCATAGGTCAATGGGATGGTGCCGCGATGGAACGGATCAATGATCAGAGTGTCGTAGTTGGTATCCACCAGCGCATCAAGATAGGCATCCTTGGTTCCATACGGGGAGCTATCGAGAACAATCGCGAAGTTTTTTGACTGACGAATGTCGTCGACCACATGCGGGTTCGAACCAATCGGCGTATTGGGCACTTTGGCAAGGGACGATAGCTGCATCCCCGGGGGAGGTGCGCCGTAATAAAGCGGATCATAGGCCGAAATTTGTTGCCGCGCGGCCTGCATGTCAGACCATTTGTTGGTGTAATCGACAACGAAATATTTCAGGCCTTCATATTTGAGGCGCTCAAGATAGCCCAGGATATACTTGGTTTCTTCGCCGTTGGTCGCTTCCGCGTAGTTTTCATAACCGTAAAACGGGGCGTCAACCATGATGCCGTCAAGGGCGCGCAAATAGTTGCGTGCAGGTTCTGCTGTGCCGCGTGCTGCGAATAATGTCGTTTCAAGGAATTCGGTCAGCTCAAGCGCATTCCAGGCAATCACGGCAAAATCACTGCGATAGCTTTTCGCCCAACGGCTGAGCGCGATGACATATTCGCGCATCTCTTCGGTGAAATCGACCTTGGGTTTATTGGTTTCTGCGGGTAGGCCGCGCCCTTGGCTCAGACTATTGGGGGCCGGGATGAACGGTTCAAGCTGCTGTGCATGTAGGGAAAGGGGACTTGATGCCAGCAAGGCGCTGCCAAGCCCCAACATGCTGCCTTCAAGGAAGCGACGGCGTGATACAGCGGCCTTGGTCACAGGCATTTGGGTGCCTGTTACCTGCGCACTGATCTTGTGAGCTTTGCTGTCGCGTTCCTTGCCCATGCTTTTATCCGTCGATGTTTCATCGTGGCAGTCGTTTTACGCTGCCTGATTGGTGCCGTATTGCGAAATCAGGTCGCATACCTTTGCCCCGATCGCTAGCGAGGCCGTTAGACCCGGTGATTCAATACCATAGAGCATTACAAGTCCATTAAGGCCGTGCAACTTTTCATCGGCAATCATGAAGTCGCGGGCTGGCTCGTTTGGTGACTGAATTTTCGGGCGTACACCGGCATAGCCGGTTTGCAGTGCATCTTCATTCAGGTCCGGGTAGTATTTGCGAATGGCTTGTGCAAAGGCCGCGCGACGTTCTTCGGGTACGTCATAATTTGGTTCATCAACCCAGGTGACATCTGGGCCGAAGCGCGCCTGACCGCCCATATCCAGTGTCAGATGGATGCCAAGGCCAGCGCTCTCGGGCGCCGGGTAAATCAGCGTTGAAAATGGTGCCTTGCCAGACAGGGTGAAATAGCACCCACGCGCATAATGCTGCGGCGGGACGGTGTCGGCCGGAAGTCCGGTGAAATTACGGCCAAGTGTTTGGCTGTGCAGGCCACCCGCAACGATCAGTTCATTGCAGGTCAGGCTCATTTCTTCGCCGTCGGCATCTTGCGTATTAACCGTGAACAAGCCGTCTTCGTGATTAACCGAGGTGACCTTAGTGTTCAGGGCCAGCGTTGCACCGTTATTTTCGGCTTCACCCAACAGGGTTACCATCAATTGGTGGCTATCAACAATGCCGGTTGATGGGCTGTGAAGGGCGCCAACACAATTAAGGGCCGGTTCGCGCTCAAGTGCCTCGGCCTTAGTTAGCCAGGTAAGGTCAGTAACGCCGTTCTCAAACGCCTTGGCTTTGATACCATTCAGGGCTTCGATCTGGTCTTCTGCGGTGGCGACGATCAGCTTTCCGGTGCGTTTGTGCTCAATCCCGTTGTCCTGACAATAGCGATAGAGCATCTCGCGCCCGGTGACGCAAAGCTCTGCCTTCAGGCTGCCTTTGGGGTAATAGATGCCTGCATGGATCACTTCGCTGTTACGTGCACTGGTTTCGGTGCCAATCGCGTCATGTTGTTCAAGGATCAGAACTTCGCGGCCGGCTTTGGCAAGTGATCTGGCGCAGGCAAGGCCGACGACGCCGGCACCAATGACGATGGTTTGGATATCTGCAGTCATGTTTTGTGTGTCTTCTTTGGGGCGTTAATTGGTCGTTTGATCCTGAATGGGATCGAAATCAGTTGGCCTGACGGAAATAGACAGCTTGTCCCTGATTGTCCTTGCCGTCGCCGGTGACAACGGTTGGGGATTCGCTGGTGTAATGGCCGCGCGCGAAGCTCGCGTCGTTACAATAAACATACCAGCTGCCAAAGGGCAGGGTGCCGCTTTGATAGGCACCACCTTCATGGCGCCAGATGCCCTCGCAGTGACGTTGTGCATCATCGACAATCATTGTGCCTTCGCCTGATGGCTGATCAAAACGCAGTTTCCCGGTGCCGCGCACGTTTTGCCAGTTGGTCACAATATCAATGCCATCTGTAGCAACCGGCGTGGTTTCGCCTTCTGGCTGCTGAATGACTTCTGCGTTACCAGCACGGGCAACAACCGCGTCGGTGATCGCGGCGTTTTCCGGCAGTTCAATCGTCAGGCTTTTCATGAAGATCGCGGCAAATTCCTGTGCATCGACGATGTCGATCAGCTTATCAGCTGGAACCGGTTGCCCCCAGGACTGGATTTGCACCGGGGTACAGTAATATCCCAAAATGCGAATGCCGCGTTGGGCCTGGGTTTGCGGATCCCATTGGCCGACAAAGGACGCACATTGTGATCCATCACGCACAAACGGGGCAAAGGCGATCTGACCGTACCGGGTGTCCTGAACAAAATTCGGGCCATTCGGGATGTTGCGACCTTTTAGAGAATCGAACATGGCGGGCAGTTGTTCAGGCGACATGGCTGTGCTGAACCGAAAACCCGGTGCCGAGGTGGTATAGACAGTTTCAAGATGAAGATCGCTTGCCGCCTGGCTTGGTTCGTTCGCGGTTCGGGGCGCAAACCAGCGGCCGACAAAGATCGTGCTGTTTTCGCGGTACTGACGCAGGAAAACGCGCTGACCTTCGAGAAGCGATGTGAAGCTTACCGGGCTTTGTTCATCGGGGATCTGTTCAAAACCACCGGCTTGCTGTGCCGCGGCCAAGTGTGGAGTTGAAAGCAGTAGGCTGGCAAACATGCCGCCAATCAGAGCCGCCCGATACTTCACGTTGCGTCCTTTCATTTTGTTTTCAGGCGCATTTTTGCGTTGCGCTACCCTTATCTTTACCTTTGTGCTTCTAGATTGGCTAGTGGCCAGTGATTGGACCTCACCGAGATGTGTTTCTTTTGCCTTGATTTTTGGTTCTAAAGGGGCTCATTGGGGAGATTGGCCTTGGGGACAACATCAATAAGCCTGAAGACACGGAGCAAGCAATCATGACGGTGCAAGAGACCAGCGCATCAGGGGACAGCGCAGGCCAGCAGACCGCGACGGACAAACAACCGCCGTCGAACCGCGCCCATGTGATCGTTATCGGTAACGAAAAAGGGGGATCGGGGAAATCAACAACCGCGATGCACTTGATCGTTTCGCTGATGAAAATGGGATTCCGTGTGGGGTCACTTGACATCGATGCGCGGCAGGGAACGCTGACGCGCTACGTTGAAAACCGCAATGCGTTTAACGAGAAAAAGCGTCTGAGCCTTCCGGTTCCCGACCATCGCCCGATTTACCGAAGCGAGCTTTCAGATGGCAACGAAGCCAAGCTTGATGAGCGTGAACGTTTCACAACAGCCCTTGGCGAGATGGTGCTGAACTGTAATTTTGTCGTGATGGATTGCCCGGGGAGTGACAATTACCTGTCGCGTTTGGCGCATGCCTGTGCCGATACACTGATTACCCCGATCAATGACAGTTTCATTGATCTTGATATGCTTGCCCGTATTGATCCCGATAGTTTGGAGATCAAAGGACCTAGCATCTATGCCGAAATGGTCTGGGATGCGCGCAAGCGACGTGCGGCGATTGATGGCGGAACCATTGACTGGATCGTCATGCGTAACCGCTTGTCGCATCTTGATGCGCGCAACAAACGTGATATTGCGGAAATCGTTGAAAAGCTTGGCGATCGCATTCGTTTCCGTGCTGCTCCCGGCTTTGGCGAGCGTGTGATTTATCGCGAGCTTTTCCTTAAAGGTCTGACCTTGCTTGATCTTCGTGAGAAGGGCGTTGGGATCCCGATGAGCATGTCGCATATGGCAGCACGTCAGGAAGTCCGCTCACTGCTTGAAGTGATCGGGTTCAAACCGGCCGAGGGCGAAGAGTTGCCGATTTGACCTGATGGGGCCTATATCTTGATGAACGTGACGATCCGTCCATCCGATATGTGAAGCAGGCAGGTTCTTTTGGCACGCAAAGACATCATCACTGATACGTCAAACGCGAAAGACGTTACTGATTTCCTTAATCAGGCGCGCAATCTTGCGGTGTCTGCCCCGGCATCGGGGCCAGCGCAAGGACGGTTGATCTTTGCCATGGATGCGACAGCCAGTCGCCAGCCAAGCTGGGATACGGCAGCGGAAATTCAGGCAGAAATGTTTGAGGCGGTCGATGGCATCGGCGCACTTGATGTTCAGCTGGTGTTTTTTCGCGGACTTGGGGAATGCAAGGCAAGTGGTTGGGCGCGCAATGCCAAATCATTTCGCGATTATATCACCAAGGTCACTTGTCGGGCCGGACACACCCAGATTGAACGCGTCCTTGCGCATGTCGAGCGTGAAGCAAACAGCAAAAAGATCAATGCCTTGATATATGTCGGTGACTGTATTGAGGAAAATGTTGATCATCTGGCCCCATTGGCCGGGAAACTCGCACTCAAAGGTGTCAAAGCATTCATGTTTCAAGAGGGGCGCGATCCTGATGCGGCATTCGCTTTTGGCGAAATCGCACGCATAACTGACGGTGCATTCATGCAGTTTGATGCCAGTTCTGCCAAAAAACTTCGTGATCTTCTGGGGGCTGTCGCAAGCTATGCGGTGGGCGGACAGGATGCGCTTTCTGCTTATCAAAGCAAAACCGGTTCCGAAGAAGTTCTCAGGCTTGGTCATCAATTGCGGAAATCACGCTGATGCAGTGGTTCTTGATTGGCATTGCGATTTTCGTTGCTGCGGGCTTTCTGATCCGCTGGATGACAGAGGCTGAGCCCAAAGATGTCCGCAAGGTTGGCCTTTTTCTCGTCATATTGCTGCTCGTGATCTTGGCAGCCTGGTTGCTTCTGACCGGCAAGATTGCGGCGATGGCTGCGGCTTTGGCGGCGGCGGTTCCATTTTTGGTCCGGATCATGAAGCTTGGCTTTTTGTGGCCACTTTTTCGAAGGATATTTGCTGCGTCGCGCAAGCGGGCGCAACCGGGACATTTTGGTAACCAGACAGCGGGTGCCGGGACTGTGTCGGAGATCCGGACAGAAATTCTGCATATGTTGCTTGATCTTGAAAGCGGGCAAATGCGGGGTTCTGTGCTTGCGGGAACCTATGCCGGGGCTGATTTGGACAGCTTGGGGGTTGACGACCTGCAGTTGCTTTATGTTGACTGTTGCAGTGCAACCGATCAAAGCCAAGCGGTTCTGGAAGCCTATTTTGAACGACGTCCCGATTGTGCGGGATGGCAAAATTGGCGTTCGGCAGATAATGGCGAATATGGTTCTCACGCCGGAGGAGGCGACCGCAGCGACGATGAGTACAGGCAAAGTGGCAAGGGGAATTCCAACGCGTCTGACATGACAATTGATGAGGCCCGCAAAATTCTTGGTGTCGGCGCGCACGCGACGCGGGAAGACATCAATCGGGCTTATAAGATCCAGATCAAGGCCGTCCATCCAGATCATGGTGGCTCGGACTATCTGGCATCAAAGATCAATGCAGCACGCAGCCTTTTGTTACGGCTATGTAAAGATTAGCGTGGATTACGCGTACGCTTGCTTGATCCGTGTTCGGGAAATGTGGCAGAAGCATATATGCGGCTCGGTCTTGAACAGGCAGGCATGCAGCGGTTGAAAAGGGAAGTATTTAAATGTCGAAGAAGATTAAGAAGGCAGTATTTCCGGTTGCAGGTATGGGCACGCGTTTCTTGCCAGCAACCAAGGCAATGCCGAAAGAAATGCTGCCGGTCGTTGACAAGCCACTGATTCAATACGCTGTTGAAGAAGCCATCGCTGCAGGCATCGAAGAATTCATCTTTGTGACCGGTCGCGGTAAAACTGCAATCGAAGACCATTTCGACCGTTCTGCTGAACTTGAAGCGATTCTTGCCGAACGTGGCAAAAAAGATGCGCTTGAAACAGCGCTTAGCATGATCCCGGAACATGGTCGCGTGACCTATACCCGTCAGGGTAATCCGCTTGGCCTTGGGCATGCTGTTCTTTGCGCGAAATCGCTGGTTGGTGATGAGCCGTTTGTTGTTTTGCTGGCCGATGACCTTATACAGGCCAAGACACCCTGCATGAAGCAGATGGTCGATAGCTATGGCCGTACCGGTGGCAACATGGTGGCCGTCATGGATGTGCCGCGCGAAGAAGTGCATCGCTATGGTGTTCTTGAAGTTGAAGGCACCAATGGTCGCCTGATCAGCGCATGCGGCATGGTTGAGAAACCAAAACCGGAAGAGGCACCTTCGACCCTTTCGGCAATCGGTCGCTATATCCTTGATCCGGGCATCTTCGAGGTGCTTGAAAATATTCCGCGCGGTGCTGGCAATGAAATCCAGTTGACCGACGCATTGGCCGCCATGATAGGCAAGGTGCCGTTCTATGGCTACAGCTTTGAAGGCCGTCGCTTTGATTGCGGTAACAAGATCGGCTTCCTGAAGGCGACAATGGCATTTGCCTTGGCGCGTGAAGATATGCGCGATGATGTGCGTCAGCTTATTCATGAGTTTGCCGAAGGCGAAGCCGCCGAATAATCATTTAATTGCAATATGGTCGGTCGGGGAGCGGAGCACTGCTCCCCGATTGGCAATTACTTACTAGGGTAAAACGTCTATGCGCGTAGCAATGATCGGGACCGGATATGTTGGACTTGTTTCCGGTGCCTGTTTCTCCGAATTCGGTACAGATGTCATTTGTGTCGATAAGGATGCCGAGAAGATCGCCCGTCTTGAAGACGGTATCATGCCAATCTACGAGCCTGGTCTTGAAGTTCTGGTCGAAAACAACGTCAAGGCAGGGCGCCTTAACTTCACCACCGACCTTAAGGAAGGTGTGAAGGACGCAGACGCGGTCTTTATTGCAGTTGGTACGCCGACCCGTCGTGGGGATGGCCATGCCGATCTGAGCTACGTTTATGCAGCGGCAGAAGAAATAGCGGAAGCCATGGACGGTTTCACGGTTATCGTCACCAAATCAACCGTTCCGGTTGGTACGGGGCGCGAGGTTGAGCGCATTATCCGCGAAAAGCGCCCAGATGCAGAGTTTGCCGTGGTGTCCAACCCGGAATTCCTGCGTGAAGGTTCGGCAATCGGTGATTTCATGCGCCCGGACCGTGTTGTGATTGGTACCAGTGACGAACGCGCGCGCGAAGTGATGTCGGATCTTTATCGTCCGCTTTATCTGATCGAAACGCCGATTGTTTTCACCACGCGTGAAACCTCGGAAATGATCAAATACGCGGCTAACACGTTCCTGGCGGCCAAGATCACCTTCATCAACGAGATCGCCGATCTTTGTGAAAAGGTCGGTGCCGACGTTCATGACGTGGCGCGTGGTATTGGTCTTGATGGTCGTATTGGCAAGAAATTCCTGCATCCTGGGCCGGGGTATGGCGGGTCTTGCTTCCCGAAGGACACCCTGGCACTTGTACGCACCGCGCAGGAACATAATAGCCCGCTTCGCATCATCGAGACGGTTGTTGACGTGAACAACAAGCGTAAGAAGGCCATGGCAGATCGCGTGATTTCTGCGTGCGGTGGTTCTGTTTCTGGCAAAACCATCGGTGTTCTGGGCTTGGCATTCAAACCCAATACCGATGACATGCGTGACGCGCCAAGCCTTGATATCGTGCCGGCCCTGATTGCGGCGGGCGCAACAATCAAGGCCTATGACCCCGAAGCCATGGAAGAAGCCAAGAAACTTCTTGATGGCATTGAATATTGCGAAAACGCCTATGCGACGGTCGAAGATGCCGATGCCATGGTCGTTCTGACCGAGTGGAATGAATTCCGCGGTATGGATCTGGATCGTATCAAGGACGGGCTGAAGCACCCGATCGTCGTTGATCTACGTAACGTTTATGACCCGACCGAAATGGCTGAGAACGGCTTCAGCTATTCCTGTGTTGGTCGTGCATCTATCGGAGGCTAATCCACATTATGACGAATTCCGCCGGACATACTTTTGATCGCTCGGTACTGCGTGAATATGACGTGCGTGGCATTGTCGGGGACACGTTGCATCCTGCTGACGCCAATGCATTGGGCAAGGCATTTGGTACGATGGTTCGCCGGTCCGGCGGGAAACGCGTTGCGTTGGGGCGTGATGGACGATTGAGCTCGCCAGAACTGGCAGCGGCATTGGCTGATGGCATTCTTTCGACTGGTTGCGATGTCGTGCGCATCGGTCGTGGACCGACGCCCATGTTGTATTTCACTGTCTATGATGAAAAGACCGATGCCGGGATCATGGTGACCGGATCGCACAACCCGTCCAACTATAATGGTTTCAAGATGCTCAATGCCGGGAAGTCGGTATTTGGCGAAGCTATTCAGGAACTGGGCAAGATTGCGGCTGCGGGTGATTTTGAAACCGGGCAGGGCACGGCATCGGATATCGATGTCGATGACCGTTTTGTTGATCGCCTGGTTGCTGAGCTTGATTGTGATGTTCCCAACCCGATGACGATTGTCTGGGATTGCGGAAATGGTGCTGCTGGTGATGTGGTTCGTAAATTGACTGCAAAGCTTCCGGGTACCCATCATCTGCTGTTTGATGAGATTGATGGTAATTTCCCGAACCACCATCCCGATCCGACGGTTGAAGCCAATCTGGTTGATCTGAAAGCCGCTGTTGCTAAGCATAATGCCGATTGGGGTGTTGCTTTTGACGGTGACGGTGATCGTATTGGTGTGATCGATGGCAATGGCAACGTCCTTTGGGGCGATCAGCTGCTGCAGATCTATGCCGCAGACGTTCTGCAACGTCAGCCCGGTGCTGCGATCATTGCAGATGTCAAGGCAAGCCAGACCCTGTTTGACGAGGTCAACCGTCTTGGCGGGGATGCGATCATGTGGAAGACTGGCCACTCGCTGATCAAGACCAAGATGATCGAAGCCAAGGCGCCGATCGCTGGTGAGATGAGTGGGCATATCTTCTTTGCCGAACGTTACTATGGCTATGACGATGCGACTTATGCGGCTGTCCGTCTGTATCGCATTTTGGTCCAAAGTGGCAAAAGTCTTGCCGAGTGGCGTGATGCAATGCCGGTTGCTGTCAATACCCCGGAAACCCGGATTGACTGCCCGGATGATCGCAAGTTTGCCTTGATCGAAGAAGTGCGTTCGCGCTTGGCAGAAGCCGGTGCTGAGGTTAGTGGCATTGATGGTGTGCGTGTCAGTACCGAAGATGGCTGGTGGCTGCTACGTGCATCCAACACCCAGCCAGCCATCGTTGCGCGTTGTGAAGCGGGCGATGATGCAGGTCTAGTGCGCCTTAAGTCACAAGTTACCGATCAGCTGGTGAAAAGCGGGCTGTCATCGGATGACTTCTTTGCTCCGGGTGGCGGGCACTAAGCCCCAGCCAGGCTGGCACTTTAGATAAAAGAAAAGGGCCGTCAGAGTGATCTGATGGCCCTTTTTGTATCTGTGCGCTTAAGGCTGTTTGATTAGCCGGCATCACCAGCGTTTACCGGGATGCAGGCAACGTTTTCGCGGCGAAGCGCTGCGCAGGCTGCGCGTGCCTCGTTCTCGCCGTCAAAGCCAAGAAGACGGGCGCGGTAGACGATACCGGTACCGCTGGCCTGCTGTTCAACTGCAGCGCGCGTTAAGCGAAGCACATCTGGTGCTGTGCGCGCAGCGGCCAAAACGGCTTCCTGGGCGCGACGCTGATCGCTAAAGGCACCAACCTGAATGGCCCAGCCGCTTGCGCTTTCCGGTTTCAGGCGCGTTACGACGGTTTCAGTATCGATACGGCCCGGCTGTTCTGCTTCGCGGCGGGTTGCGCGTTTCGCCATCAGAAGCTGTGCATCAGCAGGAAGGATCTTGTCTTCAGGGCTGATGCGCGGACGCGGGACAAGGATTTCGCCTTCCTTGGTCAGCTTGATGTAGGCCTGATCAAGAAGCTTCTTCATCTGATCATCGCGGGTTCGTGCCGTGCGGCCGCCAAAGACAACGCCAATCAGGCGTTTGCCATTGCGATTGACCGACGCAACAAGGTTAAAGCCTGATGCGTTGATATAGCCGGTCTTGATCCCGTCAGTACCGTAATAGGACGCCAGAAGATTGTTATGGTTGCCATAGGTACGGTTGCCAAAGCGGAACTTCTGGGTCGCAAAGTAGTGGTAGTAGCTGCCGTAGTTTTTGCGAAGGGCGACAGCCAATTTGATCATGTCGCGCGCAGTCGTCATTTGTCCGCGGTTCGGAAGACCCGAAGCATTGCGGAAAGTGGTGCGCGTCATGCCAATCCGGCGCGCCTCAGACGTCATCATCTGGGCAAATTTAATCTCGGTGCCGCCAAGATGTTCGGCAACAACAACGGCGATATCATTGGCTGATTTGGTAACCAGTGCCAGGATCGCATCCTTGACGGAGATGGTTTCACCAGCCTGAAGACCCAGCTTCGACGGTGCCTGACCCCAGGCACGTTTGGAAACCTTCATGCGGGTCGACAGGGAAACTTTACCGCGCTCAAGTGCGTCAAAGACCATGTAAAGTGTCATGATCTTGGTCAGCGAGGCTGGGTAAACCTTGTGGTCGGCGCGATATTCGTGAAGCACATCGCCTGAATCGCCATCAATGATCATCGCCGTGTAGGTGCGAGCAATCGCACTGGTCGGCGCAAGGATGGTCGAGAAAAGGATTGCTGTAAGACACAAAAACGCAGCCAGATACGCGCGCTTGAAAAAGCTGCGTGTCACGAGCGGTGCTGTGGCCATCGCTTTTGGCCCGGAAGGTGTCATAAAAGGCATTATACGGGCTCGGCTTTCGGTAGTCCCCAAGAACTAAATAAGTTCAGTCTCGCATCCCAGCCTTAAACAAATGTTTAAGAGGATCAAAAATCGGCTATTCGAACCGTGGCCTTGCGATGGCCATCTTTGTACGCGAAAGTATCTTTTATATCCGCAGATCGGCAAAAAATCGAGGATCGAATGATTAGTTTAATCGCCCCAGTTCTCAATAAGATAGGTGTTCAGCGCCATAAATTTAATAGGGCAGGTGTTGTCACACTTGTAGCAGCAGGCCTTGCTGGCTGCGCATATACGCCAACGAACGACATCAGCAACCCGCTTGTACGCAAGGCATCCTGGTTTTCTTATTTGAATGCGGATGATCTGCGTACGGCCTGTTCGGCAGGTGACGCCGAAGGCAAGATTCGCATTGTCTATAATGCTGAATTTTACAAAGAGGTCCGCGTGTTCGAGCTGACCCCGCATCGGGGCAATCAGCAATTTGATCTGACCAGCCGCGTGTTCGGCCCGTTGCAGGTTAAAGAAATCAATGTCGAGGTAAATGCGCCGCTTGGCGCATTTGGTGGTGAAAAGGCCGTCGATGTCATTGATCGTGATGCCTATATCGACATTACCGACGCACTTCAGGCCGAAGGGTTCGGCACGCAGAGCCGTGACGGGCTGCGGCTTTATTCCGATGATTACTATTGGATCGCATTGGGTTGTTCTTCCGGCTATGTCACAATGGCGACCTGGATGTCTGGTGTTGATGACCTGCGCGCGCTGTCATTCCCCGATGTGCTGACGCGTAATTCAAGTATCGAGAGCGATCTGCCTGTGCCGCCTGAGCTGGAAAACGCTCGATCACAGGGTGCTGCGCAACTGGCCTATAGCCGAAACAACGATTCCCGCGATTTCTATCGGACTGTTCGCGGAAACATGCTGCGTTAAAGCCGGGCTGCCACCATCAGGTTCGAAAAAGGGATGCGTTGCAAAAACGTGTCCCTTTTTTATTTCTGTTGCATTGCACATTAGCGAATTTGCTAATGCCTTGTTTGGGCTTCGGTTTTGGAGAAGGTTGGAAAAGCTCCAGTGTTTTCAATCGGTGCGACAGCAGATTGTCAGCGTGGCTGTGTAAAGAATGTCACTAAAGTGTGCTTGACCTGTGGCGGTAATTCCATCTAGGGTTATGTTGCAATGCAACATTGAGCCGGGATGAGTATCCCGTCAATCAGGAGGTTGAGGCAATGGCTGTTTCCAAGCAGAAAACTTCTGGGAAATCAGGAACAAAGTCCTCTGCACCGGCGAAAGTCGCCTCTGCTGCAGGTGAAAGCAAAACGGCACCCGCGCCAGCATCCACTCAGGATGCGCCAGTAAAGCGCGTGGTGATGACATCATCAGAAATCGAGGCCGCTGCTCAGAAAACCGAACCGGCTGTCAGCGAAAAGCCTTCAGAGCCTGTTTCCAAACCAACTGCAAGTGCTGCGGCCCCCGCGACCCCGGCTGAGAAGGCCGTCCCAGTTGAGAAACCGGTGGTGGCTGAGGCTGCAAAACCAGAAATCTCCAAGCCGACTGCAGCAGTCGCAAGTGCGCCGACAGCATCTTCGGAGGCTTCGGCTGCGCCAGCTAAACCGGCTGAAGCAGCAGCGCCCAAACCAGCGACCAGTGCGCCAGAGGCGCCAAGCCCGGCGCCTGCGAAAGTCGAAGCCAAGTCCGAGCCAACCAAGCCTGCGCCTGCCAAAGCCAGCGCGAAGGCAAAACCTGTTGCAAAGCCGAGTGCTGCAAAGGTCGCTGCCAAGTCAAAACCGGCGGCACCAAAAGCAACCGCGCCCGCATCCTTACCCAAAACCGAAAAGGCCAGTACCGTGACCACCAAAAGCAAATCCGCGGCAACGACCAAAACGGCCGCATCTGCCGCCCCGAAAAAAGCAACACCTGCCAAAGCTGCGCCAAAAAAGGCTGCTGCTGCACCGGCAGAACCAAAGATCGCAGCAAAGCCGAAAGCAGCGCCCGCACCATCTGTGCTTGGTGACGTATTTGGTTTTGGGTCGATGTTCATGGATACATCGGCGATGGAGCCTTATATGGAACTTTGGAAGACCCCGGAAATCGAAGCCATCATGACCGCAAGCAATGATGCGTTTGAAGATGGCGTGTCGGTAGCCAATGAGGCATTCAACAAGATGTTTGAAACCATGACCGGTCAGGCCGATGTCTTTTCCGGCGCGGGATCGCGGGTTGCGGCTCAGTACGAAGATCTGATTGATACTCAGAAAAAAAGCTTTGAAGAAGTTTGGCAGGCGACCCTGACCCTGTTTGAAAAAACCGGCGGGATCGGCACCGAGCTTGCGACATGGATGCAGAAAGAGTTCGAAGCATCCCAAAGCGATCTTGATGCGATGACCAAGGTTGAAAGCCTTGCTGACCTTCAGGAACTGCATGGTAAAATCGTCAGCCGCTATTATGAAAGCAGCGTTGCTGAGGGTGAGAAAGTTCAGGAAATCATGCTTGCTGCGATCACTGACAGCTTCAATGCCTTTAGCAAGGCGACAAATGCTGTGATGAAATGATACGGCTAAACGTATTTTCACAGACCTGGTTCAGGTTTTGAAAGCGGGCATGACTTCTTGTCATGTCCGCTTTTTCTTTGCCGGTCGCGCGACAATCGCGGTTTTCTGCTGTGCGAAGAAAATCAATTCAACGAAGTTTGTTCGGTGATCTTGCAGCGGGTTATTCTCAGCCTACATGAATTGAAGATGGACAATAATTTAAGCGTGTAATTCGCGCTGCGGCCTTTGAAAGAGTTTGGCAATGACCTATCATGGAGTTCATGCAGAAAATAAGGGTTCCGGTAAGTAGACGATGACTGAACAGGATAATGACGGCACTGATCTGCCGAACACGGGGATCGTAACAAAGACACGGCCCAAGACGAAAAAGCCGTCCATGTACAAGGTGCTGTTGCTGAATGACGACTACACACCGATGGAATTCGTCGTTCACGTACTGGAACGGTTTTTTGAAAAGGGTCGGGAAGAGGCCACCGAAATCATGCTTCAGGTACACCGCAAAGGTGTGGGGGTATGTGGGGTGTTCACTTACGAAATAGCGGAAACCAAGGTGAACCAGGTCATGGATCTGGCCCGCCAGAACCAACATCCGCTGCAGTGTACCTTAGAGAAGGAGTGACATATGCTATCGCGCAATCTTGAGGAAAGCCTGCATCGTGCGCTCGCATATGCGTCAGAGCGCCGGCACGAATATGCCACTCTTGAACATCTTCTTTTGTCGCTGACCGAAGATCAGGACGCGCTTTCAGTGCTGAAAGCCTGCCGCGTCGATATTGATCGTCTTCGGTCCGACCTTCTGGAATTCGCCGACAGCGAACTTTCCGGCCTGATCAGTGCGCGCTTGGTTGATCCCAAGCCGACTGCAGGGTTCCAGCGCGTCATTCAGCGCGCAGCAATCCATGTGCAATCATCCGGTCGCGAAGAGGTCACCGGGGCGAACGTTCTCGTCGCACTCTTCTCCGAACGTGAATCGCATGCGGTTTACTATCTGCAGCTTCAGGACATGACCCGTCTTGATGCGGTGAATTATATCTCGCATGGAATTGCCAAGGCGACCGAGCTTAATGAACGTCGCATCCCGCGTGGTGCGGATGAAGAACCGGTTGCAGGTATGTCATCACCAGAAGGTGAAGATGGTGCTCCTGCCGAAGGTGAGGCGCTTAAGGCCTATTGCGTTAACCTCAACGCCAAGGCCCAGAAAGGCAAGATCGATCCGCTGATCGGTCGTCAGAGCGAGATTGACCGCACCATTCAGGTCCTGTGCCGCCGTACGAAAAATAACCCGCTCTATGTTGGTGATCCGGGTGTTGGCAAAACGGCCATTGCCGAAGGTCTGGCGCGCCGGATCAATGATGGTGATGTGCCAGAAGTTCTGGCTGACGCCACGATTTTCGCCCTTGATATGGGTGCGCTTCTGGCCGGTACGCGCTATCGCGGTGACTTTGAGGAGCGCCTGAAGGCGGTCGTCAAGGAACTGGAAGAGTACGAAGGTGCTGTTCTGTTCATTGATGAAATTCACACCGTGATCGGGGCAGGGGCCACGTCGGGTGGTGCGATGGATGCATCGAACCTTCTGAAGCCTGCCTTGGCGAGTGGTTCTTTGCGCTGCATCGGTTCGACCACCTATAAGGAATTCCGTGGTCACTTTGAAAAGGACCGCGCCCTTGTGCGTCGTTTCCAGAAAATCGATGTCGAAGAGCCGTCTGAAGAAGATACCGTCAAGATCCTTAAGGGCCTGAAGCCCTATTACGAGGATCACCACAAGGTCAAATACACCAACGAAGCCATTCGTTCGGCAGTTGAGCTTGCGTCACGCTATATCAGTGATCGCAAGCGTCCAGATAGTGCTATTGATGTGATCGACGAGGTCGGTGCATCGCGCATGCTGGTCGCGCCAAGCAAGCGCAAGCGTACTGTGGGCAAGCGTGACGTCGAAGAGATCGTTGCGAAAATTGCCCGCATCCCACCAAAATCGGTTTCGACCGATGATCGTAAGGCGCTTGCAAATCTTGAGCGTGATCTTAAGACCGTGGTGTTTGGTCAGGATAAGGCGATCGAAGCGGTTGCCAGTGCGATCAAGCTTGCCCGTGCGGGCCTTCGTGAACCGGAAAAGCCGATTGGCAGTTATCTGTTCTCTGGCCCGACCGGTGTTGGTAAGACCGAGGTCACCAAGCAACTTGCGACTGTCATGGGGATCGAGTTCGTTCGCTTTGACATGTCGGAATATATGGAACGCCACAGCGTTTCACGCCTGATCGGTGCGCCTCCGGGCTATGTTGGCTTTGATCAGGGCGGTCTTCTGACCGATGCTGTTGATCAGCATCCGCATGCGGTTGTTCTGCTTGATGAAATTGAAAAGGCCCATCCGGACCTGTTCAATATTCTTCTGCAGGTGATGGATCATGGCAAGCTGACCGACAATAACGGTAAGACGGTCGATTTCCGCAATGTCGTGTTGGTCATGACGACCAATGCGGGCGCATCGGACATGGCCAAGCCGCCAATCGGCTTCAAACGCGAGATGCGCGTCGGTGAAGATGAAGAAGCGATCAAGCGCACCTTCTCGCCGGAATTCCGTAACCGTCTGGATGCGGTTATTCCGTTCGCCAACCTGCAGCCGGAAGTCGTCAAAATGGTTGTCGACAAGTTCATCTTGCAGCTTGAAGTCCAGCTTGCGGATCGTAACGTGTCGATCGAACTTACCGAAGCCGCGCGCAGCTGGTTGGCAGAGCGCGGTTATGATGTTGCCTTTGGTGCGCGTCCGTTGGGCCGCGTTATTCAGGAGCATGTCAAAAAGCCGCTCGCCGAGGAATTGCTGTTTGGCAAGCTTTCCAAAGGTGGGGCTGTTCTGGTTGATATCGAAGATGATGCTGTCACCTTCCGCTATCCAGAAGATGAAAGTGACAAGAAACAACAGAAAAAGAACCCTGAAATGGCTGGTTGAAAAATCAGTTTCAAGGTTTGAGCTTGTTGTTAATCATTGGCAGTATAGATTGAGGCCCGGGAAGGATATTCCCGGGCCCAATTAATTATAAAAGAATATCAGAAGCGCGATGAGCCAAGCTGCACAGAGGAAATACCGCACGGAAGTCGAGGAGTTTGTCTCCCGGTTGGAGTTGCGTGCGCGTAAATTGGTTGCCTTGGCCAATGCGCTTGAGAAAAGTGCCGATAAATCGGACATCACCGGCTATCGCCCGTTCCGTGAAGAGGTCGATAACTTCAAAGCGCTGTCTTTGATCATTGCCGAACGCCTCAAGCGGCTTGAAAAGCATCCCAAGAAAGAAGAGCTCGAAGAGCAATTCCATAAACTTCAGGTCCTGATGCTGCGCATCGTGATCAAAACCAGCTTGAAGTTCTTCTTTGTTATGAGTGCCAAGGAAAACCTTCCTTTAGGTGCGCGCGAGATGTTTCAAAGTGAATTGCGCACGCTCTATGAGGCGGAGCGGATGATCTCGGAGCCGAAATATATCAGTCAGTTAGATGCCTCCGCGCGTGATGATCTTGATGCGGCCAAATCCATCCTTGAAGAAATCATCGAAAAGGCGCCGGCACTTTTGAACTTTGGTGCGCGCAAGAAAAAACGCAAAAAATAGCCCGCCAAGGGCGCGTTCGACGGACTTGAAGATTTTTGTCTGGAACTGCGCTTTGCAAAATGCAAAGATCATTTATTGCATTTTGCAATATTTGCATTTTGAAATGCAAAGATGCCTTTATACTCTCCTTCTGTACAGGGTGGATAACCCCACAGAAGTGGCAAAAAACATCGGATTTTCCAGAATTATAAAAACTGGCACGGTTCCTGCTTAGGTCATCGCGGACAGTTGTTCTTTGCAGGGGCGCGTTTCGCGCCTGGAACAACGTAATCTTCTGCAGTTTGCTCGTGTCCCAACCAAACTCAGCGGCGGTTTTACCGCCGCTTTTTTCTTGCCCATTTCCCATCGAATGCAGTGACACTCTTGTCTGAGTGTTTGTAATTCACATATCCAATGTGTGAAAGGTCTTCTGCTGTGGTTCCACAACGGATCACTTTCCATTCCACTGAGTATAGTATTGTTTTCGTAAGAATAGGTACACATACTTAAAGATAGTTGGTTAAAGCCTCAAGAATAAAATCTGGGAGTGACGCCGATGTTGTCTACAAGAAGTATGATCCTCGCGGGTATGTTGGCTGCATTGGTTGCCACGCCAGGGTCTGTTATGGCCAAAGCAGAGCTGCCCGGTGACCCCAACACATTGATCACTGATGCAGTGATACGTGATATCCGCGAATGGCTGGCCAATCCTGTTGTCGAATTGTCGATCAATTCGCAGAACCGACTGCGCAAAGACATGACGCAGGCGGAAATTGACGCGGCCGACCAACAATGGCGGGCTGAGCGCGAAGCAGACGACCAGCCGCTTGTTGCCGCCATTCTGACCAATCCGCTTTCAAGTTACCTGACACAGATCCAGGCACGATCCGGTGGCTTGTTTGCCGAGATTTTCGTCATGGATGCCGTGGGGCTGAATGTCGGGCAAAGCTCGATCACGTCGGACTTCTGGCAAGGTGACGAAGGCAAGTTTCAGAACACATATCCCAATGGTCCCGACGCGGTCTTTATTGACGAGGCCGAATATAACGAAGACTCCGATACCTGGCGTTCGCAACTCAACATGACCATGAGCAACGCGCAGCGTCAGCCGATTGGTGCTGTGACCATCGAGGTCAATCTTAACGAACTCGCGCGTCTCAGCAGCCGGTAGGGAGAAACGCCATGAAATTCTTTAAAAACCTTTCCATTCCCGCAAAGCTGACCACTTGTTTCGCCGTGATGATCGGCGTGATCCTGATGGTCGCGGCGGCCGGCATGTTTGCGACCATGCAGGTCAAAAATGCCAATGAACAACGCGACTATCTGTCCGAGTTCGAACGCGATTACCGCAATCTGGACCGGTCGTACCTGATGGCGCGTCAGGAGCTCATCTATTTCCTGACGACGGGGGATCGAAACGGATTGACCAGTTATCAGAAGTCGCTCGAAGAGATCGATATTCGAACCGACGTTTTGAAAACATACATGACGATCAACCCACAGGTTGCTGAACTGATCGAACAGATGGATGGTGCGATTGACCGTTGGGAAGAAATCGCAAGCGAGCAGGCCAAACTGATGCGTCACTATTTGACCGTCAACCATGCCCGCGCGATCGAAGCATCGGGCGAGCCGCGTGATCTGTCTGATCAGGTCAGTATGATCGCGTCGGCGCTTGCCAAAAACATTGATGAGCTGATCCTTGATGTGGAAAGCAAAGTCGATCAAGCAATGCGCATCTTCCAGATCACGCTTGGTGTGGGGGTTGTGCTTCTGATTGCGATGGCAGCACTGTTTGGCGGAACACTGTCGCGGATGATTGCAGCACCGATCCGCAAAATGACCGAAGCAATGGGAAGCCTTGCATCGGGTAATCTTGATATCGAAACCCTTGACATGAAGCGTACCGACGAAGTGGGGGCGATGGCCAAGTCGCTTGAAGTCTTCCGCGAAAATGCGCGCGAGCGTGCGCGTATGGCGGAACAGGAAAAGGTCGAAGCCCAACGTCAGGCCGAGCGTGGCAAACGTATGGGGGTTCTGACCCAAGGGTTCGATTCAAAAATTCAAAACGTTCTGACATCGGTGAATGCTGCCTTGGCCGAGGTCCGATCGGCATCCGAAACGCTGACATCGCATGCGGTTCGGGCCAATCAGGATGCGCAGAATGTTGCTGAACAAGCCCAAGAATTGTCTAGCAACATCGAAACCGTTGCATCCGCAACCGCACAGCTTTCGGCATCAATTGCCGAAATCTCGTCGCAGGTAGCCCGGATTACGCAAATCACTCAGGTCGCTGTGGGTGAAACGGAACGCACCAATGAACGGGTCGAGAAGCTCAATGAAGCAGCCCAAAGTGTGGGCGAGGTTGTTAATCTGATCAGTGACATTGCGGATCAAACCAACCTTCTGGCGCTTAATGCGACCATTGAAAGTGCCCGTGCGGGTGAGGCGGGCAAGGGCTTTGCCGTTGTTGCGGGCGAGGTCAAAAACCTTGCATCCCAGACCGTCAAGGCGACCGAGCAAATCACTGCGAAAATCGCCGAGATGCAAAGCGAAACTGGCGCTGCTTCCGAAGCCGTGCGTGGCTTTGCCGACACCATTCATAAAATTGATGAACTGATGTCGGTCGTTGCCAGTGCGGTCGAAGAACAGGGGGCCGCGACCGAGGAAATCTCGCGTAGTGTCGAAGGGGCGGCCAATGGCAATGTCGCCATTTCCAATGCTGTGAAAAGCGTTGCCGATGCGACAACCGAAAGCGGCGATTTGTCGAACGGTCAGCTTGATAGTGTCGGGCGGCTGGCTGCGGCCAATGATGAACTTAGAAGCCATGTGAATGGCTTCCTTGATGACGTTCGAACTGTCTAGTTCAGCCAGCTAGATCATTTCAAAAAAGGCGTGAGTAACCCTCACGCCTTTTTCTTTGAAGTATCCGCTGGGGTTTGCTCCGCAACCTGCTTATAGGGGCTGTGTTCAGCCAGGATATAGTCACGATCTTGCGCGATGTGATTTTGTTCCTGACGCAGGAACTGGGCGACAGCGCGCTTTAGTCCCGGATCAGCGATCAGGTGGGCTGAATGGGTGATGACGGGTTCATAGCCGCGCTGGATCTTGTGTTCGCCCTGTGCGCCGGCCTCGACCGTTTTAAGGCCATTTTCAATCGCGATATCAATTGCCTGATAATAGCAGGTCTCGAAATGCAAAAGCGGGGTGCGATCCATCGTGCCCCAGTTGCGCCCATAAAGCGTTTCCGACCCGATCAGATTAAGCGCGCCAGCAACCATTTCCCCATCACGAAACGCACTGACCAAAACGGTGCGATCACGCATGCGTTCATGCAGCAGTTCAAAGAATTCACGCGTTAAATAGGCCTGCCCCCATTTGCGGTCCGACGTGTCGTGATAAAAATGATAAAACCGGTCCCAGTGCGCGGCCTTAAGCTCATCACCGCGCAGCGCCTTGAAACTGTAACCGGCATCCAGTACCTGTTTGCGTTCCTTGCGCAGGTTCTTGCGTTTGCGCGAATTCAGGGCCGCCAGAAAGTCGTCAAAGCTTTGATAGTCGCGATTGCGCCAATGATATTGGATGCCCGTGCGGCGCAAGAAGCCAGCATCTTCCATCATCTGGCTTTCATCACCATGACAGAACGTGACGTGTAACGTCGCCATACCGAGTTTTTCGGGCAGCATCGCAAGCCCGTCAATCAGGATGCGTCGGATGCTATCTGGATCCGGATGGTCAGGTGCAACCAGCAATCTTGGGCCGGGGACAGGGGAAAACGGGATAGCTGATTGCAGTTTTGGGTAATATCGCCCGCCTGCGCGCTCATAGGCTTCCGCCCAGCTCCAGTCAAAAACATATTCGCCATATGAATGGGCTTTGACATAGAGCGGAACGATGCCGATTGCATTTCCGTCTTCTCCTTCAAGAACAAGGTGAAAGGGCTGCCATCCGGTTTGGGCGGTTGTCGATGCGCTGTCTTCCATGGCGGACAGGAAAGCAAAGCTGACAAACGGGTTGTCAGAACCAGCACATTTGTCCCATTGGACCTGTCCAACCTTGTGGATATCGGTCACGGTTTTGATTTCGACAGCCAAATTTATATTCCCACAGCTGGTCCCTGATCAGCCCGGTTCACGTCCGGGCCCTTATTTTTATACGCATTAGCCGGTATATGCGTTCAGAAGATAGGCGCAATGCAATATTACGCAAGGGAAAGCCTTTGACGGAAGCGCTTCTAAGTCCTATTTCATTGGGCCACGGGCCGTTACGGAACGGCCTGATAAACGGCTCGGGATTTTCCCGTGTCGCCCTCGCGAAGAAAAGGATGGTGCGCCGTGAACAGCAAACTTTCGTTGGAGAAGGACAAGATCAAGATCGTCCTGCTCGAAGGTATCCATGAAAACGCTGTAAAGATGTTCAAAGAGGCCGGCTACTCTAATGTCGACCATTACCCAGCTGCGCTCGACGCGGACGAACTGAAGTCCGTTGTCTCTGATGCGCATTTCCTGGGTATTCGTTCCCGCACCAAACTGACTGAAGAAGTTATTGATGCCGCATCCAAGCTGACCTCTATCGGTTGCTTCTGTATTGGTACCAATCAGGTTGATCTCAAGGCTGCTGCGATGCGCGGCATTCCGGTCTTCAACGCACCGTATTCCAACACCCGTTCGGTTGCGGAACTGGTCCTTGGTCAGATCATCATGCTGCTTCGTGGCATTCCGCAGCGTAATGCGGCGGCCCATGAAGGCGGTTGGCTGAAAAATGCCACTGGCTCTTATGAAGCGCGTGGCAAGACCCTTGGTATTATCGGCTATGGCCATATTGGATCGCAGCTCTCAGTTCTGGCTGAATTGCTTGGCATGAACGTCATTTATTATGACGTGGTCAACAAGCTTGCTTTGGGCAACGCCAATTCCTGTGCTTCGATGGACGAGCTTCTGGCGAAATCCGACGTGGTGTCGCTGCATGTTCCGGCCAACGAGCAGACCAAAAACATGATCACCGCAGCCGAAATCGCCAAGATGAAAAAGGGCGCGCATTTGATCAACGCAGCACGTGGCAATGTCATCGTGATCAATGATCTGGCAGCAGCCCTTGAAAGCGGCCATTTGGCTGGTGCGGCACTTGATGTGTTCCCGATTGAGCCTGCTGGCAAGGATGAGCTGTTTGAAAGCCCGCTTCGTGGCATGAACAACGTGATCCTGACCCCGCATATCGGCGGTTCGACCCAGGAAGCACAGGAAAATATCGGCATCGAAGTTGCCGACAAGCTGATCACCTATTCCGACAATGGCTCGACCCTTGGTGCTGTGAATTTCCCGGAAGTATCGCTTCCGGTCAAGGATCGCACCCATACCCGCTTCATGCATATTCACCGCAACGTCCCGGGCGTTCTGCTCAAGATCAACGATGTGTTTGCATCGCGTGGCATCAACATCAGCGGCCAGTTCCTGCGTTCTGAAGGTGGCGTTGGTTACGTGGTTGTCGAAGTCGACGAAGAAATCAAACCGGGTGCTGGCGTGCGCAAGGAGCTTGAAGCGATCGAAGGCACGCTCCGTGTCCGCTTCCTGTTCTGATCAAACGGTTTACTGAAAACGAAAAAGGGCGGGTGCCAATGGTGCCCGCCCTTTTTCTATCGGAATATTTGCAGCCTAAAGCTTGCGATACATCACCAATGCATCGGTCTCGCCCAATGTCGGATGCATGAAAGCACCGGGCAGGCGACCGACAATTTCAAAGCCAAGCTTTGGCCATAGATGCACCGCTGCGCCATTGCTTTCGATGACGAAGTTATACTGCATGGCCCGGTAACCAAGTTCCTTGGCGCGGACAAAAGAATCCTCACCCATCCGGCGCGCAATACCGCGCCCGGTGGCCTTGGGGGATGTCATGTAACCACAATTGCAAACATGTGATCCGCCGCCGCCCTGATTTTGACGAATGTAATACGTGCCAACGATCTTGCCATCTTCTTCGGCGACCAATGTGACCTTGTCTGGTCCCATCCAATAGGCAATGACCTGATCATCATTCATGTCGCTATCAATTGCGTAGGTATCACCGGCACGCAATGTGGGGGCGACGATTTCAAGAATGGCGGGGATATCTTGTTGGGTGGCAGGGCGAATGTGCATAGATGGCTCACAATATGGGGCAGGGTGGTGCGCCATATTGGCGCAAACGTGCCTAACTATCGCTGCCTGCAAGGGTGAGTTCAAGAAATTCCGGTTCAACCTCAAACGGAAGATTTGCCCGCCCGGCCAGTGCCTTGGCCAATTCATTGCGATACCGCTCGCGCGGGATTTCCAAAACGCCAAATTGCTTGAGGTGATCATTGACGAACTGCGTATCAAGCAGGCTGAACCCGCCTTGACGCATCAGGGCGACCAGATGGACAAGGGCAATCTTTGAGGCGTTGGTTGCACGCGAAAACATGCTTTCGCCAAAGAATGCCTTACCAAGGCTTACGCCATACAGGCCGCCAACCAGCTCGCCATCCTTCCAGGCCTCAATCGAATGGGCACAGCCCATCTTGTGAAGCGCGCAATAGGCATCAAGGATGTTGCTGTTAATCCATGTATCATCACGCGTGTCGGTGGGTTCCGCACAGGCGCGAATAACATCGGGGAAGGCACGGTTGACGTGGATTTTATAGGTTCCCTTGCGCACGGCCTTTTTCAGACTGCGCGGCACATGAAAACCGTCAAGCGGCAATACACCGCGCCATTCCGGATCAATCCAGTAAAGCGTTGGATCATCGTGGCTTTCGGCCATGGGAAACAGGCCGACGGAATAGGCTCGGATCAACAGATCAGGGGTCAGCTGGTTCGACATGATCGCAGTGATAATTGTTCCAATCCTGTCTCAATGACGTCCATTTACATATGAGCAACTTGCCCGTGCCAGACAAGATCAGGCATGCAACCCATCTAGCATAAATGGAAATGTTAGAGCAGTTTGATTAACTTTTTGATGCCAAGCCAACCAAAATGGACGCCCTACTTTGAGGGGTAGACACAAAAAAACGGGAGCCCGAAGGTTCCCGTTTAAAATCGTTGCAATCGCTGATCACAGCGTTTTCTTCATGCCCATGAACTTTTCCAGCCAGTGGATGTCGTAATCCCCTTTCTGGATGTCCGGGTTGGCAAGAAGGGTCTGGTGCAGCGGGATGGTGGTTTTAATGCCGCCAATCGCATATTCAGCCAGTGCACGGCGCAGGCGCATCATGCATTCTTCGCGGTCACGGCCATGCACGATCAGCTTTGCAATCATGCTGTCGTAATAGGGCGGGATCGAATAGCCAGCATAGATGCCGCTATCAACGCGCACGCCCAGACCACCTGGTGCATGATATTCCTTGATCTTGCCCGGTGACGGAACGAAGGTCTGCGGATCTTCGGCATTGATACGGCATTCAATGGCGTGACCATGAATTTCAAGGTCTTCCTGTTTGAATGAAAGCTCAAGACCAGCCGCAACGCGGATCTGTTCACGCACAAGGTCAACACCCGAAATCATTTCGGTGACCGGATGTTCCACCTGAAGACGGGTGTTCATTTCGATGAAATAGAACTCGCCATTTTCATAGAGGAACTCGATCGTGCCAGCGTTACGATAGCCCATGCCGATCATGGCATTGGCAACCGTGGAACCGATACGGTGGCGTTCTTCCGGTGTCAGGGTCGGAGACGGTGCTTCTTCAAGAACCTTCTGGTGGCGACGCTGCAACGAGCAATCACGCTCGAACAGGTGAACCGCATTGCCATGGCTGTCGCCAATGACCTGCAATTCGATATGACGCGGTTTGCCAAGGTACTTTTCCATGTAAACTGCCGCATTGCCAAAGTTCTGCAATGCTTCCTTACGGGTCATGGAAAATGCTTCGGCAAGATCTTCTTCGCGCTCTACCACTTTCATGCCGCGACCGCCGCCGCCGCCCGATGCCTTGATCAGAACCGGATAGCCGATGTCCTTGGCGCATTTGCGGGCTTCGTCAACAGACGTGATTTCACCGTCAGAACCCGGAACACACGGAATGCCAAGCTTTTCAGCAGTCTGTTTTGCCGTGATCTTGTCACCCATCATGCGGATATGTTCTGCCGTCGGGCCGATGAAGGCAAAGCCGTGCTCTTCAACCATGGCGGCGAAGTCGGCATTTTCCGACAAGAAGCCATATCCCGGATGGATTGCTTCTGCGCCGGTGATTTCAGCAGCCGAAAGAATGGCTGGAATATTCAGATAGCTGTCTTTTGACGCAGCCGGACCGATACAAACCGATTCGTCGGCCAAACGGACATGCATCGCATCGGCATCCGCGGTGGAATGCACTGCGACAGTTTTGATGCCCATTTCACGGCAGGCGCGCTGAATACGGAGCGCGATTTCGCCGCGGTTGGCAATCAGGATTTTGTCGAACATGCGGTACTTACCCCGGCTTATTCAATGATGACGAGCGGTTCGTCATATTCGACCGGATGGCCGTCGGTCGCGATGATTTGGGTGATCTTACCAGATTTCGGTGCGCGGATCGGGTTGAAGGTCTTCATCGCTTCGATCAGCATCAGGGTCTGGCCTTCGGAAACCGACGAACCAACCGCGATGAATGGCGCAGCACCCGGTTCCGGTGCGAAGTAAACGACACCGACCATCGGTGATTTTACAGCGCCCGGATGCGCGCTAGCTTCAGCCGGTGCAGCAGCCGCAGGCGCAGCCGGTGCAGCCGCAGCAACAGGTGCCACAGCCGGTGCAGCGGCAACCATGGTGCCCTGACGGGCAACGCGAATACGGTTGTCACCAGCGGCAACTTCAATTTCGGTCAGATTGGTGTCGTCCAGCAGCTCGGCGAGCTGGCGAATGGCGTCATTGTCGATGTTGAACTTGCTCATTTCGATATCTTTTATGATGGTGTGTGGATCAATCCGCGCATGGCATCCAGGGCGTCTGAAGAGCTCTGGGAGCCAAAGCCATAGATCATACCGTTTGCAGCTTTCGAGACGTTAGAAGTGTGTCTTAACGTGTCCCGCTTAAAAATTTTGGACAGATGGACCTCAATGTTCGGCAAATCTGATGCCGCGACAGCATCGAGGATCGCAACCGATGTGTGCGTATATGCCTCAGCCGTGCCAAGAATGCCAGAGTCTTCTTGTCGGTTTTTGGGAAAACCTGTCAACCAGATCACCTTTGTTCTTGCCGCAAGGACATTCAATTCAGGCATGTGTCAGCGGGGTCAATTCCGGACTGATCTTTGTTGATGACCAGAATGTTATCCGTTCCCACATACCCAACATTCGGTGTTGCGTTTATAACACGACCAAAGTCTGACGCAACTTTGCAGTGGCGTTAAAGAAAATCTGCCAAAGTCGGGAACCTGAAACGAACTGCACCCGTTTCCAACCCATGCGCATCAGCAATGTGCAAAAGCCTTGGAAGACAGCTTGCTTCAAACCCCGCTGCTGCGCATACTGCGCGGCAATCATGAAGATTTTGATACCACAGGGATTGAACGAAAAAGATGCGCCTGACGATCAACGGTGAAGACCGCAATATCGAAAATGCCGGAAATGTTGCTGAATTGCTTGGTGAACTCGGGATCGCCGCGACCAAGGTTGCGGTTGAACGCAATCTCGAAATCGTTCCGAAAACGGCTTATGGCGACACGCCGCTTTTAGATGGTGACAAGTTCGAGATCGTCCATTTCATCGGTGGCGGATCGCAAGAAGCTGATCTTGCCGCGGCGGATGACGACGGTTTTGTTGTTGCCGGTCAGAAATTTTCATCCCGTTTGCTGGTCGGTACCGGCAAATACAAGGATTTCGAAGAAACCAAAATCGCCATCGAAGCATCCGGTGCCGAGATCGTCACGGTTGCCGTGCGTCGCGTAAACCTGACCGATCCGAACCAGCCGATGTTGGTCGATTATGTCGATCCGAAGAAATACACCTATCTGCCCAACACTGCGGGCTGCTTTACGGCTGATGATGCGGTCCGCACACTGCGTCTGGCCCGCGAAGCAGGGGGCTGGAACCTTGTGAAGCTTGAAGTGCTTGGTGATCAGGCAACTCTGTATCCAAACATGCCAGAAACTCTGCAAGCTGCCGAAGCACTGATCAAGGACGGCTTTGATGTGATGGTTTACTGCAGCGATGACCCCATTCAGGCCAAGATGCTTGAAGATATGGGCTGCTGCGCCATCATGCCGCTTGGTTCCCTGATTGGATCGGGTATGGGCATCTTGAATCCGGTCAATATCGCCCTGATAAAGGAAAACGCCAATGTGCCGGTTCTGGTTGATGCCGGTGTTGGTACCGCATCTGACGCGGCTGTTGCCATGGAACTTGGCTGTGATGGTGTTTTGATGAATACGGCGATTGCCGGGGCAAAAGACCCGATCCGTATGGCACGTGCAATGAAGCACGCGATCATTGCCGGTCGTGAATTGTTCCTTGCGGGCCGTATGCCGAAAAAGAAATACGCTGATCCGTCTTCACCGCTTGCCGGGATCATCTGATCATACACGAAGTATGACGCATTAAAACAAAGGGCCGTTTCAATATCGAAACGGCCCTTTGTCGTTTTATTGAGTTTGCGTAACAAGCGAACTGCAAATGTAGTCAGCCTGTCAAAAGCACGATCCGTTTTGGATCAGGATGCTTTTTCAAGACCTGCTTCAACCAGCCCTTCAACGCGTTCCATATCCGCACCCGATACCAGCGAGCCGTTAACGAGGAAGGCTGGTGTGCCGCTAACACCGATCGAGCGTGCCATGGCGGAATATTGTGCGAGCATGCCGTTGATTTCCGGGGACTTCATGTCTTCGCGCATTTTAGCAACATCCACGCCCGCGGTCGCGGCAAGCTCGTCGATGCGCGTGGCATCCAAAAGACCACGGTTATTCATGAAGGCTTCGTGCACTTCCATGTATTTGCCCTGTTTTGCCGCAGCCAATGCAGCACGGGCAGCATGCGCACTTTCTTCGCGCAGGATCGGGAATTCGACAAAGATGGTACGGACTTTGCCATCATATTCTTCGGCGATGTCCATCACGCCTTCAAAGGCGCGTTTGCAATAGCCACAGTGATAGTCAAAGAACTCGATCACGGTCACTGGCGCATCAACTGGGCCGATAGACGGAACGGAGCTATCCGCGACAAGCGCATCCCAAACCGGGGTGATGGCCTCGGACTGCTCGCGCGCTTTTTCAGTGGCCTGCCAAACCTGAACATTTTGAATGGCGCGCAGCAGCACATCCGGGTTTTCGATGAGATACTTTTCAATCACAGTTTCGATTTCTGCTTTCTGATCAGCACTAAGCGCCTCATCGGCAAGGGCAGGCTGCGCGCCAAACATCATGGTTGCGCCAAGTGCCGTGGCACCAAGAAAGCGTTTAACGATCCGAGAATTCATGGGGCGTCCTTTTATCATCAGGCGTTTCATGACCTGTCGTTGAATGTCATGTCTTTGTGATACGTGATCACGCTGCTAACGGGAAAGTAAAATATGCGTCATATAGGTGATCGCACTCACAGCCGGTTTGTGTTCCGCACCTGACGTGATGCCAACCCAAACCAGCCGGACTTCGTCACTTGGCTCATCAGGCCAGTAGCGGCGATAAAGTGTCGATAGATCAAAATATTCCCTTTGCCATTCACCGTAACGCACCGTTGGTTGACCGACCGGGATGCGCACCAGCTGATCAATTGGTGGTTTGCCCGATCCCAGATCACCCTCGGACCAGCTTCCCTGATCCTGTTGCCGGAAACCCAGCACCAACTCAACATCGCCAATCTGGGCGGTACTGTTAAGTTGCCAGTCAAACGACAGATACGGGGATGCTAGAACAATGACGTTGGTGCGTCGACCAAGTTCAAAAAAACCAACACCGGGTCGTGCGGCCAAGGCGATCCTGCCGTCCTTATCCTGCCATGCCAGCGGTTCTGCGAGACCAGATCCATTTTCGTTCCTGATCTGAACCGAGCCAAATGGCCGTTGTTTGACAGACCAGTAACGCGGCGGATTAGAAAGCGAGAAGGGCGCATAGAGAAGTTTAAGGTCGCCTGCGGCATCCACACCGGCGTCAGGCAATGTGCAACTGCCAACGCCAAGCGCGCCCGCCACTGCGATCAGTGACGCGAACAAACGTGCCTTTGTGAACAAAGATCGGTTTTGGGTCGGCGTGCCGGTTTGCAAACCGGATGCCGACATCAATTCGGCTTGTCCTTGCCTGGGACTCCATCGGGATTGGTGGCCTGCAAGATATCCTGCGCGCGAAGCCAGGCAGCCGTTCCCTTTTCAAGTTTCCGGTCGGCCTGAACCGCGTGATAGCTTGCGGCACTGCGATCTCCGGTCAGAAGACTGTATTCCGCCTGTGAAAGCGACGCTTCACCTTCATTACCAAGACGGTTTTCAACGATTGCACGGAACCGCCAGGCCGATGCATTACCACGTTCACGTGACAACACACCAATCAGGTGGCTTTTTGCCGGATCGAGATAGGCTGCATCACCGGTTTCAATCATTGCATGCGCCAAAAGAAGTCTGATCAAGGGGGCGTTACCGGAAAGCTCGGTTGATTTTTCAAGCGGGGCGATGGCATCGCGTGCGCGTCCGAATTCCAAAAGAACCTGCCCTTTAAGTTCTTCGAAAAAGGCGTTGTTGGGTTCATCGGCAATCAGCTCATCAATCAGCTTCAATGCTGGTTCAAGCTGCGAATCCCGGTAATAGGCAATCGCGCGGGCATAACGAGCCGAAATGCTGGTGTCGCTTTCGGGATAAGTGCGCAGCGTATTTTGAATATGGTTGGTAAAGGCAAACAGCTTGGCGCGCATTCGGGCATGGCGCTCGTAAAGCTCATCACTGACCCGAGCATCCTTGAGTGGTGAGTTGGCAACGTAATTTGCCAAAAACTCGACACGTTCGGTGGTTAAGGGGTGGCTTCGAAGATACGGGTCCTGACTCGCCGTACTTAGCAATTCCTGTCCTTCAAGGGTCTGCATGAACTCCAAGACACCGCGCGATGAAATCCCCGCATTGGTCAGGAACTTCACACCGGCCTGATCGGCACTGCTTTCCTGGGTGCGCGAATAGGCAAGGAAGTTACGGGTGGCAACGTTCTGGCCGCCCAGAATGGCCGCCGTACCAACATCAGACCGGCCCGCAGCAACGCCTGCTGCGACACCGGCAATGGTCGAAAGAATGGAGATTGCCGTCGCATTACGCAGCTGATCATGAACGCGCGAAAGATGGCCGCCGGATATGTGACCGGTTTCGTGGGCCATAACGCCGATAACCTGTTCGGGAGTTTGTGCTTTTAACAACAGCCCAGTATTGATAAAAAGCTTTTGCCCCCCGGCAACAAATGCGTTCAAGCTGTTGTCGGAAACGATATAAATGGACACACCATTCGGATCTAGGCCCGCTGCCCTGAAAATGGGCGTGGCATACATCCGAAGGGTTTCTTCGATCTCGGTATCGCGGATAAAAGAACGACCCTGCGCAAAAACCGTGCTAGGCAGGGCAACGAGGAAAATGGCAGTGAGAGTAATAATGCGTCTGAGCAAAATGTGCGTTCCATATTTTCGTTCGACTGATGTCGGTTCAATGCCGACGCGCAAGCCATCATGGCGGATCGCGTTTGCAATCGCAATGACTGCCGGTCTTGCTGCCTGCAGTAGTACTGATACAGAAAATCTTGGTCAAATAGGGGCAGTTACCGGTTACTTCGGTGGCGTGGTCGGTGATGAGCCGCGCGCAGTGCGCAATGCGCGTGATGTTCTTTCGGCTGGCGGGACGGCGGCGGATGCGGCTGTGGCGCTGTATGCGACCATGACGGTGACCAAATCATCGGTTGCCGGGATCGGTGGCGGCGGCGTTTGCGTTGTCCATGACCGCGAAAGCAATAAGGTCGAAGTTCTTGATTTCTGGCCACGCGCAGGCACACGGACCAGCGCAAGCCAGACCGCAACCACCATTCCGGCAGTCCCGCGCGGTCTTTATGCGCTTAGCGCGCGCTATGGCCGCCTGCAGTGGGGATCGCTCCTAAGCCAGGCTGAACAATATGCCCGTCTTGGTGTGCCGGTATCGCGTTCGCTGGTCAATGACATCGAAGCAAACCGCGATCGCATCGCCGCAAGTCCGTCGCTTAGCGCAATCTTTATGCCCAATGGCAAGACGCTTGAAGTTGGCGATCGTATTCGTTCCGTGAACCTTGCGGCCCTTCTGACGTCGCTTCGCGTTAAAGGCCCGGGCGAGTTTTATAATGGTGCGCTTGGTGCGGATATCGCCAATGCGGTTGAGGCTGCTGGTGGTACGCTGACGGCTGACGACATGCGTGGCTATCGCCCTGAATGGAAAGCCGCGACCGAGGTCAAAGTTGGTAATGAAACGCTGTATCTGGCATATCCGCCGCGTTCGACCAATGGCGCGAATGTCATCACGCAGGGTGGTGAGCTTGCCGATATCCTGAACCGTTATCTGGCCGATATCACGTCGGGCAACCAGTCTGGTCAGGCATCAGCAGGTCGGAGTGGTTTCGTCGTAGTCGACCGTGCGGCGAATGCCGTGGCCTGTGTCACCACCATGAACACCCCGTTTGGTGCGGGCCTTGGTGCCGAAGCCTTTGGTTTGAACCTGGCAGCGGGTGACGCGGCACAGGCGGCAACGCCGCTGATGGGCCCGGCCTTGATGGTGAACCCGTTTGTTTGGGAATATTATTACGGGATTGCCGGAACTGGTACCCCGGCTGGTGCGACCAAACAGATCGCGACCATGGCCGAAGATTTGATTGGTGCCGGTTCGGCATCGGGTATTGCCCTTAATTCCAACGGGCCTTCTTCGGTGAATATCATTCGCTGCCTTGAAGGAACGCCACCCCATCCGGAAAGCTGCCAATTCATTGCCGATCCGGCAGGCGGCGGCATGGCCGGAACCCGTTAATCAGACGACGATCAAACAGGGCAGGGGATTATGATCTTTCTGCCCTGTTGCATATTAAACAACTCAGGACCCCACAGATGGCTTTGAAACAGTCCCTTCGCGGTGCGATTTCGCCCTTTATTGTTATGGATGTGATGCGCGCGGCCAATGCGCGTGA
This sequence comes from Thalassospira sp., assembly GCF_048059015.1. Classification (GTDB taxonomy): domain Bacteria; phylum Pseudomonadota; class Alphaproteobacteria; order Rhodospirillales; family Thalassospiraceae; genus Thalassospira. The sequence continues at coordinate 426,189 of NZ_JBLLNT010000003.1, read as the reverse complement.
GAAGGAAGGCAAAGCTGTCTATCATCTTGAAGTGGGCCAGCCGGGCACGCCAGCCCCGCGCAAGGTCCGCGAAGCTGCTGCCAAGGCGCTCGAGTTTGATCTGATCGGCTATACCAACGCCATGGGGATTGATCCGCTCCGCGAAGCGATTGCCGGGCATTACAAAACCAAGTTTGGCGTATCGGTCGATCCGGCCCGCGTTTGCGTTGCCAGCGGATCATCTTCGATCTTTGTTTTGGCGTTTCTGGCGGCCTTTGATGCGGGTGACCGTGTTGCCATGGCTGCACCGGGTTATCCGGCCTATCACAACATTCTAAGCGCGCTTGGCATTGATACGGTCAATCTGCCAGCAGGGCCTGAAACCCATTACCAGCCGACCGTTCAGATGTTGCGTGATCTGGACGAGCCGGTTGATGGTCTGATCGTTGCCAGCCCGTCAAACCCGGCTGGCAGCATGATTGATGTTGAAACGTACCGCGAACTGGCAACTTACTGCCGCGATAACGGCATTCGCCTGATCAGTGACGAGATCTATCAGGGTATTTCTTTTGGCGATGTGGCCGAATGCACCGCCCTTGAGTTCGGTGATGAGGCCATCATCATCAACAGCTTCTCGAAATACTTTTCCATGACGGGCTGGCGTCTGGGCTGGGCGATTGTCCCGCCAGATTTGATGCGTGCGGTGGAATGCCTGCAGCAGAACCTGTTCATCTCTGCCCCGGCACTGTCACAGGTCGCCGCAGTCGCTGCCTTTGATTGCGAAGAAGAACTTCAAGCCAATATCGCGGCCTATGCGCGCAATCGTGAAATCTTGCTTGATGGATTGCCAAAGGCAGGCTTCACCAAATTCGCCCCGGCTGATGGCGCGTTTTATCTCTATGCCGATGTCCGTGAACTGACCAAAGACAGTGAAGCATTCTGTCGCCAGATGCTTGAAGAAACCGGGGTTGCCACAACGCCCGGCACCGATTTTGACCGGATGCGCGGCAAGGGCTATGTGCGTTTCTCGTTCGCGCATAGCGAAGAAACCATGATCGGTGCGGTCAAGGCGCTGCAGAGCTGGAAACGCTGAATTAACCAGTAGTAACCGCTAACGAAGAAGGGCTGCCCGATGGGCAGCCCTTTTTGTTTGTTCTCTGTCAGGCGGTCTTAACGACCAAGGCTCCACCAGCCGCGTTTTTTCGGCTTCGGCTTTTCATCCATTGCCGGTTCCGCAGCAGGGGCAGCTTCCGGGGCGGGCGTCGGAGCTGGTGCCGGTGCTTCAGCTTTGGGCTCAGCAGCCTTCGGCTCAGCCGGCTTTTCTGCCGGTGCTTCGACCTTCGGGGCTTCTGCCACAGGTGCCGGTGCAGGTTTTTCTACCGGTGCTGAAACTGGTGCACTTACTTCGGCCGGGGCGCTTGCAGGTGCTGTCGCGGCGGTGTCAGGTTTGCTTTCAGCGGTTGCTTCCGGTGCCGGACCAGACTGGATCGGAATATTTTTCACATCGCCACCATCCTTGCCCGGACGGTTGTTACGGTCACGACGGTTGCGACGGTTGTCGTTGCGATCACGACGCGGACGGGCTGGTGCCGGTGCCGTCGTACTGCGCGAACGACCTGCGCGGACACCTTCCTGATCGAAGCTGTCTGCGTCCTGGCCATCGGTTTCGGCGTCAATCACGGTGTTTTCTTCGGAACCGTCCGGTGCCTCGTGATCACGGTTGCGGCGTGCTGCTGTCAGTGCCGGATCATCATTAGGTGAACGTGTACGGTTGCCATCAAATTCCTGACGACGGGAACGACGACGGCCACCACGCTTGCCGCGACGGCGACGCTTGCGTTGGCTTTCTTCGTCATCGTCATCACCGTTAATGTCCGAACCATCGGCATCGTCGGCATCATTGGTCGATGCTTCCTGCTGCTGATCGTTACGATCATCGCGATCATCATTGCGACCACGACGACGACGGCGACGACGGCGGCGTTTACCGCCCTGATCATCGTCTTCGGAGCGCTCGATTTCTTCTTCTTCGTCGGCATCAACCGGATTTTCAATCGCGGTCAGCGAAACGCTATCGGTGTTCAGAACCGGTGCAGCAGCTTCTTCAAGCTCGTCACCTTTCTTCGCACGGGTGCGTTCAATACGGTGATCCGGAGAAATCAGGCTGTCATCGCCAAAGATCATGACGCTGAAGCCGTAACGGCTTTCGATCTCGCCAAGCGAATCACGTTTACGGTTCAGGATGTAAAGGGCGACTTCGCTTGCAACATGGACGGTCAACGCACCGGAACGGCGACGCATGCCTTCTTCCTCGATCACGCGCAGCAGATGAAGGGCCGCACTTTCGATCGAACGGACAAGGCCGACACCGCGGCAATGGGTGCAAACTTCAAACGCGCTTTCGACCAGCGACGGACGCAGGCGCTGACGCGACATTTCAAGCAGACCAAACGGGCTGATGCGGCCGATCTGAAGACGTGCGCGGTCATTGCGCATTGCTTCTTTCAGCTTGCGCTCGACCGATGCCTGGTTGCGGTGATCTTCCATGTCGATAAAGTCGACAACGATCAGACCGGCAAGGTCACGCAGGCGCAATTGGCGTGCAAGTTCTTCGGCTGCTTCAAGGTTGGTCTTGTAAGCGGTTTCTTCGATGTTGCGTTCACGGGTCGAACGACCGGAGTTCACGTCAACCGCGACCAGTGCTTCGGTCGGGTTGATGACAAGGTAACCACCGGATTTAAGCTGCACGACCGGGTTGAGCATCGCATCAAGCTGGCTTTCCACCTGGAAACGGTGGAACAGCGGCACGCCCTGATCCTTATAGGGCTGCACACGCTTGGCATGCGATGGCATCAGCATCTTCATGAAGTCTTTGGCAACCCGGTAACCTTCGTCACCTTCGACCAGAACTTCATCAACATCACGTGCATAAAGGTCACGGATCGAACGCTTGATCAGATCGGCTTCTTCGTAGATCAGGCACGGTGCCTGGCTCTGAAGGGTGGTTTCGCGGATACGATCCCATAGACGCATCAGATAATCGAAGTCGCGCTTGATTTCGGCTTTGGTCCGTTCTGCGCCAGCGGTACGAACGATAACGGCCATGCCGTCCGGAATCTCAAGCTCGGCCAGAATGGATTTAAGACGCTTGCGGTCTTTGGCATTGGTGATTTTGCGCGAAATGCCGCCACCACGCGGGGTGTTTGGCATCAGAACGCAATAACGGCCAGCCAGCGACAGGAACGTCGAAAGGGCAGCACCCTTGTTGCCGCGTTCTTCCTTGACGACCTGTACCAGAATGATCTGGCGGCGCTTGATCACTTCCTGAATTTTGTAGCGCTTCTGAAGCTGACGGCTGTGCGATTCGACGAACTCGTCGGCATCATCGCCGCCAAGGTCTTCGACATCTTCTTCGCCCGCTGCATCGGCATCGATATCAAGCGTGGTGACAGCCTCTTCACCGTCTTCTGCATCGACATCAATGGTCAGCTCAGCAACTTCTGCCGACATTGCCGCATTGCCACCGGTCGGGGTGTCATCGCCATCAGTGTCTTCGAACGGTGCGCCATCATCAGATGCTGCTTCGACGTCATCGGCTTTCTTGCGACGATTGCGCGTGCGACGACGACGCGGCTTTGCATCCTCTTCTTCAGAGGTTGCTGCGTCTGCGGCACCTTCGGCATCGGCCGGGGTCGCATCAGCGGCTGCTTCGACGACTTCGGTCGCGTCTGCATCGGCTGCTGTTTCAACCGCTTCGTCCTTGTCCTTGGCGCGCGGTTTGCGGCGCGAACGCGAACGGGTCGGTTTCTTGTCTTTTTTCGGGCTGTCTTCGCCATCACCGATATTGTCTTCGACGATTTCGGCGTCTTTTACCTGCGAATGACCCTGTGACAGGGCTTCACGGTCGGCGACAGGGATTTGGTAATAGTCGGAATGGATTTCGCTGAACGCAAGGAAACCATGGCGGTTTCCGCCATAGTCAACAAAGGCCGCCTGCAGCGACGGTTCTACTCGCGTGACTTTGGCGAGATAGATATTTCCCTTGATTTGCTTTTTCGTCGAAGTTTCGACGTCATATTCTTCTAGGCGATTTCCATTAATAACAACGACACGGCTTTCTTCCGCGTGCGTTGCATCGATAAGCATGCGTTTAACCATTCGGAACCTGTTCCTGGAGGTCCCGCCAGTTCTATGCCACGCGCACTAATGCGCTGATATGCAAACAAACCGGCGTATCCGGAGGCGCCGTCCAATAAGGTCGCGATATGTCCTGTATGTCTATGGTTCATCGCGTGTCGGCTGCTCTTCCGGTTCGGACCTGGTTTTGATGTTGAAACGAATTTAGGTTGCGTATTTCTCGAGCGCGCCAAGACAGCCTTTGGGAGGAGGGCTCTATCGGGAGCGGGAATTGCCGCGTCACCGAGACACCGACCTGAAGAACTGTTCTAGTCGCGTCCTCAGCCTGGTGGGTTTTAGGTTTATACCACAAAGCATAGGAATTCTCGGGTGCAACATATCCGTTTTATTCGGCTGCGACAAACAGTTTTGTTGCACCAGATAACGACTTTCTGACAGTCGCGAGTAAAAACGCGAAGATTTCCGCGCGATTTCACCCGAAACGATTAATCTCCGGCAAATGTATGAAAAGACAATGCTTTTGTCCTGTCATGTGGTTGGCTTGTGCAAATGACGGGTTGAGGAAAGCCTTTTAGAACTTCTCTTGTTGGTCAATTGCCCGTTAACCAACGCATTGCTATAAGCGGTTATCACTTGCTTAGGCAGTTCAGACAGGCGCAAGCACAACAGATGACTTCACGGCACGCAAAAACACGTTCCTCTGTGCGAAATGTATCATTCTTCCGGACCTTCCCCAAAATGGTGAAGGCGGCAATGATATTGTTTTTGCTGCTATTTTCAGCCCAGCTTGCCGCGACGAGTGCCAATGCACAGGCCGCCAAGGTGCTGGGTGCGCGTTTGGGCGTTTATCCCGATTACACACGCTTTGTGATCGATCTTGATCGTGATGTCGACTTTACCTATTTCCTGCTGCCCGATCCCTATCGCATCATCATCGATATGCCTGAAATCGACTGGAGCGCCCCTCCGGGCAAGGTGACATCGGGTGGTGGTTTGATTTCCGGTTTGCGTTACGGCCTGTTTAAGCCGGGCACCTTCCGCGTTGTTCTTGACGTTGCCAAGCCATCGCTGGTTTCAAAGATCTTCTCGTTGCCAGCAGGCGGGGGCAAGCCCAACCGTTTGGTCGTTGATCTTAAACCGGCAGAGCGCGAAACGTTCCTGAGCGCATCACGCAAAAGCATGGAAGCCTATTCTGCACGCAGCCGTAACGACACCAGTGCAACCGAACAAAGCGTTGATGTTGCTGTCCAATCTGGTCGTGGCGGGGATGAAAAGCCACTGATCGCGATTGATGCCGGTCACGGTGGGGTTGATCCCGGAGCCATTGGTGTTGGCAATGTCTATGAAAAGGACCTGACACTGGCTGCCGCCCGTCAGCTTGCCGATACATTGACCGCAACCGGGCGCTATCGTGTGCTTTTAACACGTGACAAGGACGTCTTCCTGAAACTGCGCCAGCGCGTTGAAATTGCGCGTAAGGGCGGGGCAGATTTGTTTATCTCGCTTCATGCGGATTTAATTGGTAACCCAAAGCATCGCGGTGCGTCGGTTTATACCCTATCTGAAAACGCATCGGATAAAGAAGCCGCCGCCTTGGCGTCCAAGGAAAACAAGGCCGACGTGATCGCCGGTATTGATCTTTCTGATGAAAACTCCTTGGTGCAAAGCATCCTGATTGACCTGGCCCAGCGCGAAACCATGAACCTGTCGGCAACGCTTGCGGCAAACATGGTCAGCCAGCTTGCCCAAAGTATTGAGCTTCAACGCAGAACCCATCGTTTTGCAGGCTTTGCGGTTCTTAAGGCGCCTGATATTCCATCTGCACTGTTTGAGATGGGCTATCTGTCCAATGCGACCGACGCCAAACTTCTGCAGCAGCCGGGCCATCGCAAAAAGATCGCCGATGCGGTGTTACGGGCGATTGATCTCTATTTCGAAAAGCACAAGTTCTAGGCTTGATCCCTGAAACTGTTGAAGAATGTCGGGTGGTGCGCATGCGCGCGCGCTTTGCATAATATTCACAAGTCTTCATGTTCAGGACGGGGCGCACCATGTTAAACTGAGTGCGCCGGATACGCGCTTATAAAAAATTTAACTGGCGTGCGGGCTGTCACAACCTCGTCACTTTTTTGCCTCTATAATGGGGCTAAGTGCGGGGTTCCGGCCTGATTGGATGCCAGTAGGATTTGGAAATCCGGTGGGACATTGCAATTCCGATGATTGTGCAGGAATATGCGCGCTCCTCGGATCGAGCCAACAAAACGAAAAGACCTGCTTAACATGCGCATTTTACTCAGTATTTTCGGTGTTCTGTTCCTGATGGGGATTGCAGGGGGCGTTGGTGCTCTGGCGATCTTTTGGCATTTTGGTCAGGGACTTCCCGACTATACCCAGCTTGAAAATTACGAGCCCGAGGTCATGACACGCGTTCATGCATCTGACGGGGCGTTGATTGCTGAATATGCGCGTGAAAAACGCGTCTTTGTTCCGATTTCGGCCATTCCGCACAAGGTGATCGACGCCTTTGTCGCGGCCGAGGATAAAAACTTCTTCTCCCATCCGGGGATCGATTTTGCATCTGTTCTGCGTGCTGCGGTTACCAACGTCGTCAATCTTGGGACCGGCAAACGACCGGTTGGTGCATCGACCATCACCCAGCAGGTCGCGAAGAACTTCCTTCTGACCAACGAAGTTTCTTATGAACGCAAAATCAAGGAAGCGATCCTGTCGTTCCGTATCGAACGCGCGTTTTCCAAGGAACATATCCTAGAGCTGTACCTCAATGAAATTTACCTTGGCAGTGGCAGCTACGGCGTCGCCGCCGCAGCCTTGCGTTACTTCGACAAGTCACTTGATGAACTTGACGTCGAAGAGGCCGCATATCTTGCCGCCCTGCCAAAGGCACCGTCGAACTATCATCCGGTGCGCAATCATGACGAAGCCAAAGCCCGCCGCAACTGGGTGATTGGCCGCATGCTTGAAGAAAAATACATCACCGAAGCCGAAGCACAGGAAGCATGGACATCGCCGCTTGAAGGTAAAACCCGTGAATTGGTTGATACCTATCAGGCTGATTTCTTCGCCGAGGAAGTCCGTCGTCAGCTTGTTGATCGCTATGGCGAAGGCATGCTCTATGACGGTGGCTTGTCGGTCCGTTCGACCGTTGATCCGCGTATGCAGGATGTTGCAGACAAGGCATTGTTTGATGGTCTGGTTGCCTATGACCGTCGTCATGGCTGGCGCGGCCCGATCACGACGATTGATCTGTCGGGTGACTGGCAGCAGGCGCTTCGCGAAGTCGAAACCCCGTCAGACGTTCCGTGGGACCGTGCGGTTGTTCTTGATACCGATGCCAACGAAGCCAAGCTTGGTCTGGCTTCGGGCGAGCAGGGTCGTATTCCGTTGCGCTTCCTGACCTGGGCGCGTCCGTGGCAAACGGGCCAAACCCTTGGCCCGGTCGTGAACCGTCCGTCTGATGTGCTTAATCCGGGCGATGTTGTTTTCGTTAAACATTTTGCCGAACTTAATGGCGAAAAACTGCCGCCAAACACGTATGGCCTGCGTCAGATCCCCAATGTGAATGGTGGTCTGGTGGCGATGGACCCGCATACCGGTCGCGTTTTGGCGATGTCTGGTGGTTTCTCGCATGATCTGTCGAAGTTCAACCGCGCAACCCAGGCCCGTCGCCAGCCGGGTTCGGCTTTCAAGCCGTTTGTCTATCTGGCTGCCCTCGATGATGGCTTTACGCCGTCAACGCTGGTGCTTGATGCACCGTTCGTGATTGATCAGGGGCCGGGTCTTGGGAAATGGAAGCCGGGGAACTATAGCGGCCAGTTCTATGGTCCTTCGACCATGCGTCTTGGTATTGAAAAATCCCGTAACCTTATGACGGTGCGTCTTGCCCAGACGATTGGCATGCCAAAGGTTGCCGATTACGCCGAACGGTTCGGGATTGTCGATGAGTTGCCAGAAGTACTGTCCATGTCGCTTGGTGCGGCGGAATCGACTGTTATGCGCATGACAGCCGCCTATGCCGAGCTGGTCAATGGCGGCAAGAAAATCACCCCGACTCTGATTGACCGTATTCAGGATCGCCGTGGTAATGTGATTTATCGTCGTGATGAACGTGAATGCGCACAATGTCAGGACGTTGCATTCCGCAATCAGATGCCGCCTGATCTGCCTGATACCCGTGAACAGCTGACCGATCCGGCCAGTGCGTTCCAGATGGTTCATATCATGGAAGGCGTTGTATCGCGCGGTACCGGCCGAACCATTGCCGAGCTTGGCTATCCGCTGGCAGGTAAAACTGGCACGACCAACGATTTACGTGATGCATGGTTTGTCGGCTTCTCGCCGGATTTGGCTGTGGGTGTTTATGTCGGCTTTGATGACAACCGATCCCTTGGTGACAAGGAGCAGGGGGCCAGTGCGGCAGCCCCGATCTGGAAGGAATTCATGCGCGGTGCGCTTGAAGGCACCAAAGCCATCCCGTTCCGTACACCTCCGGGCATTCGCATGGTGCGTGTTGAATTGCGCACCGGTCTGCCGGCCCGTCCGGGCGATCAGGACGTGATTTGGGAAGCCTTCAAACCAGGCACCATCCCGGCATCAACCGAAGGCGTGATTGATGGCGGTTATACCGGTGTCAGCGGATCAGACAGCAGCGGTGGCGCTGTTTCCGGACCTGGCGGTATCTACTAAAATCAGGTCGCAAGAATATCAACAAAGCCGGATGTGATCAGCATCCGGCTTTGTTCGTTCAGGGATGTTTTCATCTGAACGAATTTGCTTTCAAATCGGGTGTTTGACGATGTTGTTTCGTCATCAAACGATGACAAAATTATCAAGTGCGTGACATCGGTCTGTCATTGGATTTTGTCATCATATTCAAGGTTTTATTTCATGCCTTGGAGAGGGTTTAGTGATGTCGTTTCGACTTTCCCGTCGTAAGTTTCTGACCACCAGCGCGACCGCGGGGGCCGCATCGGCCATGGGTGGTTTCTTTATGCCGTCAATCTCGCGCGCATCGGACCGCCCGATCATTACCCACGGGGTGCAAAGTGGCGATGTCACCGCCAACACCGCCTGCATCTGGGGCCGGGCTGATCGTGCATCCCGGATGGTAACGGAAATCGCAACCACCGAAGGCTTCAAAAACTCGGTCCGTATTCCCCATGTCGATGTGCTCGAAGAACGCGATTTTGCGGGCAAACTGGCGCTTGATGATCTGCCTGCCGGGCAGGACATCTTCTATAAGATCCATTTTGAAAATCTTGATGACGGGCGCGCATCATCCGAACCCGTCATTGGCCATTTCCGTACCGCACCGGCCGCCAAACGCAACATTCGTTTTGGCTGGTCAGGCGATACTGCCGGGCAGGGTTGGGGCATTGACGAAGATCGTGGCGGCATGAAAACCTACGCCACGATTGCCAAACACAATCCGGATTTCTTCATCCATTCCGGTGACACCATCTATGCTGATGGGCCGTTTGCCGAAACCAAGCAAACCCCGGACGGGCAGGTGTGGAAAAACATCACTACCGAAGACACTGCCAAGGTTGCCGAAACCATCAACGAGTTTCGCGGTAACTATAAATACAACATGCTTGATCAGCATGTGCGCGAGTTCAACCGTCTGGTCCCGGTTTACTATCAATGGGATGACCATGAAGTCACCAATAACTGGTATCCGGGCGAGATGCTGTTGGGTGATGACCGCTATACCGAAAAATCGGCATCCCTTTTGGCTGCGCGTGCCAACCGTGCCTTCCGCGAAATGCTGCCGATTACCGAACATGCGACCGAACCGGGCCGCGTGTATCGCAAGGTGTCCTATGGTCCGTCTTTGGAAATCTTCTTCCTTGATATGCGCACCTATCGCGGCACCAATGATGCCAATAACAGCACGACCCCAACCGATAACACCGACTTCCTTGGGCGTGCGCAGATGGAATGGCTCAAACGTGGTCTTTTGAATTCCAAGGCAACCTGGAAAGTCATCGCCGCTGACATGCCGGTTGGCATGATTGTCTATGATGACTGGAAAAACAAAAGCACGTTTGAAAACCTTGCCAATGGTGATGGTGCACCGGCAGGTCGTGAACTTGAAATCGTTGAACTGCTGCGTTTCATCAAAAATGCGAAAATCAATAACACCGTCTGGCTGACAGCGGATGTTCATTACACCGCCGCCCATTACTATGACCCGAACAAGGCCCAGTTCCAGGATTTCGAGCCGTTCTGGGAATTCGTATCTGGTCCGCTGCATGCCGGGACTTTTGGCCCGAATGAGATGGACAACACATTTGGTCCGCAGGTGAAATTCACCAAGCACCCGACCGAGGAGCAGGGCGTTAACCTGCCGCCATCCTATGGTTTGCAGTTCTTCGGGCTGGTCGATATCGATGCTGAAACCGAGCAGTTCCGCGTATCGCTTCGCGATGTGACCGACGAAGAACTTTACACCGTGACGCTTGATCCTGTTTTGGGCTGATCCCCATATCAGGTCATCAGAACTTTCTTGCGCAACCCGGCACGAATTCTGTGCCGGGTTTTTGCATGGTTGCAGGGGTTTCAAGAACGGCAAAAACTGCTATAAGCGGCGCCGAGTTTGCCGCGTTACGAACGTGGCCCACGGAATTTCAGATGAATAACGGAGACATCAATGCGCGCTGAAGCACAGGCATTGGTCGATGAAATCAAGCAGTCGATGGCACTGCTGAGGAGGCATCTTTGACTGGGATAACGCTCTTAGACGCCTTGACGAGCTGAACGCACTTGCCGAGGACCCGACCCTTTGGGACAACGCGGCAAACGCGCAGAAAGTCATGCGTGAACGTACCCAGATGGATGATGCCATCAATGGCTATAGAAAGCTCGCTCAGGAGCTTGAAGACAATATCGAGCTGATCGAGCTTGGCGAAGCCGAAGGCGACGCTGACACGGTTGCAGAGGCCGAAGAAGGCCTGCGTGCGATCCGCGAGATCGCCGCTCAGCGCGAACTTGAAAGCCTGCTTTCTGGCGAAGCTGACGCCAATGATGCCTATCTTGAAATCCATGCCGGTGCCGGTGGTACCGAGGCACAGGATTGGGCATCGATGATGGCGCGCATGTATTACCGTTGGGCAGAGTCCAAGGGTTACAAGCTTGAGATGCTCGAAGAAAGTGATGGCGAGGAAGCCGGTATCAAATCGGTGACCTACAAGATCACAGGTCTGAATGCCTATGGCTGGCTGAAGAACGAAGTGGGCGTGCATCGTCTGGTGCGTATTTCGCCTTATGACAGCTCGGCGCGTCGCCATACCAGCTTCTCGTCGGTTTGGGTCTATCCGGTGATTGACGACAATATCGAAATCGAAATCCTTGATAAGGATCTTCGTGTCGATACGTACCGTGCATCGGGTGCCGGTGGTCAGCACGTTAACCGTACTGATTTTGCGGTTCGTATTACCCATATTCCGACCGGCATCGTTGCCCAGTGTCAGAACGACCGTTCGCAGCATAAAAACCGCGACACGGCGATGAAGATGCTTAAAGCCCGTCTCTATGAGGCGGAGCTTCAAAAGCGCGAAGCCGAAGCACAGGCCGTCGAAGACAGCAAAACCGACATTGGTTGGGGCCATCAGATCCGTTCCTACGTCCTGCAGCCTTATCAGATGATCAAGGATTTGCGTACGGGTACGGAAACCTCGGACACCCAGGGTGTTCTGAACGGTGATCTGGATGCCTTTATGGCAGCAGCCCTAGCCGCCAAGGTCACAGGGTCGGCTGGCGAGATCGAAGATATCGGCTGATCGGGTCTAACCACCTGAAAAGTTTCAACACCCCGTCATCATTTGGCGGGGTGTTTTGCTTTTAGCGGGGAAATAATGACGCGGGCGATGGTGTCAAAAGGCGCAGAAAATGGCGACTGCCCCCAAAAATCCTGTTTCTGTCACACAATTGCCGAATAGCTTTGCCATGGTGTGGGCAAGCAAGACCTGCCAAGCAATAACAAATCATCGGCACACCACCGGTCAATGGCAGGCATTGCGCTGAGCAAACGTCTTACGTCAGGTGAAGTCCCAAATGGCCCAACAGTCCCTTGGTCCGGTCGCAGTCGGCGACCAGTTCAAATTAGCCACCCCTAATGGTCCGGTATTCGAAGTTCTGAAAATTCGCGAAATGGCGCCGGTTGATCACGCCCTGATCGCCAAGGTGCGCGATACCAAATCGCCAACATTAATCGCGATCACGACACTTCTGAACCGTGATTTCTATACACCGGTTCCCCCGGAACGACGTCAGATGCCCGATAGTGACGGGATATTGCGCGGTATTTGATTGTTAAGCATACCGCGACGCTGTTTCCCCGATCAGAAGACGAAAAACAGGTTGGCATGGCGGCCCCGACACGATGAAATGGTGCCTATAAAAATGCATTTCATCAGGGGCCACCATCATGTCTGACGCAAACACCGACCAGAACATCCTTGAACGCCTGTTTTCCGTTCTTGAGGACGATATCCTGCCCAAAACCCGTGCCGGTGTTTCGGATGGCAACAAGCTGTTTGGTGCGGCAATCCTGCGCAAAGATGATCTTTCACTGGTGATTGCCGAAACCAACAATGAAACCGAAAATCCGCTGTGGCATGGCGAGGTGCATTGTCTCAAGCGGTTCTATGAAATACCCGCCGATCAGCGCCCGGCGACGTCTGATCTGATTTTCCTGTCCACGCATGAGCCGTGCTCGATGTGTTTGTCGGCCATCACATGGGCCGGATTTGATAATTTCTATTACTTCTTCTCCTACGAAGATTTGCGCGATGCCTTTGCCATTCCTCATGATCTGAAAATCATGAAGGAGGTCTTCACCCTCGAAGACGGCGAATACAATAAATCCAATGCCTTCTGGGACAGCCATTCGATGATGGGCATGGTTGCGGACTGCGCTGATGATCAGAAGGCCGACTATCTTGGGCGCGCCAAGGCGATCTCGGACGAGTATGATCGCCTGTCGGCGCAGTATCAGGATGGCAAGTCCGAAAACGACATTCCGCTGAACTAGGTGGTGCCTAAGCGCGGATAAAGCTTTTCACGTGTGAGTTCGAATTTGGCGAGTTTTTATTCTGTGCTCTGTTAAACTGCCGGGCATGGAACAGCTCAATAACGATATTTGCTATCAGGCACTCAAAACCCGGGACCGTCGGTTTGACGGGCGGTTTTATACCGCCGTTCTGACCACCGGGATTTTCTGTCGTCCGATCTGCCCGGCGGTTACGCCCAAACGCGTCAATGTGGAATTCTATCCAAGCGCAGAAGCCGCAATTGCGCACGGGTTCCGCCCGTGCCTGCGCTGCCGTCCCGAAGCCGCCCCCGGAAGCCCGGCCAGTGCCGGTGTTCATGCGACTGTTGCCCGTGCGGTGCGCCTGATTGATGAAGGCGCGCTTGAAGATGGCTCCATCGCAGGACTTGCGGATCGCCTTGGTGTTGGTGATCGGCATCTGCGCCGGATATTTAAGGAACATACCGGCGTCACCCCACAGGAACATGCCAAGGCCCGCCGTCTTCTGCGTGCACGGCAGTTGATTGTCGATAGCAACCTGACCATGACCGAGATCGCCGATATTGCAGGCTTTGGCAGTTTGCGCCGGTTTAATGATGCGATGAAGCAGGCCTATGGGCAGGCGCCAACCGCCTTTCGTCGTGGCATCAAAACCAAAACACCAACGCAATCCGGATCAAGTGATCCCTTTGCCCCGCGCAATGATGATTTGATCCTGCGTCTGCGCGCCCGTCAGCCATTTGATGCGGACTATCTTCTGGCCTTCTTCCGGGCACGCGCCATTCCGGGTCTGGAAGCCGTTCGCGAACGCACCTATGCCCGTGGGTTCAAGATGGGATCTAGTATCGGTTTGATGAATTGTCATTTCACCCCGGATCAAAGCGGGGTTGAGGTGATCTTGCGGGGGCCGGCGTGTGAAGCGGTTCTTGAGCTTGGCGCGCGTGTGCGTCGTCTGTTTGATTTGGACGCCGATGTGCCATCCATCACCGCACAATTTGCCGATGACGTGCTGTTGGCACCGTTGGTCGATAAACGCCCGGGATTGCGTGTGCCTGGTTGCTGGGACCGGTTTGAACTGGCTATGCGGGCGGTTTTGGGACAGCAGGTATCTGTTGCTGCTGCCCGCACATTGGCAGGCCGCATCGTTGCGCGCTTTGGCGAAGCTTTGCCAGATGATTTGGTCGCAGACACCGGTGTGACCCATCTGTTCCCGGCACCTGAAACACTGGTCGGGCAGGAATTGATGCCCGTTGGCCTGGCCACGCGCCGTGCCCAGACGCTAAGCGATGTGATTGATCTGTTTGCGGCACCGGATTGCGACCAGAAATCCGGTGATGAGCTGATTGATGCCATGACCGCGATCAAGGGGATCGGACCATGGACATTGAATTACTTTGGCCTGCGCGGCCTTGGGGATCCCGATGCTTTTCCGGCAGCGGATCTTGGCATCCTCAAGGCATCGGCCATGGGCGGCGGCCCGGATAAACCAAAACCACTTGATGAATTGTCGGAAAACTGGCGGCCATGGCGGGCATATGCCGCGCAATACCTTTGGTCCGCATTGGAAGGAGAATGACGATGAATACCCAAATCAACGTTGTGTGCCACCCAAGCCCGATCGGGAAATTGTCGCTTGGATGTGTGGATGGCAAACTGGTTCATCTCGATTTCGAAGATAATGATGATCGCCTGAAAACCATTCAAAACCGCCGTTTCAAGAACCTTGAATGGGTTGAGGGCGGGGCTGCACCCAAAGCAGTCACCAACTGGCTTGATGCCTATTTCGATGGGGTTGCGGGCGAATTGCCAATGAATGCGGTCAATATGATCGGAACCGATTTTCAGAAATCGGTTTGGGATGCCCTGATCATGATCCCGAATGGCAGAAGTGTTTCCTATGCCGGGTTGGCTGTTGAACTTGGCAAACCAAATGCGGTTCGTGCGGTCGCACGTGCCAATGCGCTTAACCCGGTTTCGATCATTGTGCCTTGCCATCGTGTGATTGGATCAAATGGCACATTGACCGGGTATGCCGGTGGGCTTGATCGCAAGAAATGGCTGCTTGAACACGAAGCCGCCATGTTGGCCAAAGCGGCCTGAATATTTGCGGGCGTCTGCTTGCTTAGACCCTTCGAAATCCTGACAATCTGAATATCTCAACCAGCCAAGCAAAAGGCTGGAACGCCACCCCTTTGTCTTGTGAAAGGAACGACCATGAAACTCTATGATTACCCGGGTTCGCAAAATGCCTGGAAAGTGCGTCAACTCTGCGCGCATCTTGGCATTGAATATGACACCGAATGGCTGTCGATCTTTGAAGGTGAAAGCCACACCGATGCGTTTTTTGAACGCAACCCGGCCGGTGCCGTACCGGTGTTGGAGCTTGATGATGGTCGGTGCATTGCTGAATCCAATGCCATCCTGACTTATCTGGCAGAGGGTAGCGACTATCTGCCAACGGATCTCTATGAACGAGCCAAGGTCAGCCAGTGGTTGTTCTTTGAAACCGATTATGTCCAGTCAACCATCGCAACGCTGCGTCACTGGAACCTGACGGGCAAGAATGAACGCAATCAGGGGCAGCTTGATAAACGGCGTGCCGGGGCCTGCGGTGTGTTGGGGTATCTTGATCGGTATCTGACGCGCAATCGCTTCTTGGCCAATGACCGCTATTCCATCGCTGATATCGCGGTATATGCCTATACCCATCTCGCCCATGAGGCCGATCTGGATATGCAACCTCATGACGCGCTTAATCGCTGGATCGACCGGATTGGCACGATTGTCGGTGATCAGGTGCCTGTGCGTTATTACGCCGAAGACCCCTATAGCGGTCGTGATCTTTAAATACTGATGGTGTCCGAGGGATCAGGGGACGTTACAGATCCTCTGCGCCCTCGGGCAATTCCAGAACGTAATCCTGATAGTAATCAGGCGGCATGCCCGCTTCATAACGGGCTTCGTCGTTAAACGGCGGTTTTAGCGGCCCACGGAAATGCTTGCGCAACATGTCGTGCCAGGTGGTGTAGTAGGGCAGGTCGCGCTGATCACAGACATATTCGTAATATTTACGGCCCGCCGCGACATGGGCGATTTCATCATGGGCGATGATTTTCAGAATGCGGGCACTTTCCGTATCGCCATGTGCCAACAGACGTTCGATGGTCGGCGGGGTGGCATCAAGGCCGCGGGCCTCAAACACCATCGGCACGACGGCCAGACGCGGCAAGATGTCATAAGCCGTATCCATTGATGTCTGCCACAACCCGTCATGGGCGGGAAGATCGCCATAGGCCGCACCCATTTCACCCAGACGCTTGTTGATCATTTTGAAATGACGCGCTTCATCATCGGCCACCTGCACCCATGCATCATGGAAATCACGCGGCATGCCAGCATCGGGGAAGCGCACACACAAATCCCACGCCAGATCAATGGCATTAAGCTCGATATGTGCCAACGCATGCAAAAGACCGATGCGGCCCTGAACGCTTCCTTTTTTGCGCTTAGGCATTTTGTTGGGCGGCAGCAATTCCGGCTTTGCCGGACGGCCGGGACGATCTGGAAGGTCCGTTGACCCGACCTCGGTAATCTCGCCATCGCGCCACATCGCCGCCATTTCGGCAGTGACATCAGCTTTTTCGGTGGCGTCTTCGGTCAGAAGGGCGCGCTTGGCGGCCTCGGCAAGGGTCAGTTTGGTCATGATCGTCCGGGTGTGGGATTGAATTTAGCTTGGCTTTGTCTGCCATTTGCGGGGCATATGGTCAATGTTAGGGTCAAGACCTATTAATTTGGTTCGAATGGTCGCTCAGATTTGTGCGGATACGCGAAGCGAAGCCGCAGGAAGATACTTATCTTTCAAGGTTTTGCGACAAAGTAGCCCGTGCAAATCTGAGCGATCCGAAGGACAGAGCTTATATTTGCGAACTCCCGCGTCAAACCCCTTGCGCGGGATGCCAACCCGCTCGGCGGGATTTTTCTTGGATTTCACAAATATAAGCTCTGCCATTCAAATCAAATTAATAGGTCCTGACCCTAAAGAAAAGGGCGGTCTGCCTGAATGCGGACCGCCCTTCATCAAATCAGGATGTCTGATGTGATCAGGTGATGTTAAAGCGCGCCAGCGCCTCGGCCAGATCTTCGCCAAACGCATTGCCCTTGCGAATGATCGCCGTACGGCATGGCAGATCCTGAAGCGATGGATGGTTTGGCGCATCCGATGTCAGAACCGCGGTTGGGATCGCACGGGTTTTTGGCATCGCCTGAAGGGCGTTGGCCAGATCAACACCGGTCAGCTCATCAATGGTTTTGGCAACAATGATGAAATCCGGGCGGGTACGCACAGCAAGTTCGATGGCCTCAAACGAGGTCTGCGTGACCGAGCTGCGATAACCGCATGCAGCAAGTTCGCGTTCAAGAATGGTTGCCATGGAGCGCTGCGGGATGACCAGCAATGCTTCGACATTGGCTTTCTTGAGCCAGTTGGGATCGATATCAGGTGCACGTTTGGACGGCAGTTCACGCACGAATTCGGCGGTATCGGTGCCGCCTGCGGTCATATCCCCATCCAGCAGGGACTGAATTTTATCGACAAAGGCCTGGATATCTTCGATCGCGCCTTCGTTCAGTTCCTTGCACGTCGTGACATAGTCTGCCAGACGGTGGCTGGTCAGATTGATCAGCGGCGCGCCAACCGACTTGCCCTTGTAACGCAGATTGAAAACTTCGCGCTGGATGGCTGTCAGATGATTGGGATCACTTTTGCCACGTGCATTTTGCAGATGGACGTCAATTGAATTGATGATGTCGTGGGCTTCATCGCGAAAATCGGCCAGCATCTGATCGTCAAGATCGACAACATTCTTGTTCATTGGATTACCTGCTTTGCCGGCATACCGGTTTTTGTATTTATCCGAATAGGTGAAAAACCTGCTCACCTATACTCCCATATCCGAATTTTTATCCTGACAAACAAGGTTAGGCAACAAATCAGTATGCGCTGATGCTGCCCAAAATTTGCAATACAACCAGTCTGGAACGCTAAAAAATCAAAGGCCCGGCAAGTTGATGCCAGGCCTTTGCAAAATTTTTGTTGTGCGATGTGGCTTAGAGCGCGCGAACTGCTTCAAGCACCTCTGCGACATGGCCTTTGACTTTGACCTTGTGCCAGGCTTTGCGAATAACGCCCGTGCCATCAATGACAAAAGTGGTGCGCTCGATGCCCATGAATTTTTTGCCATACATGCTTTTTTCTTTCCAGACACCGTAATCTTCGCAGGTGGTGCCGTTTTCATCCGATGCCAGGATGAAGTTCAGGTCATGTTTGGCTTTGAACTTGTCATGACGGGAAGCGCTATCTTTGGAAATGCCAATGATCTGAGCGTCAACCGCGCTGAAGTCCGGCTCCGCGTCACGGAATTCACAGGACTTAGTCGTGCAGCCCGGCGTCATGTCCTTGGGATAGAAATAGATCACCACCGGCTTGCCCGCCAGATCAGACAGTTTCACACTGCCATTGCCATCGGTCGGCAGTTCGAAATCCGGGGCCTTGTCACCAACATCAAGGGTCATGTTCTATCCTCTATCAATTCGTTCTGGTTTGCGATCCGATCCGCATCCATACCGGACACTGAAAATACAAAGCCTTATAGGGAAGGCAAGGGGGCTCGGATCATATTGTGTGAAGCTATTGTTGTTATTGCGCCTCGTCTGGCGGGGCGACCTTTTCGGCCGGTTCGGCAATGATGCGGTCATAGATCGATTTGATCCGGGTGGCGGTATCTTCGATCTTGTCCTGAAGCGCTTTGAAATCATCGCATTTGCCCGCATTGGCCAGCATCTGTTGCAGATCAGAGCTGGCTTTTTCCGGATCAAACGGACCTTCGGTCGTCAGGCGCAACATCGCCTGCAACGCCAGCCAGAATGACCCGGCATTGGCCAGAAATTCTGCCTCATCCCCATCAAGGATACCTGCCGCGCCAAGGTTCTTGAACACAACGCGTGTGGTTGGTGACAGGATTTCGGGATGCGTGTGCGCGTGACGTAGTTGCAGATATTGCGCGATGAATTCCAGATCAACCAAACCACCCCGACGCATCTTAAGTGCCCATGGATGATTATCACCCTTGCCGGCTTCCATCCGGTTGCGCATGTCAAAGACAGCCCGCACCAGCTGATCAGGATCGCGTTCAAGGCACAGGACCGCATTGGTGGTTTCAAGTACCTTGTCACATAGCGCCTTGGGCCCATAAACCGGGCGCAGGCGGGTCAGTGCCATATGTTCCCACGTCCAGGCTTCATTGTGCTGATAGGTCTCAAAGCTTTTGAAATGGGTTGCAAGCGGCCCTTTGGACCCGCTCGGGCGCAGACGAAGGTCGGTTTCAAAAAGCACACCTTCGGCGGTGGGCGCCGACAGGGCGTTGATGTAACGCTGGCTCAGCCGGATGAAATAATGGCCCGGTGTCAGCGGCTTATCACCATCTGATTCTTCGGCGTCTTCTGGCACATCATAGATGAACACCATATCAAGGTCGGAGCCGGGCGAAAGTTCCTGCCCGCCATGTTTGCCAAGCGCAAAGACCGCCAAGCCGCCATCGCTGAAATGCCCATGCTTGGCTGCAAAGTCTTCGGCAATGCGCGGGAACAGGGCGCGGATGGCGACATCGGCAACATCGGCCAAGGCCCGACCAGCTTCATGCGGGGTGTGGCGGTTCTGGATGGTTTGCACATCGATCTGGAATTTCTGATCATTGGCCCAACGCCGCGCGGCATCGAGCCAGTCTTCGACCATGTCTTCGCGCGACAGGCGGGCATCAAGCTCGGACAACATGCTATCGGCATCGGGCAGTTCTTCGTGGAAGCCCTTCATCAAAACGAAATCCAGAACCGATGCATTGCGCCCGATATATTTCGCCATGCGCGGCGCCGTTCCGGCGATTTGCGCCAGAAGCTCCAACAATTCCGGATGAGCGGTAAATAGCGAGAAAAGCTGTACGCCTGCCGGAAGACCTTTGAGAAAATCATCAAAGGCCCGGAATGCCATATCCGGGTTGGTGCGTTTGGAAAGCGCGCCCAACAAGGTCGGCATCAATTCCGTCAGGATTTCACGTGCCCGGCGTGACCTAGTGGCGCGATACCGACCATGATGCCAGCCACGTACCGTAACCGACACGTTTTCGGCATTTTCAAAACCCATCTCGCGGAGATTGGTCAGTGTATCGGGATCGTCTTCGGTGCCGGTGAAAACAAGGTTGCCGGTTTCACTGCCCGTCAGCGGCGTGTCATCTTCAAACAGTTCGGCATAGTTGTTTTCAACATTACGAAGATGCAAAAGCAAATCGGCTTTGAATGCATCAAGTGTCGGATAGCCAAGGAAGGTGGCCAATGCATGCAGGCCATCATCACTTTCGGGTAAAGTCTGGGTCTGTTGATCATTGATCATTTGCAGACGGTGTTCGACCGTGCGCAGGAATTCGTAAGCGCGCAGCATTTCATCACGGACGTCATCGGATACCTGGCCAAATTTGGTCAGCGCACGCAAAGTATCGCAGGTCGCCTTGTCACGCAGGGCAACTTCACGGCCACCCCAGATCAATTGTTGTGTCTGGGCAAAAAATTCGATCTCGCGAATGCCGCCGCGGCCCAGTTTGATGTTATGGCCCGGGATGTTGATTTTTGATCCGCCTTTATGGGCATTGATCTGACGTTTGATCGAATGAATGTCCTGAATGGCCAGGAAATCCAGATGCTTGCGCCAGACAAAGGGGCGTAGGATTTCAAGGAATTCATCACCGGATTTGCGATCGCCGCCAACAATGCGCGCCTTGATCATGGCCGCACGTTCCCAGTTTTGCCCGACAGTCTCGTAATAGGTTTCCGCCGCAATCATTGACAGGATCGGTGGGGTCGATGCCGGGTCAGGGCGCAGGCGCAAATCGGTTCTAAACACATAGCCATCGCCTGTGCGTTCTTCCATCACGCGCGTGATGTCACGCACCATGCGCACAAGATCCTGCTGCAGGCGGTCGTCATCCAGATATGTGACCACGTCCTGATCATAAAGAAAGATCAGGTCGATATCGGATGAATAGTTAAGCTCCCCCGCGCCAAGCTTGCCCATGCCGATGCAAAAGATCCCTGATCCTTCAAGCGGGTTTTCAGGATTGGGCAGATCATATTTGCGAAGCTTCGCCATCGCAGACAGACAATGCGCCATGGTGAAATCAAGGGTGCGTTCAGCCGTCTCGCTAATCGCCGAGGTGATTTTATCAAGCGGCCAGCCCTTGCAGATATCGGCAATCGCAATCACAAGGGCCGCACGGCGTTTTGCCCGGCGCACGGTTGCCATGGTTGTCGCCTGATCAAGATCACGCGCATCCGCACTGATGCGGACCGGATCAAGCGCATTGGCAAAGGCCTGATCAAGACCGTGATCAAACACGTCACACACAACATCAGGATCGCGCAAACACAGATTGGTCAGATAGGGGCTGTTGCCAAAAAGGGCAGCCAAAACCGCATGTGTCTGGGGATTGGACGCAATATCGCCAATTTTATCTGACAGGCTTTCAAATACCGGACGATCACCGAGCCCGTTCCAGCGTTCAAACGCATTGGCAACGCGGTCGACGTCAAAGGCTTGGGGCAGGTCCTTCGAAATCCAGGAAAGAGACACTTTTTGCGTTCCTTGTATTGCGAAAGGGTAACGAACCGGGCTATGCACAGGCTTGTTCCTGATTGCACAGTCTCTGCAAGGAGTTTGATGTCCTGATCAACAGGGTGACATGTCTCTGTTTAGCTTTTCTGTGATCGGACAAAAAGCAATTTAATGGTTCAGACCCTACTTAACAGTCTGGTACTTTTAACTAATATTGTTCATCGTGAATGCTGAACAAGCAACCGGACTGCGCAGATTGGTGTTATTGCCAAATATGACATCGGGAACACAGGGTATAAAGAGTGCGCCACGTTAAAACATTTGCCGGATGGCTGGCGCTGATTTTATCAGCCGTCATCCTGTTTGTTGGCGTGTTCGCAGGCGTCACCATATGGCGGCTGTCCAAGGAACCCGTGTCTCTGCACCGCCTGACCCCCTATATTGTCGAACATCTTAACAAGTCGATGGGTGATAACCGATTGGCTGTTGGCGATCTTGTTCTGCGCTGGCGCGGATGGGCTGAGAAGTTCGATGTCGGACTGCGCGATGTCAGCATCTTTGGTCCGGAAAATCGCGAATTGCTGCACATCCCCGAAGCCGATGTTGTCTTTTCGAGCAAAGCACTGTTTGAAGGCGTTTTGGCCCTGCGCGAAAT
Source organism: Thalassospira sp. (assembly GCF_048059015.1). Lineage (GTDB taxonomy): Bacteria > Pseudomonadota > Alphaproteobacteria > Rhodospirillales > Thalassospiraceae > Thalassospira. The sequence continues at coordinate 403,713 of NZ_JBLLNT010000003.1, read as the reverse complement.
GAACCTGATCGGTCCGCGCATCCGCCTTGAACGTAGTGCGGATGGCAAAATAGATATCGGCTATGTTGCGGATGAAGCAGCCCCTGATGCCGATACCTTGGCAGGGATCATCTCAACTGGCGAAGATGCCGATGATGCTTCCGATCTGGCCTATGATCGTGGTCGCGGACCTTCGGTAACCATCGAGCTGCCAACCCCAACCGATGTCGAGACAGCCGCACAACCGCTTCCTGATAGCGGCGCATCTGAAACCGCTGAACCCGTCGACGCGCCGATTGAGAAATCCGGTAGTCAGGTGCTTCAGGATGTGATCGCAATCCTGTCGGGTGAGCGTACCGATTTCCCGGCCGCCGCCTATTTCGAAAGTTTCGGCATCGTTGATGCGGACCTTCAGGTGCGCGATCAGAAGCTTGGTTTGGTTTGGGCCGCACCAGAAGCCGACATCTATCTGTCGCGGCAGGCTTTTGGTATCGGGGCAGAGGCATCCTTGCAAGTCAGTGCCGGTGCAATTTCAACTCATGTCGATGTCAGCGGCGATTACAGCCGCCAAAGCGGCGAGATCGACCTTGAAGCCGATCTGGGCGAGGTCGAACTTTCCGATCTTCTGAGCATTTCGGATATCTTTGAGCCACTGCGTGATGCCTATGTGCCGGTATCGGGCAAGGTGCGCGCCAAATATCACGTGAATGGCGAACTGATTTCTGCTTCCACTGATCTTGTGGTCGGAAGTGGCGTTATCTCATTGCCATCTGAAATCAGCGCGACTTATCGGGTCAGTGACGGTCGCATCGCGACAAGCTTTGTACCCGGCCGGTTTAACATTGATGACGTCACACTGAATGTCGGCGATGCCAGTGCCAATGTGACCGGTGTGGTGCTCGATCCGTTTGGTCAATGGCGTCTTAGTCTGGATGCCAAGGCAACCGATGTCGCGACCAACGATCTTAACCGTCTGTGGCCGGAAAATGTCGGGCAGGATGCGCGCACATGGGTCGTGACCAACCTATCCGAGGGCATTGTTCATCAGGCCACCCTACATACCGAACTGCATCAGGATCAAACAGGCGAGATCGTTCTTGATGATCTTGGCGGGCAGATGACGATGTCTGGTGTAAGGGTACATTATCTGGGTGAGATGCCCGATGTGCTCAATTCCGCAGGGCGGGCCGATTTCGATGAAACCAGCTTTAACATCTATGTGAATGAAGGCGAGGCAGACGGGCTTAAGGTGACCGATGCCAGTATCCTGTTCACCAAACTTGATGAGCCGACCCCGTATGCAGACATCGAAATTGTTGCTAATGGCAGTGCGCGCAAGGCGCTTGAACTGATCGAGGCCAAACCGCTTGGTTTTGCGACCCGTCTTGGCATTGATCCGGCACAGGTCAGCGGTGAGCAGGCAACGCGCGTGCGTCTTCATTTCCCGCTTTTGCGTGATGTGACATTTGATGATGTCGAAGTCGCTGCTGCCTCACGGATTGAAAATGCCGCGATCACCAAAGTCTTCCGGGGCATGGATGTCAAAAACGGTAGTTTCGAGCTTCAGGTGAATACCAAGGGGCTTGAGCTTGGCGGTACGGCAAGCATCGGCAAAGGCAAAACCAGGATCAACTGGGTCGAAAGTTTTGACAGTGCGGCAGACCTTCGCAGCCACTATGTCCTGTCCGGTGATCTTGATCTTGCCATCCTGCCTCAGATCGAACTTGATCCCGGCCCTTATGTCGCAGGCATGGCCAAGGGCAAAGTCGATATCAAGGTTTCGGACGCCAATGTCGTGATCAACGGGGATGTTGGGCTCAATGATGTCAGCATCGAAATCCCGGCTGAGGGCGTTGAATATAAAAAGATGCCCGGTGCAGAGGCCAAGGCGAAATTCGACGTTGCCGTCAATTATGACGGCGGTGGTGTTTTAAATTCCTTTGCCCTGTCTGCACCTGCTGTCGAGGCCGCCGGTCGTGGACGTTGGCGCGGTGATAATCCGGTCGATGATCAATGGGCGTTTGAAATTGAAAACACCCGTTTCCGTCAAAACACCGATATGACTGGCACCATTCGTATGGGGCCGGGTGGGCGTTTGTTTGTCGATCTGAGCGGGACGCAGTTTGATCTGCGCTATCTGATCGAAAAGGCCGAAGACGATACGTCTGATGAACCAACCAGTGATGAAAACTTCATCGTCACATTGGCCGCCAAGGAATTCCTGCTAAAGGGCGATAACCCGCTTCTGAATGACGGGAAAATGACCTTTAGCCAGAATGGCCAAAAGCGCGAACTTGAAATCACTGCCCGTCAGCTGATCGCGACACCGTGGATCGTCGCTGATGATACGCAGGTCGATGCAAAAGACCGCGATATGAAAGCACCCAACAGTGGCGGTATCGGACAGCAGGCAAGCCGCGATGGTGGCACGACCGAGGTGTTTGTAAATATCGAACAGATGGTCATGGCCAATGGCGAACTGCTGGGCGATGTTAAAGGATCCATTCATGTCGTCGGGCAGGAATGGGATCGGTTGGTTCTAAACGGATCGCTGGGCGATCGCGCCAATGTGTTCGTTCAGGTGACCCGCGAAGATTTCCTGACGCGCAACGTGACGCTGACCAGTGAAGATGCTGGCAAGTTCCTGCGTGCTGTTGATATGTACGAAAATCTACTGGCCGGGAACCTTTCGATCACAGGCACGGTGGATGAACGCGAAGTCGCCCAGCCATTTACCGGTAAAGTCAATGTCAGCAACTTCCGTGTTGTAAATGCTCCGATTGCCGCCCGCGTTCTCAGTGCCGCGTCGCTTACCGGTTTGAACGATGTCTTGCAGGGCAATGGCATTTCGTTTGACGAGCTGAATGGCGACTTCACCTATGTGAATGATGTGCTTTCGATGTCGAAATTTGCCGCAAACGGGACGGCCGTTGGTGTGACGGCAAATGGATCAATTGATCTGGCGAAATCGGAAATCCGTCTGGCTGGATCAATTGTGCCGATCTATGCGCTGAACTCCGCCCTTGGTGCGATCCCGATCCTGGGGGATTTGCTGGTGGGCGAGGAAGGGGGCGGCATCTTTGCGCCGACCTACACGGTTGAAGGCGACCTTGATGGGCCAAGTGTTACGGTCAATCCGCTCTCGACCTTTGTGCCCGGTGTGTTTCGTAACCTGATCACCGGGGCAGAGCCGGGCTAGGGCGCGATGCCTCATCACGCAGACAAACAAAAAGCCCCGCAGCATTTGCTGCGGGGCTTTTCAATTCTCATGTGCTGGGCAATCAGACCGGCTTGATCAGGACATGGCGTTTCTTGCCCGCCGATACCTTGATCACACCATCAGAGTTCAGCGCGTCTGCGGTGATGGTGGCGTTTTCGTCGCTGACTTTCTCGTCATTGAGCTTCGCACCGCCACCCTTGATCAGACGGCGTGCTTCACCACCGGTATTGGCCAGTTCCGCGCGACGGAACAGATCAAATGCCGGAATGCCAGCTTCAAGCTCCGCACGCGGGATTTCCACGGTCGGAAGGTCATCAGCCAGAACACCTTCTTCAAAGGTCTTGCGTGCGGTTTCAGCAGCAGTAAGGGCTGCTTCTTCGCCACGGCAAAGTTTGACAGCTTCGAATGCCAGAACCTTTTTGGCTTCGTTGATCTGCGATCCTTCGAGCTTGGCGTATTCGTCAATCTGCTCAAGCGTCATTTCGGTGAACAGACGCATGAATTTGATCACGTCCGCGTCTTCGGTGTTCCGCCAGAACTGGTAATAGTCATAAGACGACAGGCGTTCTTCGTTCAGCCACACAGCACCTGCTGCGGTCTTGCCCATTTTGGCACCGGATGCGGTGGTCATAAGCGGGGTCGTCAGACCAAACAGGGATTTCTCATCCACGCGACGGCCAAGTTCAACACCATTGACGATGTTACCCCACTGATCCGAACCACCCATCTGCAGCATGCAGCCATAGTTGCGGTTCAGCTCAACAAAGTCATAGGCCTGCAGGATCATGTAGTTGAACTCAAGGAAGCTCAGCGACTGTTCACGTTCCAGACGCAGCTTGACCGAGTCAAAGCTCAGCATGCGGTTGACCGAGAAATGGCGACCGAAATCACGCAGGAATTCAATATAGTTCAGCTTGTCCAGCCAATCGGCATTGTTGACCATGACCGCATCGGTCGGGCCATCGCCAAACGTCAGGAACTGCTGGAAGACCTTCTTGATGCCTGCCATGTTCGCGGCAATGACTTCGTCGGTCAGAACCGGGCGGGCATCATCACGGCCCGTCGGATCACCAACACGCGTGGTGCCAGCACCCATCAAGACGATCGGCTTATGTCCGGTTTTCTGCAGCCAGCGCAGCATCATGATCGATACAAGTGATCCGACATGAAGGCTGTCTGCAGTGCAGTCATAACCCACATAGCACACCACCGTATTTTCCGATGCATAGGCATCAAGGCCTTCAAGATCAGTACATTGGTGGATGTAACCGCGGTCATTCATGACGCGGAGAAAATCAGACTTCAGTTCAGTCATGGTTTTTGCGCTATGTTGGTTGTGATAGAAAATTCGAGCCGCCAATAGGTGCGGAGGCGATGATCTAGCACAGAAAACATCTGCTCGGCAACGCATCGGCACGCAGAACTGCTATCCCGGTAACGATTTCGCGATGATTTCTCCTTAAGCTGCGAACGAACAAGGCAAAATGCGATGCGGAGCACGACATGACACAAGACTGGATCACTGCAATCGGCATGATGAGCGGCACGTCACTTGATGGTGTGGATGCGGCCCTGATTGAAACCGATGGCGTTGAAGTCCGCAGGCTCGGTCAGTCTGTTTTCGTGCCCTATGCCCCGGAATTGCGCGAACGCATGCGCGGATGTTTTGGTAATCGCAGTGCGACCAACTCTGAACATGTTGTGGCAGATGATTTGACGCAGGTGCATGTTGATGCCGTTAACATGTTGCTGGCCAAAGCGGGAATGTCACCCAGTGAAATCGGCATTATCGGCTTTCACGGGCAGACCGTGTTTCATGAACCGGCATCGGGTCTGACCCGTCAGATCGGAACACCACATATGTTGGCGGAAAAAACCGGCATCCCGGTGGTGGCAGATTTCCGTTTGGCTGATGTTGCGGCCGGTGGGGAGGGTGCGCCATTGGCCCCGGTCTATCACGCGGCCCTGATGAAAAGTGCCGGGGTGGACGTGCCCGTCGCGGTTCTAAACATCGGTGGGGTTTCAAACGTTACATGGATCGGTGAAGGTGATGAATTGCTGGCTTTTGATTGCGGCCCGGGCAATGCACGTATCGATGACTGGATGTTGCGCTATACCGGCAATCCGGTCGATCTGAATGGTGCGACTGCGGCGTCAGGCAATGGTGATCCGATGGTCGAAGTCAAATTCCTTGAAGACCCATACTTTGATCGTGTCCCGCCGAAATCCCTTGATCGCGAGGATATGGCGCTTCGCATCGATGGTCTGGTGACAGAAGCAAAGCTTGGTGTTTCTGATGGTGCGGCAACACTTGCCAATTGCACGGTTGCGGCCATTGTTGCGGGTGTGAACCATCTGCCCGTTGAGCCCAAAAGCTGGTTTGTCTGCGGGGGCGGGCGTCACAATGATTATGTGATGGCCAAGCTTAATGAGCGTCTAGGTGTTCCTGTGCGATCGGTTGATGAACTTGATTGGGACGGGGATGCGGTTGAGGCTGAATGCTTTGGCTATTTGGCTGTGCGCCATTTGCGCGGCTTGCCGCTAAGCTTCCCCGGAACTACCGGTGTGCCGGAGCCATGTTGCGGCGGGAAGCTTTACACAACAAAAAAGGCCGCCTGATCAGGCGGCCTTTTCGTATTTGTGTTTGTCTGAATTGCTGCGCGCGATCAGGCGCCGCGCTTGTCCAGATAGGCAACCGAATGCTTGATCACGTCATCTTGCTGTTTGGCAAAATAGTGATCGGCACCGTCAATCGCGCACATATCAACTTCGATGCCTTTCTGGGCATTGAGCTTGTCAGCAAGCTTGTTGACCGAGGCGACCGGAATGTTCGTGTCCTGCGTACCATGGATCAGGATGCCGGAAGACGGGCAGGGTGCCAGGAAGGTGAAGTCATATTCACTTGCCGGGGCTGCAACCGAAATAAAGCCATCGATTTCCGGACGGCGCATCAGAAGCTGCATGCCGATCCAGGAGCCGAATGAATAACCGGCAACCCAGGTTGCGCGTGCATTGGCGTTATAGGTCTGCATCCAGTCAAGGGCGGATGCCGCGTCAGACAGTTCACCGATTCCCTGATCGTAAACGCCCTGCGAACGGCCAACACCGCGGAAATTGAAACGCATGACAGAATAGCCACGATCCTTGAACATGTTGAACATGTTGAAGCACAATTTATTGTTCATTGTGCCACCCTGTTGCGGGTTCGGATGGAGGATCAGCGCGATGGGCGAATCGTCAGCGCCGTTATGATGGTAGCGACCTTCAAGGCGACCTTCGGGGCCGTTAAAAATGACCTCAGGCATGGATCAGACTGCTCCTGTCCACGAATGGAAAGATGTGTGTAACAAAAATATCCGAGTCTTTTTGTAAGTTTTTTCGTGTTTGCGCATAAATTGCTTTGGGCAAATACTTGACCAAGTTACTCGGTTATCCTATATTCCGGCTAACCCGATGGTGCCTGTGAAACCCGATCTTGCTTATGTTGCGAGGACGGGGCTAGGCGTGGCTGCCGGGAATCGAAGGTACTAATTACACAGTGGACCACCCGATGTTCAAGCTAATTCGTCAGGAAATTGACGCGATGATTGCCCGTGACCCTGCGGCGCGATCCCGTTGGGAAGTCGTGATCAGTTATCCGGCGTTTCACGCAATCATGGGCTATCGGGGAACGCATTGGCTGTGGCAGCGCGGTTTTCGCATTACGGCGCGCTTCCTGTCACAGATTTTCCGCTGGCTGACCGGGATTGAAATTCACCCGGGTGCCAAGATCGGTAAACGCTTCTTTATCGACCACGGCATGGGGGTCGTGATCGGTGAAACCGCCGAAATTGGCGATGATGTTACCCTCTATCAGGGGGTTACCCTTGGCGGGACATCGCCCAGCGTGAATAGCGAAGGTCAACGTGGTCTGAAACGTCACCCGACCCTTGAGGACGGTGTGATTGTCGGTTCCGGCGCACAGATTTTGGGCCCGTTCACCGTGCGCAAGAATGCACGTGTTGGCGGCAATGCTGTTGTGCTGTCCGAAGTGCCCGAAGGTGCCACTGTTGTTGGTATCCCCGCCAAGATCGTTCGTCGTGAAACCGATGATCGCTTCTGTGCTTATGGTACGCCGCTTGGCGATTTGCCCGATCCGGTGGCCCGCGCACTCGAAGAACTTGGCCGTGAAGTTCAGGGCCTTCGTGACAAGGTCGCAGCCCTTGAAGCCGAAAAATCAGGTGATGACGTAACGCCGGAAAAACCGCGTATCGTAGCATCGTCGGAATAGGATTTGCGCAAATATCGTTTGCGCGATGTGAAATGAACAGCCCGCTATCGGGATCTCCAACTGGCTGAACATGATTGGCCGAACACGATAGCAAGGCAGGAGGACGCACCGTGAAGCTGAGTACCAAAGGCCGCTATGCCGTTATGGCGATGGTCGATCTCGCTGAAAGCAGCAAGGACCGACCGGTCGCACTTGCCGATATTGCGGACCGCCAGGAAATTTCGCTGTCTTATCTTGAGCAGCTGTTTGGCAAATTGCGCAAAGGCGGGCTTGTCCGTTCCGTGCGCGGGCCGGGCGGCGGTTATCTGTTGGCCCGTACGGCTGATGAAACCCGTGTTGCCGACGTGATCTTGGCCGTTGACGAGCCGATCCGCGCAACCCGTTGCAAATCAGGATCACCCAAAGGCTGCAAGGCCAATAAGGGCCGCTGTCAGACCCATGAATTGTGGGAAGAACTGGGCAACCAGATTTATCTCTATCTGGCGTCGGTCAGCTTGGCCGATGTGGTTGGTCGCAATGTTGCCGGAACGCTTCGCACCTTCCCGGCAAAAACAACGCAAATAGAAGAGCCGTCACAGGTTGCGGCACAGTAAATGCTCCTCTATATCGAGGGCAGATGAGAATAAGGATGATTACAAACTGATGGCCGAACAGGTTTATCTCGACTACAACGCAAGCGCGCCGCTCTGCCCCGAGGCAAAGCAGGCCATGATCGCTGCGATGGATGTTTCGGGGAACCCGTCATCAGTTCATGCCAGTGGCCGTGCGGCCCGCAAGATCGTTGATCATGCGCGTCGCACCATCGCCGAGCTTGTCGGGGTGATTCTGAACGGATCATTTTCACAAGCGGTGGGACAGAGGCCAACAATCTGGTGCTGAACGGACTTGAAGACGTCACCGTCTTTACCAGTGCGATCGAACATCCCTCGGTGATCGAGGGACGCCATGATGCGAAACGCATCCCGGTCGATGGCAATGGGGTGATTGATCTGGGCGCCCTTGAGATGATGCTTAAAGAAGTATCGGACGCCGGGCAGAAGGTTCTGGTGTCGGTGATGCTGGCCAATAATGAAACCGGCGTCATTCAGCCGGTTGCCAAAGTTGGTCTTCTGGCGCGCGAATATGGCGCAAAGGTCCATTGCGATGCCGTACAGGCATTGGGCCGGATGCCGGTCGATATGGGCCGTTTGCTGGTTGATATGGTGTCGATCTCGGCCCATAAGATCGGCGGCCCAAAAGGAATTGGCGCTCTGGCGATTGCACCGGGCGTGATGTTGGTCCCCCAGATCCGGGGTGGCGGACAGGAAAAATACCGCCGTGGCGGCACGGAAAACGTACCGGGGATCGCAGGCTTTGATGCCGCGGCCCGGCGCGCCGAAGCCGAAATGGCGAACATGACGAAGGTCGCAGAAATGCGCGATCGTCTTGAAACGGAACTGGCATCAGAGGCCCCGGAGCTTCTGATCGCTGGTAAGGGAACGGAGCGACTGGTGAATACAAGTTGCCTGATCTTGCCGGGAATGCCGGGGGAAACCCAGGTGATGGCACTGGATCTGGCAGGTGTTGCAATCAGTTCGGGATCAGCCTGTTCATCAGGCAAGGTACGTGAAAGCCACGTACTTAAGGAAATGGGCGTTTCTGACGCCGGATCGGCCATCAGGGTCAGTCTGGGACTGGAAACGACCGACGAAGATATCGATACGTTTATCCGAGTTTGGAGCCGGATGAGGGGCAATGCAGCGCGTAAGAAAGCGCGTCACGCTGCCTGACAAGAGAGTGAGTGAGGAAGCCTTAAATATGAACGAGCTTAAAGCAAAGCCGATCTATCTGGACTACCAGGCTACGACGCCGACCGACCCGCGTGTCGTCGAGACGATGCTGCCGTATTTCACCGAGAAATTCGGTAACCCGCATTCGCGTAACCACAGCTTTGGCTGGGAAGCCGAAGACGCGGTTGAAGTTGCGCGTGGTCAGGTTGCAAAGATCATCAACGCATCCGCTAAAGAAATCATCTTTACCTCGGGTGCGACTGAATTGAACAACCTCGCACTGAAAGGTGTGATGAAGTTCTATGGCAAGAAGAAGCCGCATCTGATCACGGTCGTGACCGAGCATAAATGCGTGCTCGACAGTGCCCGTCACCTTGAGCAGGAAGGTTACAAAGTGACCTATCTTGGCGTTAAGGAAAACGGCCTGATCGACCTTGAAGAACTCAAAGCTGCGATCACCGATGAAACCGCACTTGTTTCCGTCATGGGCGTAAACAACGAAATCGGTGTGATCCAGCCGCTCAAGGAAATCGGTGCCATCTGCCGTGAACGCAAAGTGTTCTTCCACACTGATTGCGCACAGGCTGTTGGTAAAATCGACCTTGACGTTGAAGACATGAACATCGACCTGATGTCGATTTCTGGCCACAAAATCTATGGCCCGAAAGGCATTGGTGCACTGTTCGTGCGTCGCCGTCCGCGCGTTCGTGTTATCGCCCAGATCACCGGTGGTGGTCAGGAACGTGGCATGCGCTCTGGCACGCTGCCGACCCCGTTGATCGTTGGTCTTGGCAAGGCATGTGACATTCTGTCCAATGAAATGGCAGAAGAAAACGCACGCCTGGCTGAACTGCGCGATTACACCCTGGCGCGTTTCCGTGATCGTCTTGAAGACATCTATCTGAACGGTGACGAAGAAGCCCGCGTTTGCGGTAACCTCAATGTTTCCTTTGCCTATGTTGAGGGCGAAAGCCTTCTGATGGACATCAAGAACATTGCTGTTTCGTCGGGTTCCGCTTGTACTTCGGCCTCTCTCGAGCCGTCCTATGTCCTGCGTGCGCTTGGTGTTGACGAAGAACTCGCACACACCTCGCTACGTATCGGCATTGGCCGCTACACCACCAAAGAAGAGCTCGACGAAGCAGTTGATGCAATCTGCACCGCTGTTGAGCGCCTTCGCGAGATGAGCCCGCTTTGGGAAATGGCCCAGGAAGGTATCGACATCAAGTCGATCGAATGGGCTGAGCACTAAGAAGCGCCTGATTTAACGTCATCGTCTCGTGAGAGAGACCAAAAGATTATTGGAGAACGACCATGGCTTATAGTGAAAAACTGATCGACCATTACGAAAACCCGCGCAATGTCGGTTCGATGGACAAGAATGATTCTGCTGTCGGTACCGGTCTTGTTGGTGCACCGGCCTGTGGCGACGTTATGAAGCTGCAGATCAAGGTAACCCCGGAAGGCATCATCGAGGACGCGAAGTTCAAGACCTTTGGTTGCGGTTCGGCGATTGCGTCGAGCTCGCTGATCACCGAATGGGTCAAGGGCAAGTCGCTTGACGAAGCCGGTTCGATCAAGAACTCGCAGATTGCTGAAGAACTCGCACTTCCGCCGGTTAAGGTTCACTGCTCGATCCTTGCTGAAGACGCGATCAAAGCAGCCATCAGCGACTACAAAACCAAAAACGGTGCGGCTGCTGACGCTGCTGAATAAGCAGCGTCACCATCGCTTCGTTTTCGGAAGTTCAGGAGAAGAAAATGGCTCTGCCGTCACCGATTTCTGTCACACCGGTTGCGCTTGATCACATCAAGGCACTGCTTGATAGCCGGGGCAAACCCTCGCACGGCATTCGGCTTGGTGTGCGCAGCAAAGGGTGTTCGGGCCTGTCTTACACGCTCGAATATGCTGACGATGCCAGTGGCTTCGAAGAAGTCGTCGAGCTGCAAGATGGCGTGAAAATCCTGATCGACCCCAAAGCCATCATGTTCGTGCTTGGCACCGAGATGGACTACGAGGTCAACAAGATGGAAGAAGGTTTCGTTTTCCGGAACCCCAACGAAAAAGGTCGTTGTGGTTGCGGTGAATCCTTCCACGTCTGATCAGGCCGGGCTTTCCCTGCTTTCTGTTTGGTAATGGCCCCGGTTTCATCGCCGGGGCCATCGCCTGAAAAGGCCGGTTGGTTGTGCGCAACCACGTTTTTAGACCGTCCTTTTGACTGATTTGTTTTTGTCTTAATCCTCGGAAGTGCATCGCGTGAGCAATACAGAACATCCAGCACACAAAGCTTGCTGGTCCTGCAAGGGACCGGTTGAAGTCAGCGCACTGTTTTGTGACACCTGCAACGCCATTCAGGCTCCGGGCCAGCTTGATCATTTCACCCGCTTTGGCCTGGAACGTTCCTTTGTCGTTGATATCGACGCAATGGAAGCAACCTATCTTAAACAGCAGCAACTGCTCCATCCTGACCGTTTCGCATCGAAATCCGGTCGTGAGCAGGCTCTGTCTTCCCAACAGGCTGCCAGCCTTAATGAGGCTTTCGAGGCACTGAAAAACCCGGTTGCACGCGCGCATTACATGCTGCGTCTGGCCGGCATTGAACCCGAGGGTGGCGAAGGCCATACCGTCAATGATCCGGAACTTCTGATGGAAGCGATGGAAATGCGCGAAGCGCTTCATGATGCCGAAGACAAGGGCACCATTGATGCGATGATCAAGGATACCCGCAAACAGGCCCGCGCCTGTGAAGCGGAACTTGGTACAGCACTGACCAATGACGCGTTTGACGTTGCCAAAAAACTCACCACCCGTCTGAGATACCTGATGAAAATGACCGAGGAAGCGCGCGCGAAGAAGTCGCGCCTTGCCGCTGCCTGATCATTTAAAATAACGGATAGAATTCATGGCTCTGCTTAAAATCCACGAACCGGGTGAAACGCCGCTTCCCCACGAAGATGAGCGCCAGATTGCTGTTGGTATTGATCTTGGTACCACCAACTCGGTTGTTGCGATTTCACGCGAAGAAAAACCCGAAGTGCTGCGCGACAAGTCCGGTGGCAATGCCATCGTGCCGTCCGTCGTTTATTACGGCGAAGACGCACCGGTGGTTGGCGAAGAAGCCCGTGATCACATCAATACCGATGCCAACCGTGTGGTGTCTTCGGTCAAGCGCCTGATGGGTCGTGGCCTTGAAGACGTCAAATCGGTTGCCGGAACGCTTCCATATCATGTCGAAGTCCCGGAAAAATCCGAAACCGAAAATGGCGAGCCGATGATGGTGCGCTTGAATGTCGGTGATCGGGTTCTGACCCCGGTTGAGGTATCGGCTGATATCCTGCGCGCGCTGCGTGCGCGTGCCGAAGAAAGCCTTGATAAGCCGGTCGAAAAGGCCGTGATCACGGTTCCGGCCTATTTCGATGATGGCGCGCGTACCGCGACCAAGGATGCGGCCAAGCTTGCCGGGATCGAAGTCCTGCGTCTGGTTAACGAGCCGACCGCGGCTGCCCTTGCCTACGGCCTTGATAACGGGGCAGAGGGGCTTTATGCCGTTTACGATCTTGGCGGCGGGACCTTTGATATCTCGTTGCTCAAGATGCAAAAGGGTGTCTTCCAGGTGAAGGCAACCGGCGGTGATGCGGCCCTTGGTGGGGATGATTTCGATCACGCGATTGCCGAACATCTTCTGGCAGAACGCAAAGACGGCGGTGCGACGGATGCGCTTGATGCATCGGACGCCAAACGCCTGCTTAAAACCGCACGTAAGGTCAAAGAAGGCCTGACTGATCAGGATGCGGTTGAGGTTTCTGTTGACCTGAACGGCACTGAAACCAAACACACCGTCACCCGTGACGCGTTTGAAGCGCTGATTGGCAAGCTGGTCGCGCGTACGACTGCAATCACCGAACAGGTTCTTGATGACGCGGACATTCTGGCCGAAGACGTCAAAGGCGTTGTTCTGGTCGGTGGTTCGACCCGTGTGCCTGCCGTGCGCAAGGCGGTCGCCGATCTGTTCGAACAAGAACCGCTTTCGGATATCGATCCGGACGAAGTTGTCGCCCTTGGTGCTGCCCTTCAGGCAGAGGCACTTACAGGTGGTTCTGATAACCTTCTTCTCGATGTGACGCCGCTGTCGCTTGGGCTTGAAACCATGGGCGGGATTGTTGAAAAGGTCATTGACCGCAATACGCCGATCCCGGTCGCCAAGGCCCAGGAATTCACCACCTATCAGGATGGCCAGTCGGCCATGATGATCCATGTGGTGCAGGGCGAACGTGAAATGGTTGATCAATGCCGCTCGCTCGCGCGCTTTGTTCTGACCGGTATTCCGTCGATGGCGGCTGGTGCTGCCCGCATTCGGGTACAGTTCAACGTTGATGCGGATGGTCTTTTGACCGTATCGGCACGCGAAGAAACCACCGGTACCGAACAGGAAGTCGCGGTCAAGCCGACCTATGGCATCAATGAGGTGGATATGGCCAACATGCTGCGCGACAGCATGGTTCATGCCCGCGAAGATATGGAATTGCGCGTCCTGACCGAAGCACGCGTTGAAGCACGCCGTAATATTCTGGCGGTGCGCGCCGCAATGGAAGCGGATCGGGATCTGCTGACTGCCGAGGACGATAAAAACATCAATGATGCGATTGCCAAGCTGGAAGCAGCAATGGCATGCGATGATCGTGATGCGATTAACGAAGCGGCCGAGGCGCTTGAAAATGCGTCCCGACCATTTGCCGAAGCACGTATGGATAGCCGGATCCGCCAGGCACTTGCCGGGCAAAATGTCGATGAAGTGAACTGATAAGTGAACTAATTGGCACTGGCATAATTGACAAACCGGCCACTTGCGGCGATTGTCCCGTGCAACCGCCAAAGGTCAGGTCGGACAAAGCGTCTTGTCAAAGGCAAGACGCAAACAGAGATCGAACGAAAAGTATTACCGAGGAGAAGGGCACAGATGCCTAAGATCGTTTTTGTTGAGACCGATGGCACCGAAAAGGAATTCGACGTTGCCGACGGCCTGTCCGTACTGGAAGCTGCCCATAAGAACGGCATTGACCTTGAAGGTGCATGCGAAGGTTCGCTGGCTTGCTCGACCTGCCACGTTGTTCTGGACGAAGACTGGTTCGATAAACTCGACGAGCCGTCCGAAGACGAAGAAGACATGCTTGATCTTGCTTTCGGCCTGACCGAGACCTCGCGTCTTGGCTGCCAGATCATCATGAGCGACGAGCTTGACGGCCTGCGCGTTATGCTGCCGGCTGCGACCCGCAACATGATGGTCGACAAGTAAGTTTGACCTTCTTTTGACCGGGTAGGCGTCGCCATATCCCGGCACCAAAGGAGAGACGAATATGCGTTGGACAGATATTCAGGACATCGCGATCGAGCTTGAGGAAGCACATCCTGACAAGGATAACCTCAACCTTCGCTTTACCGACCTGCATAAGTGGGTCTGCGAGCTTGAAGGGTTCGAAGACGATCCCGCGAAATCGAACGAGAAGATTCTCGAAGCCATCCAGATGGCCTGGATCGACGAACGCGATTGATCTTGGGAGTGTGATGTGCGCCATTCGGCCTGCACACAAACCACAGACATTCCGGACCAGCCTGCGTGATGTGGGCTGGTCCGTTTTTGTTTAACGACCACAAAAAAAGACAGGGAAGGGCACCCCATGAGCCAGACCGCCAGTTTCACCGACATCATCCCGGCCGATAGCCTGTTTGGCAAACTGCGCGCACGCGCAAGCGATGCCTGGGAAAGCTATGTCTGCCACGATTTTGTAAAGCAGCTTGGCAATGGCACCCTGCCAGAAGCAGCCTTTAAGCATTACCTGATCCAGGATTACCTGTTCCTGATCCAGTTTTCGCGCGCCTATGCGCTGGCGGTCTATAAGGCCGAAGACTTGACGGCAATGCGCCAGTTTTCCGGCACGGTTCATGCGATCCTTGATATGGAAATGAACCTGCATCTGGAATTCTGCAAGGGGTGGGGGCTGAGCGAGGCCGATATCATCGCCGAACCCGAAGCCCGGGCGTGCATTACCTATACCCGTTATGTACTTGATCGCGGTCTTCAGGGCGATGTGGTTGATCTTCAAGCTGCCCTGATGCCCTGTATGGTTGGCTATGCCGAAATCGCAAACCGCCTGATGGCAAGTTCTGATACAAAGCTCGACGGCAATCCATATCGGGCATGGATTGAGATGTACGCGTCCGATGAGTTCCAGGACGTGGCAAGGGCCGAGATTGACCTTCTTGAGCACACCGTCGCCAAGCGTGGCGGCGAAGCACGCATCGAAGGTCTGGTGGACACCTTTGCCAAGGCAAGCCGCCTTGAAGCCGATTTCTGGCAGATGGGACTTGATCTGGCAAAATAGGTCAACATCGCCTATATAAGCCCGAATAAACCGTCACGGGTGGCGTACGCGCCGCCCGTTGGTCGTTTGAGATCGAACTTTGTATGAACTTCTTGTCGCTGCGGCCTTGACCCGCAGATGGGTGGGAAAAATGAACTCTCTTGGCTTTGATAAGGCCCCCGAAGATACCCGTGTGGTTGTTGCCATGTCGGGTGGGGTGGATAGCTCTGCGGTTGCAGCCCTTCTGAAATCAGAAGGCTATGACGTGGTGGGCATCACGCTTCAGCTTTATGATATGGGTGCGAACGCACCGACCCGTGCGAAATCCTGCTGTGCCGGGCGCGATATTTATGATGCGCGCAAAGTGGCCGAGGATATCGACATTCCCTATTACGTTCTTGATTACGAATCACGCTTCCGCGAAGAAGTGATCGATGACTTTGCCGACAGCTATATGCGCGGCGAAACCCCGATCCCGTGTGTGAAATGCAATCAGACCGTCAAATTTCGCGATCTGCTTGAAACGTCCTATGATCTGGGTGCCGATTGCATGGCGACCGGCCATTATGTGCAGCGTAAACTCGGTGCCAGTGGCCGTGCCGAACTGCACCGTGCAGCCGATCCGAACCGCGATCAAAGCTATTTCCTGTTTACCACGACACAGGAACAGCTCGATTTCCTGCGTTTCCCGCTTGGCCATTTGATGAGCAAGGCCGAAACCCGTGCACTTGCCGCGAAGTTCGGTCTGGAAGTTGCCGATAAGCCCGACAGCCAGGACATCTGCTTTGTCCCGGATGGCAAATATGCCCGTCTGGTCGAAAAGCTCCGTCCTGAGGCCGGTGAACCGGGCCAGATCGTTGATATCGATGGCAACGTCATGGGCGATCACCGTGGCCTGATCCATTACACGGTCGGTCAGCGCCGTGGCCTGAATATCGGTGGCACGGCAGAACCGCTTTATGTGGTTAAACTCGTGCCTGAAAAACGTCAGGTCGTGGTCGGCCCCAAAGCCGCCCTTGCCAAGAAAATGGTCTATGTCAAAGAGCTCAACTGGCTTGATGGCGATCAGGTCGATGAAAAGGGTGTCGAGGTCGAAGTAAAACTGCGCTCGGCGATGCAGCCGACCACAGCAACCGTCTTCCCCGAAGCAAGCGGCGAAGCCCGTATCGAGCTCCATGATGCCCAGTTTGGCATCGCACCGGGCCAGGCCGGCGTTTTCTATCAGGGCGAGCGAGTCTTGGGTGGTGGCTGGATAACACGTGAAGAGCTTCTGAGCAATCCGGCAACGGCAGCGTGAAGCCAGCTGGCAAACGATTATGGTGGGCGAGGGCGTATGTTCCTCGCCTGCTGGTTTTGTCGGAATCTTTTTTGACAAAATGGTCAAAAAGGCGCTTGACGGGGACGGCTCCCTGACTTAAAAACCGCCTCGTTCCGAACGACACGGAACACCACAAGATTACTTGTGGCGGAGTAGCTCAGCTGGTTAGAGCAGCGGAATCATAATCCGCGTGTCGGGGGTTCAAGTCCCTCCTCCGCTACCATTTAAATAAACCCTGCATCATGGGATGCAGGGCTTATTTCATTTCTACGCCCAAGGCTGGTTTCTACAATTCCCCTACCGTTGAGCTGTATATCAGCGTTGCGCTGCCCCAGACTGGTTTTGAAGCGCCCGCCAAATCTCACCCAATACCCGACCCATCGTCTGATCACGCCGTCGGATGGCAAAGACTTCGGTATGGCGGGGGCGGAAGCCTTCGACATTGAGGGCTACGAGTTCACCGCTTTTGAGTTCATCCGCAATCATGTGTTCGGGAAGGCCACCCCAGCCGTGGCCATTCATGATGACGGATTTTTTGGTGGCGAAATCTGATACGGTCCAGCGGCGTCCACCGGCAAGCACATCGCGTGATTGATCGAAATCCGGGCCGCCAGTGCCAGAAACAATCACCTGAACATAGCTTTGCATTTCCATGCGCGACCGCATGCCGCTGCGCTGTGCCACGGCAAAGCTTTTATGCGCGACCGGGCGGATGACGACCGAGCCGACGGGGGTGGTTTCGACATGATCGATATCGACACCTTCGAGCCCCGCGATGATCAGATCGGCATTCCCCTTCATCAGGCGGGCCAGCGGGCCACCCATCATTTCGCTCGAAACAGCGATATGGGTGTTGGGGAACTTATCGCCGATTTCGCCAAGGACTTTCAGGATCGGCTCAAGCGACATGGTCGCGGTCAGCGCAATCCGAACCAGCGGTTCCTGCGTGCTGCGCAGTTCTTTGGCTGTGGCCTGAAGTTGGTGGAACTGATCCAGCACGCGGGTTGCTTCGCGCAGGAAAACTTCGCCTTCGGATGACAGGCGCGGGCGATAGTCTTCGCGTGAGAAGATGGCAAAGCCCAGCTCATCCTCCAGCTTGCGGATTTGATGGCTGATGGCTGATTGCGCCTTGTTCAGGCGGTCTGCCGCCCCGCGAAAAGTGCCGGTGCTGACAACCGCGTCAACCGCGATGAGTTGTTCCAGATTTATCGGATCCTCAAGATGATCTATTTTATAGATCGTTATCATGAAAACTCGATATTATCAATTGCTCGTCTGGTTTGGCAAAAAGGGGCCATACACCAAACCAAAGGAGCTACCAATGAAGCTTTATTATCTTCCGGGCGCATGTTCGCTTGCCAGCCACATCATGTTGCACGAAGTCGGTGCAGAATTTGACATCGAAAGTGTCGATACCAAGGAGGGCCGTACGGAGACCGGCCGTGCCTATCGCGAAATCAGCCCGAATGGCTATGTTCCAGCCCTTGAGATCAAAGCGGGTGAGCATCTGACCGAGGGTGTCGCGGTTCTTCAGCATATCGCCGATACCCATCCTGATCGTGCCTTCTCGCCAAGCTTGGGCTCGGTCGCACGTGCGCGTTTGCAGCAGTTTCTGAACTTCGCTGCGGCAGAGCTTCATAAATCCTGGGGGCCGCTCTTTACCGACGGCGCAAGCGCGGCAGAGCAGGCTGCAGCAAAGACCAAGGTCGCATCAAAGTTCGATCATCTTGAAAGCGTGCTGTCAGATGGTCGTGACTACCTTGTCGAAAACCGCTTTTCGGTGGCGGATGCCTACACCTTCGTTCTGGTGAACTGGGCGAACTTCAAGGAAATCGATCTATCAAACTGGCCGAACCTTGCCAAGTTTGTTGCACGTATTCAGGCGCGCCCGGCGACCCTGGCTGCCATGAAGGCCGAGGGGCTGGTGTGATGAAATCCGCCAACGAGGTTGCCATTGATGGCCTGATGGAGCGCTATTTCGAAGGCCTTTATCATTCTGATAGCGACGTTCTGCGCACGGTTTTTCATCCCGAACTTGCCTATGTCAACGCGACCGAGGGCAATCACGAGTTCATGGATCTGGAAGCCTATATGACGCGGATCGATAACCGCGAACCGCCGGCGGTACGCGGCGAGAAACGCAGCGAAAGCGTTGATCGGGTGACGTTAACCGGCCGTCAGATGGGCTTGGTCGAGGCCCGCATGACCATGATGGGCCGGAATTATCAGGACCTGCTGACACTGATCCACACCGATGACGGCTGGAAAGTGATCACGAAGGTGTTCGCCTATCACGAAACGAAGGAGGGCTAAGCCATGCCATACGTCAATATCAAGGTTACCCGCGAAGGCGGACCGGATGGAACCGGCCCAACGCCCGAAGAAAAAGCTCAGCTGATCAAGGGCGTGACCGATCTGCTTCAGGATGTTCTGAACAAATCACCTGCCACGACCTTTGTCGTGATTGATGAAGTATCCCTCGATGATTGGGGGATTTCGGGGCAATCGGTCCGCAAGATCAGGGCAGCTCAGAACTAGGTGCTGAAATTCAAACAAGCCCTGCATTCCTTAGTGTAGGGCTTGTTTCGTTTTGACGATTTGCAAATGAGAGATTACCTATTTGGTGACGCTGGCGCGGCCAAGGACTTCATTGTTAATGCAGGATGCGTAAATCCAGTCAGAGTCCGTTACCCCCAGTTTTCTACAAAGCGCTTGGGAGGAGGGGTTGTCATGGCGAACGCCTGTCATGAAACCTCTGGCGGCTTCCTTTTCCCACATATGAATGATTGCATTGGCGCCAAGGATCAAGCCGATCTTTTGGCCACGTCTGTCTTCGCGCGTGGCAAGCATCCCCCAAAACACATCGTTTGGCCAGGGCCCTGACGGATGATGCATCACAAACGAGGATGCGCTTGCAACCGGCACGCCGGCAGCATCAATCGCCACAAGGTTGATGCCACGCCTGGCTTGACCCCGCATGATGGCACCCGGTACGGGCATGACATCACAGGATTGGCAAAGTGCCGCAACATCGGCAACCAGTGCAGTCGGAGATGATTGGTCGAGTGCAACAATCGACAGATCATCTGGTAGCGTGTGTTTCTCAAGGATTTGACGGCTGGCCTCATAGGCGGCGTCACCACCCCAATAATGTTCATGGCGGTCGCACGAAAAACCGCGTTCTTTTAGCTCTGCGAATAAGTCATCGGCCTTATATTTCGGGTAATAATAGGCAACAGATGCGCCGAGCAAAGATGCGATTGATCCAAGGATTTCAGCAGTATCGGTCTCTATATCGGACAGGGCGATTGTCCGGCCGTAATAGGCAAATCTTGGATTGTCCTTTAACAATGACCAAAGCGACGCACTCCTTTTCATCAGGGTAATGCTGCTTTCTGTTCCGAAAAACTCTTGATGAATATCCAACTTTGACCCTTTGCGAATTTGACGGACGTCAAATCATTATCTGACGGCAATCAGTAGGTTAAAGGACGTGCGGAATGGTGCTGTGCTTAATTAAATGGTGATTGTCGCGCCAAGATGAAGTGCATCAGATCACTCCGCTGCCCGAAGATGCCAAACGTTTGGGATCAGGAGTTTGTTCGACGCGGCCTGCTTTTGCCCGATAGGCCGGGTGATGATTTCCCGTAAGGATAATTTCTGCTCAAAGGTTGGCTTTTCATTATACGGACGTATGTATATATTCAGCGCTACGAATTTACTTGAAAAGACCACGCCCATCGATGCCTTACGCCGTTCATTTCTTGATTGTTTTTGCCATCCTTGCCGTTGGCGCGGTGGCCTATATGATCCGATTGCGAAGGCAAGCGCGGGCACGGCTTAATCTACTTGATGGGCTGATTTCGGGCACTTCTGACGGCGTTTTGACAGTTGATGCCCGTGGCGTGGTGATTGGCGTTAACGTGGCCGCTGCGCGCATGTTTGGCCAAACCGATGGCGCGCAAGCAGATATTGCTCTTTCCGATCTTCTGCCTGAAATGCCTGCGGGCGATGTGCTGGCGGATGCCACGTTTCGTATGGACGCGGTTCGCGCAAACGGTGTGGCTTTCCCGGTTGAAGTATCATGTGTCGGTCCGGGTGAGCAGGGTGGTAATACGCGCATTCTACTGGTGCATGATCTTTCGCGTGTACGCGCAGGGGTAACTGACGACGAACATCGGTTCAAACAAAGCCAGTATTTCGCGCGTATCGGGACCTGGGATTGGCGGGTTGATACGGACGAGCTTTATTGGTCGGACGCGATCTATGGCATGTTCGGATACAAACCGGGCGAGGTCACGCCAAGCTATTCCCTGTTCTGCGATGCCGTGCATCCCGATGACCGTGAACGCGTCCGCCAAGGCGAACTTCGTTGTATCGAAACCGGGGAAAACCATGACGAAGAATACCGGGTCGTCTGGCCGGATGGGCATATTCGCTGGCTGCGTGAAACCGGTAACGTGATCAAGGATGGCACGGGCGAAACCGTCAAAATGATGGGGGTCGTGCGTGACATCACCGAAGAACGCGAAGCATCGGATCAAATCCGTGATCTTGCCTTTAATGATCCGCTGACCCGTTTGCCCAACCGGATCATTTTTGAGGATCGTCTGTCAAAGGCGATTGAGCGGGCCAAGCGCCATAAAAAGCGTGTCGCGGTTGTCTTCATTGATCTTGATGGTTTCAAACAAATCAACGACCAGCGTGGTCACGCGGCGGGCGACCGTATTTTGATCGCCACCGGTCAACGATTAATGAGCGCCGTTCGCGCATCGGATACCGTGGCACGCATCGGCGGGGATGAATTTACCGTCGTGCTGGAAGATCTGGAAACCGATGCCGAGGTCCACGGACTGGCCGACAAGATACTTGGTGCAGTCTCGGCCCCGATGGCCTCGGACGACAAGACGTATCAGGTTGGCGCCAGCCTTGGTATTTCGATCTATCCCGAACATGCCCGTACACTTGATACCTTGATCCATCTGGCGGATCAGGCGATGTATGCCGCCAAGGCGGAGGGAACCAACCTTTATCGCATTGGCGCAGGAGGGGCAGAGTAATGACATCCGCAATGATGATCCGCGCCGCCGAACAGGCCGATCATGATGCCTGGGCCAAGCTTTTTACGGACTATATGGCGTTCTATGATTGCACGCCGTCCGAGGCGGTGTTGCAAACCACATGGCGCTGGATCCTTGATCCCGAAGGGCCAATGGAATGCCTTCTGGCTGTGAAGGATGCACAGGTTGTCGGCTTTGCCCAATATCGTGCGGTGCCGGAAACATTGACCGGTGCGTGGTTCGGGCAGCTTGATGACCTGTTTGTCGCCCCAGCCGCACGTCGCCAAGGTGTTGCCGAAGCACTGATGGCCGAGCTTGATGAAATCGCCCGGGAACGCGGGTGGTTCAAGCTTGCCTGGATCACCGCAAAGGACAACGCAGAAGCGCGAAAGCTTTATGATCGGATCGGCAAGGCTTCGAACTGGGTGGTTTATGAGCAGCCAATTGGCGGCTAAAACGCACTGGGCAGAGCCGATTTTCACGGCTCCGCCCTGTGTAAGATCATTCGCACAGATGCCTTAGTTCAGCTTCAACAGAAGCTCGTCCAGGCGATCAAGGGTGGATGCCAGGCCTTCTTCCATACCCATATCAATCACGGTCTGAAGGTCCTCGGGTGAGTTATAGGTCACCACGGTTTCGATCAGCGTATGCTTGCCCTGATCGGTGAAACTCATGCTGATGTGCGAGCGCGGCAAGTCCGGATTTGCAACGCCCGTTTCATCGGTGAAGCTGTCATGCCCGGTATAGCCATCAATCGGCGTGATCGTTTCGTAATCCGTGCGGCTCCAGTAATGGGTGTCGTTCGGATCGATCATGGCAAAGTGCCAATGCCCACCTTCGCGGAAATCAAAGGATTTGGTTTTCGTGGTCAATGGCTTTGGGGCGTACCATTGATCAAGCAGCTCGCTTTTGGTGTAGCAATCCCAAACCAACTGCCGTTTTGCGGCGAACTCGCGACGCACGGTCAAAGTGCTTTTTTGCATATCGGCGATAAAGTTAAAGCGTAGATCAGGTTTCATCGTTTCCTTCCTGCATTGATGCCAGCAGTGTGTCGAGATTATCGAAACGGCTTGCCCACAGGGCGCGCTGTTGATCAAACCATTTCTCTGCTGCGGCCAGTTTTTCAGGATTGAACGAACAGGTGCGCACACGGCCCTGTTTCTCCGAGGCGATCAATCCCGCGTCTTCCAACACACCCAAATGCTTCATGAAAGAAGGCAGGGCCATGTCATGGGGCTCTGCCAGCTCTTTCACCGGTGCTGGTCCTTTCACCAAGCGCTGGACGACCGCCCGACGGGTCGGATCAGCCAGCGCGTGAAAGATGGTGTCGAGTGATGTGTCATACTTATCCATGCGGCTAACTATAGTTGTGTTTAATAGTTAGGTCAATGGCTAAGTTTTAAATTCTGTTTTCATCACGCTTTTTTGGAAATCAACCGACCATCAATCACGGCAAGCCCGACACCAATTACGCCCATGCCCGCGATATGTTGGGGCAGGAGGGTTTCACCAAGAAACCCGACACCAAGCAGGATAGCACTGACCGGGATCAGAAAGGTGACAAGCAAAAGGTTCGATGCCCCGGCACGTTTGAGGATCGCGAAATAAAGGATATAGGCCAGTGCGGTGCTAAGTGCGGCGATGCCAAGCACGGCCAGGATGGTTTGCGGGGCTGGCATCGGTAGTGCCCATGGGGTGTCGATGGCAGCAGCAAGCGGGATCAGCATGATGCTTGATGCCGTTGTCATGCCTGCTGCCGTCAGGATCGGGTTCATGCCACCAAATCGTTTGCCATACACCCCCGTGCAGCCATAGCAAAACGTCGCCAGCAAAACGGCAAAGGGTGCGAATACGCTCAAGGGCGAGATGATGGCTTCCGGATCACTTGGCGCGGTGGCGTCGCCCGGTAGGCCAATAATAATCACCACCCCGGCAAAGCCGATCAGAACGCCCAGCGCCTTGCGCAGATTGAGCTTTTCATTGTCGGTCGCAATATGGGCGATGACGATGGTGAAAAGCGGGGTGGTGGCGTTCAGGATCGCGGCCAGACCGCTGGCAATATGGGTTTGGCCCCAAACGATCAGCGAGAAGGGCACAAGATTGTTAAACGCCCCCATAATCGCAATCGCGCCCCAGAATTTCGGATCGCGCGGGATCGGGATATGACGCAACAAAACCACCCACCACAAGATCACGGATGCGATGGAGACCCGCAACAGCACAAGGGTAAAGGGTGGCAAATCAACAAGGGCGATTTCGGTAAAGAAGAACGATCCACCCCACAGGACTGAGAGGATCAAAAGCATGATCCAGCTTGTGCCATCCATCTTAAGGTCGGGTTTTGTTGTTGGCATTTTGGGGCTTTCAATCGGTCGGGTGCCAATCATATCCGGGTCACAGCCATACTCAAGCCGGATGGCATAGGCGTATTTGCTGTTCTCGAAACTGTCATCGGGGGCGTGGGTGTGGGGCGTGATTTCTGTGGGTAACATGGTCATTCCAATCGCTGGTGGCAGTTGGGAGGCGCTGGTTTGGTGGTGGCGCGGGGTGAGCGAACAATACGGATGTTAAGGGTCACATGCTCGCCAGATTCGGACATGGATGTGCATGACCCGATCAAGATTGATCGCGGCGACGCAATGATCGCTGGGCGGGCATGCGGGGTGGAGCAGGCAACAAAAAACGGGGTGCTTTTGGCACCCCGTTTGCGGATCGCTTAAATGATTGCGATGCTATTGCTGCGCAAGGGGCTTGGCTTTTGTTCCAATGAATTTCGGTAGCTTGGCGAATATCGTGATGTTGCCAAGAAGCACCATGGCAAGGCCGGTCGCACCAATCGGCGTCCAGACATAACCTTCAAGGAAGGTCGATACCGTAAGGGCGACAACCGGGAACAGAACGGTGACATAGGCCGCGCGACCTGCACCAACCCGATTGACCAGCGCAAGATAGGCGATGAACGCCACGACCGATCCCGGAATGGCCAGATAAAGCAGGCCACCGATATAAAGCGGATCGGTTGGCATGACCGGGGTCTGACCACGGAAGCTTGCAAAGATGAACAGCAATACGGTGCCATAAATCATGCCGCGCGCGACCGCATCGCGGTTGGGAATGCCCATGGCATGAAGCTTGACCGAGACCATGTTGCCGCAGCTAAACACCGCCGTTCCACACATGGCGAGCAACATGCCCGTGATCGCATGCGGGTTATGGGCAAGTGCAGAGATCTGATTGGCAAACAGGCAGGCAATCCCGCCAAGACCAAAGGCCGCACCAAAGACAAAACGCATCCCCGGACGGTTGCCGTAAAACGCCCAGTTGCCCAGCGCGTTAAAGATGGTCGAGGTGGTGAAAATCACGGCAACAATGCCCGATGCGATATAGGCAGTCGCCGAATACATCAGGATAAAGTTGATGCCAAAAAGCCCGCAGCCCAAAAGCACGATCCACGGATGGGCGCGCCACGGCACCGGACGCCATTTACGCGTCAAAAGCAAAAAGCCGCAAAGCACGGCAGCCGCGAGCGCAAAGCGATAGAAGATCGAAATTTCAACCGGGATCGGCCCGATCTGAAGCTTGATCGCGTACCAGGTAAATCCCCAGCAGGCTGTGACGATTATGAATAAAAGGGCAGTCATCTTATTGGGGCTTTCAAAACACCCCGCAAAAGGTTGGTGGCGCGGGGAGGTGGTTGTGCAACGGATATGTGGGGCATATCCGATATCCCCGATTAAGCCACAAGTTTTATCTGGCGGCTTTCACGTTCTTGCGGTGAGTTTTACATTCTTGCCATCAGGTTTGATTGATCAATAGGGCGTTGGGGGGCGTCCCGATGCTCATGCAAAAACACGCATGCCGCGTTCCGAGATTTTCCTGAAGCCAGCCACAACATGTTCGGCCAGTGCTGTTTCGACCGGGCCATGGCCGTCACGGATGGCAAGGGTCATTCGGTATTCACCAAGTTCCGGCAATCCATGACGCGGACCAAGATGGACAAGATCATCGGAAATCACGCTGATCGGAAGGGGCGCAATCGCAAGATCGGCGCGAACAGCGGCAATCTGCGCCTGACAAAATTCACTGGTATAGGCAACACGATATTCCAGGCCTGCTTCATCAAGTGATTTGAGCGCCATGGTCCGCCAATAGCATCCGGGTTCGGCCATGGAAACCGGAAGCGGGCGTTTATCAAGTGCCGTGCCGTGGCGCGCAGCCAACCAGACAAGCGGTTCGGAATGAATGGGGGGCTGGCGATCAAGTTCGGGATCGAAGCTAAAAATCGCGATGTCGATGTCGCCTGTGGCAATGCGGTCACGCAAATTGCGCGTCGGACCAAGATGCACATCGACATCCACATGCGGATGGCTTTGCGCAAAACGTTTCAGGATTTCCGGGATCGCAACAATGCCAGTATCGTTGGGCACACCCAACCGCACCGTGCCGGAAAATTCCGGGGCATGGAAATGCGACATGGCTTCGTCATTGAGCTTCAAAAGCCGTCTGGCATAGCCCAGCAAAACCTCACCATCTTCGGTCATTGTGACCTTGCGCGTTTCGCGTTTAAACAGCTCGCGCCCCACCATGCCTTCAAGCTTTTTGACCTGCAGGCTGATGGCTGATGCGCTTCGATGAACCCGTTCGGCCGCACGCGAAAAATTCCCGGTCTCGCAGATCGCGACAAAGGTGCGCGCCAGATCAAGATCCAGATTGTAAATCATCGGAGCAGTGGAATTCATCGCCAGCCTCTTTGGTTGTGACTGTCATGGTCCCGCACGGTGGGATGGACGCTGTCAAACTATGTGTGAGAATTTCTAATAGATAAGGTTAAATCTTCTCGTTTGTCTAATCAATGAGAAAGGCTCATCATTGGCGCATCAACTTTTGGAGATGCTCATCATGAAGACCGTAATATCGCATGGATATGACACGATTGCGCTTGGGCCTCACGGTGCGGAGCGTGTTTCAGACAAACCTTCAACCTCGCCCATTGGCCTGTTTGGTCATCTGCGCAAGGCGCTTGATGCCTGGCGGGCAGAGTGGGAAAAGCAAAAATCGATCAAGGAAATCCTGGCCCTTGATCCGGCAACCCTTCGCGACATCACCACCATGACCCCGGCCGAATTGTATGAAAGCCAGCAAAAACGTGCCGGACAATTCCCGCATGCGGGTGATGTGCTGTCTGGCCCGTTGATGCACTGGCCAACCCCGTCTGATCGTCATTAGGCTTTAAGCCCAAGTTGGTGATCAGCTACCCCCGATCCTGCCCTGTTTTCACATTCTTGCGCAAAACAGGGCAGGGTTGCTTTGATCGGGCTTTGCAAGTTTGGATCGCGGTGCGATGATTGGTCCCCAAGATACAGGAACCATCGATGTCC
The DNA here is from genome assembly GCF_048059015.1 of Thalassospira sp. GTDB lineage: Bacteria > Pseudomonadota > Alphaproteobacteria > Rhodospirillales > Thalassospiraceae > Thalassospira. The sequence goes on along the minus strand of NZ_JBLLNT010000003.1, from coordinate 376,360 downwards.
GAGCCTATTGTCGCCTCATCGTCCCAGTCGGGTTTTCAACCCAACGGGCGCTATCAGAAATTTGAAGTCTTCAATCAGTTGATTGGGGATGCAAATCTGCTGCGCGCGGGCGATTTTGGTGACAGCATTTCGGTCGCCCATTGGCGGCGCAAGGCCGATGTCCTGACCCGCTATACCGATCCCGATCACCATACCATCAGTCTCTATGTCACTGGTGGTACGGGCATTCAGCGCAAAATTGGAACCGATCCGCTGACCGGCGGTGGTCCGGGCCGGTGTTGTTTGATGCCCGCCCACATGACATCAGATTGGGTCGTGCAGGGTGAGGTGGAGTTGTTCCATCTTTATATCCCGCATTCGGCTTGGGAACGTGCGGTGGTCGAGGCCTTTGATATCGAACCCAACGCGGTCGAAGTTCCCGAAAAGACCTTCTTCCTCGATCCCTTGATCGAACAAACCGTGCGTCAGGCAATCCTGCCCCTTGATTGGGATGTGCCAGCCGATCGTATGGCCATGTCCAATGCCGGGCAGCTTTTGATGGGGCATATGCTGCGCAGCTATTCAACGCGGCGCGATCTTGAATTCAAAGTGCGCGGTGGCTTGTCACCACGGGTCAAACGGCGCGTTTTTGATTTCGTCGAAGCCAATCTTGATCAGCCATTGACGATCGAGGAACTGGCAAGCGTTGCCGATCTTTCGGCCTATCACTTTGCCCGGATGTTCCGCCAATCGGTTGGCGAGGCACCGCATAAATATGTCCTGCGCCGTCGGGTGGAAGCAGCAAAAAACATGCTGACAGATCCCAAGTTGTCGGTGGCCGAAATTGCCCATGCCACCGGTTTTTCCAGTCAGGCGCATATGACAACCCGGTTTAATGCCATCACCGGATTGACTCCGGCCAAGTATCGCAGCGTGGCGCGGTAAGCGCGCAAGAAGCTGCAATCTTCCGATCGATTTTCATCTGCTTTGAACACGCAAATGGCGCGACCATGTAAAATTCATGGTCGTGTTGTCATCGCGTGATCAATTTTGACCAGTTTGACGGCCCGGATGGCGGCATCGTCGATCATGCTGATTAGCGCGAAAATTCCCAAATTTTACCAATGAGTTAGCTCACTGATCTTGCCTTGGTTGATTACAAGTGCGCGGTCGATGATCGGGTCGATATTTATTAAGTATTTGAATAATAACGATTTTTACAAGTTGAAAATCTTGTTGACAAGATCGTTAATCGATCACTAAGATTTCAAATAAACTAAAATATCAATTAATGGCAAATGCCAATTTAACGGGAGGACTACCAAATGAGACTTACGCTCAAATCACTCCGATTCTGTGCTGTGCTTGCGGGCACGGTTTCCGCGGTTGCAATGCCGGCAATGGCGGAAACAACGCTTCGCATCGGGACGGTATTGGCACCGAACGATCCGATGGGGCAGGGACTTGAAAAATTCAAAGCGGATGTGGAAAAGGCCACCAATGGTGATGTGATCATCGAGGTGTTCCACAACTCACAGCTTGGCGACACGACCGAAATGATCGATCAGGCCCGCGCCGGGGCCGGTGTTGGTACCGTGACGGATGTCGCCCGCTTGTCGAGCTTCGTGCCGTCACTTGCCATCATGTCAGCACCATTCCTGTTTGATACATACGAACAGGCTGACAAATTCGCCCTGTCTGACGATTACATCGCATGGGGCGATGAACTGCGTGAGAAATCCGGTCTCGTGATGATTGCATCAAACTGGTATCAGGGCGCACGTCATGCACTGACCCAGAAACCTGTGGCAAATCCGGGCGATCTTTCCGGTGTTCGTATGCGCACCATCGGCGCACCGGTCTGGATTGAAACCATCCGCGCGATGGGGGCAGAGCCAACCCCGATTGCCTGGGGCGAAGTTTATTCGGCCCTTCAGCTTGGCACGATTGACGCTGCCGAAGCACAGCCGACCGCAATCTGGAATGCCAAGCTTTATGAAGTGATCAAGAACGTGACCAAAACCGGTCATATTCAACTGGTTACTGCCCTTGTCGTCGGGGCCAAGGCATGGGACGAAATTTCACCGGAAAACCAGCAGATCGTGCGTGATCTGGCGGTTGAAAATGGTCGCTATGCTTCGGGCCTGACCATTGAGCTTGGCGAGAAGGCACTTAAAGACGTTGCCGCAAGCGGTGTTGAAGTCAGCGACGTTGATCTTGCCCCGTTCAAGGAAGCCGTCGCACCGGTTTACCAGATGCTTGATCTCGAAGCAGAGGCAAAGATCGTTAACAAGGTCCTTGGGCGTTAAGCACTCTTGCGAAACCTTCTGCCTTACGAATGTGCGTTGCCTTCTGTGCAGGGCAACGCACTTCAAACTTCAAGATGGAATAGAATACATGCTCAAGCGTATTGAGTTTGCCTGTGCCGGGGGATTGCTTGTCGCTGTCGTGATCCTTGTGGCCATTGCATCGGTGGCGCGTGCCATGGGATCGCCGATCATCTGGTCGGTGGAAATGGCGCAGCTTATTTTTGCCTGGCTTTGCATGCTGGCAGCCGACATCGCCATGCAGGAAGACCGTCATTTCGGCCTTCAGGTCTTGCAAGAAATCCTGTCACCGCGCGCCAGTGCGCTGGTTGAAATCTTTAATATTGTTGTGGTCATCGGCTTCCTTGCGTTTCTGTTGAATTACGCTTGGACCAACATGATCCTGATGCATCCCCGTCTGGTGGGTGCGGCACAAATCAATGCCTCCTACATCCATGCGTCGATGGTTGTTGGTCTTTTGCTTATGATGCGAACCATGGTGTCTCAGCTTGTTCGACGTATTCGGAACAGGGGGACCAACTGATGTTGATTGTGATTGCCAGCCTGTTTGGCGTTTTTCTGATTATTGGTATGCCGGTTGCCTTTGCGCTGGCACTTGCCTCTATCCCCGTCTTTGTCGTCAGTGGTGCGATGCCCCCAACTGTTGTGATCCAGAAAATGGTCACAGCCACGCAAAGCTTCCCGCTTTTGGCCGTACCGTTCTTTATTCTGGCCGGCAATTTGATGAACGTGACCGGCATTACCTACCGGCTTGTTAAATTCGCCCGTCTTCTGACCGGTTGGATGGCCGGTGGCCTGGCACAGGTTTCCATTGTGCTGAGCTTTATGATGGGGGGCATTTCCGGGTCGGCGGTTGCGGATGCCTCGATGGAGGCGCGTCTGCTTGGTCCCAGCATGATCAAGCAGGGCTATTCCAAGGCGTCAACGGCTGCTGTTCTGGCATTTGGTTCGGTGATTACCGCGACCATTCCGCCCAGCATCGGTTTGATCCTGTTCGGGTTTGTAAACGAAGTTTCCATCGGCCGGCTATTCCTGGCGGGTGTTGTGCCGGGCATTTGCCTGACCGTCGTTCTGATGGTGACATCGTGGTTTGTCGCACGCAAAAACGGCTATAAACCCGACCTTCCTGAATTCCCGGCTGGCAAGGAATTGCTTTCAAGTTTTTCTGAAAGCATCTGGGCGCTGGCATTTCCGGTGATCCTGATCGTCGGTTTCCGGTTTGGCCTGTTTACCGCGACCGAGGCGGGCGCATTCCTTGTGTTTTATGCACTTGGCGTAGGCCTGTTCGTTTATCGCGAACTTGATTTTGCCAAGTTCAAAGAAGCGGTGACTGGATCGATTTCTGATTTGGGCATGGTGATGCTTTTGATCATCATGGCTGCTGTTCTGGGCTATGCCATGACGATCGAACGTGCCCCGCAGCAGATCACGGAATTTGTGACCACACTGACCGAAAATCCGACCATGATCCTGATTTTGGTCGTCGCGGTTCTTGTCGTAAGCGGCATGTTCCTCGAAGGCGCTGCCAATATTTTGCTGGTGACGCCCATTGTCATGCCGGTTCTTGTCAATGCCGGATACGATCCGGTTCATATGGGCATTCTGATCGTCACATTGATCAATTTCGGCGGGCTGACGCCGCCTGTTGGCGTGATCATGTTTACCGTGTGCGGGATATTGGATGTCAAAACCGGTGCCTATAGCCGGGCATCCATTCCGTTCTTCATTGCGATGTTGATCTTCTTTGTGTTGATGGCGGCGGTGCCAAGTTTGACGTTGTTGTTGCCCAACACATTAATGTAATGAGTGATCACAAGGATTTAGGCATTCGTAGAATTGCCAGGGAGATAGATGAATATGAACACATCTACGAGCGGACTGATCGCGATGCATGAAGCGGGTATCAAAGCCAATGCCCATGTCCCGGCGTCAGCACTGGTGTATGAAGAAATCAGAAGCCGGATTATCGCGCTGGCACTTTTGCCGGAAACCACCCTTGTTCGTGCGGAACTGGCTGAAAGCTTCAAGGTCAGTCAGTCCCCTGTTCGCGAAGCGATCATGCGTCTTGAGCAGGACGGGCTTGTTGTCTCTTACCCGCAATCTCGCACGGTGGTGACGAAGATCGATGTCGACCGGATCCGCGAGGAACATTTCCTGCGTGTTGCGGCGGAATGCGAGGTTGTCCGTCAGTTGTCCGAGCTTAAAAAGTCTTCGGCGGTGACCAAGGCCAAGGGCATTCTTAAGATGCAAGAGGCGCTGGTGGGCGATATTGAACAGATTGATCTGTACAAGCAGCTTGATGACAGTTTCCATGCCGCCCTGTTTAACGGTGTGAACCAGTCAAACCTGCATCTGCAGATTTCTGCACGCAGTGGTCATCTTGGCCGGGTGCGGACCCTTGATCTGCCACGGGCTGGTAAAATGGTTTCCGTGCTTGAAGGCCACAAGGCCATCATTGACGCCATTCAGTCGGGTGATGGCATTGCTGCAAGTGCAGAAATGCGAAAGCACCTTTCGGGAAGCATGGAGCGTCTTCCGCAAATCATCGAAGAAAACAAGGCACTGTTTGCTCTATAGCCTTTATTTCGATGGTCGCTAATTGATGAGAAGGGCGCGCACCAAGCCGGTTGCGCGCCCTTTTTTACATCAGGCGCTTTTTGCGATGCTCCAAAGACCGGTTTTGGCAACGCTTTGGGCATAGTTCTGCAAGCTGTTTGGCTTGCGGCCAAGGATGCGTTCAACGTCATTGGTCGGCGTACTGTTACGGCCATCAAGGACTTCGGTGAACAAATAGCGGATCAGCGAACGGAAATCGTCCGGAACGCCATCTGCTTTCATGCCTTCATCCATTTGATCAAGGGTGATCGGGATGAAGTCGATCTTGCGGTTGGAAGCATCGCCCAAGACTTTCGTAACATCGGCAAAGGTCATGGCTTGTGGTCCGGAAAGCTCATAGGTCTGGCCGATATGCTGATCATCAAGCAGGCAGGCAATCGCACAATCAGCAATGTCATCGGTATCGATGAATGGCTCGGGGATATCGCCTGCGGGCAGGGCAAGGGTGCCTTGCTGGATATAGGGCAGGAAAAGGTCTTCGCTAAAATTCTGGAAGAACCAGTTGGCGCGAAGGACGGTTGCTTCAACGCCTGACTGATGCAGGGCATCCTCGGCGCGATGGGCGGCATCTTCGCCACGGCCGGACAGCATCACCATGCGCTTTGCACCCTTGGTAAGGGCCAGCTTGGCAAAGGCCGCAATGGTTTCATCAGATCCCGGCACCGCCAGATCGGGCTGGAACGTGACATAGACCGCATCGATATCGGTCAATGCGGCGTCCCAGGTTTCGGGTTTGGTCCAGTCAAAGGCGATGTCGGTACAACGCGAAACAGCGCGCACATCATGGCCCATTTTGATCAGTTTTTCGGCAACGCGACGGCCGGTTTTGGCGGTTGCGCCAAGAACAAGAAAGCGGGGTTTGGTCTGCATTTTGATGGCTCCTGATTTGAGTTTTCAAAATGTGATAAATCCTCACATTTGCCAAATGTGATAAATCCTCGTATTTTGTTCGTCAAGAGAGTCGTGCGATCAAAATCCTGCAAGCCGTCGTGAAACGAGACGGAACTTGCAGGTGAAAACGGGATGTAAGTAATTGCCAGATAATGCAAAAAAGATGCGCAAAGCGCCAACGCAAAAAAGAAGCCGCGAGCGGGTCGAGAACATCCTCAAAGTCGCGTGTGAGCTGATTTCTACCCATGGCAGCGACGCGATGAAGATGGGCGAACTGGCAGAAAAGGCGGGAGTCTCGATCGGATCGCTTTATCAATACTTCCCTGATAAGGCATCGATCATTCATGCGCTTGCTGATCGTTATAACGATGAATCCCAGCATTGCATCGAAGAGGCATTGGCCGAAACGCAAACCGCCAAGGAGCTGATCGCAGCCTTTGATCAGTTGATCAATACCTATTACGAGCTGTTTCTGGCCGAGCCGGTCATTTGCGACATCTGGACCGGAACCCAGGCTGATAAAACGCTTCGGGATATGGAAATGGAAGTCAGCCGTGCCAATGCCGATCAGCTGACACGCGCAATCCTGCGCATTCGCAAAAATGATGGCGATGCGTCAGTGTTTTCAGCTCGCTGCTTGCTGATCATGTATAGCGGGGAGGCCACCATGCGCCTTGCCATTTCAGTCCCGCCAAGCGAAGGACGCGAGATCGTGGCGAGCTATAAACGCATGGTCCGCCGGGAAATCGAAGAGATGGTGCAGGTCTAACGCGGCGTTATCCGCTTCGGATCAAGATGCAGCGGGACTGAACGGGGCCGATGCCGGTCTGCCAAGAAGGTAACCCTGCACGTAATCGACATCATGTTCGGCAAGGAATTCAAGTTCTTCGCGGCGTTCGATGCCTTCGGCAACGACCTGAATATCAAGCTGTTTTGCCAGTGCGATCAGCTTGCTGACGATCGCCTGTTTGAATTTGTCCCCATCCACATGATCAACCAGTTCGCGGTCAATCTTGATGATGTCGGGACGCAATTCCGGCAACAGGTTCAATGTGGAATAACCTGATCCAACGTCATCCAAGGCCACGCGAAAGCCCGATGCGCGATAGGATTCCAGAATATTGCTGAGATGTTCGGTGCTGCGGACTTTTTCGGTTTCGGTCACTTCAAACACGACATTGCTGCGATCAAGATTGCATTCCTCGACCACATCAATGGTCGAACGCAGGCATGAATCCGGATCATAGATGGAACTGGGCGCGAAATTGATAAACAGATTACCGCTGACACCGGCCTTGGTGGCATTGCGGACATTCGCCGCACGCGCCGCCCGGTCAAGTTGAAACAGAAGCGTTGCCGATTGTGCTGCGTCAAACAGCTGGGCCGGGCTGATCACGGTGCCATCTGGTGCGGCACCACGGACAAGGCATTCATGGGCATAAGGCGTGCTTAGGTCATGGATCGGAAATATCGGCTGGAATGCGGAATTCAGCCGCTGGTCACGCAGCAAATCACCAAGCCATTCGGCACCAATTGCAGCCCGGATCGCGCCAAGGCTGGTCAGGCGGGCGATATCATCAATATCGGGGTTTTGGTTTTCCGGCATGATCAATGCCTTGGTATCAGAGAGTTCTTCGGGAAGAAGGTCTTTGGCAATCGCATCGATCAGGGCGCGCAGGCCGGGGCGGCTGTAATGGATGGAAAGTGTCGCAACCGATGGCGACTTTTCAACACCCACACCGATCGATTTTGCACCGGCAAGGATTTTGCCCGTGGTGTGGGCAACCGGTGGCCATAGAAACAGGGTGCCCGTGCGCGGCGCGATTTCCGGATTGGAGTCACACTTTTCACAATAGGTCATCATCTTCTCCCCGGTTGTCTTGGCAGCTTCGCAACATCGTTTTGTGTGTCGCGATGTATTCTAATGTTTCGTTTTATACCATACGTGATGCGAACAAGAACAGTTCCATGAAATAAGTGATATATTTATCAATATCATAGGTTCAATAGGTGCTGCGTTCTGTGTTGAACTGAGTTTGCCCAACGGGCGATGTGACAAGGGATATCATCCATCCAATGATGCGATTTTCACTGTCTGGACGCAACGCAACTGGTAAAGTTAATTCAGTCTCGACATTAGATTGGCGATTGGTTCGCCGGCTTTGAGGACAAAATGCACTACAGCCTGCGACATTATCGCGCTCAGGCGGAAAGCCACAGTCACAGCGATTTTCACCAGATCATTATCTCCGATCTCGGCAAGCTTGAGCTTGAGGTCGAAGGGCGTGGTGGGGAAGTGTGTGGCCGTCAGCTTGCCTTTGTCGAAGCGGGCCGAACCCATGCTTTCCGGGCAGAGGGGCTCAATCGCTTTTTAGTCCTCGATGTGGATATCAATCTCGCGCGTCAATCCGGGATCGAAGCGCTTTGGCACAAAGCAGGAAGTGCGTCGAGTTATCTGGAGCTGCAATCAGGGCATCAAGGAAGCCTTGTCGGGCTGCTTGATGGGCAAACTAGACATAGCGATGACGCGGACGCGGATACCCGTTCCAACGCGATGCTGGGCAATCTGCGCGCGATTTTGGGACACACGCGAAAAGTGGATGGTCTTCGACATTCCGACGTTCCGTCCCGTTTGATCCGCGTGACGGCATGGGCCGAAACCCGCTTGGCTGACGACATCAGCATCACCGATATGGCACGCATCGCCGCACAATCGGAAAGCAGCCTTTTTACGGCGTTTCAAAAACATCTTGGCACCAGCCCGATGCGTTGGCTGACCGAGCAGCGTCTGCAAACCGCGTGGGCGATGCTTCAAGATGATCAGATTGAACTCTCGATGGCCGATGTTGCCCAAGAGGTTGGATTTACTGATCAAAGCGCCTTTTCACGCGCGTTTTCCCGCCGATTTGGTATGTCGCCGATTTCAGTCCGACGGCAGAAGCTAAACCTGCCTGGCGCCTAAACTACCACGGTCCTTCTTTGTCTAATGATCGGCTGATTGGGCTCAATTATTGGAGTTTGGGCAAAGACGGATCGCGTCAATTCCGTCATCTTCCGTTCCGATAGTTAAGACAAGATCGGAATGCGACATGACCCACGCGGTGGAAAAACGAACAGCGACCATGATCGGTGGCATTGCCGTGTTGCTTTGGTCGCTTTTGGCGCTTTTTACGACCGAGGTTTCCGCCATCGCCGTTTCAATTGGTAAGCCTGTGCTTTGCGATTGCCAGTATTTTCAGTGCGGTTTGGATCATGCTTCGGGGCGGGAGTGTGCTGCGATCCTTGCGCCAGCCAATTGGAGCTTGGGTGCTGGGCGTTTTGGGTCTGTTTGGCTATCACTTCTTTTATTTTGTCGCCCTTGCCAATGCGCCCGCGGTCGAGGCAAGCCTGATTGCCTATCTGTGGCCGTTATTTATCGTTTTGTTCTCGGCACTTTTGCCCGGTGAAAACCTGCGATGGCATCATATTGCCGGTGCGGTCCTTGGTCTTTCCGGGGCGGTGCTGCTTGTCAGCAAAGGGCAGGGACTGTCGTTTGATCCGGCCTACGGTCTTGGTTATAGCGCTGCAATTATCTGTTCATTCCTGTGGTCTGGCTATTCCGTACTAAACCGTCGATATCGCCATGTGCCGGTCAATGCGGTCTGTGGATTTTGTGCCGGTGCAGCTGTGCTCGGTTTCATCACACATGGCATGACGGAAGTTTGGGTTTCACCCAACCCATCGCAGTGGCTGGCGATCATCGGACTTGGGCTTGGCCCTGTTGGGGCGGCATTCTTTGTCTGGGACTATGGCACCAAACATGGTGATATCCAGATCCTGGGCGTGGCATCCTATGGGACGCCGTTGCTGAGCACCTGTGTGCTGATCGCGTTTGGTAAAGCAGTTGCGACACCCGTTGTGATTGCTGGTTGTATTTTGATTGTCGCAGGCGCACTTTTGGCATCGCGCGAACTTCTTTTTCCGACTCGCGTTAAACGGGTTTAGATGGATTTCTGCCAAAATTGCAGCTGGTTAACTGACTGGCCTTCGAAAGCAATGCTGTTTTGGAAGGTATTTTCAGCAGATTGCAGCGTTGGTTGGGATTTGTAGTCACATTTCTGTGATTCTGTACCTGAACTCAGATATTTGTGCTGTGCGACATTCAATAAATGACCTATAGTCGTTTTGTGCTTGGGGAGGGGGCGTTACAAACGCAGCCAGGGACAAATGGATGACGCAGACGAATACCGACATTGCGAAGGATATCAAACACGCAATGTCAGTCGCCGATTTTGATCGGGCGGCGACGATTGGTGCTAAAGTTTTGCGCGTACACCCGAAAAGGGTAGATATTCAGCTCATGACAGTGGTCAGCGAGTTGCAAGGTCGCACGCCAGCCAAAGCTTGGGCACGTCTTTCAAAACTGTTTCGAGAAGTACCGGTTTCTGACCGATACTTTGGCGCTGTCGCGCAGAATCTTGTTCAATATTCTTATGTTACAAATGACTTCAGTTCAGTCGAGTCCCTGATTGAGGCGCGCCTGCGTGTTGCGCCGCATGATGAGACCTTGTGCTGCATTTTGGCAGATGTAATTTTCCAGGGGGTTGTTGCAACAAGCCCCGGCCGTTGCTTTGCGCCCAAGCTGGTGCGCGCGGTTGAGTTGCTTACCAAAGTGTCCGAACAGAGTGCGCAGTACGAAAATGCCCAGAAATTGCTGGCGCGTGTTTACCTGCATCAGGAACAGCACGACCATGCATTTGCAGTGCTGGAAAAGTGCGTGGCGCGCGCACCGAACAATCTTCCTGTTCGCATGCTTTTGGCATCTTCTTATGCGCTGGCTGGCGAAGTTGAGAAGGCTGTATCAACCTGCCTTGCGATCATTGAGCGCAAATCCAATTTTGGTGCGCAACCCTATCTGATCATTTCATTCATGCGCCCGCAATCAATGCCGGACGATGCGCCGCGTTACCTTGAAGCGATCCTTGCAGATGGTAAGGCCGCTGCGGGTGAGCGATACAAGGCCGCATTCGCACTTGGCAAAATTGCTGAAACCAACGGCGATATGGAAGCGGCGTTTGACTACTACAAAAAGGGTCATGCAGCCGATCGTGCGGAGCGCCCGTTTGACATGAAGCGTGAGCTGGTCGAGATGACGAAGCTTCGTGAAATGGCGACAGTACAAAACGCAGTTTCGGTATCGATCCCGGATAATGAAGATGGTCCCAAGCCGATCTTTATTCTTGGCATGCCGCGTTCTGGGACAACCTTGACCGAGCGTATTTTGGGTGCGCATCCTGATGTGCATGCTGCGGGTGAAATCGGTGATTTTGCCAAGGCGGTGACGGATGTTGTCGGACGTGGCAAGATTTCCGATCAACTGGCAAAGATTGACGCAAAGGCCGCAGCCAAGATCCGCAAGCTGTATCTTGAGGCGCTGAAATCCTATGCGCCGACCAAGCTGTTTGTAACCAACAAAACGCCTGCGAACTTCGTACGGGTTGAGATGATCCGCCGTGTCTTCCCGGACGCGCCGATTATTCACACCCATCGTCATCCCTTGGCGACGTGCCTTTCGATTTACACAACACCGTTCTCCATTCCGATGCGCTATGCGGATGATCTGGGCGAGCTTGCCGACTACTACCACTCCTATGTCGATCTGATGAATGCGTTCTTTGAGAGTGATGCCAACGGCAAGCTGTATGATCTTTGCTACGAAGATCTGGTGGCTGATCCGGAAGCGGTGACCAAAGACTATTTTGCGCATTGCGGGCTGGAATGGGATCCGAAATGCCTGGAGTTCTATCGTGAGGGCAGAGTAGCCACCACGGCCAGCATGATCCAAGTGCGGCGTCCTATTTTCAAGGACTCGCTTGGCAAATGGCAGCGGTTTGAAGCCTATATCGGTCCGTTGGCAAGCCTTGGCGAAGATCCGGATATCGCCACGGTCAAGTCGGCACAGAAATCATCGCGCAAAGCGGTTGCCGCGTGACGTTGCGGGTGCTTCGGGTTAGAAGGTAATTCTACGTAGAAGAAAAGACCTTTTAAAACGCCGGAGCGCCCCAATGACGCGAAACCTTCCAAAGGCAGAATTGCACCTGCATCTTGAAGGTGCTTTGACACCTGCACTCGTGCGTGAATTTGCTGCGCGCAATGCGATTGCCCTGTCCGATGACATCTACGATGATCAAGATCGTTATATCTGGAACGATTTTCCAGAATTCCTGAAAAGCTTTGATAAAGCCAGTGCTGCCATCCGCACCAAAAAGGATTATGCGGATTTGACCTACTTTTACCTGACCGAACAGGCAAAGGTTGGCACGCTTTATGTCGAGCTGTTCTGTTCGCCGACCCATGCGGCGGAATGCGGTCTTTCCTATGATGATCATCTTGAAGCGATTGTTGATGGCATCGACCGCGCGGAAAAGGAAACCGGGATCATTGGCCGGATCATCATGACCTGTGTGCGCCATGTCGGTGGTGATATTGCCCTTAAGGTCGCCAAGGAAACGGCAGCGTGTGCGCACCCTTATATTGTCGGCTTTGGCATGGGCGGCAATGAAAGCATGTTTTCCCAAGAAACTTTTTATCCGGCCTTTAAGGTCGCAGCCGACGCAGGACTTGGCTGCACCACCCATGCTGGCGAAGTGCAGGGCCCGCAAAGCGTTTGGGATGCGATTGATAAACTTCCTGTCACCCGTATCGGGCATGGCGTTCGATCCATCGAAGACCCGAAATTGGTCGAAACGCTGGCAAAGCGCGGGATCGTTCTGGAAGTCTGCCCGGGATCGAACATCGCGCTTTCGGTCTATCCGGATTATGCGGCCCACCCGCTGCGTAAATTCTATGAGGCGGGCGTGAAGGTGACGCTGGGGTCAGATGATCCGCCCTTCTTCTTTACAAGCCTTGCGGACGAATATCAGCGCGCCCATGATGTGTTTGGTTTTAGCGAGGAAGAGCTTCTTGGCGTGACCCGCACGGCAATCGAGGCCGGCTTTGTCGATGATGCGACCAAGGCAAAGCTTCTGGCGAAGCTGCAAGCCTAATTGTTTGCAGATTTCTAAATGTAAAAGAGCGCCCAGCAAAGGGCGCTCTTTTCGTTCTTAAGTGCGATGTCACCAAGGCGTCTTGCCCAGAAGCTTTTCACCAAGTTCCGTCAATTCCGCCCGATCATATCGGGTTTGTTCCCAATTGCGCGGATCACCGGGGAAGGCATGGCCGCGTGCCGGAAGGCGTTCTGACCAGCTTTTAACCCGCCAATCGACAAGGTCCTGTTCCTCAGGGGTTGCTGGCGCCATGGAGATATATTGCGCTATGCGGGCCTGATCGGATCTGTTCGCACGAATGCCATGTGCAAGCAGGCTGTTGAAAATCACAAGATCACCGGCCTTCATGGCAATGCGTTTGGGCGTATAGGGGACTGTGTCCATATCAGGCTGGAACGGGTTTCGGTCCGCTGGCGCAGTTTTGCGCCAATCGGCGAAATTGGCAAACAGATCGGGCACACATTGGAACCCGCCCATGTCTTCCGTGGTATCGACAAGCGATAGCACCCCCTGAACATTGATCGGTAGGGGATCGGCACTGGTATCTGCATCCCAATGGATGAAGCCATCAAAGGCACGGTTGCCTTTGTTTGGCGTGTTCAAATTCGCCCGATCAATTGAAACCCAAAGATCGGTGCGGTCCCAGATATCAACAAACGCATCATAAATGCGCTGGGTCTGGCGATTGTCCCAAAGGCATTGATGGTTATAAATCTCGACCATGCCGGAGTTATTAAGCTCCTTCATCGCATGATCGCGCATTTGCGGGCGGCCCCAGCTTTCGGGATCATTCGGGTCCATTTCCTCGAACTCCCAAAGCAGATCGACGGTTGCCTGGGCCTGTTTGGCCGACACGGCATTTGGAATGATCACATAGCCATAGGTCTGCCAATGCGCAAAATCATCCTCGGACAGGACACGCAGCGGCAAAGTCTTTTTAAGATCGTGAAGCTGCGTTCCCTGAACTTCCTTGACCGACGCGTTTCCGGGGCGGTCGCTGTTGGGGGTGGCGGTCGCGGGGGCAGTGGCAAGCATCGACATGAAAGTCCTCCGGGTTTTTGGTTTTGAATTGATCAAATTTAATCAGCATCCCGATGGCTTGCCCACTGACACGACGGACAAAGAATGATACTATTTGGCCAAAATGACGTCATGGATCTACCGAATAGACGTGGTGCCAAGTCATGAAGCTTTTGTTTGAACATGTTCAGATTGCCAAGGATCGATCGTGGAAGGGGCTGCATCGGAACCTTTCGGCGATCCCGTTTGAATGGCACTACCACCCGGAATATGAACTGACACTGACCCTCGGAAGTCAGGGGCAGCGCTATGTCGGGGATCATATCGCTGCGTATGGTGATGATGATTTGGTTCTTCTGGGGCCGAACTTGCCCCATACATGGCATTCGGCAAATGCCGCACCACCATCAACCAATCAGGAAACCATGCGCGCACATGAGGCGGCCTTGCAGGTTGCGCCAAACCAGACTGCGCACCAAGCATTTGTCTTCTGGTTTACATCTGATTGGATTAATTCGGTCTGTCGAACCATGCCGGAACTGGTCGGTCTTGAAAACGCGCTTCGATTGGCTCGACGCGGGGTGAAGTTTGATGCGCAAACCGCACGCAAGGTCGCGGCATTCGCACCTGACTTTGATCATGGTAATGCCGCCGATCAATTGATCATGCTGATCGAAGTTCTGAGAACTCTGATGGACGCCACGGAACTAAGCCCGCTGGCCTCTGAACGCTTTGATGCCGCCATCCCGGAACATGATGACGCAAGTCGCCTTGGGCGGGTGTTGGACGTTTTGCATGGGAATTACCTGGAGCCGGTCACAAGTGCCTGGTTGGCGCAACATGCGGGGATGAGCGAACGGACATTACGCCGCTTCTTTCACCGCCATATGGGATCAAACATTCAGGATTATTTGATGGGGTTGCGATTGGGGCGGGCAGCAAGCTTGTTACTGTCATCTGACATGCCGATTTATCAGGTTGCCGAAGAAGCAGGCTTTCAAAACCTGTCGCATTTTAACCGCCAGTTCAAACGACACCGCGGCCTGGCACCCAGCCAATTTCGCAGCCGTCGTATCGAGCCGGTAAAGGTCAGCGGTTAATCGTGATGGCGCGCGACATGGGCGTCGAACGCTGCCCAGAACTGATCACGATAAAGATCGCGTTCCTGCAGGATTTCATGACGGGCTTCGGGGATTTCGGTGATTGTAATCGCTGAAACCTGACCGAGGATTTCTTCGGTCACCTTGTTTGACACGACCTGATCATTACCCGCCAGAACCACCGATATCGGGGGCAGGGGCCATAGACCCGATTTTAACTGATCAAGCCTAATTGCCGTTTTTGCCTGCGCTTTGAAACACGCATCAAGCCACCCGGCAGAAACACCACCAACCACCAGTTCCGGTGCTTGTTTCAGGATCGCAAGGTTGCGCGCATAACGATCAGGATCAGATGTCAGGATGTTTTCTGGATCAAAATCGGTAAGTGGCGTAAGCCCGCTTTGGCCGGGCAGGTATTGCTTGTCAAAGCCATAACGACAAAGACCGCCAGACAGGAATTGCGCGGCCAGCGAAAGCCATTCAGGCCCTCCAAGGCCAAAGAACGGCGCAATCATAACGGCACTGCGCCAAAGTTCCGGATGATCAAGCATCATGCCCATTCCAACAAGCCCACCCGTCGAATGGGTCAGAAGCATGTCGCAGGTAATCCCGTGCCGGGCTTTGATATGGTTGATCACGCTGTGGGTGTCAGACATGTAATGGGTCAAATCGCGGACATAGCCCATCATCACATCATCCGCTTCACGGGTTGATCCGCCATGGCCGCGAAAATCAAAAGTCACGCAACCAAATCCACGTTCAGAAAGGTCGTCTGCGGTTTCCTGATAGCGTTCGATAAACTCGCCACGTCCTTGCAATATCAGGACAAAGATGTTGGCGTGTTCGGGGTTTTGAACCCCGTATCGCAGGGTAATGCCGTCTTCGGTGGTGAAGCTATCAATGGCAAAAGTCATCAAATCGCCTGATCAGGGAAAGTTCATTCTGCAAGGATATCTGGTTCAACGCCAAGTGCTGCAAGGATGAAGCGTGACATTTTATCGCTCATGCCCGGGAAGTCAGGGTTAAACGTCCCACGGCGAAGCGTTCCCGGTGTCGCGGAACCAACCAGGTTACGTTCGCCATACACCGTATCCTGACCGGTTTGGCAACTTGCATGCTGTTTCGCGTCATCATAATGGCCGCAATCGCGTACCGTGCCGTTCAGACCGTAAACCGGATTTTCCGGATGCATGGTGATTGCGGTATGGGCGTGATTGATGGTGCGCATCTCGTCATTGGCGGAACTTATAAAGTCAATCGCATCACATTTGGGATGCTCGTCGATGTCCTTGTTTTCGCCCTGATACCAGATCAGATGTTTGGTGTCCGATTGTACCTTCTGGCAGAAGAAATCAACCGCGACCAGTGGATCAACCGTCTGATCATCCGAACTGATGACAAGGAAGACAGGAATATCAAAGTTTTTGACCGACCCATCGCGATAGGGTTCGGTCAGAAGGTGAAATTCGGCCGCGGCATTCATTGCCATCGAGCCATATTTCGCCGGGTCGCTGTTCTTGCCCTGACCAACCCATTTTTTGACATGGCGTGCATAGGGTGTCAGCCAGGCCTGTTCGCTTTTTGCAGTGAGGCCTGGGGACAGCATGATCATGGCGCTGATGCGGTCATCGCGCTGGCGAGCATCAAAATCGCGCCCGATAAGGGCCGCCCCCATCGAATATCCAATCGGGATGATATGCTCGATCTCCTCGCCAAACGCATCGACGCCATAGCGAACGGTGGCCAGCCAATCATCGAACTTCACATTCATAAGATCGCCCGGAACAGTGCCGTGGCCGGGTAAAAGAACGCCATGGATGGATGCGCAGGGAAACTGTTTGCGCAGATGATCGCGCACATCGCTTAACCAAAACGGACTATCGGTCAGGCCATGGATCATCAGAAAACCGACATTTTCGCCATGGGCGAGATCGCGGCCGACCTTGTCACAGGAAATGTCGTCCGGCTCGATCGCAAAGGGTGCGCGCATATCAACAACCTGATCGATATTATAGCCGCCAAATGGTTCTTCTTCCTTGGCAAAGCGTTCGGTCGCAAGCACGTCATGAATTTGTTGGCGGGTGGATTTCACATAATCGGCAAAGGACAAATCATTTGTCGGTGCCTTGACCGCATGATCAGACGGACTGTGTTGCGGATCATTGTCAGAGCATGCCCCCAATGCCAATACCGCACCAAGTGCAAGGGATGCCAGACTTGTGCGCAATAGCCGCGAGGTGACCATGGGTTTCGCTCCGTGTCCTGAAGATGTGATTGGCTTCTTGATTTTGTTTTCCGCACTTGATGTTAGCGCGTGCAGCCCCGTGGTGCGAGTACCAAAAAAGCGGCCTGTTTCCAGACCGCTTTGGGTAGCCAATAAACGTGACCTCAAAAAGGCAACGGGATTTGGCTTATTCCATGATTTCCCAGCTATGGGTCACGTCGGCTGCTTTGGATAGCATGATGGATGCCGAGCAGTATTTCTCTGCTGAAAGCTCAACCGCGCGGCCGATCTTGGTCTCGTTAAGGTCTTCACCCTTTACCTTGAAGTGCAGGTGGATTTTGGTGAAGACCTTGGGATCGGTTTCAGCGCGTTCTGCCTTGACCTCGGTTTCAACATCAAGGACGTTCTCGCGGCCTTTTTTCAGGATATGCACAACGTCAATCGACGAACAGCCAGCAAGACCAAGCAGCAGCATTTCCATCGGGCTCGGGCCAAAGCCGTTATCTTTGTCACCGTCCATGACAACGCCGTGGCCGGTGCCGCTGGTGCCGGTGAAGGTAAGGTTTTCAAGCCACTTTACGCGTGCTTCCATAATCAAATTCCCGTCTTTGAAAAACTGTTGTCCCATCCTCTAGCGCGGTTGGGCGCAGCCTGCAAGTTGCGATCAATTGTGCTTGCGATCATTGCCGTAAATCAATGCGACCATCAGTGGTAAACTGTTATAGGAGTTTTTACCTTCCGGCGTGATACTATAACCTGATTTCAGGCCGTTATGACGAAGGAGCAACGGTTATGACCCAAGATCCAAATCGCAGCAAAAGCCGTTTCATGATGGGCATGGAACATGTGCTCAAAGAAATCAATCACGAGATCATCAGCCCGGCGATCCCCGACATGACAGTCGAAAACGCCGTGCCGCTTATGATCACGGTTGCCCGCTTGCGTGCAGATTATCTGAAATATGCGTTTCGTCTGACGGCGGATCGCAGCGATCAGCACCCGACAGAAGAAGAACTTGCCAAGCTCAAACACCTGCGCGAATGCTATCAGGAAATGTTGGCAGCGGCCCGCGAACTCGAACATTGCGTCGATCGCGGCTATATCGATTTGCCGCCACTGACCTGATCAGACCAAACGTTGGAATTGATCTAATCAGGGTACTGTTCGCAAGAAAAGTAATGACTTATCCTTGGGTATATGCAATGGGTTGCGCATATAAATAGCTAAAGACCGAACAACAGGTCTGGTTTGGGACATCAATCATAACGAATTTAAGGGAGTGCGCCGTTTCGCGGCGTTCCGGGTGTCTTGTCAATCAGTGCGGATGTTGTGGCAACGGCGGCGTTGTCGCGCGATAGTCTTATATTCCTTGATCCCAACGGCCATAAGGTCGTTCACATTAACCCGGCTGCTGAAAAGCAGCTTGCGGCTGCCAAATCAGTTTTGCGCACCGGGACCGAGATCAAGCAATTCCTCGCTTACCTTGCCAAAAACGGTGAGTTCACCGACGGCGATGCGGTGTTGGCGGTGCGTACGGCGATGAATGCCATCTCCTCGGGCAAACATGAAGACCTGCCGGGCTTTCGGATGGGGAAAACGCCCTTTATCTGGTATTGCGACAAAGGACCCGGCGATACCGTCGCCCTTGTTTTGCGCGATGGTGGCAAAGCCCAGGAACTTGCCAAGGCACTTGCTGAACATAAAACCTTTATTCAGCATCTGATTGATGTCCTGCCAACCCCGGTTTATCTCAAAAACCTCGATGGCGTTATCAGCCGCTGCAACGATGCCTTCGCCGAACTGTTCGGCCTTGAAAGCAAGGATGTCACAGGCAAGAAGCTTGGTGATATCGCGCCCAAAAGCTTAGCTAAAACCATTGCCGATCACGAAGCACCGCTTTTGAAAAGCGAAGGGCAGGTGCGTGATGAAATCTGTTTTGTTCTTGATGACGAAGAACGATCCGCCCTCTTCGCCGCCTCAAGCCTGAAGGGGCCAAGCGGTGCAATTGCGGGAACCATCGGATCGCTGATTGATGTCACCAGCCTTAAAAAGGCGCAGGCCGAAGTTGCTGAAGCATCACAGCGCCTGACAGGGCTTCTTGAAAGTGCGCCAATCGGTGTCGGGATTTCAAGCCGTGAAACCGGGCTCTTCAAGTTCTTTAACAGCACGTTTTCCAACATGCTGGGGCTTGAGCAGGAAAAAGAGCCATCTGACTCGATCCTTCTGTCGGAACGCTATCGCAAACAGTCGCTCAAAGACATGGATATGTTGGGCGAGTTGCATGACGTTGAAATTCGTCTGCGCCGTCCGGACATGCCCGAAGCCAAATGGCTTAAAACGTCGCTGGAACCTTTGCCGTTCGAGGGCGAGGATGCAGTGCTTTGGTGGACAAGCGACATCACCAAGCAAAAGCACGCCGCGCGCGAATTGCAAAACAAGGCCAATAATGACGAGCTCACCGGCCTGGCTAACCGGGCGCGATTTATGCAGAAGCTTGATCAGTGTGAAAATGTCCTGCGTGGCACTGACACACCCGCATCAATCTTTATCCTCGATCTGGATGGATTTAAGCGCTTGAATGATACGCAGGGCCACGCGGCCGGTGACTGGGTGCTTGTCGAAACCGCAAAGCGATTGAAACGTGCCGCACGACGGGCAGAGGAAGTTGCACGTCTTGGTGGGGATGAGTTCACCATTCTGTTCATCAACAAGGGCGGCGAAAAGGAAATGTCTGTGATTGCCGACGCCATCCTTGATGAGATGAAGCAGCCTTTCCTGTGGGAAGGCACTGATTGCGGTATTTCCGCCTCTATCGGCTTTTCCGTATTTGATGGCGGCAGCTGCGATATGAGCGAACAGCTCCGCCGTGCAGACAAAGCCATGTATGAAGCCAAGGCAGCCGGCAAGGCACGCTATTGCGTCTATTCACAAGCCCTTGAACCGGAACTGCATCAGGATTGATGTATCACGCTTGGCGGGTGACGGAGTACTTTGCGTCTTCGTCACCCGGCTTTGCGTACAGATCCTTTGATCGGGTTGCCAGATGTGTCCAGGCCAAGCGTTTCAAGCAACGGACCCAAATGCGCGACATAGGGCTCCCATCCCTTAAGGCTGCTGCGATAGATCGGTTTGTGGAACTGAAGGGCGCTATGGGTGCGGACTTGGCGTTCTGTTTTGTGGGCGCTTAAACACGCGTCATTCCATCGTAGTCCGACAAGATCGATCAGGCGTCTGGCTTCGCTCTCTAGGTTCTCTACAACATCCTCATAATCGACCTCGATAAATTGATCACTTGGCAGAACAGATCGCCAGTGCGCCATGAAACCTTCATAAGTGTTGTAGTAGTGGCCCAAATCGCGCTGGTCATAGGCGAAGTTCTGAACGCCGCCAAAACGCCGGTTATAGATCGAAAAACATGATGCCAACGGATGGCGACGGCAATGGATGATCCGCGTGTTGGGCAGCATAAAGGCCAACATGCCCGCACGGGTAAAGTTTGATGGTAGCTTATCGACAATGCGCCGGGTTGTTCTGGCGTCGGTATTGGCTGCCTGAATGCGTCCGATCCGGCCAAGGGTTTCTTGCCGATATACCTGCCCAAGGATGCGGATAAAATCGTCGTCATATTTCATCACATCGTCGCGCAGCGCACCATTTTTGACCTTATGCTCGATCAATGCGTGATGGTGATAGACCATCGTATCAAGCTCGCCCGCGCCAAAGATCGCCGGGTGGGAGCTCAGAATTTGTTCGGTCAATGTCGTGCCCGATCGCGGCATGCCAACGATGAATACATGTTGCGGTTCATCACAGTCATCGCGGATCGGCCCCAGATTTGCAAACCGCTCGGCAGGGAACTGCTTGCGCACATGGGCAAGCATGTCGTCGATCGCCTCGGGCGAGTAGGTGATGGTTTGGCGCTTGATCCGGTTGGCCTCGCTCAAAGCCTTCATCGCGGCATCGGGTGCCTTGCGTTCCATCTCAAGCTTGGCGATGGAAAATAACAGCATTTCCTGCTCGTTATGCGCCATCTTCTGATAGCGGCCTGATTGATAGATGTCGTAAATCACTGCGCGAGCTGGGTGATTTTCGGGAACTTTGGTTGCCAGGGGCAGGCAATGCCACGCGCGGATGTTTTGTGGTTCCTCGCAAAGCACGCTTTCAAACAGTTTGCAGGCTTCTGCAACATTGCCGAGTTCTTTGTGACATTCGCCAATGCTGATCTTGATGTCATTGATGGCCTTGGCACCACCGGTTTCCTCTGCATATCCAACGGCCTTTGCCAGATGCTGAATGGCAGCCTCGATATCATCGAGTTGCAGTAAAATAACACCCATCGCACTCCAGGACGTCCAATCCTTCGGGGCCAAGGCAATCGCGCGTTTTAAATGCGGGATCGCATTCCGCGTCCCCATTCCGCGTGCTTCAAGCAAACCCAGCTGCAGATGAATCTTGCCAACCAGAGGATAGCGTTTTACGGCCTGCCGCAAAACATCCTTGGCCTGATTTTCATATCCGCCATTGGCAAGGACAGCTGCGAGATCGGTGAAGTAAACCGGCTTTGGGGCAGGGCAGTTACACGCCTTTTCAAGGCATTTGACGGCCTCGGCAATCTGACCGCTTTCATTATGCATCAAGCCACTGATCTGCATCAGCTCGCCATCATCGGGATATTCGACCATCAGCTTCGCACAGATTTTCCGCGCGGTACGACCATGCCCGCTCGACCACTGCTTTCTGATCTCCGCCAACCCGACCGTAAGTTTGTGCTGCTTTGCGCTCGACGGACTGATCTTTGATGGTGACGTATTGGCAGCCGTTTGCTGTTTGCTCATGTCCCGGCATCCTGTTTGCTCAGTGATGCGGAATGTGTTGGTTTTACGGCAGGTTAGGCGGGATTGATGCCAAGGGCCTCAAATAACGGCGCCAATTCCTTCTCATACGGCCGCCAGCGTTCGACGCTGCTGCGATAGATCGGTTTGCGGACTTGATTGGCGCTGGCAGTTCTGACCGCGCGGTCTGAGGCGTGAAACTCAAGTAAAGCGGGGTCCCAAGGTAACTCTAGAAAATCTAGCAATCGTTTTGCTTCATGTTCCAGATCCTCAACGACACTCTCATACTCAACTTCAATGAACTGATTTGGCGGCAGTACCTGTCTCCAGTGATGCATCAGAGTGTCATATGAACGATAGTAATTACCTAGTTCCGTTAAATTGTAACTAAAACTCTGGCCGGAAACGAAATACTTGCTGTAGCAAGATAGGCAGGTGTCGATCGGGTTTCTGCGACAATGAATTATCCGGGCGTGTGGCATTGCCATTGCGATTAGTCCGCAAAACATAAAGTTGCCAGGCATCTTGTCGAGAATGTAATGGTAACCATCATCAGATGGTGGGAGATGTTGGAGTACCTCCTTCAAGTAGGCATTTGCCAAACTTGTTAGATTTTCGATTGATTTCACTCGCTGAAAACTGCCCGGAGTATCAGGAAAATCTTTCCCGAGCACCGCATTCTTGAGGCGCGGAAGTGTTGTCAGTTCTCCTGCGCCAAATACCTTGTTATGGCTGGACAAGATTTGTTCAATCAGGGTTGTTCCTGAGCGAGGCATCCCAACGATGAAGGCTACCTTTGGAGTTTTGCCCGGTTTTTCGGAGTCTTGTTGCCGCATGGCTTTTGACATGGATTGGTCAAAACAGTCGGCGTAATTCTGAAGCCGATTGGCCACAGCTTTGCCATCAAAGCTGATTTGAGATCTATGAAGAGAATTTCCTGCTTGAAGGTGTTGCATGGCTTTGTTCGGTTGGCCAGCATCCATCCACGCTTTGCCCATGGCAAACTCCAGATCAACTCTGTTAGAGTTAGATAAGCTTCCGTCACGTCCCGAAAGTATATTCGTCATGCGGGCGATTTCTGGTGAATTCTCCTTGAAGCGGATCACGTCGCTAAGGATGAGCCAGGCTCTGGTTGTGAGGGGATTGCTGCGGATTACTTTTCGCAGCAATTTCTCTGATCTATCTAGATCCCCTGTTTCTCTTGCAGTCTCAGCGATAAGCAGAGAAAGTTCAGTTTGTTTGTTCTTGCTCTTTTTGCCAGAGAGTTCCTTTGAGCATACGAGCGCTTCCTCAAGATGTGCTAAAGCGGTAGTTGGTTGTCCGATCGCGCGATAAATGCTTGCGGAGACCTCATGCGCCAGAAGTTTGTTGCCAGAACATCTTATGGCAAATTCCACAAGTTTACGGGCTTGAGATATATGGCCTTCTTCTAGCAACGCAGCCCCCAAAGAAGCACTTATCCTGGAGTCATCAGGGAATCGCCGAAAGGCTATCCTGAGAACGTCACGAACTTGTGCAATACTGCCAACCCGTCTCATTAAACTTGCAAGATCGAGAAAGTGTTCAGGAACTGAATCTGGAAGGTTGCAGGCTTTCTCATAAGCTTTGATGGCGAGTAAGTTGTTACCATGCGCTTCATGAATTCTTGCCTGTAGATACAGACCCTGCGCTGTCATCCGCGCCGTATCTTCGACGCGGGCAAAGGTATGTTCAGCAGCTGTCAGGTTTCCACCTTCCAGCAGCCGAAGGGACTTCTCAATAAGAATTTTGTGTTGGTCAGGGGACTGACTTGCCTTGGAACTCAAATTTCTTCTTTCAACTCAGCGTGTCCAAGTGATTGAAGGAGTGGCCGCAACCATGTTGCATAAGGTTTCCAGCGTTCAACACTGCTTGAGTAAATCGGTTTGTTGACTTGATCAAAGCTCGCAGTTCGGATGGCTCGACGCGTTTTGTGGAAGCTCAATACCTTGTCTGTCCAGGCAAGCCCTGCGAATTCAGTGATCCGCTTCGCTTCGCTTTCGGTGTTTGCGACGATACGCTCATACGAAACTTTTAACAGACGGTCTTCAGGCACGACGTTATGCCAATGCGCCATCAAATCTTCGTAAGCTTTGTAGTAACTGCCGAGCTCAGATTGATCAAAACAGTAAGGGTACCCGCTGGAAAAACGCAGTGTGTAGGCGGACAAACAAGTATCCACAGCATTGCGTGTGCAATGAATGAAGCGGGCATTTGGAATAGCCTGCAGTATTAATCCAACCCACATGAAATTGCCAAGCATCTTATCAACAATAACATGATCACGGCCAATCTGATCCATTTGACCGCGTTGGTTCAAACGTTGTTCGAGTTGTTGTCGATATTCCCTGCCGAACTGCTGAATTTTTGTTTGGGTTTCACTATCCGGGTTCTCTTGAGATGTGAAAGGGAAGAGTTCGCCAAAAATCGATTGCTTAAGTTGCGGAGCAATGAGTAGTTCCCCTGCGCCGTGCGCATGGGGATGCGACGATAGAATTTGCTCTGTTAATGTTGAGCCACACCGAGGCATTCCGATCACAAAAAGAATATCAGCGCTATCTTTGTTTGAGGCGATAGCGGGCAGGTCGCTAAAGCAAGCTGCTGGATAACGGTCTTTAATATGCTGTAAGTGTAAGCACGCAGCTTCATTGTCGTAATTGAAATCGGCCCGCCGCAGTCGGTTGGCCGTGTCATAGTATTTCATGGCATTTTCAGGGGACTTTGCATCTCGCCATGCTTTGCCGAGAGCAAAGTTCAGATACTGTTTTGCAATAGCGGGCATTCCAGCGATAGAAGCGTCTTTTGCGAGGTTTTCCATTTGTTGTAATTCAGGGCTTTCACTGCTGAAGTGCATCAAATTGGATAAAGCGTACCAAGCTTGAGTGTTCTCTGGTGCTGTGGCAAGAACATCAAGGACGCAATTTCTCAACTCTTCAATTCTACCAGCGTGGTTCAGTGAGTCGCTTTTTGCCAGTTTAATTCCAGCAATATCATTCGGGGTCGGCAGTGTGTAAAACGGCTCGCTCAAATTGCCGGGTGATCCGCAAATTTTCAGTGCACGATCAAAGTGCTGTACGGCCTCGTTAGGTTTTTCGATTTCAGCATAGGCCATCCCCAAATTCTGCCATAAGGACCAGTCGCCCCTCTCAAGATGAGTGCCTTTTTCGAGCACTTCGATCGCCTGTAACGGTTCTCGGTTCTTAAGCATCGCCAAGCCAAGTTCTCTGTAGCCTGCAGCATGCTGAGGAAAGCGCTGTAATGCAAATTGAAGCACTTTTTGCGCTAAATCTGCATTGTTTGCCGCCATCAAAATACGCCCCAAATCCTGAAATACGATTGGTGGCGCATCGGGACGTTCACAAAGGTTCTTTAGTGTTTGAAATGCATCCTCCACCCGACCGGCAGCATTTAGCATCAAAGCATAAAAGTGGCGCGTGTCTAGGTGCTGGGGAAATATGGAAAGCGCTTTTTGGCACTCATTGACTGCGTTCTGATGCTGTCCAGAAGCCCACAGCTCCTTAACGCGCTTCAGATGTTCTTGGGCTTCCATTGCCAAGCTAAACCCTTTTCAATTGCAGGTCGTAACCATAGTTGATTTTTGTTTGCTCGTCAGCCTTATCATTTATCGCCAAGAACACTCAACATTGGCTGAATATAAGGAGCATATGGCTTCCAACGCTTTACGCTGGAGTTGTATATCGGTTTGCGTACCTGAACCATACTTGCGGTACTCACCGAGCGCTTATTCCTGTGAAAATTCAAAACAGTTTCGTCCCAGGGGAGATCGACGAACTCGAGCAGTTTTCTGGCTTGGTGTTCTGTATCGGCGACCATGTCTTCGTATTTGGTTTCCATCAAAACGGATGATGGAATGGTTTCGTGCCAGTAATGCATCTGATCGTCATAAGCTTTGTAAAATTCCGCAAGTTCCGTTTGATTGTAGGAGTAGTTGACTGGGGAGCGGAAAAGCATGGAATAGCAGGACAAGCAAGTATCAATCGGATTTCGACGGCAGTGAACGATACGAGCTTCAGGTATTGCTTGAACAATCATCCCGATCATATCGAAGTTTCCCAGCATCTTGTCCACAACGACGATATTCCCGTTTTCAATGTCAGCATCTGGACGCAAATCACTGGCGATACGTTTTAACTCAGCAAGATAGACATTACGGATTTTCTCGTGAGTTTCTGGTGAAGCAGCAATTTTCATATGTTCTGGGCAGCTCGCAAAATTGCTGCCGAGCATCGTTTTGCATATGTTCGGGAGTGTCGTCAGTTCGCCTGCGCCGATCACGTCAGGATGTGCGGACAATATTTGCTCGGTCAGTGTCGATCCACTTCTTGGCATTCCGACGATAAAGACTGGGCGGAATCCTGTCGGCTTTTCCGAGGCCTTCTTCGATATGTTCAGAAACAGGCTGGGTGGGAAAAAGTGCGGAGTATGCCTTACTTTTCCGCAGACTTCTTGGGAATTGTAGGTCAAAGCTGTGCGAACGATCTTGTTGCCTTGGTTCAGGTGGTCGATAGACTTTTCCGGCGCGTTTGCTTGGTCCCAAGCACGTCCCAATGCAAAGTGCAAATCACGCATTGCGTCTTGATTACCAACGGATGTCACGCGCTCAAGGCAGGATTCCATACGTGTGATTTGTTGTGGGGTGCATTTCACAAGGTTGGATAGTTCGTACCAGGCTCGATGGCTATCTGGGTTTTCTTTCAGAACATCTTCTAATGTTCTACGTGCATCGAAAGTTTTGCCAGCCTGTATCATCGCGTTCGCTTTGTTCAGGCGAACGTTTTCTACGTCCTTCGAGGTGGCGTTTTTAGGGTTGTGTTTGGCTATAAGCAATAAGCTTTGGTCAAAGCATGCAAGAGCTTGATCCGCGTGATTGTTTTGAGCGCGGGCACACCCCAGATGATTCCAGCCGATCCAATCCTCTGGCTCAAGCTTTAAATAGTTGTCAAACGCAGTCATCGCTTGGGAATGGCTGTCGTTTTCGGCTAACGCGACACCCAGTTCGCGCAACATCAGCGCATTGTCCGGCCACTTCTTGCTTCCAACATTCAAAACTTCTTCGGCGAGATCTGGTTTGCCAATTTTCTTGAGGAGCTCGGCAAATGCAAAGAAACAGTCCGGGGTAGTGGCTGGAACGCTGCAGGATGCCTCATAGTGCTGTGCTGCCGCAGCAACATTTCCTGAACTCATCAAGAAAGCGGGCATATGTCTTGTGGGCTTGAGCGTTCTGCGGATTTTGTTGCAGTAATTGCTGGCAAAGGCTTACGGCCAACTGCTTGTTACCGCCGTTCCAAAGGCGCGAAATATTATCAATCTGGTTGTCTAGGGACTTTGTTAGGGGCTGTTGGTCCACCATGCAAACACCTCCCAGAAGATTAGTCTGGCATCGATGGATACGGTTTGAGGTGTTATTTCCCTATGGTTCTACACCAACCGAGCCAGCATCGAATATGCTATATTTGTATGTAATCATTATTAGACGTCAGTACCTTAGTATAGTCAAACCTTATTCGTAGGAGTAGTTAGGGTAGGATGCTGGTCAAACAATAAACGCCCGACCAAATGGCCGGGCGTTTTCCGTAAGCTTGTTCCTTTCGGGTGAAAGGATTAGCCGCTGTAGTACATGTCGAACTACTACCAATCAATAAAATCAATAACTTACATGTCTAAAAAGTCTAACGCGTTAGACACTCTTTTCCCATGCCGCAATTGCGCCACGCGCCATTTCAGTTGTTCGCGGGACATAATGTTCGAGGATTTTTGAAGTCTGCTCAATCGACCAACCGGCAACGGCGCTGATCTGAGTCGTTGTTGCACCGGCCTCTGACATCCGAACCGCTGCCGTTCTTCTGAGGTCACGCGGTTGCAGATGCGCCATGTCTTTTGCGGTTGCCCGCCTGAAATTATTCAGGAACGTGGTATATGGCACGGGCCGACCTTCATGCTGAACGATGGTGGTGCATCCGTCTTCCTTTGCCAGCTTGACCGCTTCTGCGATCCGGTCGATTGCGTCACGGTGTAGCGGGATCTCAAGAAACGCACCTGTCTTTTGCTGTCTTACCCGGATCATGTTCGTTGCTGGATTGAAGTGACTGACAGGCATTTTGAGAACATCAATTGGCCGCTGGGCCGTGTACTGCAGCAGACAGAAGGCAGTGGTTGTCGCAAAGGCGCGATCCCCGAACTGAGCGGCATGATACCAGGCTTCAATCTCTGCCGGTTCCCATACGATCTGCCTGCGGCTGCCTTGCGTTGTTTCAAGGAATTGTGCCGGGTTCTTGTCCATCACTTCCCATTTGATCGCCGTTTTGAACAGCAGGTTCAAGATTGTTTTCAGTTTGCGGTCTGCCCCTTTGATACCGTCAAAGGTATCGACGAAGTCCTGAAGCATCGGGGTCGTGAAGGCTGATATCGGAAGGTCGGGCCCGAGGGCATGAACCTCGTTCATATACTGGATGTAGAACTTCTTCGTTCCTTCAGCCAGTTCCTTGAAGCCTCGACTATTCTTGTATTTGGCAATCACCCAGCCGATTGATCCGGGCCAGTTCTGCCCTTCGTTCTCCACCACCTGACCGAGCGTTGCTAGTCGGGAAACCGAGTGCGCTGTCAGCTGATTGCTTTTGGCTAGGTTCAGCAGCAGATTTCGATCGATCTCGTAGTTCTTGTCTGCCAAATCGTTCAGGGCATTCAAAACCTTGATACGCTGTGACCGGTCATCGGGCATCCTTGTCAGAGGTTGCCCGCGCCGTTGCCAGTAATACCGAAATGTGCCGTCAGTGTTGCGGCGCGCGGTTAGATACCGCAGCCTTTCCCCGTTGGGCCCTGCCATTGATGCTTCCCCGCAGCAATCGTTTTGCCATGTCGTCATCGTTGGTAAGACCTCCTAGTTCGTCAAGGGCCTTGTCCAAGACCTTGCGGTCAAAGACCTTTTTTCTGATCCCGGCGCGGTCACGGTAAGGGATTGGGCAGAAAATCCCCGCATCGACCGCCTTTTGAAAAGTGTTCTGGTTTGTCAAGCCGACATATTCACAGGCCTGTTCCTCAGACATACAGCGCGGCGGGATGTTGGCTGGCAATGCGCTCATTCATCACCTCCCCTGAACGGAACCGGCACAGCATCACCCTTGATGTAAAGTGGGTGCTTCGGCGATCCGTCTGCATTGATGTGCAGGGCCTTGGCTGCGGTCTGCCCATGCATGCAAGCCATTGCCAGCTTATCAGCCATAGCAAGCTTCCCATGCGTTCCCCAGGCACAAACCATCGTGTCGACCATTTCAGCGACTTCGGAAATGTGCTTGCTGTTGTCGGGGCCAACTGGATCCGCTGCCGCTTTGAGCATTACCGGCTTTGGCGTCCGCATCGCGAACAGGTTGACGACGATAAACCCGCCGTAACCCCATGCCTTTGCAAATCCGATCAGGCGTCTGATCGTGGGATCGTCAACCGATGCATCTGCGGTGCTTGGGTTCAGCATGCAGAAGCCGACTAGGGGTTTTGATTTGTCCCAGATGCGCCAGAGGCGATAGCGGTATTTGCCGCAATCACTGATGACGGCACCGCTGTTTGTGTCAAAGTTGCTCATTTAACCCTCCACCTCAAGTCCAAGCGATCTGATCACCGCTTTCGCCTCGCGCATGGCATCAGGAATCAAAGATTGACTATTCTCATAATCGGGAAACTCGGCGCTCATGTTGTAATAGTGCGCCAATTCCTGTTTCCACCAATCGTCAGTGAATGTCACAGTCCGTTCTTCGGCAATGGCCCGCGCCGCGATCTCCACGTCTTCCTTGGTGAGTTTGCCTGCATTGCTGCCTTCTTTCAGTAGCATTCCTTGGGCGATATGCGTCCAACCGGCGCGCTTCGCTGCGCGCTGCCCTGTATCCAGTTCTGACAATTCAAAAACATCCACCACTGCCTTACGCTGTGTCATCACCAAAGATCCTCGCTGAATAGAATGTCTTTAGGCCCGGTCTTGGTTCGCCCCACAAGCTGGCCTTCTTCCCGGGCGATCCGGCATGCTGCCTTGCGTGTGACAAAACCGTGTTCGTGATCGATGAAGCCTTGCAGTCCGTGCTTGTGTTCCGGCATCGGCCATCGGCCGATAATGTCATGATGCCGTGCCGGTGCGGGCAGGGCTTTGACTTCACCATCGATCATCATTGCTGCTGCTACGATCATGAAACCACCTCGCACAGTTCGTCGGGGATTTCGATTGTTGGGCCGACAGCGTTGTAAACAACGGCACGGCAACCAGCTATCAAAGGCTTTTCGCCATACATCACACAGCGTTCGCCCTCTGCCTCGTAAGGCATCGGATCTGTTTGAGGTCCGTGGAATGCGTCCCAGTCATGGCAATAAGTCGGGAATATTCCTGTTTTCTCAAAGATTGGGCCGCCATGCGCCCAGTTACCTGATGGATTAAATTCATCGCGATCTATAGAAACGACACCAAGTCGCGCCACTAATACCGCTTTTACATTTGAAGATTCATCAAATGCAAAAGAGTTTGGATAAACTGCTGACGGCTCGCCATACAGGGTAAACGCAACCGCCCAATTCAGCGCGCGCCCGTCGAGGTCTGATACTTTCATTTTCATGCTGCGTTCCTCACGATCAACGTAAGCTCCTTCTCGGCGCGGGTGATGGCGGTATAGAGCCATTTGCGCTGGTCTTCGCGGAATGATCTGCTGTCATCAATCACAGTGATGCGCGGCCACTGCGAACCTTGCGCCTTGTGGCAGGTAAGGACATAGCCCCAATCAAATTCACCGATCCCTTTTTCAATGCGCGGTCGCTGGATCGGTCCTTCGAAATGCTGATCAAAAAGGTAGGGGTGAACCGTCATCTCGACGTGCTCTTTGCGTCCTTCGAGATCGAAGGTCATGTCTTCAAACATTGGCTCTGTCGGGCACATCTGAGACGATAGGAAAACGCCTTGTTGACCGTTGAAAACCCCACGCTCACGGTCATTGCGACAGCAGATGATTGTCTCGCCATGTTCAGGTTTACGTTCGGCATAGCCGCGGTGGCGGCGAATTTTCTGCGTCAGGTTCCATCTGACCTTATTCAGACCGCAGATGACCTGGCTGTTTTCGTCGTAGACATATTCACCTGCTGCAGCGTCATACGGAATCACTCGGACGCCGGGGCCGTAGTCACCTAGGCTGATCGGCAATCCTTGGCGTGCCTTGGTTGCCAGTTGAATTATCGGACTGTCTGCGGCCTGCCGGTGAATTTCGTGCAAGAACACATCAGGATTGCGGTTGGTGAAAGCGCCAGCGCCGCGAACAGGCGGCAGCTGACCGGGATCGCCGAGGACAAGAATTTTCTTGCCGAACGAACGGATGTCATCGGCCATGGCTTCGTCAATCATAGAGCATTCATCAAGGATGATGATATCTGCCTGCGCCGCTGCACCGTCCTTGTCCAGTTCGAACCTGACTTCCCCGGTCGCTTCGTCAGTGATCGCGGTGTAAATCATCGAGTGAATGGTCTGTGCATTTTCTGCGCCTTTCTGGCGCAAGACATAGGCCGCCTTTCCGGTATAGGCCCCGGTGCAAACCTTGTTTACACCGCATTCGTCCTTGAGGCGTTTGATTGCCTCGTCGGTCAAGGTTGATTTCCCCGATCCTGCATAACCTGCGAGGTAGAACTCTTGCGGTTTTGGCTGCTTGTACCAGTCCATGATGGCGTTAACGGCTGCGTTTTGAGTGTCGCTTAGGGTGATCGTCATGCCGCAGCCCTCCCTTTGATGAACTGATCGAGGTTGATCAGGTGAGGTTTAAAGGACACGGCCCAGACCCACGGGTTTGCGCGCCAACTGTCATCGCCATTGATCGATGTCCAAAGATGCTCAAACTTCTGCTTGCTGGTGTCGCATTCGGAACAGTCCGCGTCGGGAATTACGCCACCCCAGCCATAAGCAGTGAACAGACCAGTTCCGGCACACTTCGGGCACATCCATTCATTATTGCGGTAATCATGTTCTTCCGGGCGGTCTTCGTCCCGGTAAACGCCTTCTGCCTTTGCATCTTCCTCGCTGATATCCTGCAACCGCTCGACACGCACATCCGCAACCTCAAGCGTGATCCTGCTGTAACGGCGCGGCATGAACCTGCCCAAGCGCTGGTGCCAAGCCACGGTGAAAGGGTCTTTTGCGTCACGGGCCTTGCGGTATTCATCCGGTTCAGAAAACTGTATGTCATGGCTTTCCGGGGTAAATGCCCATTTTTGCTTTCCGCCCTTGGTCTTCTTGCCGTTCACCGGCTCCCAATGCCCGCGCTGGAAATAGCTTTCCCGCACATAAAGCAGATCGCCGGGCTTGCCGTAGGGGCATTTGACGTCAATGAAACCTGATTGCCATGCTTCGTTAACGGTATGCTCTAGATCAGCCGGGACAATCGGATCCGGCTTAATAATCCGCCGCGTCTGCGTCTTACCCGTGCCGGGGTTTTCGATCTCACGAAGCAGGGCCTTAATCATCGGCGCGCTGAACAGGATTGGTTTTGCTGTGATGGTCATGCCGACATTCCTTGTTGCTGGTGCAGCGCGGATGGCTGGACGTTGGCGCGGACGACGGCGGCTGCCAGCGGCGGGCAGACAGAGTTGCCGCATTTGGCAACCTGTTGGCTTTTACTGAACTTGAAGCCGTCGATTTCCGGGTTGTCACCGATCTTGTAATCAGGACGGAAACCCTGCGCGGCGTATAGTTCGCGTGGCGTCAGCATCCGCATGCCGATATCAACGATCTGATATTCTTCTCCCTTGATCGTCACCAGCCCGAAGCGTTCCTTTGATGTCACCGTGCCAAGCGGGTCATCACAAACTTGGCCTTCGCCGGTCCCGTAGTATTTCATCAAAAACGCGCGAACCTCTCCGATATGGAAGCCGCCCGCTGTGACAGTTGGTGCTGGTTCGGTCACAGGTTGCCCGTGCCGGCATGTCCCGCGCAGCTTTACCAAGTTCGATGTGCAAAGGGCTGTTTTGCCGTCACCGCCTGCGGTGATGGTGCCTGTCGGTTCGTTCACGTCTGCACCATTGCTTGCGCCAAACTGGCGATCGATATGCACGGCAATCAGCCCAAGTGGGTTGGCGCCCCCGGGGCGGGCCATTTTCCCGCCGCTGGTTACGGTTGCCAGCGGGGCGGTTGCTTCGTGGCCCGTTGCGCCATTGCGGAATTTGGTGATATGGGCGGCAATCACACCCTGTTGCGACCCGGTGTTTGTCACAGTTGAAAGCGGTGTTTCTGCCGATCGGCTGTCAGATGACGTGTTGTTGTGTTGCGCCAGGTATGCGCATGAAAGCGCCATGCCGCCACCCTTGGGTGTGGCAGTGACGGTGCGCACGGGTTCGTCAACCGCCATCGTGCCATTGGGGTTGCTGGCATGTTGAACGTGCTGGACAAACGGTTGCACCAACCCATGCCCGTCACGTGCCGCCGTAACGGTGTTAAACGGGTGATCGATGCATTGGCCCCGGAACGTATCGCCGCCGTGATTGACGGTGACAACGAACGGATCGGCGCTGTCAAAGACGAACTTCTGCAGGCCGCGTGCGATGCGCTTCATGGTGTTTTCGGCCAATGGCCGTTTCAGGCCGCGTTGTTTGGCTTCATCCGGGTCCATGAAGATCGACGGGCAGGGCAGTGACCAGTCAATGATATCGGCAGCAACCGGCCATGGTTTGAGTTTGCCCTGTTTGACGGCATCTGACTTCGGGTCGCCGTGGGTTGGTTCCGGTTTGACGATCGGTTGGCCGTCACAGCGGGCGACAAGGAACAAGCGTTCACGGATCGTTGGAACGCCATAGTCGCAGGCACGCAGTACCCAGTATTCTACCTTGTAGCCAAGGCGTTCCATCTGTTTGATCCAATGGCGGAACGTCTTGCCCTTGCGCAGTTTGCAGGGCTGTCCGTCCTTGGTCAGCGGACCCCAGTCCTGAAATTCCTTGACGTTTTCAAGGCAGACGACACGGGGGCGCACTTTCCCCATCCATTTGATGACCACCCATGCAAGGCCTCGTATCTTCTTTGATCTTGGTTTCCCGCCTTTGGCCTTGGAATGATGGGTGCAATCCGGACTGAACCACGCCAGCTTGACGCGGCGGCCCTTGCAAACAGCAACAGGATCCACGGTAAACACATCTTCGCAAAGATGTAGCGTGTGCGGATGGTTCGCCTGATGCATGGCAACAGCGTTTGCGTCGTGGTTCACTGCAATATTGACCGGACATCCAAGGGCTTCTTCGATCCCGGTTGAAGCGCCACCACCACCGGCAAAGTTGTCGACAACGATTTCGTCATCAAGGTTCCACTGGAAGCTCATACCCCACCTCCCTGACGTGCGACATAAAAGTCATGGGTGTTGGCGACGTGGAGATAGATCCCCTGTTTGAGCGGGTCGGGCAGGGCGTTGAAGCGCTGCATCAGGCGCAGGGCCTTGGTGCCGATTTCTGCCGGTGCTTCGGTGCCATCATCGAGCGTGGCATAGAACCATTCGACAGGAACGGCGAGAACCTTGGCGACTTCATAAAGTCGTCCCGCGCCGATCCGGTTAGAGCCCTTTTCGTATTTCTGTACTTGCTGGAATGACAGGCCGAGCTTTTCGGCCAGTGCCTCTTGCGACATGCCAAGCTGGGTGCGGCGTTCGCGGATGCGCGCCCCGACAACGGCGTCAACACCGTTCGCCTTGCCGCGTGGCTTCTTGTTGTTATGCTCCATAAGTCGATTCCTTGTTGCATTGTGAGTGCGGGGATTGATGGGCGCTGGCGAGGTTGCCGCCTTGTCAGCGCCGTTTTGTTATTTGCTGGTCTTTGCTTCGATCCGGTCTAGCCGTTCAATTTCTGCAACGATCAGGGCACCGGCCTTGACCAAGTCACGGCGGCGCGTTTCTGGCTTCCACCATTTCTGGTCCCACGGCCAAATGTTGAGGATCAGGTTTGCAAAGAATGCGCCCGCCACGTTGGGGTAGGCGGCGAACATGGCATAGCAGGCTGCCGCGCGAGACATCTCGCATTTGTCGTGCGTGTCATCATGCTCCAGCGTCCAGCCTTCGACATCGATCTGACGTTCACGTTCGGCAGAAATGTCCTTGAGTGCCTGATTTTCCATCACGCCGCCTCCTGCGAAAGCTGTTCAATGCGGGCGTCTTCGGCGTCACGCATGCGCTGATAGGTGTCCTCGTATTCATCGGCATAGCGATCAAGGACGGTCTGATGTTTGGTGTGCAGGGCGTTTACCTCGTCGACGGTCGCGCAGGCCTTCACCGCTGCAATGAACTTGTTGGCCCAGTCTTCAGGGTCGGCCTTCGGCTTATCGGCAGGCTGTTCTTCCTGCGTCTGCTCGGTGCTGTGATCCTCGATAGCGTCGGTGTCGTCGCCATCGTCAAGGAATGCGGTTGATACGGATTCCTGTTGAACCGGGATGTCCTGCACTTCCTCGGCGATGCCAAGTCCGCACAGCACGTCGGCAAAGCCGTCACGCAAAGCGAGGGCGCGGGCGCGCATCTGCAACATACGTTCTGGGTATGCCATCCACGGGCCGGGTTTTGTCGCCAGCTTGGCGCGTTTGGCTTGTTCAAAGCTGAACGTGCGGCGATATGGTTCTTCCTGCCCGACGCGCTTGATCTCGCAAACAGCGGTCCAGTTATCGGTGCTGCCTTTTCCTTCGATGGTTTCTTTCATCCATTCGATCTTGCCGCTGCGCTGAACCAGAGCGATTGCGCCATCGCCATAGATCGCCGGGATGTTGTTGATGATGTAGATCGATTGCAGCGCCATCATCGGCGGCATGCCGATTTCAAGGCCTTTGGTAATGCACATGCACAGCTTGGCGTGCACTTCCTGCGCGCTGCCTTTGTTGTAGCTGTTTGGCACCATGCCCGCTGCGATTAGATCGACGGAAAACTCGCTGATCTCGGTGCGGTTTTGCGGGATAACTGCATTGACCTTGGCCGGGGCTTTGGTCTTCTCAATCGTTGCAACTTGGTTCGTCACGATAGTCCTCCTATTCAAACGCCCAGACCGGGATTTCGTCGTCTTCGACATTCACCGGCTGCATGGCTTCGATATTGATCCAAGGTTCCCCCTGGTCGCCGAAACGGTCATAAAATTCACGGAACTGGCGCATGCCGATCTTCATGGCCGACCGGCCGCTTTCGATCAGCATCCGGTCACGCGGGATAATCCGGGCCCGCACCAGCGGGGCCTTGGTTGATTTCTGGAACACGAACATGAATTGATGTTCAGGCGTGGCGCAGCACTGCTTGAGCCAGTCCGGGTCAACATCCCCGATCACCTTGCCCATTTTCACCAGTTCCTTTGCCTGTTCCAGTGCCTCGCAATACACTGCGGCCTGAATGAAATAGCGGTAATTGGCGATCTCGCCGGTGATGGCGCGTTCGATGTTCTTCATCGACTTGTTGGCAAAGGATTTAAGATCGACGATTGCCCTTGGTTTCAGGTAGTCAATCCGTGACTTCATCCGAACGCCGGTTTCGCGGTCGGTCCAAAGAACCGTGACTTCCGGGTATCCACCCCGAAATGCCTTACCCAAGGTCGGGTGTTTTTCGATAAAGGCGGCGGCATATTCGATGCGTTGCAACTGATCAGCGTGAAGAAACGTTTTCCCGGCATGTTTCTT
Organism: Thalassospira sp.; assembly: GCF_048059015.1. Classification (GTDB taxonomy): domain Bacteria; phylum Pseudomonadota; class Alphaproteobacteria; order Rhodospirillales; family Thalassospiraceae; genus Thalassospira. The sequence continues at coordinate 339,675 of NZ_JBLLNT010000003.1, read as the reverse complement.
GCCGTACTCCGAAACGATTTCATCCCAAACCACAACATTAGGATCAGCATCTTTAAGCCGTTCGATCAGTTCCGGCTTGTTGCCACTAACCTTTAGGTCCAGCGCCTTAAGTCGTTTCTTCATCTGATCCATGGTTTCGAGCGCGTCGGGATAATCAGCCTTGTTGATCATCGGGGCGAACTGGCGATCAAGCGCCTCGCGGCCTTCCAGAATGCGTGCGTGATAGGCATTGCCAAGTGTCAAGCTGTCCTTTTCCTCGCGATCCGGCAGCGGGTTCATCCAACTGTCGTGCCAGAAGTCCTCGATGCTGGCCTGTGTCGCCTTGATACCGGATGCCGAAAGGCGTGGCTGCGCGTGATACACGTCTTCGGCTAGATCGAAATACACACCGTCGCCATAGGCGTTGTCGGGCAAGGGAATTGGTTCTGCCTGCGGCATTTCGAACGGCTCGAAGTCTGGCAACGTGTTGTGCAGGGCGTCGTAATGGATTTCTTGTGCTTGGCTCATTGCTCCGATCCCTTGGCTTTGGTGAGGGCTTTCTTGATCTCGCAATTGTGGTTGCTCGCGTCTTCGATTGCCTTGGCGGCGTCTTCTTCCCCAAAGCATGAAATGCACCACGGTTCGCGGCACTGGTCGCCACGACATTCGACAGCATCGATCGGTATGTACTGTTGTGCATTTTCCAACGCCCCAACCAGTTCTGCGATGAGGGCGGCTTGGGCTTTCAATTCGTTCTTTACAGATAGCACGTGTGAGATCGGACGGTTCTCGACCCACTCAAGAAGCTCCCCGTATGAAAAGAACTCCGCGTTATCTGGTTCGCGTATCCAGTCGTAAACGCCTTCAATGTCGGTTCTCATCACTGAAACATCCTTCTGTGTGCCCACCACTTCCGGAGCGGGCGCGTTAATCTGTGGATCATGGCGGTCATTGAACGTCCCCTCGCGTAATCCGATCAGAATTGACGTGGCATACTGTGCGCGCCATCTGGACGGTTAGCGGATGCCGGATGCGTTGCAACCAGATGTCTTCGCTAATCTCGTGCATGGTTTTCATGCGTTTTGCCGGGTCATCTGAGGTCAGCAGGTCAAAGGATCGCTGCCATGCGACACGGGCCTCAATTGCAAGGCGTGAGTTGCAGATCATGACGGTAGCCCCAGCCATGCCCAGACCTTGCCGAGAGGTTCGCGCATCTCTGACAGGGCATAGAGAACGATGGTCACGCAGGCCGTTATTGTCCCGACGACCATCAGGAACCGGTTGACATCATGCCGGGGTGACAGCTCGTCCGCCCATTCCACGTCATGGACTTCCGGGGTGTTGCGAGCGATCTGGTCTGGGTCCATGTCGTCTATGTCATCCAGGTCAACGCGGGCGAGGTCGTACCAGTTGATTTGGGTCATGACTGGCCCTCCGCTTTGGCGATGGCTGCTTTCATTGCAACAATCTGCGGGCATGCTTCGTCATGCTCGACGCTTGGGTGTTCAATTAGAGCAATCAGGTCTTTTGCCGATGAAAGAAGGTCAGGCGCTGCGGCAATCATCTTTGATCTGGCCTTAACGCACTGCCGGCGTTCTTCTGCGCTCGCGCTGTAAGGCAAGAACAAACTAGCCACTACGTCGGTACTTTTCTTGCGATCAGATGATCGCGCCCAAACCGTATACCCGTTGCAGCTATTTGATTTGTGACTTCCCAATTCTCCGGCGTATGTTTTGCCTCACTCATAACTCGCTCCTATCTGAGTTCATGACAGCGCACCCGCAGATGCGCTGCGGTGAAGTCAGTGGTCAGTAGTTCATGCTGACGTGCGGGATATCGCCGTTGGAGATGGCAAGAACGATGGCCTTTGCCTGTTCTTCGCTGACGCCGATAGCCGCGATTGCCTTCAAGGCTTCGTTGTTGATGGTGCGGCGATGTTCCTGATTGGCAATGCGGTGCGCCTCGTCTGCCTCGGCTTTTGCCTTGGCTGCTGCTTCCTGACGCGCCTTGGCTTCTGCCTCGGCACGGACGCGGTTTTCCGCCTCTTCGGCAGCGGCCTTTGCTGCGGCTTCTTCACGCTGCTTGGCCTGCGCTTCCCATGCCTGACGCTCAGCTTCTTTCTGTTCGGCCTCAAGTTTGGCGCGTTCCTCGGCTTCTGCCTTTTCGCGAGCTGCACGCTCGGCGGCTTCTCGTTCCTGTTCTGCGCGCTGCTCTGCTGCGATGCGTGCGGCTTCCTTGGCCTCACCAAGAGCGGCTGAAACCGTTCCAATAGCTTTGTCTTTTGCCAATGCCGCATCTGCTTTGAACTCAGCAAAGCTCTCATCGATCACTGTTTTCATGATCTGATCGAGACGCTGGTCAAGACGGTCAACGTCGGCGCCGGTAACGGTGACGTTGCTATCAATGGCAAGCTCTTCGATATCGCTGATGCGGGCCTTGATGGCGGCAATGCGTTGTTCTTCTGCTGTTTCCCAGTCGGTCAACGGCTGACGAACTTCGTCTTTCAGGTTATCGAGAAATTCGCGCACACGACGGCGTTCCACGTCAACAGCGGTAGCCTGTGCTTTCCAGCCAGCAACCAAATCCTTGCCAAGCCCATCAAGTAGCGTTTTGGACTGTGCGACCTTGTAAGCCACAGAGGCGATTTCTTTCCGGCCTTTGACAGTTGATACATCGGCGTTTGGCAGCACAGCGCGGGCCTTTGCCGCGATTTCCGAAAGGAGTGGGTCGATTGCACCCGATTTGAAAATCGCCTCAGGGACGAGGTCTTCGCGTCTGACGAGTTCGGTGCTTTCTTGAACTGCTGCTTCCATTTTTACGGTCCTCAATGTTTGCTGTTAACACTCAAGAAAACCGGGCCGCGACCCGGCTTCGATCAGGTTAAGCTGATGCTTTGATGTTGATGTGCTGTGCGGTCATGTGACGGACTTCGGCGCGGTAATCTTCGCGCTCGTCCTCTTCACGGACTTCATCGATGCGGGCCTGCAACTCGGAAATGATCTCGTCCTGAACTTGACCGATCATGTCGCTTTCAAGGTTCGACAGGATGTCGCGCAGCTTGTCGGCGGCGACCGGATCAATGGTGGATGGCAGCAGTTCGAATTTCAGATTGAACAATGCACGGGTGAACTTGTTCTGCTCTTCCTTGATCAGCGCAATCTGTGCCGCGCAATCCACATCGTCGAGGTCTGAATAAATGTTGCTCATCACGCTCTCCTGTGTTGCGCCGGTTGATTGATCGTGGCGCGGTTCTCGCTGTGATGAGTTATAGTAACCACAATGGTTATTTGCCGTCAATAACAAATTTAACCGTTATGGTTATTTATGGTTCGCTCGTAACCAAGGCAACAAAAAACCCGCCATTTGGGCGGGCTGTTTGGCTGTGTCATTTCTTTTTGGTTATTGATCGGTGAATTGCCCGACTACGCGATAGATGTGTCTTACATCTTGGGCTGGGTAGGTTATCTCTCTCTTGGGGTTGAACTGCTCTACAATCACCATGTCGCCAGCTCTTCTGACTAGCTTCTTGACGTATGCTTGGTGATCCTGGAGTTCAATTAGTACGTAGTGTCCCGGTCGTGGTGGCTTGATTGGGTTGACGTAAAGAAGCTCTCCCTCTTCAAACCGTGGCTCCATGCTGTCTCCTGTCATATAGCAGGCGAAAGCGTTAGGAACGCCGATCAGTGGTCCCGGTCTGTGAACCATCCCCTGTACCTCTCCGTTGTCTAGAAAGAACGCTTGATCTCCTCCGCGCACATTTCCAACGATAGGGAGGTCACGAGGCCCGGCGGTGAAGTCAACATCGACCGGAGGTATTGTAATGCTTGGCTCTTTAGGGGTGGAGTCTCCCCAAGGGTAGGGGCTTCATATCCTAACAGTTGATCTGGCGAGCAATCCAAGGCTCCGCACAGCGCCCTTATCCAGTGGGGGCGCAGGTCGCGTAATCCGCGCTCAAGCCGAGACATCTGCATGGGGCTGGTTCCGATAGCCTCGGCCAGCTCCTTTTGGGTCATGCCTTTCGCCTCGCGAAGGATGGCGATGTTATTTCCAGATTTTTTCGTCATGTCGCCAAAATGGCAGATTCCCTTGGTTATTGGGATATCCAAAATGGCTTGCGTTTCTGTAACCATATTGGTATAGTCTTCCCGTTGGATGTATCCAAAACAGTTAGAGGCGACGATGAAGCTTAGCCAATACCTCAATGACGAGCACAAGGGAACGCGGGTTGAATTCTCGTCTCTGATAGGTGTGACGCCGATGGCGCTCCATAGATACGAGAATGGCGACCGCATTCCGCACAAAGATGTGATGGCCAAAATCCACCAAGTGACAAACGGCAAGGTCAGCCCAACAGACTTCTACGACCTCGTTGCCTAAAGCATTACCGGCGCGTTTTCTTCCCCTTACGTAGCCGGGCATCGGGGCCACGCCGTTATGTGGCAAGGGGCCGTTGTTACCCGGTCCTACGTCTTCCAGACGTGAATGACCTCCCTTTACGAAACTTGCCCGAGGGGCCGCAACCCCCTTAGCCCCTCGGGTCTTTTTTCGGAGAGCAGAGCAGCCCGGGGAGCAAACCGGACAAGTTGAAAGATAACTGTTTGACGCAACAGCGTCCTTTGTAATCGGAGCGCAGATTTCCAATGACCAAGCCCCGTAAAGCCAGAACGTTTCACAGTGCCGCGGCCTTTGCCGTTGCTGTCCTGTCTGATGACGATGTGAAAGGCGCGACTGGCAAGAGCATGTCGCTACTGCGTCGTGCCAGCGATCCCGATGATCATGCCGTTGAAATCCGGTGTGTCGATGCAGCAGCGCTTGAGGCTGTGCTGCTTGGTCACGGCCATGCCCCGCAGTTCCTGACAGCGTTTCAGGACGCGGTTGAGCAGCATCTTGGTCATGCCATCAATCACCAGCCAGGCAACCTTTTGGAACGGCTGGCCGATGCGGTCGAGAAGGTCGGTAATATCAGTGCCGAGTTGCGCGCCGCAACCCATCCAGACAGCCCGGGCGGTGAAGCAATCATTCCCTATGAATGCGATCAGGTCGAAACGGCGATCTGTGAAGCGATTGAAGTCCTTGAAGCCAAGCGCCGCGACATTCAGGCGATCCGCAAGAAGGGCAACGTCACGAACATCAACAAAGCATCCTGAGCAGCAAAGGAGGCCACCATGCACGGTTCTGACCCTCCGAAAGACGCAACCCATCTTCACCGCCAGCCAATGGCGCTGGTCTGGTGAAATGGCAGCCCGCGCAACAAGCCCGACCCCGATTTGAAGATTGGGGCGGGCATTTGGGGTGAAAGTCTGGCCCGGACAGGTAAGGGCATTTTGGGAAAGGTCGGGCAGCGGGCCGCGCGAGGCGAAATGGCGCTGCATATGACAACGGAGGAAGCCATGAACCGCGCAGGGTAATGCCTGCACCCTCTCTGACCTGTGCCGGGGCCTTCCCCTGTCGCCCGCGACAAGCCCCGGCACCGCCTTAGCAACGAGCAGATCACGGTCTGCTGATTGGTGCGGCGGACGATGTAGCCAAAAGCATCCTGTTCCATGAAGCCCTCCCTGATTCTCCGCCTGAAGGTTGAAAACCGAAAGGTTCCAAGAGGGAGTTCGGAAGATCAAAGCCGCTGTGACTGAGCCTTCTGGCAGAGGCACGCCGCACCACACCGCCGAGTTTGGTCACTGCATGACCAGCAAGTGCAAAGGCGAAACGAGCAAACAAGAATTTTCATTGAGGAGCATACCGAATGTCTGAAACCCATGAAGAAGTGCCTGAAAGCGAAATCGGTGAAGTCGCCAGCAACCTGAAAGGCGATTATTGCCGTGCCGTCTGCGACTGGTTCCGCAACGCGCCGAAGACCTGGCAGGAAATGAGCGAAGACGAGCAGAAGGAATTCATCGCCCGTCTTTCGGAGCACAGCGAAAACCTGATCAACCATGCCATTCGCGCCATTGCACGGCAGGGGCGCACGGTGATCACGGCCCAGCTCGATCAGGTGACGATCAAAGACGGTATTAAGGGCGTGGTTTCCATGTCCAAGAGCGCCGAAGACCGTCATGCCCTGTTCGACGCACAGGGTCAATGCGTTCTGTTGGTTGTTGCCGGTTCAAAGGATGACTTTGACGGCGGCGATATGCCGCAACCCGAACCAGATCAGCGTGATTTGCTTGATGGTGACGACAACGCCGAAGGCATTGACGAACATCACGCCGACGACCTCGAAAAAGAAAACGAGGCGGCCTGATTATGAAAATCCTTTCCCTCGACCTCGGAACGACAACCGGCTGGGCTTCGATTATCGGATCAAAACCGATCGATAGCGGGTCCAAGAACTTCTCTGCCGGCCGTTTCGAGGGCGGGGGGATGCGATACCTCAAATTCCGCCGGTGGTTGCAGGAAATTCTCTATATGCACGGGCAATTGGACGCCGTGTATTTCGAGGAAGTTCGACGCCACACCGGCACCGATGCTGCGCATGTCTATGGCGGTCTTTTGGCTCATCTGACCGCGTGGTGTGAGGAAAACAAGATCGCCTATGAAGGCGTTCCCGTCGGCACGATCAAAAAACACGCGACAGGCAAAGGCAACGCCAAGAAAGACGCAATGATCGCTGCGGCACGCAAGCGCGGACATTCCCCAAAAGACGACAACGAAGCAGACGCCATCGCCCTTTTGTATTGGGCGAAGGAGCAGAACGGAGTTTTGCTATGAACCAGATCAGCCCTGATGAACGGCAGGCTTTTGCCGATGCATTCGCCGCCCAGCGCAAATACAGCAAAAACCGCCAAGGTGCGCTTGATGCTCGTAAACGCAAAGACACGCGCGCCATGGGTAAGTATCGCGCCAAGTGTGCGGAAAGCCTTCTTGAAGAACTGGCCGCGACCAACGCCGCAGGCATCGTTGGCAAAGCCGATCCCGATTACGTTCATGCGAAGCGGGGTGAAGCACAATGAACCGTGGTGATCGCCTTTCTCAAGAGCAACGCGAAACCGTTGTCGATATTGCAAACCGCATGATGGCCGAGGGCAAGAAGCGCAACGAGATCCTTGACGCGCTGATCGATCGGTTTGATTTTGCGTCCCGTCAAACTGCGTCACGTTCCGTTGCATTGGCAGGTGGGGATTTACCGCCGCCGCAGCGCAAGCCCAATCACGGCCGACCTGACGCCCGCCTGGCGAAACGTTACAAGCCGGTTCAGGTCGCTATCCAGCAAGACAAGCCGAACCTGTTCGAGGAAGCCGCCGAAAAGGTGGCAGGCGCATTCTATGACGGATGCACCGGCATGTGCTTCATCGGTCGCACGCCAATCACGGGCATCGAGCTGATGCGCCGTGCTGGCATGGAGTTGCCACAATGAACAGCATCACAACACGCGACTGGTCAATCAGGCCGGATACTGCGCGGAATGCCTCACTTCGCAAGGCGCCGAGCTTGCTTAATCCGCGTCGTGGGCGACCAACCGGTCATGCGCATTGGTCTGAGCAAGTCGTTCGTAAGGCATTTCATCGTAAGTTTTCGACCACACGCATCATTTTCCCGCGAGAATGCGACCGGATTGTTCTGGCTGCGTCTAAAGGTGCGGTGATCGTCACGCCGGAACAAATGGCGATATTTGGATTTCTGTGCCGTCAGCACCCGGGGCATATCAAGACAACCGAAGAGATTTGCGAAGTCCTTTGGCCTGATCCGGACGAAATGCCGGATTATTGGGTTGATGTGTTCAAACACCAGCTATCCCGGTTGCGCGAGAAGCTGTCTTACGTCGGTTCCGAGCTATCCATCATTACCGTGAATACGCGCGGCTATTACCTTGAGCGTTCCGGCGCGGAGGTGATTTCGTGATGCAATTCCCGTCCCTCAAATATGGCGTGATTTATGCCGACCCGCCGTGGCCGTTCAAAACCTTTTCCGACAAGGGATTGGAGAAATCACCGCAGGCGCATTACGGCTGCGAAAGCATTGATGAGATCAAGCGCATTCCGGTCGAATTCGCGGCGGGCAAAGACTCAGTCTGTTTCATGTGGGCGACCTTCCCGATGCTGCCCGAAGCGATCGATCTGATGGCGGCATGGGGCTTCAAATACAAATCAGGCGGCGCCTGGCACAAGAAGACCAAGCACGGCAAAACCCCTTTCGGTACCGGCTATGTCTTTCGCAGCGCTGCCGAGTTGTTCCTTGTCGGGACGCGCGGCAAGCCGTCCATCAATAACCGTTCAACACGCAACCTTATCGAGGCACAGGTACGCGAACACAGTCGCAAGCCTGACTGCGCCTATGACCTGATCGAAGGGCTGTTTGATGGCCCGTATCTGGAGCTTTTCGCGCGCCAGACCCGTCCGGGTTGGGATGCGTGGGGCAATGAGGTCGGAAAGTTCGACGCGGAGGCTGCGGAATGAGCAAATTTAACGCCGCCAGATCACGCGCAAACCGGCCTTGCCCGCTATGGATCGATGCGTTCCATCGCAAGACCCAGCACCTGCAGACCGATGAGATTGGCGCTTACATGCTGATCATTATGGCGATGTGGTCTCAGGAAGATTGTTCGCTGCCCGATGATGATGCGCGTCTTGCCCGTGTCGCGAAGGTGTCAACCCGACTTTGGAACAGCAGAATTGGACCTGCAATTCGTCCGTTTTTGACGTCCGAAAACGGGGTCGTTTTCATTAAGAGGTTACGAGAAGAAGCGGGTTACGTTGAACGACAGGTTAAGCAACAGTCTGACCGTAAAAAAGGCAAAAAATCAGATAAGCCACTGGAAAATAACGAAACGGATATTTCCACGGATAACACCACGGACCAATCCTGGGAACATCCTTCCCAACAACCCAACAGCCCAACAGAGATAGATAATAATAAATTATCATCTATCTCAGACGCGCAGGCGCGTGACGATGATGAAATCTGGATCGAAAGCGAAGGTCGGGATTACCTCATCGCAACCGGTTCGACCGAGACGCAAGCGCCGAGACTGATCAACGAATGGCTGAAGGCATACCCAGCCGATCAGGTCAGGGGCGCGATAGCTCAGGCCCAAATCGCAGCAGCGTCATCACCACCGGCTTACGTGGCCAAGGTTCTGCGCAACGGCGCACGTTCGAACCTGACGCAATTCCCCGTTGATCGAGAGAAAACCCGCAAAGACGCCGAGGAGGCCGAAAAGGCCGATTTCCGAAAGCGTCTTGCCGCATCGCGAGGTGAGGAGGTCGAGAATGTCAACTGATCCCGAGATTATCACAGCCGTTGAACGCATTAACGCCGCCTGGCGCTATCCGTTGTCGAACATCGCCAAGGTCGAATACGAGGACCGGCTAAACGGGCTTGATCCGAAGATCCTAAACAAGGCGATTGACGGACTGGTCGATGAATGTCCGGACCGGCCCAGCGTCAACCAGATCAAAATCGCTTACGACAAACACCGCCCGGCCCAAAAGACCGAGACGGTCAAGCCGAAGCATTTCTACGACCGCGCCCGTGACATGGCCAACGGCGAACGCGGCCGCATTATCGCGAACTGCAAACCGCTGTTCGAACAGATCAAGACCCGAGCAGGGCAGGCGATGTTGCGCGAATACCTGCAGGCTGCGGCTTGGGTGATGGCGCAAGGTGTTCTTTCGGCCAAGATGTCACGACCTCCCCGCATGGCGTTCGATCGAGCCGCAACGGGTTACATGGTTTGGACGGCACCCAACGAAGACCTTCACGAAGCCCGCGATCTTTACCGCCGCGGTCAATCCCTTGGGCGTATCGAAATCGAAGTACCGGCAAGGGCCATGGAGTGCTTCAAGCGTCAGACCGATGAAGGTTTCGGGGCAAGGCTTGAGGTGAAGAAAATGCCGAAAGACGAGTTTGAGAAGGCGCAACAGTTCCACGCGCAACCCGCATAAACCAAGGCTTTTGCCTCATGACCACGAATAGATTTCGGACCCTAAAGGAGGATGCGATGAGTGAAAATAACCCCATGGGCAGTGACGAGGCGAAAAATGACCGGGATATCGTTGCCGAGCTTCGGGCGAAATGCGTCGGCCATCCCAACGCAGAGATCAAATGGCCTCATCGGTTGTTGCATGATGCTGCGGACGAGATCATCAAATTCCGCAAACTTGATGCCGAATATGGTCGCGTTGAGATGGCTATCTTGATGGCCGATCAGTGGTTCGATGGAGACAGCGACCACGGCAACTGCGGTGATCGTCTTGTGGCATCGGTCGAGCGTTTTCAGGAACAGATCAACACCCAATCCGCCGAGATCGAACGGCTGCGGGCGTTTCTTACCGACATTTCAAGCCCCACTCAGACCACCGACTTGCTGTGGTGGCAGATCAAGGCCCGTGAAGCCCTGAAAGGCGGTGCAGCGTGAGGTTCCGCGTGAAAAACATCCAAAACATCTGGCTTCGTCGGACTTGTATTGTTCCGCTGTACGCAATCTCTATTCCGGTGGCAACCATCCTGATGATTGCCCATGCATTGTGGGAAACGCTGTGTGATCTGCTCAGTTCAGCCAAGCAAAACTTCTCTGAGGTCGCTGTGGATTTCGTTGTGCTGCATATGGATATCGGCAAGCTGTGGAGGGGGGAATGAAACCAGAAACCAACGCAAAACTCCACAAGGCCTGCGCCGATCTTGCCAAGGAAATCACGCCACACCTAACGGGCTTTGCGCCATACACGCCGGTCACTGTGTCGGCGCACACGTTCCCGTATCAGGCGCCTGATCGCGACGGTGGCTCCGTTCCGCCGAAACTTCTCGGAAACATGGTCGACATTCAATGCCTGCTGGTTGGGCCGTCTGATGACGACGGCTTCAACCCCTTCGGCAGCGGGCCGGAGCCGATTGGACCGAGGGAATAACGATTGCGGCGCGTATTTCGACCGCTGAGGTGCGGCTAGAGTAATTTTGGCTATCAGTGGATATCAGGAGCGCAAACGCGCCACACGGGCAGAAAAACACATCTAGCGTCGATTTCGTATTTCAAGGTTTGGAGCAGGAGCAGATATGGCGGAGCAGGCCACCAAGACAGAGCAGCGTTTTCGACCGGTCCAGCTTGACGAAGATCAGGCAACCGATACCGTCATCATCAAAATCAGCGGCACCCGGACCAAACAAGGCGCGACGCGCCGTAAGCAGGATCGACGGTTGTTCGATGCCATGGAACGCAGTCCGTTGCCATGTGAGCGGGCATTTGATCGGATTGCACGAGGCTATCTCGTCATCACGGGGCAGGTCCGGGTCAAGGTTGCGCGGCTTGGCGAAGACCTTGACCTGATGGCGGGCAAGAGCGATGAGGAATTGTTTCAGGAGTATATCAGCGGGTTGAAGCGCGATTACCTGGAATGGGCCGACCGGGTGATGGGTGCCGTTGATCATCCCGACCGGTTCATCCGTCATGCCGCTGCAATCGAGATCATCGGAGAGTGCCACTCTGCATCCTACGTTGACGAAACCCGCAGAAAGCGCAAAGGTTGGGCGCTTAACAACCTCGTAGAGGTGTTGGAAGAGTTTTGCCGATTGAAGAGGTGGGGATGATGAGCAACGGAGCCATGCTGTCTGCGATAGGCCTTTTGATGGATATCGTTGGGGCGGTGTTGATTTTCTTCTTTGGGATTGCGCCTAAGTACAGCAAAGAAGTTGGTCTCGCTCTTAACCTAAAGGACGACAACCCGATCAAGGTCGACAACAACAAAGGCTATGCGCGAAACAAAGCGCTGTCGAACACTGGAATTTTGCTGCTGTTGGCGGGATTTATCCTTCAGCTTTTCGGTAACGATTGGGTGCGCAGCCTTTATTGCTCGTGACACAAACCCAGAACCCAACCCGAACAGTTTGAGAACGAACTCTTGACCTCGGGGGCAATTTATGCCATGAAATCTGTAGAGTTTAAGAATTGCGCCTACGGGAAACCGGGGGCGCATTTTTGATTCGTGCAGTCCTTTGCGAAGGCTCGGGAACGGTAGGACGCTGATTGAAGCGTTGAAGGCTGCGCGAAAACACAACATGGCCGGGGCCGCTGCTGATCCGCTGCTGGATGGTACGATCGATTACGCCTCTGTCCTCATTCACCCGCTTGGAGCGATCCGGCGGGTTTTGTTTTGCTCGGCATCCGCTGCTGACCGTGACAGGTCGCATGTGCCGACTTCACTGATAGTACCGACGGATGTTCCAGCCGCGCTTGGCCGTTGGGAATGCGAGAGTGCAAGAGCGGGGCGCGGGTGGTTCCCGGTGGAGCAATCAGCCAAATTGCAGATTATGCAAATTGCTCGTCCCATAGTGCCACTGTGGGGAGCAAGGTTGGTACTGCTCGTTTCGTCACCTGAAGACATAGGGCGGAGCAGTTAAACAGCGGCATGTGAGCGGCCAGCCGGAATACCCGGAACACCGGGAACGAGGCCCTTCCATCGGGCATATGACATCGCCGTAACAAGCAATGCATCAGTTGGATGGATGTAAACAGAACCTCTCGTGGGGTTCTATGGACGGCGGCATCGCGCTAGTACCGCGGGCCGCCGTTTTTCGTTTCAGATAGAGGATTAGATAGATGACTGAGAATGAAGCACAGATTGAAAAAGAGATCGTTGACAAAGGCTTGACTGCAGCCCGTATTACGCCGGGCGAGATCGATGACACGATCCTGACCGAGCAGTACCACGTATTCCCTGGCACGACGCTGACCGTCTGCGCGCTTACCTTGAAGAATGGTTTTCATGTTGTCGGCGAAAGCGCCTGCGCCAGCCCGGACAACTTTGACCGTGAAATCGGCCGCAAGATTGCCCGTGACAATGCGCGCAATCAGATCTGGAAGCTTGAAGGCTATCGCCTGCGTAGCGCATTGGCCGAAGCTGCAAGTTACGAAGAACTTATCGCAAAACCTGCCGACCAATAATCCTGATCGTCACGCTCGCGATCAGTCGGGGCCGCCTGACCAGCGGTCCCGAAGCGCCTTGAAGTTCTCCACCCGTTCCGCTATCTGAAAGCAGGGACAGGGCCAAGAGGCCCGACATGGAAGAACTCGACAACACCGCGATAGGAACCATCTGGAACCGTCGCCAATACGCCGCGATAGGCTGCGAATGCCGGTGCGGTCGCAAACGCCGCGTGATGCTTTGGCAGGACATCTGCAAGCGACACCGAGGCGGCGAAACCCTGAAACAAGTGAAGGAAAGGCTCCGTTGCTCAAGCTGCGGTGAACGGCCCGTTGTGGCTGTTCTGCTGCGCTATGAGGATTTGGCGGGGTGGAAGTGATGGACAAATGGTGCAATAGCTTCCCTACTGAAATCAAGGTGGGGTACCAGCGGTACCGCGTCCACCTCATGGACGAAGAAGAACGGCGCAACTGCGGTGACAAGTTAGGGTCGTGCGACCACGTCCGTAGCGTTATCAAGATTTCAAATCATCTTGCTGGGCCAGAAGCGGTAAACACCCTTCTTCACGAAGTCATGCACGCGATCTGGTGGGTTTGGTCGGTTGGCGATGAGACCGAGGAAGAACGCGGCGTGACCAACATCACCAACGGCATGTGCTGTGTTATCGCGGATAACCCGGACTTCACCACATGGATGACCCGCAACCTCTCGCCAGACAAACGAGCAGACGCAATCAATGCGCTGTACGGGAACGGGAACTGACATGGACAACACGAACAACCCACTGACCTCCCTGCTGATCCTGATCGTCTATGCCGTGGTCTGGCCGTTTCGTGCCGTAAAGCGGCTTTTGAAAGGGGAGTGACATGAACGCGCTGTTCCAATTCCGTGACACTGTGGCTGAAAAGCTTGAGGAAGTTTGCGACGAGGGAACAGCGGTTGATATGGGCCGAAGTTCTGGCCTGGTTGAAACAGGTGACATCTGGGTCACGGTCGATGGTGTGGATTACCACGTTCAGATCGAGCGGGTGCGTTGGAGTGGTGAGGACTGACATGAAAATCGCTGTTGTTTTCATCGTCCTGGTCTGCCTTGCCATCATTGGCGCAACGATTGGCGCTGTGCGGTTCTTTGACCGGCATGATCCGTGGAAATAGGGACGATCACATGGCAAATCCAAACCTGAAAAAGGGTTGCCCGTCGCTGAACCCGTTGGGTAAGCCGCGCGACTATGACAGTGCCGATGTAATGCGGCCCGTGGTCGAAGCGTATTTTCAGCGTCAGATTGACGAAAAGCGCCCGTTCACCATGGCGGGCCTACAGCTTGCGCTTGGCTTTGCCAGCCGTGACACGATGATGCATTACGCCAACGGCAACCGCGGCGAGGAAATTCAGGAACTGATGGCCTTTGCCAAACTGGCGGTCGAGGAGCAACTCAGCGAAAAGCTTGTACGTGACGAAGGCCAGAAAGTCGGCATTGTCTTCACGCTGAAGAATAACTTCGGCTGGAAAGATCAGAGCGAGGTCGCCAACAACGTGACGGTGAATGAGATCCGCCGAACTGTGGTTGATCCCAAAGAATGACAACGCTTGATATCCAGACGCCGCGCGTGTTTCTGCCGCTGCTGCAGCCGTCACGCTACAAGGGCGCGCATGGCGGTCGTGGTTCGGGAAAGTCGCATTTCTTCGCCGAACTTGGCGTTGAAACCGCGCTGATCAAACCGGGCTTTCGCATGGTCTGCGTGCGTGAGGTTCAAAAGAGCCTGAAGGAATCAGCCAAGCGTTTGCTTGAGGACAAGATCAGAAGCCTTGGCGTTTCGGATCACTTCCGCATTCTGGATGACCGGATTGTCACGCCTGGCAACGGCCTGTTCCTGTTTCAGGGCATGCAGGACCACACCGCAGAAAGCATCAAGTCGCTTGAGGGTTTTGACGCGGCATGGGTCGAAGAAGCGCAAACCATGTCGGCCCGATCGCTTGAGATGTTGCGGCCGACCATTCGTTCGCCGGGATCGGAGCTTTGGTTTAGCTGGAACCCGCGCCGTGCGTCTGATCCGGTCGACGAGTTGTTACGCGGCGTATCTGTTCCGGACAACGCAACCGTTGTTCAGGCCAATTATGGTGATAACCCGTTCTTTCCGGTCGAGCTTGAGGAAGAACGGCAATATGACAGAAAGCACCGTTCCGACCGCTATCGTCACATCTGGGAAGGCGATTACGAACCGACGGCACTTGGTGCGATCTGGAACCGGCAGATGTTTCAGGAGCATCGCCGCGACGAAGCCCCGGAAATGTCGCGCATCGTGGTTGCGGTTGATCCAGCAGTGACGAGCAATGATGGATCGGATTATCACGGCATTGTGGTGTGCGGCTTGGGCGCAGATGGTCGCGGCTATGTCCTTGATGATATGTCGCGCCGTGGCAGCCCGCAGCAATGGGCACAAAGTGTTGTTGCTGCCTATGACCTGCATGACGCGGATTGCGTCGTGATCGAGGTTAACCAGGGCGGCGACATGGTGCGCCATACGCTTGAAAGTGTGCGTCGTAACATTCGGATCGAGGAAGTTCGCGCCACCCGTGGCAAGCATGTCCGGGCCGAGCCGATTTCTGCGCTTTACGCGCTTGGCCGTGTTTCGCATGTCGGGACGTATCCGGAGCTAGAAGAACAGATGTGCCTGATGACCCCAGCTGGGTACGAGGGCGAAGGGTCGCCAGATCGCCTTGACGCGCTGGTCTGGGCCTTTACCGAATTGTTTGACCGGATCAACCGCCCTGTGCGCAGAACCATCACGGTTGAACGCGCCGAAATGGCTTACGAGCCGGAATACTGAGGATTAAACCATGTCGATCAGAGGAACAGACGGACAAGGCTGGGGCGGAAGTGATTATGGCCCAAGCCGCAGCGACCGTGGTCAAGGCGACGGTGGTGCAAACCAGATGTCAAAGCAGCAGTTTGACCGACTGTTTGGTGGCGGCGGAGGTGGTGGTAACGCGCCATCGCGTGGCGGGAATGGTGGGGGCAATAATAACCAAGCCCCGCAAGCGCAAGCCGCGCCAAATCGCTCCTTGGGCGCTATGCGTGCAGAGCTTGACCGTCGTGACCGTGCCGCTGTTGCCGCGTTGGGTGGATTGACTGGCGGTGTTAATCAGGCGTCTGACGTGTTTAACGACGATGAAGAGGGTATTAACTCCATCGGTGAAGCGCTTGGTCGTTTCGGATCGTGGGTGCAGGATCAGTTCGGGGTGAATAACCCGCGTGGATTCCTTGGTTCGAATGCCGCGTCTTTGGGCGCTGGTGCGCTTGGTTTCCTTGCCGCCGGTCCTTTTGGCGCATCTGTCGGCGCTACCGCTACGAAGGTTGCAGCCGATCCGAAACCGGCCCGTAACGCCATCGGTTATGTCGCAAATGCCCTTGGCGGAATGCCCGGTGTTGGCGGGCTGGTCGCGTCTGGCGTTGGCCTGCTTGATGACAATGTTGTGGATTTGGATAAGGTTGTGGCGACTGGGCCGACAAGCACGAATACCGCAGGCTCCATGTTCTCACCTGCAGGAAACAGAGCCACTCTCGGCAACCAATATCCCGGCGGTCGACAAACCAATGACAACCCGGTATTGCTTCCGGCCACAAACACCGCGCTTTCAACATCGCGCACCGGCACGACCACCACGCCGAAGCCAAACCCAAACACGATCCGGCGCACTTTCAGCCCGCTTAACATCAGTTACGCCCGACTGCGCGGTATTGAAGAACTGCTGTAGAAAACGGGTCAATCAATTGCAATGGACGCGTCAAGGTTGAAATGGCATGATTTGCAGATCAGGGAGATAAAACAATGATCCGTAAAATTGCCGCCACGGCCTTTTTTCTGCTTCTGGGCGCGTGTCAGACGACGCAAGCACCCGCGAACAAGGATTACTCCGCAACCGTTGCTGATGCTGCGAAAACGGTGTGTATACCATATGTCGGGGATACGACTGCGCTGCGCAAAGCCGCCATGGCTTATACCGGCGACAGTGGCAAGGAGTTTGACTTAAAGGACGTAACCGGCCCGATCAAGGTCTGGCACTACCAGATCGTTGAAGATGGCAGGAACGTTTCGTTTATTGCGGTTGGTGGCCCAGGTAGTTGCGGGGTGACGTTTGTTAACGATGTAGCCGATCTCGACGTAGTGCAGGGCGATCTTGGAGCGGAGGTTTATGGCGGCTTTCGTCCATCGGCTCTCAAGAACCAGACCGGCTATGGAAGAATTGAAGGCCAGAACTTCGTCGTTTTGTTCTCTGCGTTTGATTTCGACCAAGGCAAGGCCTCTCACGGCGTAAGTTTCATAACCCAAGATGCATATCAGCGTGTTGAGGTGCCAAACGGAGCACCTGAAAAGCTGGAGTGGGGCGGGTGATGCGCCTTGTCGTTATTTCAGTGGCTTTGATAGCGCTGCTACACGCAGGAAATGCTAGCGCAGAGCGTCTCACAAAGATGATGTTTTTGACAGGCGATCAGTTGGCGGGGATTTGCAATAGCTCTGTCCGCTCAGTTGATCGGTCAGAAATGTGTAAAATGTATGTTGCGGGCGTTTTGGACGATATTGCTTTTGAGCAGTCAATAAACGCTGACAACATACCTGTCTGCGCGCCAGAAGGAACAACGGTTGACCATGTTATTGAGGTGATTAACTCATACTGGCGAGGACTTGAGGGCAAATTTAACGGTTCGGCAGTGATGATGATCCGGGTAGCACTTACAAAATGGGACCCTTGTCCACCTTGGATGTGGGATAAGACAGCTAATTAAGGCGGCTTACGAGCCGCCTTTTTCTTTGACTAAAACAAACTGACACAAGGCCGTTCCTTTTGGGGCGGCCTTTTTCTTTGGGAAAACGCAATGGCCGATTCACTGGCAAATGACATCATCGTTCGGCGTAATTCGCTTGAATCCGACCGTGTCGGGTTCCGGTCGATCTGGCGGCGCGTGTCGGAGGTGTGCGATCCGCTGTCGTCGTTCAACGATACGTCGCCATCATCGAAATGGGATGTGGAACGACTGGCGAAGATCGGCAATTCGCGCCCGGTGATTGCGCTGGAGCGTTCGGCGTCGGCGGCTTTGTCGTTGCTGGTGCCAAGCGGGGATATGTGGCACGACCTGAAACCGATCGATGATGACCTGATCGATAACAAGGCCGTTCAGCAATATACCAGCGCGTATCGCAAGCGCCTGTTTTCCTATCGCTATGACAGCAAGGCCGGTTTTCAGGCTGCCATTGGCCCGGCATATCGCGAAATGATGGCCTATGGCGTTCCTTGCATCCATGTCGAGGAACAATTCGGATCAGATGCGCCGTTCCTGTATCGCTATATTCCGCTGGAACAGATCGTGTTCACGGTCAATGCCGCCGGGATTGAGGACACGGTTTATCGCAAGTTTCCGATGACCGCGAAGCAGATGGCGCAGAAGTTTGGCGAAGATCGCTTGGCCGAACCGGTCAAGCGCGTTCTGGAAGACCCGAAACAGCGCGGCGAGAAGCATTTCGATATCATTCATGCGGTTTACCCCAGCACCAACGACCGCAACGATTTCGCATTCGATGATGTTTATGTCGATGTGGACAACAAAAAGGTCATGCGCGAGGGCGGGCAGTATGAAATGCCCTATCTGTTCTCAAGCTTTGGCCGGGTAGATCCGCGTTTGCCATACGGGTATTCCCCTGGCATGCGCGCCCTGCCGGACATGAAGGCCGCGCACCACGCCAAACGCCTGTTGATGCGTGCCGCTGAAAAGAACATTGACCCGCCCTATGGGGTTCATCAGGACTTCGAAGGCGTTCTGAACATCAATGCCGGGGCGAAAAACCGGGGCGCGATCAACTCACGCGGTCAGCAGCTTGTCCAGCCCCTTGCCATGGGCGGCAATCCGGGTCTTGGCAACGAGATGTTTGAAATGTTCACCAACGAGGTGAATGCCAGCCTTTATCTTGATCTGTTTGCCGTGTTCCTGAACAAACCTGACACGACCGCGACCGAGGCGCTTATTCGCGCACAGGAACGATCAGATCTTCTTTCCCCGCCGTTTGAGCAGCAAGAAGCGATGCTTGGTCGATTGGTGGCGCGTGAAATCAGCATTCTGAACCGCAAGGTCGAAAACGGCGAAATCAACCTTCCAGCCATGCCTGATATGTTGCGCGACAACGGCGGGATCGATCTTGAATTTACCAGCCCACTGTCGCAGTTGCGCCGGTCGCGTCAGGCCAGCAACAACATGCAGGCGATCAATGCCGTGGGTCAGATCGCGCAGTACGATCCGGGTGTTCTCGATATCGTTGATTTCGACGAGGCGGCTTATGAAGTCGGCCAGTCGTTCGGCGCGGCCCCGTCTGTCTGGCGTGACCGTGAAGCGGTTCAGGCCATTCGACAGTCCCGCGCCCAGCAGCAGCAAGCAATGCAAGCGCAAGAACAACAGGAAATGCAGGTCGAGCAAGCCGCGAAAATGGCGCCGGTTCTTGAAACCATGGCAGGCGGAGGGCAGCAATAATGCGCGCGCTTTTCTGGTTCTGGCCCCACAAGAAAAAGCCGAATGATGCTGTGTTGCTGGCAGAGCAATACCGTCAGGTGTTCTCGACCGAGAACGGTAAAGCCGTTTTGGAAGACCTTCTGTTGCAGGCCGGTTGGGCCGATGTCACGCCGCCCGGCGGGCCGATTGAACGCAACGAGGGCAAGCGCGAAATCGCCAATCACATCATCAATATCCTTCGCATCCCCGAAAGCGAGATGGCGAAATTGCGGCTCCATGCCGCCAACCTTCAAGCCGAGTTCAATAAATCACAGATGGAACTGACCAATGACCGATCCGAATATTGATCCGGGTCAGGGCACTGATACGCCCGCACCGGAAGGCAACGAAGCCGACGCACCAAACACCTCCGCTTCTGATGATCAGGACGGGGGTGTTTCTTTGGAACTGCCGGAAGGGAATGAATTGGGCGGCGAAGCACCGGAGATCCCCGAAGGCTATTTCAAGGTTCCGGGCGATGACGCGAGCGATGATGACCGTGCCGCATTCCGTGCCGCGATTGGCGTGCCGGAGACGGCAGAAGGGTATCTCGAAGGCATCGACCTGCCCGAAGGATACACCCCGCCCGCGTATCTGGCCGAAGCAGCCCTTGCCGCTGATATCCCGGTTTCTGCGTTGCAGTCCATCCTGAAAGCCGACGCCGAGAACACAGCCAGTTACATGGCGGAACTTGAAGCCGCAGCGGCCAAGGAACAGAAGGATACCGCAGCCGCACTCAAGAAGGAGTGGGGCAAGGACGCAGCCCAGAACATCACCCTTGCCAACCGTGTGGTGCAGAAATACGCGCCCGAAGGGTTTGGCGAATTCATGAAAAAGACCGGCCTCCATCAGGACGCACGGTTCATCAAGTTTGCCCATGCACTCGCGGGTGCCGTGGGCGAAAGCGCCTTTGTCGATGGTGGCAATGGCAAACCTCAAGGCCGGGAAAAAGATACGGCCGAAGTCCTTTATCCGAACGAAACCAGAAAGGGTTAAGACATGGCCACTCTTGGCAACACTTACGTTGACCTGATCGACGTTTACAAGCAGGCGGACCCGAACGGGTCTAATGCTCGTATCATTGAGCTGCTGAAGCAGCAGAACCCCATCCTTGACGACGCCATCGCCATGGAATGTAACAGTGGCGGCGAGCATAAGCACAAAATCCGAACCGGATATCCGAGCCTCGCGTGGGGTGGTCTTTATCAGGGTATTCCACAGTCCAAATCCACGGTTCAGCAGGTCACAGATACGACCGGTTTTGTCGAAGGTCTTTCTTCGATTGATACCCGCGTTCTTGAATTGGCTAACGGGAAGGAAGCGCAAATTCGCATGAATGAAGCGATGGCGTTTCTTGAAGCCATGAATCAGGAAGTTGCGTCCGGTCTGTTCTACCACGACACCGCTACCACTCCGGAAAAGTTCAAGGGCCTATCGGCTCGTTACAACGTCCGTGGCGGTTCTGGTGCTGGCAACCAGGTTGTTCATGCTGGCGGGTCCGGCTCCGACAATACCTCGATCTGGTTTGTGACCTGGGGTGATCGCTTCACCCATCTTCTGTATCCGCAGGGCACTCAGGCAGGCGTCAAACGCGAAGACAAGGGCGAGCAGCGCGTTACCGATGGCGATGGCAATGCCTATTACGTCAAGGAAGAGAAATTTACTTGGCATGTTGGTTTGGCTGTTGCTGATTGGCGTTACAACGCTCGTGTCGCGAACATCGATGTTTCCGACATGCAGGCCGGTAGCGTTGACCTTTATAGCTTCCTGCGCAAAGCCTACTACAAACTTCAGAGCCGTATGCGTCGGGGCGATGCTGCGATTGGCCGCCAGGCGATCTATTGCAACCGCGATGTTCTCGAAGCACTCGACGGTCTTGCAACCAATGGCGGTTCCAGTGACAGCTTTGTTCGTCTGACCCCGCGGGAAATCGAAGGCGAGGAAGTAATGACCTATCGTGGCATCCCAATCCGCGAAACTGACTCGCTTCTGAACACCGAATCCGTTGTCCCGGCTGCCTAAGGCAGCCTGATTTCATTCATCATCGAAAGGAAGAGTTATGATCTTCTCCAAAGAACTCATGTTCTCGGATGATCAGGATGTCTCGCAGGCAGCGGGCACCTATAATTCGACGAACGCCATTGATACCGGGGCTCCGGGCACCGTTTACGGCGCTGCGGCTGCTCTGGCGCGCAATGTCGGGCCGGGCAACCCGGTTCCGATCCTTGTCCAGCTGACGGAAACGGTCACGTCTGGCGGTGCTGCGACCATGCAGTTCCAGATCGAAACGGCGGATGAAGAGGCATTCGACACGACCAACGTCGTTGTTGCACAGTCTCGCGTTTACGCCTTGGCTGATCTTGTTGCAGGTCTTCAATTCGGCGTTGCCGTTCTGCCTAATGACATGAAGCGCTTTATCCGCGTGAATTATGTCATTGGCACCGCGACCACCACTGCGGGCCTTGCCAAAGCCGGTATCGTCCACGGCGTTCAGACGGCGTAAGGGGGCGACATGGTCAAAGTCATTGCAACAGCCAAAGGTTACTTTGGTGGGCGTATTCGCGAAATCGACGCCAAGTTTAGCGTTCCGGACGAAATGTTTTCGGACCGCTGGATGAAGCCCGAGGATCCAGAATGGACGCCGCCGAAGAAACCCGACACCAAGCCCGCCGCCAAGGCCGAGAACAAAACCCCGGCCAAAACGGCGGAGCCTAAAACCGACACCAAGCCCGCCGTGTAAGGCGGGTTTCTTTTTACCCTCAATGAAACTCAGGGCCGCCCAATCGGGTGGCCCTTTTCTTTTGATCCTTTGTTTAATGAAGGTGCGCCATGCCAAGCGAAACAGACATTGCAAATATTGCCATGCAATTGATTGGCGAACAGCCGATTACGTCGCTTGACGAAGACAGCGACCGCGCGCGCCTTGCAAAAGCTTATTTCCGGGGTGCGGTTGATCGCGTCCTTGCTGCCCATTCGTGGACTTGGGCGAAAAAACGGTCCTTGTTGTCCGACGCAACGGAAACGCCCGCCTTTGGATATTCATATCAATATCTTCTGCCGGCCGATTGTTTGCGTGTCTGGTCTATTGAAAAAGAAGGCATCTCCCTTGGCGTTACGCAGAAATGGGAACGCGAGGGTGATTATCTCCTGACCGATGTTTCTGCCCCGCTGCAGGTGGTGTTTTCGTGCCGCCGCAGCAGCTATGCCCGCCTTGATCAGTATCTTGCCGATGTGATGGGCGCTTCCCTTGCCCTTGCCGTGGCGCAGTCAACCGAAGGGTCGAACACCGGGGTTGAGCGCATGCAAGTGACCTATGAGCGGTTCCTTGCGATCGGCAAAACCGCCGATCAGCTTTGGCAGAACCAGAGCAGCGAGCCCGAAAAATCCGGCTTTGAAACGGCGATGGGGTTCTGACATGTCGGTTCGTCTTCTATCGCAGTTCAGCTTTGACCGTGGCGAGGTCAGCCCGAAATATGCCGGGAACGTCGACCTTGAAAACTATCAGCGCAGCCTTGCGCTTTGCGAGAACATTATCGTTCTGCCGCAGGGCATGCTGACGCGCCGCCCTGGAACCCGGTTTATTGCCGAGGTCAAGGACAGCGCCAAAAAGGTGCGCCTCGTTCCGTTCGAATACAGCGCCGATGATACCTATATGCTGGAGTTCGGAGATACCTATGTCCGGTTCTATCGCGCCGACGCGAACGGGAACATCGGTCACGTTCTGGATGGCGGCAGCAATATCTACGAAGTCACAACGGTTTACGACGACACCCAGATTTTCGGGTTCGACTATCAGCAAATCGAAGACACGCTCTACATCACCCATCCCGAGATTGGCATTGCGACCCTGACGCGCACCGATCATGCAAACTGGACATTTAACAGCACGCCGACGATCACCAACAAGCCGACAGAATGGACCGGAACCAATTGGCCAGCCTATATCACTGAGCATCAGCAGCGGCTTGTTTTGGCAGCCACACCAGCCAAACAACGTAAGTTCTGGGTCAGCAGAACGCCAAGCAGCTCAGGGCCACGTTTGTTGGACTTCACGACTGGTACAGCCGAAGATAACGCCCTTGTGTTTGATATTTCCGCTAAAGGTGCCATTGCGTGGCTAGCATCTGGGCGGGCGCTTTATCTTGGCACCAGTGACGAAGCGAGAACCGTGTCAGGGGCTGGCGGTTTTTATGAGCCGATCACGCCAAGCTCGATCCTGAACCGCGACCATGCCAATGATCGATCGGCAGCAATCAAGCCGGTGCGCAAGAACAACTCGTTCTTCTTCCTGTCGCGGTCGCAGAAGCGCGTCCATGAGTTCAGTTATTCGTTTGAAGATGATGCGTTTAATGCGCCTGACATCACTAAATGGGCCGAACATATTGCCGGTCCGGGTAGGGCGGGGAAAATCAGCAAGCTTGCCATCGCGCGTGACCCGGTGCCGATCATCTGGGGCGTGCGTGAAGGCGACGGCCAGCTTGTCGGCATGACCTATGACCGCGAAAACAGCGTTTATGCCTGGCACCGCCACAAGATCGGCGGAACGTATGACGACAATGCGTGGGGCAAGGTCGAGGAAATCGGCACTGTGTTCATGGATGGGCGCGATGTTCTGTGGCTTGAGGTCGTTCGCACCATTAACGAGCAGACCGTGCGGTATCTCGAAATTCTGGAAGACTTCCACGACCCGGAAGACAGCACCGACATCGATACGGCACGCTATCTTGATTGTGCGCTTTCCTATTCCGAAGAAACAGCACTTTCGACCTTTGGCGGGTTGGCGCACCTGATGGGTGAAAGCGTTGAACTGCTGGCCGATGGCGCGGCACTTCCTGCCGTTACCGTGACAGATGATGGCGGCGGCGATGGCGATATTGAATTGCCCGATGGTTTGACCGCAAACGAGCTTTTGGCAGGCCTAAACGCGCCGTTTTACGGCCAGACGTTACCGATTGAACCGGGATCGGCGCAGGGCAGCGGCAGGGCAAAGAAAAAACGCGTCACGGGTGCCAGCCTTGATCTCCTCAACACGTCAGTTCTGCAAATCGGCAAAAACCGCGAAACGCTGCGCGATGCAACGTTCATGACCACGCAAACCCTTGTCGGTGATCTGGTACCGATGTTCACCGGGATCGAGACGCTGACGATCAATGACGTGTTTGACGAAGACGGAACATTCGGGTTCGGCGGTGACGGGCCGTTGCCGTGCAACATCCGCGCCTTTGTCCAACGCATTACGACAGGTGATTAATGTTTGAAAGCATCCTTTCAGGATTGGCAAAGGCCGCCCCTTTTCTTGGTGCCGGGGCCAAGCTTTATGCCGCGAATGAGGCGCGTAGGGCGTCTAACCGCCAAGCCGATCTGATCCGCGAACAGGCGTCGCGGGACGCGGCTCAGCGCCAGCGGCAAAATCAGCGCCTTTTGGCGTCACAACGCGCCCGTTACAGCGCGGCAGGTGTCACCCTTGAAGGCACGCCGGGTCTTGTCCTTGACGAAACCGACAGCATGGCGGCGCAAGATATCTCTGACATCTATTATTTCGGAAATCAGAGTGCGAATGCCGCGCGGCGCTCAGGGAGAGCGGGCATGATCGGAGGCTTCTTGGACGCAAGTTCCTCATTGCTCGGCGGGCACGACAATTGGAAGGACTTGGGCTTGTTTGGTTCGAGCCAGCCATCAGTTGGCGGAGGTTCATTTACGAGCGGATCGGCCAACAGAGGTCAATATTATTTCCGCAATCGAGACAATTATCTGAGGTAAGACATGGCAGGTAATATCCCACAGCCGGTAAGCGCGAATGTCCGTGTCCCGGTCGAAGCGGCGGCGCAATCAGGTCGCGCCAATACGGCTATTGCGCAGGGCGTAGCGGCCTTGGCCGGATCAGCGGAACAGGCCGGTAATCGTATTCAGACGCGGCGTGAAGCGGTTGATTTGACGCGTGCCATTCGTGGTTTCGAAGAGCAGGCGCGGGGCGAGTATCGCCGCCTTCTGACCGAAGGCGATTTCAGCGACCCAACCGTTGCCGAAAACTATACCGTTCAGCTTCGCGACACGCAGGATCAGTTGCTAAATGACTGGCAGGGCAGTCCGGAAAGCAAGGTTCGTTTGTTTGAACGCCTTGACGGAATCCGCTCCCAACTGACGGATCAGGCCGCTGTTACCCAAATCGCAGAAGGCCGCCGTATTGTTGCCAACCAGCTGGACGGAACAACCCGCGAACTTGCCGACGCCGCCTATAACGATCCGGGCGCGATGGTGGGCCTGTTTGAGCGCCTTGACGAAGAACTGGCCGATATGGGACCGGCTTTGACGCAGGAAGACTTCCTTTCCGCGCAGGAGGCGGGTCGTCAGAACATTATTGTAGGTGCCGCAACATCCTTGCTTGATCGGGGTGATGTGGATGGCGCGGAGGAAATCCTTTCCGTGCCAGGCGTTCTTGAAAACCTTGACGCAGGCACGTCACGTCGCATTCGATCGCGTGTCGCGTCGCAGCGTATTGAGCTGGATAAAGCCGCACGCGCCGGTATGGCCAAAATCGAAGAGTTCAGGGCGATCATGGGTCGCGATCCGGATGCATCCGAGCGATTGCGCATTGCAGGTATCTCTACGACAGGTGGCAAAACGCTACCGCAGAAGGTTTCAGAGTTTGAATCTGTTGTTGGTCGCCCTGCCACGGAAGCCGAAGTTCAGAAAATGGCTGGCGCAGATGTTGATACCGGCGGTTTCGGCTTTGGCAAAGGCTTGTCTGGCATCGCTCTCGCCAACTTGACCAACGGTAGCGCCGCATTCGCCGCTGGCATGATGACACCGGAGCAGGAGCGTAACTTTGAAAGCTCTGTTGTCGGGTACATGACGCCGCAGCGAGATCCCGATACCGGATCGATTACCCAGCCTATCTTGCCGCCGCATGTCGTGGATGCACTGAACCAGCGGGGCTATGAATGGGATATTAACACCGGAAACCTGATCCGTCCCGGCGGTCAGCCTGTTAACGCGACCGGTCAGGGTGGTGCAATGTCACCCCAACAGGCCATGGCGCAACAGATGCAGCCATCGCTGCAAGAAGTAGATCCGGAAAAAACCGCGTGGTCTTTGGCCGATAAGGTTACGGGGGTTGGTCCGGCGGCTGTTGACTTCCTTGGGCGCTTGCCGGTCGTTGGCGAGAATTTCGACGATCCGCAAATCACCCAGGCGCGGGCTTATATCCCGAACCTGCAGCGTGATCTGGTGCGCGTCCTTCAGAACAACCCGCGCTATGCCGAAGGTGAGCGCCAAGCCATCGAACAGGAAATCAATATCGATGGTCGACTGATCGACAACCCGGAAGCTTACCGAAACCGCCTGATCGGGATTGATGACGCCCTGCAGAAGCGGCAGGACTTTGCTTATAAAACGGCAAACAACCCGCAGGTTGGCCGTGAAGAACGCATTCAAGCCATGAACATCCTGAATGCGCTTGCAAACTTCCGCCAGAACCTTGGCGTTCCGACCCGCGTCAAGACCGCGCAGGACTGGCAGAACGTTCTGGCGGGACAGCAATATATTGACCCGAACGGTGTTATCCGCGTGAAAGGCGGCGAGAATGGCAACCAGTAACGCACCTTGGGAGAATGACACTGTTGCAGGTGCTGCTGCGCCGGAAGTGTCGCAACCCAATATCGACGTTCGTCCGCTCGATACAGGCGGCTATGGCGCATATATCGATGGCAACCTGATCGGCGGCGGTGCAACACCTGATTTGGCGCGGTCGTCTGTTTCTGAAAACAGCGGCGAGGCGATGGTTGGTCAGGGCGACCAGCCATCCGAC
This sequence comes from Thalassospira sp., assembly GCF_048059015.1. Lineage (GTDB taxonomy): Bacteria > Pseudomonadota > Alphaproteobacteria > Rhodospirillales > Thalassospiraceae > Thalassospira. The sequence continues at coordinate 312,499 of NZ_JBLLNT010000003.1, read as the reverse complement.
ACTTCCGCGCCATGGGAAAGCGACCCGGAGCCAACAACAAGCCTTTCTGACAAAGTATCAACCGTTGGACGTGGTGCAACTGGTGCGATGATCGAAACGGGTGGCACTTTGGCCGGTATGGGTGCCGGGGCCGCGATTGGTGCCGCCGCACCGCCGCCGCTCTGGCCGGTGTCGATTCCGGCAGGTGCGATCATTGGTGGTATTGCCGGGAACATGGCCGGGAATGAGGCGCGTGACTTTGCCGCTGCGATAAGACTTCCTGGCGCCGATGCGCCGATGACCTATGGCAATGTCGATGATCTTCCGCCGGAGTTGCGGCCCTATGCCTTTGGTGGTGAAGTTGTCGGTGGCGGTTTGCCGTTTGCAGCCGTACCACTGGCTGCGGCCCGTGCCGGTGCGCGTCTTGCCCCGTCCCTGATTGGTAACGGTGTTAACAAGATCATCGAAACAGCAGCCCGCGCCCCGCAGGCCTTTACCATGGCCGAGTTGTCTGCCCTTGGTTCGGCTGGTGTTGCGTCCGGTGTTGCTGAAACCTATTACCCGGGAAATGACGCTGTTCGCATCGGTGCGGAGGTCGCGGCAGGCCTTCTAAGCCCGGTCAGCATTGCGACGAGCATGTCATCAACCGGGGCAGCAACGCTGCGCCGTGCCGCTGGCGTGTTCAGTCCTGGCGCACGCGAAACCCGTGCTGGTCAGATCATTCAGGAAGTCGTGCGCGAGTTCGGCGAAGATCCGGAACAGCTTGCGACAGCACTGCGTCAATCGGGACTGCCCGGCCTTAACATGACGGCGGGGCAGAAAACCGGATCGCCAGCCCTTATCGCGATGGAAAAGAAGCTGGCCGAAAGCAGTGCCAAGCTTGGGGCAGAGGCGAAGAAACGCGCCGAAGACAGCTTGTCTGCCATCGGCGACATGATCACGGCCCTTGCTCGAACCGGCGACCCGGAAGCGTTGCGTGCCGCAGCTCAGTTGCGCCAGCGCTACTTTAACGGCCTTTTGACCGCGCGGGTTCAGGACGCGCAGCGAAAGGCACTGGAAGCGGCGGAGAAGATCACCAAGGACACACCAGCGGCACGCGCTGAGCTTGGACGTGTCGCCCGTGACGCCGTGGAAACGGCATTGTCAGAAGCCCGCGCTGTTGAGCGTGAGCTTTGGGACCGCATTCCGGTTGATCGCCAAGCCAATGCCGGAAACGTGATCACTGCGTTTGACGATGTCCGTGCCGGTCTTCTGGAAGAGGAAAAGCTACCGACCATCGTTGAGGGATTTGTCGCCCGAATGCGCGAAGGACAGGGCCGAACCGATGTTTCGGAACTGTTGCGTTTCCGGTCACGCATGCTGGCCCTTGCCCGTGAAGCCGATGCCAAGCAGGAATTTAATGACAGTCGCATCTATGGCCAGATGGCCGAGGCTGCCCTTGATGATCTGGCCGGTGTTGGTGATGACGTTGCCCAAACCGTTACAGATGCACGGGTGTTCTCGCGCCAGCTTAACGAAACGTTCCGACGGACCTTCGCCGGGACGGCTTCGGCTTCGACCCGGAGCGGTGCCGATCGCATCCCGCCGGAACTTCTGGTTCGCCGCGTCTTTGCCGGGGGTGCCGAAGCAACTGCCATGCGCATGGATGAACTGGAACGCGCAACCCGGTTTATTCCGGATATGAACATGGCGTCTCCGGATGCGCAGCTTGCCGTTGATGAAATGATCGACGCGCAGGAACGCATGTTGCGGATCGCTGCAGCAGAGTCCGTTGATCCGCAAACGGGGCAGGTCAACGCGAAACGCCTGTCCAAGTTCATCCGTGACAATGGAGCGGTGCTGGATCGGTTCCCGCAGGCGAAGGCTGATATGCTTGACGCTGTGAAAACCAGTGACGGCATGAAGGCGATGGAGCGGGCTGCGACAGGGGCAAGCAAAGCCATTGAACAACGTGCAGCGTTTTCCAAACTGTCCAACCTTGAAAACCCGGTTGACGCTTTGTCACGGGCGATTGCGTCGGGCACTGCCCCGCTTCGCACCCTTGAAGGGTTTGCCAAGACTGCCAAACGCGGCGGTACAGATGGAGTTGAAGGCCTAAAAGCCACCATTCTTGATTATGCTGTAAAACGCAGCACGGCATCATCCGGTGCAATCGATATCGGCGGCATTCGTAGGGTTCTTGAAGCACCTATTCGCCCGGGCCAACCGTCAATCATGGATATCATGACAAAGTCGGGCATTTTCAAAGCCGACGAAGTCCAGCGCCTTAACACGATGTTTGATCAGGCCGAACGCATCATTGATGCCCTGTCAGGTGTTGGCGCGCTTGACGACCTTTCAAACGGACCGGACATGCTGATCGACATGGTTTCTTCCATCGTTGGCGCGCGGTTCGGCGCGATGGCCAGTCAAAGCAATGCGTCACTTGTCGCAGCTGGTCGCGGGGCTTCAACGGCGCGTAAGGTCTTTGACAAGGTGCCGCGCGGCAAGGTCAACGACCTTCTGATCGAGGCGGCTAAAGATCCGCGCCTGATGGCGGAATTGATGGAGCGTTCCGGATCGCCTCTTGAGAAAATCGAAGGTGCACGACGAATGCATTCATACCTTTGGCAGATCGGCCTAACAGAGATGACCGACGACGAATAACAAGTACGTCCTTAACAAAACAACCCCGCTTCTCGGCGGGGTTTTTTAATGGGAAATCGATATGACGGTACAAGCGAACCTTCCGCCGACTAATACGAATAGTGACGGAGTAACGACGACATTTAACTATGGCTTCAAGGTAACGCGCGAAGAGCATTTGAAAGCGATCTATACCGTTATTGCGACGGGTGAATCTGGCGATCTGGAAATCGACAGCGTAACTGGTATCGGTAATGATGGGGGCGGAACTGTGACGTTCGCCACGGCCCCGGCAGACGGCATGATTGTTACCGTGGACAGCATTGCGCCGCTGTCGCAAATTGAGGCGTTTACGGGCAACAAACTTCCCCCAGCCACTGTCGAGCGCATGGGCGATGCCATCGCAATTCAGAACCAGCGCCAGCAGTCCCAGATCGAACGCAGTGTTCGCTTTCCTGCCAGTGATGATGAGATTCCAACCCTCCCAGCCAAAGCCCAACGCGCCGACAAGATCCTTGGCTTTACCGCAGATGGCAGCGATTTCCTGATGGTCGAAGGTGCCGCTGCATCGCAAGCCTATGTCGACCTTGCCGAGGCGCAGGCGGATAGGGCGGTTGCAGCTGCTTCATATCCATACACCAGCGGGGAACAAAAGACCGGGGCATTCATGCCAGGCGCAGGCGAAAACCTGACGCTGTTTACATATAACGCAGTGTCTGACGTTCCGGTCACTCTTCCTGCGCTTTCCGGTTTGGCAGCGGGCTACAATATTGGCATTTGTCGGACAGCTGGCAGTGGGGATCTGACGATTTCTGCGGCAGATAGTGCGCTGATCAATGGTGGGGCAAGTATCGTTCTTGCTAGTGACTACTTGTGCCTTGATTTTACAGTGAATGAGGCAGGTGACGAATGGGTGGCTGAGGACAAGGCTCTTATCGGCCTTCCAGTCGGAACCGCGGCAAACGAAATCGTCGCTCTGGACGAAGCTGCAAAACTTCCCGCCGTTGATGGATCCCAGCTTACGAATGTTCGTGACGACACTGCTCGAGACGTGTCAATCACTGCGTACATCAAAGCAGACATCCAAGCGAATGACCCTGCGGGAACATATGGCGCGCTGATCTCCGACAACTTCATTACGGACAGTTTGGCTGTTAAAACAAATGCAACATATGACGCCGCCGGGGATTATTACGACAATAATGGCGGCGCTGGAACTGATCGCGCATCAGGCGTTACGCCAACCTCAAATGTGGCAACAATTGCCGGTGCGCTTTCTAATCTGAGCGACGGGAACACTGGCACATCGTGGCAAGGAACAGGCGCTGCGAACACTGGTGATTATGTTCAGTTTGATCTTGGGGCGTCGTATGCCCTGAGTGAAATGAACGTTTATCGCAACACATCATCGGGCGATTGTTGGGCAAATGTTACCATTCTAGGGTCTGATACAGGGTCATTTTCCGGAGAAGAAGTGACGCTGGCGACGGACACTATTACGACGGGAACTGGATACTACGCCATCTCACTGGTCGGCTCGGCCCGTCATGTTCGTCTGCAAAGCACGGATGGAACTACGACAGGAACAGTTTCGTCGAATGACCCGCTGCTGTTTGAGATTTCAAATCGTTGATTTGCCAGATGCAACGAACATGACGCTGCGTCCCGATGCGGCCAGCCTTGAAACCGCTGAACCAACCGACGTTACTGTTTATGTGCGCGTTGAAGATATTGACGCTGTTACCGAAGAAACGGATCGGATCGTAAGAGTTTCAATTGACGGCGGGTCGACGTGGTCGACATGCAACATCACTGTCATTGGAGCATTTGGAGCAGATGACACGTTGATCAAAGCAGAGGGTGATGTATCAGCGCAGACCGGCAGCAGCTATCTGTGGGAAATCACCACGGCGAATAACAAGGAACAACGCATTAAGCAGGTGGTCTCGGTACCGGCATACTAAGGAGTAACGGAATATGGCACACAGCACATCAAAACAACGTCGTCTTGCTTATCCGCCGATTGGCGAGCAGCTAGACGCGTTTTGGAAGTACGTCAACCAGCAACGGTTGAACGGCGTTGACCTGCCCGCCGATACCGACCGCGTTTTGAACAAGGTTCTTGCAGTGAAACGCGATCACCCCAAGCCCGACAAGGAATGAGGACATGAAAAAGGTCGTCCGTTGTTTCGGGATCGCTGTTACAGCGGTCCTTTTTTTATTGCTGTTGCCCCTCATGCCAGAGGCGCAGGCTTCGCCGGTCTGTGGCGATCGATCAAAAGTTCTCGACAGCCTTTCCAAGAAATACAGCGAGGAACCTGTTGCGGTCGGTGTGACCTCGAACGGCGGTGTGATCGAAGTCTTGAAAGCACCGGACGGGCAGACCTGGACAATTCTGTTCACTTACCCAAACGGGCCAAGTTGCCTCGTCGCTTCTGGCGAGGCCTGGCAAGAACTCGAAGCAAAGATCAAGGGACCGGCCGCGTGAAGCGGCTTTTTTAATGCGCCGATCCAAGGGGGAGCAGATGGCAGAACAGAACGGCAGCAAATTTCATTTCGAGAAAACGCTCAACATAGGGCACTTGCTTACAACGGTCGCCTTGATCGTATCGGTGACGATCTACGTGATGAAGATCGAAACCCGCCTTGAAGTTGTTGAGGTAACGCAACGCAGCTTGTCGGTCCGACTGGACCGCGAAGCAACCCGAACCGAGGCCGCGTTCGCCAAGATCGAACGGTATCTGCAACGGATCGAAGACAAGCTAGACAGAAAGGCAGATCGACCATGATTAACCCAAAGCACTTGCGCGAAAGCGTGATCCGCCCGGTTCTGCAAGACGCAGGCATGTGGTCGGAAGCCGCCGAGAACCTTCTGATGGGAACGGCGGCACAGGAATCCGGATTGGGCCAATACCTTGTCCAGCTTGGCAATGGTCCGGCGCGCGGTATTTTCCAGATGGAGCCGAAAACGCTTCATGACATTCAGGAAAACTTTCTGCAGTACCGTCCTGCCCTCAAGGAAAAGGCAGAGCATCACAAGGCCCCGGCGCTGAGCGATGCTGCCAACCTGATTGCCAATCTGGCCTATGCGGCGCTGATGTGCCGTATCCATTACATGCGGGTGTCAGAAGCTCTACCTGCTGCTGATGACCTGCCCGGTTTGGCCCGGTACTGGAAGCGTTATTACAACACGGCCCTTGGCAAAGGCAGTGAGGCCGAATTTATCGACAACTATCACCGTTACGTGGAGGGTTGATATGGTTGGGTTCTTTGCCGCATTGCCAGCCATCTTCAGTGCCATTTCGGGTGCTGCTGAACTGTTCGATACAGGTAAGCAGGTCTATGAAGAAGTGACCGGCAAAACCGCGCCTGATACCGAGACGGGTCTGCAAGCCGCAGTTGAGGCTTTGCCAGACGACCAGAAACAGGCCTTTGCCGAGCGGATGACAAAAGAAATCGAGATGTATCGCGCGCAAAACGAACGTCTTGAAATCCAAGGCGGTCGCGTTGATGCGGAAACGCTGGCAGCGTTGCCTGCTGAAGCTGCCGCCGAAGTGGCAATCATGCGGATGACGACGCGGCCTTGGGTGGTGCGTCAACTGACTCGGGCAATGGTTTGGCCGGTCATGTCAGTGTTTGCTGTTGATATCCTGTTGGCCGTCATCAATACAGTTTCCGCTGGATTCTGGGCTGTGTTCGGCACGGCCCCGGTGCCTGTTCAATTTGATTTGGTCGCAGGAAAGTTCTTCGGCGATACAGGCGGCGTCTACGTCCAGATGTATTCCCAGATTGTCGAATACAGTGCCTATATCGTGATCACCTATATGACGCTGCGCGAAGCTGGCAAGGCAGGCGGGCCAAAGCAGGTCGTTGCTGGGGCGGTTGGCAAGATCGCGTCAGGTATCAAGGCCGTGTTTTCAGGTTCACGCAAATAACCCGATCTGCTAAACCCTGCCTCATAACAACGGGCAGGGCCATGACTGACAATCAATCATCTAACGCACGATTTGCACCGACCGCGTGGACGCCAAAACGGTGTGCCCTGCGCAATTCCCTTGAAGGCGATGAACGCAAAGAACTTGAACAATGGGTCATGGCTGGGAACACCCGCGAGATCCCAGAGAAGTTTCAGGCGCAGTTCGAAGCGGTCAAGGACATCAAAAAGGAAAGCAAGGTTGCTGAATGGTTGATGTCAAGCATGCTCAATAAAGGCTGGGCCCGGAACGTCATCGAACGCACTTGGGGATCGTAATATAACCAACAAAAAGACCCCTTCCGCGTTAGACACCGTTTAGGGACTTGTTGAGTTTCCTTGACGGTACTTGGGCGAAAGAGGCCTTTAAAGTCTAACGTCTATCTCAATTAATCATTGAGAAACAACGTGTTAGCGTTAGCCGCTGTAGTACATGTCGAATTCGACCGGGTGCGGAGCCTGTTCGAAGCGAATGACTTCTTCCATTTTCAGGGAGATGTATGCGTCGATCAGATCGTCGGTCATGACATCGCCTTTTTTCAGGAAGTCGCGGTCTGCATCGAGGCTATCAAGCGCTTCGTGCAGCGAACGGCAAACGGTTGGGACTTCTTTGAGCTCTTCCGGCGGAAGGTCATAGAGGTTTTTGTCCATTGCTTCGCCCGGGTGGATCTTGTTCTCGATACCGTCAAGGCCAGCCATCAGCATTGCGGTGAATGCGAGATACGGGTTGGCAAGCGGATCCGGGAAGCGGATCTCAACGCGTTTGCCTTTCGGAGACGCGGTGTACGGGATACGGCAAGAAGCAGAACGGTTACGAGCAGAGTATGCCAGCAGAACCGGAGCTTCGAAGCCCGGGACCAGACGCTTGTACGAGTTGGTCGTCGGGTTGGTGAAAGCGTTCAGTGCTTTGGCGTGCTTGATGATACCGCCGATGTAGTACAGAGCGGTTTCAGACAGATCAGCATAACCATTGCCAGCGAACAGCGGCTTGCCTTCGTGCCAGATCGACTGGTGCACGTGCATGCCCGAGCCGTTGTCACCGAAGATCGGCTTCGGCATGAAGGTTGCGGTTTTGCCATACTGGTGTGCAACCATGTGGATGCAATATTTGTAGGTCTGAACAGCGTCAGCATGCTCGATCAGGGTGCCAAATGCGATACCCAGTTCGTGCTGCGACGGAGCAACTTCGTGGTGGTGCTTTTCGCAACGCACGCCCATTTCGTTGATGTAGTTGACCATTTCGGCGCGGATGTCGTTTGCCGAGTTAACCGGCGGTACCGGGAAGTAACCACCCTTCGGACCCGGACGGTGGCCGCGGTTGCCGCCTTCGAATTCGGTGCCGGTGTTGTACGGACCTTCTTCAGAGTCCAGCTCGTAGCCCATGCTTTCCTGAGCGGTGCTCCAACGAACGTCGTCGAACATGAAGAATTCCGGCTCTGCGCCGAAATATGCAGTGTCGCCGATACCAGCGGACTTCATGTAAGCCAGTGCGCGTTTCGCGGTCGAACGCGGGCAACGCTCGTAACCCTGGCCGGTCGCCGGTTCGATAACGTCACAAACGAGGATCAGGGTCGGCTGTGCAGAGAACGGGTCAACAACAGCGGTCGACGGATCCGGCATAAGGATCATGTCGGACTCGTTGATTTCTTTCCAGCCAGAGATCGACGAACCGTCGAACATGATGCCGTCAACAAATACATCTTCGTCGATCGTGCAGATATCCTGCGCGGTGTGCTGCCATTTACCTTTGGTATCGGTAAAGCGCAGATCGACAAACTGGATGCCTTTTTCTTTGATCAGATTAAGTACAGAAGCAGCGTCAGACATGATGCAACCCTTTAAAACTCAAATTTAGTTACCGTACGGTGTTCAATGAAAGACAAGACCGATCAGATCGCGTCGTTGCCCCGTTCACCGGTACGAATACGGATCGCGTCCTCAAGCGAGGAAACGAAAATTTTACCGTCGCCGATACGGCCGGTATGAGCGGCTTGCTGGATTGCCTCAATCGCACGCTCAACCAGCGTGTCCTCAACGACGATTTCCAGCTTTACCTTCGGCAGAAAGTCCACAACATACTCGGCGCCGCGATACAGCTCCGTGTGACCTTTCTGACGGCCGAAACCTTTGGCTTCGGTGACGGTAATCCCTTTGAGGCCGATCTCTTGAAGGGCCTCTTTTACCTCGTCAAGCTTGAACGGCTTGATGATGGCTTCGATCTTTTTCATTAAGCGCCCTCTGCTTTTTGCGAGAGTTGCGTAGAACTCGGAAAGCGTAATGCTTCGCCCAGTCCCTTTTGCACGGACCATGCCAGTTTTGGTTGGCACCGGCATTCTAAGGATTTTGGTGTGAAAACCCAGCAAAACCCATGAAATTTTTAAGATTTTCTTGAATGCAGGTGATTGAGTTTTAGGCAGAATGATCAAAAAATATGCAATTAAGCTGTGCGTTCCGCGACCATTGGCGGGTAAGCTGCTCTATGCTTGCCAATATCAGTGCTTCTTGCGACAGAAATTGTCACGACAATGCACTGATTGGCATGCATATTTGCCCGAATGGCACGAAACGAACTATTGTTTCGCGAATCAGGGATAAAGATCTGCCGGCCGCCACCAGCCGGTATGAACCATACTATATAAGGACGCCTCATGACTGACTTCGTCGGCAATCCACTTTTCGCATCGGGCGGCATCACGATTTTCGAAGTGATGAACGAACTGGCCCAGAAACATCAGGCCATCAATTTGGGGCAGGGCGCGCCCGATACCGATGGCCCTGCCGATATCCGCGAAGCCGCCGCCAAGGCGACGATGGAACTGTCCAACCAGTATCCGCCGCTGGCCGGTGTGCCCGAGTTGCTTCAAGCCGTTGCCGACCACAATAAACGTTTCTATGGCATCGAGGTCGACCCGAAAAAAGAAGTCCTGGTTGCCGTTGGCGCGACCGAGGGGCTGGCCGATGTCATCCTTGGTCTTGTTGCGCCGGGTGATGAAGTCATCCTGATCGAGCCGCTTTATGACAGCTACCTTCCGATGGTGAAGCTGGCCGGTGGTATCCCGAAACTGGTGCGCGTGACACCGCCGCACTGGGATTTGCCGCGCGAAGAACTGGCCGCAGCCTTTAGCGAAAAGACCAAGCTTATCCTGATCAATTCGCCGCAGAACCCGTGCTCAAAGGTTTACGGCGATGATGAACTGCAATTCATTGCCGATCTTTGCATCAAACATGACGTGATTGCGCTGTGTGACGAGGTTTATGAGCATCTGGTGTTTGATGGCCGCAAGCATAAGCCGCTGATGACTCTGCCTGGCATGCATGAACGCACCGTGCGCATCGGATCTGCTGGTAAGACCTTCTCGCTGACCGGATGGAAGATCGGCTATATCACGGCTTGCGCAAAGCTGATGGAGCCGATCAAAAAGGCGCATCAGTTCTTGGTCTTTACCGTGCCGCCGGGGCTGCAGCATGGTGTGGCTTATGGCCTGAACAAGGATGATGAATATTTCGAAACCTTCACGGCGGAAATGCAGGCAAAGCGTGATTTCCTGATGAAGGGCCTGAAAGAAGTCGGTTTTGATGTGCTGGATAGCCAGGGCACCTATTTCATCACCTGCGATTTCCGCCCGCTTGGCTATGATTGTGATGATGTCGAGTTCTGTCAGATCATGATCAAGGAAGCAGGCGTCGTCGCCATTCCGGTTTCGGCCTTCTATCAGGGCGAAGATGGCGGAGTGCGCAACTTCGTGCGCTTCTGCTTCTGCAAGGAAGAAGCCAAAATGACCGAAGCGATTGAGCGCATGAAAAAGGCCTTTGCCAAATAAGCTGGCAAAGCCGCAATCTGACATCGCACATATCAACGGGCCGACATGAAAATGTCGGCCCGTTTTCGGTGACGCGGTGGGGGATTATGCGTTATGCGGTTTTCTCAAGCGCGCCCTGACCCTGAAGCGGAAGACCCGCTTCGCGCCAGTCATTCTTGCCGTCGTGATAATCACGGACATTGGTGTAGCCAAGTTTGGCGAGTGCCATCTGGGCAATACCGGAATTTTTGCACGGGCCATTGGCGCAATAGACGACAATCGGCGCATCCAGATCCGGCAGGATCTGTTTGACCCCTTCGTTAATTGCGTCGTGGGGGATGTTGATCGCACCGGGCAGGTGGGCATCAACGTAATAACGCGCCGGAAGGGCCTCGATCAGGGTCGGGGCATTGGCGGTGCCAAGGGCTGCTTTAAGCTCGTCACGGGTAATGGTTCTGCTCATTTTCCAATCTCCATCTGGAATATCGTTGGCTGATGGGATCAGTATTGATGTGCATTGATGCGAAGTAAATTTGCAATAATCCAAGTGATATGTGCAATGATGCGAATCAAAATGTGGTCTCGTTCGGAGGATTGCACATGCTGGAATGGGATGATTTGAAACTGGTGCTGGCAATCGGGCGCGCGCGCAGCATCACCCAGGCTGCCAAGCAAACCGGTCTGCATCATTCAACGCTTTTCAGGCGTATGGCTGATATTGAAGATCGCGTTGGCGCCAAGTTGTTTGAGCGACAGCAGGGCGATTATCAGCCAACCACGTCGGGCATGGCGGCAATGGAAACGGCCGAAAAGCTTGAGGCTGAAATGGCCGTGCTAGCCCGAACCCTTGCCGGGCAAGATATCAGACCATCAGGGACACTGCGCCTGACCACGACCGATACATTGCTTCATGCGGTGCTAAGTGACGATTTGGCGGCCTTTGCCAAGGCCTATCCCGAAATCACTGTGCAGGTCGTGACCGATAACCGGTTTTATGATCTTAACCGCCACGATGCCGATATCGCCATTCGACCCAGCAACACGCCAAACGAAAATCTGGTCGGGCGGCAAATTGCCCCGATCCGGTCGGTGATCTGTGGGGCAAAGGGGATGGGGCATCCCGAGCATGGCGATGGCGCGTGGATTACCTGTGATGAAAGCTTGGCGCATATCAAGGCAGCCCAGTGGCGCGATCGGCATTTTGCCGATCAGCATGTGGCGATGCGCAGCAATTCGCTTTTAAATGTTGCGCGGCTTGTTGATGCCGGGGCGGGCTATGCGGTCTTGCCGCTGTTCCTGACAGGGGCATTTGCCAATATTGCAGTTTTGGGCGATGCGATTGACGGGCTTGATAATGATCTTTGGATGCTGATGCACCGTGATCTGAAGTCCGTTCCGCGCGTGCGGGCGTTTAATGATTTCATGTTCCCGCGGCTTAAAGCCAAATCGGCCCTGTTTTCCGGGACGTGATTGCGCAAAGAAAAAGCCGGGTTTCCCCGGCTTTTGTGTCTTTCGGTGTGGATGCGGCGATTGATCAGGATTTGACCATTTCCCAGCTGCCGGTCTTGGCCGAACGTGTCAGCGCATCCAAAATCTGCATATTGGCAATCGCGTCTTCGATCGGATAATCGACCGGGCTTTCGCCTTTGAAGATTGCGGTCGCGGCTTCGCCTTGCAGGGTATAGTGATTGCAGATCGGGAATTTGATCTCGCGCGCTTCGTCAAAGCCCGGCTGTTTCTGACCAGCCACCCGAATGATCGCCGGGTTTTCCGGGATCGGGTTAAACGGCATCAGGATTTCAACCCGGCCTTCGGTGCCCAGAACGTGAACGCGCTGCACAGCAGCCGACTGGGTGCCACAGACAAAGCTTGCCTGCAGGCCCGAGCCAAAATCAAGCATGCCCGATACCAGACGATCCGTGCCAAATTTCGGGTCCTTATCCATCAGGGATACAACACGTACCGGTTCCTTGCCGGTGACAAAGCGCGGGCCGACAACGCAATAGCAACCGATATCAAGCAACCCGCCGCCGCCAATGTCCTTCTTGTTGCGCACATTGTTGGGATCGGCGTTGAAATAGGTAAAGATGCTTTGAACGGCGGTAAGCTGGCCGATCTGACCGCTTTCGACAATCTTGCGCGCTTCAAGCCATTGCGGATGATGGCGGACCATAAAGGCCTCCAACACCTGCTTGCCGCTTTTATCGCGTGCAGCGATCAGGCGTGTGGCATCTTCGGTGTCCAAGCCAATCGGCTTTTCGCACAGAACGTGTTTTCCGGCCTCAAGCGCCTTGATGGTCCATTCCACATGCAGGTGGTTGGGCAGGGGATTGTAAATCGCCTCGATGGACGGGTCGGCCAGAAGCTCCTCATAGGAGCCATAGGCGCGCGGAATGCGCAAATTTTCGGCGACCTCACGGGTCTTGCCAAGATCGCGTCCGGCAATCGCCAGAATTTCCAGCTGATCGCTTTCCTGCATGGCCGGGATCACTTTTTCCGTGCCAATCTTGGCGGTGCTAAGAACGCCCCACTTCATTCCGATACTCCGTCTGTTATCTATTTCGTTGCTCGCAGCTTAAAAGTTGCAAGCGCCCCGCTGTTATATGAATGCATGGTTTAACCCACGCATTTGCGGGCATGTTATTGATCCGCATTAATTAAGGCATGTGCCCGGACATGCAAGATGTTCGGACGGGTAGGTAGGGCAAATTATCATACAAATTGCGTCATTGGTTTGGGGATAAAAGGCCAAAGCCCGCAAAATTCGGCGCTTTGAAAGGTTTGTCGAATTTCCGGGGAAAAAAGTGAAAATATGCGCTTGACGTTGGGGGCCTCGGGCCATATAAACCGCGCCACACGATGGCGGGTGTAGCTCAGGTGGTTAGAGCACCAGTTTGTGGCACTGGGGGCCGTGGGTTCAAGTCCCATCACTCGCCCCATTGTGAAAAGGTCAGGCAGAAATGCCTGGCCTTTTCGCGTTTCAGGCCTGATTTCCGGCACGACGCGATTTTCTCCGTTCGTGGGTTGATGTCACATTCCTGACGAATTGATTGCCAATAAGGATTTTACTTCCGGGGCGATGGGCCGGAAGTCGCGCGGTGCGGTCCATAATCATTTGGACTGCGTATAGCGCGCATATGCATTTGATCCCGACCGCCAAGGACTGATGGAATGCCGAGCGACAGACCAAGCGACAGACCAAGTGACAAATTGCAATCGATGCTGACCCGCCGTGCCTTTTCGGCAAGCCTTCTGGGGGCTGCGGCAATTCCCTTTGTCGGCCGGGCCTTTGCCCAAACACCGTCCGACATCCGGTCGCGGATTGCGGATATGCCCCAGCTTCATGCCATCATGGTTCAGCGCGGTGATGAGGTCATCGTCGCCGAAGCGCCACGCGGGCCGGGGCTGGATCGGGTGGCGAATATCAAATCCTGCTCAAAAAGCATCATCGGGCTTCTGACGGGAAGCGCGATCGCAAACGGGGCAATCCCCTCGGTCAAGGCCACCATCGGCGAAGTCGCACCCTCTATCATTCCATCAAATGCCACCCCCGGTGTGGAAGATTTAACCATCGAAGATCTGGTGACGCTCCGGGCCGGGCTTGAGGGCACCTCGGGGCGAAACTACGGCGCGTGGGTCAATTCCGACAACTGGGTTTCCTTTGCGCTGCGCCGCCCGATGGTCGCAACACCCGGCAGGCGTATGATCTATTCCACCGGCACGACGCATATCCTTGGTGTGGTGCTGACGGTTGCGACGGGAAAAAGCCTGCTTGCGCAAGCGCGCGCGACCCTTGGTCAACCGCTTGGCATTGAAATTCCTGCATGGACACGCGATCCGCAGGGCTATTATTTCGGCGGGAACGAAATGGCGCTAACACCGCGCGCAATGTTGCGCATCGGGGCGCTCATGCGTGATCAGGGCCGGTTTGATACCGATCAGATCATTCCGACCGACTGGATAGACCAATCAACGGAGGCCCGTACCCGATCGCCTTATTCAGGTCTTGATTATGGCTATGGCTGGTTCCTGAGTACCAGTGGCTTCATTATCGCCCGCGGCTATGGCGGCCAGATCATTGCTGCACATCCAGAAAAGGATCTGGTTGTGGCCATCACCTCTGATCCGACCTCGCCCGCACGATCAGGTGGATATTTCGGCCAATTGATGGACCTGCTTGAGGGGCCGGTGCTTTCGCTGGCCTGATCGAAGCGATAAAGAGCAGCTGGAAAGAGTGGCGGGCAGGATAGGGCGGGGCGTGGGGGCAAGTCCCATCACTCGCCCATTGAGAGAAGGTCAGGCAGAAATGCTTAGCCATTTCGCGTGGCTACGACACCTTACCTCGATATGGAGAATCTCTCTCGAGCTCAAACAGCTAGTCAGGCTGATTGGCGACGGAGTGAGCTTTTACTTTCTCTGGAAGGGAGAAAATGTAAGTAAGCACCAATTCTGTGAAATGTTGCATTTCCTTCGCCTCAGCTTCCGTGAATGTCTCGTCATGCGCTGCGTCGTTTCCTGCAAATCTTATATGATGGGCCCATTCAGCTAAGTCGTTCGTTAGCGCGTTGTCCTTTGCAAGTTTCTCTATGTTTTTGTAAAGGCTATCTTTTAGTTCTGGATATTTTTCCTTAAGGCCTATTTCTAGAGCCTTTCGGAACATCATTCCTGCGGCATCAAAATTGCGGTGCACATTTTCTAATCCTTGTCGCAGAAATTTCTCGACGTTCGGCGGTAGATGTTCGGGAACATCCAATTCAGTTGAAGGAGTGTAAGAAACCTTACCGTCCTTTGCGACGCCGATAACTGCATGGTTGCAAACCGGGCACTTCAAAAATCCGTTACGTACTATGCGTGCATAGCGTTTTCCTGCTTGCTCAAATTCCTCTTGGTACTCGAAGGTTTGTATGCAGGTAAATCCAGCTTGAATTGTTCGGCAGTGCGGACAGTTCGCCAAAATTGTTGCACCTTGATTTAATGAAGCCTCCCTTTTTGGCGCTAGAAGATCATGTGGATATTAATCCTATGATTGTTTTTGGATGTTTGGGTAACGTTTTTTGAGTGCTTGGCATACACTGGGTTTGGCCTTTTCAGTTTCCAAAACTTCAAGCAATCTGCTAGGTAACGCTCTACATTTCCCGCACGGACTATTGGTTGCCAGGAGATCGCCACATGTCGACAAATCGCATTACCCTTCGCCGTCCTGATGACTGGCATTTGCATCTTCGTGATGGGGAGATGTTAAAAGGTGTGATTGGTGAGACATCCGAGCATTTTGCCCGCGCGATCATCATGCCGAACCTGGTGCCGCCGGTGGTCAAGACTGCAGATGCCGTGGCCTATCGTGACCGCATTACGGCTGTGATCCCGCAGGGGCATGAATTCACCCCGCTGATGACCCTTTATCTGACCGAGGGCAGCAATCCCGATGATATCGAGGAAGGCTACAAGGCTGGTGTGATCACCGCATTGAAGCTGTATCCGGCCGGGGCGACGACAAATTCCGACAGTGGTGTTCGCAATTTCGATAATGCGATGCCAGCGCTTGAGCGGATGGCAGAGCTTGGCATTCCGCTTTGTGTGCATGGCGAAGTGACCGATGCGGAAATCGATATCTTTGACCGTGAAGCGGTGTTTATCGACCGGGTTCTTGATCCGCTGCGCAAGCGTCTGCCGGAACTGCGCGTGATCATGGAGCACATCACGACCGAAGACGGCGTTGAATATGTGAAGGCCAATGACAAGAATTTGGGTGCGACCATTACCACGCACCATCTGATCATTAACCGGAATGCCATTCTGGTCGGTGGCATTCATCCGCATATGTATTGCCTGCCGGTGGCCAAGCGTGAAAAGCACCGTTTGGCGCTTCGTGCGGCAGCAACGTCAGGCGATGCACGCTTCTTCCTGGGGACCGATTTAGCACCGCATACCGATGAGCGCAAGGAAAGCCCGTGTGGTTGTGCCGGTATCTTTACCGCGAACAACACCGTGCAGCTTCTGGCACATGTGTTCGAGCAGGAAGGTGCGCTTGATAAGCTTGAAGGTTTTGCGTCGATCCACGGTCCGCAATATTACGGCCTGCCGCTGAACAGCGATATGATCACGCTGGAAAAACGCGATGTTCCGGCCAAGTTTGCTGAGAAGATCGAAACCGGCGAAGGTCCGGTCACGGTGTTTAATCCGGGCTTTGATGTGTTCTGGCATTACGCCTGATCTAAGCCGATAAAGACAAAACAAAAGCGGCTCCAACGGGGCCGCTTTTTTGTTGGGTGAGCGTCATTCCGGACGGCGCGTAGCGACGGGCCGGAATCTGGATGTTGGTCGTGCCAAAGGTGCGTGTAGGTTCTATGGGATTCCCGCCTGCGCGGGAATGACGGGGCGGGGGGAGATTTCTAGCCGCTTAGATCAACCGTGCTGGGTGCGGCATTCAGGCCCAGCGTCATGCGATAGCTTTCCGCCGCCGCGCTGGCCTGTGAGGCGATCATGGTCGAGATGTTCATCGATGCGCCCTTGGCGACATTGAAATCAGCAGCCGAGCTTCCCGGAACAGATGCCGCGCGCGAAATCGCGGCCTGATTGGCAATCGCGGCAATGCCGTCCAGTCCCTGTATCGGGCGGATGCTGACCTTGCCGCCGGTGGCATAAAGCCGACCGTCCGGGCCTGCGGTATAGCTATAGCTGATCATGCCGGCATTGGCGCCGGCAAGGGTCTGGTGGCTTTCTTCTTCTGTTCGGACAACAGCGTCACGTGCACGCAATTCCTGAACGATTTCGCGCTCGGACGCGGTCAGAAGGGCCGGATTGGCCGTGGGTTGGCGCGCACTTCTCGGTGTGTCTTCGCGTTCCTGCTGCTGACGTTCGGTCGGGCTTCTGGTGTCGGTGTCCTCAGCACTGGTTTCACCATCAATGTCGCGCGGATCAAGTTGCTGAATAACGGTGATGACCGCAGCCGCACTATTGACCGGCGCTGCTTGAGGTGGCGGCGGTGGCGGTTGCGCACCCGATGTTCCCGCATTGGCACCGGCATTTTCGCCGCGTGCGGCACTGTTTTGTGCAGGTGGGGCAGGCGGGGCAGCTTGTTGGGATGCGGGGATGTTGCTTGAAAGCGGGACGAGGGCCACGGCCGCAGGCAATGTTTGTGGCGCAGGCGCGCCCGATCCGCCCGACCCGTTGGTCGGCGGTTGGCTCCCGGAGCCGGGCAGGGCGCGTGTGGCAATGATCTGGCCAAGTTGCCCACCACTCCCGGGGATGACCTGTATTGCACCTGCCTGTATCATGGTGGCCTATTATAGCCCAACTCGCGGTTATAGTACATAAAGCCGTTATGCCCGATCACGCCGGTTTGATGGGACTGTGTGGTTCTGATCCGCGTATGACTATGGCAGTGTTGATCATTAAGTGGTTTGACGAAGATGCGCTTGGTTCTGGCAGTTCTGGTTTGCTTTGGATTTTTCGCCGTGATGGTGGCAGGCCCGGCAGTGGCTGCGCCCAAGGCCGATCTGTGGCCGGATTGGCAGGCCCATGATGCGCAAAGCACTGAGGTAATTGATCATTCTGCCTGGCAGAGTGTGCTGGATGACTATCTTGTCGTGACAGCGCCCGGCGCCAGCAGCTTTGATTACGGGCGCGCGACATCAGATGGCGGGGCTGCGCGCGTTGATGCCTATGTCACGATGCTGACCAATATCGCGATTGATGATTTCAACCGTGATCAGCAGATGGCTTATTGGATCAATCTTTATAACGCGCTGACGGTGAAGGTGGTGCTTGATCACTATCCGGTCGACAGTATCCGCGATATCGACATTTCACCTGGCCTGTTCTCATCTGGGCCATGGGGCAAGAAGCTGATCACGGTTGAGGGCAGAACGCTTAGCCTTGATGATATCGAACATCGCATTCTGCGCCCGATTTGGCGGGATGCGCGTATTCATTATGTGGTCAATTGCGCGTCGATCGGCTGCCCGGCCTTGGCTGAAGTGGCCTTTGATGCGGAAAATCTTGAGGCCCAACTGGATCAGGCCGCCAAAGACTTCATCAATCATCCACGTGCGGTACGCCGTAATCAGGACGGCGAATGGGTGCTTTCAAGTCTGTATGACTGGTATCGCGATGATTTCGGCAAGCGCGATGTGGATTTCATCGATCATCTCAAACGCTTTGCCGGGCAGGACCTATTGAACCTGCTGGGTGACAGACAAAGTCTTGATGTCGGCGATTATGAATATGACTGGGCGCTGAACGCGCCTGCGCGATAGGGCCTATGCGTTAGAGGAGAAAGTTCTGGCGCATCAGGCTGCGTTGTGGCGCACGCCATTGGATGTCGGATGCGGGGCTGCCCAATGTTGGCGGTTGTGATGAGTGCTGGTTGCGACCAGTTGTGGCGGATTATCCGCGCGATTTTGATTTACCTGATCAATCGTGTGACGAACGTCACTGGCAGAAATGCCATCATAGCGCATTAAGGTCTGCACGATCGGATCGGCAAGCATGTCTTCCACGGTCAATTCCTGATCGACGTAACTCATCATTTCATATCCCGGCTTTTCTTTTGTTGCGCGCAATGTATCGATATTGCAAATCATTCGCAACAATTAACTTCTGCTGATTGTGCGTTTTTCCACTTTTACAACGATTGCGCTTTGATCTGGCCCAAGGCCGTCGATCAAAGTGGATTTGTCACGCGGCTGTCATCGCGCTTTGCGCTGTAAAGTGGGGACTTTGAGTGTTGCGTTTGCTCCTGATCTTATGTGGTGTGCGCAAGTGGAAATGACCATCCCGGTTGGGTGATTTGGTTCTATTTCCTTGATTAATTGCAAGCTGGCCTCTAACGCTGTGAATGGCTTTACAACGTCGGGAAGCAGACCGTTGTGATATGGCCCAACAAGTATGGCGAAAATAGGCTGGGAACATGACACGTCCGGGAATTCGTGAATATGGCTTGCTCTTGCTGCTGGCCTTGATGTGGGGAAGCTCATTCACCTTCATCAAGATCAGTGTGCATGCCTATTCTCCATTGGTGGTCGCCTGCGGGCGTCTTGGCTTTGCGGCCCTGGTTTTGTGGATTTTTGCGTTGCTGCGAAAATCCGATATGCCCAAGGGGCGGCGTGCCTGGATCTCGACCTTTTTGGTCGCATTGATCGGCAATGCCATTCCGTTCTTTTTGATCAGCTATGGCGAAACCCGTGTTGATGCCGGGTTGGCCGCGATCCTGATGTCGACTGTGCCACTGACGACGGTGGTTCTGGCGCATTTCTTTACCGATGACGAAAAGCTGACCCTTGGCAAGGTGATCGGTGTTGTTCTGGGTACGATCGGCGTCATTGTTCTGGTTGGGCCTGAAACACTGTCGGGGCTGGGTGGGGAATTCCTGTTCCAGCTGGCCATTCTGGTCGCGGCGGTTGGCTATGCCATTTCATCGCTGGTGGCACGTAATCTGCGCGATCAGCCGCGCATTGGGTCAACTGCGGTGATCCTGACCTTTGCGGCCGCCATGTTGATGCCCTTTACCCTGATCCTTGATCAACCATGGACGATGGAGTGGGATGCATCGGGCGCACTTGCCATCATGTATCTGGGTATGTTCCCGACCGGGATTGCCATGTTCCTGATCCTGCAGCTGATTGCCGTGGCGGGGGCCAGTTTCCTTGTGTTCAATAATTATCTGGTGCCGGCCGTTGGTGTCGTGATCAGCTTTATCGTTCTGGGCGAGGTGCCCCAGCCAAATGCACTGATTGCCCTGGCCGTTATTCTGTGCGGGATTGCTGCATCGCAGATGCGATTTGGTCGCAAGGATACGGTATCTGTGCAAGGGTCTGAAAAATGTGATCCGATGGCGCCGGTGATGGAAGCGCCGGAAAGCGAAAAAACCAAGTCTTCGCAGTGAGAAAAGTCGATTTCTGCGATAATTTCCGAACTTTATCGTCCAATGCGGAAGGATGGGATTTGTCAATATTGTTTGTGTGCGACAAACCTGATACTTTCCGCCTTTCTGGTCCGGCATGTGCTTGAAAACTTGTGCATGTCACGCCGATTGAATTATTTCTGATCAAGCGTTTAAGAGGTCACGGCCTTTGTCCACCCAAGAGACCAATTCCGAGAGCCGCGATATTTTCCCGGTATCCATCGAACAAGAAATGCGCCGGAGCTACCTCGATTACGCGATGAGCGTGATCGTGAGCCGTGCGCTGCCTGATGTCCGAGACGGGCTGAAGCCGGTACACCGTCGTATTCTGTACGCTATGCACGAGAACGGGTTTGAATATAACAAGCCGTTCCGCAAATCGGCCCGTGTGGTCGGGGACGTGATGGGTAAATATCACCCGCACGGCGACAGCGCGATTTACGACGCGATGGTCCGTATGGCGCAGAATTTCTCCATGCGCCTGCCGCTGATTGATGGTCAGGGTAACTTCGGTTCCATGGATGGCGATAAAGCCGCCGCCATGCGTTACACCGAAGCCCGCATGGCGAAATCCGCGCACTTCCTGCTTGATGACATCGATAAAGACACCATCGATTTCCGCGACAACTATGACGAAACCACCAAGGAACCTTCGGTTCTTCCGGCACGTTTCCCCAACATGCTGGTCAATGGCGCGGGCGGTATTGCGGTTGGTATGGCGACCAATATTCCGCCGCATAACCTTGGCGAAGTCATTGATGGCTGCATGGCCTATGTCGATGATCCCAGTATTTCCGTCGAAGGTCTGATGGAATTTGTCCACGGTCCGGATTTCCCGACCGGTGCACTTATTCTCGGCCGTTCGGGCATCCATTCGGCGTTCAAGACCGGTCGTGGATCGGTCGTGATGCGCGCACGCACCCATGTTGAGGAAGTCCGTGCGAACCGAGAAGCCATCATCGTCACCGAAGTTCCCTATCAGGTGAACAAGGCGACCCTGATGGAAAAGATCGCCGAACTGGTCCGTGACAAGAAGCTTGAAGGCATTTCCGATCTGCGTGACGAGTTTGACCGTTCAGGCGTTCGCATGGTGATCGAGCTCAAGCGTGATGCGAACTCTGATGTTGTTCTTAATCAGCTGTTCCGCTTCACCGCCCTTCAGACCTCGTTTGGTGTGAACATGCTTGCGCTGAACCGTGGCAAGCCGGAACTGATGAACCTTAAGGACATCATTCAGGCCTTTGTCGAGTTCCGCGAAGAAGTCATTACCCGTCGTACGATCCATCTTCTGAAAAAAGCACGTGAGCGTGCCCACGTTGTGGTTGGTCTGGGTATTGCGGTTTCCAATATCGACGAAGTGATCAAGCTAATCCGTAATGCGGCCGATCCGGCTGTTGCGCGTGAACAGCTGATGGCACGCGATTGGGCAGCGGGCGATATCGTTCCGCTGATCGAATTGATTGCCGATCCGAACCAGATCGGTTCAAGCGATGGCATGTATCGTCTGTCCGAAGCACAGGCGCGTGCGATCCTTGAACTGCGTCTGCATCGCCTGACCGGTCTGGAACGCGACAAGATCGCGGCCGAATTGACCGAATTGGGCGAGAAGATCAAAGACTTCCTTGATATTCTTGGCTCGCGCGAGCGTAAGCTGACGATCCTCAAGGACGAACTGACTGAAATGCGCAACGAGTTCGCCAACGAACGTCGCAGCGAAATTCAGGAAGCCGAATTCGAACATGACATCGAAGACCTGATTGCCCGTGAAGACATGGTCGTGACCGTGTCGCACAGCGGCTATATCCAGCGTGTTCCGTTGTCGACCTATCGCGCACAGCGTCGCGGTGGCAAAGGCCGTTCGGGCATGGCAACCCGCGAGGAAGATTTCGTTTCCAAGCTGTTCGTTGCCAACACCCACACCCCGGTTCTGTTCTTCAGCTCCGAAGGTATGGTCTATAAAATGAAAGTCTGGCGTCTGCCGGTTGGTACGCCGCAGTCACGCGGCAAGGCGCTTGTGAACCTGCTGCCGCTGTCCGAGGGTGAATATATCACCACGGTCCTGCCGCTTCCTGATGAGGAAGAATGGCCGAACCTGCATGTGATGTTTGCCACCTCGACCGGTAACGTCCGTCGTAACAGCCTTGCCGATTTCGTGAATGTGAAATCAAACGGCAAGATCGCCATGAAGCTTGAAGAAGATCGTGGCGACAAGCTGATCGCGGTTCAGACCTGTACCGATGATGACGACATTCTTCTGACGACCCGTCAGGGCAAGTGCATTCGTTTCCGCGTGGGTGATGTTCGTGTCTTTACCGGCCGTAACTCGGTTGGTGTGCGTGGCATTCGTCTGGCGGATGAAGATGCCGTGATTGCCATGTCGGTTCTGTTTGGCAATCATGTCACCATGGAAGAACGCGACGAGTATCTGTCGATTGCCGGTAAGCTTCGCCGTGAGGAAATCACCGAAGACAGCCTGCCGCTCGAAGTTCTGAGTGCTGATCGTTATCAGGAAATTCTCGCCGGTGATCAGTTGATCCTGTCGGTGACTGAAAACGGTTATGGCAAGCGGACCTCGGCCTATGAATATCGCGTCACGGGCCGTGGCGGTCAGGGCTTTGCCAATATTGAGATGTCTGAACGTAACGGTAATGTCGCTGCATCCTTCGTGATCGAAGAAGGCGACGAGCTGATGATGGTCACCAATGGTGGCAAAGTCATCCGCATGCCGACCCACGACATTCGTATTGCCGGTCGTAAGACCCAGGGTGTGACGCTGTTCCGTACGGCTGACGACGAACAGGTCGTTGCGGTCGAACGTCTGTCAAACCTTGGCGGTGACGACGAAGGTGAAGAGGGCGACATCGAAGGTGCGGAAGGCACTGTTGATGGCGCAACCGACACTGCAGAAATCAGTGCTGATGATGCCGGCGATGCTTCGCCGGACTCTGAAGGCGCAGACAGCGACGCATAAATGGAAATTCGATGACTGAAACGTCTTCTACCGTATCGCGCATCGGGATTTACCCGGGGACCTTTGATCCGGTAACCCAGGGCCATATGGACATTATTCGTCGTGCGACCCGTATTGTGGACAAGCTGATTGTCGGTGTTGCTGTCAATGCCGGCAAAGGGCCCATGTTCGGGGTCGAGGAGCGCTGTTCGCTGGTTGAAGGTGCGCTGAAGGCTGCGGGCGGCGAAGTTGCTGCCCGTACCTCGGTAAAGCCATTTTCTTCGCTTCTGATGCATTTCGCTCAGGAAAACGGATCAAGTACCATTATCCGTGGTCTTCGGGCGGTGTCGGACTTTGAATACGAATTCCAGATGGCGGGCATGAACGCCCGTCTGGCTCCGCAAGTCGAAACCGTGTTCTTGATGGCGTCCGACAAACAGCAGTTTGTCTCTTCGCGCTTTGTGAAGGAAATCGCCCGTCTGGGCGGTAACGTTACTGAATTTGTGCCTGCTAACGTGCTTAGTCGCTTGCACGAAAAGCTGGCAGAAGAAAAGGAATAACGCAGGCCATGCGTCTTTTTCGTCTATTCTCAATAATCGCTCTCGTACTAGGAATTATCACCATGTCCAATGGAAACGACGCTGTCGCTCAGGATTTGGAAAACACGCTTTATCTTGATCTGAAAGATGGCCGCGTTGTGATCCAGCTTCGCCCGGACCTTGCGCCCAACCATGTTGCGCGCATCAAGGAACTGACCCGTGAGGGCTTTTATGATGGGCTTAAGTTCCATCGTGTGATCGAAGGCTTCATGGCACAGACCGGCGATCCGAAAGGCAATGGCACCGGTGGTTCTGGCAAGAAGCTTGATGCAGAATTCTCCAACGAACGTCACGTTCGCGGATCGGTTTCCATGGCACGTTCGGCAAACCCGAACAGTGCGGATTCCCAGTTCTTCATCGTCTTTGCCGATGCGCCGCATCTTGATGGTCAATACACCATCTGGGGTGAAGTGACTGAGGGCATGGACTATGTTGACATGATCAAAAAGGGTGCGCCGTGGGCCAATGGCAGCGTCGCAGACCCGGACGTAATCGTCAAAATGCAGGTTGCTGCAGACGCGCAGTAATCGCGTATTTCGATCCGTTGCAACCGAAAGCCGTCCCTTCGTGGGGCGGCTTTCGCGTTTTAGGGTGTGAAAGTGCAAAAAGTCGAGAAATATGGAAAACAGGTGTTGACCAGCACCGCCTGTGCCATTAAAACGCGCTTCACCAGCGTTGAGGGCCCGTAGCTCAGTTGGTAGAGCAACTGACTTTTAATCAGTTGGCCACAGGTTCGAATCCTGTCGGGCTCACCAATAAGCCCCTGAAACCTAACCGGTTTCGGGGGCTTTTTCTTTGTCCGTATTTCCCCGCAAATATCGAATTTGATGTCCGGTCGAAGGTAGTCGTGATTTGCCCTGTGCCGTTCTGTTTTATGACAATTTTTTAAAGGCACAAAACCGGAGTTTTCCGGGCTTTTGATGCGAATTCATGGCAGATGTGCGTTTTCTGGTAAAAAGGGGGGTTGACCGATGCGGCCAGTCCCATTAAAACGCCGCTCACCAACGTTGAGGGCCCGTAGCTCAGTTGGTAGAGCAACTGACTTTTAATCAGTTGGCCACAGGTTCGAATCCTGTCGGGCTCACCAATTCAAAACCCCTGGAACTCAGAAGTTCCGGGGGTTTTGCTTATCCGGCTTCTGGCGCCAACCAATTGGCCAGTCCCGCCAATCTTTCCTGACATTCCATCGCATCACGATGCCCGCGCAAGGCGGGGCAGATATGCACGAAAAAGCTGTGTCTGATGTTGGTTGCGATTGCATCGCAATTCTATTTACTGTAAAGAATGCAAATCAGTTTCAAATGCACCGGAGCAGGACGTCCGGTGATGATCGTCTATTTGATCGGAAAAGTTACATGCCTGATCCCGTAAATCCGTCGGCCGCATCCCTTGATGCGCAAAGCCCGCTTACTTCCGATGGCGCAGTTGCACCTGATGCGTCTGCGACCGGAACGCTCAATGCAGATGGCACTGTCATGGTTGATCCGGCAACGGGGCTTCCTGTTGATACGATGGCCACCACGCAAAGCACGTCCTTTGTCGATAGCCTGACCGCATTGCCGGTGATTGAACAGGTTGACCGGGCAGGGATTGTTGGCTGGGTCCTTGGCGCGATGGCGCTGATCGGGCTTGTGCTGTTCTTCTATAAGCTGGTTGGATTCCTGCGCCGTGGCGTATTTGCCGACGGTTTTGTCAAGGATGTCGAACGCCACCTGTCATCGGGTGACGAAGTTCGCGCAGCCGAACTTTTGGCGCGCCGTCGTCATCCGGCAGCTCGTATCGGTCTTTCGGGTATGACCTTGTCTGTTGCATCCTCGCACGAACGCGAAGCAGCATCCGATCTGATTGCTGCGCGTGCACGCAAGGAGATCGATGGCCTTAATGGTGGTCTGCGCATCATGTCGGCCATTGCGGTGCTAAGCCCGCTTTTGGGGCTTCTGGGCACGGTCATGGGCATGATCGAAGCTTTCCAGCGTATGGAAGGGGCCGGTAGCCGCATTGATCCGTCTGTTTTGTCTGGTGGTATCTGGCTGGCCCTTCTGACCACGGCAATCGGACTTGTGGTCGCGATCCCGGCAACCGCATTCCATATGTGGATGCAGGGTGTTATTGGCCGTGCAGCAGCCGTTATGGAAGATGTTTGCACCATGGTTGTCAATCGGGGCGAGTTGGCCCACAAGGCCACTCTGCGGGCTTCTAACGTGGCAGAGCTGCGTCACGCTGCCGAATAATCCGATATTGCCAAAATCCGGCCTGGAATAACCCTATGCAATTGCGCGAACGTAATCGCGGTTCATCACCGATGATCGGTCTGACCCCGCTGATTGATGTTGTCTTCATTTTGCTGATTTTCTTCATGCTCGCCTCAAGCTTCCTCGATTGGAAGGGCTTTGAGATGTCGGTCAGCATCACCGATGGCAAAACCACCAGCCAAAGCGACGTGCGTCCGGTAACGGTCAATGTCGATGCCAATGGCGGGCTTTCAATCAATAGCGAAGCGGTGTCACTTTCCAATCTGGCACCAACCCTTGTGCGTGATTACGCCGGATCTCCGGTGCGCCTGCGCCCGGTTAATGGCGCTAACCTGCAGCATCTGATTGATGTGATGGATGCGCTGGGACGTGGCGGGGTAACGGATGTGGAGTTTGTCGAATGAAACGCCGCATCCAGATTGCCGAGGACGGTCCTGTTCAGGAACCGATGCTGCCGCTGATCAATATTGTGTTTCTGCTTTTGATCTTTTTCATGATCGCCGGAAGCCTGCAGAAACTCGGACCCTTTGAAGTTGATCCACCTGCCAGCCACACCGCCGATGCCCAGCCCGAAGACACCATTGTCCTGTGGTTTGGCAAAGGTGGCGAGATCGGCATTGATGATCTGAAAGGCGGGCTTGATCGTCTGTCTTCGATGTTGCCGGTCGATTATATCGGCCGTCCTGTTGAAATCCGTGCGGATCGCGCGACCGAGGGGGCGAAGGTCGTTGCCCTTTTAAAACGCCTGCAGGAGCTTGGCGTCGATAAGGTCCAGTTGATGACAGCAATGGAAGCGGGACAGGAATAGCATGTCAAAACGTCTCGACCTTTTGATTGCAACGGGACTGACCGGCATTGTTCTGACCGGTGGTATTGTGCTTGCTATGCCGGAACCACAGCCGTCTGGCTGGGGCGGGGCAGGATCAGTGCAAAGCATCAGCATATCGCTTGGTGCAGGCCAATCCGTGACGGGTGAGACCGAGGTCGATCAACAAAGTGCGGACTCAGTTGATAGTGTCGCAGCACCTGAGCCCGAAGAAGAAGTTGTCGAACCGGTCGAACAACCCGAACCCATTCCCGAACCGGAACCCGAACCCGAAGAAGTGGCTGAGGCTGAACCGGAACCCGAACTGATCCCGGAGCCGGAACCGATTGTCGAACCGGAGCCAGAGCCCGAACCAATTCCCGAACCGGTCATTGAAGAAGTGGTTCAGCCCGAACCGGAGCCAGAACCAGAACCAGAACCCGAGCCGGAACCCGTTGTCGTCCAGCAGCTTGCCGAAGTTCTGCCGGTGCGCATGAAGCCCAAGCCGCCCGTCAAGCAGGTTGAAGCACCCAAAAAGGTCGAAGTCGCCGAACCGGTTCAAAAACAGGCGGAACCCAAACCGCAACCCGCAGGCCTGACCAATTCCAGCAAGTCCGACGGCACCGTGGGCGAGGTCGCCCAAAGTCAGGCGGCGGCTGCGTCATCGGGCAGTGGTGGCGGTGCGGCCAGCAAGGCGGCGATGGTGGATTACCAGTCATCGGTTCTTCAGATGCTCAACCGCTACCGCGAATATCCCGATCGCGCCAAGCGGCGCGGGATTGAAGGCCAGAACAGTGTCCTTCTGGTGATTGCGCGGGATGGATCGATTTCGGTGTTCAAAATGGTCTCGGCCAGCGGGTCGAAACTTCTGGACCGTGAAACCGAACGCATGATCGAACGGGTGCGGCAATTCCCGCCATTCCCTGATGATATGCTTGAAGACAGCATCACGCTGACCATTCCGGTGGTCTATAACCTGCGCTGATACGAAAAACGCCAGCCCCAACAGGCTGGCGTTTTTGTTTTGGGTGGCAAAGATTTTGGCAGGCTTTTATGCCGTGCTGTCTTCCCAGCGATATTCAATCGGCACTTCGCGCCAGGCAAATTTATCAAGATGAATGATGATCACACCTTTCATCTTTTCCAGGCCGATATCGCTTTCTGACTGACCTTGGAAAATCAGTCCATCCTCGGTCGCGGTAATGGTGCAGGGACCCATGGGAAAGGCAACGTCGGCCGATGTTTCGCGCAGATCAACATCGACCTTGTGGGCAAAATGTTTGCAAAGCTGCACCAGATATTTGCCGGCCTTGTCGGTTGTGACCAATCCTTTGGTGATGAACATGGATCAAGCTCCTTGCGGTATGGAATGTGGGTCTGACGCGGATTGCCCAAGCCCGTCGACAATGATGAAGGGGGATCCCTGTGAGCAGGTCTCGATCCGGCCTTCGACCTGATAGGCGCGCATGAGCATTTCCGGCGTCATCGCGGTTTCCGGGCTGCCATGCGACAGCACACCGCCTTCGCCAAACAAGATCAAGTGATCGCAATGGCGCATGGCCAGATTGATGTCATGCAGCGCAATCAGCGCCAGACCCTGTTTGTCCTTCACAAGGTTTTTGACAACATCAAGAACGCCAAGCTGCCAACGCAGATCAAGCGCACTGGTCGGCTCATCAAGCAACATGATGTCTGGTTCACGCACAATGATCTGCGCAAGGCCGACCATCTGGCGTTGCCCACCTGACATGCGGCTAAGCGGTTGCAAAGCGATATGGCTGATATTGAGGCGTTCAAATACCCGTTCGGTCAGTTGTTCGACATCTGATCGCATAAGATCCGGGCGCACTGCACGGCATGCGGATATGATCGCCTCATAGGCCACAAGGTTTGTGGGTTGCGGCAAGGTTTGCGGCAAATAGGCGACCTTGCGTGCGCGTTCATTGTGGCTGAGCTTGCGGTTTTCTGCCCCGTCATAGGTGATGGAACCATCATATTTCGCAAGTCCCGCCAGAGTGCGCAGAAAACTTGATTTGCCAACCCCGTTTGGGCCAAGCACGCCAACGACACTGCCGGGCGCGAAGCTTTTAAGTGTGATCTCAGACAGGATGGTTTTCTTGCCATGGGCGATGACAAGATCGCGGATATGAAGTCTGGTCATGAGGTCCCCTTATCCGCGCCGCTTTTGCGACAGCAGCAATGCCAGAAACAGCGGAATGCCGATCAGCGCTGTGACAATGCCATCCGGGATCATGATGCCCGGTAGGATGGATTTGCTCGTAAGCGATGCGGCCGACAGGATAAAGGCCCCGGCCAGAACCGATCCCGGGATGTAGTAGCGATGGTCTTCACCAAAGGCGAGGCGCGCGATATGCGGGCCGACAAGACCAACAAAACCGATCACACCGGTAAAGGATACGGCAACGGCGGTGAGCACCCCGACGCGCAGCAAAACCAGCATGCGAAGTCGCTCAACCGAGACACCATAGCTTTTGGCGTAATCTTCACCGCCGCGAAGGGCTGTCATTTTCCAGACATGTCGGATGCTAAAGGGCACACAAAGCGCAAAGACGGCACCGACAATGGAGATCTTTTCCCATGTAGCGCGCGCAAGACTTCCCATGGTCCAAAATACAATTTGCTGCAAGCTGTCGCTATCGGCGACGAACTGGATCAGGGCAACCAAGGCATCAAGGGCAAAGACAAGGGCAATACCAAACAGAACGACCGTATCAATGGTCGCACCATAAAACCCTGCCAGCATCTGGATCAGAAAGATCGCACACAGCGCACCGGCAAAGGCAAAGATCGGCACGATATAGTTTTCCGGCAACCCGAACTGATCAAGCTGAAAGACAATCGCGATCGATGCCCCAAGTGTTGCTGCATGCATGATGCCAAGCGTCGATGGGCTTGCCAGTGGGTTGTTTAGGACGGTCTGAAGCTCCGCACCTGCAAGGCCAAGCGTCGCGCCGACAATGACGGCCAAAACCGCAAAGGGCAGGCGGACATCAAACACGATGACCTGCATCGCACCGGACAGGGTTTCGCGATCAAGGATGCCGTTCACAACATCCCAGAAGGACAACATGGCCGGGCCTGTGATCACGTTGGTGACGAAGGATACGATTAGGGCGGTCAAAAAAACGCACAGCCAGAAAATCCGTTTGAACACAAATCGGCGATATTGCTGTGCAAGGGACGGCGCAGCATGTGCTGCGCCGCTCATCTCATCTTTCATCATGGGGTCCGATGGTTAGTGGCGTTTATTGTGAAGACGCCTGATCAAGGCCAATCCAGTAAACGCCGTTCAAATCGACCGCCTGAAAACGATCATAGAACTCGGCAAGGGTCGCATCGGGATCAACATCGCCAAAGGTTTCCGGGTGGAACCATTTCGCCATCGCTTGCAGGGCCGCGACATTGATCGGGTTGTTATAAACGTGATGCCAGACCGAATAGACCTTTTGGGTTTTCACCGCGTCCAGTTCGGAAAGTCCGACGCGTTCCATGCTATGTGCCAGCGATGTGGCAGCCTGTTGCGCATTGGTGGATGCCCCCAGAACAATCCGTTTGGAGTTGGTTTCAGGATCCAACCCGGCAGAGCCAACTGCGGTCGTGACATAGAATTCCGGGTTTTTAAGCAAGATCTGCTCAAGCGATACCTGGGCAATCACGCCGGGGATTTCATCGCCAAAAACGTTCTGGCCACCGGCCAGTTCAACGAACTTGCCAATCATGTCATTGCCCATAGCTTCGCAGCAATGTTGCTGCAGGCCAACGCGGCTTTCAAGAAAGACACTTGGTTTGTTGGTGATGTCCTTGGTGCGGTCCGTCACCTTGGCGAGGTTTTCTTCATAGAACTTCAAAAACGCTTCTGCCTGATCTTCCTTGCCCATCAGTTTGCCCAGAACGCGGATGCTTTTTGGAGTGTTTTCAAACGGCTTGGCGCGAAAATCGATCATGACGACCGGGATGTCCGCCGCACCAAGGGCAGACAGGATTTCGTGGCTTTTTGATCCCGGGCCGTGCCCCCCTGAAATGCCAAAGATCGCCACATCTGGCAGAACCGTGATCGCCTTTTCGGTGGAAAAGGTCTGCTCGCCACTGCGCCCGATCAGTGGAATGTCATCGATCTCGGGGAATTTGGTTTCGTACTGGGCATAAGATCCCGGATCAAGACGTTTGAATTCACCCATCATGCCTGCAATCCAGCGCACCGGGTTTTCCGGATCAAGAATACCGATTGATGGCAAAAACCGTCCTTCGCCAAGGATCATATGTTTAACCGGCACCTCAAGGGTAACCTCACGGCCCGACACATCGGTAAGCGTGATGGTTTCACCGGCATTGGCAGCGGTGGCAGCACTCTGGGCTGCGGCAGTGATGATGAAGGATGCGGCGACGAGACGGCGTAAGTGTTTGAATGTCATATCGGGTTTCGCATTTCAGATGTTTGCATGAAGGGGCGATCAAATGCCGTGCGGTGTGATGTTGGTTCATCGGGTTTTTGCCCGGCACAGGCGGGCAGGGTGATCCAACAGTCCGTGCCAAATGGCAGCACCGCGTTTGGTTGTCATAGCAAACTGATTATTTAAATGCGAATGATTTTGAATATTACTATCGTTTCAGTCAAAAAATGGCGCAGAACGGGGTGCTCTGCGCCCAGTGGGGTGTCCTTTGGATAGGAGGGAGTTAACTTGTCGCTGTCAGGCGTTTAACAAAGGCGTCGACATCTGAACGCAGCCGTTCAGAGTTGCTTTGAAGTTGCTTGGAAACACCAGAAACTTCGTTTGCGACCGTACTGGTTCGGGTTGCTGTCCCATTCACGGTCTCAAGGCTGGTATTCACATCCCGATTGGCTGACGATACCGCGTTGATATTGCCGCTGATTTCAGTTGTTGCTGCTGCTTGCTGCTCAACAGCGGCCGAGATGGCGGTGACCGAGTCCACAATATTGCTGATCTGGCCTGATACCGTGTGAATGGCACTTACCGCGGCTGCCGTGCTTTGCTGAACAGCATTGATCTGTTCGGTAATGTCACCGGTTGCCTTGGCGGTTTGGTTGGCAAGGTTTTTGACCTCGCTTGCGACCACGGCAAAACCTTTGCCAGCTTCACCGGCACGGGCCGCCTCGATCGTTGCGTTCAGGGCAAGAAGGTTGGTCTGACTTGCGATTTTATCAATCAAGTCAACCACGGTTCCGATCTGATCGGCCGCAGCATTCAGGGCCTCGATCGTCTCGGACGTTTTTTGCACGGACTCTTCGACTTCGTTGGAAATGGTCGATGCACGCGACACCTGAC
This sequence comes from Thalassospira sp., assembly GCF_048059015.1. Classification (GTDB taxonomy): domain Bacteria; phylum Pseudomonadota; class Alphaproteobacteria; order Rhodospirillales; family Thalassospiraceae; genus Thalassospira. Next base: position 280,306 of record NZ_JBLLNT010000003.1, on the reverse strand, counting down.
TTGAAATTTCACGGATGGAACTATCAAGTTCTTCGGCGGCACCGGCAACCGTGGTCGCGTTGTCTGCTGAAATTTCCGCAGCACCCTGGGCCTTTTGAACTTCGCCCTGGGTTTCATACATGCTTGAAATCAGGGTGTCTGAGGCGTGCGACATTTCAGCTGCAGACGATGATACGGCCGACACCACAGAACCAATGGTTTCCTCAAACTCCTTCGACATTTCCTGAAGCTTGTTGAAATAGGTGTTCTGGGTTTCTTCGTAATAGACGGTGATGGCCATTTCGACATCGACCAGTAGGGCATTGATCGACGCAACCACCATCAGCGATACCTGAGAATCGCGATGGAATTGCTTGTAGAGCAATGCCGAAATTTCACCGAGCATGAAGTTATAGGCCGACACATAGGATTCCGGTGTCAGGCCAATGCGTTCGTGCGCCTTACCAATGCGGCGCACATCTTCGTAGAAGCTGTCATCAAAGCTTCCTTCGAAAAGCTTGGCCCAGTGTTTGCGCTGCGCATTCTTAAGGCGTTCGATATTGGATGGATCGCCAACAATTTTGGCCAGTTCAGGTCTCCCCATCACCTTGCGATAAAACTCGTCAAGGATCGGTGGAAGGTTCTTTTCAATGACCGGCCAGGCACGTTTGAGTTGTGTAACCTTGGAATTGCCGAACCCGATAAATTCAAGCCGACGGCGTAACTCTGGATGCATATTCTCTGTCCCCTCGAGCAAAGCAGTTCATCATTATGCGGTCGTATGTTGGCGCTTAACTTTAGGTTGGTATCGAATATGCCAGGTTAATTATATGTAAGTATACAAACCTATCCCAAAAGGAGGGGCTCTTTAGAGTAGTTCCAAGGATTTCTACGGGATAGACGCTAATTTTTCTCAAAGGCATGTCCTCAAACGTCATGGAAAACCAAAACCATGAGTTGAATGGAGGGCGCGATGCCTATCAATGCGGAACAACTAAGAACCTTGGTCGTCCAGCCAGTACTCGCTGCACTGGATCTGTCTGCACCAGACGTTGCAGAAAACCTGATCATGGGAACGGCGGCCCATGAAAGTCATCTGGGTGATTATATCAAACAGGTTGGTGGTGGCCCGGCGATGGGCATCTTTCAGATGGAACCGGCAACGCTTAATGATTGCTATGTGAACTATCTTGATTATCCGGGCCGGGCGGAGCTCAAGGCAAAGGTTGATGGCTTCCTTGCCGCCCAACCGGCTCTATCCGACGGCACGCCTGACAAGGCAGGGCAGCTTGCCAGCAATCTGGCCTATGCAACCGCGATGTGTCGTATTCGCTATTACCGCGCACCTGCGGCCATGCCAGCAGATGCCAATGACGTCAATGCGTTGGCCGCCTATTGGAAGCAATATTACAACACGCCGCTTGGGGCTGGCACGGTCGAGCAATTCGTTGCCGATTATAATCGCTATCTGGGTTAGGGCGCCATTTCGCGCAGCAAAACCAGCATGCCGTAGCGTCGGGGGAATTTATTTTCCCCGATCACGCAAAAATAGTGGAAACCGGCGCATCTTTTGGCCAAAATCCCCCTCCGCAGGGTGGTGGTTGCGCAAAAAACCATCAAAACACAAGAATTAAGGGGATCCCAATGAAACGTCGTCAGTTCCTTAAAGGAGCCGGTCTTGGTGCGGGTGCGGTTGCCGCATCTGTTGCTGCACCGGCAATCGTTTCCGCACAGGAAAGCCTGAATTGGCGCATGGTAATGCCGTGGCCGAAGGGCACGCCTGGCCTTGGCACCAATGCAGAAAAATTTGCGGCCATGGTCAAGGAAATGTCCAATGGTCGTCTGAACATCACCGTTTATGGTGGTGGTGAAATCGTTCCGCCGTTCGAATGCATGGATGCAGTCGAGCAGGGCGTGGTCGAAATGGCACACGGCACCCCGTATTACTGGCAGGGTAAAAACCCGGCTCTTAACTTCTTCTCGACCATTCCGTTCGGCCTGACCGCGTGGGAGCTGTCAAGCTGGCTGCGTTTTGGCGAAGGCCAGAAGCTTTGGGAAGAAGCTTACGCTGAATTCAACGTTGTCCCGTTCTATGCGGGGAACTCCGGCATGCAGGCTGGTGGCTGGTTCAACAAGGAAATCAATTCGCTTGATGACCTTAAGGGCCTGAAAATGCGTTATGCCGGTCTTGGCGGTGAAGCAATGCGCCGTGCCGGTGCCAACGTCACCATGATGCCCCCGGGCGAAATCATGCCATCGATGCAGTCGGGCGCAATTGACGCGGCCGAGTGGGTTGGTCCTTGGAACGATCTGGCATTTGGTCTGTATCAGGTTGCCAAATTCTACTACACCCCGGCCTTCCACGAGCCTGGACCGGGTCTTGAGATCTTTGTCGGCAAAGACAAGTTCGATGCCCTGACCCCGGATCTGCAGGCGATCATTCGCTTTGCCGCACAGGCGATTGCTGAAAACACGCTTGCTGACTTTACCTTCAACAACCTTCAGTCCTATCAGCCGCTGATCGACAAGGGCGTTGAAGTCCGTCAGTTCCCAGATGAAGTTATCATGACCCTGGCAGAACATTCCAAAGCGGCTGTTAACGAGATTGCTGCCCAGAACGATCTGTCTGGACGTATTGCTGCAAGCTATCTTGACCTTGTTCAGAAAGCCGCGCGCTATGGCAAGGAATTCGAAGCAACCGGTCTTTTGCAGCGTGCGAAAGTCTGGGGCTTCTAAGGCGACATATCGAACCAACCGGTTCACATGCATCAAGGGGCTGCCTTCGGGCGGCCCCTTTTTGTTTGGGGTGAACCAAATTCTTTGAACCTTTGGGTGAAGAATTGTCGACGAAATGTCGATGTCATGCAGTTTACGGGACGCAGCATCGCGCAAACATGAATTGTTGCCCGCGCCAAAAGCCGTAACTTTGTCGTCAAACAAAGTCATGAAATTACCTTTGCGGGTATTTCGCGCAAAATTTTACCAATATCGAATTGGAGCCCCACAATGAAACGTCGCGCGTTTCTGAGCGGTGCCGGCGTTGCTGCTGGTGCTTTTGCGGCAACTGCTGCTGCCCCGTCCATCGTTAAAGCCGATGAAACCATAAGTTGGCGCATGGTGATGCCTTGGCCAAAAGGCACGCCGGGCCTTGGTGCCAATGGCGAACTGTTTGCCGAACGTGTGAACAAGATGTCGGGCGGCCGTCTGAAAATCACCGTTTATGGTGCGGGCGAACTTGTCCCGGCACTTGAATGCATGGATGCGGTCGAACAGGGCGTTGCCGATCTGGCCCATTCCACGCCCTATTACTGGTTTGGCAAGGATCCGGCCGTATCGTTCTTCACCACCATTCCGTTTGGTTTGATGGCGTGGGAACTGTCCGGTTGGCTGCGGTTTGGCGGTGGTCAGGCGCTTTGGGATGAGCTTTATGCCCAGTTCAACGTCAAGCCGTTCCTGGCTGGCAATACGGGCCTTCAGGCCGGTGGTTGGTTCAACAAGGAAATCAACACGGTCGAAGACCTCAAGGGCCTGAAAGTCCGTTATGCCGGTATCGGTGGCGAAGCCATGCGTCGTCTGGGTGCGACCCCGTCGCTTCTGCCAGCTGCTGAAATCCTGCCAAGCTTGCAGTCAGGAGCAATTGACGCAGCCGAATGGGTTGGTCCGTGGAATGATTACGCGTTCGGTTTGGCATCGGTTGCCAAATATTACTACACCCCGGCCTTTGCCGAACCGGGTTCGGGCATCGAAGTCTTTATCAACAAGGACAAATTCGCCGAACTGCCAGAAGACTTGCAGGAAATCGTTGCGGTCGCCGCACAGGCCAATGTCGAACAGACCCTGGCAGACTTTACGTTCAACAACGTTCAGTCCTATCAGGCGATCCTCGCCAAGGGGACCGAGATCCGTCATTTCAATGATGATCTGATCAATGCCTTTGCCGGTGCCGCCAAAGAAGCCGTCGAGGAAATTGCAGGCAAGAATGATCTTAATGGCCGCATCTATGCGTCCTTGATGGATTTTGCGAAAAAGGCAGCGCCTTATGGCAAGGAGTTTGAGGCAACAGCCCTTAACCAGCGCGCCAATGTCTTTGCCAATGTTGCGTCCTAAGCACGCCTGATCCTGGTTCATCCCAGATTAAAAGGCCGACACGGTTTCGTGTCGGCCTTTTTGCATGCGGTATGCTTGGGGGCGCGAAGGAAGACCGGTTAGTCCATGTTGGCAACTTTTATCGGGAAAAACGACCGGTAGGGACGGCCATCTTCGACGCAGCGGGCAAAAGATGGGCGCGCCATCAACCGATCCCGATAGGCGTGCAGGTTTTTGAACTTCGCATCGATCGGGTGGCTCCAATGCGCATAAAACAGATGCGGCCCTGCAGCACAATCGGCGAGCGTGAAGTCGTCACCAATCGCCCATGTTCGATCCTTCATCTTGTCATCCAGCCAGGCATAGGATGTTTCAAGCATCACCTTTGCCTTGGCGACGCCATAGGGATCATGTTCGCCTTCAGAGCGCATCGCATCAATCACCAGCTTCATCTGCGGTGTGGCGATATAATTGTCAAAAAATCGATCCATGAACCGAACGTCAATCGCCTGTTCTGAATTTTGCGGGATCAGGCGAAAGTCGCGGTGATAGTGTTCATCGACATGCTCAACAATGATGCTGCTTTCAATCACGGTTCTGCCCTGATCAACAATCACCGGCATCTTCTTGATCGGCCACAGATTGCCGAGTTCCTGCATGATTTCTTCGTTCTGAAAATCGATCTCGCGAAATGTGAAATCCAGTCCGTGCTCATAAAACGCAATTAACGCTTTCTGACAAAAGGACGAGAAGTGATGACCGTAGAATGTGATGGGCATGGTGGCCTCCCGTTATGATGAAAACTGATTGCATTATGCAATCAGTTGCCTTTTAACAAAACCGATCCTATTTTGCAACCAGTGTTAAAAAGGATGCTTTGGGAATGGATCAGCACCGTTCGGGATGCCCGATTAATCTGACATTGGAAGTTCTTGGTGATCGCTGGAGCCTGATCGTCATTCGCGACGTAATGTTTGGCAATCGCCGCCATTTCCGGGAACTGCTTGGTCAGTCCGAAGAAGGCATCGCATCCAACATCCTTTCGGCCCGTTTGAAACGACTGGTCGCAGAAGGATTGTTGTTCAAATCCCCCGATCCAAGCCACGCGCAAAAATCGATCTATAGCCTAAGCGAACCAGCAATCGAGCTTGTCCCGCTTTTGGTGCAAATGGGGGCATGGGGAAGGCGGCATACGCCAGTGTCCAAGGAACTGTCGATCCGTGCCCAATTGTTGGAGGACGGCGGACCAGCCATGTGGCAGCGTTTCATGGATGAGCTGCGCCATATCCATCTTGGTGCGCCCAAACCGGCCAAATCAGTCCTGGAAGAACTTCAAGAAGCCTATCTGCGCGTGGTGGCCGAAGAAGCCGCTTTGTCCTGAACGCAGATAAAAGAAAAGGGTGCCAAGGCACCCTGATCTGAAGTCGTCAAAATCGGTGTTCGTCTGTGCTTAATGCACGGTCGGTGCGTTGGGGGCTTTGGGCAGATAGAACGTGAATTTGTCCTGATCTTTAAGCTCCTCATTCGCGGCCCGTTTGACCAGTTCGGCCGCCATCACAAGTGACGTTTCAATCGTCCATTTAAGCTGCTCGACCGCACCTTCATTCCCGGCATTCAATGCCTCTGGCAGGATGCGTTCCTGCAGGAATTTGGCGACACCGGCAAAGGCGCGCGCGGCACTTTCGCAATTGTTGCGTTCCACCATAAAGCGCCCGGATTGCTCAATCGCATCGGAAATACCGGCCAGATGGCCCATCATGATGCGAATTTCGCGGTCTTCGGTTTCGGTTTTCTTTGCGACAAAGCGCAGAATTCCAGCGTAAAAGCCATAGTCAGACGGCATATCAACCACGCTTTCCTTGATCTTTAAGACTCAAATGAATTTGCGTCGTTTTAGACAATAACGCCGCCGTGGTATAGTCCCCGAACCGGAATTTGCTTAACCGCCTGAAATGGCGGCTATAAAAAAGGCTGCGCACGGATGCTTCAGGGCGGACTGATCTTTATTGTTGCCATGACCTATATCGGTCTTTTGTTTGCCATTGCCCATTATGGCGACAAATATGCCGATAAATGGCGCGCGTCCAAGCTCAAGCCCACCATCTATGCGCTGTCCATGGCGGTCTATTGCACTAGCTGGACCTTCTTTGGGTCGGTGGGGACGGCGGCAACGCGCGGCTGGGCGTTCTTGCCGATCTACATCGGGCCGATCATTGTCATGATCATTGGTTTTGGCATCATGACCAAAATCGCACGCGTCTGCCATCAGCAAAACATTACCTCGATTGCCGATTTTCTGGGATCGCGCTATGGCAAAAGCCAAAGTCTGGCGGCCCTTGTTGCCCTGATCGCGGTTGTTGGTGTTCTTGCCTATATCTCGCTTCAGCTCAAAGCCGTGTCGCTATCATTTGATGTGCTGATTGGCGAGTTGGGCGAACAGGTTGTCCGCCATTCCGCAGGCCATTTTTCCAAGGATACCGCGTTTTATGTCACCATCCTGATGGCGGTTTTTGCCATCCTGTTTGGCGTGCGTTATATCCACGCGTCCGAGCATCATGATGGCCTGATCCTTGCCGTGGCGTTCGAAAGCATTGTCAAGCTGATCGCGCTTTTGATGGTTGGCTTCTTTGTCGTCTACGGCATGTTTGACGGCTTTGCCGATATCAATAAACGCGCGCTATCCGATCCCATGGTGCGCGAGCTGTTTATCCCCGATAACTGGCTGACATCGCATTTCTTTGTCGCGACATTGCTTGCCGCCTTGGCGATCTTTTGTCTGCCGCGTCAGTTCCACGTTACCTTTGTTGAAAATGACGACGGCCGCAATCTGGCCAGTGCCCGCTGGCTGTTTCCGGCTTATCTGATTGCGATCAACATCTTTGTCGTGCCGATTGCCATTGCCGGATTGTTCAGTTTTGGCGGCGACCCGCAGGTCAACCCCGATACGTTTGTTCTGACCTTGCCATTACTCGCCGGGCAGGATTGGCTGGCGGTTGTGGCCTTTATCGGCGGGCTTTCGGCCAGTACCGGCATGGTGATTGTATCGTGCGTCGCGGTTTCGACCATGGTCTGTAACGATCTGGTCATGCCGATGTTGTTGCGTTCAGAAAAAATCCAAAGCCGCATGTCAGGCGATGTCAGTCAGGTTTTGCTGAAAATCCGCCGTGCCGCTGTGGTCGCCATTCTGTTTCTGGCTTATGGCTTTTATCGTTATCTGTCGGAAAGATACGCGCTTGCCGATATCGGCATGTTGTCCTTTGCCGCGATGGCGCAGTTTGGCCCGGCGGTACTGGCCGCCATTTACCTTAAGAACATCAACCGGACTGGCGTTCGGCTTGGCCTGACATCGGGCTTTGTGCTTTGGGCCTATACGCTTTTGCTGCCGACCTTCGTGCAGGGCGGGCTTCTTCCGGCATCGATCCTGACCGAGGGGCCGTTTGGCATTGCCATCCTCAACCCGCAGGCGTTGCTGGGTGTCGGCATTGAAGATCACTTGACCCACGGGGTTGTCTGGTCGCTTGGTGTGAACTTCGTTTTGATGTTTGTCGGATCGGCAGTGGGTGTGCAGGGTGTCACCCAGCGTCGTCAGGCACAGGTATTTGTTGATGTCTGGCGCAAAAATACCAAGACGCGCAATGATACCTGGCCGGGCCGTGTCACTCTTGGCGATCTTGAAGATCTGGCTGCGCGCTTCCTGGGCAAACATTGGGCGCAGCGCGCGTTTCGCAATTACCTGCAATCGCGCGATGGGGAACCCAAACGATCTGATATGGCCGATGTTGATGCGGCGAATTTTACCGAACATCTTCTGTCCGGTGCGGTTGGGGCGGCATCCTCACGCATGGTTATGGCGTTGTTGTTGCCCGATAAGGCCGTCTCGCGCCGTGATGCGATGGAGCTTCTGGATGAAGCCTCCGAGGCCATCAAATTCAACCGTGACCTTTTGCTCAACACGCTTGAAAACATTTCCCAAGGTGTCGCGGTGTTTGACCAGAACCTGCGTCTGGCGACATGGAACCATCGCTTTATCGATTTGCTCGGCATCGCCACAAGCGACATTCAGGTGACCTTGCCACTATCCGAACTCGTTCAGATATGCCGGGTCAACGGCACGCGATCGGTTGATATCGATATCTTGCTGGGTCGGAATGCCGCCCCCCAGATGCGTCGTTTGCCACACACGTACGAGCGTAAACGTTCTGACGGCATGGTGCTTGAAATCCGCACCAACCCGATGCCCGATGGCGGCTTTGTTGCCACCATTGCCGACATCACCGCGCGTGTCCGGACCGAAGAAGCCTTGCGCGAAAGCGAACGCAACATTCGCATCTATACCGACAATATCCCGGTCATGATCGCCTATGCCGACAAGAACCAGCGCTTGCGCTTTACCAACCGCCCGTATGAGCGGATGTTTGGCCTGCGTCGGGTTGAGGCACATGGCATGGCCGTCCGCGAAGCGGTGGGCGAGGAGCGCTTTGTCCATCTCGCCCCGATGATTGATCTGGTGCTTAAGGGCTATCGTCAGAGTTTCGAGATCGAATTCCCGGCGATTGAGCGTAACCGCAATGATGAACGCGGCATTCAGGGCGTGCGCGAAGGCCGCTATGCCGAGGGTACCTATATCCCGCACTTTGACGAAACCGGCGAAGTGCTGGGCTATTTCTGCATCTATCACGACATCACCGAGCGCAAAACCGCCGAGCAGGCCCTGAAAGAAGCCAATGAAGGCCTTGAAGCGCGCGTGACCGAACGTACCCACGCACTCGAAGTTCTAAACTCCGAACTATCAGATGCCAAGGAACAGGCCGAAACAGCCAACGACACCAAAACCCGCTTCTTTGCCGCTGCCAGCCACGATCTGCTTCAACCACTTAACGCCGCGCGCCTGTTCACGGTGGCCTTGGGCGGCAAACAGGGCTTGGCCGAAGACGTGCTTGATCTGGTGGGCAAGGTTGATTTGTCGCTTAAAGGGGTTGAGGAATTGCTCAACGAGCTTTTGGATATCTGCAAGCTCGATGCAGGTGCGATGCAACCGACCATTCGCGACTTTGCCATCAATGATGTGCTGGGCGCGCTTGAAACCGAATTTGGACCGATTGCCGAAAATGCGGGGCTTAGCTTCAAGGTCCATAAACGCGATCTTTGGGTACGCAGCGACAGTCGTTTGCTCCGTCGTATCCTGCAAAACTTCATTTCCAACGCCATGCGCTATACCCGCACCGGCGGGGCGGTGGTCGGTTGCCGTGTGCGCGGCGATAAGCTCAAACTCGAAGTCTGGGATAGCGGGCCTGGCATCCCCGAAGACAAACTGAAAATCATCTTCCGTGAATTCCATCGCCTCGAAGGCCCGGAAACCACCGATGTAAAGGGCCTTGGCCTTGGCCTTGCCATCGTAGACCGTCTGGGGAAATCACTTGGTCACAGCGTATCGGTACGTTCCCGGCCGGGGCGCGGCACCGTCTTCTCGGTCGAAGTGCCGCTGGGCATTGCCAATACAGCCGCCGCACCGAAACCCAAACGCCGCATGGCGGGCGAATTGGGCGGGCTGCGTGTGCTCTGTATCGATAACGAACCGACGATCCTTGATGGCATGCGCGCCATGCTGGAAAACTGGGATTGCGTTGTGGCAACCGCACAATCGGGAACGGCCGCCGAAGACCTTCTGACCAACACGCAAGCCAGGCGGGGTACATTCTCCCCCGACATCATCCTTGCCGATTTCCACCTTGATTCCGGCCAGACCGGCCTTGATGTCCTGATCAAGCTCCGCGATGTTCACGCCGTTAACGTGCCGGGCGTCATCATCACCGCCGACCGCTCAACCGAGACCGCCGATCTGATCCGAGAACAGGGTTTCTCGTTGCTTAACAAACCCCTCCGCCCGGCCAAGCTGCGTGCACTGATGACACGTGCGCTTAATCGGTTGGGGAGTGATGCGGCGGAGTGAACAATATTAGGAGGAGCGTTCTTTGGCGTTTTCGGAAGTGATCAAAGTTCAAGAGTTCGACTGTGCGGACAGTGTTTTGCTCGAGTTTGTGAAAAGCAGTGATACAGAACGCTTATTTCGTGGACAAGGAGATAGTACCTGGGGATTGGCTCCATCTGTTTGCCGAGATCGGCATACAAGTTTCTTTTTAGAATCAGTTGTCGATGAGAGGTTTCCAGATGGGCCTAAGGTATTCAATGAGATAGTAAATCTTAGCAACTTTTTGAACGCTTGTGACAGATCAGGTCTGAGAGTTTCCGGTGATTCTCACATGCTCAGGCATGCACTCGAAAACTTAGTTATTCCAAATTCAGAATCACGGCATGTTGATCCAATTAAGTACTCAGGTAGGTGGCCTGGCAACGACCGAAGCATTTTGCAGTTTATGGCGCAAGCTCAACACCACGGAGTTAGTACGCGCTTATTAGACTGGTCTAAGTCACCAGTTGTGGCGATTTACTTTGCAATTGAACAGTTGATTCGCCAGTTCGATCAAGAAGCAAGTGCGGGTGATCTATGCGTGAGTAAGGTTCGGGAGTTGATAACGGATCAGAAACTGGCAGTGTTCTCTTTAGACATTAAATCCGTGAACGCTTATCGAGAGCAGTTTACAGTCGTTAATGTCCCTGGATTTACAAGTGTGAACTTGGCCGCTCAGCAAGGGGTTTTCACTGTTATGCAGGGACATGAAACTTCTGAACTGGATATGCTCCAGAACAAACATCTCCTTCATTTGTTCACAAAGTATACCTTCCCAATTCGCTTGGTTCCCGAACTGTATGAAAAGTGTAGTTTACTGGGGGTAAATGCGGCAACTATGTATCCGGGGTACGATGGCGCAGCCAAGATGTGTCGTCAGGAAGTGCTCATTGCTGATTTAAGGCAGAAACTGCTCAATCTGAACGAGACTTAACCAAGCACTTTCGCGAACCGACTGCATCAAAACATCTGCTAGAATATTCCAAGCCTTATTCGGTTTCCTGATCTGCGGAGAAATAGTTTGGTTTTGTGATTGAGTAATTCTGATGCGCGGGAACTACTGCCAAGCAGCTTGCCAAGTTCAGCGCGTTCCAAGTCGTTCTGTTCCATATAAAACAGCGCGGCCTAGACGCCATCCGGGGCCGTTATCGGGAATTGTTGCGCTTCATATTGGTCAATCAGGATGCCAAGCACTTCAAGCTGATCGGCTTCAGGCGTACCGGGCATGGCATGCCAGAGCTTTCCAAGCTGCTCCATCACTGCGTCATAGTCAGATTTAGTCTTGATGGCATATCCTGTTTGCATGGAAAAGTTTCCTTCAATAAGGAACAGAGTACCATGCAGTCGTGGTCGGGGCTCAATGTTGTTCTAGCGACTGGCGAACACAAGTTTCGCGCCCATCAGAACAAACGCCCCGGCAAAGTTCTTGCCAATCAGGCTCATAACCTTTGGCCGTTCGATGATGTGGCTGCGAAGCGCTCCGGCAAAGCAGCCATAAACTACAAACACCGCAAAGGTCATCGCCATGAAGATGAGGCCAAGCAGGGTCATATCGAGCGTCGTGTCGGGGGTGTTAGCGCTAACAAATTGCGGCAGGAAGGCGAGGAAGAAGACCGATAGTTTAGGGTTGAGCAGGTTGAGCAGGATGCCGTCGCGGATGATTTTGGCGATGCCGGTTTTGGTCTCATTCGCGGTGACTTTCATTGCACCTGTCCCAAACCACATGCCCCAGGCCATATAAAGCAACCAGGCCACACCCAAGTATCGCACGATTTCAAAGGCGACCGCGCTGGCATGGAGCAGGGCGGCGAGGCCAAGGATGCTGGCGGCCATATGCGGGACGATGCCAAGTGTGCAGCCAAAGGCGGCCCAGATGCTGGCTTTCATGCCGCGCCCCAGTCCAAGGGCAAGGGTATAGATCACGCCCGTGCCGGGCAGGGCGACGATGATGAGGGACGTTATCAGATAATCGAGGCTGATCATGTTGGCTCCGTTCGTTTGACTGCGGTGCGGTCAATCTACGGACGGCGTGCGTGGCATTCTTGAACGGAATTGCATGATCTGGTTATCCGCCTGAATCCGTCATTCCGGGCGGAGCGGAGCGCAGACCCGGAATCCATGGGCAATCGCGGCGAAGATGGATTCCCGCCTTCGCGGGAATGACGTTTGGTTCGCGGTCGTTTCTGGGGTCTTGAACTAGTTCGCCCGAACCGCACGGGCATAGCGGCCCGGTGTTATGCCGAAGGCACGGACGAAATGACGGTTGAGGTGGCTTTGATCGGCAAAGCCCGCAGCATTGGCGATATCGGCAAGGCTGTCGCCTGATTTGATCATCGCGCGCGCCAAATCAATGCGGCGCTGAACAAGGTAAGCATGCGGGGTCAGGCCCGTGGCACGGGTGAAATCGCGCAGTGTTTGAAACTTGCTAAGCCCCGCTGTGTCGGCCAAACCTTCAAGGCTGTGGCTGTCTGTCGGGCTGTCATCAAGCAGTGACTTGGCCCGTTTGATCCGCGCATGGGCGACGGCGGTGCGGGTGTTGGATTTGGTCGCTGGTTCGCCCGGCATGATCATGGCGTGATGGAGCATCATCAGCAGCATTTCTTCACGCCGGAGCTGTGCCGTTTCCATCGTGCCATCCGTGATGGCCTCAAACAGTGCGGCAAAACACTGCCGTACTTGCGGGCTATCCATCACCGGGCGGGTGAATTCAAAGCTGGTGCTGGCGTGATCGGAAAGATCAGACGCAGCTTTGGCAATCAGGTCCGGGTCGAAATAAAGCATGTTCCAACCACGCGGGCCGTCGCCAATCGGATGCCCATCATGCACTTCACGCGGATTGACGGTGATGATGTTCCCCGCACCGGCTTCGACCACGCCGCGCCCGGAGGCGGATTTTTGCGCACCCGAGTACATATAGCCGATGCCAAACGCCTCATGCGTGTGTTTGGCAAAGGAATGCCGGGTTTCGGCCATCACAGCCTCAACGCCCAGACAATCATGGGATATGATTTCGACCTTGTTCATGGCCCAAAGGTGGCAGCGATCAGGTCATTTGGCAATGGCAATGGCGGTTCATCACGAACTGCCGGAATTTACCCGTGCTGGCAGGGCGCGGTTTGATCCGTTGCCATTGCCGGGATTGTGCGGGCCCAACAATTCGCGAAGTCCCCCCAACCCGTCAACATGATTGGCAATCACGCGCGTCACGATCAAAAGCGGGACAGCCACCAGAATACCGACCACACCCCACATCCACCCCCAAAAGGCGACGGCAAGAACAATGGCGATGGAATTGATGCGCAGCCGATTGCCCACAAGTGCCGGGGTGATGATTTGGCCCTCCAGCGCTGTGCAGGCGAAATAAAGTGCCGGGGCCAATAGTGCCTCACCCGTGGTTTGCATGGAAACAAGGCCCACGATGGCGACAATCGCAATCCCGGTCAGAGCACCCAGTACAGGCACATAATTCAGTACGGCGGCAACAATGCCCCACAGGACCGGATTGGGCAGGCCAATGATCGCCATCAGGCTTCCGACCACAATGCCAAGACAGATATTGATCAGCGATATGGTGCCAAGATAGCGCGATACTTCGCGTTCCACGTCATGAGCAATCCGAAGCCCCTTGCGCCGGTCGCCAAATGTCGGCAAGGCACGGACAAGCTTTTCATAAACCAGATCGCCTGCCGAAAGCACAAACAGTAGTAAAACAAGCATCATGGCGATCCCGGCCAGGATATCTGGCGCGCCCTGTGCCGCCTGACTGATCAGGTTGGGTTCGGTCACGACAACCTTTTGCACATCCTGATCGCCATTGTTCTGATCGGTGGCCTCGGCCACCTGTTGCTGGGCGGCGCGGAGTTTATCCAGTGGCTCGCTCAGGTCCGCCAAACGCAGGCGCAAGCGTTCCTCGATCCGGGGCGCATCATCCATCCAGCCCGATACAGGGCCGCTCAGCCCATAGATCCCGGCAATGACAGATGCGCTAAGTGTCAAGACAATCGCAAGTGCGCTTAACACACGCGGAATGCGGACATTGGCCAAGATCCGCACAAGCGGGGAGAAGACGAGTGACAACAGAAACGCCAGAACGACCGGAAGCAACAGGCTTTGCGCGATGTAAAGGCAGCCCAGCAACAAAACGGCAAATGTCCCGATCACGGAAATCGTCCGCGCACGACGATAAACCAGCGCACGCGCGTTGGCGGCAATATCGGCTTGCGGTTTCGTCGAATGGCTCGACGGGTTCAATTGTGTTGCGGGTTCCGTCGTAACGGGATCGCTCATGCAGGTTCTCCGGCGTGGTCTGCCGGGCAGGGTGCATGCGGCAGGGTGTGGGGTGATAACGCGCCGGAGGGTTGGCTTGTTCCAGAACTCGCGAATGGCAATGGCGCATCACCGGTTTGATGATGCGCCATTGCTGTCAGGTGGTCAGACGCGGATTAGCCGTAGAAGGGCGATGCCATATCAATGCTGGCTTCTTCGGTCGCGTTTGCATCAAACACGCGGGTATAGAACGCTGCGTTCAATGCCTTGGTCTCGGTCGGGAAGTAATCAAGCGCAAAGCGTTTGGCGTTCTCAATCGTGTCAAAGGCATAGAAACCACCAACGGTTCCGGTGTGAAGGCCGCTTAGCCAGGTTTTGGACAAAAGACCCGGTTGCTGTTTCAGGATCGGGTTGAATTCGCGCCACGGGCCATTGTCAAACGGCAGAACGTGAAGCTGTACTTCGGTGTAAACAAACGCACCCGGTTTCTGCGAAAGCTTTGCGCCGTAATGGGTGGAATTCATATCAAGGCTGGCTTCACGCGTTGCAACCGCATCAAAAACGCGGGTGGTTTGGGCAACGCCAAAGCTTTTGGCTTCTGCCGGGAAATAGTCGGTGACGAATTTCTGGGCGTTTTCAATGCTATCAAACCCATAGATGCCACCAGCCGACAGATTGCCAACACCAGATAGCCAGGTCTTGTTGATAAAGCCCGGCTGGGCCTTGATCGCATCATTGATCCGTTTCCAGGGCACCTGATCAAACGGGGCCGAGATTTGCAGTTCGGTATAGATAAAGGCGTTCTGTGACATGGATTTGGTTCCTGTTTGGGCGGCAAGGGAATTGCGCATGAGGGATGGTGCAAGAAGGGTGGTGCCGGCAACGGCAAGGCCGGTGGCAGCCGTTTTTAAAAAGCTTCTGCGATCTGGAAAATCGCGGGCCGATGCCGGTGGGTTGGTCCGCAAATCAGCGGGGGTTTTGGTTTCATCTGTCATGATGTTTGATCCGTGGAATTAAAAATATAACGATCGTTATTTAAATGAGTGATCGACAATCGATCTGCTGTCAATTAAAAATATAACGGTCGATATATTTTTGAGGATGACATGGTCAAAAACCAGACGCGCAAGGAAGAAACCCGTCGCAACATTCTTGATGCTGCAAGCCGCGGTTTTCGGGAGTTTGGCTTTGCCGGGGTCGGGGTGGATGGCATTGCGAAATCGGCCAATGCCACATCCGGTGCGTTCTATGCCCATTTCGGATCAAAGGACGGCGCATTTCGTGCCGCCCTTGATCTTGGACTGGATGAAGTGATTGACGGCATCCCGCGATTCCAGCGTGATTTTGGCGATGGCTGGACCGAAGCGTTTATTGATTATTATCTTGGTCGGGCCCATCGCGATGATCTGGCCTGTGGCTGTGCCATGACCAGCCTGTCACCGGAAATGACGCGCGCCGATGAAGAAACCCGTGCCCTTTATGATCGTAAAATGCAAACAATTGCGACATTGGTGGCAAAGGGATTGCCGCAGTTTCCCGATGATCAACGCACGGCAAAGGCATGGTCGTTTTTGGGGATATTGATCGGCGGGCTTACGATTGCCCGTGCGCTTCATGATGATGCCGCGATTGAGGCGGTGGCAAACTCGATCAAATCAACAGCCGCAAGCATCCTGAACGCAGCAGGATAATACGGGATTCGTTGGGATGAGCAGGGGACTTTGAAGAGGGTAATCTCTTAGGCCTCGATTGCCGGTTCCTGAAGCTGCAATTCACGGGCGATGATCACGGCCTGTGTGCGGCTATGGACTGACAGTTTGCGCAAGATCGCGGAAACGTGGGCCTTAACGGTGGCCTCAGTCACATCAAGCTCATAAGCAATCTGCTTGTTGAGCTTGCCTTCGGTCAGCATGTTCAAAACTCGCAATTGCTGCGGGGTAAGCTGGCCGATCTTTTCGGCAAGGCCAGTGGCTTCGTCATCGGCCGGGCCGTTTTCCATGGCTTCGCGTGCCCAATCGGGCATCCACATGCCACCATCCAGAACGGTTTTAACCGCAAGGCCGATCTGATCAACTGGCGCTGATTTCGGAACAAAGGCCGATGCGCCATATTCGATGGAACGGCGCACAACCGGCAGTTCCTGACTGGCTGATACGATGGAAACCGGAATGTCGGGATAGGATGCACGGAGTGAAAACAGGCCGGTAAAGCCGTTCATGCCGGGCATATGAAGATCAAGAAGGACAAGGTCGATATCGCCCTTGCGGGATTCGATTTGATCGAAAGCCTCAAACAGGCTTCCGGCCTCAAACACTGTCACGTTATCCAGTTCTGTTGATAATGCCTGCTTTAGTGCGCCACGAACAAGTGGATGGTCATCAGCGATCAGAATTGGAATGTCTCGGACATTGGCGATTATCCCCTGGAAGTTATGTTCCCCGACAGGTCGCAATTATTCTATCCCGATCAAACGGACTCACAAAGTGTTAGGTGAGAAATGTTGGGATAATTTTGATTTTGAGGTGGATGCGACCGGAAACGCGCCCATCTGCCCGCAAAACAACTTAACTGATTTTGTTCTGGAAATTGGCAGAAGGAGTGAGGGAAACCAAAGATCACTCTCGCCCCACGAAATGTGAAACTTCGGCCCCCCTCGCGCCACCGTTTGGGATTATGCATACTAAAATACGTGCCGTAAACTCCGCATTTGAGGAAAAATGAAATTTATCCTATCAGTTAATCCAATGACCGAAATTCAGTTCTGAATAACGACACTGCGCTGCAATATTGGCGATTTTATACAATCCGTTCCAAAACCGCGCAGACCAAGGGAAAAAGGACACAGAAATGTCAGAACAGCCGCAGGTGATAAACCGCAAAGACTATAAAGAACCTGACTTTTTTGTAGAAAAGGTCGAACTGGTTTTTGATCTTGATCGGGACGTCACAAACGTCAAATCGCGGCTTTTCATGGCTGCGAATCCTGCACGCGGTACCGGCATCGGTGATGAAGTATTCCTCCATGGCGAGGATATGAAACTTCTGTCCGTGACGCTAAATGATGAACGCCTCGCATCAAGCGATTTTACCGTCGATGGCGACGGTCTTCGCTTCACCGCACCTGGCGAAAATTTCATTGCCGAATTTGAAACCCAGATTTCGCCAGCGAACAATACCCGGCTTGAAGGTCTGTATGTATCGCAAAGCGCCTTTTGCACCCAGTGCGAAGCCGAAGGGTTCCGTCGCATCACCTATTTCCCGGATCGCCCGGATGTCATGGCGACCTATAAGGTCACGATTAATGCCGATAAGGCGAGCTGCCCGGTTCTGCTATCGAACGGTAACCTGAATGATAGTGGTGATCTGGATGGCGGCCGGCATTTTGCCGTGTGGGAAGATCCGTTCCCGAAACCGTCCTATTTGTTCGCGCTTGTGGCGGGTGATCTGGCCTGCGTTGAAGACAGCTTTAAAACCATGTCGGGACGTGATGTGGCGCTGCGCATCTTTGTCGAACATGGCAATGAAGACCGTTGCGATTACGCGATGGACAGCCTGATCCGGTCGATGAAGTGGGATGAAGAGGTCTATGGTCTGGAATACGACCTTGATCTGTTTAACATCGTCGCTGTGTCGGACTTCAACATGGGAGCGATGGAAAACAAAAGCCTCAATGTCTTTAACGCCAAATATATCCTGGCCAAGCCCGATACCGCGACCGATACGGATTACGAACTGATCGAATCCATTGTGGCACACGAATATTTCCACAACTGGTCGGGCAACCGTGTGACCTGTCGCGATTGGTTCCAACTGTCACTCAAAGAAGGCCTGACTGTTTTCCGTGATCAGGAGTTTTCGGCGGACCAGCGATCCCGCCCGGTGCAGCGCATCAAGGATGTTGCCCAGCTGCGCGCACGTCAGTTCCCCGAAGATGGCGGGCCGCTGGCCCATCCGGTACGCCCGGACAGCTATATGGAAATCAACAATTTCTATACCGCCACCGTCTATGAAAAGGGTGCCGAGCTGATCCGTATGATGCATACGCTGCTCGGCCCGGATGGCTACCGCAAGGGCATTGATCTTTACTTCGATCGCCATGACGGACAGGCCGTAACCTGTGATGACTTTGCCAAGGCGATGGAAGACGCCAATGACGCCGATTTTACCCAGCTCAAACGGTGGTATTCGCAGGCAGGTACGCCGCAGCTGACCTGGAAGGGCGCCTATGATGCGGATGGCAAACAGTTCCGCCTGACCGTATCGCAGAAAACCGACCCGACCCCGGGCCAACCCGATAAACAGCCACTGCATATGCCAATCTCGGTCGGCCTTCTGGGTGCGGATGGCACTGATCTGGTGGCAAAGACCGTTGAACTTACATCAGAAACACAGGAATTTGTTTTTGATAACGTGGCAGAGGCGCCGGTGGTGTCGTTTAACCGTGGTTTCTCTGCCCCGGTTAATGTCATGACCGATCAGCCTGATGATGAACTTGTGTTCCTGATGGGCAATGATGTTGACGCCTTTAATCGTTGGGAAGCAGGTCAGAAATACGCAACCCGTTTGATGCTTTCGGCCATCACGGCATTTGAAGACAATAACGGTGATGCGGCGGCCGCCCTTGATGCGCAAGGCGCAAGCGTTGATGCCTTCATCAATGCCATGCGGGCAACCTTGACCAACGACGATCTTGATAAGGCATTCCGTGCTGATGCGCTGGTGCTGCCAGGCGAGGAATTCTTGTCGGAACAGCGCAAACCGGCCAACCCCGAAGCCATTCATCAGGTCCGAACCGAGCTTCGCAAACGCATTGGTCTTGGGCTGTTAGATGATTTTACCAACACCTATCACCAGAACGCATCAAATGCGGCCTTCACCCCGGATGCAACGTCGGCTGGGCAGCGCGCATTGCGTGCGGTGGCTTTGGGTTATCTGGTGGCAAGCGGGAAGGGCGAGTTTGCCGATCTGGCGGCTGAGCAATACCGCACGGCCGACAACATGACCGATCAGATGGCAGCACTTTCGGTACTCAACCATCTTGATCATGCCGGTCGTTCCGAAGCATTGGCCGATTTCGAGGAACGCTTTGCCAAGGATGGCGTGGTTCTTGATAAATGGTTTGCGCTTCAGGCCATGTCGTCACGCGATGATACGCTCGCACGCGTCAAGGATCTGATGAGCCATCCGGCATTTACCATGCGCAACCCGAACAAGGTCCGCTCGCTCGTCGGTGCCTTTGCCATGGGCAACCCGCGTCATTTCCATGCCAAGGATGGATCAGGTTATGAGTTCTATGCTGATCGCCTGATCGAGCTTGATGACATCAACCCGCAGGTGGCCGCACGCCTGTGCGCACCGCTTGGTAAATGGGCCAAATATGATGCGGACCGTGCGAAGAAGATGAAGGCGGCACTGGATCGTATTCTGGCCAAGCCGGAAATCTCGCGCGATCTTTATGAAATTGCATCGAAGTCGGCGGCAAGCTGATCTCGGCTTTCGCGGTGTGAGACGAAAAAGGGCGGCATCGTTATGATGCCGCCCTTTGTTTTGAGATCGCTGTTTGACCCGTGATCAGGTCAGTTTCATACGGTTGCTGAACTCGCGCATCTTGTCAGAAAGA
This sequence comes from Thalassospira sp., assembly GCF_048059015.1. GTDB lineage: Bacteria > Pseudomonadota > Alphaproteobacteria > Rhodospirillales > Thalassospiraceae > Thalassospira. Next base: position 260,387 of record NZ_JBLLNT010000003.1, on the reverse strand, counting down.
TTGCGGGCCACTTCCGAAAGCTGATGGCTGGCGGTGTTCAGATCATGGGCATTGCGGCCCGTGCCTTGCGCACCGTCATTCACGAACCGGATCATCTGGTCCATGGAGCCAGCACCTTCAGCAATACGCTGAACGTTTTCGGAAATCTCGCTGGTTGCGCGGCGCTGTTCATCCACCGAATGGGTGATGGTCGACTGGATATCGTTGACCTGATGAATAACGTCACCAACCATGCTGATCGATTGGGCCGCTTTTTGAACTTCCTGCTGAATTGCAGTTGTCAGATCACCGATCTGGCCGGTCGCATTCGCCGTCTGATCGGCAAGCGATTTGACCTCGTTTGCAACCACGGCAAAACCTTTGCCAAGCTCGCCTGCACGTTCGGCTTCAATCGTTGCGTTCAGCGACAGAAGCTTGGTGCGGTGGGCAATATCGTTGATCAGATCAATAATCGATCCGATTTCCGAACTTGCCTTTTCGAGCGAGCCGATATTGCGCTGGCTTTCCTCTGCCTGCTGCTGTGCCCGTCCGGTCACATCAGAAGCCTCGGTCGCCTGACGGTTAATCTCGGCAATGGAGGATGAAAGCTCTTCAACCGCGGTGGCAACGTTCTGGGTATTTGATGCCGCTTCACGCGACACACCAAGCGCATCACCAGATTGCTGTGCGGTGCTTTCGGACTGACTGGTCAGTTCGCTTGCAAGGCTCAGCAACCCTTCGGACTGTTCGGTGACCGACTGTGCCACACGGGCAACTTCGGCCATCATCTCAGCCACAGCGATTTTGCTTTCTTCACGCTGGGTCACTGCGTTCCAGGCAAGCATCGTACCCAAAAGGACATTGTCCTTGTCACGTACCGGTGCAGCCAGAACGTCAAGGTAATCACGTTCTGTGTCGATCACCTCGGTAAAGGGCAGGTTGTTCGGGTTGGAAAGCTTGGCCTGGAAATCCGGACCAAGTTTCAGGAAGTCACCCGAAACCGAACTTGCCGTGCCACCCACATATTCCTGCGCACTGGCATTAAGGTAAGTCAACTTGCCTTCTGGCGAGATCAGGGCAGTCATGGTCGGTGTGTTTTCAACCATGTTTTGCAAGATCATTGCCTGACGCACTGATTCGCGCAGTGCGACCAATGCCTTGCGCATGTCACCAATTTCATCGCTGCCCACACGTGGCAGGCTGACATTGATGTCACCTTCCGAGATCGAGGTCATTGCACGGGCAAATCCGCGCAGATTGCGGAAGACCGTGGTCCGCAACAGCACCCAACCGGCCACCCAGGCTGCCAGAAGCACGCCAACCAGGATTTCGATCGACAGGGTTCGCAGATCATCGGTCTGGGCATAGAAGTCGGTAATGTCGCGGTCAAACACGGCATTGGCCCACACGCCACCACGGCCGTCACTGATGGTCACATCAACGGCTGCGCGATGTGTTGTGCCTGTGGCTGCACTATCTTGTGCGATGCTGGCTTGTTCGCCCTGGGCATTTGTATCTGCCTCGGCCAGAATTTCGCCACCTTCGCTTGCGGCACCAGTTTCCAGACTTTCGAATACAACAGCACCCGAGTTGTCCAAAATCTGGAAGTTGCCGCCCAGCACCTTGCCGATCCCTTCAAGCTGGGGCAGGGGATCGGTGATGACCTCCAGGAAGCCAACAGCGCGGAACCCGCCAACCGGCAGAACCAAACTAAAGACCGGGCGGCCTTCTGGCGTGGTCCACATAAAGCTTGCTGGCTTACGTGCTTCACCCTTGTCGCGTCCAACCAGAAACGCTTTAACGTCCGGGTCGTCTGCGACACTTGATCCAAGATTGGCGTTGGATGTCGCAAGCTGATTGAATTCCTGATCATAGGAAATCGCATCAATCAACAGGACTTCACCCTGAACGACTGCACTCGTATTCGACAGAATATCAAGCTCTGCCTGCATACGGGTTTGGTCATTTTCCTGATAGCTTTTTACCAAACTGCTTAAACGTGACCATTCATTGCCAATCGGCGTGATTTTGTCGGCATAGTCGGTGGCCACGCGCGACCCGACAAAGAAGTTAACCGTACCGCTGACCGAGTTATTAAGCGTCTCGACAGCAAAGTTTCTATATGTGTCGCCAGTCCAAAGAAGCATCCATGTAACAGCTCCTGAAACCAGCAAACCAATTACGAGCAAGATTCGCCGTAACGTCAGAAGGCTGGTTACACCTCCCGACTTAGCCGTCTTCGCGGCTTTTTCTCCCGTCATATTCAACACTCCAGAGCAAACCGTATTTTTTCATTATCTTTTGTCTCGGCGCTGCGCTCCCGCACACCCCTACTTCTAAGAGTAGTTTTTCTGATCCAAACAGAGCTTAATTCGGAAAACAATCATTTAGTTGGTGTCTTCTGCGGAAATCTGCGAAATTTTCCCAAAATGATCGTGTTCCCGGTCTGTCCAGTTCGCTTTTAAATGGTGGATGGAATGTGGGTTTTGAAGTCACCGAATTGATCTTTCTGAAAAAAATATGCGAATGTGTGTGATAATCGTTTGCAATTAGAATTTCGATGCTCTATGACTGTGTTTGTCAAATGCAGACGGCAATGTCGTTTGTGACCGGTCATCAGGCTGACATGGCGTGCCTGATGACCACAATCTTCGGGACTCTCTCTCCCCGAAGGTCGATCTCTCTCACTCGAGGGGACTGGTATCCGGTTAATTGTGCGGGACAATGCCGGGGAACATACCAGTCCCCCTTTTTTTTGCCCGCGGGCTGCCATGCACTCGACCATGTCCAAGTCCATCCAGCCGCCAATAACCATCCTCATATGCTCCTTCGCTCGCCAACTGCGTCTGATTGAACGGCTTTAGCGTTTTATAAACGTGCTGGCGGTTACAAATTGTCAGTATCAATTGATGTCGTGAAGGATGGCCAAGTTCATGGTTGGCGAAGACCAAACCAACAAACCCGATCTGCGTGCAACGCCTGAAACCGATTCCGATGCGGAAGCCGGGCAAAAGGATGCACCACTTCCTGCCTTTATCTATGGGCGGGACGGGCATGGTGATGGCAACGGGCGAGGGGATCCTCGTTCGCGTGATCGGCAAAACTTTAATGCACGGATAGCTGATATGGATCGCAAAACCCTCCTTGGCCTGGTGACAGGCGCTGGCATGCTTGGCCTTGTGCTGTTCTTTGCCGGAATGCTGGTGGGCGCAGGCCTGTTTATGGATTCCGAAGACACGACCGTCAGCATGCCGACACAAAAAGCCCCGGTCGAGATGCTGGCCTCTGAACCGGACGCGCCGGTCGTCATGACCGAACCGGTTCCGGAGCCTGCAACGCCGGTTGAAGAACCAAAAATTTCCGCTGATAGTGATGATCCGGTCGGTGACCTGATTGCCCAGCGTACAGAAGCATTGTCTGGTCAGGGCGAAACAAGTTCAGAGACTGCAAGCTCGGACGCCGCAGCCATGACTGAGACGGCAGATGCATACACTTCTGACACATCTTCGATCTCTGCCCCGGAAATTCGCGACGTTGCAAAGGCCGCCGACGTGCCAGAAGCACCGGCCGCACCGGAAGTAAGTGACGCAGCAGAGGCGCCCTCCGAGCAAGCAGAGCCTGCAGCCGAAGCCGAAGAACCGGCTACTGCACCAACCGAAACCGCAGCAAAGCCTGCGCCGCCTGCAGAAGCCGAGGCTTCAACGACTGAAAGTGCCGACAAGCCGTTCTCGGTTCAGATTGGTGCCTTCAAGGTTCACGAAAATGCCAGCCAGCGCGCAGAAGAACTTCGCAAGAAGGGCCTTCAGGTTGCGGTGGTTGTCCGGGGTCCGGAAAATGACGCGGCTTGGTACTATGTCCGTATCGGTGCCTATGCATCACTTGCTGCTGCGCGTGATGACGCGGCCAAGATCAAAAAGGACCACGCGATTGACGGTTTCCCAGTTCGCGCCGAGCCCAATGATCGTGAAGTCAAATAGCACACATATATAATGTGTCGAACCAAACGGGGTGGTGCAGGGATGCACTACCCCGTTTTTCGTATCGGGTGCCGGGCTTTCACCGGGCTTTCCGGGCGATTGACGATTTCACCGCGAACGGGTTTGTTTTTGCCCTCTGTTTGCGGCATTCTACTTGCCATCATCGGGCAAAGGCTTTAGGCGGTAGGCCCAGAAGCAAATTTCAGGCGGTTGTTAAGACGTAATGACTGCCCCGCAAGACAGGATGGCCGGTAGAAACATGAGCACGCACAAGGATTTCCCCAACCTTCATATTCTTGATCACCCGCTGATCCAGCATAAACTGACCCATATGCGCAAGGTCGATACCTCGACCAAGACCTTCCGTCAGTTGCTCAAGGAAATCGCCCTTTTGATGGGCTATGAAATCACCCGCGAGCTCCCGGTCAGCTACGAAGAAATCCAGACGCCGATCTGCCCGATGAGTGCACCGGTCATTCAGGGCCGTAAGCTTGCCGTGGTGCCGATCCTGCGTGCCGGTTCTGGCATGGCCGATGGCCTGATTGATCTGATGCCGTCCGCACGTATCGGCCATATCGGCCTCTATCGTGATCCGGAAACCCACATGCCGGTCGAATATCTCGTCAAGCTCCCGGAAGTCGAAGGCCGTACCTTCATTCTGGTCGATCCGATGCTGGCAACTGGTAATTCGGCTGTTGCTGCGATCGATACGCTGAATAAATATGGCGTTGCTGACAAGGATATCCGTTTCATGGCGCTGGTGGCTGCACCTGAGGGCGTCAAAGTCTTCCAGGATGCGCACCCGGATGTTCCGATCTACACCGCAGGCCTTGATGAGAAGCTTAATGAAAAAGCTTACATCGTGCCGGGCCTTGGTGATGCGGGCGACCGTCTGTTTGGCACGCGCTAAGCAGCCCAAACATACGACGATCAAAGAAAAAAGGGTGCCAGATGGCACCCTTTATTTTTTGCTGATTTGTGAGACCCGGTGGATCAGCCTTTCGGCGATACCGTGATATCAACAACGGATCCAGCAAACGAACCGCCGGTAAGCTTGATGGTCGCGACGCGGTTTTCGCGGTCATAGACCAAAACCGAAATGTCCGCACGGACCACGGTTACCTTGCTCCAGCCAAAGTTTGGCATTTCGCGCTCATAGAAGTCATACATCTGCGCTTGCGAGCCGCCGGAATTCAAAACCAGTCTTCCGTGCCAGGCATCTGATGCGCCAAAGATGATGCTTTTATCCATGTCCAGCGATGAGTTCGATGGCATGGGAATATCTGTAAACTGGGTAAAGGCCGGTGCGGGCTGGTTGCTTTTACCATCGCCGCCGCCACCAGATCCCGTATTGGGAACCAGGTTGGTCCCGGAACATCCGGCCAGTGAAAGCCCTGCAATCGCAGCAGCACAAATAAGATATTGTCGCAG